>NZ_JBITHT010000009.1:0-350142 GCF_044458265.1 Nonomuraea sp. NPDC050478 | reverse complement strand
GGGGGGGCCGCGCGGTCGGGCGGGGCGCGGCCGGGGGGGGCGGGGGCGGGGGGGGGGCCCCCCCCGGGCCCGGGGGGGGGGGGGGCGGGGGGGGGGGGGGGGGGGGGGGGGGGCCCCGGCCCGCGGGGGGGGGGGGGGGGGGGGGGGGGCCGCGCCCCCCCCCCCCCCCCCCCGCCAAACCATCGCCGATCTCGGCGGCCGGTCCGCCGGGGCGCTACCCGGTGGCTTCGCCGGTGAACAGGGCGCTGATCGGAGCGGGCTCGTGACGTGTGGCGTCGCCGTCGAAGAGCTCCGCCAGGAAGCGCTTGCTCGTCTCGGGCGACCACTCCTCCGGCTGCCGGGCCGCGCGCACCGGCGACCAGGTGCGCATCCGCCGCACGGTGTCCCCGGCGACGACGAAGACCTGCCCGGTGACGTCCTCGCCGGACGGGCCGGCGAGCCAGGCGACCAGGGCCGCGACGCGGTCGGGCGGCAGCGCGCCGCCGGGCAGTGTGCCGAACGCGGCCTCGCTCATCGGGGTGCGTGCCCGGGGGGCGATCGCGTTGACGCGGACCCCGTAGCGGGAGAGCTCGGCGGCGAGGGTCAAGGTCAGCGTGGCGAGACCGGCCTTGGCCGCCGCGTAGTTGCTCTGCCCGGCGTTGCCGTAGAGCCCCGACTCGCTGCTCGTGTTGATGATCCGCCGTCCCGCGCGCCGCGGCTGCCCGCGCCAGTGCCGGGCCAGGGCACGGCACAGCCGGAAGGGCGCGGTCAGGTTCACCGCGAGCACCGCGTCCCAGTCGGCGTCGTCCAGGTTGAAGACCATCCGGTCACGGACGATGCCGGCGTTGTTGACCAGAACCGAGACCGGCCGCCCGGAACCCTCGGCGGCGGCCAGGACGTCCTCGGCCGCTCCCCGCTCGGTGAGGTCCCCCTGCCAGGAGAGGGCGATGCCGCCCTCGTCGCGGATCTCCTCCACCAACGGCCCGGTGTCCGCCAGGTCCGCGCACAGCACCGCCGCACCACGCCGCGCGAGCAGCCGCGCCTCGGCGGCGCCGATGCCCTGCGCGGCCCCGGTGACGACGCACGCGTGTCCCGTCAGATCGAACTCGTCGTACGGGCCGGGTGAAATCATCATGCCGTTCTCCATGCGCTGTTCATCGAATCCCGCCTTTGTCTCCGATTATAGGAGCATTAGAGGCGATAAATGCAATGACATAGGTCACGAATAGAGCGGACGAGATTTTCGTGAATGACGGGAATCTTGCCTTTGACCTGCTGTTTCTTTCTTTTGTTCGCCTGGTCGAATTCATCTCTTGACGGCCTGGCCGGTCAGCACCGACTCCACGGATTTCGTCACCACTTCCGCGGCGTCGTGAGGGGCGAGGCGTCCCGCTCGTATTTCGGTCGCCGCCCCGTGCAGAATGTACTGGACGACGCTGACCAGCCAGGTGGTGGGCAGGTCGGCGCGGAAGACGCCCTGGTCCTGGCCGCGGCTGACGAGCTCGGTCATGCGCCGGACCGGTCGCTCGTGCAGCTCCCTGATCCGTCCCGCGGGGAGGACCTCCTCGGCCGCGGCGAGCAGGGCCGCGGACTCGGCCACGATCTGCCAGCTCGACGCCAGCAGGCGGGTCATGGCCTCGCGGGCGTTCCCCGTCAGGTCGACGGCCGACAGGGTCTCGTCACCGGCCTTCAACGCGTCCACGAGCGCCGCTTCGACGAGTTCGGCGCGGGTGCCGAAGTGCCCGTACAGGGTCATCCGCCCCACGCCCGCCGCCTTCGCGATGTCGTCCGTCTTCGCGTTGGGGTCAGAGCTCAGCAGGGCGCGGGCCGCGGACACGATGCGGGCGATGCTGCGCTCGGCATCGGCGCGGCGCTTGGGGCGTATGGACGGCTCAGCCATGTCGGCACTCTAACGCGTACGCACACATACGAGTTATAGTCAGGGCAAAGCTCGTACATGGAAGTACGAGTTCTTGCCATGGAGACCTCATGAACCAACAGATCGCCCAGCCGGGCGCACACCCGGCGCGCTGGCGCGTTCTCGGCCTTCTCGGCGTGGCGCAGCTCATGCTGATCCTCGACGTCACCGTCGTCGCCATCGCCCTGCCCCACATCGAGACCGACCTCGGGCTCACCCGCGAGGCGCTGACCTGGACCGTCAGCGCCTACACGCTCACCTTCGGCGGACTCATGCTGCTCGGCGGGCGGATCTCGGACCTGGTGGGCGCCAAGCGCGTCATGCTCACCGGACTTCTTCTCTTCACCGCGGCGTCGCTGGTCACCGGACTGGCGGAATCCGCGGCCATGCTCGTGGGCGGCCGCATCGCCCAGGGGGTCGGCGCGGCCCTGTTGTCACCCTCGGCGCTGTCCCTGGTGGTGGCCCTGTTCGACGGCGAGGAGCGGAACAAGGCCCTGGGCGTCTGGTCCGCGCTCGGCGGAGGCGGAGCCGCCCTCGGCGTCCTGGTCGGCGGCCTCCTCACGGCGGGCCCCGGATGGTCGTGGGTCTTCTACGTCAACGTGCCCATCGGGCTGGTGATCGCCGCGGTGCTCGCCGCCCTCGTGCCGCGGCTGCCGACCTGGGGAACCGAACGGTCACGGCTGGACGTCCTCGGCGCGATCCTGGTGACGGCCTCCACCGCGTCGCTGATCTACGCTCTCATCGCCGCCGGCGAGCGGGGCTGGCTCACGTCGTTCACCGGCTGGCTCGTCCTGGCCGCCGCGGTGGGTTACGTCCTGTTCGTCGTGTGGCAGCGGCGGGCGCGGTCGCCCCTGATGGACGTCCGGTTGCTCGCGCGGCGGCCCGTGGCGGCGGGCGCGTTCCTCATCCTGATGGCGACGGCCCTGATGATCGCCGTGTTCTTCCTGGGCACCTTCTATTTCCAGCAGGCGCAGGGATACGGCGCGCTGCACACGGGCCTGTTGTTCCTCCCCGTGGCGGTGGCCACGATGCTCGGGGCCAACCTGACCGGCCGCGTGATCGGCCGCTGGGGCGGACGCGCGCCGGCCGTCGCCGGACTGGCGGTCGCGGCTCTCGGCCTGGCCGCACCGGCCGTGTCGATGCATCCCGCCGTCGTCGTGGTCGGCGTCTCCGTCGCCGCCGCGGGCACCGGCGCGCTGTTCGTCGTCGCCTCGGCGACCGCGCTCGGCCAGGTGGCGCCCCATGAGGCCGGGATCGCGTCCGGCATCGTGAGCACCTTCCACGAGTTCGGCGCCTCACTCGGCGCCGCGGTCGTCTCCAGCGTCGCCGCCGCGAGCCTGGCGGGAACCACGCTGAGCGGCTTCGCCGGCGGGTTCACCGTGGCCGCCGTCGCGGCGGGCGCCGGCGTCGTCGTCGCCGCCCTGGTGACACCCGGCCGGTCGAGACAAGGGGATCCCATCCCCTCCACGCCGAACTAGGCCCTGTGATGACGCGGATCAGGCCGGGAAGCTCGGCGCGCACCCGGCCTGCGCCGCGAGGGCGCCGGTGCGTACCCGGCTTGCGCCGCGAGGGCGCCGTGCGTACCCGGCTTGCGCGGCGAGGGCGCCGTGCGTACCCGGCTTGCGCGGCGAGGGCGCCGTGCGTACCCGGCTTGCGCGGCGAGGGCGTCGGCGTGTTCGGCGCCTGTCAGGGCGTGTCGAGGCCGAGAGCGGTGCCGAGGTCGCGGCGGGAGGTGATGCCGAGCTTGCGGAACACGTTGTACAGGTGGTTGCCGACCGTGCGGGGGCTGAGGAAGAGCTGGGCGGCGATGTCGCGGTTGCGGACGCCGCGCGAGGCGAGCCTGGCGATCCGGCGTTCCTGGGCGGTGAGCAGGTTCCGGGGGACGTGCCCGGCCGCGCGGCCGTGACGCGGGTCGCCGGTGGCGCGGAGCTCGGCGGCGGCGCGGCGGGCCCAAGGACGGGCCCCGAGCTGGTCGAAACGTTCGCGGGAGGCTTCCAGCAACTCGCGCGCCGCGCGCTTGCGGCGGGTGCGGCGCAGCCACTGGCCGTAGACGAGCTCGGTCCTGGCCTGTTCGTACGGTTGCGGGTCGCGGTGATGAGCGCGCAAGGCGGCTTCGAAGCAGGCCTGGCGCCCGGAGGCATGAGGAGCGCCCGGCAGCGGTGGGCGAGCGCTTCGGGGGTGGGCCGGCCGGTCTGGGCGGCCCAGGCGTCGAAGCGGTGGAACGTCGCGCGATCCCTCTCCGGCTGGGCGCAGCGCACCGCGGCCTCGACCTGGTCGGGGGCCGAGAGGTAGGCGGCGATGAGGGATCTGCCCGACCAGCCGCCGGTCAGCCGGTCCAGGGCCGAGGCGTAGCGCGACAGCGTCGTCCGGACGGCGATGCTGCTCATGCCGAAGCGTCAGATGTACAACCAGCTGATGGCGTTCGGCGCCGGCGGGCGGGCCTGGTGGTACGACTCCACGTTCAGCCGGGGCTACTACGCGTCCTACGAGGCTGTGAAGAAATACGGCGACTGACCGCCGGGCGGTGATGGAATCTCTTTGACGTGCGGAATGTTGAAGTGCGTATGAAGAAGATCGGGTTTCTGAGCTTCGGGCACTGGTCGTCCTCGCCGTACTCCAAGGCGCGCAGCGCGTCCGACACCCTGCTGCAGTCGATCGAGCTCGCGGTCGCCGCCGAGGAGCTCGGGGCCGACGGCGCCTACTTCCGCGTCCACCACTTCGCCCGGCAGCTCGCGAGCCCGTTCCCGCTGCTGGCGGCCGTCGGCGCGCGGACCGGCCGGATCGAGATCGGCACGGGCGTCATCGACATGCGGTACGAGAACGCCCTCTACATGGCCGAGGACGCCGGCGCTGCCGACCTCATCGCGGGCGGGCGGCTCCAGCTCGGCATCAGCCGCGGATCGCCCGAGCAGGTGATCGACGGCTGGCGCTACTTCGGCTACGAGCCGGCCGAGGGCGAGACCGAGGCGGACATGGCGCGCAGGCACGCGGAGGTCTTCCTCAAGGTGCTGGAGGGCGAGGGGTTCGCCCAGCCGAACCCGCGGCCGATGTTCCCCAACCCGCCCGGACTGCTCCGCCTCGAACCGCACTCGGAAGGGCTGCGCCGGCGCGTCTGGTGGGGTTCCGGCTCGAACGCCACCGCGAAGTGGGCCGCCGGGCTCGGCATGCACCTGATGAGCTCCACGCTCAAGGACGACGAGAACGGCAAGCCGTTCCACGTGCAGCAGGCCGAGCAGATCGCGGCCTACCGGGAGGCGTGGAAGGAGGCCGGCCACGAGGGCGAGCCGCGGGTGTCGGTGAGCCGCTCGATCATGCCGATCGTCAACGACACCGACCGCGCGTACTTCGGTCACGAGCGCACCAGCTCCGACCAGGTCGGCTTCATCGACGCCACCACCAGGGCCGTCTTCGGGCGCACGTACGCCGCCGAGCCCGACGTGCTCGTCAAGGAACTGGCCGCCGACGAGGCGATAGCCGCGGCCGACACGCTCCTGCTGACGGTGCCCAGCCAGCTCGGCGTGGACTACAACGCCCACCTGCTCTCATCGGTCCTGACCCACGTCGCCCCCGCACTCGGCTGGCGCTGACCGCGACGCCCCGGCGGCGGAACGCGTCCCTTCACCGCGCCGGATCGCTCCGGCGATCGCTGTCAGGGCGAAGGCCAGGAGCGCCAGCTCGGCCAGGGCCAGCAGTACGGTGAAGACCCATTCGGCGGAGCCGCCCGGGCCGTAGACGCGGTTGGTCAGCCCCACGTCGACCGCCTCGACCCGCTGGCCCGCTCGATGGGTGCCCCGGTCGCTGCCCGCGAGGGTGACCTCCGTGCGCTGGACGAGGCCGTCGCGGGAGCGGAACGCGCCGGTCCAGGCGCAGCTCTCGTGCCCGGGATGGCGCAGGCAGTCCAGGCGCTGCGCGGTGAAGGTCCCCCGCAGGCCGTGGCCGGTGGCGAGCCGTAGCGCCGGGCCGATCCCGGGCAGCGTCCAGGACAGCGCGAGCGCGGCGACCAGCAGCAGGACGACGGCCATCGGCGGGGAGGGGCGGAACCTCATGCGGGCTGGAGCGCGCAGTCGCACCGCATGACGGCGCGTTCTTCCAGGCGCGGACGCCGGTGCAGCACCATGGCCACCACCATCGGCGCGAAGACCACGGCGTTGTAGAACAGATGCAGCTCGACGCGGGGGATCACGAGCTGGATGACGCTGGTGGGCGCGGCCCGCCCGGCCAGGTACGTCCCCGACAGCGCCTGGATCAGCAGGAGCAGGTGCTCGATGTGATGCCAGAACTGGATGGCCAGCGCGACGGTCCACCAGGTCCTGGAACGGCCGGTGAAGCCCGGGCGCAGCAGGATCAGCCCCATGAGCATGACCAGGGCGTAGCCGTAGTGCATCCATTCCGAGGTGACGAGCCAGGGGAACGGCAGCCCGAGCAGTCCGCGCGCCTCGGGGACCGGCCAGCCCAGCGCGTAGATCTGGATCGCCTGGACGACGTGTTCCGCCCAGTGCGCGAGGACGATCACGAGGAAGACACCGAGAGCCGTCTTGTGGTGTCGCTCGTTGAGCGTCGAACGGCTGATGGCGGGAGCGGACATGACGACTCCTGGGATCGGTTTCGTGGGGGGACGGCGCGGCCGCGGTCAGGGGAGGGCCGGCACGAGCTTCACGCCGATCGAGTCGGCGTCGAGGCACAGCAGCAGCTCGGTCAGGCTTTCGATGCACCGGCTGTTGGCCAGGGGCCCGGCGTCGGCGATGTCGAATCCCAGCTGCTTGCAGAACCGGGTGACGAGCAGCTTGGCATCGGGGTCGTCGCCCGCGATGGGGATCGTGACCAGGCCGGGCGCGCGGATGTAGGCGCTGATCCATCGTGCCGACAGGCAGTTGAACGCCTTCACCACGGCGCAACCGGGCAGCGCCGCGGCGATCCGCTGCGCCGCCGAGGCGTAGGGCGGCGCGGCCGGCTCACCGAAGCACGGGTTGGACACGTCGACGATGACGGACCGCGTCCGCCGCAGCTGGGGCGCCACGTCACGGCAGGTGGCGTCGATGGGCGTGGCCAGGATGGTCAGATCGGACTCGGCGGCGGCCTCCTGCGGCGGCACGGCCCGCGCGCACGACAGCTCGGCGGCGAGCGCGGCGGCCCGTCCGGGCGTCCGGTTGGCCAGCAGCAGCGGTATCCGGTGCAGGTCGATGAGCCGGGCCAGGGCCGTGCCCATCCGCCCGCACCCGATGATGCCGATCCGCGGATCCACGGGGCGGTCCTCCTAGGCTGCCGGGACGGGACGGTAAGGGTCGAGCGCCCGCCTGAGCGGGCCGGGGATCTCCGTCGGGTGGAGGGCGCCGCCGGAGCCGCGGCGCATGCACGCGATCGTCTGCCGTCCCCGGGCGACGAGCAGAGCCGGACCGGCGCCCAGCCGGTAGTAGTGGAACTCCATGGTCACCCGGTTGGCCTCGATGCCGCCCAGCGACATGCGGATCGACACCTCGTCGAGCGCGTACAGCTCGGCGAAGAACTCGCACGCGCAGTCGGCCGTCACCAGGGCGAGGTCGCGGGTGAGCTCCTGGAGGACCTCCGGCGCCTGGTCGGCGAGGAACCGTTCCCGGCAGCGGCCCTGCCACTCGAAGTAATGGGTGAAGTACACGTTCCCGACCACGTTGGTGTCCGCGAAGGTCACCACCTGGCGGTGTTCGTAGAAAGGATTCATCGCCTCTCCTGGGTGAGCACGGCGACGACCATGGGTCGTGGCGGGCCGCCGGAATCGTTCAGGGTGAGCAGGCCGGACAGGACGGCCGACCCGGAGGGGCCGCTGAGTTTGATCCAGCCGTGCTCGTACGCGGCCTCGACCTGGAGCGATCTGGCCTGGCCCGCTTCGGGCAGACACTTGAGCACCGCACTCAGCCGCGAGTTCAGAGAGGTGCGCGACTCGCCGGTCAGGCGCGCCAGCTGCTCGGCCTGATCCGTCCACTCGGGACCGAGCGGGAGCGGCGGGCCGTCCAGCTCCACCCACTCCTGGGTCACGGCGGCCGCCCCCGGGCACAGGTCCCCCACCACGCGTTCGAGGTACGGGCCGGTCAGCAGCGGCGGGACGGCGTCCAGGCGCAGCGGCCCGGTGTCGCGCAGCCGCAACCCCGACCAGCTGAACAGGGGACGCCCGTCCACGGACCGGGCCAGGACGTCGTAGGTGTAGTCGACGCCCTGGTGCTCCCGTTCGACCGCCTCGACGACCACGTCGGCGGACCGGGCGCCGCCGTGCACCTGGAAGCGATCGCAGGCGACCGGCAGGAGACGCCGGTGGGGCACGCACGCCTGCAGGACGTGGATGGCCGCGTCGTGCAGGGCGGCGTCCCCCAGAACCGGCTCGCCCAGCCCCAGGTCCTCGCCGGCCCCGGACAGCACCGCCCGGCAGCCGGTGGGGAAGAGGGACTCGAAACGGGTCAGGCGCCGGAACGCCGGCCCGTGGAAGAACAGCGATCCGTACAGCTCGGCCGGTTCGTGGCCGGGCGGGTCACCGGCGGGGACCTCGACGTCCGGCGGATCGGCCGGCCCGGGGCCGACCCGGCCGGCGAAGTGGTCGGCGGAGAAGTCGGTCTCCGCGCTGCGGACGGTGACCGCCACGCTGCCGTCGGGGTGGCGCAGGGCGTGGATCCGGATGGTCCGCGTCCCGTCGGCGGGCACGATGACCGGTCGTTCGAACCGGGCGTCCGTGATCGTGCGAGCGGGAGTGCCGAGCATCTCCGCGGCCTGGGCCATGGCCTCCAGAGCGCAGACGGCGGGCAGCAGCCGCACCCCGTGGAGCTGGTGGTCCGCCAGGAACGCGCGCGACGCGTCCAGCTCGCATTCGGCCGCCAGCTCGACCCCCGGGACGAACCTGAGCAGGCGGTGCAGCAGCGGATGCCGCGGCGGGGTGACCTGCGCGCGGTCGAGCTGGGGAAGCCGGCCGCTGATGACGATGGTCTCCCCGGCGGGACGTGCCGCTATGGCGTCCAGCAGCAGCTCGGCGCCCCGTTCCGCGGGCAGGGTGCCGATCCCGGCGCCGGCGAGGTGGTCGACCACGCCGAGCCGTTCGGCCATCCCCGCCCCGGACCACACGGTCCAGGCCAGCGTCGCGCTGACGCAGCCGTCGGGCAGCCGGGGCGCGAGGGCGCGCACCATGGCCTGGAGCCGTCCGTTAGCCAGGGCGTAGTGCGTCTCGCCGGCCAGCCCGAACCGCCCGATCACGGACCCGTACGCGAGGAGGAGCCGCAGCCCGCCGAGATCGACGGCGGCGAGCACGTTCTCCAGACCGGCACATTTCGTACGGGCGTGCTCGGCGAAGTCCTCGTCCGTGAGCTCGCCGAAGAGGGCGGGCCGGTTGATCCCGCTGGCGTGCACCACCCCGGCGATCGGGCCGAGCTCGGACAGCTCCGCCATGGCCCGCGTGACAGCGGCGGCGTCGGTGACGTCCGCCCTGCGGTAGGCGGCCACCACCCCGGCGGCCCGCAACCTCTCCAGGCCGCCGGCCAGTTCGGGGTCCGTGCCGGGATCCGACCGGCCGATCAGCGCCAGCCGGACCCCGTACGCCTTCGCGAGGGTGAGCCCGGCTTCCAGCCCGATCCCCTTGCCTCCGCCGGTGATGACGACCACGTCGTCCCGCCGCAGCGGTGGATCGCTGCGCGGGCGGGCCATGGGCGAGTGCCGGACCTCGTAGGTCCGGCCCGCGCGGTCCACGCCGAGCCAATGGACGTCGGCGTCCGGATGCTCCTGGCGCAGGGCGGCGACGAACCCGGAGGCGCAGTCGGCCTCGTCGGTGACGACGAGGGGCAGCCCACCGGCGATCGCCCGGCGCGCCGTGGCGACCAAGGCGGCCAGGTCGGCGTCCGTGGGCACGGCGGGGACATGCGCGCGCAGCGCGCCTTCCGGCTCGGGCGGCTGGACGGGCTCCTGGTGCTCGGTGAACAGGCGGAACCAGTCGGGCAGGTCCAGCGTGTGCTCCTCGGCCCGGGGGAACGCCTCGACGGCGGCGATCAGGTCACCGACCGTGGCCTCGGCGATCGAGGGCAGGACCGGCGGCAGCGCCTTCCCGCAAGCCGACGCCGACTCGGCGGCGAGCTGGACGACCTGCAGAGAGTTCATGTGCAGGTCGGCCAGGAGGTGGTCGTCGTCCGCGATCGCGTCAGGCTCCAGCTCCAGGGCGGCCCCGACCAGCTCGCGCACGATCTCGGCCACGCCGCCGCCTTCCGGCCGCGGCCGTTCCGGCGCGGCGGACGGGGCGGGCTCCGGCGCCGTCTCGCAGGGATTCGTCAGGAACACGGGCTCCCGGTCCAGCTCGAAGGGCCGGTGGAAGCGCTGGTCGAACAGGGTGCGCAACGAGTCGGTCGCGCCTGCCGCGAACAGGGCGGCGGCGGTCTCCAGCGGGCCCCGCGCGCCGGCCGCGCCGGCGTCAACGGAGACGGCCGGAGGCGAGCCGCCGAGGTGGGCGGTGGCCAGGGTCGCCAGCGAATGTCCAGGACCGGCTTCGACCAGCAGGTCGCACTCGGCGGCGAGCAGATCCAGCGCCTCACGGAACCGCACCGGATCGGTGATCTGGGCGGCCAGGTGCCGGCGCAGATCGGTGCCCGCGCTCAGCTCCGTGCCGGTGACCGTCGAGTAGACCGGTCCCACCGGCACGGTGAACGGCGCCTTGTCCAGGCAGATGGTGAACGGCGCGACGGCCTGCCGCACGGCGGGGGAGTGGAAGGCGTGGCTCACCTCCAGTCGCGTCGCCGTGACGCCGTCCGCGCCGGCCCGCCGCACCAGGGTCTCGACCTCGGTCCACGGCCCGGCGACGACCGTGGAGGCGCCGTTGTCGGCCGCGACGACCAGGTCCAGCCCTTCGATCAGGGCGGCGGCCCGGCTCGCGGGGGCGGAGACGGAGGCCATGCCGGTGCCTGGCGCGCCCACCTCGCCCATGATCCGGCCGCGCTCGGTCACCAGTTCCAGCGCGGCTTCCTCGTCGATGGCCCCGGACCAGGTCAGCGCCGCTATCTCGCCGACGCTGTGGCCGAGCGCGGCGACGGCGGCCACCCCGAGGCTGTCCAGCCACCGCAGCGCGGCCATGGAGGCCCGGAAGACGGCCGGTTGCACGATCGCCGTGTCGATGCCTTCTTCCCCGGTGAAGTACGCCCGCGCCCCGTCGTACAGCCTGCCCAGGGCGCCGGCGTCGCCGCGGGCCGGTCCGCCTTGGCCGGTGAACAGCAGGCCGACCTTCCCGGGCGGGCCCACCCCGCTGAAGACGCCGGACTCGGCGGCGGCGCGGCCCGCCAGGGCGGCGGCCCGCTCGGCCCGGCGGGCGAGCTGGCCAGGATGGTGGGCCGTGAAGGCGACCCGGTGGCTCCCCTGCGGCTCGCCGGCCAGCCGGGCGGCCAGGTCGGTGAGTTCGGAGAAGGACAGGGTCTCCGCCAGCCGGGCGACGTGCCGGAGCTTCCCGGTGAGCGCGGCGGTGCTGTCCGCCGTCACGGCGAAGACCTCCGTGTCCGTCGGTGTGCGCGCCATCCGCTCCTGTACGGCGGACAACCGGGTTCGACGGGCCGATCCTGCCCTCTCCACCACCAGATGGGTGTTGATCCCGCCGAACCCCATCGCGCTGACCGCTGCCCGTACGGGGGCCGAGGGCCAGGGGACGGGCCCCTCCGCGACGGTGAGCCCGTCCCCGAGGAGTTCGTGCGGCGTGTGCGAACCGGTGGTCGGCGGGACGATCTGATGGTGCACGGCCAGCGTCGCCTTGATCAGTCCGGCCACGCCGGCCGCCGCCTTGGTGTGCCCGATGTTGGCCTTGATCGACCCGACGAAGGCCGGGCGGCGGCCCTGCCCGCGCACGGCCCGCATGGCCTGGAGCTCGGCGTGGTCGCCGACCGCCGTCCCGGTGCCGTGCCCCTCGAAGTAGCCGACCGTGTCCGCGCCGAACCCGGCGCGTTCGTAGGCGCGCCGCAGGGCGAGCAGCTGCCCGTCGGGCTCGGGCCTGCTGATCCCGCCGCGCCCGTCGGAGGACACCCCCCATCCGCGGATCAGCGCGAGCGGCCGCCGCCCCAGCGCCAGCGCGTCCTCGGCGCGCATCAGCGCGACCATGCCGCACCCCTCGCCCGGCCAGAAGCCGGTGGGAGAGGCGTCGTAGACCCGCATGTCCGTACGCGCGAGGGCCCCGGTCCTGGCGAACCCGACCAGCTCGAACGGGTCGAGGCTCAGGTCCACGCCTCCGGCGAGGGCGAAGTCCAGATCCCCGGAGGTCAGGGCCACGCAGGCGTGGATCACCGCGAGCAGCGACGAGGCGCACGCGCCGTCCACGGTGAAACCCCCGCCGTGCAGGTCGAAGTGATTGCAGACGCGCCCGGCGATGGTGTTGGACAGCGCTCCGGCGAGGCTCTCGTCCGTGGGCTCGGGGAACGGCGCCTTGAACAGCTCCTCGGCCCGCTTGACGAGCTGGTCGCGGACGGACTCGCCGAGGTCCTCGCCGGCCATGGCCTCTTGCAGGACGCGGCGCACGTACGGCCATCGCAGCCGCATGGCGGTGGCCCTGGTGAACTCGCCGGTCAGCGTGTTGCCCAGGACCACGCCGACCCTGTCGCGGTCGAGTCCGGACGCGTCGGCGAAGCCCGCCGCCGCGAGGGTGTCGGCGGCCACGTCCAGGGCCAGCCAGTGCGCCGGATCGGTGACACGGTAGGTGGTTCCCGGGATGCGGTGCCGGGCCCGGTCGAACGACCAGCCCTCCAGGAGCGCCGCGTACCGGACATAGGTCGAGTCGGGGTCGCCGGTGTCGTAGTCGGCGAGGTTCAGCCGGGTCGCGGGGATGGGCCGGAACGCCCGCCTGCGGGCCATGACCAGCTCCCACAGGCGGTCCGGGCCGGCCGCGTCGGGATAGCGGCAGCCCATGCCGACGATGGCGACGTCTGTCATGGCGGTCACCTGGAACTGGGGACGGCCACCGAGGTGGCGGGGACCGGCACGGCGCTCTGCTGGAGGCGCGCCTCCCGGGCGGACAGCGCCGCGAGCAGCACGCCCCGGGCGACGCACACGATGACCAGCGCGAAGAACAGGCCGTACACGATGTGGAAGTGCACGAGCAGGCCGTAGACCACCGCCGTGGACGCTCCGAAGACGACCTGGTTGCGCGGCTTGACCGGTGTCGTGCCGGGATCGGTGATCATGTAGTTGGTGAACAGGATGAAGGCGACGCCCGTCATGACCACCAGCGCGCTCGTCGTCGCGGTGCCGTCGACCCACGTGCGGATCACGGCCTGGGCGAGGAACGCCCCGGCCCAGCCCAGGATGAGCGGCATCTTCCCCGTGAGCTTGGCGTTGAGCATGGTCCCGGCGACGAGGATGAAGGCGGGGATGATCCAGTCGATCGGACCGCTGACCCACTCGGTGAAGTGGTACGGCGGCGCGATGCCGACCCAGGGGAACACCAGCAGGGTGATCGCGATGCCGGCGTTCGACGGGTTGAGTATGTGCCGCTTCTTCCCGGCGACGCGCACCCGGACGATGTACTTGCCGCCGATGGCGACGGCCACGGCGAACAGCACCGGCCAGAGCCGGTCGTTGGCGTACAGCAGCATGGCGCAGGCCAGACCGGAGATGTGGGCGGGCAGGAGGAAGTCCAGCAGGCCTTCTTTCCGGTACTTGGGCGTCCGCTTCTCGGCGCTCGCCTCCGCGGTCTCCAGCGCGAGGTCGAGCGCGTAGGCGAACGCCACGGCCACGATCGGGGTGATGTACGCCTGCTCGAAGCCGAGCCAGAGGTGCCCGAGGAGGTTGAACACGGTGATGGACAGGGCGAATCTGCGAAGCGCCGCCGTTCTCGGATCGCGCTGGGCAGAGGTCATGGTGTTCCCTCCGTGACAGGGGTGATCGAGCGGTCGTCGCCGAGGCGGAGGCGATGCCAGCCGGGCGCGAGGTCGACGGCGGCGGTACGGGCCCGGCCGCAGGTGTCGCGCCAGGTCACCTCGACCGGCACGGACGTGGTGCCCGCGCGGAGCGCGAACATCAGCTCCGCGGCGGCGACGCCGGCGTGTCCGTTCGCGGGGTAGACCTGGCCGGTGCGCGTGCCCTGGGCGCCCGAAGCCAGCCGGACGGTCGCGCCGATGGCGGGGGAGAGGGCTTCGGCGTTGCTGGAACAGCCGCCCGCCGGGCGCATCAGCTGAAGTCCCAGGAAGGGCGGGCGTCCCGGTCCGGTGTTGCGATAGAAGTGGCTCTGCCGCCATTGGTTGGCGACGGCGAAGTCCAGCCGGCCGTCATGGTCGACGTCCGCCGTGGCGATGCCGCGCGACGCGCCCGGATCCGCCACGCCGACGGCCTGGCCGACGTCGGCGTAGCGCCCGCCGGGGAGGCGGACGAAGAAGGGGTTGACGTTGTCCCCGGAGATGTCGGCGTCCGGATGGAAATCGGGCCACATGGCGGGATTCGCCAGGAGGTCGTCGTTGGTCATGGCGAGTTCCTGCAGGTCAGCCCAGCGGTTGACCGTGCCGCGCAGGAATCCGGTGGCCTGGAGGATCTCGTTGACGCCGTCGCCGTCGAAGTCGCCGGCCTTGATGTCCCAGCCCCAGCCGCTGCGCGACAGCCCGAGCGCCTCGCTCTCGTCGGTGTAGAAGGCGGTGCCTGCGTCGTCGAAGACGCGTCCCCGGCCGCTGACCCACGCGAAGTTGCTCTCCAGCAGGCCGTACTCCTGGGTGATGTTGCTGACCAGGATGTCGGAGACGTCGTCGCCGTTCAGGTCCGCGAAGGCGACGCCCATGCCCTTGAAGGAGTCCTGGCCCAGCACCTTGGACTTCGGGGTGGTGACGTGGCGGGGTCCTCGCGTGACCTCGAAGGAGACCTCGCCGGGACGGGACCGGTTGCGCAGCAGGTGGTCCGGGGCGAAGTCGTTGGCGATGTAGAGCTCCGGCAGCCCGTCGCCGTCGAGGTCCTGGGCGCCGATCGCCAGGGTCCAGCCGTCCGCCACCTCCTGGTCGAAGGCGCCCGCGGCCTCGGCGTACGTCCCGCCGCCGCGCGACAGCAGGACACGGTTCGAGCCGCCGTTGGTGGCGTTCGACATGGAGGCCTGCATCCGCAGCTCGGGCCCGGAGCGGGCGGCCGGGTCCAGGACGCGCGCGCCGTCGGGGAAGTAGTTGCCGACGATCAGGTCCGTGCGGCCGTCGCCGTCCACGTCGGCCAGCGACAGGGCGTTGGTGTTCCACACCTGGAAGGGCTGGACCAGCTCCCGCGGGGTGAACGCGGCCGGGCCGGTGAGCGGCCCGTCGCCGCGCAGGAACAGCACGGGGGAGCGGCCCCAGTAGTAGACCAGGGCGTCGGTGGCCCCGTCGTCGTCGTAGTCCGCGGGCACGCAGCCCATCGGCGCCATCGTCGGGTCGTAGGGCAGGCCCGAAGGGACCAGGGAGATCGGCGGATACCGGTCCTGCGTCTGGGGGGCCGGCTGGAGCGTGACGGTGTCGGTTCTCGGATCGACCAGGCACACGTCGTCGGAGCGGGAGTTGCCGTCCAGGTCGGAGAGCGCGACCGCGGCCCCGACCGAGGAGATCCAGTGCCGGATGTCCTGGTAGGCGGGGGCGACCTCGCGCACGCCGCGACCGCCGTCGGCGGCGTTGAGCGGCTGCCGGGCGAAGGAGAACGCGGCGGCGGCCCGCTCCACCTCGGCGGGGAGGTCGCCGGGCAGCGCCGCAGCCCAGCCTGTGGCGAGCATCGTGAGGAAGGCGCCGATCTTGACCGCGTGGGCCGACCAATTGATCATCACAGGACACCCTCGGTGTGGTGGTGGAAGGTCTTCCGGATCCCGGCGCGCCAGAGTTCGTAGTCCGCGGGGGAGCCGGGCCGGGGTATCCGGGCGAGAGCCTGATCCGTCCACCCGGCGGCCACGTCGGGTGTGACCCCGGTCAGCGTCTCGACGGCTTTCGCCGACCCGGGCGGGACGTGCCCGCTGAGCACGTGCGCCTTGGCCGCGAAGGCGGCGCCCTGGGCCAGATGCTCCCGGTGGCCCGCGCCGACGGCGAGCAGGTCGTCCGTCCCGCCGGACACGCCGGTGTAGGCGGCGGCCAGGCCGATGCCCGCCCACAGATCGCTCCTGCGGTGCGGCGGATACGTGCCGATGAGCCGGGCGATCAGCTCGGGGTCGGAGCCGGTGTAGAACCATAGGGCACGGCCCGTTCCCTGGTCTCTGATCGGGCGGGTGGCGCCGCGCGCCCCCACCTCGATCCAGTGGTTGTGGAAGACCTTGCGGGGCATGAAGTACGCCTGGTGAAATCCCCAGCCGTCCCAGGCCAGCCAGCGGAGCATCTCGTCGCCCAGGCCCGGCCAGCGGGTGCGGCGCAGGCGTGCCAGAGCCCAACCGGCGCCGACATGGATCAGGTGGGTGTACCTGCCTCCGGTGTTCTCCATGAGAGCGCGCAGGCGGTTTCCCCTGAAAGTGATCGTGTCCAGCAGAGTGCAGCTCATGGCCGCGCCCTCGATCGCGAATCCGTGCAGATGACGCGGTAAATCGGTGACATCGGGAACTTTGTCGAGCGCCCGGTTATACCCTTCTCCAAAGGCGGCGACAATCTCCAGGAGTTGCCTTTTCGCCGGGCTGGAGTTTGGTACGAACCCCGTCAGTCTGCGTTCGGGCAGGCGAAATAGCCGGGTGAGCGCCATGGCTGTCCCCCGTCTGATCTGGATGACCTTCCGGGGGAGACACTAAGCAATTTTCAAGCGAAGGGTCAAGGGTCGGCAGATACGCCAAAATCCAGACAATTGAAGATTCATGAATTCGCGTACGGTTGGCATGTGAATCTTGAACTATAAATGCTGATGTTGGTAGATGACCTGGCATGTCGGGCGCCAGGTCCGGCGGATAGGAGCGTGGTTGACTTTGATAATCGGCTGTCCGTAATGCGACCAGTCATAGTCAATTGCCCGCGTTTCCGAGTAGGGCGAAGTGGCTCAACTGTCTCCAGGTTCAGAGCCGCACGACGAAAGGGCTCGGCGATTGTCACTGATGAGACAGAGGCACATCCTGTTCAAGCTGTGTCACTGATGGTGAGGGTGTCTTCGATGTCCTAGGATCTGGTGGGTCGCTCTCCGATGCACAAGGAGCACCGTGCCCGACACCCGCCACGCGTCCATCTCGGTCGACCAGTTCATCCCCGCGCCGCCTGCCAAGGTGTGGGACGCGCTGACCAAACCCGAACTGCTGGCCCGCTGGTGGGCGCCCGGCGACGTCAGCGCGGTCGTCGGCCACCGGTTCCACCTGCAGATGCCCGGCTGGGGCTCGGTGCCGTGCGAGGTGCTGGAGGCGGAGCCGTACGAGCGGCTCGTCTACACCTTCAACACCACCTGGACCCTGACCTGGCGCCTGGTCGTCGAGGGCAAGGGCACCCGCCTGCTTCTCGAACATTCGGGCTTCGACCTCGACGACAAGCGCGACCGCGCGGCGTTCGAGCGGATGGGCAAGGGCTGGCAGGGCACGGTTCTGCCCCGGCTCGCGGAGGTCGCCGCGGCGGAGGGGTGAGCGACCCCCTACGCCCCGCCCGGCCGCATGAGCCCGCGCAGCACGAAGGGCAGCGCCTCCATCTGGAAATCCACCTCCGGGCACGCTTCGCGCAACGTCCCCTCCATGACGATCAGCGACAGGAGCGGGAACACGAAGTGCGGATCGGCGTAATAGCCGTGCCTGCGCTGGATGGCGAAGAGCCGTACGGCGAAACCCACCAGATCGAACTCCGCGATCCGCGCGCCGGTGCTGCTGCGCACCAGCTCCTCCATGTCGGCGCGGAACCCCGAGGCGTCGTGGCCGGCGGTGCCGCCGAGCACCGTCGACAGGACGATCGAGGCGCACTCCGCCCTTTCCCCCCGGCTCATGCGGTAGAAGAACGCCGCGAACGCGAGCCGGTCCGAGTCGGCCAGCTGCCGGTGGAACCCCGCGTCGACGATCACCACCGAACCGTCCGGCATCGGGTGCAGGTTGCCCGGATGCAGGTCGCAGTGGACGAACCCGTCGATGAACAGCATGTGGTAGATCGCCCGCAGCGCGTTCACCACGGCCCCCCGCCTGCCCGGTCCCCGGCCGGACCGGTCGAGGCCCGGCATGTACTCCATCACCAGCACGTCCCGGCGGCAGAACTCGGTCAGCACCTCCGGCACCCGGACGGCCCGATGGTGCCGGAGGCCGGCCCGGAGCCTGCGCAACGCCGCCGCCTCGGCGAGGAAGTCGAGCTGCCCCGTGAGCGCGTCGCCCAGCTGGTCGACCACGGCCGCGAACGGCGCGCCCCGCAGCCCCGGCAGCCGCTGGAGCAGCCGGGCGCCGAGCCCGAACAGGGCCAGATCGCGGGCGATCACCCGGTCGACGCCCGGCCTGCGCACCTTGACGGCGATCCGCCGGCCGTCCTCCAGCCTGGCGCGGTAGACGCACGCCACCGCGCCGGCCGCGACCGGTGTGAGCGGCTCCGCGAGGCGCCCGGCGAGACCGGCGGGCAGGGCCGGAGCCGCCTCCGCGACCGGGAGCGGGGTGAGGCGGTCCCGTAGCCGGGCCAGCGCCCGGCACGCCGCCGGAGGGATCACGTCGACCCTGGTGCTCAGCAGTTGGCCGATCTTGACGAACGCCGGTCCGAGACGCTCGCAGGCCCAGGCCAGGCGATCCCCGGCGATCGCCGCCGGCGGGACCCCGGACAAGAGCCCGCGCACGTCGGTGACCGCCCGCAGGAGGGCCAGCCCCAGGATCCCGCCGATCCGCGCCGCCCGGACGACCAGCGGCAGCAGGTCACGTGGCGGCGCCCTCATCCATCCGCGGAAGGCATGTCGATGTAGTGGGTGAGGTGGCTGCCGCAGACGCTCTGGGAGGCCAGCGCCAGGCTGGGCGTCGCGTTCCCCGGCTCCCGCTGGGCGATCCCGCCGGGCAGGTCCGCCACGTCGTAGAAGAGCGTGGCCCCCTGCGACAGGAACGTGGTGCCGATCGGCGGGAACACGGTGATCTCCTTGGCCTCCATCACCAGCGGGTCGATGTTGATGTGGAGTCGGCCGCGCAGCGCGAGGATCAGGTACTGGTCGAAGGTGACGTCGGCGGGCAGCAGCCGCTCCGGTCCCCCCGGCGCGATCCCGGTCAGCCGGCCCAGGTTGAGCCGGCTGGGGTTCTGCTGGATCAGCAGCCCGGTGACGTTGGAGTGGAAGTGGGTCATGAGCCGGGTCACCTCGACGGTCGGCCGCCCGTCCGGGGTCGTGGTGACCGTGTCCGAGCTTCGGACCGCGCTCATGCCCTGCACGTCGTCGCAGTCGAGGGTCTCCCCGTCGGCGAAGAAGAGCTTCAGCTCGCCTCGTATGGCCAGCCCCACGTGATGCGTGCTGCCCGGGATGATCAGCGGGTCGGCACGATCGAACCGGGCCGGCCGGGCGTCGACGGACATTCTCGCCACCTCGCTTTCGGCTTCACTTCAATAAACCATAGCTATCCACCTCGAACAATGGTCAGATCTAGACCTATATCGGGACATTTGGTATAGCTGTTTAAAGCTACGGAGGGAGGGCGGTCCGGATGACGGTCCCCATCGGCGCCGGGTTCGATCCCGTGGACCCCGCGGTCCTGCGCGATCCGTACCCCTACTACGCCTGGCTGCTGCGCCACGATCCGGTCCATCGCGGCGCGAACGGCATCTGGTACGTCACCCGGTACGACGACGTCCGCACCGTCCTGGGCGAGGCCCGGTTCGGCCGGGCCGGCATCCGCGACTTCTGGGCCTCGCTGGTCGGCCCCGGCCCGCTCAGCGAGGTGCTGCGTCACACGATCTTCTTCCAGGACGACCCCGACCACGAGCGGCTCCGCTCCCTGATCGGCCCGGCGTTCACTCCCCGGCTGATCCGGAGGATGGGCGCGGAGATCGAGCAGACCGCACGCGACCTGCTCCGGCCGCTGCGGAGGCGGGGCGAGATGGACCTGGTCGACGACTTCGCCTACCCGCTCGCGCTCGCCACGATCTCCACGCTGCTCGGCATGCCGGCCCGCGACCGTGACGCGCTGCGCGCCTGGTCGGTCGACATCGCCCCCACGCTGGACCTCCTGGCCAGTCCGGAGGAGATCGCCCGGGGCCAGGCCGCCATGGGACAGTTCGCCGAGTACCTCACCGAGCTGATCGCCGAACGGCGCAGGAGCCCGGGGGACGACCTCATCAGCGCCATGATCGAGGCCACCGGCGGGCAGCGGCCCATCACCACCAACGCCCTGATCGGCACGGCCGTGGCGCTGGTCTTCGCCGGCCACGACACCGTGACCAACCAGATAGGCAACGGCGTCCTCGCCTTCCTGCGCCATCCTCGGCAGCTGGAACTGCTGCGCGCCGAACCGGACCGGCTGGCGGGCGCCGTCGAGGAGTGCCTGCGCTACGACTCGTCGGTCCAGTCCAACAGCCGGCAGATCTCGGCGGACCTCGACCTCTCCGGCACGAAGCTGCCCGAGGGCGCCTTCGTCGTCGCCCTCGCGGGGGCGGCGAACCGCGACCCGGCGCAGTTCACAGATCCGGACAGGTTCGACATCCGCCGCTCGGAGCGACCGCCCATGTCCTTCGGCGCCGGCATGCGCTTCTGCCTCGGCGCCCTGCTCGCCCGCATGGAGCTGAGGGCGGCGCTGGGGCAGCTCGCCGGTCTGGCCGAGCTGCGGCAGGCCGTTCCCACCGGTGAGCTCGTCTACCGGCGCAGCACGATGTTCCGCGGGGTGGTCAGCCTGCCGATCACGTTCGCCGCCACACCCTAGCCAGCCGAGGAGGAATCACGTGTCCCTGTCAGACGCGGTCGCCTGGTTCGAGATCCACGTCAACGACATAGGACGAATGCGTACGTTCTACACGGAAGTGTTCGGCTGGACCTACGAGGAGATCCCCGAGTTCCCTCTGGGCGCGTACTCCATGATCGTCACCGGGGCGGGCGGGCCGCCCGTCGGGGGGCTCGCCCAGTCGGCGCGCCGGCCCTCGCCCACCGGTGAGTCCACCGTCGTCTACCTGCTCGTGGACGACATCGACGGCACGCTCGACGCCGTGCTGAAGGCCGGCGGCAAGGTGGACCGGCCGAAGATGGACATCGGCGGGAACCACGGCCACTGCGCCGTCTTCCGCGACCCGGAAGGCAACCACGTGGGCCTCTGGGCCGGCCGCTGAGCCCTGCCGCACACCGCTCCACCTCCCGGGAACCGTGATCGGCCGCTGCCCATGCGGGTCCCGGGGGCTTCGCCGCGCCGCGCGGCAGCAGGCAGCACCTGCGGCGCAGCCGTGTCCAGCACCTCGAACGTCCATGATCCGACCGGCGCGCCGGTCGCGCCGGTACGAAGAGGAGACCCACATGGCACTCACCGAACAGCGCCCCGCCGAGCGGGCCGGGATCCGCCATCCCTGGCGGGCCGTCCTGATCAGCTCGCTGATCGGATTCCTGCTCACCGTCGTCTGGTCAGCGGAGTTCGTCGACTCGGTCATCGGGGAGAACGTCGCCGGCACCGTGCTCGGCCAGGAGCCGGAGGCCACGGTCCTCGACGGCATCCTGCCCGGCATCGTCTTCGCCTTCGCCACCGGGCTGGGCGGCACCTTCACCGCCTGCAACATCGCCGTCCTCGGCGCGCTCTGCCCGATCGTCGGACAGCCGCGCTCGCTGTCCGACCGCGTGGGGGCCGTCTTCAAGCCCCTCGCCTGGCTGACCGTGGGCATGCTCACGGTCTCCGGCGTGTACGGAGCCGTGGTCGGGATCGTCGGGACCGCCATGCCGCAGTTCTCGACCGCCCCCACCCTCCCGGGGGAGCTGTCGGCCAGGAGCGTCCAGTCGATGGTGGCCTTCGGCGTGATCGGGGTGGCGTTCGTCTGGCTCGGGCTGGCCGCGCTCGGCATCGTGCGCGACCCGCTCGCCCGGCTCACCCGGCGCTTCCCCAACGCGCCCATGGTGGTCATGGGAGCGCTCATCGGCGGCTTCCTCATCGGACGGCCGTACGGACTGTTCCGGCAGCTGTTCCGGGACGCCGCCGAGAGCCACAACCCGCTCTACGGGGCGCTGGCGTTCATGCTGCAGTCCGTGGGGAACATCGTGATCCTCACGGTGCTCTTCGTCCTGCTCGCGGTGGTCATGGGCGGCCGGGTGCAGGGCTGGTTCGCCGCCCGGCCCGGCCGGCTCGCCCTCATCACGGGAGCGGCTTTCATCGTCGTCGGGGTCTTCACCTTCCTGTACTGGGACGTACGGCTGCTGGCCAGACGCGAGCTCATCCCCTGGTACCCGGTGATCCCCTGGTGACGGGCCGCCCGGACGACGGGCGGGCCGGTAACCGGAGCTGATGAGGAGAAGCATGGCCAGGCGAACGCAGGCCGAGCGCTCGGACGTGACGACGGCCCGGCTGGTCGGCGCCGCGCACGAGCTGTTCGGCGGCAACGGCTATGCCGCGACCTCGATCGACACGATCTCCGCGGCGGCGGGGGTCACCAAGGGCGCCGTCTACCACCATTTCGGTAGCAAGATCGAGCTGTTCCGCGCCGTCTTCATCCGCGAGCAGCAGAAGATCGCGGCAAGACTGGAGTACGCCGCCGCCGAGGAGGACGACCCGTGGGAAGCCCTGCACAACGGCGTCCGCACCTTCCTGGAGCACTGCCTGGATCCGGGTTTCCGGCAGATCGTGCTGCTCGACGCCCCGTCGTTGATGGGCTGGGAGGCCGTGCGGGAGCTGGAGCACGGCCACACCCTGCGGGTCCTGCTGGCCGGTCTGCGCCTGGCCGGCGGGGGAGCGCCGGAGACGGTGGCCGCCCGCGCGCAGCTCGTCTTCTCGCTGATCTGCGAAGGCGGCATGCTGCTCGCCCGGTCGCCGAACCCGGCGGTCGACCTTCCCCCGCTGGCCGCGGACATAGACGCGTACCTGGAGACGCTCAGATCGCGGTCGGGCGGGGGCCGGGAAGCAGCCCCAGCAGACGGGAACAGCGGGTGAGGGCTTCCTGGTCACCCTCCAGGCTCAGCCGTTTGGTCACCACGGCCTCGAAGGGCGAGAGCCGGCCGGAACCGATGTCCACGAACGTCTTGGCGTCGGTCGAGACCCGCAGGACCGCGTCCTCGGCGCCCTGCTGGACGACCGAGATCTGCCGGCCCCGCACCGCGATGTGGAACACCTGGTCGTCGACGAGGAACTCGTAGGACTCGTCGACGTCGGGGATCTGGTCCTTCCTGATCAGCGCCTCGACGGCCAGGACACCCCACTGCGGCCGCACCTCGTCTTCCGCGCTGAAGGAGTGGGGGACGTTCAGCCCCCACCGGGCCAGGCCGAGCACCGGCTCGCGGAGCTCCTCACCGAAGGACGTCAGCTCGTAGGTGTGCCCCCTGCCGCTCAGCCGCGGGTGCTGCCGGACGACGCCCTGGCGGGTCAGCCACCGGAGCCGTTCGGCGAGGAGGTTGGTGCCGATGCCTGGAAGATTGTGAAGCAGCTCGTTGTATCGCTGAGGGCCGACGAGGAGCTCTCGGATGATCAGCAGGGTCCACCGCTCGCCGATCACGTCGAGGCACGCGGCCAGACCGCAGTATTGCCCGTAACGTCTGCGTTCGCCGGCGCGGGCCACCGACTCGTTCACCATACTAAGAAAGTGTATAGCGATGCTCCGGCGATGCCTCGGGAAGCCGTCGCCGGCGAGGTGAGCGCGTGGCAGGGCTCAGCGGACGCGCTCGGCGCGGGCCCGCGCGACGATGGAGCGCAACACGACGGGGCCCGCCAGAGATTGGAAGTTGATTCCCGGATCCAGCTGCTTGACCTGCCCTTCTATGGCCAGAAGGGCCATGAGAGGAAAGATGAACTCGGCCCGTGAGAACGCCTGGTGCCGCCGCTGCACGGCGAAGAAGCGGGCGGCGAACCCCGCCAGGGAGAAGGCCCCCGCCGTCAGCCCCGTGACGGAGCCGATGAGGCCCTCCATGTCGCGGCGGAACGCCTTCTCGGCCTCGGGCGGCACCGGCCGGGCCGCGGCCGCCAGCGCGTGCGTGGCGCAGATCTCGGCGTTCCCGCTGGACATCCCGAGGAAGAACTCGGTGAAATGCGTCCGCATCTCCTCGTCCAGCTCGTAGGTGAACCCGGCGTCCACGATCGCCAGCCGGCCGTCGGGCAGCTCCCACCAGTTGCCCGGGTGCAGATCGCAGTGGACGACGCCGGTGATGAAGAGCATCTCGTACACCGTCAGGACGAGCCGCTTGGCGGTGCGCCGGGGATCGCGGAACCGCCGGCCGCCGGCCTGTCCCGGTATCCACGTCATCGTCAGCACGCCCGGCCCGCTCTGCCCGGGCAGCACCCGGGGGAAGACCACCGGCAGGACGAGTTCGAGGTCTTCGAGCCGGCTGAGGGTGGCCGCCTCCGCCACCAGGTCGGTCTGCCCGCGGACCGACTCGCACATCTCGTGCACGACCCGTTCCAGCGTGGGCCCCGAGCGCCGGAGCAGGACGCCCGCGACCCGGGCCATGGCCGTGATGAGGCCGAGATCGATCCGCAGCTGTTCGGCGGCCGTGGGGTGGACCGTCTTCACCGCCACGTCGGCGCCGTCCACCAGGCGCCGCTCCACGGTGGCCACGGATCCGATCTCCACGTCCGCCCCGCCGGCGCCGGCCCGCCCGCGCGCCAGGCCCTCCTCCAGCTCCTCGCAGAACGCGGCGGGGAGGATGTCCCTGCGGCTCGACAGCATCTGCCCGACCTTGATGAACGCCGGGCCCAGCCGCCACAGGGCCGCGCTCACCACGGCGCCCGCCCTCCTGAGCGTCCCCTCCCGCCGGCCGTGCCGCACCACGGCCCAGGCCAGCGACGCCGCCGTGGCGCACACCACGACGGCGACCTGCGCGATCCGCACGGCCGACCGGGCCGCGGAGCTCATCTCCCGCCCTCCGGACGCCGGATCGCGTCCTGGCGGGAGGCCGCCAGGTGCCGCTCCAGGGAGTCCAGGTAGTCGGCCCAGCCGCGGGCGTACCCGTCGGCCAGCTCCGCGGGAGGATCGAGGTGCCGCAGCGTCAGGACCGCGCCGCCCGGCGCCCCGCTGACGCTCACCTCCACCACGCTGTGGTGATGACCCGGGTCCTCCAGCAGGAAGCGATACTCGCCCGCGTCCTCCCGGAGGCGGTAGCGGAGCACCGTCGCGTGTTTGACATAGGACTCGCCGGAGTCCTCCGTGAACCGCAGCCGGTAGCGTCCGTCAGAGCCCCGGGCGCACGGCGTGAACCAGGCGGAGATCGACTCGGGCGCGGTCACCGACAGCCATAACTCGGGGAAAGCGCAGTCGAAATGCCGGTGGATGGAAACGGCGGACGAATCTCTGTCCACGGACATGGCGTCACGTTAGCACGCCCAAATCATCGGCGGAACGGGCCGGTCGCCGAATTCCGCAGGAAAGCACACCGCAATTTCGAAGAAGCCGCCCCGGAAACGCCTGACTATAATTCGTACATTTGCTGTCGTGCCAAAAGGGTGTCTTTCCATGGGTGAGAGAATTGCCGGGACGACCCGACACGAGATCGGCGACGGGCCGGAGCTGCCGCGGCCGATGGCCGTCGTGGCCACCGCGATGGTCGCCACGATGCTGGAATTCGGCTCGCGGACCGGGCTGAGCGCCGCGCTGGCCGCCGGCCCCGCTCAGGCGGCCGGGCTCGCCCGGGCCACCGGCGGCGACGCGCGCCTCGCCGAGGAGTGGCTGCGCGGCCTGGCCGCCGCCGGGCTGGTCTCCCACGACGAGGCGGGCTACGCGTGGTCGCCCGAGGTCCGGCCGTTCATCGGCGGGATGATGGACGTGCAGCCGGGGGTGGCGTTGTTCGGCGCGCTGACCCGGTGCGTCCCCGCGATCGCCGAGGCCTATCACACCGGGGGAGCCCTCGACGACGCGAGCTATCCGCAGGAGCTCGCCGAGGCGATGCAGCGGATGAGCGCCCAGTGGACCGGGGTCATCCTTCCGGACATCTGGTTGCCCGCCGTCCCCGGGCTCACCGACACCCTGCGGGCCGGCGGCAGGGTGGCGGAGATCGGCTGCGCGTCCGGTGAGACGCTGGAGACCCTGGCGACGGCCTTCCCCCGGATCACGGCTCAGGGCTTCGACCTCGACGAACGGCTGACCAGCGCGGGCAACGCCCGGCTGGCGGCGCGCGGCCTGACCGGACGCGTCTCGCTGTGCCACCTGGACGCCACGACGGCGCTGAGCGGCGGATACGACCTGATTCTCGCGCTCAGCGTGCTCCACGACGTGAGCGACCTGTCCGGCATGCTGCGCGCCGCGGCCTCCGCCCTGCGCCCCGGCGGCACCCTGCTGGTCGTGGAGTCTCCGCCGCTGACCGGCCCGGCGGCGGCGATGCTGCTGGCGACCAGCGTGCTGTACTGCGTCCCGGCCACCGCCGCGCGAGGCGGCCGGCCGCTGGGCACCCTGGGGCTGACGCCCGAGACCCTGGTCGCCGCCGCCGCCGAGGCGGGGCTGTCGCCGGTCACGACGCTGCCCGCCGTGCACCCCATGGTGGCGGCGCACGCGTTCGGCAGGACGGCCGAGCGGGCGCCCGGCGATGCCGGACCGGGCGAGCCCGCGCGGGAGAGCGCGGCCGGCCCGGACCACCTGCCACGCGTGCGCGGGCTCCGCCTGGCCGGCCGCGCGGCGCGGCTGACCGGCCAGGTGGGCGCCGCGGCGCCGCACGTGGTGTCGGCGTGGCTGGTCGACCGGCTGCTCCGCGGCAGGACACGGGCGCAGACGCGCGGCACCAGGCGGCTCGTGCGGCATGTCGAACGCATGGGCCCCACCTACGTCAAGTTCGGGCAGATGCTGGCCAGCCGCGCCGACCTGTTCCCCGCCCACGTCACCGAGCAGCTGGCCGCCCTGCACGACGACGTCACCCCGATGGGCGCCGCGGAGTTCGGCCGTCAACTGGCCCTCGCCACGCGTCAGGAGCCGCGCCTGAGCCGGCTCAACGTGACGGATCGCTGCGTCGGCAGCGGCAGCATCGCCTGCGTGTACGAGGCCATCGACCCGGACGGCCGCCTGCTGGCCGTCAAGCTGCAGCGGGAGGGCGTCGCGGAGTCGATGTCGACCGACCTCACCCTGCTGACCGCGCTCACCCGGGTGGCCGAGAAGCTGCCGGCGGCGGGCGGCGCGCCCATGGCCGACCTCGTCGGCTACATGTCCCGGGCGCTCTACGGCCAGATCGACTTCTTCCGCGAGGCCGGCCACCTGCGCCGGCTCGCCGCGAACCTGGCCCGGTA
Source organism: Nonomuraea sp. NPDC050478 (assembly GCF_044458265.1). Classification (NCBI taxonomy): domain Bacteria; kingdom Bacillati; phylum Actinomycetota; class Actinomycetes; order Streptosporangiales; family Streptosporangiaceae; genus Nonomuraea; species Nonomuraea sp. NPDC050478. The sequence continues at coordinate 323,077 of NZ_JBITHT010000009.1, read as the reverse complement.
CGAGGAGATCATCGTGCCGCGGGTGCACGAGGACTACACCTGCCCCGTGGCCCTGGTGACCGACCTCGTCCCGGGGCTCGCCGACGACGTTCCGGCCGCGGACCTGGCCGGGCGCGACCGCGTCGCGTCGCGGGTGCTCGAAGCCGTCGGCTCGATGATCTTCAAGGACGGCTTCGTCCACTGCGATCTCCATCCGGGCAACATCTACATCCGGCCGGACGGCACCGTCGTGATCCTGGACGCCGGCTACTGCGTGGAGATGCCCGGGAGGGTCCGGGACTCACTCCGGGACTTCTTCATCAACCTGGCGCTCCGCAACGGGCAGCGGTGCGGGGAGATCATGTACGACTCGGCGTTCCCCTCGGGGCCGCCCGCCGGGCACACCCCGGCTCGCAGGCGCGCGTTCGCCCGCGAGATCGCCGGGCTCGTACGGGCGACGACGGAGCCGGGAGGGCGGTTCGACATGACCGACTTCGGCCCCCGCGTCTTCGAGCACCAGAACAGGTACGGCGTCCACCCGCCGGCCGACTTCGCGTTCCCCCTGATGTCCCTGATGATCGTGGAGGGGACGCTCCGGCGCTGGTGGCCCGGCCTGCAGATCCCCGCGGCCACCGGAGTCAGGTGAGCCCGGGCGGGCTCAGGCGTGGACCGCCCGCTGGAGGGTGTGCCGCCAGGTGGCCAGGAACCGGTCCCGCAGCACCTCCCGCGTCTCGGCGTCCAGGTCCAGCGCCGCCCATCCCGTGTGCCGCACCCGCAGCTCCAGCGCGGTCGCGGTGGCCGCGACGGCCACCTCAGCCTCCGTGGGCGGGCACCCGGGCACGGCTTCGATCCCGAGCGCGATCAGGTCGTCGAAGTGCGTGCGCCAGCGGACGACGGGAAACGGCCGGGGCCCTTCGGAGTCGATCACGTAGAACCAGCGCGGCGGCCACGCGGGACCGGAGAGCGGCAGCCACTCGCTCAGGACGGCCCGGTGCAGCGGGCGCCAGCCCGGCCTGTCGAGCGTCCGGCGCACGGTGATGTCGGCGAGGCCGTCGTCCGTCTCCCCAGGGGCCGGGGGAGCGCCCGGCAGCGACGCCACCAGGCGATCGAGCCGGTGCTGCCACAGCCGCCTGGCCTGGTGGACGGTCGCCGGGTCCGCCGACTCCAGCGTCTCACTGACGCGCAGCAGCACCGGCCCGGACCCGAGGACGTCGAACCGGACGGCGGTGACGGGGCTGACCCCGAGATAGGCGCTGGTGAACGCGAGGACCCGCTCCGGGAGGATCGTCTCGACCCAGAGGCGGTACACCGAGGACGTGCCCGTCGCGACGGTCAGCTCCTGGGCGACATGGGTGATGTCCGCCTCCAGCCGCCCCCACCAGGCCTGGGCGCGCCGGGCGTCCACGATCATCCGCCACGCGGCCGCGGCGTCGCACGGCAGCCGGACGGAGTGCTCGACGACGGAACCGTTCACCTCTGCCTCCCCGGCGCGCGGGTGTTCCAGTCACGGTGGCCGGAACCCCAGGTGTAGACGGTGTCGTCCGCGACCTGGGCGCGGACGATCCGATCCCGCGGACCGACCTCCCGATGCCGCGCGGTCCCGCCCGGGAGGCAGAGCCTCACCAGACGCCGCACCGACGCGTCGTCCACCACGAGGGAGCTGCCGCCGATCCCGGAGATCGCCGCCACCGGACGCTCGGGCGTGGGCTGGGGCCCGCCGAGCACGATCTCCTCGGGCATCGGCCGCCGCCGGTCCAGCAGTCCCTCGGTGACCTGGACGCCCCACTCCGGCGGCACGACCGCGAACCCCGCCCGGCCCGCCATCCCGGCACTGGCGGCCCCCATCCCCACCGCCGACCAGAGCGACCACTCGGCCGTGACGACGCGCACCTCCGGACGTTCCTCCCGCAGCCGGGCCGCCTCCCGCCGCAGCAGCTCGTTGGCCAGCGCGTACCCGCCGAACAGCCGATGGGGGTGGCGGGACTCGGTCGAGCCGAACGCCACCACCGACCGCAGCCCGGCGGGTATCAGGGCCTCCACCAGGGTGCGCAGGGCCGTGGCCTTGCCGCCCGCCAGCCGTTCCAGGTCGTCGGCGGACAGGTCGGCCAGCGGCGCCAGATCCAGCTCCCCCGCGGCGTGCACCAGGTGCGTGATCGGGAAGGGGGCCGCGGGAACGGCCGCGGTGACGTCCGCCTGATCGACGACCACGCTGGTGCGCGCGATCGTGGCGGCGAGCCGCCGCCGGTCGGCCGCCGGCAGGCCGCCCGCCGGGCGCCGGTCGAGCAGCCACAGCGGGTGCCCCGCGGCGGCCAGCCGCGCGGCCAGGGCCAGGCCGATCCCGCCGAGCCCGCCGCTGATCGCCACCCCGGCGGGCTCGCCGCCGCGACCGGTGGGCGCGGGCAGGCGGTACCGCATCCACCGTGGCGGACGCGTACGGAAGGACCCCCGGCCGTCGCGCACGATCTCGCGGTGACGCAGGTGCGGCCACTCGCGCGACGCCGCCCGGAGCAGGCTGCCGCCGCCGGCGCCGCGGTGGGCGAGCGTGAGCGGCAGGCCGCGCTCCGCGGCTCGCCTGATCCCGCCGAGGAGCAGAGCGGCGTCACCCGGGCGCCAGCGAGCGCCGAGTTCGACGAGGATCCCGTCGTCGTCCGCGTGCACACGTGATCCGGAATGCCGCGTTTCCGGGAGCGCGCACGGCCGTGGCGGGCAGGGGCCGGGGACGAACGTCAAATCCGTGTTCGGTGCGATCAGATTGCCCATCGCGACCCTTCCATGGATCACCTCGACCGGCTGATCGGCTTTCTGAGGTCACGCCGACAGTATCCGATCACTTTTTCTCCTGCCAGGCGCGAACACCGTGCCCGGCCTCGGTAGGCAACGTGGGAGAAGTTTTGTCATCCGGTCCCTCCTAGCGTGACTGCTGTAGCCACAACTTCGCCCTTCGGAGGCAACAGATGGCAATCGATCTATGCAATAAGTCCCCGGAATCAGTGGGTAACCCCGGTCCTGAGTCATCGCTTCCGGTCGAGGCTCCGCCGCTCGAGTCGCTCCGCGACGAGCAGCGGGACGCGCTCAACTTCGCCTACCGCACCACGCTCAGCATGGACCCGCGCTTCGTGGCCGGCGACCCGGCCGCCTGGTGCAGCGATTTCGGCTACGCCCTGAACAGGGCCGCCGTCCGGGTCGACAACCGGACCGACGAGGAGCTCCAGCACGACGCGCTGCACCACCCCGACCCGGTCATGCGCGAGCAGGCCGTCTTCGAGTACGCCGACCGGGACCTGCCCGACGCGTTCGAGCTGCTCGCCGAGGTCATCCGGCACGACAAGAACCGCGAGGTCCGCTGGGACACCCTCTGGGCCATGGAGAAGCTCGGCGGCCCGCACGCCATCGCCGCGCTGCGCCGCTTCGCGAAGGACTCCGACCCGGAGATCGCCGAGTGGTCGAAGCTGTTCGCCAGCGAGCTCACCACCGGCGACCCCGCGTTCGACGGCCGCGGCGGCGTCTTCACCGAGGGCAGGACCTTCGACGAGACGATCTACCTGCTCATCCACTGCGACCTCTACGTCCGCCTCGACGGCACCAACCAGCACTGGGGCAAGGTCTCGCTGGGCCCGCTCGGCCTGGCGCGCGTCTACGGCCAGGCGCACGCGTGCCCGAACGTCGCGACCCGCGAGAAGCAGCTGCTGATGGCCAAGACGATCAGCGGCCTGCACGTCGACGACTCGCCGCACATGGACAACTACCTGTTCCGCGGCTTCACCGAGCGCAGCAGGCGCGACCGCGGCAACTTCTTCTTCGAGTCGCAGGTCCCGCGGACGTTCTTCAAGTCCGGCCGCGCGGACGACCCCTCGCAGGGCACCCACGACACCCGCATCGGCTTCGCCCGTTACGGCACCTGGCACCTCGACCCCACGCTGAAGGTCCGCGGCGAGGACGCCATCAGGTACGTCCGCGGCCGGTTCCAGGGCTGGGGCTACACGAACGTCGAGAGCGTCGCCGGCAAGTCACTCGAGGAGATCCTGCAGCCGGGCAACGGCATCCTGTCGACCATGCACGACCCCGAGGTCAGGGACCTGACCAACGTGTTCATCCTCGGCACCTTCAAGGGGAAGCTGAACGACTGGGACGGCGACGGCCGCATCGACCTCAACTCCAGGGACGTCTACAGCACCGTCGACGGCGAGATCGACAGCAACCAGGACGGCATCGCCGACGAGCCCGGGCGCACCTGCTGCGACTACCGCGCCGTGGGCCTCTGATCCCGGCCACAGGCCGATCACACACCCCCTGAAAGGAAGAGCCATGATCACCAATCCCGAGAAGACCACCGTCTACGGCCGGCCGGTCCAGACGGACGGCGTGCCCAACCTGTACGAGGGCACGCAGGTCGTCCGCTGGGCCACCCCCGAGGCCGGCATCGACAACCTCGGCATCCACTCCTGGGACACCTTCGCCATCCCCGGAGTCGGCGAGTTCGACGTCGAGTTCGACGGTTACGTACGGGTGGTCCGGTCCGAGCCCACGGAGAACGAGTGGGCCGACGCCGAGGTGTACACCAACCTCATCGAGATGAAGATGACCGGCACGTCGGAGGAACTGGGGACCATCACCGTCACCCTCAACCCGACCTGCCTGTCCGCCGGCCAGATCCGCAACCCCTTCGACCCCTACGCGGGAGAGGGCCCTTCGGCCAAGGCGTGCCGGATGGCCGTCGGATGCCTGTTCGACATCCCCAAGCTGGGCAAGACGCTGTTCAACAAGGAACCCGTCATCCTGACGATCGACGACGTCCGCTCGATCCCGCCGGCGGGCGCCCCGGGCAAGGGCCAGATCTACCGGATGCTGCCGCTGCACGACCTCAAGAACCCCGACGCCGAGCCGGTCGGCTACCTGACCAGCCTGCGCTTCAACATGGGCGGCTACCTGGCCCCGGAGAAGATCGCCTGACCGGTTTCCCAGCACCTCTGAACGAGCCGAGGACGCCATGACCACTGTCTCACCACTGCCCGACGAGCTCACCGTCCCGCTGACCGAGCCGTCACCCTTCCCTCCCTTCCGCGCGACGGCCCAGCCGGTCGCCCACGACCGGTGGGAAAGGCTGATCACGACGGTGACCGTACCGGCAGATCTGGACGCGGTGTGGACGGCGCTGGCCGATCCCGGGCGGATCGGGCTCTGGCTGGCGCGCACGGGTGAGTCCTGGGCGCGCGAGGGCGAGCGGAGCATGCTCGACTTCCGCGACGGTGAGTTCTTCTGGTGCCACACCGACGAGGTGCGGCCGCCCGGCCCGGACGGTCACACGGCCACGCTGAGCTATCGCTGGCGCTGGGTCGGCGTGGGCCCGGCCACCCGCGTGACGTGGCAGCTCACCGCCATGGGCGCGGCCACCACCGTGACCGTCACGGAGATCAGCTCGAACGGGCCGTCGGACTGGCGGAGCTGGAACGGCACCGGCTGGCCGGGCATCCTCGACCAGCTCTCCGACCACGTGCAGACCGGACGGGACGTGCGCTGGACCTGGCGGCGCATGGGGCCGTACGTCCAGACCGAGCTGCCCCTGCCGGCCTACGAGGCGTGGGCGGCGCTCACCGCCGTCCCCGCGCTGCAGTACTGGACGGGACGCACCTCCGGCTCGCTGAACGTCGACGACCCGATGGCGTTCGTGATCGGCGACGCCAGCGGAAGCTGCGTGCTGACGGTCACCGAGCACCTGGAGGCCGGGCAGCGGTTCCCGTCCTACCTGCCGAGCCTGAACTTCAGGCTCGACCGCGGCGGATGGCCGGATCACCTCTCCGGCCATCTGTGGATCGAGCCGGCGCACCTGGGCGGCAGCCTGCTGCAGGTCTTCCACTACGGCTGGGAGATGTTCGGCTCGACGGAGACCGCCCCGCACGACCGCACCCTGCTCACGCGGTTCTGGGCTTCGGCCTTCGACCGTCTCGGCACTCTCATCCGGCGCGCGTCCGCGCCACCGGACATGCCGGACGGCATCCCCGGATGACGTGAGCCCGCGCAAGTCATCGCACGAACACCCAACGGAAGGACCGGCGACATGGGACACGCCGAGGACGAGGTTCACCCGCTGTACCAGCCGCATCTTCGCAACAACCCCTTCCCGATCTACGCGAGCATGCGGGAGGAGGGACCCGTCCAGCTCGTCAAGGAGCCGCGCGGCATCGAGCACTGGGTGATCACCCGGTACGAGGAGGCGCGGGCCGCGCTCGCGGACCGGCGGCTCTCCCGCGATCCCCGGAACATGTGGGAGGTCATGCGGCAGACGGAACTCTACGACGAGGGCGAAGAGGACTCCGAGCCGCACATGCTCAACGCCGACCCGCCCGAGCACACCCGGCTCCGCCAGCTGGCCAACAAGGCGTTCACCGCCGAGCGGGTGGAGCGGCTCCGCCCGGGCATTCAGCAGATCACCGATGAGCTGCTCGCCGGGATCGACACCTCCAAGCAGGTCGACTTCATGCGCGAGTTCGCGGCGCCGATGCCGATCAAGGTCATCTGCACGCTGCTGGGCGTGCCGTACCAGGACGCCGTGAGCTTCACCAACTGGGTGCTCGCGGCCCTCACCCCCACCTACGTCACGGGCGAGCGGATCCGCCCGTACGAGGCCAACCGGCTGCTGCGCGACTACTTCGTCGACCTCGTCGCCCGCAAGCGCGCCGAGCTCAAGCCCGGCTCGGGGCGCGAGGAGGAGCAGCCCGACCTGCTCAGCGCGCTGGTCGTGGCGTCGGACTCGGGCAACACGTTCAGCGAGAAGGAGGTCGTGTCCACGGCGGGCCTGCTCCTGATCGCGGGCTACAAGACCACCGTGAACCTGATCGGCAACGGCATGCTGGCGTTGCTGCAGCACCCGGGCGAGATCGAGCGACTGCGCCGGGACCCGTCCCTGATGACGTCGGCGGTCGAGGAGCTGGCCCGTTACGACGGCCCCGTGGAGCGCGCGATGCTGCGCGTGGCCACCGAGCCCGTCACGATCGGCGACGTCACGATCCCGGCCGGCGGGCTGGTGACGATCGCCAACGCCGCGGCCAACCGCGACGAGAGCAGGTTCGAGGACGGCGAGCGGCTCGACGTGAGCCGCGGCGACCGCAACCACCTGGGGTTCGGCTACGGCATCCACTACTGCATCGGGGCGCCGCTGTCCCGGCTGGAGACCGAGATCGCGTTCACGTCGTTGCTGAACGAGTTCTCCGACATCACCCTCGCCTGCCCGGTCGAGAAGCTGGAGTACCGCGAGACCGGTGTGCTCCGCGGCCTCGCCGAGCTGCCGGTCTGGTTCACCCGGCGCGAGACCGCCTAGTCGCCTCGACGACCCGGCCAGACACCCGGCACGCCGATCCCGCGCACCGACGCGGACCGGCGTGCCGGTTTCTTTCATCGCCTCGGCCCGCGGCCGCAATCTGGAAGAAGCCGCCCGGCTGAGCCGATGCCTACGCTGACGGAACTGGACAGGAAACGACGACAGGTGGCGCACATGGGCGATCCCGGCGTTTTCGACCGTACATCCGACATCGAAGAGGCCATGGCGGCCGGCGCGCGGTTCATGACGGATCTGAGCCGCGCCATGGTGGTGCTGTCGTGCGCCGTCGGGGACCAGCTCGGCCTGTTCGCGGGGCTGGCCGACGGCGAAGGCCACAGCGCGGACGACATCGCGAAGCAGGCCGGCGCCGACGCCCGTTACGTGCGCGAATGGGCGCGTACGCTGGCCGCGGCCGGCTATCTGGAGCTGGACCGCTCCGGCGAGGAGTTCCGCCTCCCGCCCGCGTACACGGCGCTCCTGGCCGACCCCGGCTCTCCCTTCTACGTCGGCGGGATCGCCCGCCTGGTCCCTCCTCTGGCCGCGATGGTCGAGCGGGTGGCGGGCTGCTTCCGCAGCGGCGAGGGACTGACGCCGGGCGACTATCCGCCGGCGATGTACCAGGCCACCTGGCGGATGAGCGCCAAGTGGCTCGAAGCGATGTTGCTCGACCAGTGGCTGCCGCTCGTCCCCGGCCTGGAGGAGAAGCTGACGGCCGGCGCCGAGGTCGCCCACCTGGCCTGCGGGTCGGGCACCGCGCTCGCCCTGCTCGCCCGGCGCTTCCCGGCCTCGCGCTGCACGGGGGTCGACCGGCACGAACTCAACGTCGAGCGGGCCCGCGGCGAGATCGCCGAGTACGGCGTCGCGGACCGGGTGACGCTCACCCGGGTGACGGGGTTCGCGGACGGCCTGTCCGGACCGTACGAGCTGGTCATGGCCTTCGACTCGCTGCACCTCGCGGCCGACCCCGGCGACGTCCTGCGCGACGTGGCCCGCGCGCTGACGGAGACCGGCGTCTTCCTGCTGCTGGAGACGGACTGCTCGACCGACCCGCACGAGAACGTGGGAGACGTCGCCGCCTTCCTCTACGGCACCAGCACCCTGTACTCGGTGCCGCTCTCCCGTACGGGGCCGGTGGTGGCGGGCATGCTGGGGCTCCCGCAGCCGGTGCTCACCCGCCTGTGCGCCGACGCCGGCCTGACGGCTCCCCGGCGGATCGCCGCCCCCACCCCCTTCAACGTCCTCTACGAGATCAGGAAGGCGTCATGAGCGGAGCCCGTACGGCCGGCGACGTCCCCGCACCGCCCGCGCCGATCCGCTGGTCCGAGGCGGGCGACGGCTCACAGCGGGCCCGCGTGCCCGTACCCGTCGACCACCGCGACCCGGATGGGCCGGCGATCGACCTGGCCCTGGTCCGCTACCCCGCCGCCGGGCCCGGAGCCCGGCGGGGCGTCCTGGTCGTCACCCCCGACGACCCGGGCAGCTCCGGCATCGCGATGGCCACGCAGGTGAGGGCGGCGCTGGCGCCGTCCGTCGCCGCCGTCTTCGACGTGATCGGGTTCGACCACCGCTTCAGCGGCGAGAGCGCGCCGCTGCGGTGGGGGCTGGACCAGCGCGAGATCTTCTGGGTGTTCCACGAGTCGGAGTCGTTCGCCGAAGAGGTCCGGTTCCAGGCCGAGCTCGCCGCCAAGGCCGCCGGCCACTCCGTCGACGTGCTGCCGCACATCACCACCCGCGCCATCGCCCGGGATATCGACGCCGTCCGGCGTGCCCTCGGCGAGGAGCGCGTCTGCCTGCTCGGGCACAACTACGGCTCCTACGTCGCCGCCGTCTACTGCGAGCTGTTCGGCGACCGCGCCGACCGGGTGATCCTCGACAGCGTCCTCAGCCCCGACTGGGTGTGGCAGGGCCTGTTCACGAACTTCGCGCGCAACTGCGAGGCCACGCTGCGGCACTGGTGCGCGGCGACCGCGCGCCCGCAGGGTCCCCTCGGTGACACCCCCCAGCAGGTGCGCGACGCCTTCGACGAGGTCCTCCGCAAGGCGGGGGCGGCGGGGGTCACGCTGCCGGGGGTGCCGGTGCCGCTGGACGAGCAGTTCCTGCGGGTGCTGACCATGATGCTGCTCAGCTCGCGGCGCTCACATCCGGCCCTGGAGGACGTCATCCGGTCGGCGAGGTCCGGCGCGCCACTCCAGCCGGGCACCCAGCAGCTCATCGGCTCGATGTTCGCGGTGCCCCGCGACGCGAGCACCGCCGCCGCGCAACTGGCGATCCTGTGCGGGGACGCGGCCTGGCCGCGGGCGCTGGAGGAGTACGAGGCGGCCGTTCAGGACGCGTCCGGGTTCATGGACCGGGCGCTGCTCGGCGTCAAGGCCGGCGCCTTCTGGCCGGTCCAGCCGCTGGAGCCGCCGACCGTGTTCGGCCCCCGCGAGACGGGCGGCGTGCTCCTGATCCAGGCGGAGCGTGACATGTTCACCTCCGACGCCGGGGCGAGACGGCTGCGCGGCCTGCTGGGTGACCGGTCCCGGCTGGTCATGCTGCGGGACGTGATCGAACACCGGATCTTCCCCTTCGCCGGCGACCCCCGGGTGGACGCGGTGGCGCAGGAGTTCCTGATGACCGGGCGGCTGCCGGAGGCCGACGTCGTCGTGGGCGACGACTCCTACGAGGATGGGGAGGCCCGTCGATGAACCAGCCGGCGTCCTATTACCGGCAGCAGGTCGCATGGGGCGAGCCGGACCCCGCGCTGGGCGGCGCCCGCCGGGCGGTGCTGCGGGTGCCCCTCGACTACCGGCGGCCGGGGGAACGCGACATCGAGATCGGCATCGCCAGGCACAGTGCGACGGGCCGCCGCCAGGGGGTGCTTCTCGTCGGCCCGGGCGACGACCTGGGCAACAGCGGCCTGGCTCTCCTGGCGGCGCTGCTCGGCAGCCTCCCCGAACGGCTGACCGAGGCGTTCGACATCGTGGGGTTCGACCACCGGTTCATGGGCGCCAGCACCCCCGTCTTCTGCGACCTCGAACCCGAGGAACGCTTCTGGGTCTTCCACCAGCCCGAGTCCTTCGACGCCGAGATGCGCTACCAGGCCACGGTGGCCGCCAAGTGCTCGGCCGGGACGCTCGACCTGCTCGCCCACGCCAACTCCCGCAACATCTGCCGCGACATGGACGTCATCCGCGGCGTGCTGGGCGCGGACCGGATCGACTACCTGGGGTACTCGTACGGGACCTATCTCGGCGCCGTCTACGGCGAGATGTTCGGCGCGCACCTGAACCGCGCGGTGCTGGACGCGATCTGCAGCCCCGACTGGGTGTGGCGCGGGCTGTTCACCGACTTCCCGGCGAACGGCGAACGGGCGCTGAACCGGTGGTGCAGGTGGGCCGCCACCCAGCACGCCACCTACCGGCTCGGCACCGCCGGCCCCGAGGTCCGGGCCGCCTACGACTCCGTCCTCGCCGCGGTGGACCGGGGGGAGCCCGTCACGCTGATGGGGTTCCCCCTCGACCGCACCCTGGCCAGGCTGATCCCCGTCGGGATACTCAACAGCGAGAAGGCCTATCCCGTCCTCGCCGACATCCTCCGCCACCTGCTCACCCAGGCGGACCTGGACGCGAGCAGCATGGAGTTCCTCGCCCGGATGTTCGGCGAGCCGAAGGAGGAGAGCGGCACGGTCGCCCAGCTGGCGATCCTGGCCGGCGACGCGCTCTGGCCCCGCAGCCCGGCGCTCTACGAGCAGGACATGCTGAAGGCGGCCGGGGAGTTCCCCTGGACCGGCGCGGCGCTCAACGGGATCAAGGCGCCGGCGTTCTGGCCCGTCCCGCCGGCGGAGCCCGCCACCCGGCTCGGCACGGAGTCCGGCGGCGGCAGCTACCTGCTGGTGGCGGCCGACGAGGACATGTCCACTCCCTGGGCGGCCGCCCGGCGGATGCACGAGGTGCTGGGGGAGCGCTCGACTTTCGTGACCGTGGCGGACACGGCGCACCACCGGGTCTTCCCGTTCTACGGCAACACCGGACTGAACGAGCTGGTCTGCGACTTCCTGCTGACGGGGAGCACGCCGGGCCCCGACCACGTCTGCCCCAACCCGGACCGGCTCCTGGAACCGGCTGCGTCCGGCCGGGGCTGACCGGCGCCGGGAAGTAGCCTTCCTCTCATGCTGATCGAGAAGGAACGGCACGACGGCATCCGGCGCGGCGCCATCACCGTCCTGTTCCGCCGCTGGCGGCAGCGGCAGGCGACCGCGGGCAACGTGTACCGCACCGCGCTGGGACAGGTGGCGGTCGACGCGGTCGACGTCGTGACCCCCGAGCAGATCACGGACGCCGACGCGGCGGCGGCCGGTTACCCGTCCGCCGCCGCCGTGGTCGGCGACCTTCGCGGGCGCACCGGCGACCCCGTGTACCGGCTCCGCATCCGGTTCGTCGACGAGCCGGATCCCCGTGACGAGCTCGCCGCCTCCGGCGAGCTCACCGCGGCGGACCTGGAGGACGTCGAGGCCAGGCTGGCCCGGCTGGACCGGGCGAGCAAGACCGGGCCGTGGACGGCGGCGACCCTGGAGATCATCAGCCGCCGGCCCGCCGAACGGGCCGCCGACCTGGCCGAAGAGCTGGGCCGCGATGCCGCCCAGTTCAAGCTGGACGTGCGGAAACTCAAGAATCTCGGCCTCACCGTCAGCCTGGGCACCGGCTACCGGATCTCTCCGCGCGGCGCGGCCTACCTGGCGGACCGGCGGCGATAGGTCACGGGGGCGCCCACCCGAACAGGTCGGAGCTCTGCCCGCCGGTATCGCCTCCCCGGGTTATCGCCCTCAGCATCGCGTCGCGGATGACGGCCAGCAGCGGCGAGCGCACGTGCGCGACGCGGCCCAGCATCCGCGACTGGCGCACGACCTTGCGCACCCGCGGCCCTCGTTCCGCCGCGTAGCGACGCAGCGCCGCCTCGACCGCCGCGGTCGTCGAGACGCCGCCGGCCAGCACGCCGGCCAGCACGACGGCGTCCTCCAGGGCCATCCCGGCACCCTGACCGAGGGTGTAGACCATGGGATGCGCGGCGTCACCGGCGAGCACGACGCGGCCCCGGGCCCACGTGCGCGGTGGCGGGCGGTCGAAGACGTCGTGCGCCACACACCCGGCCGGGTCCGCCGAGGTCGTCACCTTCCGCAGGTCCGGGTGCCAGCCGCCGACGCGCTCGTGCACCCGGGACAGGGCCTCGGCGACCGGCAGGGACGGCATGACGCCGCGCGGGGCGGTCATGGACGCGACCCAGTAGAGTTCGCCGCCGCCGATGGCCGCGGTGAACAGGACCAGGCCCCGCCCGTAGGCGATGAAGCCGTCCGGGTACGCGGCGGGCGCCGGCCCGATGCCTCTCACCGCGGTGAACCCCCGGTAGCGCGGTGGGCCGTCGCCCAGCAACTGGGCGCGGACGGCCGAGTGGATGCCGTCCGCGCCGACGAGGACGTCCCCGCTCAGGACCTCCTCGGTGCCGGTGACCAGTCCGACGCCCGAGTCACCGTGGAGGTAACGGGTGGCGGCGCGGCCCTCGATGAGTTCCGCCCCGGCCGCCTGAGCCTCGTCGCGGAGCAGCCGGTGCAGGTCGGCGCGCAGGACGGTGACCGAGGGCATGCCCCAGCGGTCCTCGTACCCGTCGAACGACACCCACCCGAGCACCCGCCCGCGATGGTCGAGGAACGCGCTGCGGTGCGGGGCCGAACCGCGGGCGCCCGCGGGGTGGCCCGCCTCCCGGACGCGACGGGCGAGATCGGGCGCGATCGCGGCCAGCGCCTTGACGGCGTTGGGGGCCAGCACCAGCCCGCCGCCGGCCCGCTCGGGTTCGGCCGAACGCTCCAGGACGACCGCGTCCAGCCCGCGGTGGCGCAGCGCGATGCCCAGGGCCAGCCCGGCGATGCCGCCGCCCGCCACGAGGATCCGGCCTCGTCTCGTCGCGTCCATCCTCCGAGCATGCCCGACAGGAGGGCGCGACTTTTCTCCCACATTGCGGCCCCTCGTACCGGGCGCGCGACGCCGACGCGTAGGAAGCAGCCGACCCTTGACGGGTAGGATCTTCCCTACCTACGATTGCCGCATGGAAATCACGCATCTTCAGAAACTCACCGTTCCCGTCACCGACCAGGACGCCGCCAAGGCCTTCTACGTCGACAAACTCGGCTTCGAGGTCCGCACCGAGCAGCCCATGCCGATGGGCGACAACCTGCGCTGGATCGAGGTGGCGCCCAAGGGCGGGCAGACCACGCTGGTGCTGTGCAACTGGATCCCGAACACGCCGCAGGTCCAGAACGCCATGCTCGAGACCAAGAACACCGACGAGGCCGTGGCCGCCCTCCGCGGGGCCGGTCTCTCCATCGACGACCCCACCCCGACGCCCTGGGGCAAGCAGGCGACGATCACCGACCCTGACGGCAACACGTTCATCATCACCGACGGCGGCGGCGCCTGACCCGACCGTCACCACCGCGCGGCCCGGCCCGCGTGGTGGCCCGCCCATCGTCTAGCGCCCGGTACGCGCCTCGCCCGAAGGGCGTACTGAGGTGGGAGAAACCATGACGCAACCACCCCGCGACGAAACGTGGTCACCATCCGATGCGGACGACCACGCGCCCGCAGGCACCGTCTCGACCCGGATGTGGATCACCCTGGTGCTGGTCTCTCTCGGAGCCATGATGGAGGCGCTGGACTCCACCGTGATGGCGATCGGGAACCCGATGATCGCCGTCGAACTCGGCACCCGGCTCACCCAGCTCCAATGGGTCAGCAACGGCTACATGTTCGCGGTGGTCGTCTTCCTGATCACGGCCGGGAAGATCGGTGACCGGTTCGGCCACCGCAACACCTTCCTCGTCGGCATGGTCGGCTTCGCCGCCAGCTCCGTCGCGGCCGGACTCGCCGGCTCCGTGGAAGTGCTCATCGCCGCCCGCGTCGCGCAGGGCCTGTTCGGCGCGGTGCTCGCGCCCAACTCCCTGGCGATCATCCGGAACCTGTTCCCGTACGATCGCATGAAGACCGCCATCGGGATCTGGGCCGGGTTCGGCGCGCTGGCCATGGCGGCGGGCCCCTTCGTCGGGGGCCTGGTGGTCGGTCAGTTCGGCTGGCGGGGGATCTTCTTCCTCAATGTGCCGATCTGCGTGGTCGTGGTGATCGCCGGCCTGCTGCTGATCGACAAGGGGCGCGAGCGGCGGCTCGTCGCACCGATCGACATCCCGGGCGTGATCCTGCTGTCGGGTGCGCTGCTGGCGCTGGTGTGGGGGATCGTCCGCATCCCCGTGGACGGCCTCGACCTGTTCACCGGGCTGCTCTTCGTGGCCTTCGCGCTGTTCGGCGGGCTGTTCCTGTGGCGGCAGCAGACCTCGGCGAACGCGGTGCTGCCGTTGCGCCTGTTCCACTCCACGTCGCTCTCGGCCGCCGTCGTGGTCATCGCGATGGCCGCCTTCGTCGCCTTCGGCAGCTACTTCTACTTCGGCCTCTACCTCGAACAGGTGCAGGGCCACGCGCCGTTGACCGCCGGATTGCTGCTGCTTCCGCAGACGGTCCTGTTCGGCGTCGGCGCCGCGGTCGGCGGCAAGCTGAGCAGCGACCGGGGCCCGCGCGTGCCGATGATGCTCGGCGCCGTCCTGGTCGCCCTCGGCTCGGTGGGGATCGCGCTGCTGCAGGCCGATTCCTCGTACGCGCTGCTCGGCCCGTCGCTGGGGCTGATGGGCGTCGGGATCGGCGCGATCGTGCCGGTGGCCGTCGGGGTGATCCTCGGCCACAGCCCCGCCAACCTTGCGGGGACGGCGTCGGGCATGCAGCAGACCGCCCTCATGCTGGGCGCGGTTCTCGGCACGGCCATCATCGGCACCGTCATCAGCCTGCGCGTCGCCGCCGACCTTCCCGGGCGCCTCACGGCGGCCGGGGTCCCGCAGGATGCCGCAGGCAAGGCGGTGGAGCAGACCTCGGTGGCGGCCCAGGGCGTTCTGCCGCAGGTCGGCGGGGTGACACCCGAGGTCGGCGCCCGGATCGAGATGGCGGTGGGGCAGAGCTTCACCAGCGGCCTGAACACCGCGCTGATCGTGGGCGCCGTCCTGATGGTGGTGGCCGCCGTGGTCGCGAGCCGCGTGCGGGCGCCCGAGCAGGACCCGGGCGGAGCCTGGGGCTGACTTCCGCAATCCAGTGAAAGGAAACCTGGCCATGGCGCTCTCAGGAGCGGAGATGCTGGTCCGCGTGGCGGCCTCTCTACCCGACAAGACCGGCAAGTCGCTTGAGGAGTGGGTCGCCTCGGTAGGCGAGTCCGGACTCGACCCGCTCGACCAGCGCGCCGTGCGGCAGTGGCTGAAGTCCGAGCACGGGCTGACCAAACCGCAGCAGGAGGCGGTCGCCACAGCCGCGGCCAAGGAAGCCGGCTGGTCCGAGCCCACCGCCGACGATCATCTCGCCGCGCAGTACGACGGATCCAGGCAGGCGCTGAAGCCGATCTACGAAGCGCTGGTGGAGGCGGCCACCGGGCTCGGCGGTGACGTGACCCTGGAGGTGCGCGCCGGCTTCGTCGCGGTGAACCGCAAGCGGCAGTTCGCCGCCATCCAGCCGGCCACCGCCAGCCGGATGGATCTCGGCCTGCGCTTCACCGACCCGCCGGCGGACCAGCGGCTCAAGCAGGCCACGGCGCCGGGCCAGTCCACCCACAAGCTGGGCTTGACCGCCGTCGAACAGGTCGACGACGAGGTCAGGGCGCTGCTGCGGCAGGCGTACGAGCAGAACGCCTGATTCGCGGCCCCGGCACGCCGGGTCACCGCAGATAGTGCCGAGCCGGGTTGGCCCGCGGATACCTGCGCAGGTACGCGAAGAAGTCGGCGAGCGCGGCGTCGCCGCGGGTCAGCAACCCGGGCGTGTAGTGAATCGTCATCAGCACCGGCGCGTCCTCCGCCAGCAGGTTGAACATGAAGGCCTGTGCCTTGGTGAGGAACTCCTCGGCCTTCTCCGCGGGCTCGCCGGGCAGCACGTGGGTGCCCCAGCTGAAGAACGAGGCGGTCGTCCGCGCCCGGGGCGCCGCCATGCCGGTGATCCAGTAGAACCAGCGGCCGTCGAGCGTGCCCTGCTGCCAGAAGATGTTGCTGCCGTGGATCGACGCCCACACGCGGTACTCCTCGCCGCCCGGCATCAGCGCGTGGTAGCGGTAGCCGACGGAGAACTCGTCCCAGGTGACCGACTCGTTGGGGTCCTCGACGAACTTCCCCTCGTGCGGGAGCGCGAAGTGCTGCAGATCCATGGTCTGGGCCGCGACCACCCACGGATCCACCGCGAGCTGCTGGTCGAAGGCCATGGCCCGGGTCGCGACGCGCGCCCCGGGCACGGGCGGGTCCGCACGGGGCAGCTCGAACAGCGGCGCGGAGCCGTTGAACGCCCACACGATGCCGTGGGCCTCGACCGTGGGGAAGCGGAACAACCGCGCCCGCGGATCGACCGGGGTGCCTCCGGCGGAGACGCACCGCCCGTCCATCCCGTACCGCCAGCCGTGGAAGGCGCAGCGGATGGCGTCGCTCTCAAGGCTGCCCACCGCGAGGTCGGCGCCCAGGTGGACGCAGTAGGAGCTGAACACCGCCACCTCACCGGAGGGCCAGCGCACGGCCACCACCCTGCCGCCCAGCAGGTCGGCGCCCACGATGCCGCCGGTCTCGGGCAGGGCGTCGCTCAGGCACACCGGGTGCCAGGTCTGGGTGAACAACCCGTCCTCGCCCTCGGAGGGGATCGGCTCGGAGCGGGGCCGGTGTCGTACGTCGTCCGTGATCGTCATGACGGGTTCCGACCTTCCTGGCGGGGGGAGCTGAATCGCGTTCAGTCTCACCGCCGCCTGACGGCGGGGTCAATCGAGCCCGTCAGAACGACAATCTCGAAGAAACCCGGCATACGTCGATGTGTTTGCCTAAGGAGGTGTCATCCGACTGGGAGGAACCGTGCACGTCGATACGGACCAGCTCGCCGCGAACAAGGCCGTCGTGGGGAAGCTCGTCGACGCGTGGAACGTCCGCGACGTCTCGCAGATGATGCAGTACTGGTCGCCCGACATGGTGCACCACGGGCGGGACGGGGCCATGCCCGCCAGTGAGGTGGGCGGGGAGATGCAGCGTTTCATCGCCGCGTTCCCGGACATCCACATCCACGTCGAGGAGATGATCGCCGAGCGTGACCTCGTCAGCACCCGGCTCACGGTCTCGGCCACCCATTCCGGCCCTTATCTGAACATCGAACCCACCGGCCGGGCCGTCCGCTGCGCCCTGATGGGCCAGCTGCGCATCGTCGGCGGCAAGGTGGTCGAGCACTGGGGGGTCGCCGACACCGTCCATCTCCTGGAGCAGCTCGGGCTCATCGACGGCGAGCTGCTGGAGGCGACCGCATGACCTGGGAGGGCGTGTGAACGACGAACTGGCGACAGTCAAGGCTGAACGGGAAGAGGTCGTCCGGCGTTTCCGCGGGGCCGTCCTCTTCTCCAGGGATCTGTCGGCGATAGAGGAGGTGCTGGCCCCGGAGTTCGTGGACCACTTCGCGCCTCCGTGGGATCCGCCCGGCCGCGACGGCGTCGCGCACCGGTTCGGCCAGGCCGCCGACGCCCTGACCACGACCAAGGTGGAGGTCCTGGTCTCGGTGTGCGAGGGGGAGTTCCTGTCCCAGGCCATCGAGCTGCATTTCGCGCACACCGGCGAGTTCATGGGCATCCCGGCCACGGGCCGGTCCTTCGCGATCGGCGGATCGAACACGTTCCGCTTCGACGGCAGGCAGATCGTGGAGCACTGGGGGGTCTTCGACGTCGCCAAGATCCCGGATCTGCTGCGGGAGACGCACGGCGCCCAGGGCGGCTGGGCGTCGATGTGGCCGGAGCCCTCCAGGCCGGCCTGAACGACGGCCGGGCGGCGTGGACAACCCCGACCCCGTCAGCGGATGCTACTGGGAGCTGGAGGTAAGCGTGCGGATCCGCGGAAGCAGCGCAACGGACAAGCCCGGCATGTCAGACGATCATCGGCTCCGGGCCGTCGAACAGGTCCTCAGCAAGATCCGGCGTGACCTGTCACGCACCCACTCGCTCGACGACCTGGCGCAGACCGCGTGCTTCAGCCCGTTCCACTTCCTGCGCGTGTTCCGCGGCATCACCGCCACCACCCCCGCGCGGTTCCTGGCGGCGCTGCGGATCGCCGAGGCGAAACGGCTGCTCGCCGTCACGAACCTGGACATCACCACGATCTGCATGCAGGTGGGGTACACGAGTCTCGGCACGTTCTCCCACCAGTTCGCGCGGCACGTCGGGGTGTCCCCGCGCAAGTTCCGGCGGCTGATCAGCGAGATGGCCGACCAGTCCTGGGAAGCGGTGCTCGACGCCGCGGCGCCCCCGCCACCGGAGCCGGAGCCGGCCCGGACGCTCCGGGTGCGGCTCAACAACCTGCGGCCGGGCGACTTCGCGCTGATCGGGCTCTTCGAGTCCGGCATCCCCCAGGGCTGGCCGGCGGCCTGCGCCATGGCGCGGGGCACCAGCGAGGCCGATCTGGCGGTCGGACCCGACGGCTCCTACATGGCCCTGGCGATGAGCTTCCCGCCGGACGTCGACGTCGAGGACCTGATGACCAGCGACGTGCCCGGCCTCTGCCTGGTCGGCTCGTACGGGCACATACAGGTCAGAGGCGGGCACGTCACCCAGAGCAGCATCGTCATCGACCTGCGCCCGCGCCGGCCGAGCGATCCCCCCATCGTCTTCGTCTCCCCGCTGCTGGCGGCGCAGGAAAGCCTGCTGGACTCGACGGTCGGCACCTGACGGCCGTTGCGCAGGCTCGAAGAAGTACCGGCGACCGGCCTGACCTAGCGTTTGGGCCACCGCGTTATTCCCCCAGCGGAGGTGACCGTGACCAGTCTCGACGCCCCGGTGCCCCGGCCGACGAGCCCGCACCTTCCCCACGAAGGCGACGACGGACTCTACACACAGAGCTGGTACCCCATCTGCATGGCCGAGGATCTGACGCCGGGCGCGGTCGTCGGCGCGGAGTTCCTGGGCGGGCGCGTGGTGGCGTTCCGCGACCGGTCAGGGCGGCCGTCGGTGCTGTCCGCGTACTGCATGCACCTCGGGGCCGACCTCAGCGTGGGGACGGCCGCCGGCGGGCTGCTGAGATGCCGCTTCCACGGCTGGACCTACGACGAGCAGGGGGTGTGCCGCCGGACCGGCAGCGGCGACGCGGTGCCCGAGGGCGCGCGGCTGTTCAGGTTCCCCACCGAGGAGAGGTTCGGCGTCGTGTGGGCCTTCAACGGCACCGAACCGATCTTCCGGATCCCCGGGCTGCCCTGCCCCGAGGAGGAGATCAGGGCCCGGCGCGGACGCTTCGGGCACCTGGCCATGGAGCCCTGGATGGTCTCGGCCCACACCCTCGACCTGCAGCACCTGTCCCTGCCGCACGGCTTCGACCTGAAGGTGCCGCCCGCCGACACCGTGCGGCGCACCGAGCACAGCCACGGCTACGACCTCGTGGGCTCGCTGCCCGACGGCACCGCGTACGACGTCCGGATCGACATCCACGGCCCCAACCTGTTCCTGCAGACAGGGTTGCTCAACGGGCGCTGGTACTTCTGGATGACCTCGCCCAGCCTGCCCGCTCCCGGCCGGACGGACTCGTTCTTCGTGTACGGGATCCGCAAGGACGGGTCGGAGACTGAGGAAGCCGCGGAAGAAGCGCTGCAGCGGGTGTTCAAGGCGCAGATGCAGTTCTACTCCGATGACTCCGACATCTTCGACACCATCCACTTCCAGCCCGGCCTGCTCACCGCCCGTGACAAGACCCTGGCGATGTTCCTGGACTACATGCGCACCTATCCCCGTGCCAATCCGGCACGCGAGTTCCTCAACTGACCGCCGCGCGCTCCCGAACGGAGTAAAGGTGTCCGATGCCATGCCCGACATCCAGGCCGACGACGCGTTCGGCACCATGCTGGCCCTGACCGACACGGTCGCGCCCTGGGCCGTCCGCGTGGCGGCGACGCTGCGCCTGGCCGACCTGGTCGCGCCCGGCGGCGCCCCTGCTGACGCGATACTCAAAGGACTCGAGGCCGCGGGCGAGAGGGTGGATCAGGAAGCGGTGCGCCGCCTGCTGCGCTACCTCGCGTCCCTGGGTGTCTTCGAGTACGACGCGGCTTCCGAGCTGTACCGCCCGACGCGGCTGTCGGAGCTGATGACGGAGGACAGCCCCGTCAGCATGCGCGACTGGTGGCGCATGGACAGCGCGATGTGCCGGCTCGACCGGACGCCCACCCTCATGATGGAGGCGATCAGGACCGGCGAGCCGGTGTACGAGCGGATCTTCGGCAGGGACGTCTGGGCGGACCTCGCCCAGCACCCGCCGCTGGCGGCGTCGTTCGAGCAGGCGATGGCCCACAAGACCCGCATATCCCTGGACAGCGTCATCGCGGCCGTCGACTGGCGGACCCGCGGAGACGTGGTGGACGTGGGCGGCGGCCATGGGCTGCTGCTGCAGGCCATCCTGAAGATCTCCCCGCAAGCCCGCGGAACGGTGTTCGACACGCCGGCGGGCGTCGCCACGGCACGGGCCCACCTGGCCGGCTCGCCGGTCGCCGGCCGCATCGCCTTCGCCGAGGGGGACTTCTTCGGCCCGTGGCCCGCAGGCGCCGACACCTATGTCCTGATGAACGTGCTGCACAACTGGCCCGACGACCAGGTGGTGCGGTTGCTGCGGCGCGGCGCCGAAGCCCTCGGGCCCACCGGCCGCCTCCTGGTCGTCGAGACGGTCGTCGGCGGCGCGGGCGACCAGCGGAGCCTGGCCCGGCTGGACATGATGATGCTGCTGTTCTGCGGAGGAAAGGAACGCAGCCGCCCGCAGTACGACGAGCTCGCCGCGCGGGCCGGGCTGACCATCACCGGCTCGCACCCGACCTCCTTCGGCCTGGCCATCCTGGAACTGGCCCCGGCCGGGACGACGCCCGCCGGGAGCGCGTGATGGACGAGCGCACCGTGCACCGATTCCCGTTCGGCCCCACCACCGGGCTGGAGCTGGACGGGAAGTACCGCAAGCTGCAGGAATCCGAGCGCGTCGCCCGCGTCCGCATGCCCTTCGGCGGGGACGCGTGGCTGGTCACCGGGTACGAGGACACCAAGTTCGTGCTCTCCGACCCGAGGTTCAGCCGTGCGGTCACCCTGACGATGGACCTGCCCCGGCTGCAGCCGCACATCGTCCAGAACCCCGGCATGATCATGAGCATGGACCCGCCCGACCACACGCGGGTCCGCCAGGTGGCCGCCCGCGCGTTCACGCCCCGCAGGGTGGAGAAGCTGCGGCCGTGGATCGACGAGCAGGTCGACGGCCTGCTCGACCGGATGACCGGGCAGGGGCCGCCCGCGGACCTCGTGCGGGATCTCGCGCTGCCGCTGCCCGTTTCGGTGATCTGCGAGATCCTGGGCGTTCCGTTCGCCGACCGGGAGAAGTTCCGCGACTGGTCGGACATCGTCATGTCGGTCACGGCGTTCACCCCGGACGAGATCCAGGCGGCGTTCCTGAGCCTCACCGAATACCTGCGGTGGCTGGTCGGGCAGCGCCGCGTCGCGCCGGCGGCCGACCTGTTCAGCGTCATGGTACGGGCGCGGGACGTCGAGGCGGTGATGAGCGAGGAGGAGCTGATCACGTTCGGCGTCACCCTGCTCGTGGTCGGTCACGAGACGACCGTCAACGAGATCGCCGACATGATGTTCGTCATGCTCCGCGACGGCCTCTACGCCGAGCTGGCGCGGGGCGATGGTCCGCCGCTGCCCCGCCTCGTCGAGGAGCTGCTGCGCTTCGTCCCGCTGGAGAGCCCCGGCGGATTCGCCCGCGTCGCCACCGAGGACGTCGTCGTCGGCGGAACCCTCATCGCCAAGGGCGAGGCCGTGTACACCCAGCTGTCGGCGGCCAACCGGGACCCGGAGGTCTTCACCGAGCCGGACGAGATCGACGCCGAGGCCGAGCGGGAGCCGCACCTGACGTTCGGGTTCGGCCCGCACCGGTGCATGGGCGCGGCGCTGGCGAAGATGGAGATCGAGGCGGCCGTCGGCGGTCTGCTGCGCAGGGTCCCGGGCCTGCGGCTCGCCGTCGAGCCCGAGGAGATCGTCTGGAAAGCCGACCGGCTGGTGCGAGGGCCCGAGGCGCTCCCGGTGACGTGGTGAGCGGTCCGGCGGGAGGATTCGCCTGGCCCGGCGCGCCCGTCCTGTCCTCGCTCCCGCCGGCCGCATTGACAGGTAGGATAGCGCCTACTGATAATGTAGGCGGGTCGGCGCATACCGGGCCGCCGGCGACAGTGCGATCAAGGGTTGCTCATCATGCCGCGGAGCGGGAAGACGACGACGCCAGACGGCGTCCCCACCCTGCTCGACGACGTGTTCCCGGCGCTGGCCAACCCGGTCAGGCGCCGCATACTCCAGCTCCTGCTCGCCGGGCCGCATTCGGTCAACAACCTCGCGGCGCACTTCGACATGGCCCGCCCGAGTGTGTCGGAGCACCTGAAGGTGCTGCGCGACGCCGGCCTGGTGACCGAGCGGAGAGTGGGCAGGGAACGCCACTACTCGCTGTGCCGGGCGCCTCTGGAGGAGATCTCCAACTGGCTGCACCCGTACGAGGTCTACTGGCAGGACCGGCTGAGGCTCCTGCGCGACACGGTGGTGGAGGAGGAGGCCGATCAGCGGGGGCGGTAGGGGAGCCCTTCGCCGGTCGCGTCCTGCCCGGCCGTGTCGCCGGCGAGGACCGTCTCCAACCGGCTGAACAACCACGAGCGCCAGCCGCCGCCCATGATCCGGCGCGCTCGCTGCTGCAGCTCGTCGTCCGGGTCGAAGCCCTCGTGGTCGAAGAACAGGCGGGTGCCGTGGCCCTCGGCGACCAGCCGCCAGGTCGCCGTGCACCGCGCTCCGCTCGGGCCGTGGTCGTCCCAGCTGATGCGCAGCATCCGCTCGGGCTCGATGGCCAGCACCTGGCAGTGGATCACGCCGTCGAACTTCGTCGTCGGCACGGCCTGCGTCACGATGGTGAACCGGTGGCCGACGACCGGCTGGAAATCCTCCGGCCCCAGCCATTTCGTCACCAGCCGGGGCTCCACGAACGCCCGCCACACGCGGTCGGGAGGGTAGGGCACGAACTCGTCCAGCCTGATCGCGCGGGGGTCGTCCGTCATGTGTGTCAGCTCTCGATCAGCGACTGAAGAACCAGAGCGAGTCTATCGCCGCAGATAAGAAGGCGCACTTGCGAAGGAGACACCGATGAAGATCGGAATAGGGTTGCCGGGTGACGAACCGGACCTCCTGCTCGACTGGGCCCGGCAGGCGGACGCGGGACCGTTCAGCACGCTGGGACTGCTCGACCGCTTCATCTGGCGCAACCCCGAGCCGCTGGTGATGCTGGCGGCCATCGCCGCCGTCACCCGCCGCATCCGCGTCCAGACCGAAGTGCTGATCGGCCCGCTGCGTGACACCGCCCTGCTGGCCAAGCAGGTGGCCACCCTCGATCGGCTCGCACAGGGCAGGTTCACGCTGGGAATGGGGGTCGGCAGCCGGACCGATGACTTCGCCGCGGCCGGAATGCCGCTCAAGGGGCGAGGACGACGGCTCGACGACCAGCTGTCCGAGATGCGCCAGTTGTGGGCCGGCGAGCGCACGGCGGGCGGGCTCGGGCCGGTGGGGCCCGCGCCGCTGACCCCCGGAGGCCCGGAGATCCTTTTCGGCGCGTTCGCGCCGGCCGCGCTGGCCAGGGTGGCCCGGTTCGGCCACGGGCTGCTGTGCGCCGCTCCTCCGCCGTGGGCCGGCGACCTCTTCCGCGCCGTGGACAAGGAGTGGTCCCAGGCCGGTCGGGCCGGGCGCCCGCGCAACGTCGGCCAGCTCAACGTGGCCTTCGGCTCGGCGGAGACCGTGGCCACGGCCAAGGCGGCGATCAGCGAGTGCTACGCGATCGTGGGGGCCTCCCACTGGATGGTCGAGGGCATGCTCACCACGGAGGACCAGATCCGCACGGCGCTGCGCGGCTTCGAGGAACTCGGGGCGGACGAGGTCATCCTCTACTGCTGGTCGCCCGAGGCCGGACAGGTCTCCCGGCTGGCCGGTCTCGTCGACCGCTACGGCGCGGCTCTCACCTGACGGCCGGGCGGCGGCGGGCGGCGGTGGACATCGCCGGATATCCGTGTTTCGTACGTGCCAAGGGGTAGCGCGGCAGACCCGGCGTTCGGGCGCCGTCTCCAAGATCGGACGCTGACCGGGCCGGGACTCGCTATCGCCGTAGCTGATGAGGCTAGCTGGGATTGCGCGTTTCCATCGGTTCGCCGACCGCGTTGACTGGTCACAGACCAGACGGCGCAGCTTGCGTCGCTGTCATCGTGAGGGGGTCGTCATGACCCTGGACGCACGAGAAACGAGCACGCCCGGCCGCATGGGCCTGAACGGCCAGATCCCGCGCTGCGAGCACATCGATCGGTGTCCGGTCGTGGAGCACGGTCCACCCGAGTGCCGGGCGTGCCTGGCACTCGGACAGTCCTGGACATGGTTGCTGGTGTGCCTGAGCTGCGGATGGGTCGCCTGTTCCGACGACTCGCGGGGCGGCCACGCCAAGGCCCACTACCAGGAGACCGACCACCCGGTCGTCGCCGCCCTGGAACCGAGCTCGACCTGGCGTTGGTGCTACGTGCACCGCCGAAACGTATGAACGAGACGAGAGATCATGACGATTTCCGAGCAGGCGGCGGGATGCCGTCAGGACTACGACGGCACCTCGCCGTTCCCCGAGGCGAAAGAGCATGTTCCGGCCGGGTGGGTACATATCGGCCTCACGGCGGCGATCGTGGTCCTGCCGTTCGTCGCGCTGGCCGTCGCGATCTTCCTGGCATGGGGGCAGGGGGTCACGCTCACCGATCTGCTGCTGGCCGCGGTCCTGTACGTGCTGACCGGCCTGGGCGTAACGGTCGGGTTCCATCGGTTGCTCACCCATGCCTCCTTCATCGCCTCGCCGCGGCTGCGGGTGGTGCTGGCGGTCGCCGGGTCGATGGGCTTTCAGGGGAACGTGATCGACTGGGTGGCGGTGCATCGCCGCCATCACGCCTTCACCGACCGGCCGGGGGACCCGCACTCCCCTTACCGGTACGGCTCGGGCCTGCGCGGGCAGCTTCGGGGGCTTGCCCACGCCCACCTGGGCTGGCTGTTCGCCGAGGACCGGACCCCGGCCGAGCGGTACGCCCCGGACCTGCTGGCCGATCTGGCCATGCGACGGGTGGCCCGCGCCTTTCCCGCGCTGTGCGCGCTGTCGCTGGCGCTGCCGTTCCTGGCCGGATGGGCGATCACCGGCACCCTGTACGGTGCCCTGACCGCTTTCCTGTGGGCCGGCCTCATCCGCGTCGCGCTGCTCCAGCACGTCACCTGGAGCGTCAACTCCCTGTGCCACGTCATCGGCGCCAGGCCCTTCAAGACCCGCCGCCACGACCGCTCCTCCAACCTGTGGCCGCTGGCGCTGCTGTCCTTCGGCGAAAGCTGGCACAACGGCCACCACAGCGAGCCAAGCTGCGCCCGCCACGGCCTCGATCGTGGCCAGATCGACCCCTCCGCCACCGTGATCGGCCTGTTCGAGCGGCTCGGCTGGGCGAGCAACGTGCACTGGCCCGATCACGAGCGCACTGAACGCCGTCGCGTCGGCCGGCCGTCACACGGCCGATGATCGATGAATGTCCCAAGGGCGCGCCGGCTTCGCCACCGGTCACGGGCATCCCTCGATTGCTCCGGCACTCCTCACAGGGTTCCGCACCATCACGTGGAGCCTAGAGTGGGAGAGACGGCCCCGCATGGGCACCGTCCGGACGGAAGGGGTGGCCGGCGTGGAGATGCGTCAGCTGCGCTATTTCGTGACACTGGCCGAAGAGCTGCATTTCGGCCGGGCCGCCGCGCGCGAGCACATCGTGCAGTCCGCGCTGAGCCAGCAGATCCAGCGGCTGGAACGCGAGCTCGGCGTGCGCCTCCTGGACCGCAGCACCCACCACGTCGACCTGACCCCGGCGGGCGCGGCCTTCCTCGTCGAGGCGCGCCAGATCCTCGATCACGTGGGCCGGGCCGGGCACGCCGCGCGCAACGCCGTCACGCCGGCGCCCACGCTGCGCGCCGGCATCATCGACGCCGGCTACGACACCATGCCGCAGGTCCTGCGCGAGCTCCAGCACACCCATCCCGACCTCACGATCCACCAGGTCGAGGCCGGCACCCCCGAGCAGTACCGACAACTGTCCGACGGCCGTCTCGACATCGGCATCGGACACGCCTCGCAGGTCCCGGCCGAGGTGACCTCCAAGCTGATCAGGCTCGACCCGCTCGGCGTGCTGGTGCCCGACGGCCATCGCTTCGCCGAGCTCGACGGTGTCCCCGTCGCCGCCCTCGCCGACGAACCCCTGCTGGTCGGCGAGGAATCACAGACCCCTGAGCTCAACCGGTTCGTCATCACGCTGTGCCGCTCGGCCGGGTTCGCGCCCACCATCTACGAGGGCACCGTGCAGAGCAGCCGCGCCGCCGCCGACCTCGTCCTGCAGCACCGCTGCCTGCACTGCGTCCCCTCCTCGTTCCGCACCTCCAACCGGCCGGGCACCACCTGGCGGCCCCTGACCGAACCCACCACGCACTACCCCTGGTCCCTGCTGTGGCATCAGGACAACCCGTCCCCGCACATCGCCACCGTCATCGACAGCGCCCAGCACCTGGCCGAGCGGCTCGGCTGGCTCGAACCGGTCAGCCCCGCCATGTGACCTGAGCCCGGCGGAGAGAGCCCGCGCGCCTACGGAAGTGACTGCTGATGCCGGCAGGGTTCTTGCGCGACCTTGATGGCCTTCGTCAGTGCGGCGATCAGCGGGATGATCGCGGCGCCGGGGCTTCAGGCGCGAGTCTCACACGGGCGCCGCCGCGTCCTGACGCAGGTCGCTGGGGGCGTCCTCGCTGGTGAAGACCAGCCCGAGGCCGTCGACGGAGACCTTGACGATCGGCCGGACGGAGCTCGCCGTAGAGGAGCCGAGTCTTCCAGCTCGCGCTGGATCGTACGGCGCAGCGGCCGGGCGCCCATGACCGGGTCGTAGCCGCGGCCGGCCATCAGCGCGCCGTCGGTGATCGAGACGGCGTGGTGGGCGTCTGCGGCTCGCCGCGGGCCGGCATCGGCTTGAGGATGCCGGCGCGTCGATCGCCCCCTATTCAGCCACCGGCCGAACGCGTCAGCGCGGTGGACGCATCGCCCCGATGAGAGAGGCGACCGGCACGCGAGCGAATCCGATGCGCGTGTCGCTCGCTCCGTAGGCCAGCCACACGGCGTCGTCATGCAGCAGGCCGCCGCAGGAATATACGACGTTGGGCACGTAGCCGTCACGTTCGCCGTCGCCGGAGGCGAGAAGCGCGCCGGGGAGCTCGGCGATGACCCGATGCGGCTCGTCGGAGTCGAGCAGGAAGGCGCCCATGGCGTAGTCGCGCATGGGGCCGACGCCATGCATCAGAACGAGCCAGCCGAACCCGGTCTCGATGGGGGATCCGCAGTTGCCCACCTGGATCAGTTCCCAGCCGCGGCGGGGGACGTACAGAGGTACCGGCCGTTGCCATCTGTTGTGCCCGTCGAGGGTCGTGAGACCGATGGTCTCGCCGTCCGAACGGCACAGCGCCAGGCTGCGCTCCCCGACCGATCGCGGGAACAACGCCATGCCCTTGTTGACGGCGGCGGGGCCGCGCATGGGGGTGAATGTGAAATGCCGCAGATCATCGCTTTCGATCAGGTGGGAACGGATGTGCCGCCCGTCGTACGCGGTGTAGGTCGCGCGATACGACGGCCGGCCGTCATCGCCGACGACCTGGACGAACCTGGCGTCCTCCATGCCGTTGCTCTCGGCCGCGGTCCCCGGCCAGAGCACCCGCCGGTGGAGGGGGAGATCGGCGGGGAAAGCCACGGCGGAGTCGGGGCGCGTCGCGCGGCGCATCTCCTCCACGGTCCGCTGGGTGGTGGTACGAGTGAGCAGGTCGACCGGCAACTGGCCGAGCACCTGCTCGAAATCGTCGTCGTCGAAGCGTTCCGGCAGGGACGCCAGCATGGTGGCGGTCACCTCGTTGTCCCAGGCTTCGTCGGAGAGCCCCGCGGCGAGCAGGTCCCGCCGATGGTGGGTCCGGTGCCGGCGCCCGATGGACAGGGTCCCGGAGCGATCGGAGACGATCAGGTCCGAGCCGGGGCCGAGCAGCGCCGTGGTGAAGCCGATGGAGGACAGGTGGCCTTCGCCGATCTGCCGCAGACTGATCACCACGCGGAGCTGTCCAGGGCGCAGACCGGACTGGTCGGGATGGGGGACCATCGAGGGATTGCACACCGCCGCGGCCTCCACGGCGTACTCGTGGCTGAAGTAGGCGCCCACGAGGAGGCGGGCCCGCGGGGACAGGTCGACGTCGCGCGGGACGCGATGGCGGACCAGGTCGTGGTGATGGGCGAACGTCGCTTCGAGGTCGTGGTGCCGACCGCCGAATCGCCGCAGTGTCATCTGAAGCATCTCGGTCGTCTCGTCGTCGTCAAGAAGCATGACGCGGTCGATCAGGGCTGCGGCCCGGGTACGGGTGAGCGCGGCGTCCTCGCCGGGCACGAAGAATTTGATGATCACTCTTCGCGGGTCGGGAGTGAGCGTCGGGCCGAGCCGTGTGGCGAGGTCTCCGCTGGTCATGGGAGCCGCCTGGCATGCTGCATGGTGGAGATCAGCGCGATGGTCGACTCCGCGCCCTGGTTGAGGTTCGGGCCGTGCTCGGTCAGGCCGTCGTAGCCTCCGCCGGTCGCCGGATCCCACATGAGAGCATCGGCGTCGTTGGCGCCCTGGAACCACGCCACCGACCGCCGTACCCTCTCCTGCCACGCCTGGTCGCCGCTCACGCGGGCAGCGGTGGCACAGGCGTCGGCGAGTGCCGCCACCTCGATCGGCTGCTGGTCGAAGCGGGGTCGCGGCGCGTCCAGGCGCCAGCCGGCGGCGGGCACGACCGCGAGCCGGCCGTGCCTCGTCTGGACATCCCACAGCCAGGTGAGCATGCGCAGGCCGGTGGCGAGCCGTAGCCGGTCGTCGCTCAGCTCGCCGACGGCGATGAGCACCTCGGCGAGAGCGGCGTTGGCGTAGGTCAGGCGCGGCTGCGGCCACGGCCAGGAGGGGTTCTCCGAGGGAGCGCCGATCGCCTCCGCGGCGTCCATCAGCAGGCCGGCGGCCACGCTGCTGTCCGAGTCGGCCCGCAGGACCTCGGCAGCGCCGAGCCCGGCGAAGGCCATCGCGCGCGGATGCGGGGAGCGCTGTTCGGCGCCGGCAGTGAAGGCGAGCAGCGCTTCGTCCCGGATCCACGGGACAGGGCTGCGGGCCGCCGCGGTGCCCAGACCCCACATCGCCCGTCCCCACCAGTCGCCGACGCCCGGCTGGTCGTCCCAGCGCCGGTCGAAGGAGAGCCGGTTGTGGAACGCCCCGGAACGGTCCTGAGCGTGCGTGAGGAAGGCCAGGTAGCTCTCCGCCAGCCGGGTCAGCCGGTGGGCGGGGCGCGGTTCGCGGGTGGCGACGACCAGCCCGCGGGCGACGTCGTCGGTGCAGTAGCCATGTTGGCGGCGGACGAGGGCGTGCCGGGCATGCTCGAACAGACCGGTGTCGTCGCTGAGCCGGATCAGGTGCCTGAAGCCGGGGGTGGCGGTGCTCACGGCAGCACCGCGACCGCTGTGGCCGGCCGCTCGGCGACGAGCGAGCGGACGAGGTCGTCGTACCGGGCCGCGACCGCGGGCCACAGCAGGGTCGGGATCAGGGCGCGGGTACGCCTGGTGAGACTGTCGGCCAGCCCCGGCTGGATGAGGACCCTGCGTATGGCGGAGGCGAGCCCGGTGGGGTCACCGTGTGGGACGAGGAGTCCTGGGCCGCCGGTGAGCAGTTCCACGGCATGCGGGAAAGAGGTGGCGACGACCGGCACGCCCGCGGCCACGGCCTCGATGAGGACACCGGAGGTGACCTGCTCCGCGGAGTCGTAGGGCAGGACGACCACGTCCGCTGAGCGGACCAGCCGGCTCAGCGAGTCCTGATCTCGATAGAGAGCATCATGTCGGACGTCCGAAGACACCCCGAGCCGGGCGGCGAGCTCATGGAGCTCGTCACGATAGGCCTCGCCCTGCTGCTCCAGCACTTTGGGGTGGGTCTTCCCGGCGATAGTGTAGATCGGCGACGGGTCGAGGCCCCTCAGAAGCGCGAGCGCGCGCAACGCCCACTCGATGCCTTTGCCCGGCCCGAGCAGTCCCCAGGTGAGCAGGTGCGGACGGGGTCGGAACTGGGCCGGGACCCGCATGTGGTCGGCGGCTCCGTGCGGGATGACGAACACCTTGCCGGTGTCGACCCGGTAGCCGGCGGCCAACCGGTCACGCGCGGTGCCGGTCATGGTCACGATCGCGCCGGCGGCGGCTCCGATCTCCTCGAGCAGGGCCTTCTGCCGCGGAGTGGGTCTGGTCAGGACGGTGTGCAGGACCACGATGCTCGGCACGGTGAGGCGACGGAGCAGCGGCAGGACGTCCTGGCCGTCCGGACCGGGGTAGATGCCGTACTCGTGTTGGACGATGGCCACGTCGAATCTCTCCAGAGCGGTGGCCGCCGCCTTCCAGCCGCCGGGTCCGCCCGGGGTCCAGGTGTGCACGACCCCGGGCTGCGGTCGTTCGTCGTCGCCTGCCGCGGTGACACGGACGATGCCGCCGAGCAGCTCACCGCCGCTGGTGAGATGGGCGGCCAGGGCGGAGTTGAAGGTCGCCAGCCCGCACTGGGTGGGCGGATGGGTGCTGAGAAAGCCGTATGTGAAGGCCAACTGCCATGCCTTTCGGTCACTCGGCCCGCACCAGAGCGGACGCCGATGCGGCTCGATCGGTGAAGACGGCTACCCCCGTCTGCCTGTGTGGTGGAACCTTGGAGCCTTCACCGGGGGCCCGCCCACATACGGGGGCCCGGCTGCCGAGACCCTCAGCCGATGGCCTGGTCTTCGTACACCTGACAATGTTCTTCGCTCAACCTTCCCCCAGCATCTCGCGGTAGACACCCAAGTAGCCCGCCACCATCCGATCGGCGCTGAACCTGAGTTCGGCCCGCGCGCGGCAGCCCGCGCGATCGACCGTGGTGACGCGGGTCAGGGCGGTGACCGCCTCGTCGAGGGAGTCCACCAGGAAACCCGTCACCCCCTGGTCCACGACTTCGGTCATCGATCCGCGCCGGTAGGCGACGACGGGCGTGCCGCAGGCCATCGACTCGACCACCGACAGGCCGAAGGGCTCGTCGAACGCGATGGGATGCAGCAGGGCGGCGGCGCCGCCGAGGATCTCGCCACGCTGCGCGGGTCCCACCGATCCGAGGAACCTGACCTGCCTTCCGTCGACCTCCGGAGCGACCCGCTTCTCGAAGTACTGCTCGTCCTGGACGATCCCGCAGATGGTCAGCGGCATGCCGGCCCGCCGGGCGATTTCGATGGCGGTGTGCGTCCCCTTGTCGGGATGGATGCGGCCGAACGCGATCAGCCGCCGGCCGCCCACCGGATCGAAGGGAAACGCGTCGAAATCGATGCCGTGGTGCACCGTGGCGACGTAGTCCAGTTCGGGGGCACGGTCCGCGTCCGAGATGGACACGTAGGTGGACCGGGCATGGGCGTAGGCCGGGAGTATCCCCTTTCCGGAGAATCCGTGAACCGTGGTGAGCAACGGAGCCCGGCAATGATCGGCGAAGGCCAGCGGCAGCCAGTCGAGATGGTTGTGGACGAGATCGAACTCATGCGAACGGCTCAACGCGTGCGCGACATGCATCGCCTCCCACACCCGCCCGTCGAGCGATCGATCGTCGGCGTACCCGCGCGGGCAGACCCCGTCCAGGGATCCAGAAGTGACGGAGTCCAGCGTGGCGAAGAGCGTCACGTCGACACCGGCGGCGGCGAGGCCCTCGGCGAGCAGGCTCGTGACCTGCTCCCACGGGCCGTAATGACGCGGAGGCGTACGCCAGGCGACCGGTCCCAGCAGCGCCACTCTCACGAGACGGTGGCTGGGGTCCGCCGCACCGGAACACGATCGTCTGACATGGACGCCATCACTCCTTCGGGTTCACATTCAAGTCCGGTCCTCCCTTCCGGACAATCGTGAAAGAGAGAAGAGCTCATCTCGTACCGTGATCACCAGAAGGTGGTCACCGGCACATCGGCGAGGCGTCTATCGGGCCCGTGCCCGGCGCGGGCGGGCCGGGCAGCGGCGCGACGGCACCTGCAGGCGAAAGCCGGTCGTCCGGGGCCGGCCGGTGAGCTCGAGCAGGCGTCGTACCTGCGGGGAGGGCGACCGCAAGGTCAGGGTGTGGCCGCTCCGGAGACCGGCCGCGGCGGTGACCAGGGCGCGTAACCCGCCGACGTCGCAGAACACCAGGCCACTGAGATCGACCGAGAAGCTGCCGCGGCTCGCCATCGAGTCCAGCGCGGAGGACAGGGCGGGCAGCGTGGCGCGGTCGAGTTCGCCCTCGATCCGCAGGCCCACGTGATCGGCGAGCGGCGTGATCCGTAAAAGTCGGCCGACAGCCGTGCTGGGTGAGAGCTCGCCGGCCGGGTCTGCGGTGTTCATGCTGGCTCCTGCCGGCGGGGGTACGGGAAACCTGGCTGAGAGAACGGTCAGGTGTGGTGATGTGATCGTCCAACAGCCCCGGCCAGGCGGAAAGCAGCAATCCGCGCCCTGCTCATCTCCAGGTGAGAACACCGGCCGAGCGGACGATCGCCCTCAGTCCTTCCCGGGAGGCACGGGTTGGGTCGGTGGTTTCGGAGACGGCGGGAGGGGGATCGGATCTTCCTTGAAGAGCTCGGGCACGGCCCTGTAGAGGATGGCCGTGATCGGCACGGCCACGACCGCGCCCGCGATCCCGGCCAGGATGCCGCCGACGGCCAGCACGATGATGATCGCCAGCGGGTGGAAGTGCAGCACCCGGCCGACGATCAGCGGCTGGAGCACGTGGTTCTCCAGTTGCTGCTCGACGATCAGGATGCCGATGAAGATCAGCGCGTAGATCGGGCCTTTGGCGCCGAGCGTGACCAGCGTCGCGACCGCGCCGGCGAAGAGGATGCCGACGATCGGGATGAAGCTGGCCAGGAAGATCAGCACGGCGAGCGCCGCCCAGAGCGGGACGCCCATGATGGCCAGCACCAGGCCCATGAGCACGCCGTGCACCGCGGCCACGGCCACCGTGCCCTGCACGTAGTGGGACAGCGTGGCCCAGGCGGTCCGCCCGGCGCGGTCGACCCGCGGCGCCATCCGGCCGAACCCCTTGAGGAACCAGGACCAGATCTGGTCACCGTCCTTGAGCAGGAAGAACGTCACGAACAGCAGGAGCACGATCGAGGCCAGCACTTCCACCACCACCACGGTGCCGGCGAGAACCGTCGTGGTGATCTGCTGCTGCCGCTCGCTGATCAGCTTGGCGATCTCGTCCACCAAGCCGCTGAGCTGGATGGGCTCCAGTCCCAGAGGGCCGGTGTAGAGCCACTCCTCCACCGACTTCGCCGTCTGCCTGACCTGTGTCACCAGCCCGGGGAACTCCTGGTTGGCCCGGACGCCGATGATCCAGCCCGTCCCGCTCAGCACCGCGAACGCGACGATCATGGTGATCCAGGTGGCGTAGATCGACCGCAGGCCCGACATCCGCAGTTGCCGGGTGAGCGGGAAGAGCAGCGCGGTCAGGAGCAGCGCGATCGCCACGGGCAGGGCGATGAGGCGCATCGTCGCCACGAAGCCGAACACATAGTTGGCCACGATGCCGATGACGATCAGACACGCGCACCACGCGGCCATCCTGGCCAAGGTCGGAGGGACTAACCGCAGCAGGCGTTCCTGGCGTGAATCCATGCATGGAGACTTCCCCACCGGGGGGAGACAGGCGCGCTTCCCAGCTTCGATCCGGGAATTTTGCAGAGTGAATAGCTCCACCCGGCCGCCTGAAGATCGCAATGCTTGTCGTCCTGGCTGGGTCTCTACGCCGAAGGCGTGTCACGATGTCGACTGATCCGGCTGCGATCGAGTGGCCGCATCTGTGGGCTCGGCTGCCGTGGATGGGGGCACGCCGTGTGAGGGGCCGCTGCGCCTGCCCCGCCCCGCTGAAGAGGTCATGAGGTAGTGTGGAGACACCGAGGACATTTCGAGCGTCGGCATTCAGGTCTGCGTCGCCCCCGGCGAACCAATACCGGCCCCTTCACCAGGGCCTGGACAGGTCAGCCGACCATGATGCCGACACTGACTCCTCAATCCGCACCCCTCAGCACCGCCTCCTCCGCGATCCCTCGCTTCGATTCCGCGCTACGACTCAGCCTTCACCCCGTGCTGGATCGCCGAGCCGTCGTGGACGGAGCCTGGTGGCCCCACTCCCGCGACGCCGCCGCCGAACTGCCCGAACTCATCGCCGCCGCCGACCAGCGACTGGGCCGGACCACGCTGAGGATAGGCCTGCACCATGACGCCTGGCAGGGCATTCCACGCCGCATCCTCGCCCGTGGGCGGCAGGTCCGCGTCGGCTGGTTCCGCCACACCGACCCGCGGGTGATCACTCTTGTCCTCGCCGCCGGCGAGCCGATCGTCCTGCTGATCATCCCGCCCGACACCGCCCCCGACGCCGCCGAGACCACGCTCAAGCTCACCGCCCGGGACATCGCCGGCCTGACCACCGACGACATTCTCACCCGGGCGGGCCCGCCACCCGATCCCGCGTTCCGCGCGGGGACCGGCGACAGCCCCGCTCGCTGGGAGAACGAGGGCGGATCGGTCATCGCACAGTAGGCGACAGCCGCAGACGATCGAGCCTCAGCCCTGGCGTGAGGTCACCCACGTGCCGCCTGCCGGCCGGATTGAGCGGCTCAGGCACCGCCCCTCGTGGCGGCGGGCCGATCTCCGGCCGGCAGGCATCTCATCGCATCGCGGCTTCTCCGGCAAGGAGACTCTCCATGACCACCCCCCGCACCGGCTCTCCTGCACGTCCGCCCACGCTCCTCTCGTCCGGCAGGAGAAGATCCGTCCGCCCTGGAGCAAGGGACAGAGTGGTGGCGACCCCGCCGATCCGGGAGGTCCACCCGAACAATCGCACGGCGTCCCATGTCTCACCGCAGTCCGACTGAGAGGGGGGATCGACCGGTTCGACGTGTTCGCGGGGGCGAGGGGTGTCCGTGAGAGACCTGACGGCGCGGGCCGTTGCCCTTCCGATCGTCCACCGATCCTCGGCCGTGATCCGCCCGCGGCAAGATCACCGATCGTGAAGAAGACCACGATCACCGCACTGGTGGCCTGCGGCTGCCTGCTGGCGGCGGGCGCGCCCGCTCAGGCCGCCCCCAAGGACCCCGTACGCGCGCTCAAGAGCAAGCTCACCGCCGGCCACGGCGTGCGGTTCACCGAGACGACCACGCTCTCCGGCGGCGGCAAGAAGAAGATCCAGAGCCGCAAGGGGACCTTCCAGTTCAACGCCAAGGGCGTGGCGGCCTCCGACATCACCGCGACCTCCCCGACCCGCCCCCGCGAGCGTACGATCAGCGTCGGCAAGGTCAGCTACACCTCGGGCGGCATGTGGGAAGGCCGCTTCCCGGAGGGCAAGACCTGGCTCAAGGGCAACGCCATCCTCGGCGGCGGCAGCGGCTTCTACGGGCAGGTCATCAACCCGGCCGAGCCGAAGACCCTCGCGGCGCTGGTCAAGAAGGGCAGACTGCGCGGGAGCAGCCTCACCGGGAAGATCACCTTCAAGGAGCTGGAGAAGGTGTCACGCTGGTTCGACGCGTCGATCCCGCTGCGCATGCACAACGACACGAAGGTCTCCTACACGCTCACGCTGACCTCGGCCGGGCTCGTGAGCAGGGTGAAGTCGTCGTACGCGGCCACGGGCGTGTTCGACACCAACCAGCACGAAGGCAAGACGATCGTGATCGACAGCCGCTTCACCGGGTGGGGCGCCAAGGTGTCCATCAAGGCGCCCGATCCCGGGAAGGTGACCACCGACATCGGAGACTGACCGTCCCCGTGCGCCGGGCCTCAGCTCGCCGCCTGCTTCACCAGTGCGCTGATCCGCGCCTCGACCTCGGGCGTCACCTCGGTCAGGGCGAACGCGACCGGCCACATGGGGCCGTCGTCCAGGTTCGCCCGGTCGCTGAACCCGAGCGTCGCGTAGCGGGTCTTGAACTTCCCCGAGGGCTGGAAGTGGCAGACGATCTTGCCGTCCAGCGCGTAGGCGGGCATGCCGTACCAGAGCCTCGGCGCCAGGGCCGGAGCGCCGGCCATGACGGCGGCGTGCACGCGCTCGGCCATGATCCGGTCCTGGTCCGGCATCTCGGCGATCTTGGCGAGAACGTCTCGCGCCGCTTCCGCCGCCTTGTCCGCGCGCGTGCCGCGCCGTGCCGCCTTCTTCCGCTCGGTGGCGTGCTCCTTCATCGCGGCCCGCTCCTCGGCCGTGAATCCCTCGTACGTGCTGCTCATGACAGGACCTCTCTTTCGAATCTTTCGAAGATGTGCGGAACGGCTCAGACGGCTGCGGGCTCCCAGACGAACCCGTCCGGGTCGGTGAAGGGCCCGGCGTCGCCGCCGATCACGAGCCGGTGCGACCCGGCGCCCTCCTGGGCGACTCCGGTGTCCTTGGCCAGCGCGCGGCGCGGGTAGAGCGCCAGCGTGACGGCCGACGACGGGGTGTCGAACTCGACGTACTTGCCGCCGAAGCTCTTGGCCACGGCCAGGCCGCGCTCGACGTAGAACCGCTTGCTCGCCTTGACGTCCGCCACCCCCAGCAGGAGGGCGACCTGCTCGATGCGCCGGGCGGCGGGGCCGGTGTCCTTCTTCTTCGAGGTCGCGATCTTGCAGATCGTCCCGTCCGGGGCGCGTACGACGCCGCCGTAGCCCCAGAACCCCTTCGCGGCCGGCTTCAGCGTCGTGGCGCCGGCGTCGAGCGCGGCGCCGATGAGGGCGTCGACGTCGCCCGGCTGGGCCGCCACGAGTGACAGCGCGAAGCCGCGGAAGCCGGTCGCCGGCGCGTCGGAGGCGCGGACGTGCACGTACGGGTCGAGGCCGAAGGCCCGGTAGAAGGCGTCCGCGGCGGCGGGGTCGGGGACTTCCAGGGTGACGGATGCGAAGGAGGTCATGGCGGTTCCTTTGGGAGAGTCGGGGTCGTGGTCGATCAGGGGGCTCATCGGTCCTGGATCAGTCCGAGGACGTTGCCGTCGGGGTCGGTGACGGTGGCCACCAGGCGGCCGGCGCCGACCTCGTGCGCGGCCTCCCGCACGGTGGCCCCCGCGGCCGTCATCTCGGCCACCTTCGCCTCGATGTCGGGCACGTGCCAGTACGCCACCGGCGAGGTCATGCCCTGCGGCCCGCCGCCGGGCACCAGCCCGATGTGCTGGCCCCCGGCCTCGAAGCCGACGTAGTAGGACGAGTCGGTCTGCGGCTCGACGCCGAGCAGGGCCGCGTACACGGCCTTGGCCTTGGCCAGGTCGGTCACCGGGTGCAGCACGGTCTTGATGGAGATGGTCATGGTCGCTCCTCGTGGTTCGTCGCTGGGTAAAGCCTGCCGCCCGGCCCGGCCGGTCCACATCCGTGCTCACCACGGAATCCGGCCACGGATCGACGGCACGGACCACGCACGGAGCGGATGCGCCAAACTGGGACAGTGGCGACAGAAGTGGATATCTCGGCTCGGGAAGCCGAGGTGCTGGACCTGGTCGGGGCCCATCTCAGCAACGCCGAGATCGCGGCACGGCTGTGCATCTCGGTGCGCACGGTGGAGAGTCACGTCTCCTCGCTGCTGCGCAAGCTGGAGGTGCCGGACCGCCGGGCGCTCGCCCGGCGCGCGCCAGAACCGGCCGGCGCCGCCCCGTCGCCGGCGCCGGTCCTGCCGGCCCCGCTGACCTCGTTCGTCGGACGGGCGAGCGAGCGGGCCGAGCTGGCCGAGCTGATCAAGACGAACCGCCAGGTGACCGCGGTCGGTCCCGGCGGAGTCGGCAAGACCCGGCTGTCGCTGGCCGTGGCCGCGCGGGCGGCCGGCGAGTACGCCGACGGCGTGTGGTTCGCCGACCTGGTCCCGGTCACCGATCCCGGCCTGGTCGCCACCGCCGTCGCCGGGGCCGTCGGCCTCGGCGAGGAGCCCGGCCGCGACCTGACCGAGTCGGTGGCCGCCGCGCTGGCCGACCGCCACGCGCTGCTGGTGCTGGACAACTGCGAGCACGTGCTGGACGGGGTGGCGCTGTTCACCGAGCGGCTGCTGGCGGCGTGCCCCCGTGTGACGGTGCTGGCGACCAGCAGAGCCCGGCTCATGGTGCCGTTCGAACGCGTGTACACGGTTCCGCCGCTGTCGCTGTCCGCCGACGGAGGGTCCGACGCGGTCGCGCTGTTCATGGAGCGGGCCGCGGCGGCGGGCCGGCCGCTGGATCCCGCGCTGCGCGACCAGATCGCCTCCGTCTGCGAGCGGCTGGACGGGATGGCGCTGGCGATCGAGCTGGCCGCCGCCCGGTGTTCCACGCTCGGGCTGGACGGCATCGCCGCCGCCCTGTCCCACCCGCTGCGGATGCTGACGGGCGGCTCCCGCGCCGACGAGCGGCATCGTTCGGTGCGGGGGGCGCTGGACTGGAGCCACGCGCTGCTGGAGCCGGCCGACCGGGCGCTGCTGCGCCGGGTGTCGGTGTTCGTCGCGCCGTTCACCGCCGCCGCGGCGGCGGAGGTGGCCGGGGACGAAGAGGGCATCGTCGCCGAAGGGCTGGCCCGGCTGGCCGAACAGAGCCTGCTCGTGGTGACGGCCGCCCCGGGCGGGACCGGGTACCGGGCGCTGGAGACCATCCGCCAGTACGGGATGGAACGGCTGTCCGAGGCCGATGAGCTGGCCGTCACCCGATCCCGCCACGTCCGCTGGTGCCTGGAGCGGGCCGACGGGCTGGCGGTGGCGCGGGAGGGCTGGCGGGCCGGGTTCGACGCGGTGGCGGACGACCTGCGCGCGGCCCTGACGTGGGCGGCCGACCGGCCGGAACGGCGCGCGGAGGCGTACCGCCTCGCCCGATCCCTGGCGGAGCTGACCTTCACCCGTAACCTGATCGGCGAGTCCCAGGAGCGCTACGAGCAGGCCGCGGCGCTCGCCGGCGACGCCGCCGCCGCGCCGATGCTCCGGCAGGCCGCCGCCGTGGCCGGGTGCAGGATGCGCGGCGACGACATGTACCGCCTGCAGCGCGCCGCCGCGGACGCCGCCCGCCGGTCGGGCGACCTCGCCGGCGCCGCCTGTGACCTGGCGATCGCCGCCGCCAACGCCTGCCGGTTCTCCGGCAAGTTCGTACGGGAACTGCCACCGGAGGAGACGGACGCGCTCATCACCCGGGCACGGGAGCTGGCCGGCGGCGACGCGGCCGCCGAGGCCGCCGTGGCGCTGGCCGAGGCCGGGCGGGCGCTCACCGGGGTCGGGGCGGAGGAGGGCCTGGACGACGCGGTCCAGGCGACGATCGCCCGCGCGGAACGAGCGGTCGAGCTCGCCCGCCGCACGGGCGACCCGCTCGCCGAGTCCGCCGCGCTCGACACGCTCACCTGCGCCCGGAGCTGGGCCGGTGACACGTTCGCCGCCGCGGGCACGGCCCGGCGGCGGATCACGCTGCTCTCGTCCGCGCCGGAGACCCCGGCCGGCACCCACGAGCTGATCGAGGCGCTGGGGGAGGCGGCCGAGGCCGGCATCGGCACCGGCGACCTGCCGGGTGCCCGCCGGTGGGCGCGGCGGCTCGCGGAGCATCCGTTGCTGGCGGAGGTCGGCCACCGCGCCACGGGCTGGCTCCTGGTGGCCGACGCGCTGGCGGGCGACGTCGAGGACGTGCTCACCGGCGGCGTACGGTTCCTCGACGCGTGGCAGCGGGCCGGCCGGCCCGCCAGGTCGGTCCTCGGCCCGCCGGCGGCCGCGGTGGCGATGACGCACGCCCTGCGTGGCGACCTGGACGCCTCGCGCGAGTGGAGCGCGGTGCTGGGCCGGCTCGACGACTCGCCGGGGAACACCCGCGGCTACGGGGCGGTCTTCGACGCGCTGCCGCTCCTCCACCGCGGGCAGGCGGCGGAGGCGCTGGAGCGGCTGGCGCCCGAGCCGGGCGAGGTGTGGCAGTGGGTCACCTGGATCTGGCTCCACTGGTACGTGGCGCTGCGCGCCGAAGCCGCCGTACTGGCCGGAAGCCCCGACGCCCGCGACCGGGTGGCCGGGGCACGTGCCGTCGTGGCCGGCAACCCGGTCGCCGGCGCCATCGTGGAGCGAGCCGGAGCCCTGCTCGACGGCGACCGGGAGGCGCTGCCCGCCCTGGCGGCCGCCTTCGACGCCGCGGGCTGCCGCTACCAGTCCGCGCGAACCCTGGTGCTCGCCGGCGGCGCCCACGCCTCACGCGGCGCCGCCACGCTACGCGACCTCGGACTCGCCCCGTTGCCCCCAGCTCCGGCGCCGCCCGAGGGCTAGAACCGGACGGGGGCCTCCGCGTCGATCGTGGATGGTCTGTATTCGCGCAGAAACAGCAGGGCGCCACGGGCCGCGTCTTGGTCCGGTGCCGTGTCCTGGCGTCGCATTTCCGCGGCCGCGTACGACCTGACCAGGCGGTGCAGCTCATAGCGGTGGGGGCCGGTCTGCTCGGCGAGGTGGTTCGCCACCAGGTGGTCGAAGTGGGCCCGTACCCGGTCGACCGGCATGCCGACGAGTGCGGCGACCGGGCGCGGGTCGAGCACCGGGCCCGGATGGAGACCGCCGGTGAGGCGCAGGACGCGCTTCGTCGTCGTGTCGAGCCGCTCGTAGGAGGAGGACAGCATGGCGTGCACCGCGTCGTCACCGGAGGCGACGGCGTCCGGATCGGCGTCGATGTCCCGTACGAGGTCCGTGAGCGGCAGCTCGGGCTGACGCGCGAGTCTCTCGCCGATGACGCGCAGGGCCAGGGGCAGGCCGTCGGACAGGGCCGCGAGGCGGCGCGCCTGGTCCGTCTCCCGCCAGGCCGGGTCCTTGGCGAGCAGACCGGCGAGCAGGGCGGCCGACTCGTCGCCTGACAGGGGGCGCAGGACGACCCGTGTCGCGGCGCCGCTCGCGACGAGCCCTCGTAGCTGGTTGCGGCTGGTGACGACGACCACCGGCCCGCGGCCCGGCAGGAGAGGCCGCACCTGCCGGGTGTCGAGAGCGTTGTCGAGCAGGACGAGCAGGCGGCGGCCGGTGGTGCGCGTCCGGAAGAGGGCGGACGCCGCCGTCTCGTCGGCCGGTATGTCGCCGGGGGCGACGCCGAGGCCGCGCAGCAGGGCGCGCAG
Organism: Nonomuraea sp. NPDC050478; assembly: GCF_044458265.1. Lineage (NCBI taxonomy): Bacteria > Bacillati > Actinomycetota > Actinomycetes > Streptosporangiales > Streptosporangiaceae > Nonomuraea > Nonomuraea sp. NPDC050478. The sequence goes on along the minus strand of NZ_JBITHT010000009.1, from coordinate 281,501 downwards.
CGCGTCGGCGGGTTCGAGCGCCGGCCGCGCGTCGAAGCCTCGCAGATCGAGGTACAGCTGCCCGTCCGGGAAGTCCCCGGCCACGGAGGCGCACCACCGTATCGCCATGGCCGTCTTGCCGACGCCGCCACGACCGACGACGACGGCGGTCCTGGCCGCGGAACCCTCCTCGGCCAGGGCGTCGTCCAGGAGCCGGAGCTCCTTGGCGCGGCCCACGAAGTGCCTGACGTCAGGGGGGAGCTCCCGTGGCGGCGTCACCCCCGGGAAGGCGACGTCGTCGCCGGACAGGATCGCCTCGTGCAGCTCGCGCAGTTCGCGGCCCGGCTCGATCCCCAGCTCGTCACGTAACGTACGGAACACCGAGCTGTAGACGTCCAGCGCTTCCGCCCTGCGCCCGCACCCGCGCAGCGCCGTCATCAGCTGGGCCCAGTGGCGCTCACGCAGCGGATGCTCCCGGGTGAGAGCCCGCAGCTCCGCGATCAGCTCACCTGGCGGACCTGCCCGGAGTTCCAGGTCGACGCGCCGCTCGACGGCGTGCTGATACTGCTCGGTGAGGATGGGCACATCCAGGTGGTGCAGCACGTCCGACTCCACGTTCTCGCACGCCGGGCCGCGCCAGAGGCCCACCGCCCGGCGCAGGAGCGCCACCTCGTCCTCCGGGCGGCCGGCCCGAGCCGCGAGACGCAGCAGCCGCCGGAACTCGAGCAGGTCCAGCCGCTCATGATCGAGCTCCATGACGTAGCCGCCGTCCCGCGTCCGGATCAGGCCGCCGTCGCCGAGCCATCGACGCAGGCGGACGACGTACGTCTGCACCACGCGGCGCGGGTCACGCGGGAGTCTGTCACCCCAGAGGCGCCTGGCCAACTGGTCCACGGAGACGCACTGGTCGGCGTGCAGGAGCAGCGTGGCGAGCAGGACCCGGTTCTTCTGACCCGGCACGGACGTCCGGATGCCCTCCTCGGTCGTGACCGACAGAGACCCCAAGATCGAGAAACGCGACGCCACCATGACGATCACCTTCGTGCGAGTGCCGGAGAACAGCCGCGGCACACGCTAGAGCGGACGGCGAGCCCGCTCGAACCTTTCGAACAGGGACTAACAGTCGCCCATGAGGCGTCACCCCCGGAAAAGCGGACCGCCGCGCGGACGAGGCCGGCGGCGGTGGCGAAGCGACGCGCGTCAGGACGGGCAGGTGCCCCCGTCGATGACCGTCATCCCCCCAGGCGCTATATAGCCGTTGCGCGACGGGACGGACAACCGGGAGTATTTCGTGTAATAGAAAATGATCACTGTGCCGCTGGGAATCGACCCCTTGGGGGTCCATCCCGTCGCCGTGCGATACAACGTCTTGCTGACGTTGAGCTTCGCCTGGGTCCAGTTGCACTTCGCGACCGTGGCTGTCGCGGCGGCGCTGCCGGTGAAGAGCGTGAGACCGACCGCGAGCGCGGTGCCGATAATGGCGATACGCACCTATATCCTCCGTTTCAAATCTGCTGGGGAACAGCGGGCAGGCTATTCCCGCGCACATTCATGCGGCCTTCGCGCCGCCTTCACGGGGTGTAGCGGTAGCCCATGCCGGGTTCGGTGATGAGGTGCCGGGGGTGGGCGGGGTCGCGTCCGAGCTTCTTGCGGAGCTGGGCCACTCCACACCTCGGCCAGCAGGTAGCGCTGGGGGATGAGCTTGCCGGGGTCGCGCAGCATGATCTCCAGGATGTGCCACTCGGTGGGCGTCAGCCGCAGGCCGCCTGACACGGTCTTGCGCACCAGGTCCACGGTGTGGTCGCCGAGGTGGACGGCGGCGAGTTTGGTGTCCCGCGTGGCGGCGCGGCGGGAGACGGCGCGGATCTCGTCTCAGGCGCCGGCCGTGTCGAGGCGGGCGAACTGCTCGTCGGTGAGCTTGACGTCGAGCGCCGGCAGGGCCGCCTCGTACTGCTGGAGCGTGCGCGGCCCGATCAGCGGCACGACCGTGGGCGAGGTCTGGCGCAGCAGCCACGCGAGGACCAGCGCGTTCGGCGTCACGCCCGCCTCGGCGGCCACCTCGGCGACGGCGGCGAGCCGGGCCTCGGCGTCCGGGCCGCCGTACGGCTCCATCGCCCCGTGGCCCTCGCGCTTGGCCGGGTCGTCGTAGATGCCCTTGAGGATGGGGGAGTACGCCACCAGGGTCAGGTCGTCATGCCCCTCCAGGTAGTCCAGCTGCTCGTCGTCCACGATCGACGCGTGCCGGAGCCCGGCGCGGCGGCGCAGGTACGAGTGCTGCTGCTGGAGCGCGACCGGCGCCGGCCAACCATGCCGGGCGCACAGCTGCCGGATGCGCTCCAGCCGCCAGGTCCGCGCGTTGGACCAGCCGATGTGGCGGGCCTTGCCGGCCCTGACGATCCCGGCGAGCGCCTCCAGAGTCTCCTCCAGAGGCGTGGCCCGGTCGTCGACGTGGACGTAGTACAGGTCGACGTGGTCGGTGCCGAGCCGGCGCAGGCTGCCGTCGATCGCCTCCCGCAGGGTCTTCGCCCCGGCCCCGGCGAACGTCCTGTAGGCCACCTCCCAGTCCGGCCGGCCGCCGGCCCAGACCGCGTCCAGGTCACGGGGGACGGCGCTGCCCTTGGTGGCCAGGAACACGTCCTCGCGCCGTCCGGTCCTGGCCAGCCAGCGGCCGATCAGCTCCTCGCTCTCGCCGCCGCGGCTGCCCCGGCGCTCCCACCAGGCGTAGCAGTCGGCGGTGTCCAGGAAGCCGCCGCCCGCCTCGGCGTACCGGTCCAGGATCGCGACGGCCTCGTCCTCCGGCGTGGCGGTGCCCATGATCATGCAACCCAGGGCGAGTTGGCTGACCTGTTCACCGGTACGGCCGAGCTGCACGGTCTTCATGTGATTCGCGTCCTTCCTCGATCTCGTGGCGATGACGCCCGCGATCCCGGCGGCCCCCGTGGCGCGCCCGTGTCATGACGCTAGAAGCTCGAGTGCGCTCCAGGTCAAGTGCCCGGCCGGTGGGCCACCGGGTTCGACGCCGAGTCCGGTGCAGCCGGTAAATAGACGTGGATCGATGCCGGGCCGGAGGCGATCATCAGGGAGTCAGTTGCCATGTCCCCCTGAAGATCGGGAATGTACGCATGATCCCGCCGGTCGGAAGGGGCTCTATGGGGGTCCCGATGGCCATGAAGCACGCTCCGGCGGACTCGACGGGCACGATACCGGCCGGGCCGCCGGTGGAGTTCCGGCTGCTCGGCGAGGTCGAGGCGGCGGCCGACGGCCGGCTCGTGGATCTCGGCCACGCACGGCAACGCCGCGTCCTGGCGGTGCTCCTGATCGAGGCCAATCGTGTCGTGTCGGCCGACCAGATACTGGATCGGGTATGGGGTGAGGCCCCTCCGCAACGCGCCCGCGCGGCCGTCCACGGCTATCTGTGCAGGCTGCGGCGGGTGCTGACCGAGATGGACGGTGTCGGCCTCGTGCGCCGGCCCGGCGGGTACGCCCTCACCGTCGACCCCATGACCGTGGACCTGCTCAAGTTCCGGAAGCTGGTCGCCGAAGCCCGCGAGGCGGAGGAGGGCGGAACCGCCCTGGCCCTGTTCGACCGGGCGCTGCGTCTATGGCGCGGCGACCTGGTGGCGGGGCATGACTCCGCGTGGCTGAACGACGTCCGTCATGGCGTGGCCCTGGAGCGTCTGGCCGCCGAACTGGACCGCAACGATCTCGTCCTCGACCGCGGCGGGCACGCCGGGCTGCTGGCGGAGCTGACCGCCTCCGCCTCCGCGCATCCGCTGGACGAACGGATCGCGGGTCAGCTGATGCTCGCCCTCTACCGCTGCGGCCGCCAGGCCGGCGCGCTCGACGTCTACGAACGGCTTCGGCGACTGCTCGCCGAGGAACTGGGCGCCGGCCCCACCCGGGCACTGCGAGATCTGCACGTGCGGATCCTGACCACGGATCCGGCCCTGGTCGTACGCGAGCCCGTGAAGGCGGCCGAACGGCCCGTCCAGCCGCTGATCCCGCGTCAGCTGCCCGCGCCACCGCGGTCGTTCACCGGGCGGGCCCGCCAGCTCGCCGCGCTCGGCGAGGCCATGCGCGCGCCGTCCGGCCTGGGGGGCACCGTGACGATCAGCGGTGCCGGCGGCCTCGGCAAGACGTGGCTGGCTCTGCGGTGGGCCCATGAGAACGCGGACCGGTTCCCCGACGGCCAGTTGCACGTCAATCTCCGGGGTTTCGACCCGGCGGCGGATCCCCTGCACCCGGCGGTCGCGGTGCGCTCCTTCCTCGACGCTCTCGGCGTGCCGCCCGCCGTGATCCCGCCGGATCCGGAGGCGCAGGCGGCGATGTACCGGCACCTGACCGCCGGCAGACGCATGCTGATCGTGCTGGACAACGCCCGCGACTCCGCCCACGTGGCGCCGCTGCTGCCCGCCACTCCCACCTGCGCCGTGCTCGTCACCAGCCGCCGCAGGCTGACCGGGCTGATCACCGCGCACGGCGCCCGGCCGCTGGTCCTGGACGTGCTGACCGAGGCCGAGTCACGCCGGCTGCTCACCCGCGAGTTCGGCGCGAGCCGGACGGCGGCCGAGCCCGAGGCCGTCGCCGCCGTGATCCGCCACTGCGGGGGCCTGCCGCTGGCGCTCGGCGTCATCGCCGCCCGCGCCGCTGTCCACCCCGGGCTCTCCCTCGGCGTGCTCGCCGGTGAGCTGCGGCAGGCCACCACCCGGCTGGACGCCCTGGACGGCGGTGAACTGGCGGTCAACCTGCGGGCGGTCCTGTCCTGCTCGTACGATGCCCTGTCCTCCGGTGCGGCCCGCGTCTTCGCCCTCCTGGGCCGCGCCCCGGGACCGGAGATCAGCCTGCCGGCGGTGGCCAGCCTCACGGCGCTGACCGTCACCCGTACCCGGGCCCTCCTCCGCGAACTGGTCAACGCGCATCTGCTGGACGAGCCGGTCCCTGACCGCTACCGGGCGCATGACCTGGTGCTGCTCTACGCGGCCGAGCTGTCCGGCCGTCTCGACGCCGGGGGAGCCGGGCTGAGGCGGCTGCTCGACCACTACCTGCACACCGCCCATCGCGCGGATCGGGCGCTCAGCCCGCACCGCGAGCCGCTGACGCTGCCCCCGCCCCGGCCCGGCGTCGTCGTGGCGGACATCGCCGACCACCGCGCGGCTCGGGCCTGGTTCGGCGCCGAGTACCCGGCGCTGCTGGCCACCGTCGACGACGCCGGGTCCGACGCGTACGTCTGCCGGCTGGGGTGGGCGCTCATGACCTTCTGCGACAGGCGAGGGCTGTGGCATGATCAGGCCGCGACGCAGCGCGCCGCCCTGGAGGCCGCCCGGCGTCTGGCGGACCGCCCCGCCGAGGCCCACGCCCACTGCGGCCTCGCGCTCGCGTACATCTCCGTGCGGCGGTACGGTGATGCCGGCGAGCACCTCCGGCAGGCCCTGCACCTGTTTCGTGCGCTCGGTGACCGCGCCGGGCAGGCCCACGCCCACCGCTGCATGGCCCGGCTGTTCGCACAGCAGGGCCACCACCGGGAGGCGCTGCCCCACGACGAGCAGGCATTCGACCTGTTCCGGACTCTGAAGAACCGGCGTGGCCAGGCCGCCGGGCTCAACGCCATCGGCTGGCACCACGCCCACCTGGGCCACCATCACCGAGCCCTCGCCCACTGCCGGCAGGCCCTGTCGCTCTACCAGGAGATCGCCGATCGTCAGGGCGAGGCGGCGACCTGGGACAGCCTCGGCTTCATCCGGCGCCGCCTCGGCCATCTCCGCCAGGCCGTCACCTGCTACGCGCGGGCGCTGGCGCTGTTCCGCGAGCTCGGCGCCAGGTACTCCGAAGGCCTGGCGCTGAGCTCGCTCGGTGACATCCTTCACGACGCCGGCGATCCCGCCGCCGCCCACCGCCACTGGCAGGACGCGTTCGACATCCTCGACCAGCTCGGCCACCACCGCGCCGAGGAGGTCCGGGTCAAGCTCGGCGGGGCGCGAAGCTCCGGTCCCTCGCGGCCGGTCGCGCCGCGAGGGACCGGATCGTGAGCCGCCGAGGTCACGGGGCCAGCCACACCTGGACGCCGAGCGCCTCGTCGTAGTAGTCGGCCGCGCTGAACACCTCGCCGTTGTCGCAGTTCCCCACGTGCGATCCGTACGCCGTGTCGTTGAAGGACCAGCCGCCCCCGCTGTCGCCACTGATGCCGACGTCGTTGTCGGTCCCGACCAGCCGCTCCGTCGGGAAGGGGAAGGGGGCGAACGTGCAGGTCACCGAGACGCTGTCGACGTCGGGAGTGCAGTGCCTGACGTTGGAGGACCGGCCGTACTGGCAGACGGACTCGCCCAGGCTGATAGCGGCCACCGGCTCCACCGACCTCGCCTCCCGCACGTCGGCGCTGCTGGCGTAGAAGATCCCCGCCAGTACGGGAACGCCGAAGTGGTACTCCACGTCGCCCCAGGCCCGGCGATGCTGGAACTGGGGCGTGATCGGGAACGACAGGCCCGCGTCGGTCCAGTCGATCTCGTTCATGCCGTCGCAGTGGCCCGCGGTGGTGATGCCGGGAAGCACGCCGTTGGCGAGGATCGGCCAGCCGCTGGTGCACTGGGAGCCGCCGCCGCGCACCCGTTCCCCGCCGAAGCCGAACTCCAGGCTCGTGACCGGCTCGTCCCGCACGGCGAGATCGATGTGCGGGCGCAGGCCCTGCGGCATCGCGGACAGCACGGCCTCCGGCCGCGAGTCGACCCCCGGCGTTTCGGTGACCTGGGCCGGGATCCGCCCCGCGCCCACGATGTCGACGGACGTGGCCACGGAGGTGAAACCGTAGGCCACGAGCGCCTTGTGCACGGTGAGCTGGCGCTCCTCCAGCTCACCGAACGAGTACGGTTGCCCGTCCACGACGTCGATGTCCACGTCCGCGCCGGCCACCAGCCGGTCGACGAACGCATCGGCCGGCCCCTTGACGTAGAGCGTCGGCGCACCGCCGGGAAGGGGGTTGACGGCCGAGCCGACGAAGATCTCCGGCCTCTCGCGCGCGACCTTCGCGGCGACGTCACCGACGGCCTCCGCCGCCTTGCGGTCCGCCGCGGCCTGCGCCAGGGTCCAGCCCTTGCCCTCCGCGACCAGCTTCAGATCTTGACGCAGGGCTTCCGCCGGCGACTGAACGGGCGGCGGGTCCGGTAAGCCGGTACGAGCCGCGGCCGAGGCCGGCGTCCCGGCTGACAGCAGCAGCGCCGCGACGACGAGGGCGACCGGCCCATGAATGCGTTGTCTCACTGACATACCTCCACCGTCGATGTGTAGGCGCCAGCCTGCGGGCCGCTCCTTCCGCAAATCTTCGGCAACCCTTGAATCCGCAGCTCAAAGGTCCGTGGGTCGCCCCCTTCGGATCCCCGAAGGGGGCACGCGGGTCCGTGGCCGGCCGCACGGGGGTCAAGGGGTGTAGCGGTAGCCCATGCCGGGTTCGGTGATGAGGTGCCGGGGGTGGGCGGGGTCGCGTTCGAGCTTCTTGCGGAGCTGGGCCATGTACTGCCGCAGGTAGTGGGTCTCCTTGACGTACGTGCTGCCCCACACCTCGGCCAGCAGGTAGCGCTGGGGGATGAGCTTGCCGGGGTTGCGCAGCAGGATCTCCAGGATGTGCCACTCGGTGGGCGTCAGCCGCAGGCCGCCTGACACGGTCTTGCGCACCAGGTCCACGGTGTGGTCGCCGAGGTGGACGGCGGCGAGTTCGGTGTCCCGCGTGGCGGCGCGGCGGGAGACGGCGCGGATGCGGGCCAGGAACTCCTCGATGCTGAACGGCTTGGTCACGTAGTCGTCGGCGCCGGCGTCCAGAGCCTCGATCTTGTCCTGGTTGCCGGCCCGCCCGGACAGCACGACGATGGGGACCCGCGTCCAGCCGCGCAGTCCGTGGATGACCTCCACGCCGTCGACGTCGGGCAGGCCGAGGTCGAGCACGACCAGATCGGGATGCCATTCGGCGGCCTGGCGCAGCGCGGAGGCGCCGTCGGTGGCGACGGCGACCTCGTAGTCGCGTGCCGTCAGGTTGATGCGCAGCGCGCGCAGGATCTGCGGCTCGTCGTCGACGACCAGGATCCTGGTCATGAGGTCGACGTCTCGAAGTGGACCGGCATGCTGACGATCATCGTGAGACCTCCTCCTGGAGTCTCCTCGGGGGTGAGGGTGCCGCCCATGGCCTCGGTCAGCCCGCGCGCGAGGGCCAGGCCGAGCCCCACGCCGGTGCCGTTGTCGCGGTCGCCGAGCCGCTGGAACGGCAGGAGGACCCGCTCGCGGTCCTCCGGCGGGATGCCGGGGCCGCGGTCGACCACCCGGATCTCGACCATGTCGTCCTGCCGGCTGCCGGTCACCAGCACCTGGTGAGCGGGCGGGCTGTAGCGGACGGCGTTGCTGATCAGGTTGACCAGCACGCGTTCCAGCAGGGCCGCGTCGGCGACGATCTCCGGCAGCTCGATGGAGACGTCGCTCCTGACACGCCCGCGCAGCGGGCCCAGGTCGTCGATCGCGCGGGGCACGACCTCTTCCAGGGCGATGGGCTGGAGCGACAGGCCGAGGACGCCCGCCTGCAGGCGGCTCATGTCGAGCAGGTTCTCCACCAGCCGGCCCAGCCGGGCCAGGGACTCGTCGGCGGTCGCGAGCAGCTCCTCACGGTCCTCGTCCGTCCAGGTGATCTCGCGGTTGCGCAGGCTCTCGACGGAGGCCCTGGCGGCCGACAGGGGGGTGCGCAGGTCGTGGCTGACGGCGGCGAGCAGCGCGGTGCGCATGCGGTCCGCCTCGGCCAGCGGCCTGGCCCGTTCGGCCTCCTCCTCCAGGCGCTCCTGCCGCAGCGCGACGGCGGCCTCGGCGGCGAACGCCTCCAGGACGCGCCGGTCGCCGGCGTCCAGCAGCCGCCCGCGTGCGGCGAGGACCAGCTCGTCGCTGATCACCACGTCGGTGTCGGCCGCGGCGGGCGCGGTGCAGGGGGCGGAGCCGGAGACGGCGACGATGCGCCAGGCTCCGGGTTCGGACTTGTCGTCGGGCGTGGGCTCGCCGACGCGTTCGAGCAGGGTGACCGAGTCCAGGCCGAACGTCTCGCGCAGCCGGGCGAGCAGCGAGGGCAGCGCGGCCTCGCCCCGCAGCACGTGCCCCGCCAGCGTGGACAGCACCTCGGCGTCCGCCCCGGCGCGGGCCGCCTGGCGGGTACGCCGGGCGGCCACGTCCACGATCGTGCTGACCGCCACCGCGACCAGGACGAACACGATGAGCGCGAGCAGGTTGTCCGGATCGGCGATCGTCAGCCTTCCCGTGGGCCGGGTGAAGAACCAGTTGAGCAGCAGCGACCCGCCCACCGCCGTGGCGATCGCCGGCAGCATGCCGCCGATCAGCGCCACCACGACGACCAGGCACAGGAACAGCAGGATCTCGCTGGGCAGCGAGATCACGTCGCGGAACGGCCAGAGCGCGGCGGTCACCGCCGGCAGGCCCGCCACCGCCACGATCCACCCGGCCACCCGCCGCTTGCGGGTCAGCGCCGCCCGCGCGCGTTCGGGCCGCCGGCGGCCCCGCTTGACCTCCTCGTGGGTGACGAGGTGGACGTCGATCGAACCGGACAGCGCGGTGGTCTCCAGGCCGACGCCGCGGGAGAGGATCTGCGCGAACCTGCCGCGCCGGGAAGCGCCCAGGACGAGCTGGGTGGCGTTGACGCCCCGGGCGAAGTCCAGCAGGGCGCGGGGGATGTCGTCGCCGACCACCTGGTGGTAGCTGCCGCCCAGGCTCTCCACCAGCGCGCGCTGCCGGGCCAGGCTCGCCGGGTCGCTGGCGACCAGGCCGTCGGAGCTGGTGACGTGCACGGCCAGCAGGTCGGCGCCTTTGGTGCGGGCGGCGATGCGCGAGGCGCGGCGCACCAGGGTGTCGCCTTCCGGGCCTCCGGTCAGGGCGACGACGACGCGTTCGCGGGTCTCCCAGGTGGTGGTGATGCCGTGCTCGGCGCGGTAGCGGTCGAGCTGGTCGTCCACCTTGCCGGTGACCCAGAGCAGAGCGAGTTCGCGCAGGGCGGTGAGGTTGCCGACCCGGAAGTAGTTCGACAGCGCGGCGCTGACCTTCTCCGGCGCGTAGACGTTGCCGTGGACCATCCGGCGGCGCAGCGCCTCCGGCGACATGTCGACCAGCTCGATCTGGTCGGCCCGCCGTACCACCTCGTCGGGCACGGTCTCGCGCTGCGGGACGCCGGTGATCTCCTGGACGACGTCGTTGACCGACTCCAGGTGCTGGATGTTCACCGTCGTCACGACGTTGATGCCGGCGTCCAGGATCTCGTCGATGTCCTGCCAGCGCTTGACGCGTTCGGAGCCGGGCACGTTGGTGTGGGCCAGCTCGTCGATCAGCGCCACCTTCGGCCTGCGCGCGATGACGGCCGCCACGTCCAGCTCGGTGAAGGCGGCGCCCCGGTGGACGATGGTCTTGCGGGGGACGATCTCCATGCCCTCCAGCAGGGCGGCGGTGCGGGGGCGGCCGTGGGTCTCGACGAAGCCCACGACCACGTCCCGGCCGCGCTCCCGGGCGCGGCGGCCCTCGGCGAGCATCGCGTACGTCTTGCCGACCCCGGGCGCCGCCCCGAGGTAGACCCGCAGCCGCCCCCGCACGTCACGCCCCGTCGAGGGCGAGGTTGAGTTCGAGCACGTTGACCGCCGGCTCGCCCATGAAGCCCAGCGCGCGTCCGGTGGTGTGCTCCTCGACCAGGGCCTTGACCCGTGCGGGCGGCAGGCCGCGTTCGCGCGCCACCCGGGGCGCCTGGAGCTCGGCGTAGGCGACGGAGATGTGCGGGTCCAGCCCGGAGGCGCTGGCGGTCACCGCGTCCGCCGGCACGGCCGGCGGCCCGGCGTCGCCGCGCACCGCGACCGTACGGCCCGCCGCGTAGTCCTCGCCCGGTTTCGCGCACTCCACTCTCTTGCCCTGGTACGAGGCGATGAACGGGGTGGCGGGACAGGCCTGGTTGACGCTGACCGCGTGGCCGGCGAAGACCTTCAGCACCGCGCCGGTCCCGTCGGGGGTGCAGTACGGTCGGGCGCCGCTCACGCCCTCCAGCTCACCGGCCGCCTTCGAGCGGGCGCAGACCCGGGTCAGCAGCGACTGCCTGCCCTCGTCCCCGGCGCCGGGCACCGGCAGGACGTCCACGATGTCCTCCGGGCCGAGGTTGCTCGCGCCCGTGGAGGTCGGGTCGTAGCCTTCGCCGGACGCCGCCGGGCGGGACTGGAAGTACTTCTTGACCGGATCGCCGCCGGCGTCGGTGAAGGACTGGCCGATCAGCGAGCTGCCGCGGCCGCCCTCGACGATCGAGCCGTTGGCCCGGTGGTTGAACAGGATCTGGGCGACGCCTGTGGTGACCAGGGGATAGATCAGGCCGAGCAGCACCGTCAGGACGGCGACCGCCCGGATCGCGGCCGCGTACCGGCGCACCCAGCTTGGCAGGCGTTTCATCATGACATCCCCGGAAGAAACTGGATCAGCAGATCTATGATCTTGATGCCGATGAACGGCGCGATGATGCCGCCCAGGCCGTAAACGTACAGGTTGCGCGACAACAGCTTGGAAGCGCTGGACGGCCGGTAGCGGACCCCGCGGAGCGCCAGCGGGATCAGCGCGACGATGACGAGCGCGTTGAAGACGACGGCGGACAGGATGGCGGACTGCGGGCTGGCCAGGCGCATGACGTTGAGCGCGTCCAGGCCGGGATAGACGGCCGCGAACATGGCCGGGATGATCGCGAAGTACTTGGCGACGTCGTTGGCCATGGAGAACGTGGTCAGCGCGCCGCGCGTGATGAGGAGCTGCTTGCCGATGTCGACGATCTCGATGAGCTTGGTCGGGTTGGAGTCCAGGTCGACCATGTTCCCGGCTTCCTTGGCGGCGCTCGTGCCGGTGTTCATGGCCACGCCGACGTCCGACTGGGCCAGGGCCGGGGCGTCGTTGGTGCCGTCGCCGGTCATGGCCACCAGCCGGCCGCCCTCCTGTTCCTTCTTGATGAGGGCGAGCTTGTCCTCGGGGGTGGCCTCGGCCAGGAAGTCGTCCACTCCCGCCTCGTCCGCGATGGCCTTGGCGGTCAGCGGGTTGTCGCCGGTGATCATGACGGTACGGATGCCCATCCGGCGCATGTCGTCGAAGCGCTCCCGGATGCCCTCCTTGACCACGTCCTTGAGGTGGATCACGCCCAGGACGCGGCCCTTCTCGGCGACCACCAGCGGGGTGCCGCCGGAGGCGGCGATGCCGTCCACGAGACCGCCGGCCTCGTCGGCGGGGTGGCCGCCGGCGTCGCGCACCCACTTCATGACCGCGGTGGCGGCGCCCTTGCGGACCTGGCGCCCGGCCTGGTCCGGCGCGCCGGGTTCCGGTGGGAGATCGACCCCGGACATGCGGGTCTGGGCCGTGAACGGCACCCACTCCGCATGGGCCAGCTCGCCCGGCCGGCGCTCGCGCAGGCCGTAGCGCTGCTTGGCGAGGACCACGATCGAGCGGCCCTCGGGGGTCTCGTCCGCGAGGCTGGACAGCTGCGCCGCCTCGGCCAGGTACGCCTCGGCGACCCCGTCCACCGGGACGAACTCGGTGGCCTGCCGGTTGCCCAGGGTGATCGTGCCGGTCTTGTCCAGCAGCAGCGTGGACACGTCGCCGGCGGCCTCGACCGCGCGGCCGGACAGCGCCAGGACGTTGCGCTGGACGAGGCGGTCCATGCCGGCGATGCCGATGGCCGACAGCAGCGCCCCGATCGTGGTGGGGATGAGGCAGACCAGCAGGGAGACCAGCACGATGCCGGTGACGCCGTCCGCGCCGAGGGCGAGCGAGTCCGGCACGCCGGGGTTGACGAGCTTGGTGTAGATGGCCAGGGGCTGCATGGTGACGGTGGCGGTCAGGAAGATGATCGTCAGCGCGGCCAGCAGGATGTTGAGCGCGATCTCGTTCGGCGTCTTCTGCCGGTTCGCGCCCTCGACCAGGGCGATCATCCGGTCGATGAAGCTCTCGCCGGGCTTCTGCGTGATCTCGACGATGATCCGGTCGGACAGCACCTTGGTGCCGCCGGTGACAGCGGAGCGGTCGCCGCCGGACTCGCGGATGACCGGGGCGGACTCGCCGGTGATGGCGGACTCGTCCACGCTGGCGATGCCTTCGACGACGTCTCCGTCGCCGGGGATGACCTCACCCGCCTCGACGATCACCCGGTCGCCCTGCCGCAGTTCGGGCGCCCGGACGACGTCCCAGTGGCCGGGGTCGTCCGGGCTCCTGAGCCTGCGGGCCTCGGTGCCGGTCTTGGCCGCGCGCAGCGTGGCGGCCCGCGCCTTGCCGCGGCCCTCGGCCACGGCCTCGGCCAGGTTCGCGAAGATCACGGTGAGCCACAGCCACACCACGACGGCCCAGGCGAAGAACGTCGGCTCCACGACGGCCAGCACGGTGGCGAACACGGCGCCGGCCTCCACGATGAACATCACCGGGTTGCGCCACGCCGTGACCGGGTTGAGCTTTCTCAACGCGTCCGGCAGCGAGCGGATCATCGGGACAGTCCTTCCGCGAGGGGGCCGAGCGAGAGGGCCGGAAGAAAGGTGAGGGCGACCAGGATGATCGTCACGCCGGCGACCATGCCGACGAACTGCGGCCGGTGGGTGGGCAGCGTGCCGGCGCCCTCGGGGACGGGTGACTGCGCGGCCAGCGAGCCGGCCAGCGCGAGCACCAGGATGATCGGCAGGAACCGGCCGAAGGCCATGCACAGGCCGAGCGCCACGTCGTACCAGGGGGTGTTGACGGTCAGGCCCGCGAAGGCGGAGCCGTTGTTGTTGGAGGCGCTGGTGAAGGCGTACAGGACCTCGGAGAGGCCGTGCGGGCCGGTGTTGAGCATGGCCGCGCGCCGCTCTTCCGATCCCATCGCGGACGCGGTCCCGGCCAGCACCAGGACCGGGGTCACCAGGAAGTACAGCGAGGCGAGCTTGATCTCGCGGGCGCCGATCCTCTTGCCGAGGTACTCCGGCGTGCGGCCGACCATCAGCCCGGCCACGAACACCGTGATGACGGCCAGGATCAGCATGCCGTACAGGCCGGAGCCGACCCCGCCGGGGGCGACCTCGCCGAGCATCATGTTGACCAGCGTCATCATGCCGCCGAAGGGCGTGTAGGAGTCGTGGGCGGAGTTCACCGCGCCGGTGCTGGTCAGGGTGGTGGAGGCGGCGAAGGTGGCGGAGTTGGACACGCCGAAACGCATCTCCTTGCCCTCCATGGCGGCGCCGGCCGCCTGTGGCACGGTCGCGTTCCCGGAGAGCTCGAAGACGTTGGTGAGCAGGACGCTCGCCAGCGCGAGCACGCCCATCACGGCGACGATCGCGTAGCCCTGCCTGACCTGGCCGACCATCCTGCCGAAGGTGCGCGGCAACGCGAACGGGATCAGCAGGATCAGGAAGATCTCGACCCAGTTCGTCCAGGCGGTGGCGTTCTCGAAGGGGTGGGAGGAGTTGGCGTTGTAGAAGCCGCCGCCGTTCGTGCCCAGCTCCTTGATGGCCTCCTGGGAAGCCACCGGGCCGCCGGTGATCGCCTGGGTGCCGCCGGTCAGCGTGGTGACCTCGTGGACGCCGGAGAGGTTCTGGATCACCCCGCCTGCGACCAGCACCAGCGCGCCGGTGAACGCGATCGGCAGCAGGACGCGGACGGTGCCGCGGACCAGGTCCACCCAGAAGTTGCCGATCGTGCCGGCGGCACGCCGGGCGAACCCGCGCACCAGGGCGATCGCCACGGCCATGCCGACCGAGGCCGAGACGAAGTTCTGCACGGCCAGCGCGGCCATCTGGGTCAGATGGCCCATCGTGGACTCGCCGGAGTAGGCCTGCCAGTTGGTGTTGGTCACGAAGCTGACCGCGGTGTTCCAGGCGATGTGGTCGGTGACCGGCGCCATGCCCAGGCTCAGCGGCAGCTTGTCCTGCAGCCGCTGCAGCCCGTACACCACCAGGACCGAGACGACGGAGAACGCGAGCAGGGCGCGCGCGTAGACGCCCCAGCGCTGCTCGGCGTCGGCGCGCACCCCGAGCAGCCGGTAGATGCCGCGTTCGACGAGGTTGTGCCGGTCGGTCGAGTAGACGCGGTACATGTAGTCGCCGAACGGCTTGTGCACCAGGGCCAGCGCCGCGATCAGCGAGGTGACGAGGACGAGGCCCGCCACGGTGGTGCTCATCAGAAGCGCTCCGGGAACAGCAGGGCCGCGACCAACAGGATCACCAGGGCCACGGCGACCACGAGACCGGTCGCGTTGACGGCGTTCACAGCCGCTCCACCGCCCTGACGACCAGCCCGAGGACCGCGAAGACCGCGATCGTCAGGGCGACGAAGATGACGTCTGCCATTCCACTCCTCAGTTCGATGTCCGAGAGCGCCGCCGCCTTCACCGCGGTGGCCGCAGAACAAGCGAACGCTGAGGTATGGAGGGTTTTGCCGTTCTTGACGGGTTTCATACGGCTACGAACCGAATCTTGACGGCTTCTCTACGCGTGCCATCGAAAGCGACGCGCGCCGCCGGTCACTCCGGTTCGACGCGTACCGTGCCCGCCGTGCCGTCGACCGTGATCAGCTGACCGGTCGTGATCTCGCGGGTGGCGTCGCGGACGCAGATGACGGCCGGGATCCCGTACTCGCGGGCCACGGTGGGGCCGTGCGCGACCGGCGAGCCGGTCTCGGTCACCAGGCCGGCCGCGGTCATGAACAGCGGCGTCCACCCCGGGTCGGTGGTCGGCGCCACCAGGATCTCGCCCGGGTCGATGTGCGCCCCGACCGGGTCGCGGATCACCCGAGCCCGGCCCGTCGCCTGGCCCGCGGCACCCGACATCCCGGTCAGCACGCCGTCCTGGACCGGCCGCGCGGGGGCGAGCGCCTCCACGTCGGTCCCGTCGGACAGCAGGGCGCCGGGAACGGAGGGCCGCCGCAGCTCCCGCTCGTACTCCGCGCGCCGCCTCGCGGCCAGTCCCCGCTGGTCGGTTCCGTCGTGCACGGCGGCGCGCGCCTCGTCGAGAGTCAGGAACATGATGTCGCCGGCGTCCGCCAGCCGGTCACGGGCGGCCAGGTCCGCGCCGACCAGGAGGAGTTGCCGCCGGGCCGCCTGGATCGCGGGCAGCCAGGCGAACTTCCCGATCTCCCGCAGCCCGGTGAGCCGGCGCGAGCGGCGCATGAAGAACACCGCCAGCCGGCCGCGCACCGGCCGTCTGCGCCGCGCCCGCCGCGACAGCGTCGCGATCATCCGCTCGGCCTTCGCCGCCGCCGCCCTGAACCGCACGTCGGGCGCCTGCCCGGGGTCGTCGACGCGGAGATAGTTGGCGATCGTCGCGAACAGCGGCGCGGGGTCCTCGTCCCAGTGGGGCACGCCGACGTCGATCTCGGCCGCGGCGCGCATCCCGTACTTCGCCAGGAAGCCCGCCATCCCGATGTCCGGGAGGTCACCGGCGAAGTATCCGGCGGCGAGCTCCTCCGGCGGGGTGCCGAGGAACAGCTCGCGGTGCTCGCGGGCCCGCACCGCGAGGTCCCAGAGCTCGAGGTCCATCTCCGCGGTCACGTTGTACGGCATGCCGCCGAGCACGGTGTCGAGCTCCTCGTCCGAGGCGACGCCCTTGAGCAGCGCGGCCGGGATCGTCCCGGCGATCAAGCCGGCCGCCAACGGCCAGAGGATCCCGTGCATGTCGATGTTCATGATCGGCTTGTGGGAGTCCTCGATCACCCACCGCAGCCGTTCCGCGGCGGTGGCGGACTCGCCCGGCGGGGTGGTGAGGCGCTTGATCTCCGCGACGCCACGGTAGGCGCGGGCGCGGGCGAGATCCGGGTTGACCAGGCTCGACACGACTCCGGCGACCCCGCCGGGCAACATCCGCAGCGCGCCCTTGACCAGGCTGCCGACGCGGAACGGCAGACCGGGCCGCGGCGCGAACCGCGGATCGTCCAGCATGCTCAGCACGGCGCCCTGCACCCTTGGCCCGTAGATCTCCAGCGAGGTCCCCAGGCGCCCGCGCATGACCCCGCTGCGCAGGAAGTCGGTCACGTCGAAGAACAGCCGGCCGCCGATCGACACCAGCCGGGGCATCGGGTCGCGCCGGTCGACCCGGGCCCCCGCGGCCTCGAACCACAGGCTCGAGCCCGACTTGAGCAGCGAGAACCCCATCGGGGTGCACGGGCGCAGCATGCCCTGCATGTGGCCGAACTCCAGGTAGAGCCGCGTGTCACCGGTGTCGGGCGGCGGCGGGAAGAGCGTGGTGATCGGCCGGGACTGCAGCAGCCACAGCGTCCCCCCGGCGTCGATCGCCCACTCGACGTCCTGCGGCGAGCCGAAATGCTCCTGCAGCCGCGCCCCCGCAGCCCGCAGCTCTTCGAGCCGCGCCGCGTCGAGACACCCGTCCGGGTCCGGCACGGCCGGCGCTCCCCGGCGGAGGACATGATGGTCGGGTACGACGGTGCCCTCGACGATCGCGGTGCCCAGACCGGGAGCGGCGTCGACGACCATGTCCGTACGGCAGCCGGTGATCGGGTTCGCGGTGAACATCACCCCCGCCACGACGGGGTCGATCATGCGCTGCACCACCACGGCCATGGCGGGCTCGTCCTCGACGTGCACGGCGGCGCGGTAGGCGACGGCGCGCTCGGTGAACAGGGAGTCCCAGCAGCGGCGAACCGCGTCGATCAGCTCCGCGTGACCCTCGACGCCGAGGTACGTGTCCTGCTGCCCGGCGAAGCTGGCCTCCGGCAGGTCCTCCGCGATGGCGCTGGACCGGACCGCCACCCGCCCACCGCCGAGCCGCTCGTACGCCTCGACCAGCTCCCGCTCCGGCAGCTCTCCTGACCGGTAGCACTCGACGGTGAGGCAGAAGCCGTCGGGGACGCGCTCACCCGCCCTGATCATCTCTCCGAGCCCGGCGCCCTTGCCGCCCACCAGGTCGATCATGGAGGCGTCGATCTCGGACAACCCGATCAGCTTCATCGCGCCATCTCCTCATGGCCGGCGCCATGCGCGACATGGCCGCCCCGGTTTCCCGGCGCTCCGCCCCCGACGCTAACACCGCGGGGGAATCCAGACCAGGCGGTCACCCCCGTGTCACGAGGGTGACCGCCGTGCGGGTCAGGTCGTCGCCGCGAACGTGTACGAGCCGGAGGCGACCTCGTAGACCGCATGGCCGCCGCCGTTGGGGTGGAAGGCGTACACCAGCTCGACGAGCGCGCCGAGCACGGCCTGCCGCTCGCCGTCGGGGACGAGGGGCTGCGAGAGGACGAGGACGAGAGACACCCCCGCCCCGGCGAGCACGCGGGTCCGGCGAGGTGCGGTGAACACGAGGTCACTCCCTTCCGGCGGCATGGCCGCTCTTCCGTGGTGAGCCCCCTGGAGAGTGAAACGATTTAACATCCGCGGACGTCGTCACCGTAAGCGCTCCCTCATGTGCCGTCAAGAGGCAACGGTTCCCGCTCCCGTCCCACCTCATCCGGCCGCGTGGCGTGGATTCGTGGGTAACGTTACCCACGCGTCAGGACGCGGGCGGGGCCGTGGAGCCGCGGACGACCAGGCTGGGGGTGACCGAGAAGCGGACCGCGGACGTGCGGCCTTCGATGCGCTCCAGCAGCAGCTTGCCGGCGGCGCCGCCCATGACGGAGCCCTCCTGGTCGACGCTGGTCAGGGTGATGTTGGGCAGGGCGGCCAGGTGGGTGTTGTCGTAGCCGGCCACCGAGACGTCCGCCGGGACGCGGAGCCCGGCCTCGTAGACCGCGGCGAGCGCGCCGAACGCCGCCTGGTCGGCCCCCGCGAAGATGGCCGTCGGTCGGGGATCGCGGTCCAGCAGCTCCCGCGCTCCCTCGTAGCCGCCCTTCTCGTGGTAGAAGCTGGTCGCGACGGCGATCTCGTCGGCCAGCCCGTGCTCGCGCATGACGCGCTCGTAGGTCGCGGCCCGGATGTTGTGGAGCAGGTCGGCCGGCTGCGCCTGGCTGTCGTCCTGGTGCGTGATGTGCGCGATCCGGCGGTGGCCGAGCTCGATGAGGTGCTTCACGACCAGCTCGGCGCCCGCCTCGTCGTCGTCGTAGACGGAGTCGTAGAAGGACGACCGCTCGTGGCGGGCCAGCACCACGGTGGGCTTCTCCTGGGCCACCTCCTCCAGTCGCGCCTTCGAGGCGAGGGGGGCGACCATGATGATGCCGTCGACCTGGCGGTCGATGAGGGCGTCGACCGCTAGCCTCTCCACCTTGCGGGTGGCGCCCCCCTGGATCATGAACGCCCGATAGTCGGTGCCGGCGAGCTGCTCGGTGAGGCCGTCGAGGATGTCGGCGAAGAACGGGTTCCTGATGTGCGGCAGCATCAGGCCGATCGTGAAGGTGCGCCCGCGCATGCCCCGCGCCACGGCCTGGGGCCGGTAGCCCAGCTCCTCGATGGCCGTCTTGACCCGGTCTCTCATGGCGGGGCTGACGCCGTAGGCGTTGCGGATCACCTTGGACACCGCGGTGACGGAGACCTGGGCGTGGCTGGCCACGTCGTTGATCGTCACTCGTCGGCGTCGGCTGGGCGCGACCATGAGGCTCCAATTCCCGAGGGGTGATCCCAGTGTACGAGCTGGAGGTGAGCCGGTCCGACGAGGGAAACAGTACCTGCATTACCAGTGAGTACAGCGATCTCAACTGCGAGAAGAGTGGGTACCGTTACCCAAATCATGTCTTGACACCCCCTCGGGCAACGCCTACGTTAACCGCATCGGGGAGCCGCTTAAAACGATTCAAAACCCCTGGAGGGTGTGTGAAGACCTCCCACCGCATGCTGGCATCGGCCGTGGCCGTGCTCGCGACGGCGGCCCTTGCCTCGTGCGGATCCGGCTCGGAGCCCGCCGCCGACGGCACCGTGACCCTGTCCTTCATGACGGGCAGCGACCAGTCGACCGTGGACACCTCCAAGGCGCTGGCCGACGCGTTCATGAAGGCCGACCCCACGATCAAGATCGACATGGAGCACCAGCCGGGCGGCAGCGAGGGTGACAACGTCGTCAAGACCCGGCTGTCCACCGGCGAGATGACCGACGTGTTCTGGTACAACTCCGGTTCGCTGCTGCAGGCGCTGAACCCGGCCCAGACCCTGGTCGACCTGACCGGGGATCCCGTCCTGGCCCAGGTCCAGCCCGACTACCTGCCCGTCGTCTCGCACGACGGCAAGGCGTACGGCGTCCCGGCCACCACGATGGGCGGCGGCGGCATCCTGTACAACCGCAAGGTCTACGAGCGGCTCGGCCTGGAGGTCCCCAGGACCTGGGCCGACTTCATGGCCAACAACGACACGATCAAGGCCGCCGGGGTCACCCCGGTGATCAGCACGTTCAAGGACACCTGGACGTCCCAGATCTTCGTGCTCGCCGACTACCACAACGTCCAGGCCGCCGTGCCGGGCTTCGCCGCCGACTACACCGCTGGCAAGGCCAAGTTCGCCACCACGCCGGCCGCGACGGGCGGCTTCCAGCACCTCGCCGACGTGCACGCCAAGGGCCACCTCAACAAGGGCTTCGGCTCGGCGACCCTCGACCAGGGACTGAAGATGCTGGTCGAGGGCGAGGGCGCGCACTACGCGATGCTCAGTCAGCTGCTCCCGCCGCTCCTGGAGACCTACCCTCAGACCGCGACCGACGTCGGCTACTTCGGCATCCCGGGCGACGACCCGGCCGCCGGCGGCGCCACCGTCTGGGAGCCCGCCGCCCTCTACATCGCCAGGACCACCGAGCACCTGGACGCGGCCAAGAAGTTCCTGGCCTTCGTCGCCTCCCCGGCGGGCACCGAAGCCGTGACCGCCGCCGTCCAGCCGTCCGGACCGTACCGGATCAAGGGGTCGAAGCTGCCGGAGGACGCCATCCAGGTGGCCAAGGACCTCCAGGCCTACATCGACCGGGGCGCCACGACGCCCGCGCTGGAGTTCCTGTCGCCCATCAAGGGCCCGTCGCTGGAGCAGATCACCGTCGCCGTCGGCTCGGGGCTGACGCAACCCGCCGAGGGCGCCGCCCAGTATGACAAGGACGTGGAGAAGCAGGCCAGGCAACTGGGGCTGGCAGGGTGGTGACCGAGCAGCGTGCCGGGCTCCGCGCGGGGCCCGGCGGGCCGCCGGCCGAGCGGCACGCCCGGCCGGCGGCCAGGCGCAGGTCGCCCTACCCGTACGCCCTCTACCTGCCGGCCGCCGTCGTCTACCTGGTGATCTTCCTGGTGCCGACCGTGATGGCGTTCTACTTCGCGCTGACCCGGTGGACGCTGTTCGACAGCGAGTTCGTCGGCCTGGACAACTTCCGCGACTTCCTCGCCGAGCAGAACCTGCGCGTCGGCTTCCGGAACACGATCGTCTACGCCGTGGTCACCAGCGGGCTGAAGGTGGTGCTCGGCCTGCTGCTGGGCGTGCTGCTCACGTCCAGACTGCGGCTGCGCGGATTCCTGCGCGCGGTGGTGTTCTTCCCGGTCCTGGTGTCCACCGTGGCGGTCGGCATCACCTTCAGCGCGCTGCTCCGCCCGGACACCGGCCTGGTGAACAAGGCCCTCGCGCTGGCCGGCGTCGACGGCGCCGACTGGCTCGGCGACGCGAACACGGCCCTGCTGTCGGTGGCGCTGGTCGACGTGTGGAAGGGCGTGGGCCTGGCCACCGTCATCTACATCGCCGGGATCATGTCGATCCCGCGCGACTACTACCAGGCGGTCGAGGTCGACGGGGGCGGCGCCTGGCACCGGTTCCGGCACGTCACGCTGCCGCTGTCCTGGCCCGCCACCTACTCCGTGATCATCCTGTCGTTCATCGGCGGGCTGCGGTCGTTCGACCTCATCTGGACGATGACGCGGGGCGGTCCCGGCTTCACCAGCGACGTCATCGCCTCGATCATCTACAAGCAGTATCAGGCGGGCTTCTTCGGCCTGTCGACCGCCGGCAACGTGCTGCTGTTCCTCATCGTCACCGCCATCGTCGTCCCGCTCACCTACGTCCTGGGCAAGAGGCAGGTCGCCGTATGAGGACCTTCAGGAGGTTCGGCGCCGACACGATCGCGCTGGTCCTGGCCACCGTGATCTTCCTGGTGCCGTTCTCGTTCATGCTGCTGACCGCGGTCAAGGACCCGGCGCAGGCCGCCGATCTCGACTTCGCCTGGCCGGTCGACTGGCGGGTGGTGGACAACCTCGTCGAGGTCGTTCAGGCGCGCGACTACGTGCTGCTGCGCGCCTTCGTCAACTCCACCGTCCTCACCGTCGCCTCGGTCGCGCTGATCGTGTTCTTCGCCGCCATGGCCGCGTTCGTGCTGCAGCGCCGCGCCGGCAGGGTCGGGACGCTGGTCGACTTCCTGGTGCTGTCCGGGCTGATCATCCCGCCCGCGATCGTGCCCACCATCTGGCTGCTGCAGGCACTGGGCCTGTTCAAGACCCTGCCGGGGCTGATCCTGGTCGAGGTCGCCTACGGGCTGTCGTTCGCGATGCTGCTGTTCAGGGCGTTCATCGCGGCGATCCCGCGCGAGCTGGACGAGGCGGCCCAGATCGACGGCTGCCACGGGGCGCGGCTGTTCTTCCGGGTGATCTTCCCGCTGCTCCGGCCGGTCACCATCACGGTCGTGCTGACCTCGTCCGTGGCCGTCTTCAACGACTTCGTCAACCCGCTCTACTTCCTGCCCGGCGACGAGAACGCCACCGTGCAGGTCACCCTCTACAACTTCCAGAGCCAGTACAGCACCCAGTGGAACCTGCTGTTCATGGACATCGTCCTGATCACGATCCCGCCGCTGCTGGCCTTCGTCTTCTTCAACCGCAAGATCGTGGCCGGCATGACCGCCGGCGCCATCAAGGGATGACATGACCTCTCTGCGGCGACGGCACCCGCACCGGCGTCGTCGCGTCCGGGGAATCGGTGCTCGTGCCCTGGCCAGGACCGGAGCTGGGCTCGCGCGAGCGGCGCGGTCCCGTCGAGCGGGCCCGCCTGTACGTCACCGCGCACGGCACGTACGAAGTCGAGATGAACGGCCGGGTCGTGGGCGACGACGTGCTCGCCCCCGGCTGGAGCAGCTACCACCACCGGCTGCGCTACCGCACCCACGACGTCACCGCCCTGCTGGAGGAGGGCGCCAACACGATCGGCGCCACCCTCGCCGACGGCTGGTACCGGGGCCGCGTCGGCTTCGCCGGGGGCAGGTCCGCCGTCTACGGAGACCGGACCGCCCTGATCACCCAGCTGGAGATCACCTACTCCGACGGCACCACGGACACCGTCGCCACCGACGGCGCCTGGCGGTGCGCGCCGAACCAGGTCACCGCCGCGAGCCTCTACGACGGCGAGTCCCACGACGCGCGCCTGCTTCCCGGCGGCGGCCTCACCCGCGCCCGCGCCACGCTCGACACCCCGTACGGCCGGGCCGAGGCCGGCTGGGAACGGACCGGGGACCAGACGGAACTCGTCGTGGTGGTGCCGGCGAACACCACCGCCGCCGTCCACCTGCCCCTGACCCGGACACCGCCGTCGAGGTGGGAGCCGGACGGCACGTCTTCCGCTGGGCGTGATCAGCTGGGCTCCGGACCGAGCGCCCGGCGCAGGAAGTCCAGCTCCAGCAGGAGAAGGTTCTCGGCGACCTGCTCCTGGGCGGTCATGTGGGAGACGCCCGACAGCGGCAGGACGGTGTGCGGGCGGCCCGCGGCCAGCAGCGCGGCGGACAGCCGCAGGGTGTGCGCGGCGAAGACGTTGTCGTCGGCCAGACCGTGCACGAGCATGAGCGGGCGGCGCAGGTTCGGGGCGTCGGCGATCAGGGAGCTGCGGTCGTACGCCTCGGGGTTCCGGTCGGGATGGCCGAGGTAGCGTTCCTGCCAGTGGGTGTCGTAGAGGCGGGCGTCGGTGACCGGCGCGCCCGCGACGGCGGCGTGGAAGACGTCGGGGTGGCGCAGCACGGCCGCGGCGGCCAGATAACCGCCGTACGACCAGCCGCGGATCGCCACCCGGTCCAGGTCCAGGTCGGGGAAGCGGCCGGCGGCGGCCCGCAGCGCGTCGGCCTGGTCCTCCAGCGCCGCGCTCAGCTTGTCGAGGTGCACGGCCCGCTCCCAGGCCGGTCCGCGGCCCGGCGTGCCGCGCCCGTCCACGACCAGCACGGCGAAGCCCTGGTCGGCGAACCACTGCGCGACCGCGTAGTCGTCCAGCCCGCGCAGCACCAGGGCGCCGCCCGGCCCGGCGTACGGGCTGAGCAGGACCGGCAGCCGCCGCGAGCCCGGCACGTGCCCGGACGGGAACACGATCGCGCCGCGCAGCTCCCGTTCGCCCAGCGACACCAGGTCCGCCCGCGGGCGCACGACCGGGGTCGCGCCGTTCGAGACGATCGGCGTGGCCGCCCCTCCGCCGGTCACCGTGACGCGGGTCCCGTGCTCCTCCAGAGTGCGGCTGACGACCAGGGTGACGCCGCCGGCGCGCGTTCCGGTGTGCACCCCCGGCTCGGAGGTGACCCTGGTCAGCCCCGCGGCCCTGGAGTAGCTGTAAAGGTGGCGTTCCGTCGGCTCGTCGCAGCACTGCGCGAGCACGGTGTCGCCGTCCACCGCCAGGATCCGCAGCACCTGCAGGCCCGGCGGCGTGACCAGGTCGTCCCCGACCATCAGCCGGCGGGTGTCGTCGCGGTCCACCGTCCAGACCAGCTCCCCGGCCGCCGTGCGGGCGGGGGTGCCGGGCACCAGCGTCAGCCAGGCGTCGTCGGCGTCCTCGCGCACCAGCGTGGTCGCGCCCGTCGCGGGGTCGGCCTCCAGGAGGCGGGTGGTGCGCTGGTCGCGGCTCTGCACCAGGATCAGCAGCCCCTGCCCGGTCCACGACACCGCCGCGACGTACTCGAACGCCGCCCTGTCCCAGACCACCTCGGTACGCTCCCCGGCCGGCGTGGTCAGCCAGAGCGTCACGTCGGCGTTGTCGGTGCCGGCCGCCGGATAGGCCATGGTCCTGGAGGGCCTGCCAGGATCGGCGGGCTCGGACAGGTGCCACCTGCTCACCCGGGCGTTGTCCACCCGCGCCACCAGCAGGCGGGTGCCGTCGGGCGACCACCAGTAGCCCCGGTGGCGGGCCATCGACTCGGCCGCCACGTGCTCGGGCAGCCCCCAGGTCACCTCGGGACCGTCGGGCGTCAGCAGCGGCTTGCCGTCGAGGTGCAGGGCGCCGTCGGACACGTGGGCGACGCGCTGCCCGGCCGGGTCGAGCCGCGGGTCGGATCCGGTCGTGCCGAGCGGGGTGACCTCACCGGTCAGCAGGTCGACGGTGTGGAGCGCGCCGTCGAGCGCGTAGACGGCCTTGGTGACGGCGGCGTCGGTGGCGTAGGCGACGATGCCGCTCGCGCGCTCGCGGGTGCGTTCCCTGCGGGCGCGCTCCGCCTCCGGCAACGTTCCGCCCGGCGTGCCGGGGTCCGCGAGCAGCCGCTCCTGCCCGGTGGCCAGGGTCAGCGTCCACAGCCGGTTGACCGGGTCGTCACCGCCCGAGGACCTGAGGAACACCACCCGGGCGCCGTCCGGCGAGATCGTGAAGTCCCTGGGGACGCCGAGCTTGAACCGGGCCGTACGGGCATGCTGACGAGGAAGCGTGAGGGGAGGCATGGGGGATCATAGGCACGCCCGCCAAGCCGGACGCAACCGCATAAACCAGCGCCGATCGCCCTTCCCGCCACCCTGCGGTTACGTCGTCACGGTGCGGCCTCGTCGTTACGGCACGATCCCGTCGTCACGGTGCGGCCCCGTCGTTACGGGCGCGACCCCTCGTTACAGCGCGACCCTCGTTACGGTGCGGCCTCGTTGTTACGGCGCGTCCGAGGCGGCCCGGATCGGGCAGGCGGAAGGAACCTCGGGGCGTTCTCGCCCGGCATCGGCGCTCAGCTTCTCGAACCGGACTTGATCGACGAGATCGACCCGCACCTCGCGCCGACCCTGCTCGCGGAGATCCGGCTGTACGACAAGCCGGTCCGCCTCCACAACCCCAGCTCGGAAGCTCACGTACGGTGCCGGACCCTCACGGCGCCCGGCAGTCTCCGCCCAGGGCGGGGGTTCGCGTACGGACCGGACCCTCACGGCGCCGGGCGGCCTCCCCACGAACCCGGGGGAGTTCGCGTACGGTACGGAATACTCACAGCGCCGGGCAGCCTCCACCACCCCAGGGCGGGGGTTCGCGTACGGACCGGACTCTCACGGTGCTGGGCGGCTCCTCCACGAACCCGGGGGAGTTCGCGTACGGTACGGAACCTTCACGGTGCCGGGCGGCCTCCACCCAGGGTGGGGGTCCGCGTACGGTACCGGACCTTCACGGTGGCGGGCGGCCTCCAGCGGGGGTCCGCGTACGGACCGGACCCCCACGGCGCCGGGCGGCCTGCCCACGAACCCAGATGGAAGCCCGCGTACGGTACCGAATACTCATAGCGCCGGGCAGCCTCCACCACCCCAGGGCGGGGGTTCGCGTACGGACCCGACCCTCACGGTGCCGGGCGGCCTCCCCACGAA
This sequence comes from Nonomuraea sp. NPDC050478, assembly GCF_044458265.1. Taxonomy (NCBI): domain Bacteria; kingdom Bacillati; phylum Actinomycetota; class Actinomycetes; order Streptosporangiales; family Streptosporangiaceae; genus Nonomuraea; species Nonomuraea sp. NPDC050478. Next base: position 255,077 of record NZ_JBITHT010000009.1, on the reverse strand, counting down.
CCCGGAAGGAGTTCGCGTACGGTACCGAACCTTCACGGTGCCGGGCGGCCTCCACCCAGGGTGGGGGTTCGCGTACGGTGCCGGATGCTTACGGTGCCGGGTGGTTGATCGTGTGGGCGAGGACGAGGAGGCACCGTGGGCTGCCGTCGTCGCGTCGGCCCAGAGCCGTCAAGGGGGCCGTCGTCACGGTGAACCCGGCCGTTGTCAGCTCGGCGCGGACCGCGCTCAGCGGGCAGGTGTTGTAGTACATGACGAACGGCGGGCGCCACAGCGCGTTCCGGGCCCGCATGGCGAGGTCGAACCCGAGCATCGCCCAGTACATGCCCGACGTGACGGGCGGCGGCGCGCCGATGGGGAAGGCGAAGAGCCCGCCGGGCCGCAGCGCGCGACGCACCCCGGCGAAGAGCGCCGGCCGTTCGGCGGGCAGGAAGTGCCCGAGCGCCCCGAAGCTGACCGCGAGGTCGAAGGACCCGGCGAAGGGCAGGGCCCGGGCGTCGGCCTGGACCCACGCGGCGTCCGGGTGCGTCCGGCGCGCCCGCGCGAGCATGCCGGCGCTGAAGTCGACGCCCGTGATCGGTCCCCGGCACAGGGGCGCGAGGACCCGCATGCCCGCGCCGGTGCCGCAGCACACGTCCAGCGCCTGACCGAACGGCCCGAGCGGGCGCAGCACGTCGGCCGTGGCGTCGAGGACGCTGTCGGGGGTGCGGAAAGGCGTGTGGTCGAACTTCGGGGCCAGCAGGTCGTAACCCCGCTCCACCGAGGACAGCGCCTGGACCACCAGTTCACGCAGCGACGGACCCTGAGGCGAGAACATCGGCCCAGGGTACTTCGCCCGCCGATGTCACGTTCGAACACCCGCCCCAAAACGGTGGGAAACCGCCGAAAGCAGTTTCCGCTTCCGCCCCAAAACGGTGGGCAACCGCCGTAAGCGGCTTCCGCTTCCGCCGCCGTTACGTGCGGACCGGGAGCGCATGGCACGCTTCTCCGTGACGTCACCGCCCGGCAGCCCCCTTCTCCGCGACCTCCCGGAGTGCGTCATCGCCCGGTGGCCCTCTTCTCCGCGACCTGCCGCGATGTGTCATCGCCTGGCAGCGCCCTTCTCTGCGACCTGTCGCGGTGCGTTATCGCCCGGCGGTGCCCCTCTCTGCGACCTGCAGCGGGGCGTTATCGCCTGGCGGCGTCCCTCCGGGACCTGCCGTGGTGCGTTATCGCCCGGGGGCGCCCTTCTCTGCGACCTGCCGCGGGGCCTCACCGCCCGGCGGCTCCTTCTCCGCGACCCGCCACGGGGAATGATCCGCCGGTTTCCGGTCCGGGGGGCGTCTGGTGAGGCGGGCCGCGATGGGTTGTCCCAGGAGGATGCCGAGGAAGACCAGGACGAGTCCGAAGATCTGCCGGCCGGTCAGCGTCTCGCCGGCGAGCACCGTACCGAGGAGGACTCCCGTCACCGGGTTGAGCAGCCCGATGAGCCCGACCGTGCCGGCGCTCAGGTGGCGCAGCCCCGCGAACCAGGCCGCGAAGGCGAGCGCGGTCGCGATGACCGTGACGTAGCCGAAGCCGAGCAGCGCGGGCCCGTCCAGCGGCGGCGGCGCGCCCTCGACCGCGACCGCGACGGGCACCAGCGCGGCGCCACCCGCGATGAGCTGCCACGACGTGAGGGAGAAGACGTCGACGTCGCCGCTCCACCGCTTGGCCAGCACGTAGCCCAGGGACGACATCGTCATGGCGGAGACGGAGGCGAGGATGCCGGTGAGGCCAGCCGCGCCCATGTCCTCCAGCAGCATCAGGCCGACGCCCGCGATCCCGACGCACGCCCCGGCGAGATGGGTCACCCGGGGCCGTTCGGACAGGGCGGCCCAGGCGAACAGCATCATCACCATGGGGGAGGTCGCCATGATGGTGGAGGCGACGCTGGTCGGGAGCGTCTGCGCCGCCAGGTAGACCAGGGCGAAGAAGGCGCCCATGTTGAGCGTGCCGAGCACCGCCGACTTCCACCACCACGATCCCCGGGGGAGTCTCCTGCGGACGAGGAGGAGCAGCAGGCCCGCTGGCAGCGCCCGGATCGCGGCGCCGTACATGGGGTGGTCGGCCGGCAGGAACTGCTGGGTGACGTAGTAGGTCGCGCCCCACGCCACGGGCGCGATCGCGGTGACGGGCAGCCAGCGGAAGGTAGCTTCCATGGAAGCAATATAACTTCCCAGGAAGATATATTGGAACCATGAGCGAGTATTCGGACCACGTGGCCAGGATCCAGCGAGCGTGGGCCCGCGAGCGGCCCGACCTGGACGTGCGGCCGCAGGGCGTGATCGGGCGCCTCCACCGCCTCGCCGGACATCTGACCGAGCAGCTCTGCGCGGTCTACCGCCGTTACGGGCTGGCGGAGGGGGAGTTCGACGTGCTCGCCACGCTGCGGCGCGCAGGCGAACCCTTCGAGCGCGCGCCCGGCGAGCTGGCCGCGCACACCATGGTCACCACGGGGGCGATGAGCAAACGCATCGACCGGCTCGAACGCGCGGGTCTGGTCACCCGCCGCCGCAGCGCGAGCGACGGGCGCGGCCGGGTCGTCGCCCTGACCGCCGCCGGCCGGGAGCTGATCGACGAGGCGTTCACCGAGCACATGCGCAACGAACGCCGGCTGCTCGACTGCCTGCCGCCTGAGGAGGCCGCCCAGCTGGAGGCGCTGCTGGCCACCTGGCTCGCCTGCTTCGAGACGCCACGCCGGGACGACGCCGGCCGGTGACGTGGGGGCCTCTGAGCAAAACCCTTAATTTCAGGTTGACTTAGTGGGGAATTTCGGCCAACCTGTGACGCATGCACTCCGGGTCCCTTCTCTGGTCAGACCTGCCCGTCGATCTCGGACGGCAGGCGAGCGCGCTGTGTACGGCGCCCGCATCCGCGTGACGACGACCGGCATCGACCAGAGCAGGAAACACCGACATGACCGTGACGACATCCGCGCCCGCCCGTCCCAGCCTGGAGGGCAGGGCCCGCGCCATCGCCGCCGACCTCGACGCGTGGGTGGGGCGCGTGCGGCTGAACACCGGGGAGCGCTGGTACGAGCGACTCCACCAGGACGACGACCACGAGGTCTGGCTGATCAGCTGGCTTCCCGGGCAGACGACCGGCTTCCACGACCACGGCGGCTCGCGGGGCGCCTTCGCCGTCGCGCTCGGCACCCTCCGGGAGCACGACCTGACCGCCGAACGCGACCTCGCCCCCGGTGAGGCCCGCGAGTTCGGCCCCGGCTACGTGCACGAGGTCCACAACGGCTCCGCCGCGCCGGCGGTCAGCGTGCACGTCTACTCGCCTCCGCTGTCCACGATGAACCGCTACGAGCTCACGGACCACGGCCTGGTCAAGCTGGTGGAGGAGACGGCGGAGCAGTGGTGACCGGACCGCCGCCCGGCGCGCGCACGATCGACCGGATCCTCGACGACAGGCGGAGGCTGCTGCGCCGGCTGCCGCCCGCCGAGGCGCACGCCCGGTCCCTCGCCGGGGCGCTCATCGTCGACATCCGCCCGGCGGCCCAGCGGGCGGACGAGGGCGAGGTGCCGGGCGCGCTCGTCGTCGAACGCAACGTGCTCGAATGGCGTTTCGACCCCGCGGGAGAGGCCCGGCTGCCGGTGGCGACCGGCTACGACGTCGAGGTCATCGTCCTGTGCTCGGAGGGCTACACCTCCAGCCTGGCCGCCGCCTCGCTGCACGAGCTCGGCCTGACCAAGGCCACCGACGTCGTCGGCGGCTTCCACGCCTGGCGCGCGGCCGGCCTGCCCACAAGGGGCGGCACCGCCGCGTAGACGGCGACGGGCGGCACCGCCGCCCCGTAGCGGCAGCCGGAGATCGTGATCTCGGGTGTGGCGGCGTGACACAAGACAGCCACCACGTGCTCATGTCGGGCTTGTGCCGAGTCCGAATGACCTGGTGGTGGACTGGTCGCCGACCTGCATCAGGATCTACGTCATCGGGATAGCACTGCATCCAGTCGGTCGAAGCCCTCGGCCACACCGCGGGCCATGGGGGAGGAGACGACGAGATCGCGGGTGTCCTGCGAATCGAACAGCATGGTGGTGGTCAGCGTCGTCCTGTCGTCCTGTTCGGTGAAGTCGTGGCTGACCAGCGACTCGCCCGGGTACCAATGGTCGTCGAAGGACTCCGTGTAAGCGAGGCGGGCGGGCCGATCGATCTCCCGGTAGACCCCGCTGGAGGCCATCGAGGCGCCGTCCGGCCCATCCCAGACGAAGCGCCACGCGCCGCCGACACGGAGATCGACCTCGGCCACGACCAGGTTCCAGCCGCGCGCGCCGTACCACTTGACCAGCAGCGAGGGCTTGGTCCAGGCGTCGAAGACCAGATGGCGAGGGGCGCTGAAGACCCGCAGCATCACCACAGTCCGGTCGGAAGGCGTCAGGACGGTGACCCCAGCCGTCATGCGGACCACCGCGGATCGCGGCCGATGAGGGCGAGCAGCCGGTCCTGCGGCGGGGCGTCCTCCTCGATCCGCACCTCCGGGCCGAACACCTCCACGCCTGGACCGAACGCACCGGGCGTGCGGTACTTCTCCAGCAGGTCCACCGGCAGCGCGGTGATGGCCGACCAGTGGTATTCCACATCGGCGGGGTCCATCGTGTCGTCCTGGCCGGTGGCTCGGGCGAGGTCCCATCCGTGCAGCGGAAGATCGGCGCTCGGGACCTTGTCGATGTGCTCCTCGGCCGTCATGCTGCCGGTGGGCGTCTCACACTCAAGGCTCGCCAGCGAAGGGTCGTCCAGGATCGCCTCGACGTCGGCCCGCGCGGAACGGAACGCGGCGACCGGATCCTCGTCCACGGACGGCGCGGCGCTGGGCGTGCGGTCAAGCTGGCGCAGTATCACGCCGTGCATGTCGATGATGTGCCGCACCACATCCCGGGCGGTCCACTTCTCGCACGGGGACGGGTTGTTCCATTGATCGGGGCGTACGGTCGCGACCTTGCGGTCGAAGGCGTCCGCGCGCCGCCGGTAGCGGTCGGCGATCTCACCCATCGTTGGCCTCTTCACCTTTGAGTTCGTCCAGCAGTTCGTCGAGGTTCTGGTAGCGGTCCTCCCAGAACCGGCTATAGCCCTCCAGCCAGTCGGTGGCGGCCTTGAGTGGACCCGCCTGGAGCCGGCAGGGCCGTCGTTGCGCATCCCGGCTCCGGGAGACGAGCCCGGCGCGTTCGAGCACTCTGAGGTGCTTGGAGATCGCCGGCTGGCTCATGTTGAACGGGCGGGCGAGCTCTGTCACGGTGGCCTCGCCAGACCTGAGCCGGGCGAGGATCGCCCGGCGCGTCGGATCTGCGAGGGCGGCGAAGGTGTCGTCGAGCACACTCATCCATAACCTAGAAGTTCAATAACCACCTGGTTTCATACAGCATCGGCGGTTCGGGTGTCAACGAGGACTCGTGCGGCGGCCGAAGGTTGTGACCTTTGTGGTTCCGCCGTCGGCGTGCGTCGCCGGTGGTGACAGGTTCGGGCGCGGTGCTGGTGTTGTCCGCTCCGGCGCGTGTGTCATGCGCCGCCCCACATGGGCACGTCGGCGATGTCGTCGTGCTTCCAGTTGAGCTCGTCGCGGACGGAGACGACGCCGTCGACGTTCTCGGCCAGGCGGACGGCGGTGACGGCCTGGCTGTGCTCGGGCAGGGTGCCGGTCAGGGTGACCACGCCCTCGGCGACGGCGACGTCCAGGGCGTGGTCGCCGGCGCGGACGATCTCCCGTACGTGCCGCTCGATGTCCTCGTCGGGGCGCAGGAAGATCTTGATCAGGTCGCGCCTGCTGACGATGCCGACCAGGCGTCCGCCGGCGTCGACCACGGGCAGCCGCTTGACGCCGTAGCGGTCCATCACGCGTGCCGCGGCCACGACCGGCGTGTCGGGGGTGGTGACACGGGCGGGGCTGGTCATCAGCGCGCCGGCGGTCTCGCCGAGCGACTTGCGGTAGCCGCCGCCCCCGGCGCCCGCGCCGTGGCGGATGCGCGCCCGCAGCGGCGGCCGGTAGTCCTCGCCGTAGTAGAGCTGCTTGAACTCGTGCTTGGCCAGGAGGTCGTCCTCGGAGACGACGCCCAGCACGCGGTTCTCGTCGTCCAGGACCGGGACCCCGCTGACGCCCCGGCTGATGAGCAGCTCGGCCACGGTGTGGAAGGACGCGTTCTGGTTGACGGCGGCGACGTCGGTGGTCATCACGTTCTCGACGATGGCGGTCATGGCGATCTCCTCAGGAGCTTGACCCGGACGACGCCGGGCACGGTGCGGGCGAGCAGACCGGCGATCTGACCGGCGTGCTCGGAGGGCGGCCCGCTGAGCTCGGCCACGCCGTCGCGCACGGTGACGTCCCAGCTCGGGCCGGAGGGATACTGCTCGCGCAGCGCCGCCTCGACCGCCGCGCGCAGTTCGTCGTCGGTACGGGCGAGCATGGCCATCAGGTCGCGGCGGCTGACCATGCCGACGATCTCCTTGCCGCGGAGCACGGGCAGGCTCTTGATCCGCTTGCCCACCATCAGGTCGACGGCGGTGGTGACGTCGGTCGTCTCGGTGACCGTGACGACGTCGCCGGTCATCACCTCGTGCACCCGGTGCGGCGGCGGCCCGTCCGTCCGGGGGACAGGCGTCACGGTGGCGCGGGGGTCGGGCTCGAACTCCCCGCGCAGCAGATCCAGCTCGCTGACCACGCCGACCAGGCGGCCCGCGTCGTCGACGACCGGAGCGGCGGTGATGTCGTGGCCGTGCAGGATCCGGACGGCCCGCCGCACCGGGTCGGCGCCGCGGACGGTGACCACCGGGCTGCTCATGACCTCGCGCACCAGCATGGCTACCTGCCCTCCCACGCGGAGTCGTCCTGCTTCCAGGTGAGCTTGTCGATGACATCGACGACGCCGTTGACGCGGCGGGTCATCCGGACGGCGATGGCGGCCTCGGTGCGGCGCTCCATCCAGCCGGACAGCGTCACGACGCCCTGGTACACCTCCACCCGCACGCCGGAGGTCTCCACCCACAGCGCGTGGTCGAGGATGTCCTCGCGGACCTCGGCGGCGATCTCCTCGTCGCCGCGCAGGAACAGCTTGACCAGGTCACGACGGCTGACGACGCCCGCCAGCCGGCCGTCGGGGTCGACGACGGCCAGCCGCTTGACGTCGTGCGCGTCCATCAGGCGAGCGGCCTCGACCGCCGACGCCTGAGGGGAGACGGCCACCGCGGGAGCGGTCATCAGCTCGGCGGCGGTGTCGCCCTCGGCCTTCTGCCGTCCCTTGGGGTTGCGCAGCCGGGCGCGGAGCGGCGGCCGGTAGCCCTCACGGTAGAACTGCTCCCTGAACTCCTCCTTGCGCAGGAGGTCGGCCTCGGACACCATGCCGATCACGTGGCGGTCGTCGTCCACGACGGGGACGGCGCTGATGCCGCCGGTGATGAGCGCTTCCGCGATGTCCTTGAACGGGGTGGTGGCGGTGACGGAGACGACCTCGGTCGTCATCACGTCCGCGACGGTCATCCGCATCGGGGTCTCCTTTGTCGTCCCATCCATCGCACCTCATGGAGGAGGCGGATCGAAGGGCCGGAAGTCCTCTGCCGGACGGTCGTTGGTCAGCGCGCCACGCGGGGGCGGACGCTCAGCCGGACGGGGTCCGGCGCGGCGCGTTCTCGACGGCGCGCGCGAGGGCGAGGCAGGCGGCCGTCAGCGTGCGCACCTGTTCGTCGAGGTCGTCGACCCGCTTCTTCAGGGTCAGCAGTTCGGCGTCGATCGCCGGGGCTTCCATGATCACGCGTCCACCGATCATGATCGGTTCACCTCCACATGCCGTGACACCGTCAGGATGGTTTCCCGGGCGGGCCGGGGGAAGCGGCGAACGCCCCTGGTTTCCGGGACCTATGGCTGTGGCCGGCGCCGTCGCGCCGTGGGCCGCCGCCGCTCCGGCCCCGCCGGGGCCTGAAGCTCGCCCGAGCCCGTGGCCGGCCGGCCACCTCTCGGGCGATGCCAGGAGCGCCCTAGTGGGCGGCTTCGTACTTCTCCACCACCGAGGAGGCGATCCGGCCGCGCTCGCTCACCGGCAGGCCCTGGGCCCTGGCCCACTGCCGGATCTCGGCGGACTTCTCCCGGCTCAGCGCGCGGGCGGCGCCGCCGGACCCGCGACGGCCGCGCCCGGCCCGCTCGCTCTTGACCGGGCGAGCCTTGGTGATGAAGGGCGACAGCGCCTTGCGCAACGCTTCTTCGTTCTTCTCTCCCAGATCGATCTCATAGGCGACGCCGTCGAGGCCGAACTTGACGACGTTCTCGGACGACATCCGGCTTCCGTCGAGGTCGTCAATGTAAATCTCGCGAATCTGCTTAGCCATGCTGCAGCTCCATAGTCATAGGCTTGCGGTCTACTGTAGCGGTCTTCAGTAGACGGGTTGTCCTCCCGTGACTATGGTGCGTGCGAAACGCGGAGACCGGAGCGTGAAGTCATCCGGGGCGCGCATTGAACCATCCGGAGCGGGCGGGCATGTCGACGGGAGAACGGGCCGATTCATGGCGGGAGAAGGTTGTCCTGAGCGCTTGGGAGCCGGGCGGTCCCGCGCGCCCGATCCATCCGTCCCACCCGGCGTGACCAGTGCGTAGCCGATAACGGCGGATGTCCGGTGCAGCGTCCATATCAGCTCGGCATCTCTTCCGCCAGCCTGATTCCCGGCCGTATTGAGAAAAGCCCGTCCGGCGGTTTCCCCGATCCCCCGGAGCGGGGCCCGGCAAAGGCTTCTTCACGGCGGTTTCGCCGCCGGATGCGGGCCCATGCATCGGGGCGATGAGCGCGTGCTGTCGAAATCGAATTCAGTAGCCCAAGGCGTTCGGTACGTTCCAGACCGGCGCCGGCGCGCATGGAACAGCAGAGCCGCGGACGAAAACTCGCCCGCGGCTCAGTCCCGATCTCTACGCCTCGACGGCCGCCGCGGGCGGACCGGACGGGCGGTCGCCGCTCCGCGCGCGGGGAGCGGTGGAGTCGCGGAGGATGAGCTGCGCGCCCACCCGGTAGGCGCGGCCGTTGGGGGTCTCGCCGTTCTCCGCGCCCCGGACCTGCTTCAGCTGGTGCAGCAGGAGGTTCATCGCCAGCTCGCCCAGCTCGCTGGCGCCGTTGTCGACCACCGTGATGGCGGGGGACCAGTAGCGCAGCCACGGGATGTCCTCGTAGCACACCAGCGACAGGTCGCCGGGGATGGCGACGCCGGTGCTCGCCAGCGTGGGCAGGATCCCGAACACGGCCTCGTGGTTGGCGGCGAACAGCGCGGTCATCCGCGGCGTGCGCCCCAGCAGCCGGGCGATGGCCTCGGTGCCGAAGGCGGGGGTGAAGGGGCCGCGCTCGATCAGTGACGCGTCCGGGTCGAGGCCGCGTTCCCGCAGCGCCTGCTCGTATCCGGCGAACCGCTCCCGCCCGGAGTTGGCCGTCGGCTCGCCGCCGATGAACCCGATGCGCTCGTGACCGAGGTCGAGCAGATGGGCGGTCGCCGCGTGGGCGCCCTCCCGGTCGGCGGCCAGCACGGCCGGGGCGGCGCTGTCGATCGGACGGCGGATGACGTTGACCACCGCCACGCCCTCGGCGCGCAGCGCGTTGGTGGTCGCGCCGTTCTTGCCCGTGCCGATCATGACGATGCCGTCCACGCCGTGGGCGGCGAGGGTGAGCAGGAACGCCTTCTCCCGCGCCGGGTCGGCGTCGGTGATGCCCAGCACGACCTGGTATCCCTCGGCCGCGGCGCGGCGCTGGACGACCTCGGCGATCGTGTGGAACGACGCGTTGATGAGGTTGTTGAGCACCAGGCCCACCAGGTGGGACTGCCGCGTGCGCAGGGCGCCGGCCAGCCGGTTGGGGCGGTAGTTGAGCCGGGCGGCCGCCTCCTCGACGGCCGCTCGTGTCTCGGCGGAGATCAGCGGGGAGCCGCTGAGGGCGCGAGAGGCGGTGCTGCGCGACACCCCCGCCTCCGCGGCGACCTCCTTCAGTCCGATCCGCATCGTCCTCCTGCCTGGCGTGGATCTTTGGGATCGATCCCATCGTGCACGGTGATCCTTCCAGAAGATCACTCGTACGTCGACGTAACGCCGAGATTTCGCGGGTAAAAACCCGGTTTCGCCCTTGACCGGAAACCGGCGGATGCTACAACCTTATGCAATCGATCCCATTCCAACTTTTTAGAGGTCGAAGAACCGCATGGACCGCGACGACGTCACCTGGCACGGCTACTGGCCTGCCGCTCCCACTCCCTTCACCGCCGACGGGCGCCTCGACGAGGACGCGTGGCGCGCGCTGCTGCGCCTCTACGCCGAGCAGCGCGTGCACGGGGTCCTGGTCAACGGGAGCACCGGCGAGTGGTTCAGCCAGAGCCCGGACGAGCGCCGGCGGGTCGTCGAGATCGCGGCGGAGGAGGTCGCCGGGCGCTTCCCCGTGGTCGCCGGCATCACCGCCTACACGCCGGACGAGGCGATCGGCCTGGCCCGCCACGCCGCCACCGCCGGCGCCGACGGCGTGCTCGCCACGCCGCCGCCGTACGTGCACCCGGGCCCCGACGAGATCGTGGACTACTACGACCGCATCAGCTCCGCCACCGCGCTGCCGTTCATGGTCTACAACTGGCCGCGCGGGGTCGCCGTGGACATCTCCGCCCATCCCGGGCTGGCCGAGCGGCTGGCGGCGCTCGACAACGTGGTCGCCATCAAGGACAGCACCGGCGACTGGCTGCGGATGCTCGGCACCGTCGAGGCGGTCTGCGACCGGGTGCGGGTCTTCGGCAGCTTCCTGCACCGGCGCGGCCTGGCCGTGCTCATGGAGATCGGCGGCGACGGCAACATCGACGGCGGCGGCATGGGAGCCCCGTTCGCCGTCCCCTACTACGAGGCGGTCGCCGCGGGCGACCGTCAGGCCGCCCGCGAGTGGGCCGGCCGCTACGGCGCGCTGTCGTCCCGGCTCATCAACCCGGACTACAGCGGCGTCTACGGCACGCCCATCGCCCAGCTCAAGGCCGCGATGAACCTGCTCGGCCAGCCCGGCGGGCACGTCCGCCCGCCGCTCCTGCCGATCGAGGACGAGGCGACGCTGCGGGCGATCGACGCCGTCCTGACCGAATCCGGCCTGAAGGCCGCGGCGGGAGCCCGGGCATGAGAGCGAAGGCCGTCATCGGGACGCCGCCGCGCACGGTCACGATCCACGTGGACGGCCGGCCGGTCAGCGTCGTCGAGGGCGTCAGCCTCGCGGCGGCGCTCGTCGGCGACCGCACCTGGACCTTCCGCTACAACCCGGTCAGCGAGGAGCCGCGCGGCCCGTTCTGCGGCATGGGCGTCTGCCTCGAATGCGAGGTGACGGTGGACGGCCGGCCCGGCGTGCGGGCCTGCCTGACCCCGGTACGCCCCGGCATGCGCGTCGAGACCGAGGAGGAGCGGGCGTGACCGTCCACGAGCGCGACGTGGTGATCGTCGGAGGCGGCCCCGCCGGGCTCGCCGCCGCGCACCGGCTGGCCGCCGCCGGGCTGAGCGTCACCGTCGTCGACGAGCAGGCGGAGCTGGGCGGCCAGTACTTCAGGCGGCCCGCCCCCGAGGTCGCCCGCGTCTGGGGCGACCACCGCCCCGAGGGCGGGCGCCTGGTCGGCGCCGTGCGCGCGGCCGGCGTCGAGTGCCGCACCGGCCACCTGGTCTGGGGCGTCGGCGACGACGGGCGCACACTGCTGGTCTGCGACCCCGCGGAGCGCCCCGTGCGGCTGCGCGGCCGCTACCTGATCATCGCCACCGGCGCCCACGAGCGCCCCTTTCCCTTCCCCGGCTGGCAGCTGCCCGGCGTGACCACGCCCGGCTTCGCCCAGCATCTGGCCGCTGCCGACCACACGCCGATCGGCGAGCGGGTCGTGCTGGCCGGCTCTGGACCGTTCCTGCTGCCGGTGGCCTGCTCGCTGCTGGATCTCGGCGTGACGGTCGCCGGGATCGCCGAAGCCGGCCGTCCCTACCGGCCCAGCACCCGCGCGCTCGGGACCGTACGGCATCCCGCGCGCTTGCGTGAGCTGGCCGGATACGCCGCGCGACTGGCCAGGGCACGCGTGCCGCTCTGGCAGAACACCGTGGTGGTGCGCGCCGACGGAGGCGACCGGATCACCTCCGTGACGCTGGCCGCCGCCACCGCGCCCACCCGGCCGGTGCGCACGGTCCAGGTGGACGCGCTCTGCGTCGGGTACGGCTTCCGCCCGCAGACCGACCTGGCCAGGATGCTCGGCTGCGCGGTGCGCACCGATCCGGCGACGGGGGACGCGACACCGGAGCTCGACGACTCGGGGCGCTCCTCGCGCGACGACGTGTACGTCATCGGCGAGGCGGCGGGGATCGGCGGCGCGCCCGTCGCGGAGGTCCGCGGCCTCGCCGCCGCGCTCGACATCCTGGGCCGCGAGGGGCACGAACCCCGCGCCGGCGAGGCGCGCGGGCTGGCCGCGGCCGGTCGCCGCCTCGCGCACTTCAAGCGGCTGACCGACGCGCTCTACCCGGCTCCGGCCAAGCTGGCGCGGCTGCTGCCGTCCGCGCTGCCGGACGCCGCCACGCTCTGCCGCTGCGAGGCCGTCTCCGCCGGAGAGGTCCGCGGGATCGCCAGGACCGCCGGCCGCGACGTGAACGCCGCCAAGGCGTGGACCCGCGCCGGCATGGGACCGTGCCAGGGCCGGGAGTGCGGCTTCGCCGTCACCGCCGTGACCCGGACGTCCCCGGCGGACGGGCTGCCCGCGGGGGTCTTCCCGTCCCGGCTCCCGGTCCGCCCCGTGCCGGTGGCCACGCTGCTGGAGATGGCCGGCGAAGGGGAGCCGGCATGAGGACGGCGGACGTGGTGATCGTCGGCGCCGGCGTGCTGGGCGCGTCGGCGGCGAGCAGGCTGGCCCGCGACGGCCACCGGGTCGTGGTGCTGGAACGCGGCGCCCCCGGACGTGAGGGTTCCGGCACCACCGCCGGGAACCTGCACGTGCAGGCGGTGCACACCCGGCGTCCCGGCCAGGCCGTCCCCCTGGACAGCGCCCGGTTCGCGCCGCTGCAGCGCGCCGCGAGCGACCTGTGGGAGACCGTCGAGGACGACCTGGGCGCCTCGGTCGAGCTGCGCCGCAGCGGCGGGTTCACCGTCGCCGAGACCCCCGAGCAGGTCCAGGAGCTGTACGACAAGCAGGCCTGGGAGAACGCGGCCGGGATCAAGACGGAGATCCTCGGCGGCGACGCGGCCCGCGACGCCCTGCCGCAGCTCGGGCCGACCGTCGCCGCCGCCACCTGGTGCCCGCACGACGGCTACGCCAACCCGCTGAAGGTCACCCCGGCCTACCTGGACGACGCGGTGCGGCACGGCGCCGAGGTGGTGCCGTTCGCGCCGGTCACCGCGATCGCCCGCGAGGGCGGCTCGTGGCGGGTGCGCGCCGGTGCGCGGGAGATCGAGACCCCTGTGGTGATCGACGTGGCCGGGCCGTGGCTGCACAAGATCGCCGCCCTGACCGGGGTCGCGCTCGACATGGCCCCGGTGGCGATCCAGATGCACGCCACCGTGCGCTGCTCGTCGGGCCTGCCGCACCTGGTCCAGCACATCGGCGAAGGACTGTCGGTCAAACAGGTCAACGCGGGCAACCTGCTGGTCGGCGGCGGCTGGCCGGCCCGCCGGCTGAACCTCGACGGCCGCAGCGACGCGGGCGTGGACAGCATGGTGGGCAACCTGGCCCTGGCCGTGCGGATCCTGCCGTTCGTCCGCCGGCTGCGGCTGCTGCGGGCGTGGGCCGGGCCGCTCGCGGCCACGCCCGACGAGATGCCGGTGATCGGCGAGGTGCCGGGCAGGCCGGGGTTCCTCGTCGCGGGCGGCACGTACGCCTTCACCTTCGCCCCCTTGTGGGCCGAGACCCTGCGCTGCCTCGTGGCCGGTGCGGAGCCGCCCGTGGACGTCTCCGACCTGGGGCCGGATCGGCTCATGCACAACCTCCCCGAGAAGAAGAGATGAGGAAACGGTGACAGCGATAGACGGGCGAGCGCCCGTGACCGAGCCCGTGTGGCTGTCCGGCGGTCACGTCGTGGACGTGCGATCCGGATCGATCCGGCGGGACACCAACGTCGTCGTACGCGACGGCCGGATCGAACGGATCACCACCGACGCCCCGCCCCCCGGAGCGCGCACCGTGCCCCTGGGCGGACGCTACCTGCTGCCCGGGCTGATCTCGGTGCACACCCACCTGTCGGTGGTCTACCCGTTCTCGGACAACGACGAGTCGGAGAACCCCGGCATCACGGCTCTGCGCGCGCTGTCCAGAGCTCGCGAGGCGCTGTACGCGGGAGTCACCACCATCCGGACCGTGCACGAGCAGAACCGCGCCGACCTCCTCGTCCGCACCGCCGCCGGCCAGGGCTGGGTGGAGGCGCCGCGGATCGTGGGCGCCGGCCGGGCGATCTCCACGACCGGCGGCCACGGGCAGGGCAGCGGCTGCGCCTACGCCGACGGCTACGACGCCTTCCTGCGCGCCGCCCGCACGGAACTGGCCGCCGGGGCCGACCTCATCAAGATCTTCATCACCGGCGGCATCGCCCACCAGGGCGAGTCGTTCAACGGCGCGCAGATGACCGTCGACGAGATGCGCGCCGTGGTCCGCGCCGCCGACGAGCACGGCACGTACGTGACCGCGCACGCCGGCGCGGGCTCGGCCATCCGCGAGGCGCTCACCGCCGGGGTGCGCGGCTACGAGCACGCCTACGACCTCGACGAGGCCACCGCCAGGCAGATGGCGGCGCAGCGGGTCTACCTGACCCCGACGCTGTGCGTGACCCGCTGCCCCGACTGGATGGCCGAGCACGCCTTCACCCCGTGGCAGATCGAGCGGGCCCTGGAGGTCGGCCCCGGGCATCTCGCCAGCATCCGCACCGCCATCGCGGCCGGCGTCGCCGACCCGTCCGACCCGGAGAAGCCCGGGATCACCTTCCTGGCCGGCACCGACTACCCGCCCGGCGCGCCGATCGAGGACACCGTGGTCGCGGTCCGCGAGATGGAGCTCCTGGCCGAGGCCGGGCTCGACACCCACCAGGCGCTGCGCTCGGGCACCCTCGACGCGGCCCGCCTGACCGGCCTCGAAGGGCAGGCGGGCGTCGTGGAGGAGGGCCACCTCGCCGACCTGATCGTCACCGAGCGCGACCCGCTGAGCGACCTGTCGGCGCTGCGCCGGATCACCTTCGTCATGCAGGCCGGGCGGGTCGTCCGCGACGACCTGCCCGCCGTACCCGACCACCACGCCACGGAGGGCGCACAGTGAGCCAGGACTCCGGCCGCACCCGCTTCGCCGTCGACATCGGCGGCACCTTCGTCGACGCCATCTCCTACGACGACGCCACCGGCGAACTGCGGCTGCACAAGGCCTCCACCACCCCCGACGCCCCGGCACGCGGCGTCCTCGACGCGGTCGGCGGGCTCGCCGACCGGCTGGACGACGTGGAGGCGTTCGTCCACGGCACCACGCTGGGCCTGAACGCGATCCTCCAGCGGCGCGGCGCCGACGTCGGGATCATCACCAACGAGGGCTTCCGCGACCTGCTGGAGATCGCCCGCGCGAACGTGCCCTCCCAGTACATGTACGACTTCTCCTACGCCCCGCCGCCGCCCCTCGTCCCCCGCCGGCACCGCGTCGGCGTGCCCGGCCGCGTGGACGCCCAGGGCACGGTGATCGAGCCGCTGGACGAGGACGCGGTGCGCGAGGCGGGCCGGGTGCTGGTGGAGGAGCACGGCCTGCGCTCGCTGGCCATCTGCTTCCTGCACTCGTACGCCAACCCCGAGCACGAGCGGCTGGCGGCGCGCATCCTGCGCGAGGCGTACCCCGAGGTGTCGGTCTCGACCTCCACCGACATCACCCGCGAGTACCGCGAGTACGAGCGGACCAGCACGGTCACCCTCGACGCCTACATCCGGCCGGTGCTGAACGACTACATCGCCACCCTGGAGTCGCGGCTGAACGACTCCGGGCTGACCCACCCGCTGCACATCATGCGCTCGGGCGGCGGTGCGATGACCTCCGAGCTGGCCCGGCAGGCGCCGCTGATGACCGTGCTGTCCGGGCCCGCGGGCGGCGTGGTCGGCGCCTCCTTCCTGGCCCGCGAGCAGAACCTGCCGAAGGTGATCACCTTCGACGTGGGCGGCACCAGCCTGGACTGCTGCGTGATCGAGGACGGCGAGCCCGGCGAGGTGCACGAGGCCGCCATCGACGGCTTCCCGCTGCTCATCCCGATCTTCGACATCCGCACCGTGGGCGCCGGCGGCGGCTCGATCGCCTGGATCGACGAGGGCCTGCTCAAGGTCGGCCCGCACAGCGCGGGCGCGGTGCCCGGCCCGGTGGCGTACCGCGCCGGCGGCACCGAGCCGACGGTCACCGACGTGGCGCTGGTCCTCGGCTACCTGGACCCCTCCGGGTTCCTGGACGGCGACATGACCATCGACGCCGACGCCGCCCGCGCCGCCGTGCGGACCGAGCTGGCCGAGCCTCTCGGCGTCGACGTCACCAAGGCGGCGGCGAGCGTCTTCCAGGTCCTGCTGGCCCGCACGGTCGGCGCGCTGCGCGAGATCACGGTCGAGCGGGCGCTGGACCCGAGGGAGTTCGCGCTGCTCGCGTTCGGCGGGGCGGGGCCGCTCCTGGCGCCCATGCTGGCCCGCGAGATGGGCATCGCCACCACGATCGTGCCGCAGGTCCCGGCCGCGTTCTCCGCCTTCGGCATGCTGATGTCGGACCTGGAGTACGAGTTCGCCACCACGGTCCTGCGCCCGCTGACCGACGAGACGCTGGCCGCGGTGGAGGACACGTTCGCCGAACTGGAAGGTCAGGGCGAGGAGGTGCTGTCCGCCCAGGGCGTCAAGCCCGAGGACCGCACCCTGATCCGCCGCCTGGACGTGCGCTACCACGGCCAGGAGCACAGCCTCGGCATCGACCTGGTGCCGGGCGACACCGCGGCGTCCGTGCTCGCCCGCTTCAGCGAGCAGCACGAGGCCCGCTACGGCCACGCGATGCCGGAGCCGGGCCAGATCCTGACGCTGCGGGTGCGCGCGGTGGGCCGGCTGGCCAAGCCGGGCCTGCGCGAGCTGCCGCCGGCCGGGACCGCCACCCCCGAGCCGATCGCCGAGCGCCCGGCGTTCGACGTCGCGACGGGTGAGACGGTCCCGTTCCCGGTGTACGCGCGGGCCACCCTGGGCGCCGGCCACGAGGTGAGCGGGCCGGCCATCGTGGAGGAAGGCACCTCCACCACGGTCATCTTCGGAGACCAGCGGCTCACCGTCGACCGATACGGGCAACTGGTGATCACGGGAGGCCAGGCATGAGCACGGGCGAGCGGCTGGACGGCGCGACCGTCGAGGTGATCAGGAACTACCTGGTCTCGGTGGGCGAGCAGATGCGCCGCACCCTGGTCAGGGCGGCGTTCAACCCGGTCATCTACGAGGTGCTGGACTTCGGCATCTCGATCTACAACGCCGACCTGGACCTGACCGCCGAGGCGGCCGGCATCACCTCGTTCCTGGGCGCCAACGACTACGCCATCGTCAAGGGCGTGGAGTACGTCGGCCGCGAGAACCTCGCGCCCGGCGACGTCTACCTGCTGAACTATCCGTACTGGAGCGGCGCGCACTCCTACGACGCGATGCTGTTCGCCCCGGTGTTCCGGGACGGGCACGACGGCCCCGCGGCCTACCTGGCGGTCCGCGCCCACTGGATGGACCTGGGCGCCAAGGCCCCCGGCTACGTCCTGGACTCGACCGACATGCACCAGGAAGGCCTGATCTTCCCCGGCACGAAGATCGTCAGCGGTGGCGAGCCGGTGCGGGACATCATCGAGCTGATCCGGTTCAACTCCCGGCTGCCCGACCTGACCATCGGCGACTTCCACGCCCAGCTCGCGGCGCTGCGCACCGGCGAGAACCGGCTGGCCCAGGTGTGGGAGAAGTTCGGCGGCGAGACCGTGGACCAGGCCATCCGTCAGCTCATCGAGCACGGCGAGCGGGTCGCCCGCAAGGCCGTGGCCGCGCTGCCCGACGGCTCCTGGACCGCCGTGGACTACTGCGACGACGACGGCATCACCGACGACCTGATCCGGATGGAAGTCAAGGTCACCATCGACGGCGACCACATGGAGGTCGACTTCAACGGCTCCGACGGCGCCGTGCTGGGCCCGGTCAACCTGCCCATCGGCGCCACCGAGAGCCTGGCCAAGGCCACGTTCAAGGAGCTGACCAGCGCGGACGAGCCGTCCAACGCCGGGCACTACCGGGCGCTGTCCGTCGTGGCCGACCCCGGCAACTTCTTCAACGCGCAGTACCCGGTGGCGACGTTCACCCAGTGGAGCGCCATCGTCGCCTTCGAACTGCTGCACAAGGCCCTGGCCCAGGTGCTCGACACCATCCCGGCCTCCTCCGGCGGCGACGAGCCGGGCTTCATGGCGCTCGGCAACGACCCGCGCACCGGCGCCGACTTCGTCATCAGCAACAACGAGGGCATCGGCTGGGGCGCGCGCAAGGACCGCGACGGCGCCAACGCCCAGCAGCACCCCTCGCAGAGCGTGGTCCGCAACACCCCGATCGAGGTGCTGGAGCACAAGTCGACCGTGTTCCACGAGCGGCTGGAGCTGATCCCCGACTCCTGCGGGGCGGGCCGCTTCCGCGGCGGCGTGGGCGTGCTGCGGCAGGTCCGCTACCTCGCCGACGGCGAGGTGCTGTCGATGAAGAAGAAGAGCAAGACTCGCCCCTGGGCGCTGGACGGCGGCCACGAGCCCGAGCCCAGCGAGATGGTGCTGTGGCCGGGCACCGACCGGGCCAAGCGGGTCGGCATGTACCGGGCGGCGATGCGGGCGGGGGACCGCTTCGTCAACCGCACCGCGGGCGGCGGCGGGTACGGCGACCCGCTCGACCGCGACCCGGCCGCCGTGGTCGCCGACGTGCTCGACGGCTACGTCAGCGCTGAGGCGGCGGAGCGGGTCTACGGCGTCGTCGTGGACGACTCCGGAGCCTGGCGGCCCACGCCGGCCAGAGCGGCGCGAACGGCCGCCCCGGAGTCCTGACCACGTGGGACACGGCAAGGCGCCGTGGCCGGAAGCAGGTGTTCGCCGCAACGGCGTACTCATGAAGGGTAGAAGATCCATGCACCACCGCATCCCCCCATCAGCGGGACCGTCCCGCCGGGTCCGTCCCCTGCGTCTGGTCGCGGCCGCCCTGGCCGCCTCCCTCGCCCTCGCGGCGTGCGGCGGCGGCGCCGGCTCCACCGGGGCAGGTGCGGACGCGCGCAAGCAGACCCTGATCATCGCCGAGAACGAGCCCCCGGCGACCTTCGACCCCGTCCAGGCGGACAACTCCACCGTGGACGAGGTGTCCATCCCGGCCTACGACACGCTGCTGCGGTACGAGGGCAACGAGCTGTCGCCGTCGGTCGCCACGGAGTGGAAGTTCGACGAGAAGGGCACCGCGCTCGACCTGACGCTGCGCGACGACGTGACCTTCCACGACGGCGCCAAGCTGACGGCCGCCGACGTGAAGTACACGCTAGACCGCGTCGCCCGGCTCGGCATCGGCGTCGCGTCCCTGGTGAGCGCCTACGACTCCACCGAGGTCGTGGACGACACCCACGTGCGGATCAACCTCAAGCAGCCGAACGCGCCGTTCGCCTCCGCGCTCACCCGCGTCTACCTCCTCAACTCCAAGCTCGTGACCGCCAACGCCGGCGACGACGACGGCCAGAAGTGGCTGGCCACCAACGACGCCGGGTCCGGCCCGTACAAGCTGGCCGGCTACACCGCCAACCAGGAGGCGCGCTTCACCCGCTACGACGGCTACTGGGGCGGGTTCACCAACCAGGCCAAGGACGTGGTGTTCCGCTACCTCCCGCAGGCCGCGACCCAGAAGACGGCGCTGGCCTCGGGCGACGTCGACATCGCGATGGACATCGCGCCCACCGACTGGGCCGGGATGGAGGGCTCCGGGTTCACGGTCGACAAGGCCGACACCAACGTCCAGCTGTACGTGTTCTTCAAGATGAAGGACTCGGCGGTGTCGAACCCGAAGCTGCGTGAGGCGATCGCGCACGCCTACGACTACGACCAGCACGTCAGCGCCATCCTCAAGGGAGCCGGCAAGAAGGCCGTCGGCGTCCTGCCCAGCGGCATGACCTGCTTCGACGAGACCACGCCGCAGCCGGTCAGGGACGTGGCCAAGGCCAAGCAGATCCTGGCCGACGCCGGGCTGAGCAATGTCACGCTCACCATGACGTACCTGAAGGCCACGGCGGAGATGGAGCAGGCCGCCACGCTGCTGCAGTCCAACCTGTCCGAGATCGGCGTCAAGCTGAACCTGGAGGCCATCACCTACCCGCAGTACGTCGAGCGGCTGAAGACCAACGAGACCACGCCGGACCTCGGCATGATCTACGGCTTCCCGCCGTACCCGGACCCGGACGCGGTGCTGTACCTGCAGTTCCACTCCAGCTTCGCCAACGGCGGGCTGAACAGCGGCGGCTACGACAACGCCGAGGTCGACAAGCTCACCGAGCAGGGCCAGCAGGCGACCGACGAGGCCGAGCGGTGCGCCGCGTACAGCGAGGCCCAGAAGCTCATCGCCGCCGACCACTACGCCGTCAACCTGGCGAACTCGCAGTACGTGACGGTCCTGCGCCAGGGCCTGACCGGCTACACCTACCAGCCGGCCCACCACCAGACCGTGGACGTCTACAAGATCCAGGTCGGCTGAGCCGCGGTACGAGGAGGGACCCCCGCATGGCCCGTTTGCTGCTCCGGCGGCTCGTCACGAGCGTCGTCGTGCTGGTCGGCCTGGCCGTCGTCACGTTCCTGATGACCCAGGTGCTGCCCGGCGACCCGGCCCGCGCCGCCGCCGGGCGCAACGCGACAGCCGAGCAGGTGGCCGCCGTCGCCGCCCGGCTGGGCCTGGACCAGCCGGTGTGGGACCAGTTCCTGGCCTACATGGGCCGGCTGTTCCAGGGAGACATCGGGACGTCGGTGTTCACCCAGCGCCCGGTGCTGGAGGATGTCGCGGCCATGCTGCCCTCCTCGCTGGAACTGGTGCTCGCCGCCATGGTGATCAACATCGTGGTGGCGGTGCCGCTGGGGACGTACGCCGCCTGGCGGAGCGGCCGGGCGGCGGACGCCGCCGCCCGGCTGATCACCCTGCTGGGCGCGGCCGTGCCGGTGTTCTGGCTCGGCCTGATGCTCCAGCTGGTGTTCGCCGCCGAGCTCAGGGTGCTGCCCCTCACCGGGCAGCTCTCCTTCGGCCGCCAGGTGCCGGCCATCACCGGCATGACCTCGGTGGACGCGCTGCTCAGCGGAGACATGGCGGCCTTCGGCGACGCCATGGCCCACCTGCTGCTGCCGGCCGTGACGCTCGCCGCGTCGTTCGTGGCGGTGGTGGCCAGGACCGTGCGCTCCTCCATGCTCACCGCGCTGAGCTGCGACTACATCGCGCTGGCCCGGGCGACCGGCGCGTCGGAGTTCCGCGTGGTGGTGCGGCACGGGCTGCGTAACGCGCTGGTGCCCGCCAGCACCATCCTCGGCATGCAGCTCGGCTGGATGCTCGGCTCCACCGTCCTGGTCGAGTCCGTCTTCGGCAGGACCGGCATCGGCTCCTACGCGGTGACCGCGGTGCTGCAGAACGACCTTTACGCCGTGATCGGCACGGTTCTCGTGATCGGAGTGGTCTTCGTGCTGGCGAACATCGCCGTCGACCTCGTCCAGCTCT
Organism: Nonomuraea sp. NPDC050478; assembly: GCF_044458265.1. Classification (NCBI taxonomy): domain Bacteria; kingdom Bacillati; phylum Actinomycetota; class Actinomycetes; order Streptosporangiales; family Streptosporangiaceae; genus Nonomuraea; species Nonomuraea sp. NPDC050478. The sequence continues at coordinate 233,364 of NZ_JBITHT010000009.1, read as the reverse complement.
GGCTGAACCCGAGGCTGCGCCACACCGGCGCCCGCGCGCGGCGCACGACCGTACCTTCAGAGGCCCCCGCGACGGAGGTGCCGGCATGAGCGCGCACGCCGCCGCCAAGCCGCGGACCCGGCGCCGGGTGCCCGTCGTGGAGGGGATCGCCCTCGCCGTGGCGGCGCTCGTGGTGCTGATGGCCGTCGCCGGGCCGCTGCTCGCCCCGTACGACCCGTACGCGGTGGACCTCTCCCGGTCGCTCCTGCCGCCGTCGGCCGAGCACTGGCTCGGCACCGACTCCAACGGCCGGGACGTGCTGAGCCGGGTCCTGTACGGCGCCCGCGTCACCCTGCCGGCGACCCTGGTCGTCATCGCCGCCTCCACGCTGATCGGCCTGCTGATCGGCACGCTCGCGGCGCTCGGCGGGAAGGTCGTCGACGAGGTGCTCATGCGGATCACCGACATCGGGCTGTCGCTGCCGGCGATCATCCTGGCCCTCGGCCTGGCCGCCGCGCTCGGGCCCGGCCTGTCCTCCGCGGTCATCGCGCTGTCGCTCACCTGGTGGCCGGGTTACGCCCGGCTGGTGCGCACGCTCGTCCGCGAGGTCAAGGACGCCGAGTACGTCGACGCGGCCCGCGTCATGGGCGTCCCGCAGGGACGGCTGATCTTCCGGCACATCCTGCCCAACGCGCTCAACACGCTCTACGTGCAGACCACGGTGGACGTGGGCGCGGTGATGCTGGTGATCTCCGGCCTGTCCTTCATCGGCGTGGGCGCCCAGGTGCCCTCGTCCGAGTGGGGCGCGATGATCGCCGGTGAGGCCAACAACCTCACCAACGCCTGGTGGGCCGTGGCCTTCCCGGGCCTCGCCCTGCTGCTGACCGCCCTGGCGTTCAACCTGGTGGGCGACTGGCTGCGGGTGCGCAACGACCCGACGATCCGTCAGGAGGCGCGATGAGCACCGACCCCCTGCTCCGCATCCGGGACCTGCGGGTGTCCTACCCGGCGGCGGGAGGCGCGGGAGGCGCGGGTGGCATGGCCCAGGTCGTCCACGGCGTGGACCTCGACCTCGCGCCCGGCGAGCGGGTCGCCCTGGTCGGCGAGTCGGGGTCCGGCAAGTCGGTCACGGCGCGTGCCGTGCTGCGGCTGGATCCGGACGCGCGGCTGGCCGGCAAGATCGAGCTGGAGGGCGTCGACCTGCTGGGGCTGCCGCAGCGCCGGATGCGCGAGATCCGCGGCGGCCGGGTCGGCCTGGTCTTCCAGGACCCGCTGGCTTCGCTCAACCCGGTGATGACCATCGGCCGCCAGGTCATGCAGCCGCTCGTCATCCGGGGCGTGTCCCGAAGGGTGGCCCGCCGCCGGGCGATCGAGCTGCTGGAACGGCTGGGCGTGCGCGACGCGGAGCACCGCGTCGACGACTACCCGCACCAGTTCTCCGGTGGCATGCGGCAGCGCGTGGTGATCGCCATCGCGGTCATCGCCGAGCCCGCGCTGCTCATCGCCGACGAGCCCACGACCGCGCTGGATGTGCGGGTGCAGGCACGGGTCCTGGAACTGCTGCACGAGCTGGCCGCCGAACGCGGCATGTCCATCCTGCTGATCACCCACGACCTGGGCATCGTCGCCGGGTTCGCCGAGCGGGCGGTGGTGATGCGCCACGGCCGGGCCGTCGAGACCGGCACCGTCGACCAGATCTACAACGCGCCCCGGCACGACTACACCAGGGCGCTGCTGGCCGCCGTCCCGCGCATCGGCGGCGACGTCACCCGGCCGCTGGCCGTCATCGGCGCCGCCGGGAACGCGCCCGAGGAGGAGGAATCGTGAGCGAGCCGCTGCTCCAGGTCCGTGACCTGGTCAAGACCTTCGGCGGGCGGCGCGTGCTGGGCGGCGTCTCCTTCGACGTGGCGCCGGGCGAGGTGCTCGGCCTGGTCGGGGAGTCCGGGTCGGGCAAGTCCACCACCGCGCGGTGCGTCACCCGGCTCACCCGCCCGGACAGCGGCCGGGTCCTCCTCGGCGGCCGCGACGTGCTCACCGCCGGGCGGCGCGAGCTGCGCGCCCTGCGGGCGGACATGCAGATGGTCTTCCAGGACCCGTACTCGTCGCTGAACCCGCGCATGACCGTGGCCGAGCTCGTCGGCGAGCCGCTGCTCGTGCACGGGCTGGAACCCGATCGCCGGCGGCGCCGCGAACGGGCCGCGGAACTGCTGGAGACGGTCGGCATGTCGGCCGAGCACCTGGACCGCCACCCGCGCTCCTTCTCCGGCGGGCAGCGCCAGCGCATCTCCATCGCCCGCGCCCTCGCGGTGGAGCCGCGGCTGCTCATCTGCGACGAGCCGGTCTCGTCGCTGGACGTGTCGGTCCAGGCTCAGGTGCTGAACCTGCTGCGCGACCTGCGCGAACGGCTGGGCCTGTCCATCCTGTTCATCGCCCACGACCTGGCGGTCGTCTACTACCTCTGCGACCGGGTGGCGGTCATGCTCGACGGCGAGCTGGCCGAGATCGGCACCCGCGAGCAGATCTACGGCGAGCCGAGCCATCCCTACACCCGCTCGCTGCTCGACGCCGTGCCCGTCCCCGACCCGGCGCTCGCCAAGCGGCGCCACACCACCGCATGAAGGAGCACCACGTGGAGAATCTGCGCATGTTCGTCAACGGCCAGGCGATGTCGGGCGGCAGCCTGAACGCCGCGCTGGCCGGCGCGCGGTTCCTGGGGCCGGCGACGACGGCGCCCCGCTACCGGTTCTACTCCGTACGCGACGAGTTCCCCGGCCTCCACCCGGTCGGCGACGGCTACGCGGTGCCCGGCGAGCTGTACGAGGTCACGTACGAGATCCTGCGCGACCACCTGCTGCCGGGCGAGCCGCCCGAGCTGGAGCTCGGCGTGATCGAGCTGGCCGACGGCAGCGGCTCGCTGTCGATGCGGATGCGCGCCGAGGCGCTGGAGGCGCCGGGCGTCGTGGACATCAGCGAGGCCGGCGGCTGGCGCGCGCACCTGGCCGGAGCCGGCGGATGAGCGACCCCGTGGTGATCCGCGGCGGCACGGTGGCGGAGGCGAGCTGGTGCGCCCCCGCCGACGTGTTCGTCGCGGAGGGAAGGGTGACCGCGCTGGCCGAGCCGGGCACGCCCGCGCCGCGCGGCACCGCCGAGATCGACGCCGGCGGCATGCTGGTGCTGCCCGGCGGCGTCGACCCGCACTGCCACGTCGGCTTCACCTCGGGTGACTTCACCTCACTCGACGACTACGCCCAGTGCACGACGGCCGCGGTGTTCGGCGGCACCACCACCATCGTGGACTTCGCCATCCCGCGCCCCGGCCAGGCTCCCGCCGACGCCGCGCACGCCCAGCGGGCCAAGGCGGCGGGCGGCCTGTGCGACAGCGCGCTGCACGCCTGCGTCGTGGACTGGGACGAGACGGTGCCCGACCAGCTCCGCTCGCTGGTCGCCGACGGCATGCCGACGGTGAAGATGTTCACCACCTACCGCGGCGAGACGATGGCCGACGAGGACACGATCCTGCGCACCATGTCCACGCTGCGTGACCTGGGCGGCATGGTGGTGATCCACTGCGAGGCCAACCACATCATCGAGGACACCCAGACGCGCTGCTCGCACGACGGCCGGATCGGCGCCGAGCACATGGCGGCGACCCGGCCCGAGCTGGCCGAGACCGCGTCCGTGGCCGAGGTGCTGGCCATCGCCGAGTCCCTGAAGGCGCCGGTCTACTTCGTGCACCAGTCCACGCCGGAGGCCGTCGAGCTGGTGGCCGCGGCCAGGCGGCGCGGCCTGGCGGCCTACACCGAGTCCGTCGCGCACCACCTGGTGCTGGACGACGGCCTCTACGCCGGGGCCGCCCCCGAGCGGTTCGTGTGCTGCCCGCCGCTGCGCCCGCGCCCGGTGGTGGACGGTCTCGCCCGCCACCTGGCCACCGGCGAGATCACCACGATCGGCAGCGACCACTGCTGTTACGACGTGGCGCAGAAGGAGTCGCGCCGGTCCGACGTGCGCGCCATGCCGAACGGGCTGCCCGGCGTCGAGACCCGGCTGCCGGTGATCTTCTCGGAGTTCGTGGCGGGCGGCGGGCTTCCGGTCAGCCGGTTCGTCGAGCTGACCGCGGCCAACCCCGCCCGGACGAACGGCCTGTATCCCCGCAAGGGCACCCTCATGCCGGGCGCCGACGCCGACATCGCGATCTGGGACCCGTCCGCCCGCTGGACGATCACTTCAGGCGACCTGCACATGGCGACCGACTACACGCCGTACGAGGGGATGACGGTCACCGGCCGGCCGCGCACCGTCCTGGTCGGCGGCCGGGTGGTGGTCCACGACGGCGTGCTCGCCGACGCCACCCCGCGAGGCCGCCACCTGGCCGCGAGCCCGATCACACCGGCGCCCGCCCGCCGCTGAGCGGAGGGCCGTCCGGTCCGGCGGGCGGTCCCGGCGGCAGCAGCGGTCTCGGCGGGAGCGGGGACGAGTAGACGACGCTCGTGGTGACGCCGCCGAGCGCGCCGATCCGGCCGCTCACCCGTTCCAGGTGCTTCATGTCCGTGGCGACGACCTTCATCACGAAGCAGTCGTCGCCCGTGACGTGATGGGCCTCGATCACCTCGGGGAGCTCGGCGAGCAGGCTGTGCAGCGGCTCGTAGGCGCTGCTCGGGTAGCGCAGGCGCAGGAAGGCCATGATCGTGAACCCGAGCCGCTCCGGGTCGACCTGGGCGCCGTAGCCGGTGATCACGCCCGCCTGTTCGAGCCGCCGGACGCGCTCCGCCGTCGCGCTGTGGCTCATGTTGATGCTCCGCGCCAGGTCCGCGACGCTCTGCCGGCCGTTCGCCTGGAGAGCCCGCAGGATGCTCGCGTCGACCTTGTCGAGCTCGTAAGGGACACTGAAGGTCATGTCCTAGATATTGCATCAAATTCCCCGCTATAGCGGCGGAATGCCGGTGATCGGCTCTTCAGCCGAGGCCGGAGCCGTCAGTATCGTCGAGGCATGTCACCCGTCACTTCCGCCGCGAACGCTCTCGTGGCCCACTTCGCCGGCAAGCTCCAGTTCGAGACGGACGCCTCCGACGTGCACGCCGACCAGGAACGCGGCGCCCGGTTCGTGCTGATCGACTCCCGGGGGGACGACGCCTGGACCCAGGGCCGCGTCACCGGCGCCGTCCACCTGCCGACCGCGCAGATCGCCCGTCGCGCGCCTCTGGAGATCCCCCTGGACATGCCGGTCGTCACCTACTGCTGGGGACCCGGCTGCAACGGCGCCACCCGTGCCGCGCTGGAGTTCGCCAAGCTCGGCTACCAGGTGAAGGAGATGATCGGCGGGTTCGAGTACTGGGCCCGCGAGGGCTACCCTGTCGAGGACGACCACGGCCGGGTCGTCCGCGCGGTGGACCCGCTCACCGCTCCCGCGCACGCCATCGGCTGCGACTGCTGACCCCGCCCGGCCGGGACCGGCTTCGCCGACGTCGCCACCAGGGGTGTATCAACCGCTATGGTTAGCATAGATTCAGGACCTCGGGCGATCACCTCCACGAAGGGGCGACATGACGAACGGTACCCGGCCGCCCAAGGCCGCGATGCTGGTGGCCCAGCGGATCATGCGTGACGTCAGCCGGGACGACCTCCACCCCGGCGACATGCTCCTGCCCGAGCGCATCATGCTGGAGAAGTACGAGATCGGGCGCGGCACGCTCCGTGAGGCCCTGCGGCTGCTGGAGTTCCACGGCGTCATCGCCCTCAAGCCCGGCCCCAAGGGCGGCCCGGTGCTGCTCGACCCCGACCCGTCCCACCTGGCCAGCACCATGCTGCTGCTCATGCAGGTCAAGCAGGCCCCGTTCCGGGCGATCATGGAGGTGCGGGCCACGCTGGAGCCCAAGACGGGCGCCCTGGCCGCCGAGCGCATGAGCGACGAGCAGGTCGCCGAGCTGGGCCAGTGCCTGGCCGACATGCGTGACCACATGGACGACGACTACATCTTCTTCGACACCAACCAGCGTTTCCACGACATCATCGCCTGGGGGTCGGGCAACGCGCTCTTCGGCTACATCGTCGACTCGCTGCTCGGCATCCTCGACGGCACCGTGGCCGCCGTCGACTACAGCGCCGTGGGCAGCGACTACCCGCAGCGCAGGCGCAAGGCCATCCTCAAGGCCCACGAGGAGATCTACGCCATGATCGCCGCCCGCGACGCGGCGGGCGCGGAGGCCCGCATGCAGGAACACATCGACGCCTACGTCCGCTACGTCGAGCGCAAGCATCCGAAGCTGCTGGAGCAGACCATCCGCTGGGACGCGCGGGCCTGAGGTGGAGGGCCGCGAGCGGCCCTCCACCCGGTCACAGACCGGCCGGCCAGTCCGCCTTCTTCCAGGGGTCGCCCGCCCGCATGCGCAGCCGGTCGCCCAGCGCCTGCGGATACTCGCGGACGTCGACGAAATACATGTAGGCCTGCACCCGCTCGCTGAACCGCCAGCCGTCAGGGCCGCGCCGGTAGCGGTCGTGGTAGCGGAGCGCGGTGATCATCGGCGCGCCGTCCCGCCATACCTCGGCGTGCGAGGAGACCAGCCCGGTGGCCACGTCCGGGTCCTCGTCGTCGAAGTCCACGACGTGGCCGTGGGTGAAGTGGTTCGTCGGCCCCAGGGCGGCGAACCGGCCGCCGAAGTAGGCGGCGATCGCCGCGACGCCCTTGCCCTTGCCGGGCCCGCTCATGGTGCGCAGCTCGGCGTCCTCGGTGAAGAGCGCGCACACGCCGTCCAGGTCGCGCTCGTCCACCGCGAACCCGTACCGCACGGCCAGGCCGCGGATCTCCTCCAGGTCCTCCAGCCGGCGGATCCGGCTCTCCAGGTCGCTCATGTCCGTCCTCACTCCGGCAGCGGCAGGCCGTTCGCGGCCTCGTGGATCTGGACGTAGACGTTGCGGTAGAAGGTCTTGGCCTTGGCCTTCATGCGCTCGGTCGTCACCGTGCCGTTACGGTAGTTCTGCTGGTAGTCGGGGTTGTCGACGACGGAGACGTCCTCCAGCTCATAGATGCACAGGTAGTTCGGCCGCCCGTCCAGCGCCTTGTACCTGCGCGCGCTCAGGAAGCCCGGCACCCGGCCGATCTTCTCGGGGATGTGCTCCTCCTCGTACCAGGTGTTGAACTCCTCGTCCAAGGAGTCGGGGATGTCGAACATGGCGACCATCACGCCTGGGCGCTTCGTCATGGTTGTGCCCTCCCGGAGTCATAATTGGTATGCATGATTAGTATGGTGACCACGTTGCCATGTCAAGAAAAGGTGAGAGCGTCATGAAGGTGTCGGTGCGCTGTTTCGGCTTCCCGCTCACGTGGTACCGGCCCATCGCGGAGACGGCCGAGCAGGAGGGGTTCCACGGGCTGTGGATCCCCGACCACGTCGTCTCGCCGACCATGACCGACGGCAAGTACCCGTACAGCGCGCACGGCCGGCCGAGCTTCGACCCGGCGACGCCGTTCGCGGACCCGCTGGTGATGGCGGGCCACCTGGCGGCCGCGACCTCCCGGATCCGGCTGGGCATCGGCGTCTACGTGCTGCCGCTGCGCCACCCGCTCATCGCCGCGCGCTCGGTGATGTCCGCCCAGGAGCTGTCCGGCGGACGGCTCGTGCTCGGGGTCGGCGTGGGCTGGATGCGCACCGAGTTCGAGTCCCTGGACCAGGAGTTCTCCGGCCGCGGCGGCCGCACCGAGGAGATGCTGGACGTCATGCGCCGGGCGTGGACCGGAGAGCCGGTGCGGCACGAGGGCCGGTGGTACTCCTTCCCCGAGCTCACCGTCGCCCCGCCGGTGACCGCGCCGGTGCCGGTGCTCATCGGCGGAGCCAGCGAGCGCGCCCTGGCCCGCGCCGTCCAGCACGGCGAAGGCTGGTACGGCCCTCCCGGCACGGCGGACCAGACCGCTTCCTACGTCACCGCGCTCCAGGCGGAGCTGGAGCGACAGGGCCGCGAGCGCTCCTCCTTCCACATCGTGGCGCGGGCCCCGGAGGACGAGCCGCTCGCCGGCGTCCGTGCGCTGGCCGAACGGGACGTGGACGAGGTGGTGCTGAACCTGCCCAGGGCCGTGGCGGAGGTCGGCGAGGTCACCGCCTGGATCACCGAGGCCGCGGCCAGGCTGCGCGCCGACGGCGCCCTCGCCTGAGCGCGGCCCGCCCAGGACTTGTTGAAGATCCCGTCAACAGATCGGGCCGTCCGGGGGCGTCTCCGGACGGAAAGCCGGGCGCGCCGGTCGCCGGGGCGTCCCCGCCGCGGCACCTGCCGCGCTATCGGTGATAACCAATCGTACGGAACCAGTAGAGGGCACAGGGCCGGGGCGCAGCGCGCTCCGGCCATCGCTTACCCTGCCCTCATGAGGGTCCGTCCGGGCCTGCCGAGTCCGTCACGGGCAAGATCTGGCTGCTCGCAGACGTCCTGGTGACGCCAAGTCGACGCGGAGAAATCGTTGACGTTGCGCTCTACTGTCCCTATCGTTATCAGGAATTATTGAGGCCTACCTGCACGCCCCCCCGGAGATGAGCGCTCCTATGGTTCGTTCCACAAAACTCGTTGCCTCGGCCCTCGCGGTCCTGCTCACGGTTCTCGTCAGCGGATGCGCCTCCTCCTCGCCGGAGGGTGGCGAGAGCGCCGCGTCCGCCGATGGCGGGCTGACCACGATCAGTTACATCGACGCCGGCTCGGCCTGTCTGTGCAGCTATCCCAGGCTGCAGGCGGAAGCCCAGGGCTATTTCGCCCAGCAGGGCATCGAGATCGACAACAAGACCTCCATCTTCAACGCCAACCAGCTGATCCAGGCCGTCGCCCAAGGTCAGGCCGACATCGCGCTCACCGGCGGGACGGCTCCGCTGGCCTCGGCCGCGGCCGGCAAGCTGGTCAAGGTGGTGGCGGTGCTCGGCGCCCCGGCGCCCGAGCAGATCACGCTCAACAACCAGACGCTGGAGAAGCTGGCCCAGAAGGGCGTCACGCCTGAGTCCCCGTACCAGGAGAAGCTCGCGGCGCTCAAGGGTTTGAAGATCGCTTCAGCGGCGACCGGCTCCACGACGGACCTCCTGTTCCGGCAGATCCTCACCCTCGGCGGCCTCAAGCCGGACAGCGACGTGACGATCCAGCCGTTCAGCGACGCCGCCGCCGGCACCGCCGCGGTCAAGCAGGGCGCGTCCGACGGGCTCGCCGGGTTCCCCAGCCAGACCACCGGCCCCGAGGCCGACGGCTGGGGCAAGGTGTTCATCGACATCGTCAAGGACGCCCCCGAAGCGGCGAACATCCCCTACATCGTGGTGGCCGTCAACCCTGACTTCCTGAAGAACCAGCCCGACGCGGTGACGAAGTTCCTCAAGGCGATGACGCAGGCCCGCGACGACGCCAAGGACTTCAGCCAGGAGCACAGCGACGCCCTGCACCAGAAGTTCTTCGCCAGCACCAGCGACGCCGCGTGGAAGACCGGCATCGAGGCGATCCTGCCCGTCTTCACCGGCAGCATCGTGCCCACCCAGGAGCTCGCCGACAACCTGATCAAGGTCTACAACATCGGCAAGCCGGACCCGGTCTCCGTGCCGTTCGAGGAGCTCTACGACACCGAGCTCGTCAAGGCCCTGCCGGACGCCTGAGTGAGGGAGAGACCCGTGTCCAGCATCGGAACATCGGCCGAGCGCGCGTCCGCCGCGGCGGCACAGGCGGACGACCGTCCGATCGCGGTGAGCTACCACCAGGTCGGGCGCACCTTCACCACCGCCAAGCGCACGTTCACCGCCGTGCAGGGGATCGACCTGGAGATCCGCAAGGGCGAGTTCATCTGCATCATCGGCCCCAGCGGCTGCGGCAAGAGCACCCTGCTCAACATGGCGGCCGGCCTGCTCACCCAGAGCACGGGCGAGGTGCTCTACGACGGCAAGCCCATCAACGGCATCAACAACGACGTCGGCTACGTCACCCAGAAGGACACCCTGCTGCCCTGGCGGACCGTGGAGAAGAACGTCTCGCTCCCGCTGGAGGTGCAGAAGGTGCCCCGCCGGGAGCGCAAGGAGCGGGTCGCCCAGGTGCTCGACCTGGTCGGCCTCGGCCAGTACGGCAACAGGTACCCGTCGCAGCTGTCCGGCGGCATGCTCAAGCGCGCCGCCCTCGCGCAGACCCTCGTCTACCGTCCCAACACGCTGCTGATGGACGAGCCCTTCGGCGCGCTCGACGCGCAGCTGCGGCTCAACCTGCAGCGGCAGACCCTGGAGATCTGGGAACGCGAGCGCAAGACCGTGCTGTTCGTGACCCACGACCTCGAAGAGGCCATCCTCATGGCCGACCGCGTCGTGGTGTTCGGCGCGAACCCGGGGCGGATCATCCACGTCGAGCCCATCACCTTCGCCCGGCCCCGCGACTTCGGATCGCTGCGCACGGACCCCGAGTTCGCCGCGGTCTGGTCACGGCTGTGGGCGCTGCTCAGCCCGCAGATGGAGGATCACTGATGACCAGGTCCGACACGATCGAGGCCGGCCGGCCGGAGGCCGCCCCGAAGCCGGTCGGCGCGCCGGCGGTCTCCGGCGGGCTCAACCCGAGGCTGACCCGGCGCCTGCTGATCACCGCGATCCAGGTGGCGCTGCTCGTCGCCGGGCTCGCGGCCTGGGAGTACTTCGCCGGCAAGCCCGGCGAACCGCACGTCCTGATCGACCAGTACTACGTCAGCAAGCCGTCCCTCATCTGGGAGGCCATGGGCCTCTGGGTCTCGCAGAACCTGCTGTGGCCGAGCCTGTGGGTCACGCTGCAGACGACCGTGATCGGGTTCGTGCTGGGCGCGCTCGCCGGCCTCGTGGCCGGGTTCGTCCTCGGCGTCAGCCCGTTCCTCGCCTCCGTCTGCCAGCCCTTCGTGGACGCGATCTACGCGATCCCGCGGCTGGCCCTGGTGCCGCTGTTCATGCTCTGGTTCGGCATCGGCATCGGCTCCAAGCTGGCCCTGGTCATCAGCGTGGTCGCCTTCCTCGTCTTCTACTCCACGTACGCGGGGGTCAAGGACGTCGACCACCTGCTGGTGGACAAGCTCCGGCTCATGCGGGCCAGCCGCCTGCAGGTTCACCTGAAGGCCACCCTGCCCTCGGCGATGACGTTCATCATCTCCGGCCTGAGCGTGTCGGCCCCGTACGCGCTCGTGGTCGCGGTGACGGCCGAGATGATGTCGTCCAACCGCGGGCTCGGATACCTGCTCGTGCAGTCGGCCAACCAGTTCGACACCGCCGGCACGTTCGCCGCGATCTTCGTGCTCATGATCGTGGGCATCGCCCTGATGCTGCTGATCCGGCTCATGGAGATGTGGCTGCTCCGCTGGAAGCCCAAGCGGCCGACCGGGCGGGCCTGATGGAGACGTTCATCGCGCTCGGCCCCGCCGGGCTGCCCGCCCCTGACGGGGCCGCCGTCTGGTCGCTGGCCCGCGACATCGGCGAGAACGACACCGTCTTCCCCGTCCTGGCGCTCGCCCGCGTGACCGGTCCCGGCGCGCTCGACCCCGGGTTCGGTGACGTCGCCTGGCGGGCCGTGCCGCAGACCGGATGGGTCAGCCCTTCGGCGTCCGAGTCCCTGCCCGAGGACCATCGGGAGATCTTCGTGGTCTTCAACAACGCCGTCCAGGGCCGGGAGGGCGAGTACGCCCGCTGGTACGACCAGGTGCACCTCGCCCACACCTTCGAGCACATGGGATTCGAGGGCGCCCAGCGCTTCGCCCTGGAGCCGGTCGGCGGGCAGAGCCCGCCCTACCGCTACCTCACCCTGTACGCGGTGCCCGAAGGCGGGATCGCCCGGTGCGAGGAGCGCCGGATCGCCGTGGGGGAGGAGCGCGAGCGCGCCGCCCGCGCCGGCCGGGAGCCCGAGGTGCCGGTGAGCGACGCGCTCACCGGGCCCCGCCACGCCAACTACTTCAGAAAGGTCCCCGGCTGATGTCAGACGTGTCAGGTCTGCGGTTCCTCATCACCGGCGGCGCCAGCGGCATCGGCGCCGAGACGGCGCGCCTGGCCGCGGCCCGCGGCGCCACGGTGGTCATCGCGGACATCGCCGACGACGCGGGCAGGCGGCTGGCCGCCGAGATCGGCCCCCGCGCCGACTACGTGCGCGGTGACATGAGCGACCCCGCCTCGATCACCGAGATGGTGGAACGTGCCACCGCTCTCATGGGCGGCCTCGACGTGCTGCACAACAACGCCGGCGTGGCCGACGCCGTGGTGAGCCGCACCCTCGGCATCGAGGACTTCGGCTCGGAGGAGTGGGACCGGGTGCACGCCGTCAACCTGCGCGGCCCGTACCTCGCCGCTCGCGCCGCGCTGCCGTACCTGCGGCGCAGCGAGAACCCCTCCATCATCAACGCCGCCTCGATCGCCGCCGGCCTGGCCCGGCCGCACACCCTCGCGTACGCGGCCAGCAAGGCCGGAGTGGCCCAGCTGACCCGCAGCCTGGCGCTGGAGCTCGCCCCCGACGGCATCCGGGTCAACTGCTACGCGCCCGGGATGATCGAGACCGAGATGGCCTCGCGCTACATCGCCTCCCGCCCCGACCCCGAGGCCACCCGCCGGGACGTCCTGGCGAACTACCTCAGCCGTTCCATCGGCAAGCCGCGTGACGTGGCCGAGGTCGTCTGCTTCCTGGCGAGCCCCGCCGCCGCGTTCGTCAACGGCGCGGTGTGGAGCGTCGACGGCGGGTTCACGGCCTGGAAGGCCACCGGGTCCGAGCTGGAGTCGTGAGGAGTTGTGATGACTGATCGTGGTCTGCCGGAGCTGCTGTCCCCGGAGGTCGCCGCCGACCCGCACGCCTTCTACCGCCGCCTGCGCGCCGAGGCGCCGGTCGTCTGGGACGAGAGCGTGCGGGCGTACCTGGTCAGCAGGTACGAGGACGTCGCGCGGGTGTACAAGAACCCGGTCTTCAGTACGAAGGCGTACGAGTGGCAGCTCGAACCGGTGCACGGCAAGACGATCCTGCAGATGGACGGCACCGAGCACGCCAGGCACCGGGCCCTGGTGTCGCCCGCCTTCCGGGGCAAGAGCCTGGACCGGCTGCACCCGATGCTCATGCGCAACGCGGGCGCCGTGGTGGAGGAGATCGTGCTGCGCGCCGCGACGGACCTCGCCGGGGACCTGGCCGGGCGGCGTGACGTCGACCTGGTGCGCGACTTCGCCAACTACTTCCCGGTGTACGTGATCGCCGACCTGCTCGGCTTCGACAAGGAGGACCACCCGAGGTTCCTGCGGTGGTACACCGCCGTGATCCGGGTCATCTCCAACCTCGGCCGCGACCCCGAGATCATCGCCGAGGCCGCCGCCATCCGGGCGGAGATCAGCGAGTTCGTCACCCCGTTCATCGCCGAACGGCGGGCGAACCCCGGAGAGGACCTGCTGTCGGTCCTGGCCACCGCCGAGATCGACGGTGAGCCGCTCGCCGACGACGAGATCAGGGCGTACGTCAGCCTGCTGCTGACGGCCGGGGCGGAGACGACCGACAAGACCTTCGCGAGCCTGTTCCGCAACCTGCTCGCCGACCCCGGCCAGTTCGAGCGGATCAGGCACGACCGCTCGCTGGTCGTCAAGGCGGTCGCCGAGACGCTGCGGTTCTCCCCGCCGACGCAGATCAACACGCGGGAGACGACGGAGGACGTCGAGCTCGGCGGCGTGCTCATCCCGGCGGGGTCCACGGTGCTGGTGCTCATCGGCTCGGCCAACCGTGACGACCGGCGCTACGCCGATCCCGACCGGTTCGTGCTCGAACGCGATGACCTGGACGCGACCAAGGCGTTCTCGGGAGCGGCCGACCATCTGGCGTTCGGCTCCGGGCGGCACTTCTGCCTGGGGGCCATGCTGGCGAAGGCGGAGCTGGAGATCGGCGTGAACCTCTTCCTGGACCGGTTCCCGGAGATGCGGCTGGCCGACCCCGAGGCGGCGAGTGACGTCGGGCTGAAGATGCGCGGGCCGCGTACCGTGCCCGTGACCCTGTAGCGGGAACGGGTGGAACCGGCCGAGACCGTCCAGGCGTCCCGGCCGGTGCCCGCCGGCGGGCGGGCGTGGTGGGCGGCCATCCTCATGCTGGCGGCGGTGGTGTCCACCCCGATCCTGGTGGGTGTCCTGGCCGTCGAGATCCAGGCCGACCTGGGCATCGGCGACGGCGCGCTCGGGCTGTGCGTGACCGCGTTCTGGGCGTGCACCGGGCTCACCGCCCTGGCCGGCGGCCGTCTGATCGACCGCGCCGGCTGGCGGCGCGCGGCCCTGGCGGGGCTCGCGGTCAGCCTGGTGAGCCAGCTCGGCGTCGCCACTAGCGGGTCGGTCGCGGCGTTGCTGGCGTGGCTGGTCGTCGCGGGCGTGGGGTACGGGGTGGTCGCGCCCGCCAGCAACCTGGTCGTGGTCCGTGAGATCCCCGCCCGGCTGCGCGGCACGGCCCTGGGCGCCAAGCAGTCGGCGACCCCCGTCGTCGCCCTCCTGGCCGGGCTCGCCGTCCCCCTGGTGGCCCTGACCATCGGCTGGCAATGGGCCTTCGTCCTCGCCACCCTCCTGACCGTGGCCGCAGCCGCAACCAGCCTCCCCCGCACCCGGCCCTCACCGGCCCCAAGCTCCTCTCACGCGAACCGAACCCCACCGACGACTACGCCCACTGCGCAACCCGCACGCAGAGATCAGGACTCGGCGGAGACCTCAGAAGAGACGCGGCCGACGCCTACGGGTCCGGGCCCTGTGGGGAGTTCGGGGTCTCCAGCGGCCGCTGGAGAGACGCGGTCCGAGAGCGCGGGTTCAGGGCCTGTGGCGAGTGCGGGGTCTGTGGCGGCGGTCGGGGAGGCGCGGCCCGCGCCTGCGGGGCCCGGGCCTGTGGCGAGTGTGGAGCCGACGGCGGCCGCTGGAGGCGTGCGGCCCGCGCCTGCGGGGCCCGGGCCTCTGGCGAGTGCGGGGCCGACGGCGGCCGCTGGAGGCGTGCGGCCAGCGCCTGCGGGGGCGGGCTCTGCGGGCGCCGCTGGGGAGGTGCGGTCCGCAAGCGCGAGTCCGGGGCCTGTGGCGAGTGCGGGGCCTGCGGCGGACGCTGGAGACGTGCGGCCCGCGCCCGCGAGTCCAGGGTCCGCGGCGGTTGCTGGGGAGGTGCGGGTCGGGAGCGCAGGTCCGGGGGTGGTGACGTCGTTGGTGCGGGTTTCGGTTGTGGCCGGGCTTGGGACGTTGTCCATTGGTTCGCTCACGACCTTTGCTGTGAGCACGCTCACGCGGGCCGGGCTCGATGTCAGTACGGCGGGGCTGGTGATCTCGGTCACCAGTCTCGTGTCGCTCGTCGTGCGGCTCGGCGCGGGGCGGCTGGCGGACCGGCGAGGGTCGGACGGGTTCAGGCCCGCGGCCGTGATGATCGCCGCCTGCGCGGTGGGGATGCTCGCGATGGCCTCGGGCGGCACCGCGCTCACCGTGGCCGGCACCGTCGTCGCCTTCTGCGGCGCGTGGGGCTGGCCGGCGTTGCTGCTGATGGGCGTGCTGGCGCAGCATCCGGACCGGCCGGGAGTGGCCGGGGCCAGGTTCCAGCTGGGCACCGCCCTGGGCGCGGCCACCGGGCCGCTGCTGTTCGCCGCCGTGTCCGAGGCCGCGGGCCTGCCCGCCGCCTGGCTCACCGTGACGGCCTGCACGGCATTGTCCGCGGCCCTCGTCCTTCTCAGCAGCCGGACCCGAGTTGCAGGACGAGGATAATCATGTGTATCAATAGGAGGGATTGCAGAGGAGTCAGGATGGGTTCTGGAGTGCGGTTCGGCATCCTCACCACGCCGATCCACGGCGCCGAGACGCCGTACGGGCAACAACTGAGAGAGCACCGCGAGCTGGTCAGGGTCGCCGACCAGCTCGGCTTCGACATGATGGTGGCGGGTCAGCACTTCCTCGGCACCGAGCTGCGCTACTACCAGCCGGTCCCGTACCTCACATATCTGCACGGCGCCGCGCCCCGCATGACCGCCGTCACCGGCATCATGCTGCTGTCCATGGCCAACCCGGTCGACCTGGCCGAGCAGATCGCCACGCTCGACGTGGTCACCGACGGCCGCTGCGTCTTCGGCGCCGGGCTCGGCTACTCCGAGCGGGAGTTCCGCGCCTTCGGCATCGACTCCCGCTCCAAGGTCAAGCGCTTCGAGCACGGCCTCGCCCTCATCAAGGCCCTGTGGTCGGGGGGGAAGGTCGACTTCGACAGCCCGTACTGGAAGGTCGAGGACGTGCTCCCGGCCGTCCAGCCGGCGCGGCCGGGCGGGCCGCCCGTCTGGATCGGCGGCCAGTCGGAGGCGGCCGTGCGGCGCGCGGCACGGCTGGGCGACGCCTGGTACGCGCCGCCGTTCCCCAGCCACGACGAGCTGGCCGGCCTGCGCGAGATCTTCCTGGAGGAGCGCGCCGCGCACGGCCTGCCCCTCGACGGCGACTTCCCGCTGCGCCGCGAGCTCATCGTGGCCTCCTCCCGCCGCGAGGCGGAGGAGCTGGCCCGGCGGCGCAGCGCCCTGCGCTACCAGACCTACCGCTCATGGGGGCTGTCGGGCGAGAACACCCCGGTCCAGGCGGACGCGCCCGGCATCGACGTCGAGCGGCAGTTCCTGCTCGGCTCGCCGGCCGAGATCGTCGACCAGCTCGGCCGCCTCCGCGACGAGCTGGGGATGACGCACTTCATGTACAAGTCGCACTGGCAGGGGCTCCCGCACGCCGAGGCGATGCGCCAGCTTGAGCTGTTCGGCACCCGGGTGCTTCCCGAGCTGGCCGGTTGAGACGCAGAGAGGATCAGATGGTGACAGCCACCGACATGGCCGGCGAGGCGGCGCAGGAGCTCGGAGCGCTCGTGCGCGACTTCGGTCTCAAGGAGATCCGCCCCCGGATCCGGGAGCTGGAGGAGGCCGGGGAGTTCCCCCGCGACCTCTACCGGCAGATGGGCGAGCTGGGCTTCTTCGGCTGCTGCTTCCCCGAGCAGGTGGGCGGGACCGACGCCGGCTACCAGGCGCTGGCCGCGGTCGCCGAGCAACTCGCCTGGGCCTACCCGCCGCTGAGCGCCGCGATGAACCTCCAGGCCGCGACCGTGCCGCTGACCATCGCCAACTGGGGCGCCGCCGAGCTGGTCGAGCGGTACGTGCCCGGCCTGATCTCCGGCACGCTGCTGGGCTGCAACGCGATGACCGAGCCCGACGGCGGCTCCGACCTGCTGGGCGCCATGCGGACCAGGGCCGTGCGCGACGGCGACCACTACGTCATCACCGGCAGCAAGATGTGGATCACCAACGCGAACGTCGCCGACGTCGCCGTGGTCTACGCCAAGACCGATCCCGAGCTGGGCCACCGCGGGGTGAGCGCGTTCGTGGTGCCCACCGGCACGCCGGGCTTCGCCACCAGCCGGGTGCCCTGCCGGGTGCTCGGCAAGCTGATGCCCACCAACGAGGTCATCCTCAGCGAGGTCCGGGTGCCGGCCGCCAACCTGCTCGGCGAGGAGGGCGAGGGCTTCAAGGTCGCCATGAGCGCCATGGACTACGGCAGGCTCTCCGTCGCCGCCCGCTCGGTCGGCCTCGCCCAGGCATGCCTGGACGCCTCGGTCGAGTACGCGAACCAGCGCGAGGCGTTCGGCCAGCGGATCGGCTCCTTCCAGATGGTCAAGAAGCAGATCGCGGACATGGCCTGCGAGGTGTCGGCCGCCAGGGCGCTGGTCCAGGACGCCGCCGCCCGCTACGACGAGGGCGTCATCCCCACCCGGGAGAGCTCCATCGCCAAGTACTACGCCGGCGAGGTGTGCAACCGGGCGGCCCAGGCCACCGCCGAGATCTTCGGCGGTTACGCCTTCAGCGACGAGCTGCCGATCAGCACCTATCTCAACTACGCCAAGCTCTGGCAGACCGGCGAGGGCTCGGCCAACATCCAGGCCGTCCTGATCGCCGACGACGCCCTGGGCTGGAAGTCCATGGACCGGCACCGCCGTCCATCCAAGCCGGGAGCGCGCGCGTGAACCTGGAACTCGACGGCAAGGTCGCCATCGTCACCGGAGCCAGCCGCGGCCTCGGCGCCGCGGCCGTGCGCAGCCTGGTGGCCGAGGGCGTGAACGTGGTGGCCGCGGCCCGCTCCGGCGACGAGCTGGACAAGCTCGCGGCCGAGGCGCCGGGCCGCATCGCCGGCGTCGTGTGCGACATGCGCGACGCGGCCGGGCTGGCGGCCCTGCCGGAGCGGGCGCTGCGGGAGTTCGGCCGGCTGGACATCCTGGTCAACAACGCCGGCATCGCGCCCGCGGGGAAGTTCCTGGACGCCACCGCCGAGCTGCTTGAGGACGTCTTCGCGGTCAACGTGGTGGCGCCCGCCCTGCTCGCCCGCGCCTGTGGCGAGATCTTCGTCGGGCAGGGCTCGGGGAAGGTCGTCAACGTCGCCTCCATCTCCGGCGTGCGCGGCAAGGGCAGCCTCGCGGTCTACTCGGCGTCCAAGGGCGCGCTGGTCCGGCTCACCGAGGCGCTGGCCGCCGAATGGTCCAGGCACGGCGTCCAGGTGAACGCGATCGCCCCCGGCGCGTTCGCCACCGAGG
Source organism: Nonomuraea sp. NPDC050478 (assembly GCF_044458265.1). Classification (NCBI taxonomy): domain Bacteria; kingdom Bacillati; phylum Actinomycetota; class Actinomycetes; order Streptosporangiales; family Streptosporangiaceae; genus Nonomuraea; species Nonomuraea sp. NPDC050478. The sequence continues at coordinate 214,881 of NZ_JBITHT010000009.1, read as the reverse complement.
CGCAGCGCGCGGTGCTCGACGACCCCGAGACGCTGCGCCGCCGGGTCGCCAAGATCCCCGCCCGCCGGGTCGCCGACCCGGCGGAGATCGGCGCCCTGGTCTGCTACCTGGCCTCGCCGCTGAGCGGCTTCGTCAGCGGGGCCACGTACGTCATCGACGGCGGCGAGACCGCCAAGATCTGAGGAGACTGCTGTGAACGGTTTTCGGCTCAGTGATGAGCAACTCCACCTGCGCGAGGTCGCCGCGAAGGTGGCCAAGGAGGTGTACGCGCCCAAGGCCGCGCAGTGGGACCTGGAGCGCGCGCCGCTGCCCGCCGAGGAGGTGACGCGCCTGGCCGAGCTGGGCTTCCTCGGCCTGGCCCTGCCCGAGGAGTACGGCGGCGCGGGCGGCACCCTGCTGGACGCCCTGATCGTGATCGAGGAGCTGGCCAAGGAGTGCCGCTCCGCCGCGTTCCAGGTGTTCGAGGCGAACGTGGGCCCGGCCCGGGTGCTGGAGTTCTTCGGCACCGAGGAGCAGCGCCAGAAGTACCTGCCGAAGGTGGTGACGGGCGAGGTGACGATGGCCATCGGCATCTCCGAGCCCGACGCCGGCTCCGCCGCCACCGACATGACCACCCGGGCGCGGCTGGAGGGTGACGAGTACGTCATCAACGGCACCAAGCGGTGGATCTCCAACGGCGGCCACGCCGACCACTACCTGCTCTACTGCAGGCTCAGTGACGCGCCCGGGTCGAAGGGCATCGGCGCGATCATCGTCTCCGCCGACACGCCCGGCCTGTCGTTCGGGCAGCGGGAGCGGCTGATGGGCTGGCGCACCATCCCGTCCGCCGACCTGATCTTCGAGGACGCCCGGGTGCCCGCCGAGAACCTGGTGGTCGGGCCCGGCGGGTTCCGCGACCTGTTCGGCGTCTTCTCCATCGAGCGGCTCGGCAACTCCACCATGAGCCTGGCCCTCGGGCAGGCCGCGCTGGACCGCGCCGTCGCGTACGTGCAGGAGCGCAAGCAGTTCGGCCGGACGCTGGTCGAGTTCCAGAACGTGCAGATGACCGTCGCCGACATGGCGCTCCAGGTCGAGGCCGCGCGGCTGCTCATCTACCGGGCGGCGGGCAACGCCGGCCGCGGCCTGCCGGACCCGCTGGAGGTGTCGCTGGCCAAGTGCTTCGCCAACGAGATGGGCAAGCGGGTCTCCGACCTGGGCATGCAGATGCACGGCGGCAACGGCTACACCGAGGAGTTCGGCCTGGAGGCGCTGCACCGCGACGCGCACGGCTGGGCCATCGCCGGCGGCACGCCCGCCATCCAGCGGGTCAGGATCGCCTCCGAGCTGTTCGGGCGCGGCTTCGACCAGCGTCCGGCGGCCGCCCGATGAGCGGCGCCGAGTTCGAGCTCCCCGAGCGCTACCACGGGCTGCGCGAGGAGGCCGCGGCGCTCGCCGCGTCGGTCGCGCACCTGGCCGCCGAGGCGGACGAGGCCGACGCGATCGACCCGGGGATGCGCGCGGCGCTGGCCGCGAGCGGGCTGGCCGCCGTGTGCGTGCCCGCCGAGTACGGCGGCCGGTACGCGGACCTCGACCCGCTGGCCGTCGCCGTCGTCCGCGAGCAGCTGGCCGCCGAGAGCGCGCACCTGGACTCGCTCTTCGCCATGCAGGGCATCGGCAGCTACGCGCTGGCCAGGGGCGGCACGCCCGAGCTGCGCGAGCGGTGGCTGCCCCGGGTGGCCGCGCTGGACGCGATCGCCGCGCTCGGGCTGACCGAGCCGGACATCGGCTCCGACCTGCGCGGCACCGCCACCACCGTCGCCGAGGACGGCGACGAGCTGGTGGTCGGCGGTCACAAGTCGTTCATCACCAACGGCGGCGACGCCGACTTCTACTGCGTGCTGGGCAAGGAGGAGGCGGGCCTGTCCATGGTGCTGGTGCCCGCGGACACGCCCGGCCTGACCACCACCCGCCCGCACCAGATCATCGCCCCGCACGTCCTGGGCGACGTGGTGCTGGACGGGGTCCGGGTGCCCCGGTCGTGGCGGCTGGGCGAGCCCGGCAAGGGCATGCGGCTCGGCCTGGCCACGCTGGCGACTTTCCGGGTGTCGGTGGCCGCCGCGGCGGTCGGCACCGCGCAGGCGGCGCTGAAGGAGGCCACCGTGCACACCGCGAACCGCGAGCAGTTCGGCCGGCCGCTCATCCAGCTCGGCGCCGTGGCCGACCAGCTCGCCAGGTCGTGGACCGAGATCGAGATGGCCCGCGCGTTCACCTACCGGGCCGCCGCGGCGGCCGCCCGCGACCCGCTGGGCAGCCTGCACCTGTCCTCGATGGCCAAGGTGGCGGCGACCGAGACGGCCGGCCGGGTGGTCGACCGGTGCGTCCAGGTGATGGGCCGGTTCGGGCTGGTCCGAGGGTCGAAGATCGAGCGGCTCTACCGTGCGGCCCGGCCGATGCGGGTCTACGAGGGCGCCACCGAGGTCATCTTCGACTCGCTCTCCCGCAAGCTGGTCAAGGAGCTCGCCACATGATCATCGACGCGCACGCGCACGTCTGGCCGGACGAGATCGCCCGCAAGGTGCTGGCCGACCGCCCGGTCGGCCTGGACCCGGTGCACGACGGGACCCTGGACGGCCTGCGGGCCACCATGGACGCGGCCGGCATCGACCTGGCCGTCTGCCTGGCCGTGGCCAACGTGGCCAGGCACGTGGCCGGCACCAACCGGTTCATCGGCGGCATCGACCGCACCAGGTTCATCCCGTTCGGCACCGTCCACCCGGACCTGACGGTGGAGGAGAACCTCGCCTCGCTGAAGGACAACGGGATCCCCGGCGTGAAGCTGCACCCGCTGTTCCAGGAGCTGTCGCTGGGCGACTCCCGGGTGGTGGAGCTGCTGTCCGCGCTGGCCGAGGAGGGCATCGCCGTCATCACGCACGTGGGCGCCGGCGGCGACGAGGCGGCCAACGAGCGGGGCGCCTCGCGGCACATCCCCGCCCTGGCCGAGCGCATCCCGGGGCTGACCCTGATCGCCTGCCACTTCGGCGGCTACCACCGGCTGGAGGAGGCGGAGGAGGTCGTGGCCGGCTCCGGGGCGGTGCTGGAGACGTCCTGGCCGCCCAGCCTCGGGAGCCTGCCGCCCGAGCGGGTACGGAAGATCATCGAGAGGCACGGCGCCGATCGCGTGGTGTTCGGCTCCGACTGGCCGATGACCGACCCGGCCACGGAGATCGCGGCGGTGCGGGCGCTGGGCCTGCCGCCGGAGGACGAGGCCGCGATCCTCGGCGGGAACCTGGCGGGCCTCCTGGGCCTCCAATGACCGTGGTGCCGCCGCGCGTCCCCCGGCCGCGGCGGCGCCACGCAAGCCCGCCACCAGGAGAAATTCGATGAGGCTGACCGATTGACGCGGCCGAATCTATGCATAAGATTAGCATCAAGTGAGATCGTGATGGGGAGCAGCGAGTGAAGACAGTCCGACTGGGTGCGGGTATGGCTTTCTGGGGGGACAGCGTGCTCCCCGCCGTCCAGATGGTGGAGCGCGGGGAGATCGACTACCTCTGCTGCGACCATCTGGCCGAGCTGACCATGTCGATCCTGAGCAAGCAGAGGTCCCGCAACCCCGAGTACGGCTACACGCGTGACGTGCTCGACCTGCTGCGCCTGAGCATCCGCCAGTGCGTGACCAACGGCGTCAAGGTCATCACCGACGCCGGCGGCGCCAACCCGCGCGCCTGCGCGGAGCGGGTCGCCGAGCTGTGCAAGGACCTCGGCCTGACCGGCGTCCGCATCGCCGTGGTGACCGGCGACGACATCAGCGGCGACATCGACCGGCTGATGGCGCAGGGCGTCTCGTTCACCAACATGGACACGGGGGAGCCTCTCTCCTCGGTCCGTGACAGGCTCACCCACGCCAACGTCTACACCGGCGCCGACGGCATCGTGACGGCCCTGGAGCAGGGCGCCGACATCGTCATCTGCGGCCGGGTCACCGACATCGCGCTCTACCTGGGGCCGTTGCGGCACGAGTTCGGCTGGGCCGCCGACGACTGGGAGCGGCTCGGCATGGCCACCGTCGTCGCGCACGCGATCGAGTGCGGCGGCCAGGCCACCGGCGGCCTCTACGACGGCGGCTGGTGGAAGACCCCCGGCCTGGAGAACCTCGGCTACCCCATCGCGGACGTCAGCGAGGACGGCACCGCGGTCATCACCAAGACCCCCGGCAGCGGCGGCAGGGTGGACATCGGCACGGTGAGCGAGCAGCTCGTGTACGAGATCCTCGACCCGGCCAACTACCTCACCGCCGACGTCACGGCCGACTTCTCCGGCGTCCGGCTCACCGAGGTCGGCCCGGACCAGGTCCGCATCACCGGCGGCACCGGCCGCGCCCGCCCCGACACGCTCAAGGTCAACATGGGCTACCGGGCCGGCTTCATCGGCGAGGTCCAGTTCACCTACACCTGGCCCGACGCCTACGCCAAGGCCCGGCGCGGCATCGAGTTCCTGGAGAACCGGCTCGACAGGGCCGGCTTCAAGTCCGACGACGTGCAGATCGAGTACGTCGGGCGCAACTCCATGTGGGGCGACCGGGTGGCCGAGCCCGACCCGGCGGACGACGACCTGCTGGAGCTCGTGGTGCGCTACGCCGCCCGCTGCCCGGACGAGACCGAGGCCCGCAAGGTCTTCACCGAGAGCGTCCCCCTCTACAACAACGGCCCGGCCGGCGTGGGCGGCATCGGCACCCGCCCGCCGCTGAAGGAGCTGTTCTCGCTCTGGCCCTGCCTGATCCCCCGCGAGCACGTGACCGCGGCCGTCGACATTCTGGAGGTCTGAGATGGCGAACATCAGGGTCGCCGACATCGCCCACGGCCGCTCGGGCGACAAGGGCGACGTGTGCAACGTCGGCCTGGTCGCCTACGACGACGCGGGCTACGCCACGCTGAAGAGCGAGCTCACCGAGGAGCGGGTCAAGGAGCACTACGGCTCCCTCGTACGCGGCACCGTGACCCGCTACGAGATCCCCGGCATCAAGGCGCTCAACTTCGTGCTCACCGGGGCGCTCGACGGCGGGGGCACCCGCTCGCTGCGCTCGGACCACCTGGGCAAGACCATGTACGCCTGGCTGCTGCGCATGGAGATCACCGCCGCCGAGGACGTCCCCACCTACCCGACGGGACCGCGGCCGGAGGCGGTCGCGTGATCACCGTCACCGGCGCGGAACCCGCCGTCCAGACGCTCTTCAACCCCCGGTCCGTCGCCGTGATCGGCGCGTCGAGCAAGCCCGGCACGCTCAGCTGGTGGCCGCTGCGCCTGCTCGTCCAGTACGGCTTCGCGGGCGGCGTGCACCCGGTCAACCCGTCCCGCAGCGAGATCGAGGGCGTGCCCTGCGTCGCCTCGCTCGCCGACGTCGGCGGGCCCGTCGACCTGGCGGTCATCGCGCTCAACGCCAAGAACACCGTCCAGGCCGTACGCGACTGCGCCGCCGCCGGCGTCAAGGTGGCCGTGCTGCCCTCGCAGGGCTTCGGCGAGACCGGCGAGGACGGCCGGGCCATGGAACGCGAGATGCTGGCCGCCGCCCGCGAGAGCGGGCTGCGCATCGTCGGCCCCAACACCGACGGCGTCGGCAACCTGGCCACCGGCGCGCTCGCCACCATCCAGCCCATCTTCGGCCAGGGCGTCGAGCCCGGCCGGGTCGCGGTGATCACCCAGAGCGGCGCCACCGCCGCCTCCCTGATCATGCGGCTCAAGGAGGAGGGCATCGGCACCCGGCTGTACGCCAGCGCCGGCAACGAGATCGACCTGGGCCTGGCCGACTACCTGTCCGTCGCCCTGCAGGACCCCGAGGTCTCCATGGTGGTCTCGTTCGTCGAGGCCATCCGCCGTCCCGGCGACTTCGTCAAGGTCGCAGAGCTGGCCGCCGAGCTGGGCAAGCCGATCGTGCTCATCAAGGTCGGCAGGACCGAGCAGGCCGCCCGCCGGGCCGCCGCGCACACCGGCGCGCTGGCCGGCGCCGACGAGATCTACCAGGCGGTCTTCGACTCGCTCGGCATCATCAGGGTCGACGAGCTCAGCGAGGTCGTCGCCGTCGCCAAGTTCTACCTGTCACGCGGGCTGCCCCAGGACGACGGCGTCGCCATCATGTCCGTCTCCGGCGGGCAGGCCGGCGCGCTCGCCGACCGGGCCGCCCGCTCCGGCGTCACCGTGCCCGACCTCGGCCCGGCGGCCACCGCCGAGCTGGAGGAGCTGCTGGCCTTCGGTACCGCCATCAACCCGTGCGACCTGACCGGCGAGGTGGCCAGGGACAGCGGCCTGGCCACCGCCGCCTACACCGCCTTCGACGCCGACCCGGCCATTTCCACGGTCGTGTACGCGCGCAAGGAGCTGACCGGCGACGCCGGGCGGCGCGCCTCCGAGCGGATCGCCGCGGCCGCCGCGCCGAAGGAGCGCACCCCGCTCGCGATCTACTCCATGGACGGGGAGCTCAACGACGAGGAGAAGGCGGCGTTCGCCGAGGCGGACATCCCCGTCTTCACCTCGGCGGGCGAGCTGTTCACCGCCGTCCGCACGCTGGCCGCCTACCGGCGCGGCGCCGAGCGCGCCCGCACCAGGAAGACCGGCCCGGCGGCCCGGACCGGGGAGTCCGGTGGGGCGGGAACCGTCCCGGCGATCCGCACCGGGGAGTCTGGTGGGGCGGGAACCGTCCCGGCGGCCCGGACCGGGGAGTCCGGTCAGGCGGCCTCGCGCGCGCTGCCCGGCGGCGCCGGCCCGCTGGACGAGGCGGCCGCCAAGGCGCTGCTCGCCGAGTACGGGGTCGCCGTCCCCGCCGAGGCGCTGGCCACGAGCGCGGACGACGCGGTGGCGCACGCCGAGCGGATCGGATACCCGGTCGTGCTCAAGGTCGCGGACGCCCGCGTCCCGCACAAGACCGAGATCGGCGGCGTCGAGGTCGGCCTGGCCGGCGCCGCCGCCGTGCGCGCCGCGTACGAGGGGATCGACGCCCGCGCGCGGGCACACCTCGGCGACGCCCCCGAGGGCGTGCTCGTGCAGCAGCAGATCACCGACGGCGTCGAGATGATCGCCGGCATCGTGGTGGACCCCCAGTTCGGCCCGTTCGTGCTACTGGGCAGCGGGGGAGTGCTCACCGAGCTGCTCTCCGACGCCGTGCTGCGGCCCGCCCCGGTGGAGCCCGGCGAGGTCCGCGACATGATCGCGGAGCTGCGGGGCCGGAAGCTGCTCACCGGCTTCCGCGGCGCCCCGCCCGCCGACGTGGACGCCCTGGCGGACACGGTCAGTGCCCTGTCGCGGCTCGGCGCCGACCACGCGGACCGGATCGCCGAGCTGGACCTCAACCCCGTGCTCGTCAGGCCCGCCGGCCACGGCGCGGTCGCGGTCGACGCACTGATCGTCCTCGGCGAGACGGAGGAGAGCCGATGAGCGCCGGCGAGAAGATTTTGGTGACCCGGCGCGGCAGCCTCGGGCTCGTCACGCTGAACCGCGCCAAAGAGCGCAACCCCCTCGACCAGGAGACGGCGGCCGGGCTGCGCGACGCCTTCCTCGGCCTGTTCGCCGACCCGCAGGTGCGTTCGGTGGCCGTGACCGGCGACGGGGACGCGTTCTGCGCAGGCGGCGACCTGAGGCAGATGCGGGAGCTGGCCGAGGGCGACGTCGAGGACGCGTACCTGTGGCCCGGCGCCATCGTCGACCTGCACCGGCTCATGCTGGAGGCGCCCAAGCCGGTGATCGCCGCGGTCCACGGGCCCGCCTACGCGGGCGGGATGGGCCTGGCCGGGATGTGCGACGTCATCCTGGCCACGCCGAAGGCCCGGTTCGCGATGCCCGAGGTGAAGATCGGGCTCTTCCCGATGATCATCGTGGCGCACCTGGCCAGGTCGCTGCCCCGCAAGCGGCTGCTGGAGATGATGCTGACCGGAGAGAGCATCGACGCCGACGAGGCGCACCGGCTCGGCTTCGTCAGCAAGGTCTACCCCGACCGCGACGGCCTGATGGAAGGGCTGGACGCGTACGCGGCCAAGTTCGAGGCGGTCAGCCCGGCGGCCGTCCGCCTCGGCAGGCGCGCCTTCACCCTGCTCTCCGACATGCCGGCCGGGCAGGCGCTGGACGCCGCCCAGTTCCTCAACCTGCCGTTCTTCCTCGGCGGCGACCTGCGCGAGGGCACCCAGGCGTTCTTCGACCGGCGCCCGCCCCGCTGGACCACCCCCGACGACGAGCTGGAGAAGACCTCATGAGGACAGCCGTGGTGGTCGACGCGGTCCGTTCCCCGATGGGGAAGGGCAAGCCCGGCGGCGCGCTCTCCGAGCTGCACGCCGTCGAGCTGCTCGCCCAGGTGCTGGCCGGGCTCGTGAACCGTACCGGCATCGACCCCGGCACGGTCGAGGACGTGATCGTCGGCTGCGTCAGCCAGGCGGCCGACCAGTCCGTCACCCCCGGCCGGATGGCCTGGCTCGCGGCAGGGTTCCCCGAGCACGTGCCCGCCACCACCATCGACCGCCGCTGCGGATCCAGCCAGCAGGCGCTGCACTTCGCCGCCCAGGGCGTGCTCGCCGGCGCCTACGACGTGGTCGTCGCGGGCGGCGTGGAGTCGATGAGCCGGGTGCCGATGGGGTCGGCGCGGATGGGCCGCGACCCGTACGGGCCCTCGGTGACCGAGCGGTACGCGCCCGGCCTGGTCTCCCAGGGGGTGGCGGCGGAGCTCGTGGCCGCCAAGTGGGCGCTGGAGCGCGAGACGCTCGACGCCTACTCAGCCCGCTCCCACCATCGGGCCGCCGCCGCGGCCGACGCGGGACACTTCCGCGACGAGATCGTGCCGATCACCGTGCCCGGCGGGACCGTCGTCGACCGCGACGAGACCATCAGGCCGGGCACCACCACCGAGCGGCTGGCCGGGCTCAAGCCCTCCTTCCAGGACGAGGAGGCCGCCCGGCGCTTCCCGGAGATCGGCTGGCGGGTCACCGCCGGCAACTCCTCGCAGATCACCGACGGCGCGAGCGCCGTGCTGGTGATGAGCGAGGAGCGGGCCGAGCGCCTCGGCCTGACCCCGCTGGCGCGCTTCCACGCCTTCTCGGTGTGCGGCGACGACCCGGTGACGATGCTCACCGCCCCCATCCCCGCCACCGCCATGGTGCTGGAGCGGGCCGGGCTCGACCTCGCGGACATCGACCACGCCGAGGTCAACGAGGCGTTCGCGCCGGTGCCCCTGGCCTGGCAGGCCGAGTACCCGGTCGCCGACGAGGTGCTGAACCCGGTCGGCGGCGCCATCGCGCTCGGGCATCCGCTCGGCGCGTCCGGCAGCCGGCTCTTCACCAGCATGCTGTGGAACCTGCGCCGCACCGGCGGGCGCTGGGGCCTGCAGACCATGTGCGAGGCCGGCGGGATGGCCAACGCGACCATCGTCGAACGTCTGTGAACAGGAGTTCATCACCGTGAAAGTGGAAGGATCCGTCGCGCTCGTCACCGGCGGCGCGTCCGGGCTCGGCCTGGCGACCGCGACCCGGCTCGCCCGGGGCGGCGCGAAGGTCGTCATCGCCGACCTCCCCGGCTCGCCCGGCGAGCAGGTGGCGGCGGACCTCGGCTGCCGGTTCGCGCCCGCCGACGTCACCGACCCCGAGCAGGTGACGTCGGCCCTCGACGCCGCCGCCGGACTCGGCCCGCTGCGCGCGCTCGTGCACTGCGCCGGCCGCGGCGGCACGGTCCGCGTCGTCGACAGGGAAGGCGCCCCGGGCTCGCTGGAGGACTACACCCGCATCGTCACCACCAACCTGATCGGCTCGTACAACGTGATCCGGCTGGCCGCGGCCCGCATGTCCGCCACCGAGCCGGTGGACGGCGAGCGCGGCGTGTGCGTGCTGACCGCCTCCGTCGCCGCCTACGAGGGACAGATCGGCCAGGTCGCCTACGCCTCCTCCAAGGCCGGCGTGGTGGGCATGACCCTGGTGGCGGCCCGCGACCTGTCGCGGCGGCTCATCCGCGTGTGCAGCATCGCCCCCGGCGTGTTCGACACCCCGATGCTCGGCCGGCTGCCGGAGGAGGTGCGCGCCTCGCTCGGCGCGGCCGTGCCGCACCCCAGCAGGCTCGGCGACCCCGCCGACTACGCGGCCCTGGCCGAGCACATCATCGCCAACCCGATGCTGAACGGCGAGACGATCCGGCTCGACGGCGCGATCAGGATGGCTCCCCGATGAGCGCCCCCGTCCTGGTGGCCGACGAAGGCCCGGTGCGGCTCATCACCATCAACCGGCCGCAGGCCCGCAACGCCGTCGACCTCGCCGTCGCCGAGGGCATCGAACAGGCCCTCGACGCGTACGAGGAGGCGCCCAGTCTGCGTGCCGCCGTCATCACCGGCGCGGGCGGCACCTTCTGCGCCGGCATGGACCTGAAGGGCTTCCTGCGCGGCGAGCGTCCCTCGACGGCCAGGAGCGGGTTCGCCGGTCTGGTCGAGCGCCCCCCGAGCAAGCCGCTCATCGCCGCGGTCGAGGGCTACGCGCTGGCCGGCGGGTTCGAGATCGTGCTGGCCTGCGACCTCATCGTGGCCGCGGAGTCGGCCGTGTTCGCCTTGCCCGAGGTCCAGCGCGGGCTCGTCGCCGCCGGCGGCGCGCTGCTGCGGCTGCAGCACCGGCTGCCCTACCACCTGGCCATGGAGCTGGCGATCACCGGCAGGCGGCTGAGCGCCGCCGACGCCGCCGCCCACGGCCTGCTGAACCGGCTCGTCCCCGAGGGCGGGGCGGTCGCGTCCGCGCTCGAACTGGCGCGGGCGGTGGCCGCCAACGGCCCTCTGGCCGTCTCGGCGAGCAAGAAGATCATGACCGAGTCCGCGCACTGGCCGCCCGAGCAGGCGTTCGACCGTCAGCGCGAGATATCGGAACCCGTCCGTGCCTCCGAGGACGCCCGCGAAGGCGCCCGCGCCTTCACCGAGAAGCGGGCTCCCGTGTGGCAGGGACGTTGACAGGAGAAACCATGCGAGAAGCCTTCATCGTCGGCGCGGTGCGGTCCGCGGTGGGCCGCCGCCGCGGCGGACTGTCCGGCGTCCACCCGGCTGACCTCGGCGCCGAGGTCGTGGCCGCGCTGCTGGACCGCGCCGGCATCGCCGGCGAGCACGTGGACGACGTCGTCTTCGGCTGCGTCAGCCAGATCGGCGCCCAGTCGACCAACATCGCCAGGGTCGTCGCGCTGTCCGCGGGCCTGCCCGAGTCGGTGCCCGGCACCACCGTCGACCGGCAGTGCGGCTCGTCCCAGCAGGCGGTCCACTTCGCCGCGCAGGCGGTCGCGTCCGGCGCGCAGGATCTCGTGGTGGCGGGCGGCGTCGAGGTGATGAGCCTGATCCCGATCGCCTCCTCCGCCATCGTGGGCGCCGACGCCGGCATGGGCATGCCCCGGGGCGGCCGCAAGTGGGCGGAACGCTACGGTGACCAGGAGATCAGCCAGTTCCGCGGCGCGGAGACGATCGCCGCCAAGTGGGACGTGAGCCGCGCGGCCATGGAGGAGTTCGCGCTGGCCAGCCACCAGCGGGCCGCCGCGGCGGCCGGCGCCGGGCTCTTCGCCGGCGAGATCGTCCCGGTCGCCGGGCTGGAGGCCGACGAGGGCCCGCGCCCCGAGACCAACCTGGAGAAGATGGCGACCCTCCAGCCGCTCGTCCCCGACGGCCGGCTGACCGCCGCCACCTCCAGCCAGATCTCCGACGGCGCCGCCGCGCTGGCGATCGCCTCCGGAGACGCGGTACGGAGGCTCGGGCTCACGCCGCTGGCCCGCGTGCACAGCATGGCGGTCGTCGGCTCGGACCCGGTGCTCATGCTCACGGGCCCGATCCCGGCCACCGAGGCGGTGCTGCGCCGGGCCGGGCTCAAGCTCGGCGACATCGACGCGTTCGAGGTGAACGAGGCCTTCGCCTCGGTCGTCCTGGCCTGGCAGCGGGAGACCGGCGCCCCGGCCGATCGCGTCAACCCGCTCGGCGGCGCGATCGCGCTCGGCCATCCGCTGGGCGCGACCGGCGCGCGGCTGATGACCACGCTCGTCCATCACCTGCGCCGCAACGGCCTGCGTTACGGCCTGCAGACGATGTGCGAGGGCGGCGGCATGGCCAACGCCACTATCATCGAGGCGGTCTGAGCTGTGATCAAGCAGGTTCGGCAGCTCGATCGGGTGATCATCCGGTTCGCCGGTGACTCCGGTGACGGCATGCAACTCACCGGTGACCGGTTCACCGCGGGCACCGCCGAGTTCGGCAACGACCTGTCCACGCTGCCCAACTTCCCCGCCGAGATCCGCGCCCCGGCCGGCACCCTGCCCGGCGTGTCCAGCTTCCAGCTGCACTTCGCCGACCACGACATCCTCACCCCCGGCGACGCCCCCAACGTCCTGGTCGCGATGAACCCCGCCGCGCTCAAAGCCAACCTGGCCGACCTGCCGCGCGGCGCCGACATCATCGCCAACACCGACGAGTTCACCAAACGCAACCTGGCCAAGGTCGGCTACCCGGCCAGCCCGCTGGAAGACGGGTCGCTGGCCGAGTGGCGAGTGCACGCCGTCCCGCTCACGTCGTTGACGGTCAAGGCGCTGGAAGACGTCGACATCAGCAAGAAGGACGCCGAACGCGCCAAGAACATGTTCGCGCTCGGCCTGCTGTCCTGGCTCTACCACCGCCCGACCGAGCAGACCATCAGCTTCCTGGAAACGAAGTTCGCGCGGAAGCCGGAGATCGCCAAGGCCAACATCGCCGCCTTCCAGGCCGGCTGGAACTTCGGCGAGACCACCGAGTCGTTCTCGGTCTCGTATGAGGTGAAGCCGGCCCGGCTGGCGCCGGGCGTGTACCGCAACATCTCCGGCAACCAGGCGCTGGCCTACGGCCTGATCGCCGCCGCCGTCCAAGCCCGGCTGCCCCTGTTCCTCGGCTCCTACCCGATCACCCCGGCCTCGGACATCCTGCACGAGCTGTCGAAGCACAAGCAGTTCGGCATCCGCACCTTCCAGGCCGAGGACGAGATCGCCGGTGTCGGTGCGGCGCTGGGGGCGGCGTTCGGCGGCGCGCTCGGCGTGACCACCACCAGCGGCCCCGGCGTGGCACTCAAGGCCGAGACCGTCGGCCTGGCCGTCACCACGGAGTTGCCGCTGATCGTGGTGGACGTGCAACGGGCCGGCCCATCCACCGGTATGCCGACCAAGACCGAGCAGACCGACCTGCTGATGGCGTTGTTCGGCCGCAACGGCGAGTCGCCGGTGCCGGTCATCGCGCCGATGTCGCCTTCGGATTGTTTCGACGCGGCGGTGGAAGCGGCTCGTATCGCGGTGGCCTATCGGACGCCGGTGATGTTGTTGTCGGATGGGTATCTGGCCAACGGTTCGGAGCCGTGGCGGCTGCCGGAGGTGTCCGCGCTGCCGGACATCAGTGTGCCGTTCACGACCGAGCCGAACGGCCAGGACGGGGCGTTCTTGCCGTTCCAGCGGGATCCGGAGACTCTGGCGCGGCCGTGGGCGATCCCGGGCACGCCGGGGTTGGAGCACCGTATCGGTGGTATCGAGAAGGCCGACGGCACCGGCAACATCTCCTACGATCCGGACAATCATGACCGGATGGTGCGGTTGCGCGCGGCCAAGGTGGCCGGCATCGACGTGCCGGATCTCCAGGTCGACGACCCCCACGACCCGCACAATCTCGACGTCACCGACAACCCCGACGACCCTCACGACCCCGATGTCCCAGGCGGTCCTGGCGGGCCCGGCGGTCCTGGCGGGCCCGGCAGGTCCCGCGCTCACGCCGGGTCTGGCCGGTCTGGGTCTGGTGGTGCGCGGGTGCTGGTGCTCGGGTGGGGTTCCACCTACGGTGCGATCGCCGCTGGGGTGCGGCGGGTGCGGGCGGCGGGCGGGAAGGTGGCCCAGGCGCATCTGCGGCATCTGAACCCGCTGCCGGCCAACATCGGTGACGTCCTGGCGCGCTACGAGAAGGTGTTGCTGCCGGAGATCAACCTGGGCCAGCTGGCGTTGCTGCTGCGGGCCCGGTTCCTGGTCGACGTCATCAGCTACAACCGGGTGCGCGGGCTTCCGTTCAAGGCCGAGGAACTGGCCGCAGTGATCCAGGACGTGATCGACCGTGATGATCAGCAGGTGAACGGCAGTGACTGACATGAACGGGCTCGTCAACGGCAAGGGCCTGTCGCTGGTGCCCAAGACCGACACCAAGCAGAGCCTGAAGGACTTCAAGTCCGACCAGGAAGTGCGCTGGTGCCCGGGCTGCGGCGACTACGCCATCCTGGCCGCGGTGCAGTCGTTCCTGCCTGAGCTGGGGCTCAAGCGCGAGAACATCGTGTTCGTCTCCGGGATCGGCTGCTCCTCCAGGTTCCCGTACTACCTCAACACCTACGGCGTGCACTCCATCCACGGCCGCGCCCCCGCCATCGCCACCGGGCTGGCAGCCTCCAGGCCGGACCTGAGCGTGTGGGTGATCACCGGTGACGGGGACGCCCTGTCGATCGGCGGCAACCACCTGATCCACGCGCTGCGCCGCAACGTCAACCTCAACATCCTGCTGTTCAACAACCGCATCTACGGGCTGACCAAGGGCCAGTACTCGCCCACCTCCGAGGTCGGCAAGATCACCAAGTCCACCCCGATGGGATCGCTGGACAAGCCGTTCAACCCGATCTCCCTCGCCCTCGGCGCCGAGGCGTCGTTCGTGGCGCGCACCCTGGACTCGGACCGCAAGCACCTGCAGGCGGTGCTGCGGGAGGCGACCGCGCACCGGGGCGCGTCCCTGGTGGAGATCTACCAGAACTGCAACATCTTCAACGACAACGCCTTCGAACCGCTCAAGGACCCGGAGCTGCGCGACGACATCACGTTGAAGCTGGAACACGGCCGGCCGATCGCCTCGGCCTCCAAGGCGGTCATCCGGGCGGCGAACGGCAGCCTGGAGGTCGTCCCCCGCGACAGCGTGGAGGAGGACCGGGTCCTGGTGCACGACGCGCACAACCCCGACCCGTCGGTGGCGTTCGCGCTGTCCCGGCTGGACGAGCCCGCGTTCGACCACGTCCCGATCGGGATCTTCCGCAGCGTGGACCGCCCGGCCTACGACACGCTGATGACCAGCCAGCTCGACGAAGCGGTGACACAGAAGGGCCAGGGTGATCTGGCCGATCTGCTGATGGGCGGCGACACCTGGCGCATCGGCTGAGTCCGCCGGGGATGTAGGGCGAGCCCCACGGTCCACGCGGAGTCAGCCGGGCCGCTGCCCCGGCTTGTCGACGACAGCCGCCGCGATCAGGGCGTCCCAGTCATGGATCTCGCCCTTCTTCATGGTCCCGAAAGGCCTGTCCTCGTGGTCCTCGACCACGAGGGTGCGGTAGCCCAGATACTCGCAGGTCTTCGGATCGATGAAGATCTCGTCGCGCAGGTAGCCGTCCAGGACGTGGTAGAGGGTGACGCCTCGGCGCTTGAGCAGGTCGGATGCCTCGGCTTCGTAGCGGACGCCCGGGATCTTCGCCATCGCGCCGTACATGGCGGCACGGAGCCTGGGCGGCAGCGCGGTCTCCCTCATGCCCATCGCGATCAGCTGGAACGCCCACCGGTCGCGGTGCTGGGAGGTGAACGCGGGCAGCGACTCCTCGGCCAGCCGCTTCGCCTCCTCGGGGGTCTTGCCCCTGTTCTCCGCACGTTCCCGGGCCGAGCGCAGGAAGGAGGCGCGATTCCTGGCGTTCTCGGTGTCGACGGTCTGGTAGACGCGGGCCAGCAGGGGGCCGGCGTCGGCCGGCAGGGAGAGCAGGTAGGGGTAGGTCACCTCGAACTCCGACCCCTTGGAGACCTTGAGCCTGCCCTTCTCGACGGTGGCGAACGCCTTGTCGTCGAGCCGCCGCCACTGCTCGTGGGTGCTCGTGACCTCCGGCCTGCCGATCAGCCATCGCCCGCCGTCCAGCCGTGTCCGGGCCCGCAGGCTCTTCACGTAGCCCCACTGCTCGGGGCCGGCGCTCCATCCGGGCTCGCCGGAGGCCAGCACCGCCGCGTTGTCGGCCAGATCCTGGGCGTTCGCCACCGGTCGCAACCGGAGCTCGGTGACGGCGGGGGAGTGCCGCGCCCCGGCGACCTCGCCGCCCTTCTCCTGGGTGACGCCAGGAACCATGGTCGTGGCCACGGTGAGCAGCGCGGCCGCCCCGGCCAGGCCCAGCCCCCACACCGGCCGGCGGCGGGCCCGCGGACGCCTTCGCGCGTGATCCGCCAGGCGGGACCGGGCCGCGCCGATGGTCTCCGCGGAGGTCTCCGGCAGCGCGTCGTGATAGCGGCGCAGTTCCTGCAGCTCGTCCATGATTCAGACCTCCTTCGCCACGTGACCCAGTGCCTCGCGCAGCTTGGCCCTGGCCCGGTTCACCCGGGAGCTGACGGTGCCGATCGGGATGTTCAGGGCCGAGGCGGTCTCCGCGTAGCTGAGGCCGGCGCAGGCCACGAGCATCAGCGCGTCGCGGTCGCCCCGGGACAGGCCCTGCAGGCCGCGCGCCAGCCGAGGGCTGAGCTGCTCGGCGGTCACCCGGTCGGTGACGCGGTCGGCGTGGCCTTCCACGTCGTCGCGGGCGGCCGAACGGCTGAGCGCCCGGTAGAGGCGGAGCTCGCCGCGGCGATGGCGGCCGATGAGGTTGGTGGCGATGCCGTACAGCCAGGCCCTGGCCTCCGGGCGGGTCAGGTCGTAGCGGTCGCGCTGGTCGAACGCGGCCAGGAACGTCTCCGCTGCCACGTCGTCGGCGGCGCCGGACCCGAGCCGGGCGGCGGCGTAGCGGTGGATCGCGGTGAAGTACCGGTCGAAGATCACCGAGAACCACTCCGGCTCGTGCCGGGAGTTCGCGATGACCGACGCGTCGTCCGGCTCCGCGGCCAGCCGTGTGGCGGGGTACGAAGGGTCATGCATCCGGCGCCTTTCTCGAGAAGAGGGTCGGCGCTGATTGCCCGATGCGGGCGTTCTTGTTCGCGGTGCCCTCCGGACGGTGACGACGATCGGCGTCCCGTCGCGCCCCCGGCCACGGCAGGTCACTGTATCCGCGGGGCGGGCGGAGGACCGGCCGCCCTGGCCGTCCGGGTGCCGAAGATCACACTTCCGGGGCATACTCCGCGATACTGGGAAGCCGGACGATCGCGGAGGTCAGGTTGGTTCAGGAGGAGATCCGCCGGAACAACGTCGGCACCCTGCTCCGACACGTGCACCTGGGCGGTTCGGTCTCCCGTACGGCGCTGAGCGAGCGGATGCGGCTCAACCGCAGCACCATCATGGCGCTGATAGCGGAGCTCACCAGGGCCGGCCTGGTGCGCGAGGAGCTTCCCCAGGGCACCGGGCGGGCGGGGCGGCCGTCGCTCGTGGTCCGGCCCGAGTCGGGCCGGGCGTACGTGCTGGCCTTCGACGTGGCGGTGGACAGACTGGTCGCCGCCAGGGTCGCGCTGGGCGGGATCGTGCTCGACCGCAGGGAGGCGGTCCGCCCGCGCGCCGGGGCGGACCTCGACCGCGTGGTCGAGGTGCTCGCCGAGTTCGGTCGCCGGCTGCACGGGGAGGCTCCTCCTGACGCGCTGTGCGTCGGGGTCGGCGCGTCCTACTGCGGGATGATCCGGCCCGGCGACGGCATGGTGCGCTTCGGGCCCGACCTGGGCTGGGTCGACCAGGCGTTCGGCGCCGAGCTCGGGCGCCGCCTCGGGCTCGGCCTGCCGGTGTCGGTGGGGAACGAGGCGCATCTCGGCGCGCTCGCCGAACAGCAGCGCGGAGCCGGCGCGAACTTCCAGAACCTGATCTACCTCCACGGTGACGTCGGCGTGGGCGGCGGCATCATCGTCGGCGGCAAGCTGCTCGACGGCGACAGCGGATACGGCTGCGAGCTGGGGCACATGGTGGTCAACCCGTACGACGGGCGCCCGTGCGGCTGCGGCTCGCACGGCTGCCTGGAGGCGGAGGTCGGCGAGCGGGCCCTGCTCGACGCCGCCGGGCGACCGGCCGAACTGTTCGGCCGCGACGCCGTGCGGGCGGTGGCGGACGACGCCGACCGCGGCGATCCGGCGGCCCAGGAGGCGCTGCACCGGATCGGCGACTGGCTCGGCATCGGGGTGGCGAACCTGTGCAACCTCTTCAACCCCGGCATGGTCATCTTCGGCGGTACGTTGCGCGAGATCTATCCGGGCATGGCGGCACAGGTGCGCGCCCGCATCGCCGCCAACGCGCTGCCCGTCGCCCGGGAGCGGGTACGGCTGCGCACGTCGGCCCTGGGCTACGACGCCACGCTGGCCGGCGCCGCCGAACTCGGCTTCTCCGGCCTGCTGGCCGACCCGCTGGGCGTGCTCGCCCGTACCGCGCCGTGTTCAGCCCGCCGGTGAGGTGCTGGCCCGCACCATGAGCCGGGTGGGCAGGACCTCCACCGCGCCCGGCGCGACGGCGCCGGTGAGAAGGTCGGCGAGCATCCGCGCCGCCCGGCGGCCCATCTCGCGCGGCGCGATGTCGATCGCGGTGATGGGGGTGGCCAGGCCGCGCAGGGAAGGGCTGTCGACGTACGAGGCCACCCGCAGGTCACCGGGCACGTGGCGGCCCTGCTGGAAGGCGGCCTGCACGGCGCTGTTCGCGCCGCCGTCGGGGACGGAGACGATCGCTTCGACGCCGCCGGGCGCCCGCAGGGCCTCGGCCACGGCGCGGCTGACGTCCTGCGGCTCGCAGACCAGCGGCACGTCGTAGACCAGCGGCGTCCGGCCGGTCTCGGCGCACCACCTCTGGTAGGCGGTGCGGATGTCCAGGCCGAACGCGGTCTCCTCGCCGGGGCAGAGCATCGCGATCTGGCCGCCGTGACGGGACAGGTGGCCGAGCAGCGTGCGGGTCGCCGCGGCGTGGTCGGACTCGACCCGGCCCGCGTGCCGGGCGCCCGGCGTCAGGTCGCGCTCGCAGGTGACGATCGGCACGCGCAGGCCGGTCAGCGTCTCCAGCATCGGGTCGCCGAGCACGGGGTCGGAGACCACCACGCCGTCGAGGTGGAGGGACGGCGCGCGCCCCGGATCCTTCGTCGCCGGGATGAGCGTGAGCGCCAGATCGTGGGCCAGCGCCTCCTCGGCGGCGCCGATCGCGAGGTGCATGTAGTACTCGAGACCGATCGTGCGGCCGGGGAAGTAGAGGCCGATGGCGCCGGTGCGGCCCCTGCGCAGATTGCGGGCGCTCCGGTTGGCGACGTAGCCCAGGTCGCGGGCGACCGCGGCCACCCGCTCGCGCGTCGCGGCGGGCAGCCGGCCCCGGCCGCTCAGGGCGTCGGACACGGTCGTCGTCGACACCCCCGCCGCGCGGGCCACGTCCTGCAAGGTGATCGGTCGAGGCGCGTTCATCAAGGGCAACCGTACTCCCGCGCGACGGCGGTCGCGGCCGTGGTTCCCGCGCCTGTGCAGGAACGTTTCTCCAGACCATTGCAGGAACGTTCCTGTACGTGTTCTAATCATGCCCACCTCGGCGGATTCCTACAGGTCATGGAGGCGGTCGTCGTGCATCTCACTCCTGCGGAACGCGACCGGCTGCTGCTGTTCACCGCGGCGGAGCTGGCGCGGGCGCGGCGGGCCAGGGGCCTGCGGCTGAACGTGCCCGAGGCCACCGCGCTGATCGCGGACACGGTCTGCGAGGCGGCCCGTGACGGCCGGCGGCTGAGCGAGGCGATCGCCGCCGGGCGCTCCGTGCTGACCCACGAGGACGTGCTGCCCGGCGTCATCAACGTGGTCACCGAGGTGAAGGTCGAGGCGGTCTTCGACGACGGGACCCGGCTGGCCGTGGTCACCGCCCCGTTCGGCCCGGCGGCGCCCGACCCGGCCGGGCCGGGCGCCCTGCTGCCCGGGGCGGACCGTCCCGAGCCGTACGGTGACGAGGTCGTGACGGTCCTGGTCACCAACACGGCGGCGGTGCCGATCAGCGTCACCTCGCACTTCCACTTCTTCGAGGTGAACCCGCGGCTGCGGTTCGACCGGGCCGCCGCCTACGGGCGGCACCTGGCCGTGCTGGCGGGCACGGCGACGCGGTTCGACCCCGGCCAGACCACCGGGGTGCGGCTGGCGCCGATCGGCGGCGCGCGCGTGGTGGTCGGCTTCGCCGGCCTCGTGGACGGGCCGCTGGACGCCCCGGGCGCCCGGGAGGCGGCGCTGGAACGCGCTCGGGCCTGCGGCTACCTGGGATCGGAGTGACCGTGAACGGCGGCGACTACGCGGCGGTGTACGGGCCGACCACCGGGGACAGGGTGGTGCTCGGCGACACCGGGCTGGTGGTGGAGGTCGAGGCGGACGCGCAGCGGCGCGGGGACGAGTTCCTCGCCGGCTTCGGCAAGACCGCCCGCGACGGCCTGCACCTGAAGGCCACATCGACCCACGACACGTGCGACCTGATCGTGTCCAACGTGCTGATCCTCGACCCGCTGCTCGGGGTGCGCAAGGCCTCCATCGGTATCCGGGAGGGCCGCATCTGCGCGATCGGGCGGGCGGGGAACCCCGACACCCTCGACGGCGTCGAGGTGGTGGCCGGCACCGGCACCACGATCATCAGCGGCGAAGGCCTGATCGCCACCGCGGGAGTGATCGACACGCACGTGCACCTGCTGTCGCCGCGGGTGATGGAGGCCTCGCTCGCCTCCGGGGTGACCACCATCCTCGGCCAGGAGTTCGGCCCGGTGTGGGGCGTCGGGGTGAACTCGCCGTGGGCGCTGCGCACCGCCTTCGCCGCGTTCGACGCCTGGCCGGTCAACGTCGGGTTCCTCGCCCGCGGCTCCTCGTCGCGGCCCGAGCCGCTGGTCGAGGCGCTGGCCGAGGGCGGCGCCTGCGGGTTCAAGGTGCACGAGGACATGGGCGCGCACGCCCGCGCGCTGGACACCGCGCTCCGGGTGGCCGAGGAGCACGACGTGCAGGTCGCGCTGCACACCGACGGGCTGAACGAGAGCCTGTCTGTACGTGACACGCTGGCGGTGCTGGACGGGCGCACCATCCACGCCTTCCACATCGAGGGCTGCGGCGGCGGTCACGTGCCCGACGTGCTCAGCCTGGCCGGGCAGCCGCACGTCATCGGCTCCTCCACCAACCCGACGCTGCCGTTCGGCCGGGACGCCGTCGCCGAGCACTACGACATGATCGTCTCCTGCCACGGGCTCTCTCCGGACCTGCCCTGCGACGAGGCGATGGCCCGCGACCGGATTCGCGAGCAGACCATGGGGGCCGAGGACGTGCTGCACGACCTCGGCGTCATACCCATCACCTCCTCCGACGCCCAGGGCATGGGCCGGGCCGGCGAGACGGTCCGGCGGACCTTCGCCCTGGCCGCGAAGATGAAGGCCGAGCGGGGGGCCGAGCACGACCGCCACGACAACGCCCGGGTCCTGCGCTACCTGGCCAAGCTCACCGTCAACCCGGCGCTCGCGCACGGGCTCGGCCACGAGATCGGCTCGCTGCGGCCCGGCCTGCTCGCCGACCTCGTGCTCTGGGAGCCGGCCAGGTTCGCCGCCACCCCGCGGCTGGTGCTCAAGGCCGGGTTCCCCGCCTGGGGCGTGACCGGCGACCCGAACGCGGCGGTGGACGAGGCGCAGCCGCTCGTCCTCGGCCCGCAGTTCGGCGGGTACGGGGCCGCCCCCGCCGAGCTGGCCGTCGCCTTCGTCAGCCGGGCCGCCGCCGAGGCCGGGGCGGACCTGCTGCCCACCCGCCGCCGCCGCGTCCCCGTACGCGGCACGCGCGGCATCGGCCTGCCCGACATGGTGCGCAACGCCCGCACCGGCCACGTCCACGTCGACCCGCGCACCGGCGCCGTCCGGCTGGACGGCGAGCCCATCAGTTCCGCACCGGCCGAGCAGGTGTCCCTGTCCCGCCTGTACTTCCTCTGACCCCGAAGAAGGTGCACCGAGTGACCCCACACGCCGATCTCGTGATCGTCGGAGCCGACGTCTACACCGTCGACGCCGCACGGAGCTGGTCCGACGCGGTGGCCGTGCGCGGGGACCGGATCGTCGCGCTGGGCGAGCCCGCCGTCCGCGAGCTCGTCGGCCCGCGCACCCGGGTGATCGAGGCGCGCGGCGGGATGGTGCTGCCCGGCTTCCAGGACGCGCACGTCCACGCGCCGTTCGCCGGCCGCAACCGGCTGAACGTGGACCTCAACGGGCTGGTGGGCCGGCAGGCCTACCTCGACCGCGTCGCCGCCTACGCGGCGGGGGAGCCGGACCGGCCCTGGATCGTCGGCGGCGGCTGGGCGATGGAGTACTTCCCCGGCGGCACCCCGCGCAAGGAGGACCTCGACGCGATCGTGCCGGACCGGCCGGTGTTCCTGTTCAACCGGGACGTGCACGGCGCGTGGGTGAACTCCGCCGCGCTCGCGCTGGCCGGGATCACCGCAGCCACCCCCGACCCGCCCGACGGCCGGATCGAACGCGACCCGCGGACCGGCGAGCCCACCGGCACCCTGCACGAGGGCGCGGCCTACTCCTTCAACGACCGGCACGTCCCACTGCCCTCCCGCGAGGAGTGGGAGGACGCCATCCTCGACGCCCAGGCGCACCTGCACTCCCTCGGCATCACCGGCTGGCAGGACGCCTGGGTCACCCCGGCCACCCTGGACGCCTACCGCTCCCTGGACTCCGCCGGCCGGCTCACCGCGCGCGTCGTGGGCGCGCTGTGGTGGGACCGGCATCGCGGGCTGGACCAGATCCCGGAGTTCCTCGGCCAGAGGGAGACGGGCACCGCCCGGTTCCGCCCCACCACCGTGAAGATCATGACCGACGGGGTGATGGAGAACTACACGGGCGCGCTGCTGGAGCCCTACTGCGACGGCTGCGGCGGGCACACCGCCAACCACGGCCTGACCTACGTCGAACCCGACCTGCTGGCCGCCGCGGTCACCGAGCTCGACCGGCTCGGCTTCCAGACGCACCTGCACGCGATCGGCGACCGCGCCGTGCGCAACGCGCTCGACGCCGTGCAGGCCGCCAGGACCGCCAACGGCCCCGGCGACCGCCGGCACCACATCGCGCACCTGCAGCTCGTGCACCCCGACGACGTCCCGCGCTTCCGCGCCCTCGGCGTCACGGCCAACTGCCAGGCGTACTGGGCGCAGATGGAACCGCAGATGGAGGAGCTGACGCTGCCGTTCCTCGGCCGCGACCGCGCCGACCTGCAGTACCCCTTCGGCGACCTGCTGCGCTCCGGCGCGACCCTGGCGATGGGCAGCGACTGGTCGGTGACCACCGCCAACCCGCTGGAGGAGATCGAGGTCGCCGTCACCCGCGTCGACCCGGAGAACCGGGACAACGCGCCCTTCCTGCCCGAACAGGCGCTGCCGTTGCCCGTCGCGCTGGCCGCGTTCACCGCCGGCTCCGCGTACGTCAACCACGACGCCGACGCCGGCACCATCGCCGTCGGCAACCGCGCCGACCTCGCCGTCCTCGACCGCAACCTGTTCGCCCGCGCCGCCGGCCCGGCCGCCGACGCCCGCGTCGACTACACCATCACCGAGGGGTCCGTCGTCTACGAACGCCCCTGAGGAGGAACCCTTGTCCAGCCAACCCCCCACCCCACACCTGCGGCGGGTGCTCGGTCTGCCCTCGCTTGTCCTGTTCGGCCTGGCGTACATGGTGCCGCTCACGGTGTTCACCACGTACGGGATCGTCACCGAGATGACCGAGGGCCACCTGCCCGGCGCGTACGTCGTCACCCTCGTCGCGATGCTGTTCACCGCCTACAGCTACGGGCGGATGGTCCGGGCGCATCCGTACGCCGGCTCGGCCTACACCTACACCCAGAAATCGTTCGGCCCGCACCTGGGCTTCATGGCGGGCTGGGCCCTGCTGCTGGACTACGTGTTCCTGCCGATGATCAACTACCTGGTGATCGGTATCTACCTGAACGCGGCCTTCGAGGCGATCCCGGCCTGGGTCTGGGTCGTCGGCGCGATCGCCCTGGTCACCGGGCTGAACGTGCTGGGCATCCGGATGGTCAGCCGGATGAACGTCGTGCTCATCGGGATCCAGGTCGTGTTCGTCGTGGTGTTCCTGGCCGGAGCCCTGCGCGCCATCGCCGGTGAACCGATGCCGTCGATCACCGAGCCGTTCTTCGGCGACGGCACCGACCTGTCCATGATCCTCGGCGGCGCCGCGATCCTGTGCCTGTCCTTCCTGGGCTTCGACGCGGTCTCCACGCTGTCGGAGGAGACGCACGACCCCCGGCGGCGGGTCCCCCGGGCGATCATGCTGACGACCCTGGCCGGCGGCGTCTTCTTCATCGTCATCTCCTACGTCGGCCACCTGGCCTTCCCTGACTGGCAGTCGTTCACCGACCCGGACTCGGCGGCCCTGGACGTCATGCGGCACGTCGGCGGGACGCTGCTGGCCGCCTTCTTCACCGCCTCCTACATCTCCGGCGCGTTCGCCTCGGCGATGACCTCGCAGGCGAGTGTCTCGCGCATCCTGTACGCGATGGGCCGCGACGGCGTGCTGCCGCGGCGGTTCTTCGGCTACGTGCACCCCAGGTTCCGCAACCCCGTGCTGGCCACGCTCGCGGTCGGCGCGCTGTCGCTGGTGGCGCTGGTCATCGACCTGGAGTTGGCGTCCGCCATGGTCAGCTTCGGCGCGCTCGTGGCCTTCTCCTTCGTCAACCTCTCGGTGATCAAGCACTACGTCGTGAACGAGGGCAGGCGGACTCCGCCTGACCTGGTCAAGTACGGCGTGGCGCCCGCCGTCGGCGTGCTGCTCTGCCTCTGGCTGTGGACCAGCCTGTCCGGCCTCACGTTCGTCGTCGGGCTGTCCTGGGTCGGCGCCGGATTCGTCTACCTGCTCGGCCTGACCCGGATGTTCACCCGCCGCCCGCCGGAGCTGCGCCTCGGCGAGGTCGAACGGGACGACGACGTCACCGTGCCGACCACGTAGATCACCCCCGCCGACGCGTTTCCACCGGGGAAAACATCCTTTACGTACGAATGTACATATAATGTGTACACTCGTCCTTATGACGCATGATTCGGACGGCCGCTCGATGCGTGAGCGGATGCTCGCCGGCGACCTGTACATCGCCGACGACCCGGAGCTGGCCGAGCACATGCGGCGGGCCGCGGATCTGATGGACGCGTACAACGCCACGTCGGCCCGTGACCCGCAGACGCGGCGGCGGCTGCTCGCCAAGCTGCTCGGCGCGGTCGGCGAGGGCACGGAGATCCGGCCGCCGCTGCGGGTCGACTACGGCAGCCACATCCGCGTCGGCGCCCGGTCCTTCGCCAACTTCGGCCTCGTCGCCCTGGACGTCGCGTCGATCACCATCGGCGACGACGTGCAGATCGGGACGAACGTGCAGCTGATGACCCCGACCCATCCGGTGGACCCGGACCTCCGCCGGGCGAAGTGGGAGTCCGCCGCGCCGATCACCATCGGCGACAACGTCTGGCTGGGCAGCGGCGTGATCGTCCTGGCAGGGGTCACGATCGGGGAGAACGCGGTCGTCGGCGCCGGCGCGGTGGTCACCCGCGACCTCCCGCCCAACGTGGTCGCGGCCGGCAACCCGGCCCGGGTGATCCGCACGATCGAGCACACCGGACCGGGCGCGGGACCGAGCGCAGGGACGGACGCTGGTCCGGGCGCTGGTCCGGGCTCCGGACCGGGCGCGGGGTGAGTCGTGTCTCCGGCGGGGACGGCGGGGCCGTGCCACGGCGCGCCCGCCGCCATGACCCCGGCCGGCGGGACCGGCTGATCGACGCCGCGCTCACCGTCATCGCCGAGCGCGGCCTCGCCGGGACGACCCACCGGGAGATCGCCAGGGTGGCGGACGTGCCGCTGGGCTCGACGACCTACCACTTCACCTCTCTTGAGGAACTGCTCGCCGAGGCGTTCAAGCGGTACGCCGCCACGGTGGCCCGGGTGTTCGACGAGCGGATGGCGGCCGCCCGTGACCGGGACGCGGCGGTCGAGGCCGTCATCACGCTGGTCTCGGACGACCTGCTCGGCTCACAGCGCGACCTCGTGCTCACGGTGGAGCTGTACGTGGCCGCGGCGCGCAACCCGGTCCTGAGAGCCGTCACCCAGGAATGGATGGCCCGCAGCCGCCAGGCGCTGGAACGCCACTTCGACGCCGACACCGCCCGGGGCCTCGACGCGCTCATCGAGGGCCTCACGCTGCACAACGCGCTGTCGACCGAGCCGATGACGCCCGCGCAGATCCGCGACGCCATCCAGCGCTACCTGCGCTGACCCCCACCCCCTCTACCCCGATCGGAAAGCCGATGTCCGTCACCGCGCCCGTCCGCCGGGCCCGCGTCGCCGTCGCGGCGCTGTTCCTCACCAACGGCGCCGTGTTCTTCAACATCGTCCCCCGCTACCCGCAGATCAAGGCCGACCTCGGAGTGACCAACGCCGTCTTCGGCACCGCGCTGGCGGGATACCCGCTGGGCGCGCTGCTGGCCGGGCTGCTCGCCGGCGCCGCCATCCGCCGCTTCCGCTCCGCGCGGGTGGCGGCGTTCGGGATCGTCCTGACGACGATCGCGACGCTGGTCCTGCCCTTCGTGCCGAACTGGGTCGCGTTCGGCGGCGTGCTGTTCGTCGTGGGCGCTCTCGACGCGATCGTCGACGTCGCCCAGAACGCCCACGGCCTGCGCGTCCAGCGGCTCTACCGGCGCTCCATCGTCAACTCGCTGCACGGCCTGTGGAGCGTCGGCGCGGTGCTGGGCGGCCTGATGGGCGCGGCCGCCGCCGGTCTCCGGCTGCCCCTGGCGATCCACCTGGCCATCTCCGCCGCGCTGTTCAGCGTCGTCGCCGTGGTCGCCTACCGGTTCCTGCTGTCCGGCCCGGAGGACGCCGAGCGCACCGCCGAGGCCCAGGACCCGGCCGCCGCAGACGGCCATCCAGCCGCCCCGGCCGCCGCCGAAGGCCATCCGGCCGCCCTGCCCGTCCGCGGCGGGCGGCGCTCGTTCGCCGGTCCCGCCGTGCGGATGCTGGCCGCGCTCGGCGTGCTGGCGGCCTGCGGCGCGCTCGTCGAGGACGCCGGCGCGTCCTGGGGCGCCCTCTACCTCAGCGGCCTGCACGCCGACGCCGCCACCGCCGGCCTGGCCGTGGTGGCCTTCCAGGCCGCCATGACCGCCGGCCGCCTCACCGGCGACCGCGTGGTGGACCGCTTCGGCCGGCGCGCCGTCGCGCGGGCGGGAGGGGTGCTGGCCGCCGCCGGCATGGGCGGCGCGCTCGCCGTGCCGTCGATCGCGACCGCGCTGATCGGCTTCGCCCTGGCCGGGCTCGGCTTCGCGACGCTCGTCCCCGCCGCCATGCACACCGCCGACGAGCTGCCGGGGCTGCCCCCCGGCACCGGCCTGACCGTCGTCAGCTGGCTGCTGCGCGGGGGACTCCTGCTGTCCCCGCTCCTCGTCGGACTCGTCGCCGACCTCGTCAGCCTCCGCGCCGGGCTGCTCTCCGTCGTGCTGGCGGGCCTCGTCACGGTCGTCTTCGCCCGTGCCCTGGTCGACCGGGAACACGTCCAGTCGCGCTGACCTACCTCGGCGGCATGTCCTTGACGTACACGATGCCGTCGCTCTGAGCCAGGTGGGCCGGATCGAGGGGGAAGTAGCCGAACCAGGAGGACTCGCGGGGCCCGGGCGGCGCATCGGCGAGGACGGCGGCCAGCCGGCGGGCGTCGACCAGGCAGCGGTCCTCCGGGAGCGCGTACAGGAGCCCTTCGACGGTGCCCGGGGGCGGGGTGTCCACCCCCTGGTGCCGGATCGTGCCGAGAGCCCCGGCCACGAAGGCGTACTCCTCGCCCAGATGGGCGCTCACCAGCGCGCCGGCGCCCCACCAGTCCAGCGGCAGGTCGCCCATCCGCATCGCGGCCTCGTGCCGCTGCAGGTGGAGGTTGTGGGCGTGGACCAGCACCGGACCCCGCCGTGCGGCCGCGAGGAGGTTGTCGGCCATGATCGAATCCCGTACGCCCAGCAGCCGCGCCATGCGGCCCGGCGAGTCGTCGGCCATCCAGAAGTGGTAGCGCATCAGGCCGGTGGCGGCTCTGGCGTACTGGCGCGCGCGTTCCCAGGCGTCCCGTGAGGTCGCCGCGATCAGGTGCGGCGTCCGCTCGTCGAGCAGCGCCGCCAGGTCGTCGGCGAGCAGCCGCAGCTCGCGGGCCTCGGCCGACCGTCCCACGGACCGGGACGGATCCATCATCGCCGCCTCGTCGGTCCACCGCTCGTCGGCGCCGAGCAGGCGGTCGAGCGTCTCCGCGGTGCAGGGGAGCAGGCTCTCGTGCACCAGGGCCGCGAGGTAGCCGTGAAGAGCGGTGAGCGACTCCCGGGGGCTCGCCGGGCCGGTGATCTCCATCGGGCCGTCGACACCGGCGAAGCGCAGCCGCTCCGGCGCGGGCCGGCCCTCGTTGTGGGCGCGCATCCAGCGCACGAGCTCGCGGTTGCCCGCCGCCGCGCCCCAGCCGTGGCTGATGCCGCGCTCCATGACCTCGTCGAGGGTGCCCTCGCCCGTGGCGACGTAGTCGTCCACGACCAGGCCCATCACGCAGTCGCTCTCGATGGCGATCGTCGTGTAGCCCTCCTGCTCGACGAGCTGCCGGAAGAGCTCGTTGCGGACGTCGAGCAGGAGCTCCTCGCCGTGGGTCGGCTCGCCCAGCGCGAGCACCCGCGGCCGCGCCGGGAGCAGCCGCATGACGGCGGCGGCCTCGACGGCATGGGCGGTGTCCTTGATGCCACTAGTCATGCCCTCAACGGTATCGTTGGACATACGGTTGAGACTTTGCTCGCCTCCATGCCTGGTTGAGGCGCACAACCCTCAAAAAGGGGTCAGCTGTCCGACCTAGCGGCCACGGGCGCGGCGGCACGGACGTGCGACGGTCGCGAGCGGTGAAACTTTCAGCGCGCCGCGCCGGGCGACCGGAGCCGCGCGGGGCGATCCCCCGTGGGGATCACGGGCAGGTGGCGGGCGGCGGCGGGGACCGCGGGCGGCGGCGGGCGCCGTTCCTGCGGTACGGCGGGGCTGCGCGCGATTCCTTGACCGGCCGGGTGTTCGCGCTAACACTGGGCGCACAACCAGGATGACCAGCACCGCGGACGTCGGCCCTCGGTGGTGTAGTTCTCGATCGACCTTCCTTTCTCGACAGCCCAGCCATATGTTAGCGCTAACATCGAGAGGCGCTCTATGAACAGACCCGCTTCCTCACGACCGAGACCCCGCCGCGCCCTCACGGCAGCCGTCGTGGCACTGCTGGCCATGTGCCAGACCCTCGTGGCCGCCGGGCAGGCGGCCGCCGCGACGATCGACACCAGCGCCTGGTACGTGCTGGTCAACCGGCACAGCGGCAAGGTCATGGACGTCTACGAGCGCGCCACGGCCGACGGCGCGCCCATCGTCCAGTGGGCCCGCAACGACGGCGCCTGGCAGCAGTGGCAGTTCGTCGACTCCGGAGGCGGCCACTACCGCCTGCGCTCCCGCCACAGCGGCAAGGTCCTCGACGTCCGCGACAACTCCACCGCCGACGGCGCGAACATCGTCCAGTGGAGCGACCGCAACGGCGCCAACCAGCAGTTCCGCGTCGCCGACACCGACAACGGCTTCGTCAAGCTGATCAACCGCAACAGCGGCAAGGCCCTGGAGGTCTGGGAGTGGTCGACCGCCGACGGCGGACGGCTGTCGCAGTACGCCGACCTGAACGGCGCCAACCAGCAGTGGCAGCTCGTCAAGCTGGGCGACTCGTCCACGCCGCCGCCCTCCTACCCCGACCCCGGCACCGTCACCGGCTCCGTCAACGTGCACGATCCCGAGGTGGCCAAGACTCCCGCCGGCGGCTATCTGCTGGCCCACACCGGCGAGGGCATCCAGCTGAAGACCTCGGCCGACCGGACGGCCTGGCGCAACGCCGGGTCCGCCTTCCCCGGCGGCGTGCCGTGGGCGCATCCGTACACGAACGGCGGCAACACGCTCTGGGCGCCGGACATCACCTACACCGGCGGCCGCTACGTCATGTACTACTCGGCCTCCACCTTCGGCTCCAACCGCTCGGCGATCTTCCTCGCCACCAGCACGAGCGGGGCGTCGGGGTCGTGGACCAACCAGGGCCTGGTCATCGAGTCGCGGACCTCGGACGACTTCAACGCCATCGACCCCAACCTCGTCGTCGACGACCAGGGCCGCTGGTGGCTGAGCTTCGGCTCGTTCTGGTCCGGCATCAAGATGATCCAGCTCGACCCGGCCACCGGCAGGCGGCTCGGCTCGGCCGTCCACTCGATCGCCGGCCGCAACGGCGGCGCGATCGAGGCGCCGACCGTCTACCGGCACGGCGCCTACTACTACCTGCTGGTCTCCTTCGACGCGTGCTGCCGGGGCGCCGCCAGCACCTACCGCGTCATGGCCGGCCGCTCCACCTCGGTGACCGGCCCGTACGTGGACCGCAACGGGGTGGCGCTGACCGCCGGCGGCGGCACGCAGATCCTGGCCGGCCACGGCGACATCCACGGCCCCGGCCATCAGGCGGTCCTCGCCGACACCGACGGCGACGTCCTCTTCTACCACTGGTACGCGGCGGACAACTCGTCCCGGCTGGGCATCAACAAGATCGGCTATGACGCGGCCGGCTGGCCGTACGTCTACTGACGCGGCAGGGCGGCCGGCACGCGCCGCGCCCGGCCGCCCTCTACCCGCCCCCGGCGTCCCCGTGCACCCCGGTCGCCCGCAGCAGGTGCGGGCGCAGGAGTTCGGCCCGCTGCAGGGGCAGCCCGCCGGCCCGCGCGGCGCCCGTGAGCGCGTCGGCGATCCAGCCGGGCTCCACCTGACCGCCGTCCGGCCGCCTGATCAGCGGCTCGTCGGCGCCCCGTCCGGCGGACTCGGCCTCCAGCAGGCGGCGGATCTGCGGCGAGATCGGGTACGCGACCGGGTCCCGCTCGTCGCGCACGACGAGCACGACGGGCGGGCCGTCGCCGGGCAGCGCATGCAGGTCGCGGGCCGACAGCGAGGCGAGCGCGTCCGCGGACGTGCCGGTGGCCTCCAGCAGGGCGACGGCGAGCGCCTCGGCGCGCCGGCCGTCACCGGCCAGCCGCGCGATCCCCCTGCGCAGCAGGCGTCGTTCGTCCCGGGTGAGGCGGGACGTGCCGTTCAGGATGCGCTGCGCCCGTACGGCGCCGGTCCGCTCGGCGTGCGCGTAGAAGGAGGCCACGACGGCGCGCCTGCCGGCCACCGTCGCCTGGGCCAGCGGCCTGGCGGTGACGCCGTCGCCGGTGGTGAGTGCGGCGTAGCAGTAGGCGTCGAGATGGGCGGCGGAGGCGGCCAGCGGTTCGAGGCCCTGTTCGGCCGCGTACAGCCAGCGCAGCCATGAGGCGAGGACCCGCAGGCAGGTCCGCCGCCGGGCCGTGGAGGGCCTGCCCGCGAGCCAGGTCATGGCCGCGCGCCAGGTCAGCGGGTCCAGCGCGTCGACCAGGGCCACGTCGGCGTCGCCCCGGCCGCGGTGGGGCGGGCCAAGCCCTCCGAGCTGACCGACGCTGGTCAGGCCGGAATCGTCCAGGCGGCTCATGCGGTGACCATGACCCCCGAAGTGGTGCCGTATGTCGCGGAGGCGGCGACGTGCCGAATATAGCGGACCATGCATGACAGACCGATCACGAATAGATCATTCCACGATCTGCCATGCCGTCAGCAGCGTCCGGCCGAGGACGGGGCGTTCAGTGACAGATGATCTCGCTGATCCTCAGCTCGCCGTGCGCGGGAACCACGCGGGCGCCGCCGGCGTCCCGGATCAGGGTTCCCCAGCCCGTCGGGAGCAGCAGCGGCCATCGGCCGTGCCCGCGCGGCGCCAGGGTGAGGCGCCCGCTGGTGGCGTCATAGGAGGCTCCCGCCAGGGCGTCGAGCACCGACCAGCCGGCCATGGCGCGCACGTAGTGGTCGCCGCACTCGATCTCGTTGTAGGGGTTGCGCCGGCCGCCGTCGTAGCGGCGCCAGAGCCCGGCGAGGATCGCCTGCGCCTCCTCCTCCAGCCCTTCCCAGAGGCAGTGCGCCGCGACCTGGTACTCGCTACCGGTCCACACCTCGTCGCAGTAGCGGGTGGGCACCGCCGGGCGGCCGCCGAGCGGCCAGGTGCACATGAGCAGCCCGGTGTCGTCCTCGTCGGCGAAGACCCGGTAGGGGTGGTCGAAGTCGCGGAAACCGGTGCGCAGGTTGTGCCCGACGACCGCGCGGAGGGCCGAGACGACGTGCTCGCGAGGCAGCAGGTGGCCGAGGCCGAGCTGGTGCGCCCACCACTGCCCGATGAGCTGGTCGGCCAGGCAGCCTTCGAGCCACTGGAACTCGGCCGAGTCGCCCTCCTCCAGGACCTGCACGTAGTACGAGCCGTTGAACAGCGCCTCGTCGTAGCGGGCGCTGCCGCGGTCGAACAGTTCGCGCAGCTCCGCGGCCAGGCCCGGCTCCCCGGCCGGCACCGCCATCTCCTCGGCGGCCCGCAACGCCGCCAGCCAGAGCGTGCCCATGAACGGGTTGAGCCCGCACAGGTCGATGTCGTGGGTGGACGGCTGCACGCCGTGCAGCACCCCGCTGCCCTCGGGGTCCCAGGTCGCCCGGACGTGCCCCAGCAGCCGCTTCACCCCAAGCCACCAGGGCTCCAGCGGGGCGCCGTGCCGTACCTCGCGGTAGGTCTTCAGCACGGCCCCGAGCATGCCGTCGAGCGCGGGCTCGACCGGCCCCCCGACGGGCACGTCCCAGAGCTGGCGCAGGTAGGTCGGCGCGATCACCCGGTGCGGCAGGTAACCCTCCGGCGCCTGCATGACCTCGTACTCGGTGGCGCGCATGCTCCGCTCCAGCGACGGGAAGAGCCTGGCCACCGCCTGCGCGTAGTTCCAGACGTGGGTGCAGTTGAGCGGGCAGGAGCCCCCCACGTCGCCCGACCACATCACGGTCGAGGCGCCCAGCACCCCCTCGAAGCCGAAGAACGCCCCGTCGGCCGTCCGGAAGCACGACGGGCTGCGCGGGATCGACGCCTGCGCGGCCAGGTGTTCGGCCGCCTGGGCGGGCAGGCTGCTGTCCGCCAGGACGTCCACCCACCGCAGCGAGGTCTCGCGGAGCGGCGTCCACCGCTCGCGCACGTGGGCCGCCACGTCGAGGGCGTCGGCGAAGCGGGTGGCGTAGGCGTTGCCGAGCCAGAACCTGGTCGGCCCCCACTGCGGGTTCGGCGGACCGAACTGTACGAAGTTCGCGTAGCGGTTCGGGAAGTACCACGCCAGGCACAACCGGACGGCACGGGTCTCACCGGGAGTCAGCACCATCGGGGCGACCACGCCGCCGTTCCACGTCAGGCCCGCCGGGCTCGGCCCGAACCCCTGCCGCGGCCCGCTCGCCTGGTAGTCGGCCTGCCAGGACGCGTGCCGCGCCCGTTCGGCGTCGCCGTAGACCGCGCGCCCGGCCACGAAGGCGAGGAACTCGTCGGGATGCGTCCACTGCGGGAGCACCGCCGCGTCGGCCGCGTCCACGGTCAGCACCATCTGCCCGGCGCCGGGCGACGCCGGGTCGATCAGCGGGTTCTCCATGACCAGCGAGGTCCAGCCGCCCGCGCGGCGCACGCTGTTGACGTTGCCGCCGTAGCCGAGCCCGCGCACGCCGTCGATCGGCGTGGTCCCGTCGTGCCCGACCGGGTTCTGCGCGGCCGCCGCCAGCCACACCTGCGCCGGCAGCGGCCCCGGATTGGCGATCGTGAAGGTGAACAGCGCGACCGGCAGCGAGCTGTCGTCCACGTCGAGCGGGACCAGCGGGTTGAACGCCTCCAGCCCGACCTCGACGGGCAGCCCGTGGTACTCCAGGTGGGCGAAGGGGTAGAGGCCGCGGAAGGTCGTCCCGCTCACCGCCCGGCGCGTGCGCAGCAGATCGCGCTGCCACGCGGGCACGTGGTCGTCGTTCACCAGCGGCGTGGCCGGAGCGTCCGGTGACCGCGCCTGAAGGACGAACAGCTCGTTCGCGGGCGGCTCCCACGTGCTGACGCGCAGCGCGAAGAACGTGTACGGCAGGACGCCGCGATGGTTGCCGCAGTTCTGCAGCTGCCACTGGCGCAGCCCGCCGTCCGCGCCGATCGCGAGGTTGCCGGTGCCGATCCCGCCGAGCGGCATGGCCACGTGCCTGCCCTGCCCGTGCGGGATGGGCCGGGCCGCGCCGTTCACTTGAGCCCCGAGAGGCGCACGCCGCGGATGATGTGCCGCTGGAAGATCAGGAACAGCACGATGACGGGCAGGGCGGCCAGCGTCGAACCGGCCATCAGCAGGCCGTGCTCGCTGGTCCGCTCGGAGCGGAAGGTCGCCAGGTACTGCTGGATCGGGAAGAGCTCAGGGTCGGTGATAGTCAGCACCGGCCAGATGTAGGAGTTCCAGAACATCAGGAACGACGTCGCCCCGACCACCACGAACGCGCCCTTCGAGAGCGGGACGAAGATGTGACGGAAGATCCGCCACGGCCCCGCCCCGTCGAGCTGGGCGGCCTCCTCCAGCACCGCCGGCACCGACAGGAAGAACTGGCGCAGGAAGAAGACCTGCACGCCCGCCGCCGCGCCGGGGATCACCAGCACCGCCAGGCTGTCGAGCATGCCCAGCTCGGTCACCACGATGAAGGAGGTCAGCATGATCGCGATCCCCGGGATGAACATCGTGGTGAGCACGATGACCCAGATCGTCCGTTTGAAGGCGAACTCCAGCCGGGCGAAGGCATAGGCGCCCAGCGCGTTGACCACCAGGCTGAGCGCCGCGAACAGGGCGGCGCCGGCGAACGTCACGCCCAGCGAGCGCAGGAACGCCTCGTCGGCCAGGAGCCGCGCGTAGTTGTCCCAGCGCCACATCTCGGGGAAGAACTGGAACGGGGTCGCCACGACCTCGGTCTTGGCCTTGAACCCCGCCATCGCCAGCCACGCGAGCGGGAACAACGCGGCGACGACGAAGACCGCGGCCAGGCCGTACCGCAGGATCGCGCCGGGTGCGCCTCTCATGCGTCCATCGCCTTCTCTGATCTGACCAGCCGGAAGATGATCGCCGACACCGTGCCGAGCACGGCGAACAGCAGCAGCGCGGCGGCGATCGAGTAGCCGACGTACAGGTCGGTGGTGAAATGCTGAAGGATGAACAGGTTCGGCAGGTTGGTGGAGTTCACCGGGCCGCCCTGGGTCATCAGCAACGGCAGGATGAGGAACTGCAGCGACGCCGCGAAACCGGTGATCAGCAGGAACAGGATGACGTTCTTCATGAGCGGCAGCGTGATCCTGAACATCTTCGTCCACGGGCCGGCGCCGTCGAGCGAGGCGCACTCGTAGTAGGTCTCCGGGATGTCGAGCAGCCCGGCCAGCATGATCAGGGAGGCCACGCCCATGCCGATCCAGATCGCCGGGACCGCGATGGCCGGCAGCGCGGTGACGGTGTCGCCGAGCCAGGGGATCGCCTCGATGCCGAAGAAGTCGAGGAACCAGTTGAGCAGCCCGCCGCGGTGGGTGTAGATGAGCGCGAAGACGATGGCCGCGATCACCTCGGAGATCACCGCGGGCACGTAGATCGTCACCTTCATCACGGTCGCCATCCGCCGGCTGACCGACTTGACCAGGTTGGCGAAGACGAAGGCGATCGTGACCTGCGCGGGCACCACGATGGCGGAGAAGAGCAGGCCGCGCGTCACCGAGTTGACGAACTCCACGTCGGTGAGCACGTTGAGGTAGTTGCGCAGCCCGACGAAGACGGCCGGGTCGTAGAAGCTCCAGGTGAAGAAGCTGATGTAGACCGCGTGCAGCAGCGGCCAGACGACAAAGACGCCGAGCAGGACCAGCAGCGGGGCCAGCATGACGAAGGCGGCCCGGTTCTCCCGCCTCGGCCGGGGGCGGGCGCCGGCGCGCGGCCGGGCGCGCGTGGCCCGCAGTGACGTGACAGCCACCGGCACTCCTTTCTCCGCCGCCGGTCCGGCGCGGACCGGCGGCGGGCTGTGCGGGATCAGGATCCCTGTCCGGCCAGGTCGTTCTTGGCGATCAGCTCTTTGATCTCCGCGTCGGCCGCTCGCAGGGCCTCGTCGATGTCCTTGCCCTGCAGCGCCTTCTCGACGGCCTTGCCGAAGGCCAGGCTGACGGCCCAGTCATAGGCCGGCTCCGCCTTGGCGTACCGCACGACCCGCTCCTCGATCGTCTTGGCCCACGGGTTCTCGGCCGCCGCCGGGTCCTTGGCGATCGCCTCGGCGACGGCGGCGCGCGGCGAGTACTTGGAGAACTTGGTGTTCTTGAAGAACTCGACCAGCAGCGTGGTGTCCTCGGCCAGCAGCCAGGAGACGAAGCCGGCGGAGGCGCGGGCGTCGCGGGACTTGGCGTCGACGACCAGCGTCCAGCCGCCGAGCGTCGCGGTCGGCTTGGTGGCGTCGCCGTCGAAGGAGGGCAGGGCCGCCACTCCGATCTGGCCGACCAGCTTCGGATAGTCCTGCAGCAGCACGCTGGCCGCCCACGAGCCGCACACCATCATCGCGGTCTTGCCCTGGCCCAGCGGGTTGGCGTCGGCGTACGGCGCCAGCGGCTGCTTGGGCATGATCCCCTGCTGGTAGAGCGTCTGGTAGACCTGCAGCAGCTGCTTGTAGGCGGGGTCGGCGGCGCGCGGCGCGGACCAGTCGTCGCTGATCGGCAGGTGCCCGGCCGCGTTCCACTGCAGGCCCCACGTCGACCAGGCCAGGTCGATCTGGTTGGCGGCGGTGACGACGCCCGCGACGTCCTTGGTGGTCAGCTTCCTGCCGTAGTCGATGAGCTCCTGCCAGGTGGCCGGCGGCCGCTCGGGGTCGAGCCCGGCCTGGGCGAACAGGTCCTTGCGGTAGAAGAGCACGGCCGACGGCTCCACCAGCATCGGGTACCCGTACTTCTTGCCGTCGTGCTCCACCGAGGCGAGCACCGGCTCCTGCAGCCCGGTCCACTTGTCGGCCGGGATGAGCGGGTCGAGCGCCTGGATCACGCCGGTGCGGGCGAAGCCGGGCACCTTGCTGTAGTTGACCGTGTAGACGTCGGGTGCCTTGCCCGCGGCCTGGGCGGACCTCATCTTCTGGTCCCAGGTGTCCGCCGGGACGATCACATGCTTGAGCACGACCTCGTCCTGGGACTTGTTGAAGGCCGCGACGGCCTTCTTGTACCAGGCGTCCTCCTGGTCGGTGAACTTCTGCTGCCAGAGCGTGATCTCGGACTTGCCGGGCGCCGACGGGCCGGCGCCCGATCCGCAGCCGGCGGCCAGCACGGTCGCGCCGGCCACGGCCGCGACCAGCCGGATGAGTGGTGTGCGCACGTCGTCTCCTCTCGCGTCACAGGATGGGCAGCCGGGCGCTGACGGGCGGGAGCGTGAACGGCCGGTGCGGGAGCTCTTGGTACCAGTACGCGACCGAGGACAGGTCGTCCTGGCGGCGGTTGGCGTGACCGTGCTCGATGGTCACCTTGATGGAGGTGGTGAAGGGCACCGGGTCCTCGACGTGGAAGCGGTACATCGAGATCTGCCCCGACCAGTTCTCCCCGCCGGGCAGCGTCAGGCCGTGGTACGGGGCGTGGTAGGACTGGCTCGGGCACCAGGCGGTGTTGAAGTAGTCCTCGGTCCCGGTGCCGTGCAGGCTGGGCGGGAAGGCCTCGCCGTCGATGAAGATCATGTCGTCGCCCTCGCCGTACCAGTTCCAGTCGGAGGTGCGGCGCAGGTTGGTGACGTTCAGGACGCAGCCCACGTAGTGGCCGCGGCCCTCGGCCTCCAGGATGAGGTAGTTGCCCGCCCCGTCCTGGTTGGTGCCGCCGAACAGGTACTCGGCGTTCGTCATGGACCCCTGGTCGACGCCGTCGGCGGGGTTCTCCCGCCGCCACTGGGCGTGGAAGCGGCCCAGTCCGTCACCCAGCTCGTCGAACTCGTCGTAGTCGATGTAGTAGTAGAACCAGAGCACCTCTTCCTCGCACTCGCTGGTCAGCTCGAACCTCGCCCGGCTGCCGAACGGCATGTGGAACCAGCAGTTGAAGGCCTTGCCGTCCTGCGGGCTCATCTGCAGCGGCGCCGAGACGAAGTTCGCGGTGCGGGCGTGGCCCATGCCGAAGAAGTCGCCCAGCGGCACGAGCACGCTGGGGTGCTCGTTGTCGTCCCAGAAGACGCGCAGCACGAGCTTGCGGAGGAAGTCGCGGTCGTGCGTCTCCGGCGTGCCGGGGTCGCGCGGCGCCACGGTCATCCAGATGTGGTTGACCGAGCCGGCGCCGCGGATGTCGGCGAGGGTCACGGTCTCGCCCGGCGCCACCGTGACGCGGTCGTCGTTGCCGCCCGAACGGTCCCAGCTCGACACCCTCCTGCGGCGGTGCGAGCGCAGCCGCGGCAGGTCGCGCAGGCTGCTGCCGTACTGGCCATACGTCACGGTTCCTCCTGGATATGAGAAATCGATTGCCGCTTCCTATCGCCCCGCGGGTGACAGGTCAATGAGCGTTACGCGATCGATGTACGGGTCCCGCACATCGATCAGGACTTCACCAGGGCGAAGTCGTCCAGCTGCAGCCACATGTCGCCGTTGTCCGTCCAGATCCCCGCGAAGACCTCGATCGAGCCGCGGTTCCCGCTGTTGAAGGTGACGGTGCGCTTGGTCCAGCCGCCGAGCGCGCGGAAGTTGAGCTCCGCGAACGGGGCGCCACCGGGGGCGCGGACGCCGAAGAAGCCGTTGTCGTTGTCGGGCGAGGTGCGCAGCCAGCCGGTCAGCGTGTAGTTCGTGTGGGGCGTGACCTGGACGGTCTGGTAGATGTCATGCCAGCCGCGGTTGTAGCGGACGAAGGCGTTGCGGTCGGCGGTGAAGGCCCAGGTGCCCTGGTCGACGCCGCCGTTGCCGCGCACCTTCCAGGGCGCCGCGACCGTGTTCGTGGCCTGGCGTTCGAAGCTCGGGTCGCGGACGAGGTTCGGGTTGGCGATGGTCCCGTCCGGGTTCAGCTGGACGCGGATCAGGTAGACGTTGTAGGGCGTCCACTGCGACAGCGCCAGATAGAGGTCCGGCCCCGACGACCAGGGATGCATGTAGCCGCCGTAGAGCCCGGGGAAGTCGGCGAAGCTCGCCACCACCGCCGGGCCGCTCCACGGGCCGGTGGGCGCGCTCGCGCTCCTCAGCACGACGTCGCTGCCCTTGAGGTAGGTCATCAGCCACTTGCCGGTGTGGGCGTTGAACTGGACCGACAGCTCCGACACCGGCGCCGCGACGATCGGGGCGGCGAGCGTGTCGGCGCCGGACTGCCAGGCGCTGCCCGTCCAGTACTGGTAGGCGGACTTGGTCAGGACCGCGGTCTCGGGCACCCGGGCCAGGTAGGCGGCGCCCTGGCGGCCGTTCGGCGTGCCGAACATGTAGACGTGGCCGTCGCGGCGGACGAAGGCCGCCATCTGGAAGTGGTCGGCGCCGCCGGGGTTGTCCCAGCGGGGGCCGCCGCTGGTCACCCAGGTCTGGCCGTTGTCGTCGGAGTAGGCGATGGCGGAGTAGTTGGTGTCCCAGTAGCCGGGTTCGCCCCAGTGCCGCACCGACATGTAGGCGAGGTACTGCCGCGTCCCCACCGACACCCCGGCCGTGGGGATCACGGTGATCTCGTCGCCGTCGACCTTCCTGCTCGGGATGAGCTCCTTGGCGTGGCCGGGCCGGTCGGTGGCCGCGCCGCTGAAGGACATGCCGTCGGCCAGGTTCCGGTCGGTGCTGCGCAGCAGCACCTGGCTGCGCCAGTCGTCGCCGTTGGCGCCCGGCGGCTGCCAGGAGGCGCCGAACGTGTCGCCGAACGCGGCCAGGATCTCCCCGCGGCCGTTGTCCCACATGACGCCTAGGTCGGTCGCCTTGACCTTCCAGGCGGTGTCGGTGGCGCTGACCGAGCCGGGACCGGTCATCTTGCTCACCACGACGGCGGGGGAGTGGGTCGTCGAGGCCTGGGCCGGCCCGGTCAGCGCCAGGCCCAGGAGCGGGATCAGTGCGATGCGTAAGGGCTTCACAGGGCCCCTCCTTCTAAGGAGATTCCGCACAGGTGCACGTGCACGCCGAGTTCGGCGAAGGCCGCGGCCTTGGCGGCGAGGGCGCGGTCCGCGCCGTCGGCGTCGCCCGCGTAGGCCACGTTGAGGTGGTTGGCCCGGTGGCGGGCCATGAACTGGTCGCGGGTGACGCCGTGCAGCACGGCGTGCATGATCGGCCACTGCGGGGTCGTGGCGTCGAGCCTGCGCCTGGTCTCCTCCTCGGGCAGCTCGACGACGGTCGCCCGGCCGAGGTCGGCGTGCAGTTCGCCGCCCATGATGAACACGCGCGACCAGACGATCTCGCCCGGCTTGGAGACGCCGCTGAGCGTGCCGCCGCCGAGCGGGAAGTACATCGGGGGCTGCCGCATGCTCCACGAGGCGCGGTAGCCGCCGTTGTGCGAGGCGGGTACGGAACCCGAGATCTCGAAGACCCAGACGAACCGTCCGTCGTACTCCTCGCCCCAGCGGATGTCGTGCAGCGTCGTGGCCGGGTCGAGGCCCATCGCGGTCCAGACGCGGTTGGTGATCAGAGAGTCCACGGCGACGCCCTCGTCGACCTCGTTGAAGTGCGGCAGCGGCCGTCCCGCGTACAGCTCACGGGAACCGTCGCGGCTGAGCACCGGCGGGCGGGAGACGTTGTTGAGCAGGCCCTCCGCCAGGTCGCTGGCCGGGACCACGTCCTTCAGGCCCTGCTGGTACTGGATGCCGACCGCGTCGAGGCCGAAGTCGTCGGCGATCCGCAGCGCGGCGACGTACATCTTGAACTGGCTGGTCAGCTGGGCCTCGGTCAGCTCGGTGGCCTCGTCCGTGCCGAGGTGGAAGGTCAGGCCCTCCCGGTCGAGCCAGGCGCGGACCCGCCCGGCCTCCTCGTCGCCGACCCGTTGCATCTCGGCGACGAGCGCGCTCTGCGACAGGCGCTCCTTGTAGATCCCGAGGGGGTTGAGCAGCTCGTCGTCGATGATGGCGTTGTACATGCCCATGCAGCCCTCGTCGAAGACGCCGATGATGGCCTTCTCGGTGGCGAGCTGCCGGGCGACGGCCTTGCCGAGGGCGATCTCCAGACTCTCCCCTTCCGGCCGATATTTCGTGACATGGCTGGTGTCGTGGGTGATCTCTCCGGTCTCCAGCCAGGTCTTGAGCCCGTGCCGCGACCACTCGTCGGTGAACTCCTCGCTCCACAGCACCGAGTACGGGCGACCCGCCTTGGTCAGGCTCCCGGCCAGGTTCAGCAGGCCGACCAGTCCGGGCCACTGCCCGCTCCAGTTGGCCACGATCAGGACCGGGCCGCGATGGCCGCGCAGCCCCGCCAGCACGTGGTGGCTGTACTGCCAGACCGCCTCGACGACGATGAGCGGCGCGTCCGGCGGCAGGGTCCTGAAGACGTCGATGCCGGCGCGCTGGCTGTCGATGAAACCGTGACCCTTGACGGGGTCGGCCTCGTGCCCGCGCCGCACCGACCAGCCGAGCTCGCCGAGCGCCCGGGCGAGATCGGCTTCCAGCTTCTCCTGGACCGGCCAGCAGGTCTGGTTGGCGCTCTGGCGCAGGTCGCCGCTCGCGACGGTGTAGACCACGCCGGGCTCCGCCGCGGGCGGCTCGATGAGCTGGGGGAATGCGTACATGTCTGCCCTTCAACGATGCTGACGGTCGGCGAGCTCGTGCGCGAGGCTCGCCGTGCTGGGGTAGAGCCGCAGGTAGAGGCGGTAGAGCTCGTCGTACGCGGCCGACGACTCCGGCCGCGGGGTGACCACGTGGCTCACGGGGTTCCAGGCGTCGGCGCCGGCCTCGCCGACGAGCCCGGCGGCGAGCAGCGCGCTGCCGTACGAGGCGCCGATGGAGGTGACCCGGACCTCCTGCGGCAGGCCGGTGATGTCGGAGACGATCTGGGTCCACAGGGCGCCCTGGGTGCCGCCGCCGACGGCGACGGCGCGGCGCACGTCGCCACCCGCCGCCCGGATGGTCTCGACGTTGTGGCGCACGGCGAAGCCGGTCGCCTCCAGGGCGGCCCGGTAGAGGTCGCCGCGGGTGTGCGAGAGGGTCAGGCCGGCGATCACGCCCCTGGCGCGCGGGTCCATGACCGGGGTGCGCTCGCCGGCGAAGTAGGGCAGCATGAGCAGGCCGTTGGCGCCGGCGCCGGACTCTCCGGCCTCCGCCAGGAGCTCCTCGTAGCCGGCGCCGGACAGGTCGCTCAGCCACGTGGTGATCGCGCCCGAGGTCGCCATGCCGCCGGCCAGGTTGTAGGTGCCGGGCACCGCGCCGACCGTCCCCCAGAGGCCGGGCCAGGTCAGGTGCTCGGCGGTGGTGTGGACGAGGAACATGGTCGTGCCGTACATGAGCATGAGGTCGCCCGCGCCGTGGGCGCCGACGCTGAGCGCCTCGGCCCAGGCGTCGATCGTCCCGGTGGTCACCGGGATGCCCGCCGGCAGGCCGGTCTCCCGGGCGGCCCCGGCGGTGACCGTGCCCGCCTGCTCGCCCGGCCAGCGCAGCGGGGGCAGCTCGATGCCCGGCGCGACCGCGTCGGCCCAGGGCCGGTGCCAGCCGAGGCCGCCGACGTCGTAGAGCGGCGTGCACTGGCTGGCCGAGTGGTGGTCGAGCACGTAGGCGCCGGTGAGCCTGCGCACCAGCCAGGAGCTCGGCATGTACAGCCGCCGCGCCCTCGCGTACCGTCCGGGCTCCTCGTCGGCGATCCACGCGATCTTCGCGCCGGCCGCCTGGCTCGACAGGTCCGAGCCGCCCCTCCGCCGGATCTCGTCCTTGCCCAGCTCCCGTTCGAGCCGGTCGATCTGCGCGGTGGCGCGGGTGTCGACGCCGTAGAGGATCGCGGGCCGCACCGGCTCGTCGCCGGCGTCGGCGAGCAGCACGCACGGCCCCATGCCGCTCACCCCGACCGCGCCGACCGTCACGTCCCGCGCCAGCTCACGGGCCAGCTCGGCGAACTCCCGCCACCAGTGGCGGCCGTCCATCTCGAACCGTCCCGGCCCCGGCCGGTCCACCGTGTGCTCGCGTGCCGCCGACCGCCGCACCGTGCCGTCGGGGGCGACCAGCACGCCCTTGCTGCTGGAGGTCCCGATGTCGACGCCGAGCACGTACACGAGCAACCCCTGGGAAATCGATTGCTGACTTCGCCGACGCTAATGAACCCCGCCGACGGAGTCAACAGCTCAGCGGCGCGAGCTCTCCCGTACGTGCAACTGGGTGTGCAGGGTGACG
This sequence comes from Nonomuraea sp. NPDC050478, assembly GCF_044458265.1. Classification (NCBI taxonomy): domain Bacteria; kingdom Bacillati; phylum Actinomycetota; class Actinomycetes; order Streptosporangiales; family Streptosporangiaceae; genus Nonomuraea; species Nonomuraea sp. NPDC050478. The sequence continues at coordinate 171,782 of NZ_JBITHT010000009.1, read as the reverse complement.
CTGCTCGCCGGACGGGTCGGCTCGGTGATCCGCTCGGCGAGCAGCAGGGCGGCGGTACGGCCCAGCTCGTAGGTGGGCTGGTCCACGGTCGTCAGGGTGGGCCGGACCAGGTGGGCCCACGGGATGTTGTCGAACCCGGCCACGCCGACCTCCTGGGGGATGCGCACCCCCTGGTCGACCAGGCATTCGACGGCGCCGACCGTCATCAGGTTGTTGACCGCGAAGACGGCGTCGGGCCGGGGATCCTGCCGCAGCAGGTCCGCCATCGCCGCGTAACCGCCCTCCTCGCGGAAGTCGGCGAACCTGATCAGCTCCGTCCTGACCTTGCGGCCGGCGGCGCGCAGCGCCCGCTGGTAGCCGCGCAGGCGCTGGGCCGCCGTCGACAACCGGCGCGGGCCGGTGACGCAGGCGATGCGCTCGTACCCCGCCTCGATGAGGTGCCCGGTGGCCAGCTGCGCGCCGTGCTCGTTGTCCACCATCACGGTGTCGACGGCGACGCCGCGGGGCAGCCGGTCGATGACGACCACCGGGACCCCGGCCTCCACCAGCCGGTTCACGTGCGTGCCCCGGCCCGAAGGAGAGATGATCACCCCGGCCATCTGGTCGTTGAGCGCGGCGGTGACGTACTTGCCCTCCTTGGCGGGATCCTCGTCGCTGTTGCACAGGACGACCGAGAAGCCGGCCTTCTGCGCGACGTCCTCCACGCCGCGGACCATCGCGGTGAAGAACGGGTTGCCGATGTCGGAGATGATGACGGCCCACAGCGTGGTCTGGCTCCTGCGCAGGTTGCGCGCCACGGCGTTGGGCCGGTACTTGAGCTCGCCCATGGCCTGCCGGACCCGCTCGGCCAGCGCCGGATCCACGCTCGACCGCCCGTTGACCACCCGCGAAACCGTCGCCGCGGACACCCCCGCGTGGCGCGCCACGTCGTAGATCGTCGTCATCCCGTCCTCGTTTCGGATCGTCTGGGGGAAGACTAACGGCAATCGATTCCCCCGTCGGGAGGCGCTGTCCCGATCCGGCCAGACTCCGGGTGGACGCCCGCCGGCGGGGTGCTCTCGGCCACTCCGCCGGCGGGCCCGCCGCTACTGGGCGTCGACGATGAAGTAGCCGCCGGTGTTCTCCAGCGGAGCCAGCGGGGTCAGCTTCTTGGCGGCGGCGTCGTACTTCACGACACCGGCGCAGGCGGCGGCGAGCACCCGTCCGGCGGGCCAGGACTGCGAGCAGGTGACGCCCTGGATCGCCTCGTAGCCGAACGAGCCGCCGTTGAGCACGTTGGCCAGCTTCTCCGCGGTGGGCTCACCCTCGATCTCGGCGAACGCCTGCAGGAACAGGTCGGCCGCCCAGTACGTCGTCACCGTGCCGATGCCGTCGGCCGGGGCGTCCGACCCGATCGCCTTGAGGTCCTCGCTGACCTGGGCGAAGCTGTCCCCGCCGAACGCCATGGCGCCCTGGGCCGTGGTGCCGATCATGCCGTCGACCGTCTGCGCCGTGCCGGGGTTGTCGAGCAGCGCCTGCGCCGCCTGCCCGTAGATCATGTCGCCGGTCCAGCCCAGCGACTTCAGCGCGCCGAGCACGCCCAGCAGTGCCGGCGCGGTGACGTTGGCCGCCACCACGTTCGCGCCCGACGCCATGATGCGCGAGGCGATCGGGGTGTAGTCGGACAGCGGCGGCTCGGTGGCGCTGGGCAGGTCCGCCTCGGCGTAGACGACGCTGAGGCCGAGGTTCTCGGCGGTCGCCCGGGACGAGATGACGCCCGCCTTGCCGTAGGGGTCGGAGGAGGCGAAGACGCCGAACTTGATGGAGGCGGCGTCCTTGCCGGTCGCCTTGAGATACTGCTCCAGCGAGGCGGAGGAGCCCACCGCCTTGCCGGGCAGCACCTCCGGGCACGAGGTCTGCCCCTGGTTGCTGTACATCCACGGGTTCTCGTTCCAGGTGCAGAAGTCCTGCCCCAGCCAGCCGAACGTCGGGACCCTGTGCTTGGCGATGTAGTCGCCGTTCACCCCGGAGGCCGGCACGTACGGCACCAGGGCGAAGACCTGCTTGGACTCGACGAGGTTCTGGGTGGCGTGCTGCGAGGCGGCCGGCTGGCCGTTGTCGTCCTGGAACCCGGCGTACTCGAAGGTGTAGCCGTTCACGCCGCCCTCGCGGTTGGCCCGCTCGAAGCGGGCCCGCGCGCCCACGTCGAGGCCGGGCAGGGTGTGCTGGCCCGCCTTGGTGTTGGTCCCGGTCCCGCCCACGGTGATGACCTTGCCGTTGACGCCGCGCACCGTCTCGCCGGTGAGCTCCGGCAGGTCGCCGAGGAGCTTGGCGATCTCCTCACCGGCCTGCTGCGCGGTCAGCGGCTCGGTCGCGGCCGCCTTGGCGGCGCCCGTGCCTGACGAACCGGAGGAGGCGGTGCCTGAACCCCCGCCGCATGCCGTGGTGAAGGAGAAGAGGGCGGTCACGGCCACCGCTGACGTGACCCGCCGGAACCGGCGGGGACGAGGAATGGTCATGGTGTTGCCTTTCTGGTTCGGTCACCCATGGGGGCGTCAGTGCACGACGGCCGACATGCCGAGATAGGCGGCGGCGACCTGCTGCTCGTCGACCTCCGACCGGTCGTTCACCCAGCGGAGGTGGCCGGTCTGGAGCGCGCCGACCTGGTCGGCGACGGTGAGGACGTCCCGAGCCTTCTCCTCGACGAGCACCACAGTGGTGCCCTCCCGCTGGAGGCGCTGGAAGGCGGCCATGATCTCCGCCGTGACGAGCTGCGCCAGCCCGAGCGACGGCTCGTCGCTGATGAGCAGGCGCGGCCGGCGCACGAGGAAGGGGGCCAGGCTGAGCATCTGCTGCTCGCCGCCGGACAGGTTGCCCGCCGGCTGCCCGGCCCGGCGGGCCAGCGATTCGAACTGCTCGTAGACCTTGGCCCGGTCGGCCTTGGACGGGAGCCAGATGCTCAGGTTCTCGTCGACGGTGATCGAGGGGAAGACGCCCCGGGACTCGGGCACGAGCACGAGACCGCGCTCCACGCGCTCCAGCGCGCCCAGCGCCGTGATGTCCTCGCCGTCGAAGACGATCCGCCCGCCGGTCGCCGGCACCAGCCCGGCGATGGCAGAGCACAGCGTGGTCTTTCCGGACCCGTTCGCGCCCAGCAGCGCCAGAATCGTCCCCTCCCGCACGGCCAGGTCGATCCCATGCAGAACCTCGACCTCCCCGTACGCCGCCCGCACCCCATCCAACTCCAGCAGCCCAGACCCGGTCCCGGTCCCGGCCCCAGCGGTCGCGGGGGCGGCAGGATCGCCGGCGGCCGTCGCGAGTGAGGCGTCCGGCTCCCGCACCGTGAGGGGCGGCTCCTCCGCCGCCTCGGCCGCCACCGTCGTGCTGGCTGCGGTCGCGGTGAGTTCGGCTCGTTTGCGGTCGCGGCGGTGTCGGGCGGCCTTGGACTGTGCGGCGAGGAGGCCGTTGGGCTGGGCCGCGAGCTGGATGGCGCCGAGCCCGAAGAGCACCTGGGGGATGAGGTCGTTGCTGGTGCCGCCCCAGCTGATCGGCCCGAGGGTGAAGCCGTGGGCCATGATCCAGGGCAGCACGGCGCTGATGATGCCGGCCTCGATGGCGCCCCCGGGCCGGCGGATCCCGATGATCACGACGATCGCCAGCCACAGGAACGTGGCCTGCGGAGGGTTGGCGGTGTTGAGGATCGTGCCGTACACCGTGACGGCCAGGATGCCGCCCAGCCCCGCGACCGCGGCGGAGATGACGAAGATGAGGAGCTTGGTGACCGGCGGGGAGACGGCCGACGCCGACGCGGCCGGCTCGGCCGTACGCACCGCGATCATCGCGCGTCCCGCCGCGGAGTCGGTGAGGTTGCCGGCGATCCAGACCATCAGCAGCACGGTGAGGAAGCAGACGACCAGCAGCACCCGGTCGTCGCCGAGGTCGATCGGCCCGAACCGCGGCCTCGGGATCGACCAGCCGGCCGTGCCGTTGGAGAACCACTCCATCTTGAACAGCACGTTGGTGGCGAGCAGCGCCAGAGCCAGCGTGGCGAAGGTGAGACTGAGCCCGGACAATCGCAGCGCAGGCAGCGCGGTCAGCGCGCCGAGCGCGGCCGCCACCAGGACGCCGACCACGGCGGCCGGCACGTAGTGCCAGCCGTTGGCCAGCAGCAGGCCGACGGTGAGACCCGCCGCGGTGGCGAACGCCCCCTGGGCCAGGCTCACCATGCCGCCGAGCCCGGTGACGATGGTGAACGACAGCAGGATGATGCCCAGCGCGAGCCCGTAGATGATCAGCTGCCGCCAGATGCCGTTGGCGAAGGTCAGGGCCGGCACCAGGATGATCGCCGACTTGATGATCCACGGCAGGGCCTTCTTGAACGGCGTGAGGTCGTCGCGGTAGTCCGGGGTCGGCTTGGCCGCCGACGCGCTGGTGCCCGCCTTGCGCCGCTTGCGGTCGTACCCGAGGAAGATCAGCGCGATGAACAGCACGGCGTACGGCACCGAGGCGGTCAGGCCGTAGACCTTGGCCGCCCAGGCGCCGACGGCGCCCAGGTAGTCCTCGTTGACGTACGCCACGACCACGTTCCGCAGGGCGCCGATGAGCAGGCCGGCGAGGAAGGCCAGCGGGACCGAGCGCAGTCCCGCCACCACGGCGGCCGTCGTGGCGACGAACAGGGCCAGCGTGTAGTTGTCGTTGACCAGCCCGAACGGGCCGGGGAACGGGGCGGCGAGCACGCCCGCGATGGCGGCCACGAAGAAGCTGATCACCCACGAGAGGGTCGAGACCCGGCCGGTGTCGATGCCGCGCAGCCGCGCCAGCACCGGGCTGTCCACCGCGGTCCGCATGTGCAGGCCGAGGGAGGTGAAGCGGAGGAAGGCCCACATCGCGAGGAAGAGCAGGATGCTGGCGGCCAGGGCGACGAGCTGGTCGTTGCTCAGGACCAGCCCCTCGGCCAGCACGTGCTGGGCGGGGGGCAGCACGCCGGGCACCTGGTACACCTCGGCCACGTCCTGGAACGGGATCCCGAACAGGTCACGCAGCGCACCGCAGACCAGCAGCACGAAGGCCGGCACGACGATGAGGACGCCGACGCCCGCGACGATCTTCGTCGACTCCTCGGCGTCGGTCAGCCGGGAGAACACCAGGCGGTCCCAGGCCCAGCCCATGAGCGGGGCGAACAGCACCACCACGAACAGCAGCGTCAGCCACTTGTTCCAGCCCAGGGCGACGTGCAGCTGGTGGTAGAGGTAGGCGGAGGCGAAGGCGGTGGCCGCGTGGCCGAAGTTGAAGATGCGGGACGTCGAGTGCGACAGGACGAGCCCGATCGCGAGCAGGGCGTAGATCGCTCCCGACACCGCGCCGCTGATCGCGATGCTGAAGAACTGCACAGATACTCCTCACGTGCCTGAAGCGTCAGTTGCCGAGGTAGGCCGCGATGACCTCAGGGTTCCTGCGGATCCCGGCGGGCGTGCCGTCGGCCAGCACCGCCCCCTGGACCAGGCAGACGACGCGGTCGGCCAGGCCCATCACGAAGTCGACGTCGTGCTCCACGAGGATCACCGTCAGCTCGTGCCGCCGCACCAGCCCGAGGAGGACCTCGCGGAGCAGCTCGGTCTCCCGCTGCCCCAGCCCCGAGGTCGGCTCGTCGAGCAGCAGCAGCCTGGGCGAGTCCACGATGGCCCTGGCGAACTCCAGCAGCCGCAGCCGGCCGATCGGCAGCGTCGCCGCGCTCACGTCGCGCACGTCGGAGAGCCCGCACAGCTCGACGACCTCGTCCACCCGCTGGAGCAGGGCCTCGGTCTCGCGCCTGCGGTGCGGCAGGCCCAGCAGGTCGCCCAGCAGCCCGCGCCCTCGGGTGCGCCATTCCAGCGGTACGAGCACGTTCTGCCGGACGGTCAGCCAGCCGAACGCCTGATGCCGCTGGAAGGTCCGGCGGATGCCGTGCCGGGAGAGCCAGGAGGCCGTCCTGGCGGTGACGTCCGCGCCGTCGAGGACGATGCGCCCTTCGGTGGGGGTGCGCAGCCCCGAGACCGAGTCCAGGAGTGTCGTCTTGCCGGCGCCGTTGGGGCCGATGAGGCCGACCACCTGGCCGCCGGGAACGTCCAGGGTGACCGCGTCGACCGCCGTGATCCCGCCGAATCGCACCGTCACGTCCGCCAGGCGGAGAACGTTCGCGCCGCCGGGATCGCCGGGCGGGCGGGCATGGGCGGCTTGGGCAAGGTTCATGTGTGCTCACTTCCTCGGAGAGGCGCGTCTCCACCGCAAGCGCCGACCGGCGTCCTGGCAAAGAGAACCCGTTACCGTTGGAGGTAGCGTGACCAGCCGAGTACGGCTTGTCAATATCTCCGCTGCCAACAGAATCTCGGCGGCACTCTTGACAGATGCCGCCGGACGGGTGAGCCTTCGCTAAACAGAACGTGTTACCAAACGGTCGTGATGTGCCCGGCAGTCCGGCCGTCTCCATCTCCGAGAGGAACGCGGATGACGTCGATCGATGAGTTCCGTGCCAGGGCGCGAGCCTGGCTGGAGCAGCACGCCAAACCCTTCGACGAGGCGGCCGGATACGACCTGGAGGGGAGCGCCGTCCCGCTCCAGGAGTCGAAGCGGTTCCAGAAGGCCCTGTGGGAGGCCGGGTTCGCCGGCATCACCTGGCCGAAGGAGTACGGCGGGCAGGGCCTCGGCGCCGCGGAGCTGATCGCCTTCAACGAGGAGGCGGCCGACTTCGACCTGCCCACCGGGCCGTTCACCATCGGCCTCGGCATGCCCGGCCCGACGATCCTGGAGCTCGGCACGGAGGAGCAGAGGAAGCGCTACCTGCCCCCGCTGCTGCGCGGCGACGAGATCTGGTGCCAGCTCTTCTCGGAGCCCGGCGCGGGCTCGGACGTCGCCAGCCTGCAGACCACGGCCACGCGGACCGAGACCGGCTGGCTCATCAACGGCCAGAAGGTGTGGACCTCGGGCGCCCAGTACAGCGACTTCGGCACCATCATCGCCCGCACCGACCCGACGGTGGCCAAGCACCGCGGCATCACCATGTTCATCGTCGACATGCACCACCCGGGCGTCACCGTGCGGCCCCTCGTCGTGGCCACCGGGCACGCCCCGTTCAACGAGGTGTTCTTCGACGACGTCGAGGTGCCGGCGGACGCGGTCGTCGGCGAGGTCGGCGAGGGCTGGGGCGCCGCGGTGGTGATGCTCCGCAACGAGCGCGTCACCATCGGCGCCGGGGGCCGCGCCCGCTCCAACCCGCTGGGCTTCGACTCGCTCGTCGAGCTGGCCCGCGCTCGCGGCCTGGAGGCCGACACCGCCGTCCGGCGCAGGCTCGCCGTCCTGTACGCCCGGGAGTCCGCGCTCGGCGCGTACGGGCGGGTGCTGCACGAGGAGACCACCGCCGGCGTCGAGATCGGCGCCCGCGGGTCCGCCGCGAAGCTCGCCGGCGCCGAGCTGGCCCTCTGGGCGGCCGACCTGGCGCAGGACATCATCGGCAGCGACATCGCGCTCGGCGGCGCCGACCTGGAGCGGGTGGTCTCGGCCATCGTGGCCGCCCCCGGCGGCGCCGTGGCGGGCGGCACCAACGAGATCCAGCGCAACATCGTCGGCGAGCGCGTGCTCGGGCTGGCGAAGGATCCCGGCGTCGACCGGAACACGCCCTTCAACCAGCTGAAGCTGTCCCGCTGACCGGGCCATCACCTCAGGAGCTCACGTGTCACTCATCTTCACCGACGACCAGAAGAGCCTCGCCGAGACGGTCAGGCGCTTCGTCGCGCAGCGCACGCCCCTGCCGAAGGTCCGCGAGGTCATCGGCGGCGACCAGGCCTACGACCAGGAGGTGTGGTCGCGGCTGGCCGGGGACCTCGGCCTGGCCGGTCTGACCATCCCGGAGGAGTACGGCGGCGCCGGCGCCACCCAGGCCGACCTGTCGGCGGCGCTGCGCGAGCTGGGCGCGGGGCTGGTGCCCTCGCCGCTGCTGGCCTGTGTGCTGACGGCCGGCGCCCTGCTCGCCCTGGACGACGAGGAGGCCAAACGGGAGGTGCTGCCGCGGATCGCCGAGGGCGCCCTCGTCGGCGCGCTCGCCGTCAGCGAGCCGGGGAACCGCCGGTGGATCCCCGCGGAGCCGGAGACCACGGCGACCGGCTCCGGCGACGCGGTCACCCTGTCCGGCGCCAAGGTGGCGGTGCTGAACGGCGCGGAGGCCGGCGTCCTGCTCGTGCAGGCCCGCGGCCCGCAGGGCGTGGGCCTGTACCTCGTCGAGCGCTCGGCCGGCGGCCTCACCGTGACCAAGGACGAGGTCGTGGACCCGACCCGCAGCTCGGCCACCGTGACGCTCGACGGCGCCCCGGCCCGGCTCGTCGCGGGCGACGCCGTCGCCGCGCTCGACCGCGTGGCCGACCTCGCGAACCTGGCGATCGCCTCGGAGCAGTGCGGAGCCATGCTCGCGTGCCTCACCATGACCACCGAGTACGCCAAGGTCCGCTACGCGTTCGGCCAGCCCATCGGCGCCTACCAGGGCGTCAAGCACAAGCTGGCCGACATGTACAACCTGTGGGCGCTCGCCGACGCGGCGCTGCGGGAGGCGACGCGGGCGGCCGACGAGGAGCCGGCGAAGCTCGGCACGGCGGCCGCGGCCGCGCGGACGCTCTCCTCTCCCGGTTACCTCACCTCGGCCAAGGAGACCATGCTCCTGCACGGCGGCATCGGCTTCACCTGGGAACACGACGCCCACTTCTTCTACAAGAACGCGATCGCCGGCAACGTGCTCGCCGGCGACGCCGACTACCAGCAGGACCGGCTCGCCGACAAGCTCGGCGTCTGACACGCGGCCACGGGCGGGCGCCCGCACGGCGCCCGCCTTCCCACGCCTCCCACCTGGGGTGAACCATGACCGCTGACCCGCAGGCCCCCGCCGACACGGACCCACGGGCGATACTCCGCCGCGCGCGGCTGCCGCTCGTCGCCGCCCCGATGCTGCTCGTCTCCGGTCCCGAACTGGTGATCGCCGCCTGCCGGGCGGGCGTCTTCGGGAGCTTCCCGACGGCGAACTGCCGTGAGGAGGGCCGGCTCGACGAGTGGCTGCGCCGCATCGGGGAAGAGTGCGCCGAGACGCCGGACGCCGCCCCCTGCGTCCCCAACCTCATCGTGCACCGCTCGAACCCCAGGCTGCGGCAGGACCTGGAGGTCATCATCCGCCACCGCCCCGCCGCGGTGATCACCTCCGTCGGTTCACCCGCCGCCGTCGCCCCCGCGCTGCGCGACGCCGGCATCCAGGTCTGGTGCGACGTGGCCACGGTCCACCACGCCCAGCGGGCCGCCGACGCGGGCGCCGACGGGCTGATCCTGCTCACGGCGGGAGCGGGCGGCCAGACCGGCAACGCCAACCCGTTCGCCTTCGTACGCGCCGTACGGGAGAGGTTCGACGGCATCATCGCGCTGTCCGGCGGGCAGGCGGACGGCGCGGCCCTGCTCGCCGCGCAGGCGCTGGGCTGCGACCTCGGCTATATGGGCACCCGCTTCATCGCCACGCGGGAGGCCCGCGCCGAGGCGCGCTACAAGGACCTCATCGTCGAGAGCGAGCTCGACGACATCCACCTGACCAACGCCCTGTCCGGCCTGGAGACCAACCTGCTGCGCCGGTCCCTGCCGGCCCAGGGGCTCGACCCCGCCGAGTTCGGCATCGGGCCGAAACGCTTCTCCATGACGGCGCTGGAAGGCCGCGAAGGCGGAGCCCCGAAACGGTGGCGCGACATCTGGAGCGCCGGCCACTCCGTCTCGGGCGTCCGCGACGTGCCGTCCGTCGCCGAGCTGGTGGACCGGCTCGCCCGCGAGTACGGGGAAGCGGCCGAGGCGATGCTGGCCCTGGCCTCCGGGGTGCGGCGATGACCGCCCCCGACGCCGCGCACGAGCCCTGCACCCGTGGCGGTCGGCGCCCGTCCGCCGCCCGCGACGGTGCGAGCCCGCCCGGCACCCATGACGGTCCGCGCCCGCCCGGCTCCCGCCACGGCGCGAACCCGCCTGGCGCGCTCGCGGGGCTGCGGGTGCTCGACCTGACCACCGAGCGCGCCTGGCTGAGCGGGCGCGTGCTGGCCGATCTCGGAGCCGAGGTGACGCTGGTGGAGCCGCCCGGCGGGCATCCCGCCCGGTCCGGTCCCGCGTGGCTCGCCTTCAACCGGGGGAAGCGCTCGGTGACCCTGGACCTGTGCCGTGGCCGCGACCTGTTCCTGCGGCTGGTGGCCGCCGCCGACGTCGTGGTCGAGTCGTACGCGCCGGGAACGCTCCAGGAGCTGGGCCTCGGCCACGACGCGCTCGCGGCGGTGAACCCGCGCGTCGTGCTGGCCGGCGTCACCCCCTTCGGCCAGACCGGCCCGTACGCCCGCCACGCGGCCGGCGACCTCGTCGTCGCGGCCACCGGCGGCGCGGTGTGGCTCAGCGGCGACCCTGACCGCCCGCCGGTCCGCATCAGCTCCGACCAGTACTTCCTGCACGCCGCGGCCGAGGCCGTGGTGCACACGCTCGTGGCGGTCCGGCACGCCAGGCTCACCGGGCGGGGCCAGCACGTCGACGTGTCGGCGCAGCTGGCGACGATCCGCTCGCTCATGAACGCGGTGCCCGGCCCGTACACGGACGGCTCGGTCGTGGACCGGGCCTCCTTCGGGGAGCCGGTCTCCGGCCTGCCCTACCGCCAGCTGTACGCCTGCCGCGACGGGCACGTCCTGGCGACCGTCCCCTTCGGGCCAGGACCGGAGGGGTATCTCGCCTGGCTGCGCGACGAGGGGCACCTCACCCCCGGGCTGGAGGCTCCGGCCGACGGCGATCCCGGGTTCCCCGAGCTGCTGGCCGGCGCGCTGGCGGCGTACTTCCGCACCGAGACCAAGGCGACGCTGACCCGCAAGGCGCTGGAGCGCCGGCTCATGGTGGCTCCCGTCAACACGGTGGCCGACCTGATGGAGGACGAGCAGCTGGCCGGGCGCGACTACTTCCGCACGGTCCGCGCGGGCGGCGAGACCCTGCGCGTGCCCGGCACGTGGGCCCGCCTGTCCGCGACCCCGCTGGCGGGCGGCGGGCAGGTCGCCGAGGCCGGGGCCGACAACGAGACGGTGTGGCGGGACGAGGCCGGGCTCTCCGCCCTGGAGCTGCGCCGTCACCGCGACGAAGGGGTGATCTGATGACCGGGCCGCTCGGCGGCGTCAAGGTGTGGGACGCGTCGTGGGTGGGCGTCGGCCCGCTGACGGCGAGATACCTGGCGGAGTACGGTGCCACGGTGGTGCGCACGGAAAGCCTCCGGTCGGTGGACGTGCTGCGGATGGCGCCGCCGTTCAAGGACGGCGTGCCGGGCGTCAACCGCTCGCAGTTCTTCGCCGACTACAACGCCTCCAAGCTGGGGCTGGGGGTGAACCTGTCCACCGAAGGCGGCAAGCGGGTCGCGAACCGGCTGACGGCCTGGGCCGACGTCGTCATCGAGGCGTTCACGCCCGGCGTGATGGACCGGCTCGGGCTCGGCTACGACCGGCTGCGGCAGGTCAACCCCGCGCTGATCATGATCTCGACGTCCATGATCGGCCAGACCGGCCCGCGCCGCCACTTCGCCGGCTTCGGCACGGTGCTCGCCGCCATGAGCGGCTTCTGCGAGCTCACCGGGTGGCCCGACCGCGACCCGGGCTCCCCGTACGGCGCGTACACCGACTTCATCGCCCAGCGGTTCGCGGCCGCGGCCGTCATCGCCGCGCTGGAGCACCGCGACCGGACCGGCGAGGGACAGTACATCGACCTGTCGCAGATGGAGACGGCCCTGATGTTCCTGGCGCCGGAGCTGGTGGACTACCAGCGGACCGGGCGCGTCGCGACGCGCGACGGCAACCGGAGCCGCGAGGCGGCGCCGCACGGCGTCTTCCCATGCCTGCCCGAGGACGGCCGCGAGCGGTGGGTCGCCATCGCGGTGACGTCCGACGCCGAGTGGGCGGCCCTGCGCCGGGCGCTGGGCGACCCCGGATGGGCGGCGGATGCCCGCCTCGGCACCCTGGCCGGGCGCAAGGAGCAGGAGGACCGGCTCGAAGCGGAGCTCGCCGCCTGGACGCGCGCCCGCACCGCCGCCGAGGTGGCCGGCGCGCTCCAGCCGGGCGTGCCGGCCGGGCCGGTGCACGACGCCCGGGGGCTCCAGGCCGACCCGCAGGTGGCGCACCGGCGCTACTTCCGGCGGCACCCGCACCCCGTCATGGGCGAGATGCCCTACGAGGGCGCCCAGGCGGAGATGTCGCTGACGCCGCACCGCGTCACCAAGGCGGCCCCGCTGCTCGGCGAGGACAACGAGAAGGTCCTCACCGCACTGCTGGGCTTCAGCCGGGCCGAGGTGGCGGAACTCGCCGCGTCGGGCACTCTGGAGCAGGTCCTCGACTGACCCACCCGCAACGGAAGGTGACCGCCATGTCCCCTCAGATCGTCGACCTCACGGGCCAGACCGCCGTCGTGACCGGCTGCTCCTCGGGCCTCGGGCGGCGGTTCGCCGTCACCCTGGCGGAGCACGGGGCCCACGTGGTCGCGGTGGCGCGGCGGGCCGACCGGCTCAAGGACCTCGCCGACGAGATCGAGGCGGCCGGCGGCTCCTGCCTGCCGCTCGGCGCCGACCTCACCGACGACGCCCAGCTCGGCGGCCTGCTCGACGCGGCCGAGGAGCGGTTCGGCACCGCCACCATCCTGGTCAACAACGCCGGCGTCCCCGACGCCCAGTACGCCACGAAGATGCCCGTGGAGCTCGTCGACCGCGTGCTGGGCACGAACCTGCGCGCGCCCTGGCTCCTGTCCTGCGACTTCGCGCGCCGGCTGATCAAGGCGGGCACCGGCGGCCGGGTGGTGAACATCTCCTCCATGGGCGCCTACGAGTACAGAGGCGGGGGAGCGGCGCTGTACTCGGTGACCAAGGCCGCCCTGTCCAGGATGACGGAGGTGCTCGCCGTCGAGTGGGCCAGGTTCCACATCAACGTCAACGCCATCGCGCCGGGGGCCTTCGCCTCGGAGATGATGGACGGCATGGTGGAGCGGACCGGCGCCGACCCGACGGGCTACTTCCCCCGGGCCCGCATGGGCGACCCGCGGCAGCTCGACAGCACGCTGCTCTACCTGGTCTCGCCGCACTCCGAGTTCGTCACCGGGACGGTGGTCAAGGTCGACGACGGCCAGGGCGCGCGCTGACGCGGATCACCTGCCCGCCTCGGGCTCCGGGGCGAGCAGGCGCTTGGCGGCGAACTTCAGCCGTTCCTCGACGTACTCGGGGGTCATCTGGTCGTTGAGCCAGCCGATGACGCTGCTGTTCCAGAGCGACTCCAGCATGTGCAGCACGCGGTACTCGGCCGTCGTGGTGCGGTGTGACGGGCCCCAGGCCGCGAGCGCGAGGAGGTCGGTGAGCGCGGTCGGGTCTGACTTCTCCACCAGCGGCGAGGCGTCCTCCGGCTGCTGCCCCAGCGGCTTGGGGATGTGGTAGGCGCTGAGCGCGGCGTGTGCCCAGCCCCGGTTGTACTGCATGGCCCGGAAGGCGCGGTTGAGCACCTCAGCGGCCCGTCCCTCGGGGGTGCGCTGCCGTGGCGGGCGCCGGATGATGTCCTGCCGCAGCTCTTCGAGCTGCACCATGATGGCGGCGCTGATCAGCGCGTCCTTCGACGGGTAGTAGCGGTAGAGGGTCGACAGGGCGACGTCCGCGATGCGGGCGACCTCGCGCATCTGGACCGCTTCGTAGCCGCCTCTGGTGGCCAGGGCCATCCCGGCATCCAAAACGCGTTCCGCTCTGAAGGCCCGGGCCTCGGGCGTCCGGCCCTTCCTGCTGACACGGCCCACGAAGAGCCCCCTTTCCGGCCGGTGGAGAACGCGACGGCCACCCCGCGTGGTACGGCGTCGACGGCTGAAAGCCGGAAACAAAGAGTACAGGTTATCAAGTGGGGCGGCGCCTTCCCCGGCGCCGCCCCGCCGGGCTCAGCCGCGGTGGCGGGAGAGCACGAGGCTGCCGGCCGCGGCGAAGAACATCCCGACGCCCTGCACGAAGCTGACGTCGACGTCCTGGACCTGCTCCACGGCCTCGCCCCGGAGCTGGCGCACCGCCTCCTGGATGGCGAACATGCCGTACATGCCGGTGTGGGTGTAGGACAGGCCGCCGCCGTTGGTGTTCATCGGCAGCGAGCCGCCCTTGACCGTGTTGCCCTCCGCGACGAAGTCGCCCGACTCGCCCCGGCCGACGAACCCGAGGTCCTCCAGCATGTAGAGCGGGACGTGCGCGAAGGCGTCGTAGGCCATGAGATGGTCCACGTCGGCGTGCGTGATGCCCGCGGTCCTGAACGCCTCCGCGCCCGCCTTGCGGAAGGCCGCGAACGATCCGGGGTCGGCCATCTGCGACACCAGGGGGCCCTCGGCCGCCTCTCCCGAGCCGAGGAGGTACACCGCCCGGTCGCCGCTCGGCAGGTCCTTCGCCCGCTCGGCCGAGGTGAGCACGAGCGCGCCGCCGCCGTCGGTCACCACGCAGCACATGTCCCTGGTGAACGGGTACGCGATCGGCGGCCCGGCCAGGACCTCCTCGACGGTGACGGGCTTGCGCCGGAAGGCGCGCGGGTTGTTCAGCGCCCACGACCTCTGCGCCACCACGACCTGGGCCAGGTGCTCGCGGGTCATGCCGCGCTCGTGCAGGAAGCGCAGCGCGGGGAGGGTGAAGGTGGAGTACGGGGCCTGGGCTCCGTACACGGTCTCGAACTGCCCGCTCGCGGAGGCCGGGTCGGGCGCCCAGGGCGCGACGCCGACGCGCGAGCGGCCGGACTCGCCGTGCGTGACGAGCACGACGTCGGCGGCGCCCGCCGCGATGGCGGCCGCGGCGTGGCGGACGTGCAGCATGAAGCTGCAGCCGCCGACGAGGGTCCCGTCGAGCCAGCGCGGCTCGATGCCGAGGTGGTGGGAGACCTCCATGGCCAGCGGCCCGGCGGTGGCCACGCCGTCCACGTCGGCGGCGGTGAGCCCCGCGTCGGCGAGGGCGTTCCTGGCCGCCTCCGCGTGCAGGCCGAGGACGGACATCTCGGGGCGGACGCCGATGCCGGTGGTCTCCGCGGCGCCGACGACGGCGATGCCGCCGCGGTGCATCGACGTCATCGGGCCACCGCCGGGGCGAACACCGGGAGCGTGTAGTCCTCGTACTCGATGAATTCGGCCTTCAGCGGCATGTCCAGCTCCAGGTTCTCGGGCTCGGGCGCGACGCCGACGATGTTCGTCATCATGCGCGGCCCCTCGGCCAGCTCCACCAGCGCCACGACGACCGGCGTCGCGGGGTCGAAGGGCGGGAACGGCCGGTAGTTGATGATGTACGACACCAGCCGCGCGTCGCCGCTGACCGTCGTCCACTCCACCTCCTCCGAGCCGCACCGGGGACAGAACGGGCGAGGGTAGAAGTAGTGCCGCGAGCAGGGGGTGCAGCGCTGGACGCGCAGCTCCTTGTCCGCGGCGCCCTCCCAGAACGGGAGCGTCTCCGGGATGGGCGCGGGGGCCGGGCCGGGCATGGCGGTTCCTTTCGACGGCGCGGGACGACGGTCGGCGGGCCGAGCCCGGCCGAGTTAAAGACAACATGTTCTGCTTATAGCAGGGTTGAAGCCGGAGCGGCCCTTGTCAAGGGGGTACGGACTCTTGTTCTGTTTGCCGTAACGTGTTCTACTTGTCGTCAGTTGTGGGACCTGGACGGATCCCGTGGTCATGTCCGCCGAGCGTTCGCGGGGAATGAGGATCATGCCAATCGACGCATCTCTGGTCGGCCGCAAGAGCGAGCCCCTCACGAGGTCCTGGACGTCCGCCGACGCGCTGCTCTACGCGATCGCTGTCGGCGCCGGCCAGGAGGACCCGCTGACCGAGCTGGAGTTCACCACCGAGAACACCGAGGGCAAGCCGCAGCGGGTCCTGCCGACCTTCTGCAACGTGGCGATGGGCGGCGGCATGTCCCTGCCTGACGATCTCGACCTCACCAGGATGCTCCACGCCGAGCAGGCCTTCGAGCTGCTGGGCACGGTCCCGGCCGCGGGCGAGGTCGAGGCGACGGGCGAGATCGTCGGCGTCTACGACAAGGGATCCGGCGCCATCGTCGCCAGTGAGACGCTCGCCCGCGACTCCGCCGGCCAACCGCTCGCCAGGATCCGTACCTCGCTCTTCTTCCGCGGGTACGGCGGCTTCGGCGGCGAGCGGGGGCCGGGCACGTCGTGGGAGCTGCCGACCGGCGCCCCCGACCACGTCGTGACCTACGCGACCCGGCCCGATCAGGCGCTCCTCTACCGGCTGACCGGCGACCGGAACCCGCTGCACACCGACCCGTCCTTCAGCGGCAGGGGCGGCTTCCCGAGGCCGATCCTGCACGGCATGTGCACCTACGGCTTCACCGGCCGCGCGCTGCTGCACGCCGCCGCCGGATCCGACCCCGGGCGCTTCCGCGCCATGTCCGGCCGTTTCACCAAGCCGATACTCCCCGGGCAGACGATCACGGTGTCGATCTGGGCCGACGGCGCCGACGTCCGGTTCCGGACGACCGACGAGACCGGGGCCGTAGTGATCGACCACGGAACCGCGGTCATCCGCTGACCGGCTTCTGACAGGCGCGGCCCTGCCGCGCGAACACCTCCAACTCCTCCACATCGGAAGGGCGTCCCATGGGATCTCTTGACGGCAGAGTCGCCATCATCACCGGTGCCGGCCGCGGCATCGGAGCCTCCATCAGCCGCGCGTTCGCCCAGCAGGGCGCGCGGCTCGTGCTCAACGACCTCGGCGCCGGCCCGGACGGCAGCGGCGGCGACGCCGGGCCCGCGCAGGACATCGCCAAGGAGGTCACCGACCTCGGCGGCGAGGCGGTCTCCGACGGCGGCGACATCGGCGACACCGCGACCGGCCGGCGTCTCGTCGAGATGGCCGTCGAGTCCTACGGGCGCCTCGACGTCGTCGTCAACGTCGCCGGCATCCTCCGCGACAAAATGATCTTCAACCTGCCCGAGGAGGACTGGGACGAGGTCATCCGGGTCCACCTGCGCGGCCACTTCAGCACGATCAAGCCCGCCGCCGCCTACTGGCGCCAGCAGCGCAACCCGGACGGGCACTACCGCATCATCAACTTCACCTCCGACTCCGCCCTCCAGGGCTCCCCGGGCCAGCCCAACTACGCCGCCGCGAAGATGGGCATCATCGGCCTGACCGCCTCCCTCGCCAACGGCCTGGCCCGGTACGGCGTGACGGCGAACGCGATCGCCCCCGGCGCGGCCACCCGCCTGACCGCCACGGTCCCCGACGACAAGAAGCTCGGCGAGGACCCCGGCGAGGAGCAGCTCATGTCGCCGGACAACATCGCGCCGATCGTCACCTACCTCGCCGGCACCGAGTCCGACTGGCTGTCGGGCCGCACCATCGGCGCGGCCGGCCACGAGGTCCGGCTGTGGAACAACCCCGAGGTCGTCGAGACCATCAGCTCCGACGGGCCGTGGGACCTGCAGGACCTCGCCGCCAAGCTCACCACGTCGTTCCGGCCCAAGGCGGACGGCCTGCACCCGTCGATCTTCATGGGGCAGCTTCCCAAGTGAGGGCCGCGTCCAGGTGAAGCGGCCGGGCAGCCGCTCACCGGGACGCACCGGCCGGGCGGGCCGCGATCCCGCCCGGCCGCCACGACACGGGGCACGGGGCCACGGGGGGATCGTCTAGCTACGTCACGCCGACAGGAGAGAGACGCACCATGTCCTCTGCCACTCACTCGACCACGGCACCCACCGGCTTCTACGAGATCGCCGCCGCCGACCCCGGCCGACCCGCCATCATCGACCCCGACGGATCGACGATCACCTGTGGCGACCTGCTGGCGCGGGTCAACCGCGTCTCGCGCGCGCTGCGCTCCCACGGCCTGTCGGCCGGTGACAGCGTGGCGGTGGCGGTGCACAACGGCCACGAGTATCTGGAGCTGATGCTGGCCACCGGGCAGGTCGGCATGTTCCTCGTCCCGGTCAACTGGCGGCTGACCCCTGCGGAGATGCTCTACATCATCAAGGACTCCGGAGCCAGGGTCGTCGTCGCCGACGTCGAGCAGGCCCGTACGCTGCCGGAGGAGTCGCTGCCCGAGCACCGGTTCGTGATCGGCGGGCAGGCGGCCGGCTGGCGCCCGTACCCCGAGCTGGGCGAGGGCGAGCCGTCCGACGCGCCGCCGGACCGCCGGTTCGGCGGCACCATGGGCTACACCTCCGGCACCACCGGCAACCCCAAGGGCGTGCGGTCGCTCCTCTACCCCGACTCCGAGCCGGAGCCGGTCATCAGCGCCCTGTACGGGGGACTCGCCGCCCGCTACGAGGTCACCCTGGACAAGGGCGTGCACCTGGTGTGCTCGCCGATCTACCACGCCGCCCCGACCGGGCACGCCTACGCGTTCCTCCAGCTCGGGCACACCGTGGTGATCCAGGGCAAGTTCGACGCCGAGGGCGTGCTGGAGGCGATCGAGCGGCACCGGGTGACCAGCGTGCACATGGTCCCCACCCACTTCAACCGGATGCTGCGCCTGCCGGAGGAGGTCCGGGCCAGGTACGACCTGTCCAGCCTGGAAGCGGTGATCCACGCGGGCGCGCCGTGCCCGGTGCCGATCAAGCAGCGGATGCTCGACTGGCTGGGGCCGGTGGTGTGGGAGTACCTCGCCTCGACCGAGGGCGGCGTCTCCCTGGTGAGCCCGCGGGAGTGGCTGCGCAAGCCCGGCACCGTGGGACGCCCGACGCCGAACACCATCGTCAAGATCCTCGGCGAGGACGGCGAGGAGGTGCCGGCCGGGACGGCGGGCACGATCTACTTCGGCATCCCCGGCCGCGAGGCGCTCTTCGAGTACAACAACGACCCGGCCAAGACCGCCGCAAGCCGGAAGGGAGGGCTGGCCACCGTCGGCGACTACGGCTACTTCGACGAGGACGGCTACGTGTTCCTGCTCGACCGGCGCACCGACCTCATCATCTCCGGCGGCGTCAACATCTACCCGGCGGAGATCGAGCAGGCCCTGATCACGCATCCCGCCGTCGCCGACGTCGCCGTCATCGGAGTCCCCGACCCGGACTGGGGCCAGAACGTGCTGGCCGTCGTCCAGCCGGCCGAGGACGCGGTCCCCGGTGACGAGCTCGCCGCCGCGCTGCGCGCCCACTGCGCCGAGCGCCTGGCCTCGTTCAAGATCCCCCGGCGTTTCGAGTTCCGGGCCGACTTCCCCCGGACGGAGACCGGCAAGCTGCAGCGCCGCAAGCTCCGCGACCACTACGCGGGTGAGGGGGAGAAGCCGTGAAGACCGGCGTGCACGCCTTCGAGGCCGGCATCGCCGACGTCGCCGCCTGCGCCGCGTGGGCCGAGGAGGCCGGCTACGACGTCGTGGCCAGCGCCGAGGTCGACCACGACCCGTTCCTGCCGCTGGCGCTGGCCGCCCGTGACACCAGCCGGGTGCGGCTGGCGACCACGATCGCGGTCGCCTTCGCCCGCACGCCGATGACGATGGCGTACGTCGCCAACGACCTGCAGGCGCTGTCCGGAGGCAGGTTCGTCCTCGGGCTCGGCACCCAGACCAAGCCCCACATCACCCGCCGGTTCGGCATGCCGTGGGGCCGGCCGGCGGCGCGGATGCGCGAGTACATCACCGCCCTGCGCGCGATCTGGGACGACTGGAACACCGGCCGCCCGGTCCGGCACGAAGGGGAGCACTACCGGCACACGCTGATGACGGCGACCTTCCGCCCGGCGCCGCACGGTCACGGCAACCCGCCGATCCACCTCGCCGCGGTCGGGCCGCTCATGACCCGGCTGGCCGGAGAGGTGGCCGACGGGCTGATCCCGCACGGCTTCAGCACCGAGCGCTACTTCCGCGAGGTGACCCTCCCGGCCCTGGAGGAGGGCCTGGCGCGGGCCGGCCGCGACCGCTCGGAGGTGACCGTCCACTGCCCGGGGTTCGTGCACGTCCACGCCCCCGGCGACGACGTCGACGCGCAGCGGCGGATGCTGCGCGGGCGGGTCGCCTTCTACGGCTCCACACCGGCCTACCGCGGCGTGCTGGACCTGCACGGCTGGCAGGAGCTGCACGAGCGGCTGCACGCCCTGTCGGTCACCCCCGACGAGGACCGCTGGGACCGGATGGCCGACCTCGTCGACGACGAGGTGCTCGACACGTTCTGCGTCAGCGGCTCCCTCGCGGAGGTGACGGCGGAGGTCTCCCGCCGGTTCGGCGGGCTGGTCGACCAGGTCCACATCCAGCCGCCGGCCGGCACGCCCGCGCCGGAGATCCGCGCGGCGCTGGCGTCGCTGAAGAACCAGGCGTCCGGCGTCCGTTGACCGGCGGGAGAGAGGAACGGCATCCGTGTCCGACAACCCTGTCGTCCTGGTGGAGCGTGACGGGAGCGGCATCGTCACCGTCACGCTCGACCGGCCCGACACCAAGAACAGCGTGCCGCGCGCCGGCTGGATCGAGCTCGCCGAGGTGTTCGGCGACATCGCGGGCCGGGCGGACGACCGCGTGGTGGTGCTCACCGGCGCGGGCGGCGACTTCTGCTCCGGTTCCGACCTGCGCGGTGGCGACTCCGCGGACTCGCCGCGCCGCGCGATGCGGATCGTCAACGCGGCGCTGCTCGCCGTCCGCGACCTGCCGCAGCCCACGATCGCCGCGGTCTCCGGGGTCGCGGCGGGCGGCGGCTTCAACCTGGCGCTCGCCTGCGACCTGGCGGTCGCCGAGGAGACGGCGAGGTTCTCGCAGATCTTCGCCAGGCGCGGGCTCTCCGTCGACTTCGGCGGGACCTGGTTCCTGACGCACATGCTGGGGCTCCACCGAGCCAAGGAACTCGCCTTCTTCGGCCGGATGCTCCCCGCCGCCGACGTCCACGCCCTCGGCCTGCTCAACAAGGTCGTGCCCGAGGGGGAGGCCCTGGCGCAGGCGTACGAGTGGGCCCGTGAGCTGCTGGCCCTCGCGCCCCTCGCCCTGTCGCAGACCAAGGAGATGCTCAACCTCGCCGCCTCGGGAAGCTTCCACGACAGCGTCCTGCGTGAGGCGGCCGCCCAGAACATCAACGGGACCACCGAGGACACCCGCGAGGCGATCCGGGCCTTCCTGGAGAAGCGGGATCCCGTGTTCCGCAACCGGTAGCGTCGTGGTCGCCTGGGTGGGAGGTGTTGGTTACCTCCTGACGTCGGGGGTAGGCGGGCGTAACCGACGTCACCTTCGGGGGAGGGGACCATGACAACGGGTGATTTCTGGAACTACGGCTACGGCCCCATGGACGATCTCCTGGCCAGGTTCTTCGGGTACGGCCAGCCGGCGATGCCCCGCCGCGTCGACATCGGGAGGCTGCTCAGCGAGGACGCGATCGACCTCCTGCGCGTGGCGACGGAGAAGGCGGCCGAGTGGGGCGCCGACTACGTGGACACCGAGCACATGTTGTGGGCGGCCGCCCAGGTGGACACGGCCCGGCAGTTCCTGGAGCGGGCCGGGGCCGACCCGGCCGCGCTGGCCCGTGAGGTCGAGCAGGCCGTCGAGAAGCGTGAGCCCCGGCAGGACCCGATGTCGCTCGCACCGGCGGCCAAACGGGCCCTGCTGGACGCCAGGCAGGTGGCGCACGCCACCGGCGCCTCCTACATCGACCCGCATCACCTGCTGCTCGCCATGTCGGCGAACCCCCGGTCGATGGCGGGGCGGCTGCTCCGGGAGGCGCACGTCACCCCGCAGTCGTTCGTCCAGGAAGGCGCGGGCAACGGGGAGACGCTGACTGGCCAGCAGGCGCCGCCCAGCAGCACCCCGACGCTCGACCAGTACGGCCGGGACCTGACCGGCGAGGCCCGCGAGGGCGGCATCGACCCGGTGGTGGGCCGGGACCAGGAGATCCTCCGGGCGGTCGAGGTGCTGTCGAGGCGGACCAAGAACAACCCCGCGCTGATCGGCGAGCCGGGCGTCGGCAAGACGGCGGTCGTCGAAGGGCTGGCGCAGCGCATCGCGGACGGCGAGGTGCCCGAGACGCTCAAGCGCAAGCGCGTGGTCCAGCTGGATCTGGCCGGCCTGGTCGCGGGGACGAAGTTCCGCGGCGAGTTCGAGGAACGCCTGAGCAAGGTCATGGAGGAGATCCGCGCGCACAGCGAGGAGCTCATCATCTTCATCGACGAGCTGCACACCGTCGTCGGCGCGGGCGGCGCCGAGGGCGCCATCGACGCCTCCAACATGCTCAAACCCGCCCTGGCCCGCGGCGAGCTGCACGTGATCGGCGCCACCACGCTGGACGAGTACCGCAGGCACGTGGAGAAGGACGCCGCGCTCGAACGGCGCTTCCAGCCCATCCTGATCCCCGAGCCGGACGTCGCGGACACCATCGAGATCCTGCGCGGCCTGCGTGACCGGTACGAGGCCCACCACCAGGTCAAGTTCACCGACGAGGCGCTGGTGGCGGCGGCCGACCTGTCCGACCGCTACATCTCCAGCCGTTTCCTGCCCGACAAGGCGATCGACCTGATGGACGAGGCGGGCGCCCGGGTGGCCCTGCGCACCGGCACCGCCCCGACCGGCACCCGCGAGCTGGAGGAGGAGCTCGGCCACCGGCAGCGGGAGAAGGAGCAGGCGGTGACGCGCGAGGACTACGAACGCGCCCGCGAGCTCCGCGACGAGATCTCCGATCTCCAGTCCAGGATCGAGCAGACCCGCGACGGCCGCGGGAGAGTCGCCGAGGTGACCCCGGACGACATCGCCGCCGTGGTCTCCCGCGCCACCGGCATCCCGGTCGCCCAGCTCACCGAGGAGGAGCGGGACCGGCTCCTGGGCCTGGAGGAACACCTGCACCAGCGCGTCATCGGCCAGGACCAGGCGGTGGAGGCGGTCGCCGAGGCCGTGCGCCGCTCCCGCGCCGGCCTGAGCGATCCCAACCGGCCGATCGGCTCCTTCCTGTTCCTCGGGCCCACCGGCGTGGGCAAGACCGAGCTGGCCAGGGCCCTGGCCGAAGCGCTGTTCGGCGAGCAGGACCGGATGATCCGGCTGGACATGAGCGAATTCCAGGAACGGCACACCGTCTCACGGCTCGTGGGGGCGCCCCCCGGTTACGTGGGCTACGAGGAGGCGGGCCAGCTCACCGAGCAGGTCCGGCGCAAGCCGTACGCGGTGGTCCTGCTGGACGAGATCGAGAAGGCCCACGCGGACGTGTTCAACCTGCTGCTGCAGGTGCTGGAGGACGGGCGGCTGACCGACGGGCAGGGCCGGACGGTGGACTTCAGGAACACCGTGCTGATCATGACGTCGAACCTCGGCGCCGACCTCATCATGGCGCACGCCGGCGAGGACCCGCAGGCGCTGCGCGGCCAGCTCTCGCGGCTGCTGCAGATGCAGTTCAGGCCGGAGTTCCTCAACCGCGTCGACGAGATCATCATCTTCCGCGGCCTCGACGCCGAGCAGCTCCGCCAGATCACCGTCCTGCTGCTGGAGGAGACCCGGCGGCGGCTGCACGCGCAGAAGGTCGTCATGGAGATCGAGCCGGCGGCCGTCGACTGGCTCGCCAAGGAGGGCTACCAGCCGCAGTACGGAGCCCGGCCGCTGCGCCGCACCATCCAGCGCAAGCTCGACAACACGCTGTCGCGGCTGCTGCTGGACGGCACGCTCAAGCCGGAACAGCACGCCCACATCGGCGTCAGGAACGGCGACCTGGCCATCACCGTCCTCGACGCCGGCGCCGAGATGGGCCCGGACACCGAGCCGCAGGTCCTGGCCAAGCCCGAGCCGCGTTCCCCCGAGGAACGCCGCGACCGGAGCGACCCCGGGCTCTACCTGTAATCGGATCGTGACGATGTGTCGCGTTAGTCCCTTCACTCCACCGATCATCACATGAGGGGGGAGTGAAGGGGGGTTCTCGGTGGGGTCGTCGGAATCGTCCACACATCTGGTCTATCTGGTGACGTACTGGCGGGAGTGGCGGGCGTGGGGGCCCGGGGGCGGCGAGGCGGACGACCGCATCATCAGGGAGCTGCTCGAGTCGAACGGGGGCGCCGAACCCGGGGTGTGGCTGGCGACGTCGCCCGACGGCCTGCTCGACCAGGTCACCTGGCGCACCGGCGACGCCGCGCTGCGGGAGCTCGACCGGGGCAACGAGAAGGTCGACCAGGCGTACCGGGAGATCGAGGCCGGTTACCTGGACGCGGCCGACAGCCTCCACTGGTACCACGTCCTGATCCACCCCGACCACGAAGTGGGGCCGTTCAAGCGGGAGGGCGAGGGCGGGAAGCCGTGGATCCTGTTCGACATCCAGTTCCGCAACCGCTGGAGCTCGCGGATGATGTTCATCGGCGTCAGCTTCTGGGTCGGCGATCCGAACTGGATCCCCGACGAGGCGCTGGGCCGCGCACCGCGGGAGACGAGCGCCCACCGGCGGCACGAATGGTTCATGCGCTGCGAGCGGCAGGCCCGCACCCACGTGAGAGCCCACTTTCGCAAGGCGAAGCAGGACATCAGGGAGTACGAGGCCCCGGAGTTCTGGATCGCGCTGGAGGACAACGGCACGGGGGACCGGCCGAGCCTGAAGAACGCGCGTGACCTGTACGAGGTGGTGCACGGAGGTGCCACGTCCGGTGGGGCGCGCAGGCGCTTCCCGCTGCGCCGGCTGCTCGGTGGCGCCGGCGCCACGGAGCTGAGCAGCGCGGACGTGTGTGTGGAGCCCGCCCGGCGCGACGACCGCACGGTACGCGAATGCTACGTGGTGCTGCCCGACACGCCGCATCTCAACGGCACGGTCGTGGGGGAGCGATTACGTCCCGCGGTGGCGGGGCTTCTGACCTTGGAGGCGCTGGCCGCCTCCGGCAACGACATCCGCGAGCAGCTCCAGGTCTGGCGCGAGCACGCGATGATCTACCAGCACGCCGCCCGCACGGCCGGGGCCCTGTGGGACGGGGTG
Organism: Nonomuraea sp. NPDC050478; assembly: GCF_044458265.1. Lineage (NCBI taxonomy): Bacteria > Bacillati > Actinomycetota > Actinomycetes > Streptosporangiales > Streptosporangiaceae > Nonomuraea > Nonomuraea sp. NPDC050478. Next base: position 146,907 of record NZ_JBITHT010000009.1, on the reverse strand, counting down.
GCCACCCACCTGCCGATCCGGCGCTGGTGGCGGCTGAACCGCGCGCACCGGGCGGTGGAGCTGATTCACCTGATGCTGCTGCAGGGCATGGCGGACCTCGCCGACGTGGCCAGCCACGTCGACGAACGGGTGAGCCGGATCGAACGGCTGGAGCACCTCGCCGACGAGCGGTTCGCCGAGACGCTCGGCTGGGCGGGCCGCGGGCTGCGGGAGGCGCTGGCCGACGCCAGCCACTTCACCGAACTCAAACGGTTCGGCTCGCGGGCGCGGGACGTCGCCGACCGCGCCACCGAGCAGTACAAGAACCTGCTCGAGTCGATGGCGCACGCCTTCGACGAGCGCCGGTTCAGGGAGCTGGAGGTGCTGCAACGGGCGGGCTTCTGGCTGAGCATGACGATAGGCGCCTTCGCGGTCCTCACCTTTATGGACTTCTTCATGGAGATCGAACACAAGCAGGTCGTGGACGACCTGTTCATGGCGGACCGCCGGCTGCACGTGATGGTGTGGGGCGTCCTCGGCCTGCTGGCCGCGATCGTGCTGGGCGTGACGGCGAAGTCGCTGTGGTCGCAGCGGATGGGGTCGAGCTGGTTCCACCGGACGTTCCGGCGGCTGGAGCGCTATCTGCGCCTGTCGTCCACCCGCGAACTGGAGCTGCTGCGCGGCCGTATCACCCGCACGCGCAAGGACACGTGGAAGGGCCGCGACCAGGACCTGGCCGACCGCTTCGCGGACCTGTGGGACGAGTCGGCGCGCGCCGTCGCGGCCAACTCGTCGGCCAGGCCGCAGCCGCCGCGCCGGGCCGGGCGGTCCGGGGGGCCGTCCGGCTGGCTGGACGCGCGATGGGTGGCCCTGCGCGGTGTGCGCTGGTCCGGCCGCGATCTGGCCACGCAGCGCCGCGACATCGAGGCGCTGATCGTGCGCACTCTCCTGCTGGCGGAGCGGACGCCGACGCTGCGCCGGTACGGGCTGGTCCGGCTGGCGCTGCTGCACCGGCACTGCGGGCGGCTGCCCGGCAACTGGTTCGGCGAGTTCGACGGGGTGTCGAGGTCGGAGCTGCGGATGGTGTTCACGACCGCCGGAGGCAGCGCAGAGATCGCGGACAAGGTCGACAAGCGGATGGCGGAACGGATCGCCCACACCAAGGCGGTCGAGGCGGGCCGGGTCGACGACCGGGCCGCGCCCGCCGGCAAGATCAGGACCGCTCGGGAGCTGCTGGAGGCGATCGAGCAGGAACTGGTCCGGCCCGACCTGCCGGGGCTGGCCGCGTGAGCGTGGGCGCCCGCGCGCCGTCGGCGCCGGTACGGCGCCCGGCGTGCGGCGCCGGTACGCCGGTCGCTCAGGGGACGCGCCAGGTGTCGCCGGAGTCGAACAGGCGCGTGAGGTCGCCCCGGCCCTTCTGTGCCACCGCTTCGTCGAGCTGGCTGGTCATCAGCGTGTCGTAGGCCGGCCGGTCCACGCTGCGGAAGATCCCGATCGGGACGTGGTCGAACGCGGGCTCGTCCAGCCGGGACAGCGCGAACGCCACCGACGGGTCGGGGTTGTGCGCGTCGTGCACCAGGATCCGGTCCTCCTCCACGCTGTCGCGGGGGACGACCTCCAGGCTGCCGTTCGCGGCCCGGATGACCGCCTTGGAGGCCGAGGCGATCGGCCGGCCGTGCTCCAGCTTCAACGTGATGTCGTCACGCAGCTCCGGGTCCTTGAGCGGTTCGAAGGCGTTGTCGTTGAAGATGTTGCAGTTCTGGTAGATCTCCACCAGGGACGTGCCCCGGTGCGCGGTCGCCTCCCGCAACACGCTCTGTAGGTGCTTGCGGTCCGAGTCCAGGGTGCGGGCCACGAACGACGCCTCGGCCCCCAGGGCCAGGGAGATCGGGTTGAACGGCTTGTCCAGCGATCCCATCGGGGTGGACTTGGTGACCTTGCCGACCTCGGAGGTGGGCGAGTACTGGCCCTTGGTCAGCCCGTAGATCCGGTTGTTGAACAGCAGGATGTTGAGGTTGACGTTGCGGCGCAGCGCGTGGATCAGGTGGTTGCCGCCGATCGACAGGGCGTCCCCGTCACCGGTGATCACCCACACGCTCAGATCCGGCCTGGAGGCCGCCAGCCCGGTGGCGATGGCGGGGGCGCGGCCGTGGATGGAGTGCACGCCGTAGGTGTTGAGGTAGTACGGGAACCTGGAGGAGCAGCCGATCCCGGAGACGAACACGATGTTCTCGCGCTTGAGCCCGAGTTCGGGCAGGAAGCTCTGGACGGCGGCCAGGATGGCGTAGTCGCCGCAGCCGGGGCACCAGCGCACTTCCTGGTCGGACTTGAAGTCCTTCAGGGTCTGCTTGGTGTCGGTCTTGGGCACCAGCGACAGGCCCTTGCCGTTGACGAGCCCGTTCATGTCAGTCACTGCCGTTCACCTGCCGGATCAACAGGTCGCTCATACGGTCCATCGCGGTCGATCACGTCCTGGATCACTGCGGCCAGTTCCTCGGCCTTGAACGGAAGCCCGCGCACCCGGTTGTAGCTGATGACGTCGACCAGGAACCGGGCCCGCAGCAGCAACGCCAGCTGGCCCAGGTTGATCTCCGGCAGCAACACCTTGTCATAGCGCGCCAGGACGTCACCGATGTTGGCCGGCAGCGGGTTCAGATGCCGCAGATGCGCCTGGGCCACCTTCCCGCCCGCCGCCCGCACCCGCCGCACCCCAGCGGCGATCGCACCGTAGGTGGAACCCCACCCGAGCACCAGCACCCGCGCACCACCAGACCTCCCGCCAGACCCGGCGTGAGCGCGGGACCTGCCGGGCCCGCCAGGACCGCCGGGCCCGCCAGGACCGCCAGGACCGCCTGGGACATCGGGGTCGTGAGGGTCGTCGGGGTTGTGCGGGTCGTGGGGGTCGTCGACCTGGAGATCCGGCACGTCGATGCCGGCCACCTTGGCCGCGCGCAACCGCACCATCCGGTCATGATTGTCCGGATCGTAGGAGATGTTGCCCGTGCCGTCGGCCTTCTCGATACCGCCGATACGGTGCTCCAACCCCGGCGTGCCGGGGATCGCCCACGGCCGCGCCAGAGTCTCCGGATCCCGCTGGAACGGCAGGAACGCGCCGTCCTGGCCGTTCGGCTCGGTGGTGAACGGCACGCTGATGTCCGGCAGCGCGGCAACTTCCGGCAGCCGCCACGGCTCCGACCCGTTGGCCAGATACCCATCCGACAACAACATCACCGGCGTCCGATAGGCCACCGCGATACGAGCCGCTTCCACCGCCGCGTCGAAACAATCGCTGGGCGACATCGGCGCGATCACCGGCACCGGCGACTCGCCGTTGCGGCCGAACAACGCCATCAGCAGGTCGGTCTGCTCGGTCTTGGTCGGCATCCCGGTGGAGGGGCCGGCCCTTTGCACGTCCACCACGATCAGCGGCAGTTCGGTGGTGACCGCCAGGCCGACCGTCTCGGCCTTCAACGCCACGCCGGGACCGCTGGTGGTGGTCACCCCGAGCGCGCCGCCGAACGCCGCCCCGAGCGCCGCACCCACCCCCGCGATCTCGTCCTCGGCCTGGAAGGTGCGGATGCCGAACTGCTTGTGCTTGGACAACTCGTGCAGGATGTCCGAGGCCGGAGTGATCGGATACGACCCCAGGAACAGGGGCAGCCGGGCTTGGACGGCGGCGGCGATCAGGCCGTAGGCCAAAGCTTGGTTGCCGGAGATGTTGCGGTACACGCCCGGCGCCAGCCGGGCCGGCTTCACCTCATACGAGACCGAGAACGACTCGGTGGTCTCGCCGAAGTTCCAGCCGGCCTGGAAGGCGGCGATGTTGGCCTTGGCGATCTCCGGCTTCCGCGCGAACTTGGTCTCCAGGAAGCTGATGGTCTGCTCGGTCGGGCGGTGGTAGAGCCAGGACAGCAGGCCGAGCGCGAACATGTTCTTGGCGCGTTCGGCGTCCTTCTTGCTGATGTCGAAGTCTTCCAGCGCCTTGACCGTCAACGACGTCAAAGGCACGGAGTGCACCCGCCATTCGGCCAGCGACCCGTCTTCCAGCGGGCTGGCGGCATACCCGACCATGGCCAGGTTGCGTTTGGTGAACTCGTCGGTGTTGGCGATGATGTCCGCGCCGCGCGGCAGATCGGCCAGGTTGGCCTTGAGCGCGGCGGGGTTCATCGCCACCAGCACGTTGGGGGCGTCGCCGGGGGTGAGGATGTCGTGGTCGGCGAAGTGCAGCTGGAAGCTGGACACGCCGGGCAGGGTGCCGGCCGGGGCGCGGATCTCGGCGGGGAAGTTGGGCAGCGTGGACAGGTCGTTGCCGAACTCGGCGGTGCCCGCGGTGAACCGGTCACCGGTGAGTTGCATGCCGTCACCGGAGTCACCGGCGAACCGGATGATCACCCGATCGAGCTGCCGAACCTGCTTGATCACAGCTCCTGAACTCCGTTCTCGAACCGGGCGAGCAGTCTCGCCAGCTCCTCGTGGTATCTCTCGACGTTGCGCAGCTTCACGTCCTCGTACCCGCGCACCAGGTCCGGCAGCTCCGCCAGCTGGACCGCGAGCGCGACGTTGTCCGGGGAGAGGCGGCCGGCGAGGCGCTCCACCAGGCCGGCGTACTCCCGCACCAGCTCACGCTCGACCCGGCGCACCCTCGTACGGCCGAACGGGTCGAAGGCGGTCCCGCGCAGGCGGCGCAGGCCGCGCAGGGCCACCAGCGCCGGCCGGAACCACGGGCCCAGCGTGAGCTTCCGCCGCACGCCCATCGCCCGCAGCAGCGGAGGGTGGAGCTTCCACGACGCCTTGGCGCCGGGTCCGAACCGCTCCGCCAGCGCCGACCGGACGTCGTCGCCGAGGCTGAGGCGGGCGACCTCGTACTCGTCCTTGTAGGCCATCAGCTTGAACAGGTGGCGCGCGACCGACTCGGCGAAGGCGGCCGAACCGGGCACCCGCGACGCCTCCAGGGCGCGCACCCGTTCCACCAGGCGCGTGTAGCGGCGGGCGTAGCCGAGGTCCTGATAGGCCAGCAGCTCCTGGGACCGGAGCCCCACCAGCCGGGCCAGTTCCGACCCCGGAGGCGCCTGCACGATCCCCGTCACGTCCTCCTGCGGAGCGGGCCCGGGCACGTCCCGCACGGCGGGGTCGCTGACGAACCTGCGGCCGTGCCGGAACGCCCGCAGGTTGACCTCCACCGCGACGCCGTTGAGCCGGACGGCCTCCTCGATCGCCTCGGCCGGCAGCGGGATCGCGCCCTGCTGGAAGGCGACGCCCACCAGCAGCATGTTGGCCGTCTGGTCGTCCCCGAACAGGTCGGAGGCCAGCACGCGGGCGTCGAGCAGCCGGGCCAGGCCGGGGCGGACCCGGTCGAGTATCGGGCCGGTGACCTCGCCCGGCTCGGGGAAACCCACCGCCGGGTCGGCGACCATCCGGCCGGTGGGCACCTCGGAGGTGGACAGCACCGCGACGGTCCGCTCGGGCGAGGCGACCGTCAGGTTCCCGGGGTCGGCGGCGACCAGGAGGTCGCAACCGAGGTAGAGATCGCACTCGCCCCCGGCGAGCCGGTTGGAGGTCAGCCTGCGGTCGCGGGAGAACTTCACGTCCGACACCACCGCCCCGCCCTTCTGCGCGAGCCCCGTCTGGTCGAGCGACCGCGCGTTCCATCCGGCGATCAGCCCGGCGGTGGCGAGGATCTGGGAGACGGTGACGACGCCGGTCCCGCCGATGCCGAGCACCCGGACGCCGAAGGCGTCACCGCCCACCACGGACTCCGGCTCCGGCAGGTCCGCCTCGATCGCACCGCCCTCGCGGGTCACCGGGGCGGCGGAGACCGTCATGAAGGCGGGGCAGTCGCCGTCCAGGCAACGGGTGTCGAGATTGCACGATGCCTGGTGGATGCGCGTCTTGCGGCCGTACTCCGTCGGGACCGGCTGCACCGACAGGCAGTTGGACTTGCGGCCGCAGTCGCCGCAGCCCTCGCAGACCCGCTCGTTGATGAAGACCCGCGTCGCCGGTCGCGGGAGCAGGCCCCGCTTGCGCTTGCGGCGGGTCTCGGTCGCGCACTCCTGGTCGTGCAGGAGCACGGTGACGCCCGGGGTGCCGGCCAGGACCCGCTGCGCCTCCTCGACGCGCGACCGGTCCCAGACCTCGACGCCGCGCGGCAGCCGGATCCGGCGGTACCTGCGGCGGTCCTCGGTGGTGACGATGATCTTCGAGACGCCCTCGGCCAGCAGCACGCCGACGATCCGCGCCGCGTCCATCCCGCCGACCGTCCGCTGCCCCCCGGTCATGGCCACGGCGGAGTTGTAGAGCAGCTTGTACGTGATGTCGACGCCCGCCGCCACCGCCGCCCGGATCGCCAGGGAGCCGGAGTGGTCGAAGGTGCCGTCCCCCAGGTTCTGTACGTAGTGGTCACGCTCGACGAAGGGCGCCATCCCCACCCATTGCAGGCCCTCCCCGCCCATCTGGGAGAGCCCGGTGACGGAGCCGACCTGGGCCTCGTCCATGAGCACCACCATGGCGTGGCAGCCGATGCCGCCGCCGACCAGGCTGCCTTCGAGCGTCTTGGTGGAGGTGTTGTGCGGGCAGCCCGAGCAGAAGTACGGCGCCCGCCGCAGGAGCGGCAGCGGACGGCGGGGGTCGGGGCGCGGTCCCGGCGTCACCGGGATGCCGTTGGCGAGCAGCCGCCGGCGCAGCCGGGGGACGATCGCGTCCACGTCCAGCTCCCCGTACGCGGGAACCAGCTCGTCGCCGTCCTGATCACGCTTCCCGGTGACCAGCGGGACGGCCGGGCCGCCGTAGAGGATGTCGCGGACGGCCGTCTCCAGGAAGGACCGCTTCTCCTCGACGACCACGATCTCGGCCAGCCCGTCCGCGAACTCCCTGACGGTCTCCGGCTCCAGCGGGAACGGCATGCCCACCCGGAGCAGCCGGAGCCCGCTCGCGCGCAGGCCCGGCTCGTCGACGCCGAGCCGGCGCAGCGACTCGACCACGTCCAGGAAGGTGCGGCCCGCGGCGATCACGCCGACCCGGTCGCCCGGCGCCGCCCCCACGACGCGGTTCAGGCGGTTGAGCCGGGAGTACTCGACGGCCAGCCGCAGCCGGTTGGTCACCAGGTCGCGTTCGAGCGGCCCCAGCGTGGGCTGCAACAGCCGCGCGGTGGGCCGGTGGCGCCCGGCGCCCGGCGGGAGCACCGGCTCGGGCCGCTCGTCGTCGAGGAAGACCGTCGAGGAGCCGTCGGCCACGGCGGTGACGATCTTCAGTCCCACCCACAGCCCGGTGGCCCGGGACAGCTCCACGGCGTGCGCTCCCAGGTCCAGCACGTCCTGGGAGTCGGCCGGATACAGGAACGGCATGGCCAGATCGGCCAGCGCCGCTTCCGACGAGCAGGGGACGCTGGAGGACTTGGCGGCCGGGTCGTCGCCCACCAGCACGATCGCGCCGCCGTCCGGGTGGGCGCCCATCAGGTTCCCGTGCCGCAGGGCGTCCGTGGCCCGGTCCAGCCCGGGGGCCTTGCCGTACCAGATGCCGAGCACGCCGTCGTAACGGGCGCCGTCGAGGGTGTTGGCCAGCTGGCTGCCCTGCACCGCGGTCGCCGCGCTCTCCTCGTTCAACCCTGGCCGGAAGACGACGTCGTTGGCGTCGAGGAGGCGGCGCTGGCGGTGCAGCTCCAGGTCGTAGCCGCCGAGCGGCGAGCCCTCGTAGCCGGAGACGAAGGTGGCGACCCGGCGGCCGCGAGCCAGGTCCCGGCGGTGCTGGTCGATGGGCAGCCGGGCCAGCGCCTGCACGCCGGTCAGCTGGACCCGTCCAGTGGTCGCCTCGTAGCGATCTTCCAGCCGCATCCGGTCCGTCCCCCTTCCATGGGTGGCTGGGCGAGATTCAGCCAGGCGGGCGCGGCGGGCTCAAGAGGGTCTGGGCCACTGGCACAGAAGAGGCCGGTCGGCTGGCGGGCCCACTGGACACTTGGCTAGTCGCTAACCCATTAACGGCTAAAAAGTCAGCGGATACGGCTTCCTGGAGCGGTGTAGTCGTCGTTAGCATCCCGTCCAAAGACAGTGAGGTCGGGAGGCTTCCGTGGGGCGTTCGCTCGAAGGGATGCCGGTGCTCGTCACCGGGGGCGGTTCTGGGATCGGTGAGGCGGTGGTCCACCGCCTGGTCAAGGCCGGTGCCAAGGTGACACTCGCGGGCCGGCGCGCGGACAGGGTCGAGGCGGTCGCCAGGCAGGCGGGCTCCGGCGCGTGCGGCGTCGTCGCCGACGTCACCGTGGCCGCCGACCGCGAGCGCATGGTCGCGCGGGCGGTCGAGCACGGCGGCGGGCTGGAAGCCGTGGTGCACGCCGCGGGCAACATGTACCGAGGCGCGCTCGAAGACCTCGACGAGCAGGCGTTGCACGACGTGTTCGCCTCCAACACGATCGGCCCGATGATGCTGACCGCGCTCGCCCTGCCGCACCTGCGGGAGCGCTCCGGCGCCGTGGTCTTCTTCGGTTCCGTGCACACCCAGCGCGCCTTTCCCGGCGCGTCCCCGTACGCCGCCACGAAGGGCGCGCTGGAGACGCTGACCGGGGTGCTGGCCGCGGAGCTGGGACCTCAGGGCGTGCGGGTCGGCTGCGTGCGGCCCGGCGGCGTGCTGACCGAGATCAACCAGCGGGCCGGGCTCATGGACGACGCCACCGCCGCCGAGCGCATGCGCTCGCTCGGCCCCGCCCACGCGCTCGGCCGGGCGGGCACCGCGGCCGAGGTCGCCGAGGCCGTCGAGTACCTGATCACGGCCGAGTGGGCGACCGGCGGCGTGCTCACCATCGACGGCGGCCTCGGCCTCGGCGTCACCAACGCCTGACGACACGGACGGGCCTGTGCGCGGCGCGGTCCTGGCCTTTACCGGCGAAGGGCGCGTGGTGGGACACCACGCGCCCTTCGGGTCGTGTCAGGACGCGGACTTGCCGGGCTCCAGCCAGTCCTCGCTGACGAGCTTCCACGCGGAGCCGTCCCACTCCGCGACCTTCGCGCCGGTCGTCCCGACGTGCCCGCCGCCGGCGGCCGGGCCGAAGGTGATCGGCGGGTAGATGCCGGACGCGTGCTCCTTGAGCGACTCGGCGGTCTTCTGGAAGCTCGCCCAGCTCAGGTCGTCGCCCATCCGGTTCACGATCTCGAAGAAGATCTTCGTGTTGGCGTACGCCTGCAGGGCGTAGGCGCTGCCGGCCTGGTCCGGGGCGACGGCCTGCTGGGCGGTCCGCCACGCCGCGGCCTCCGGGGCGTCCGACGTCGGCAGCTCGGAGATGAACGTGCCGTAGATGCCCTTCGCCGCGGGCCCCGCCGGTCCCACCGTGCCCGCGCTGCCCGTGGTCACGGTCGAGGAGGTGCCCATGATCGTGGGCTTCCAGCCCAGCTCGCCGACCGCCTTCATGATCAGCGCCGACTGCGTGTTGTCCGTCCCGAGCACGATGGCGTCCGGCTTCGCCTCCCGCACCTTCAGTACGGCGGAGCTCACCTCGGTCGAGTTGGGCTCGGTCGTCTCGTTCGCGACGACCTCGACCCCCATGGCCGCGGCCTCCTCCTTGACCCCGTCCCGGATCGCGTGTCCGAGCTCGTTGTCCTGCCCGATGACGGCGACCTTCTTGACGTCCTTGCCCGCCAGGAAGTCCACGATCACCCTGGCCTGGTCACGCTGGCTGGTGCCGAGCAGGAACACCGAGTCCTGCTCCGGGTCGGGCGGCAGCACCGGCGCGAACAGCGGCATCCCCTTCTGCGCCAGGTAGGGGTAGCTGCCCGGGATGTTGGCCGACCCGGCGGGGGAGACGACCGCGTACACCTTCTCCTGGTCGCCCAGGCGGCGGATGTTGGCGACGCTGCGCGCCGCCTCGAACCCGTCGTCGAGCACGACGAGCTTCACCTGACGCCCCAGGACGCCGCCCTTGTCGTTGATCTCCTTGACCGCCGCGTTCAGCCCGGCTTCGAAGCCCTTCCCCGAGGTGGCGGCGCCGCCGGAGAGCGGCAGGGTGGTGCCGATGGTGATGGTGTCGTCCGTGACACCCTGCACCGTCCCGCCCGCGTCCGACGGCGCGGCCGCCTGGGACGAGCAGCCCGCGACGGCGAGTGCGGTCAGCAGGACGGGCAGGGCGGTGAGCGGGAACCGTCGTGGCCTCATGGGACCCTCCAGTCAGAATGGTGCTAGTGGTTCAGCCGAGGTAGGCGCGGACGAGGTTCTCCGAGTCCGCGAGCTCGTGGGCGGGGCCCGAGGTGTGCACGGCTCCGCCGGCGAGCACGTACGCGCGGTCCGCGATGTCGAGCACGGCCGAGTTCTGCTCGACGAGCAGGAACGCGGTGCCCGACTCCGCCCGCAACCGGGCGACCAGCCCGAGCAGCTGGGTGACCAGGATCGGCGCGAGGCCGAAGGACATCTCGTCCACCATCACCAGGCGCGGCCGGCCGAGCAGTGCCCTGGCGACGGCCAGCATCTGCTGCTGGCCGCCGGACAGCGAACCGGCGGGCGCGGCCAGCTTGTCGCGGAGCGCGTCGAACACCTCCAGCAGCCGCTCCTCGTCCTGGGCGACGTCCCGGGCGCCGCGCCCGCGGGCGGTGGCGCCCAGGCGCAGGTTCTGCCGCACGGTGAGGGACGAGAGGATGCCGCGGCCCTCGGGGACGTGGCCGAGGCCGAGCCTGGCCCTGGCCTCCGGCGGCCGCCCGCCGAGCGTGGCGCCGTCGAAGCTCACCGAGCCCGACCAGGTGGGCAGCACGCCGGAGACGGCGCGCAGCGTCGTGGTCTTGCCCGCGCCGTTGACCCCGAGCAGCGCGACGATCTCGCCCTCCGCCACGTCGAGGTCGACCCCGCGCAGCACCGGGACCCGGCCGTAGCCGGAGGTCAGCTCACGAATCGACAGTAGCAACGCCGGCTCCCAGGTAGGCCTTGACGACATCGGGATGGGCGACGACCTCGGCCGGAGTGCCGTCCGCCAGGATGCGCCCGAAGTGCAGCGCCGCGACCCGCGGGCACAGCCGCGAGACGAGCTCCAGGTCGTGCTCGATGATCAGGATCGACAGCTCGTCCCGCTCGCCGATCTCGGCCAGCGGCGCCACCATCCGGTCGACGTCGGCCGCCGACAGTCCGGCGGCGGGCTCGTCCAGCAGCACGATGCGCGGCCGCGGAGCCAGCGCGCGGACGACCTCGACGATCTTCTGGCTGCCCAGCGGCAGGTTGCCGGCGGGCTCGGCGGCGCGTGCGGCCAGCCCGAAGGCGTCGAGCAGTTCGCGCGCCCGCTCCCTGGCGGCGCGGGCCCCGCGCGAGACCCCGAGGAAGTCGGCCAGCCCGCCGCCCGGGGGCAGCCCGGCGTCCAGCCCGGCCAGCACGTTCGCCTCGACCGACAGCTCGGCCACCAGCCGGGGAGTCTGGAACGTCCGGCGCACGCCCCTGCGGGCCACGACGGCCGGGCGGCCGGCGCGTACGGGCTCGCCCGCGATCCGGACCGACCCCGCGACCGGCCGCACATAGCCGGTCACCACGTTGAACACCGTCGTCTTGCCCGCGCCGTTCGGGCCGATCAGCCCGGTGAACCCCGGGCCGACGGCGAGGTCGACGCCCTTCAGCACCTCGTTGCCGCCGAAGCGCACGGCGATCCCGGACAGTTCGAGCGCGTTCATCGGGCGGCTCCCGTCAGGTCGGCCTGCCCGGACACGGGCGGCGGTTCGGGCGCAGGCGGGGCCGGGCGCCTGGCCCGCAGTCGGGCGGGCAGCGAGGCCAGCCCGCGCGGCAGGAACGCGATCGCCAGCGCGAGGATCAGCCCGTACACCAGTCGCTGCCAGCTCCCCAGGTCCTGCAGCAGGTCACGCAGCACCACCACGACGACCGCGCCGAGGAACGGCCCGGCGACGTAACCCACGCCGCCGAGGAACGCGACGACCAGGAACTCGATGAGCAGCCCCATGTCGAAGATCTCCGGCGTCAGGTACGACAGGCACTGCGCGTACAGCGCCCCGGCGACGCCCCCGATGAACGCCGACAGCGCGAAGGCCAGCAGCTTCGTCCGCATCGGGCTCACCCCCAGCGACGGCGCGGCGATCTCCGCGTCCCGCACGACCCGCAGGCGCCTGCCGAGCCCGACACGGCCGATGCGCATGACGACGGCGGTGGTGACGGCCGCCACGGCGAGGCACAGGTACCAGCGGCTGCCGTCGACGTCGATCCCGGGCAGCACCACGGCCTGCACGGCGGTGCCGGCGATGCCGCCGGTGACCGGCGTGGCCTCCACGAACACGCGGATCATCAGCTCGGCGAACGCGAGCGTGGCGATCGCCAGGTAGAAGCCGCGCAGCCGGGTGGCCGGCAGCCCGATCAGCACCCCGAACAGCGCGGCGACCAGGCCCGCGGTGACCGCCGCGAGCGGCCAGGCCCAGCCCTGCGCGACCAGGTACGTGGTCGCGTACGCCCCGACGCCGAGGAAACCGGCCTGGGACAGCGCGATCTGCCCCGACCATCCCATGATCAGGACCAGCCCCAGCCCGGCCGTCGCCGTCACCATGACCAGGCACGCCTGGAACAGCAGGTACGGGTTGACCAGGCCGGGCAGCGCGAGCAGGACGAGCGCCGCCGCCACGGCGCCGGCCACGCCGGCGACCCGCCGGGGCGAGCCGGAGAGCAGCGCGAGCGGTGTCATCAGACCTCCCGGACCTGGTGGCGGCCGAACAGCCCCTGCGGCTTGATCGACAGCACCACGACGATGGCCAGCAGCGCGATCGCGGTCTTGCTCGACGTCGAGATGTACGCGCCCGCCAGGTTCTCCGCGACGCCGAGCGCGAGCCCGCCGACGAACGCCCCGGTGATGCTGGAGAACCCGCCGAGCGTCGCCGCGACGAAGCCCTTGATGAGCAGCCCGGAGCCATTCTGGTCGGTGAGCAGCGAAGCCTGCCCCTGCAGCAGCAGCGCGATCGTGGCGATCGCCCCCGCCAGGGCCCACGAGGTGCGGAACACCGTCGTGACCGAGACGCCGAGCAGCCTCGGCGTCACGCGGTCCTCCGCGATCGCCTGCATCCGCACGCCGAGCGGCGTGCGGAAGAAGAGGATGAGCCCGGCCATCACCGCCAGCCCGGCCGCGATGCTGAGCAGCTGCTCGTACGCCACGACCTGCCCGGCCACGGTGAACGAGCCCGCGAACGGGGAGTCGATCTTGCGGGGCTCGGATCCCCACACGAGCTGGACGACCGCGTTGATCACGACGAAGACCGCGATCGTCATCAGGACCGTGGCGAAGTGGTTCTCCGCCAGGATCGGACGGATAGCCGTTCGTTCCACCACTACGGACAGCGCGACGCCGATGAGCAACCCGATCGGTACCGCGAGCCACCATGACAGGTGCGCGCCGTCGATGAGCGCCCAGGTGCAGAAAGCCGGAAACAATCCCAGCTCAGCCATGGCGAAGTTGGGTACGTCGGTCGCCTTCAGCACGAGGACGATGGCCAGTGCCATGAGGGAGTACCAGCTCCCCGCCTGCAAGCCGCTGATGATCTGTTGCCACACGGTTACGCCTCCAGCCGCTAGTCGTCAGGATGCTAACGTCCAATGGGAAGACGCGACAGTCCCGATTTGGCAACGACGCGGCGAGACCGGAGCGACCGGAGCGCGATCAGGCGGCCCGGCCTGCGGGCACGCGGAAACGGCGCCCATCGTCAGATGGACGCCGTCGCGATCCTGATGCGGCCGGATCGGCGGGCGGGGCCGTCCGGCGGGTCCGGGGGTCCGTCCGCCGGACGCCCCCGCGTCAGCGGATCAGCGGGACGTGTCGTTCCCGCGCCGGCGGCCGGGGGCGGGCGGGGGCGCGCCGGCGCCCCTTCTGAGCAGCGTGGCGGGGGCGCCGTGGTCGGCGCGCAGCCGCAGCAGCGCCGGATCGGACTTCCAGAAGGTCTCGAAGTCCTCGGCTGCGAACTTCTCCACGATGAGGTGCATGGCGATGTCGTGGCGCACGTACTCGACCGCGACCAGGACCACCGCCGGGTCGTCGGTGTAGACGCCCCAGGCGTCGTCGTTGATCACGCCGCCGATGACCGCCTGCTCGCGGTCGGCCACCACGACCAGCAGCCGGCAGCCCAGGTTCTCAAGCGCCACCTTGGGGCTGGAGAAGCGGTGCTGGGTGGTGTGGCCCACCGGGTCGGGGTCGTCGCCGAAGACGACCGTGGAGACGTCGACGCCGTCGGACTCGGCCCTGCGGGCCAGCGGCTTGAGCGGCTCCAGCTCCGCCGGCCAGCCGGACAGGAACAGGTCTCTGCGCGCCGCCGAGACCACGTCCTCGGCCCGGGTGATCAGCGACGACCGGTCGGTCAGGTTGTGGATCAGCCGGACCTGGGTGGGCGAGGCCACCTCGGGCAGCGACTCGCGCAGCGTGCTGATCGACTGGTCGAACTCGCGCCGCATCCGGTCGAGCAGCGACATCGGGGGCAGCGAGATGTAGCCCACGCCCGCGTCGCCGAGCCGCACCTCGTAGGCGGCTCCCCGGCCCACGAGCTTGCCCAGCGTCTCGTAGACCGTGCTGCGCGGCACTCCCGATCGTTTGGCCACCTCGTAGCCGTTGAGCGGGGCGCCGGCCGCCACGAGCGCGACGTAGGCCTTGGCCTCGTAACCGGACATGCCGAGGCGCTGGAGCTCTTCGATCACTCTCTGCTGAGACACGTTGCCATCGTCGCATCACCTCGGGCTCCGGGACGAATTCCGATCACCGCCAGGCCAGTCTAGCCAGGACGCTTCATAGTAGTTAACCTTCTGACGCATAACGAGGTCCGAGGAGAGCCGATGGCCGACAGCATCTTGATCACCGGAGGCGCCGTCATCGACGGCACCGGCGCCGCGCCGCGAGCCGACGAGGCGGTGCTGGTGCGCGGCGACCGGATCGCCGCCCTGGGCGCCGAGGCGCTGGCCCAGGCCGAGTCGGGCGGCGTGGACGAGCGGATCGACGCGAGCGGGCGCACGGTCATGCCCGGCCTGATCGACGCCCACACCCACCTCAGCTTCGGCGAACCGACCGGCAACGACGAGCTGCTCAACCACCGCACGCAGGGCTACAGCTCGATGCTGTCGGCCTACCACGCCCGCAAGGTGCTCCGCGCCGGGGTGACCGGCGTGCTCGACGCCGACTGCCTGTGGTCCATCGGCGTCGAGCTGCGGGACGCCATCGACACCGGCATCGTGGAAGGTCCCCGCATGCGCGCCGGGGGACAGGCCCTGATGACCATGCTCGGCGGCACCGCCGGCCGGATGATCCGCGACGAGGGCACCACCGGCTACGCGACCGTCGTCCACAACCGCGACATGATGGTCAAAGAGGTACGACGCCAGATCAAGTACGGGGTCGACTGGATCAAGATCATGGTCACCGGCCTGATCCCGTCCATGAAGGGCCCCGAGGTCAAGGTCTGGAGCTTCGACGAGCTCCGTACCGTCTGCGACGCCGCGCACGAGCTCAACACCAAGGTCGTCGCCCACTGCCGCAACTCCGAGAGCACCCGCGACGCCGCGAGGGCGGGCGTCGACCTGATCTACCACGCCTCCTACATGGACGACGAGGCGCTCGAAGCCGTCGTCGAGTCCGGCAGCGCGCTGTGCCCGACGTTCACGCTCCTCGGCAACCTCGCCGACTACGGCCAGAAGATCGGCAGCGCGCCCGAGCTGCTCGACGTGTTCCGCGCCGAGATCGAGGTCACCGCCGCGCAGATGGCCAAGGCGCACGCCGCCGGCGTGCCGTTCCTCACCGGCTCGGAGACCGGCTTCGCCGTCACCCCCGTCGGCGAGTGGCACGCCCGCGAGCTGGAGATGTTCGTCCAGTACATGGGCATGACGCCGATGGAGGCGATCGTCGCCGCCACCCGCAACGGCGCCTTCGCGCTGCGCATGGAAGGCGAGGTCGGCACCCTGGAGACCGGCCGGCTCGCCGACGTCCTCATCGTCGACGGCGACCCGCTGAAGGACGTCACGATCCTCCAGGACCGCACCCGGATCGCCGAGGTGATCAAGGGCGGGCGCCGGATCGACCTCACCACCCCGATCCCCGAGCGCCGCATGCGCTCCACCGACCAGGTGAGGTTCCTCGCCTCCTGCCCCCTCACCCGCGGGCTGGCCCTGACCGAGGATCAACTGGAGAAGCTGGCCCGTGTCTGACCACCCCGAGCTTCCTTCCCGGCGTTCCCCGGTGATCGACGTGCACGCGCACGCCGTACTGGAGGTCAGCCTCGGGGCGGCCGGCGCGGCGGGGCCCGAGCTGGGCGTCTCGCCCGACGGCACGCCCTTCTACCGCGTCGGCGGGTACGTGCTGAACGGCGTGCGCTACGCCGGAAGCCCCTTCATGGACGTGGACGTCCGCATCGCCGCCATGGACGAGGCCGGCGTCGACGTGCAGCTGCTGTCGCCCAACCCGCTGACCTACTTCGACCGGCTGGACCCCGGCGCGGCGGTGGCCTACGCGCGCACCCACAACGACGCGCTGGCCGAGACGGTGGGCAAGCACCCGGCGCGCCTGCTCGGCGCCGCCCAGCTGCCGGTGCAGGACGTCCCCGCGTCGATCGCCGAGGCCCGGCGCGCCGTGCGCGAGCTGGGGATGGCGGCCGTGTACATCGGCACCGACCCCGCCGGGCGCACCCTCGACGACCCCGGACTCGACCCGCTCTACGAGGCGCTCGCCGACCTGGACGTGCCGCTGTTCGTGCACCCGTCGCCGCTCGGCCCGGACGGGCCGCCGCAGGACCCCCGGCTGCGCCGCTTCGACCTCGACCTGCTCTTCGGGTTCGCCCGCGACGAGACGCTGGCCGTGGCCGCGCTGGTCTTCGGCGGCGTGCTCGACCGGCACCCCGGCCTGGACGTGTGCGTCTCGCACGGCGGCGGCGCCGCGGCGTTCGTCGCCGGTCGGTTCGCCCGCGCCGTGGAGAAGCGCCCGTGGGCCGGCGCGAAGCTGCGGGAGAACGGGTTCGAGCACTACTACCGCCGTCTGTGGTTCGACACCCACGTGCACGACGACCTGTCGCTTCACCTGCTCGCCGAGCACGCGGGGACCGAGCGGCTGGTGTTCGGCACCAACTTCGCAGGCTGGGACTCCGGCGCCCACGAGGGGCCGGGGCTCGACCCCGCGGTCCTGGCCGCCAACGCCGCCAGACTCCTGCGCCGCCCTGACCTGCTGGAGGTCCGATGACGGCGTTCGGCCGTGTGGGAGGTCCGTTGATGGCGTTCGGCCGCGAGGGAAGTCCGCTAACGGCGCCCGGCCGCGAGGGAAGTCTGCTGGAGGTCCGATGACGGCGCCTGGCCACGTGGGAAGTCCATCGAGGACCCTCGGCCAAGTGGGAGATTCGGCCAGCGCATCCTGCCGCGTCCTCGTCACCGGTGGCGCCTCCGGCATCGGCCTCGCGTGCGCGCAGCTCCTCGCCGCCCAGGGCTGGGAGGTCGAGGTCGCCGACCTGCGCCCCGGGCAGGGGCGGCACGAGCTCGACGTGGCCGACCGGGAGTCCTGGGAGCGCGTGCTCGACGCGGCCTGGCCGCTCGACGCCCTGGTGAACTGCGCCGGCCACCGCAGCCGCGGCGCGATCACCGAGCTCGACGTCGCCGAGTTCGAACGCATGCTCTCCGTGCACGTCACCGGGACATTCCTGGGCATCCAGGGCTGCGCCCGGCGCTGGCTGGCGGCCGGCGTCGGCGGCGCCGTCGTCACCATCAGCTCGGTGACCGGCACCCACGCCGTCGCCGGACAGCCGCACTACGTGGCCGCCAAGGCCGGGGTCGCCGGGCTGGTCCGCGCGGCGGCGGCCGAGCTGGCCCCCGCCAGGATCCGGGTCAACGCCATCGCGCCCGGCGTCATCCGTACCCCCATGACAGCGGACCGGCTCGGCGCACCCGAGCAGGCGGCGTGGCTGATGAACCGCGTCCCGATGGCGCGCGTGGGCGAGCCGGAAGAGGTCGCGGCGACCGTGGCGTTCCTGCTCTCCGGCGGAGCGTCGTACCTCACGGGCGCGGTGATCCCGGTCGACGGCGCCTGGACAGCCACCTGACGACCCCATGCCCTCCACAGCCTCTTCGTGCAGCGTTTCGTACGGCGACGGAGCTTCCGTACGGAGACGAAGCTTTCCTATGGAGACGGAACGTACGGCGACGGAGCTTCCGTACGGAGACAGAGCTTTTGTGCGGAGACAGAGCTCTCGTGCGGAGACAGAGCTTCCGTGCGGAGACGGAGGCTTCGTGCGGATACCCAGCCTGCCCCGGTGGCTGTCGATAGGGCACCCAGGCTGATCTGACACCTAACTGCGAAGGGGACACCCCATGCGTGCCGTTGTGCTGTCCGGAGGGCTCACTCACGACTTCCCCGCCACCACCGCCTGCCTGGTGGAGCTCCTGTCGGGGCAAGGGATCCGGGCGGAGGTCCATACCGACGTCGACGCCGCCCTGCGGGCCCTGCCCGGTGCAGGGCTGCTGGTGGTGAACGCGCTGCGCTGGACGATGACCGGGCCAGGCACCCCCGACCGCTATCGGGAACTGGCCGGAACGGAGGGCGTGAGCCCGTCCCAGAGCGCCAGGGCCAGGCTGGCGGCCCATCTAGAAGCGGGCGGCGGCGTGCTCGGCATGCACACGGCGAGCATCTGCTTCGACGACTGGCCGGAGTGGGGGCGGGCGCTCGGCGCCGCCTGGGTGTGGGGCCGCTCGCACCACCCGCCCATCGGCCCCGCGGTCGAGGTGCGGCCGGAGTACGGGCACGAACTGGTCGACGGCCTTGACCCGTTCACGGTCGTCGACGAGGTCTACGGGGACCTGGAACGGACGCCCGGGACCGTCCCGCTCCTGACCGCCGCCCAGCCCACCGGCCCGGACACCCACAGCCGTCACCCCCTGCTGTGGGCCCGCGAACACGCCGGCGGCCGCATCGTCTACGACGCCCTCGGCCACCACCCGCCGTCGTACGAGGTCCCCGAACACCGGGAAATCCTCCGCCGCGCCATCCACTGGACCACCCACGGCTGACCCACACACCCCAAACCGCACCCGCACGCGAAACACCCGCACATGTGAAGACAACCCGCACCCCCCTACCGACCAGCGCCATGAAACGGCCGCCACCGCGAGACGACCCGCCACACGTGAGACGCCACGCACACGCGAGACGGTCCATGCCTGTGGCACCGCCGTATCTGTCAGTCCGCAGGCACCCGTGAGTCCCACGCGCAGCCAACCGCAGACACCCCAGAGTCCCCGTGCCGCGAGCCCTACGTGCTTGCGAGTCGGCTCGTACATGCGGAGCGGCGGATACGGGAGTTGGCGGGTACGCGCCGGACAGGCCCACGAGCCCGTGAACGGCCTCGTACGAGGGAGTCGCTCTTACAGGAGAGAACCGTGGTACCGCGTGCGCCTGAACAGGCGGGAGTTCGCGAGACGGCCCCGCATACGCGCGAATGGGGTCCACGAGTCGGGGAAATGGCCTTGTACGCGCGAGTTGGGTCGTACAGGCGAGACGGTGGTACCGCGTGCGCGAAAACAGTCCGCGTTCGCGAGACGGCCCCACATACGCGAGGGCTCCGTACTCGCGAGGGCCCCACATGTATGGAGAGCCCCGCATGTGCGAGACAGCCCTCCATCGCCCCCGGCACGCGGTGTGCGAGACGGCCCCACATACGCGAGACGGCCCCGCAGGTGCGCGAGCAGCCCGTGCACACGACGGCGGGGGCGCGTCACGTACGACGTGACGCGCCCCCAGTCGTCAGGCCTCGGCGAAGCCGACGGAGTCCACTGATGCCGGGCGCGGGAGGGAGGCGAGGGTGCTCTTGATGAGGCCGCCGTCGACGGCGAGGGTCTGGCCGCTGACGTAGGCGGACTTCTCGGAGCCGAGGAAGAGGACGGCGGCGGCGATGTCCTCGGCCGAGCCGAGCCGGGCCAGGGGCACCGCGCCCTCGCGGACGCGCCGGACCTCGGGGTCGGCGTAGATGGCGTCGGACATGCCCGCGTGGATGAGCCCGGGAGCCACGCAGTTGACCCGGATGCCGTGCCTGGCCCACTCCATCGCCATGTGCTCGGTCAGCCGGACGACGCCGGCCTTGCTGGCCGAGTAGGCGCCCGCGTTCGGGGCGGCCGCGATGCCGTTGATCGAGGCCAGGTTGACGATCGCGCCTCCGCCGGCGTCGGCCATCGCCCTGGCGAGCGTCCTGGCGACGATGAAGGTGCCCGTCAGGTTGACCCGCAGCGCGGCCTCCCACTCGGCCACCGGGAGGTCGAGCAGCGGCCCGAACCGGACGATGCCGGCGTTGTTCACCACCAGCTGCGGCGGCTCCGGCAGCAGCGCCGCCGCGGCGCGCACCGACTCCTCGTCGGCGACGTCGACGGCCGTGCCCGCGCACGCGTCGCCGATGTCGCGGGCCGTCTGCTCGACGGCCGGGCCGTCGACGTCCCATGCGGCGACCCGGTAGCCCTCTTTCACCGCGTACTCGGCGATGACGGCTCCGATGCCGTGCGCCGCCCCGGTGACCACGGCCCATTTCGTCATGCTGTTCTCTCCCCTTGTCGGCCTGTCCTAAGCGTCGTCATAAGGTTAACTACGCTAGTGGACGCGGCGGCGTGCCTTGTTCACAACGTTCGACGGGTCACAGCAGCGCCTGGTAGGCCCCTCCGTCCACGGGCACCGCCGCGCCGGTGAGGTAACCGGCCTGCGCCGAGCACAGGAACGCGACGACCGCGCCGAGGTCGGCCGGCTCGCCCAGCCGTCCCGCCGGCACGTCGCCGACCGGCGGGCTGTCGCCGTACACCTGCGTGACCCGTTCCGTACGGTGCAGGCCGGGCTGCACGGAGTTCACCGTGATCCCGTCCGCGGCCACCTCGCGGGCCAGCGTGCGCAGGAAACCCGTGGCGCCCGCGCGTGCGGTGTTGGACAGCGCGAGGTTCGGGTACGGCTGGCGCACGCCGAGCGAGGTGATCGCGACGATCCGGCCCCAGCCACCCTCCCGCATGAACGGCAGCGCGGCCAGCGACATCCGCACGACGGCGAGCAGGCTGCGTTCCAGCGCCGGTCGATAGGCGTCCAGCGGGGTCTGCGCGATCGTGCCGGGCGGCGGGCCCGGCCCGTTCACCACCAGGATGTCGAGCCCGCCCATCAGCGCCGCGGCCTCCTCCACGAACGCCGCGGCACCGTCCGGTCCTGAGACGTCGGCGCGCAGCCACCGCACGCCGGGCCCCAGGCGCTCCGCCGCGGCGCGCGCCCGCTCCTCGTCGGAGCCGCAGATCGTGACCCGCGCCCCCTCCGCGACCAGCGCGGCCGCGCTCGCGTGACCGAGCCCCGCGCTCGCCGCCGCCACGGCCGCACGCCGGCCCCGGATTCCCAGGTCCACGACTACGGCTCGCGCCGCGCGGCGGACCGCCCGAGCAGCCCGCCCGAGGTGTTCACGAACGGGATCAGTCGTGACGCGAAGGCGCCCTCAGTAGACATCGATCTCCTCGTCCCCGTCGAAGACGCGGATGGCGCCGGAGGGACAGTCGCGGGCGAGGTCGAAGATGTGCTCGTCCGTCAGCCGCGGCCCGCCAGGGACCAGCGCGACGATCTCGTCGTCGTCGAAGCGGAACGACTCCGGCGCCTCCGCGACGCACCTGCCGGAGCTGATGCACACGTCCCGGTCGAGCTGGATCCGGTACGTCACTCGCCGCCTCCGAACAGGACCGGGTAGGAGCCCCAGTAGGGCCGCTGAGTGTTGGCGTCACGCTGCGGCGGGTTGTCCGGGTCGCGCCGCACCCGCGCCGCGAACATCCGCTGGACCACACCGGTGACCAGGCCGAAGAGGTGGTCGTCCGGATCCGAGCCGGCCCGTTGCACGACCCCGGCGGCGAGGTCCTGGCCGATGCACACGTGCATCCCCGCGGCGAAGCTCAGCCCGAACGGGGCCACGTTCGGGGGGAACGTGCGGTGCGGGTCGAACGCGGCGGCGTCCGCGCCGAAGACCTCCGGGTCGCGGTTGACCGACTGCAGGTCGATCACCACGGTCGCGCCCTCGGGGATCTCGATGCCGGAACGCAGCGAGACCGGAGCCAGCGCGCGCCTCCGGCCGATCGGGCTGGACGGGTTGAGCCGTACGGTCTCGTGCACGGAGCGCTGGACGAACAGCGGGTCGGCGGCGGCGAGCCCGGCGTCCTCGGGGTGCGCCTCGATCCAGCCCAGGATGTGATCGACCGAGCGGACGAACGCGGTGGCGCTGGTGTGCGCGCCGGCCAGCAGGAAGAACGCGACCTCCCTGCGGATCACCTCGTGCGGCAGGCGCAACTCCCCGGTGTGGCGCAGCAGCGTGGTCAGCACGTCGCTGGGCACGTCCACGTCCTCGCCGGCCGCCTCCCGCTCCAGCAGGTCGCGGCGGCGGGCGATGGACGGGGCCAGGAACTCCGCGTCCCAGTCTTCGAGGGCCCGCGCGATCACGCGCCGCTGCTCGTCCTTGTCCTTCGTCGAGTGCGCGAGCGTGGCGCCCTCGATGAAGCTCATCATGTACGCGTAGAGCCGGCCGGTCTCCTCGGCGGTGCCCGCGGGGCGGTCGACGCCCGCGGTCAGGGCGGCGAGGTTGAGCATCAGCTCGTGCCCCAGGTGCACCAGGTCGACCCGGCCCTCCGCCTGGTACGGGGCCAGGGTCTGCTCGATCACCCGCGGGAACAGCTCGCGTTCGTAGCGTTCGAACACCTCGCGGCGGAACATCCGGTTCTCCACCCGGCGCCGGGACCGGTGCTCGTCGCCGTGCAGGTTCACCAGCACGTCCGCCATCACGACCTCGCCCTCGTCGTAGAGCGACTGGCGCAGGTCCTTGCTGCGATAGGCGTCCTTGGCGTCCGCGAACGTGGTGAGGACGATCGTTGTCTCTTCGGCGACGGCTGTCATCTGGACTTGCTCCTCCGTTGCGCACGACCGGATCGGGGGGTTGCCGGTCCCTGCTGAGGGTCTCGTGGCTCACCGAGCGGCGTCAAGACCCTAACGACGAATGACAGGGCGGTACGCAGGGTCACATCTTCCGCAGGGCGGTGTCCGCTGGTAGCGTCGTTAGTGTTCTAACCCCGTGTCAATCAGGGAGCGCGTGGCGATGACGACGATCACTCTTGACGGCTACGCCGACGTACGCGAGGCCTTCCGGCTGCGCGACCTCAAGCAGGCGCTCTACGACGAGGGCGGGGTCGTCATGGCCGACTGCCTGCTGGTGCTGCACGGGGAGGACCACCGCGTGCGGCGCAGGGTGGAGAACCGGCTGTTCCGCCGGGGCACGTTCCGGCACTGGGAGCGCGAGTTCCTGCACGACGTCGTCCGCGACACGCTGGCGCCGTTCGCCGCCGACGGCCGCGCGGACCTGGTCGAGCTCGGCTACCGCACGATCATGAGCTTGACCGCGCTGGTCGCCGGCATCGACCGGCCCACCGGCTCCGCGGCCGAGGCGGACGCGCTCTACCGCTACGCGAAGAAGTTCTCCGAAGGCGCCACCCTGGTGCACACCACCCGGGACCCGGACGTCGTCCGGGCCGAGGTGCGGGCGGCGCTGGACGAGTTCGACGCCACGTTCATGCGGCCGTCGCTGGAGCGCCGCAGGGCGTTGCTGGCCCGGCACGCGGCCGGCGAGCTGGGTGAGCAGGACCTGCCCCGCGACGTGCTCACCGGCCTGCTGCGCCACTGGGACGAGCTCGGCATCGACCAGGAGATCCTGCTCCGCGAATGCGCCTTCTACCTCCAGGCAGGCTCGCACAGCACCGCCGACGCGTTCACGCACTCGGCCGACGAGTTCTTCGCCTGGGTCCGCCGCGACCCGGCCGCCGCCGAGAAGGCCCTCGACGACCCGGCCCTGCTCCAGCGCTGTGTGCACGAGACCCTGCGGCTGCACCCGGCCAGCCCTGTCGCGCAGCGGCGCGCGCTGGCCCCCGCCGTGCTGCGCGGCGGCACCGAGATCCCCGAGGGCGCGTTCGTCGTGCTGGACATCGCGGCGGCCAACCGCGACCCCCGGATGTTCGAGCGCCCGGACGAGTTCGACCCCCTGCGCGAGGTCCCGGCCGGCGTCCCCCGCTGGGGCCACGCCTTCGGCGGCGGCACCCACGCGTGCATCGGCACCGAACTCGCCGGCGGTGTCCCGGCGGCGGACGACGCCGAGCAGGTTCTCGGTACGGTCACCCTCATGCTGTCGGCCCTGCTCACCGCCGGCGCCCGCCCCGACCCCCACCATCCGCCCAGGCGCGACCCCAACTCCTCCCGCGACCACTTCGCCTCCTATCCAGTGCTGTTCCGATGACATCCACCCACGCGGTGAGATCGGCCTACGCGGTGAGATCCGTCTGTGCGGTGAGATCCGTCTGTGCGGTGACGACCGGCTGTGGGGTGGGATCCGACCAGGCGGTGCCATCCGCCCGGAGGGTGGCGTCCGCTTGCGCGGTGACGCCTGACCAGGCGATGACATCCGCTCGCGCTGTGACATCTGCCTGTGCGGTGGCGTCCGCTTGTGCGGTGAGGTCCGTCTGTGCGGTGACGACCGGCTGTGGGGTGTTGGGCGCTCACGGGAGGGTGGGTGGGGACGGGTGACGGCCGGGTATCGGGTGACGGAGCGTTTTCTGGCGGCGGTGCACGCCAGGGATGCGGACGCGGCGGCCGGATGTTTCGCGGAGGACGGTACCTACGCGAACGTCCCGCATGCGCCCGTGGCCGGGCGGGCCCCCGTCGCGGCGTTGCTCCGGCCGATTCTGGGCCGCGCCGAGCGGGTGCGGTGGGAGCTGGTGACCGCGAGCTACACGGACGAGCGCGCGTGGCTCGAACGGGTCGACCGGTTCTGGATCGACGGCCGGGAGTACAGCGTCGCCTGCAACGGCGTCGCGGAGGTGGATCCCGCCCGCGAGCTGATCACCGGCTTCCGCGACTACACCGATCTGGCCCCCTGGCGGGCGCTGATCGCCCCCGTGCTGGCGGGCTGACAGTCTCGTGGACCTCGACGACCTGGACCTGGCCCTCCTGCGCCTGCTCCTGGAGGAGCCGCGCGCGGGCTACCGCGAGTACGCGCGGGTGCTCGGCGTCGCCAGGGGCACGGTGCAGGCCCGCATCGCGCGGCTGGAGCGGCGCGGGGCGATCACCGGCTACGCCGCGCACGTGTCGCCGGCCGCCCTCGGCTACACGGTCCAGGCGTTCGTGCACCTGCACCTCGCGCAGGGCAGGCTGGACGACGTGACCGAGCGGCTCGGCCAGCTCCCGGAAGTGCTGGAGGCACACTCGACCACCGGAGAGGGCGACCTGCTGTGCCGGATCGCCGCCCTGGACAACGGTCACCTGGAGCAGATCGTGCAGGCCCTGCTCGCGCTTCCCGGCGTGGTCCGGACCCGTACCGAGGTAGCCCTGCGCGGTCGCGTCCCGTACCGCGTGCTCCCGCTCCTCCAGCAGGTCAAGCCGACGTCCTGAACGAGCGGGGCCCGGCCGCGAGGTCGCGGCCGGGCCCCGGGCTTCTACAGCGCGGCCAGGGCGCGGGTCACCAGCACCTCGGCGAGGTGGGTGCGGTAGGACGCGCTCGCCACCGCGTCGTCCGGCGGCTCGCAGCCCCACGCGGCCAGCCGGGCAGCCTCGGCGGCCGGTTCGCCCGCCGCCAGGGCCTCCTCCACCGCCGTCGCCCGCACCGGCGTCGGCCCCATGCCGATCAGCGCGATCGCCACGCCCCCGCCGGGCCGGGCCTGGGCCGCGACCCCGACCACGGCCCAGTCCAGGGCGCGGCGGCTGAACTTCTCGAACGCGTACGACCGGCCGGGCGCGGCCGGCAGCCGGATCTCGGTGAGCAGCTCGCCCGGCGCCAGCGCGTTACGGCGCCGGCCGGTGAAGAACTCCCGCGCCGGGATCTCCCGTACGCCCGCAGGGCCGCGCGCCACCAGCACCCCGTCCAGCGCGAGCACGGCGCCGGCCAGGTCGGCCGCCGGATCGGCGTGGGCCAGCGAGCCGCCGATCGTGCCCCGGTTGCGCACCTGCGGGTCGCCGATCCGGCGCGCGGCGGCGGCCAGCAGCGGCACCTGCGCGGCCACCACCGGGTCGCGCTCCAGGGTCCGGTGGCTGGTGAGCGCGCCGACCGCGATCCGGTCGCCGTCCGTTCTGACGTACGACAGCTCGCGGAGCCGGCCGATGTCGACCAGGACGCCCGGCTCGGCCCGCCGCAGCTTCATCGCGGGCAGCAGCGAGTGACCGCCCGCCAGCGGCCTGGCGGCGTCGCCGTGCCGGGAGAGCTCGTCGAGCGCCTCCTCGACGGAGCCGGCGCGCACGTAGGAGAAGCCGGCCGGGATCACTTCGCGCCTCCGTTCGCGGCGGCCCACTGGACCGACTCGACGATCATCTGGTAGCCGGTGCACCGGCACATGTTGCCCTTGAGCCCGCCGCGGATCTCCTGCTCCGTCGGGTCGGGGTTCTCGGCGAGCAGCGCGGTGGCCGCCATCACCATGCCCGGCGTGCAGAACCCGCACTGCAGCCCGTGACACTGCCGGAAACCCTCCTGCACGGGCGACAGCCCGTCCTCACCGGCCAGCCCCTCGACCGTGGTGACCGCGAGGCCGTCGGCCTGCGCCGCCAGGACGGTGCAGGATTTCACGGCCTCGCCGTCGAGCAGGACCGTGCAGGCGCCGCAGCTGGAGGTGTCGCAGCCGACGTGCGTGCCCGTCAGGGACAGCGTGTCGCGCAGGAAGTGGACGAGCAGCAGCCGGGGCTCGATCTCCCGGCTGTGCGCCTGCCCGTTGACGGTGATCTCAACTCGCATCGTGCATGACCTTCCAGACTCGTTCCGGCGTGCAGGGCATCTCCACGTCGCGCACGCCGAGATGGGCCAGCGCGTCCACCACGGCGTTCACCACGGCCTGCGGCGCCGCCGTCGCGCCCGCCTCGCCGAGCCCCTTGGCGCCGAGCGGGTTGAAGCTGGACCTCGTCTCGATGTGGTGGGTCTCGTACGGGGGCAGGTCCAGCGCGCCCGGCACCATGTAGTCCTCCAGGGAGGCGGTGAGCGGCCGGCCGCCGGCGTCGAAGGCGACCTTCTCGAACAGCGCCTGCGCGATGCCCTGGGCGACCCCGCCGTGGATCTGCCCGCGGGCCGTCATCGGGTTGATGACGGTGCCGCAGTCGTCCACGCAGACGTAGCGCAGGATCGACACCCGCCCGGTGTCGCGGTCGATCTCCACCACGCACCCGTGCGCCCCGCTCGGGTAGCTGAGGTTCTTCGGCTCGAAGTACGAGGTGTTCTCCAGGCCGAGCGCGGCGCCCTCGGGCAGCAGGTGCGGCTTGAAGGCGCGCTCCGCCACCTCCGCCAGCGTCACCGTCGCGTCGGGCACGCCCTTGACCTGGAACCCGTCGCCGATCCGCACCAGGTCGTCCGCGTCGGCCTCCAGCATGTGGGCCGCGACGCGCCTGGCCTTGTCCGCCACCTCCACCGCGGCCATCCGCACGGCGTTGCCCGCGACCGGCATGCCGCGGCTGCCCATGGTGCCGGTGCCCTCCTGCACGACCGCGGTGTCCCCGTACAGCACGCTGATGGCGTCGAAGGGCACGCCCAGCTGGTCGGCGGCGATCTGGGCCAGCGCCGTCTGGTGGCCCTGCCCGTGCGGGGCGGTGCCGACCAGGACGATCACCGACCCGTCCGGCTGCATCCGGACGTTCGCCGACTCCCAGCCGCCGAGGTAGCCGAACTGCTCGAACAGCGGCGTGGGCCCGAACCCGCCCATCTCCACGAACGTGGACAGCCCGACGCCGAGCAGCGGCGCGCGCGGGTCGGCGAGCCGCCGCGCCTGCTCCTCGCGCAACCCGGCGTAGCCGAGCCGGTCCAGCAGCAGGTCCAGCGCGGCCGGGTAGTCGGCCTCGTCGTACACGATCCCCTCGAACGGGGTCTGGTACGGCATCTCGCCCGGCTGGATCAGGTTCGCCTTCCGGACGTCGGCGGGGTCCCTGCCGAGCTCGCGGGCGACCAGGTCGACCACCCGCTCGATCAGGAAGCTCGCCTCGGGCCGTCCCGCCCCCCGGTAGGACGCGGTAGGCGTGGTATTGGTAACGACGCTCCGGTAGCGCGCGGCGATCTTCGGGATCTTGTAACAGCCGCCCAGCATGTACGAGGTGAGCGTGGCGAGACCGATGCCCACCGGGTCGGGCACGCCGCCGATGTTGACCGTGAGCGTCACGTCCAGGGCGAGGATGCGGCCCTCGTCGTCGAAGCCCACCTCGACGTCCTGCAGCTGGTCGCGGCCGTGGTAGGTGTGCACCATGTGCTCGCCGCGGGTCTCGACGTACTTGACCGGCCGGCCGAGCCGGCGCGACAGCTCGGGCGCGAGGAACAGCTCGGGCATGAACGACGACTTCACCCCGAAGGCGCCGCCGACGTCGGGCGCGACCACCCGGACCAGGTGCCTGGCGAGCCCGAACCGCTCGGCGATCTCCGCCCGGACCCGGTGCGGCGCCTGCACCGTGGCCCACACGGTCGGCCCGGCCCCGGTCCAGTCGGCGAGCACCCCGTACGGCTCCATCGGCGCTCCGGCGCAGCGCTGGTTGACCAGGCGGGCGCGCAGCCGGTGCGGGGCGGCCTCCAGATCGGCCGTCACGTCGTCCGGCGTCACCTGCTGTTCCAGGGCGAGGTTGCCGGGCAGCGGCGCGAAGATGGGCACCGCGTCCGGCGCCAGCGCGTCGGCCACCGTGGCCATCACCGGCAGCGGCTCGTACGCCACGCGCACGGCGCGCGCCGCGTCGGCGGCGGCGTACCGGTCGGCGGCGACGACGACGGCCACCGGCTCGCCGACGTAGTGCACCTTGCCGGCGGCCAGGTAGCCGCGTTCCAGGCCGGGCACGGACGGGCGGGGCGGCAGGCCGGCGAAGTCCCGCGCGGTCCAGACGCCGACCACGCCGGGCAGCGAGCGGGCCTCCTCGGCGTCGACGCCGGTGATGAGCGCGTGGGCCTCCGTGCTGTGCACGTAGACCATGTGGAGCAGCCCGGGACGATGGATGTCGTCCACGAACGTGCCGCGCCCGGTGAGCAACGCGGCGTCCTCCTTGCGTGGTACTGCCGAGCCGATCATCGTCACAGGCCACCTCCGTTGGTGCCAGGGGCGCGTCGTTAGACGTATAGCGACTTATATTGTCGCCTACGTCACACCTCCGGCAAGACCTTGGTGCGGCCGATCATCAAGAGGGGTACACGACGTGGTCGCCGAAGGCGGCGCGCACCACGTCCGCCCGGCGCGCGTCCAGGAGTTCCAGGCACCAGGGCACCTGGGCGTCACGCGACTCCGAGTACAGCCAGAACCCCGGATCGACGGGAAGCGGGCCGCTGCCGCGGGCCACCGCGGACACCGGCGCCCCGGCGGGCCCGGGCCGGAGGCGGGCGGCGGGGGAGTAGGTGACGTCGGCGTGATCGGCGAGCGCGGCCACGGCGTGGTCCAGGTCGCGTACCCAGAAGGCCAGGTGGTGGATGCCGGGGCCGCGGGTCTCCAGCCAGGCCGAGGTGCGGGTGCGGCCCTCCAGCGGCTCGACCAGCTCGATCGCCGTGTCCGCCAGGCGGGCCATGGCGATCCTGGAGCGGGACGGGCCCTGCCGCTCGCCGTGCAGCTGGAGGAGGCCGGCCGGCTGGTCGATCTCGGTGACCAGCCAGTCGGAGACGCCCAGCAGCGTGCCCCAGGTGCGGGTGAACTCCGCCACGCTGGGCACGGCGATGCCCACGTGGCACAGTCCGAGCAGGCCGAGATCGGTCATCGGGTCCTCCTGTGCGTGCTGCGTACAATCTGCGGGTGCGAGTTGATCCCGGTGAGCGCCGCCCGAAGCTGTCTCTCGAGGTCGCCAGGCAGATCGTGGAGACGATGCGCGACAGCGGCATGGGCCCGGGCGACCGCTACCTGCCGGAGGCCGAGGCGATGCGGCGGCACGGCGTGGGGCGGGGCACCTACCGGGAGGCGCTCCGGTTCCTGGAACACCAGGGGCTGATCGTGATGCGGCCGGGGCCGAACGGCGGGCCGGAGATCGTGCAGCCCGGCTGGCCCAACCTCGCCTCCACCGTCGCCCTGCTGCTGCAGTTCGCCGGGGCGCCGCTGAGCTCGGTGCTGGACGCCCGGGTGATGATCGAGCCCGGCCTGGCGGAGCTGGCCGCGCGCAACGCCACCGACGAGGAGCTGGCCGCGATGGCGGGCGACCTCGACGCGATCGAGCGCGGGCTCGGCTCCTACCGGGCCTTCTCCGCGGCTTACGAGTCCTACTGGCGCCACCTGGCCGAGAGCTGCCACAACCAGCTGTTCGCCTTCCTCAGCCCGGCCCTGCGGGCGATCGTGAACAGCGCCGGGTTCGTGCCGGACGAGCGCTACCGCGCGCAGGTGCTGGGCCGGCTGCGCACGGTGCACGCGGCGGTGGCGGCGCGTGACGCGCAGGCGGCCCGCGACGCGATGCGCGAGCTGGAGGAGGAGTTCGGGCGGCGGCTGCGCGAGGGCTACCCCCGGCAGATCGCCCAGGTGATCGACTGGTCGGACGTGCGCGAGCCGTCCTGACTTTCCCGCGCGCACCCGCTTGAGGGTTGCCACCGTTTCACTTTATCGTAGCAATGATAGAAAACATAGCTGAGAAAAACTAGGTACCTGAATTCTCCTCCGGTCTCTTGTCGGCCGCTCGCACGGGCTGTAAAACTAGGTACCTGGTTATGGAAGCAAGGGTGGTGATGGCCGTGACGTCGACCGGAGCGCGGCTGGTGGCGGAGTTCGAGCGGATGGTCAGCCGTGACGGCGGCGAGCTCGTGCTGCTGGCGGAGGACGCCGGCACGATCCGGGTCGGTTACCGGCCCGGCAGCGCGGGTCCCGACTGCGCGGACGACGTGTGCGTCCTGCCGCAGCACGAGCTGAGCCAGCTCATGGCGGAGACACTGCGCCGCCGCAGCCCAGGAACGGAGATCGTGGTGGAGGTCCTTACATGAGTGCCCGGCTGAGCATCGTCAACCCGGTGGCCACGCCACGCTCCCACGCCGACGGCGACCGGTTCCCGCCCGCGCCGCGGCCGGAGACGCTCGACGGCGCCACGGTGGCGCTCTACTGGAACGGCAAGCAGAACGGCCTCGACGCGCTGGTCAAGGCCCGCGAGCTGATCGAGGCCGCGTACGAGGACGTCACGTTCGTCGAGATGACCGGCGCGCTCGGCGGCACGACCCGCTACCTGTCGGAGGAGCAGCTCACGCTCATCGAGGAGAAGGTCGACGCCCTGGTGGGCACCTCCGCCGACTGCGGCAGCTGCACCTCCTGGCTCATCCGCGACCTGTGCGAGGTGGAGCGGCGCGGCGTGCCGGCGATCGGCTACACCGCGGCGATCTTCGACGAGGACGCCCGGTTCAGCGCCAAGACCTTCGGGGTGCCCGAGGCCTGCCCGGTCATCGTGCCCGAGTGCTTCTCCAACAAGGACACCGCCGAGATCCACCGCATGGTCGAGGAATCGTTCGCCGAGGTGGTCGAGTGCCTGACCAAGCCGCGGCCGGTCTTCGACGTGCTGCCCGAGTTCGCCTCGATGGTCCTGGAGAGCGCCCCCGAGCTGCACTACGGAGGGGGCGACCTGCTGGAGGCGTTCGACGAGATGCAGCGCCGGTTCGTGGCCAACGGCTGGAGCGACGGCATGCCGCTGGTGCCGCCCACCCGGGCCAAGGTCGACGCCATGGTCGCGGCGTCCGGGCTGGACGGCGGCCACGTCGTGGGCGACTTCGCGCCGGGGTTCGGCATCGGCACGGTCGAGAAGATCGCGGCCAACGCGGTCATGGCCGGCTGCCGGCCCGAGACCATGCCGGTGATCATGGCCATGATGGAGTGCGTGCTGGACCCGTCCATCGGGCTGCGCACCTGGGCCATGTCCACCGGCCCGCAGGCGCCCGTGGTGCTGGTGTCCGGCCCGATCGCCGACGAGATCGGCATGAACCGCGGCATGTGCGCCCTCGGCCCCGGCTCCGTCTCCGAGGTCAACGTCGCCATCGGCCGCGCCCTGCGGCTGATCATGATGAACGTCGGCCTGTCCTACCCCGGCATCACCGACATGGACACCATCGGCACGCCGATGAAGTTCTCCGCCTGCGTGGCGGAGAACGAGGAGCGCACCCCGTGGGCGCCGTGGCGGGTGCAGCAGGGCCACTCCCTCGAAGACTCCACGGTCACCGTGAACGTGCCGTACGGAATGACCGAGTTCTTCGACTTCCAGAACTCCGACCCGGAGAAGCTCATCGAGAGCTGGTCCACGCTCACCTCCCACGCGGTCGGCACGCCGTCCGCCGGGGCGTGGCTGATCAAGAAGGACGCGCCGCTGGAGGCCGGCTACCCGTTCCACGGCACGTTCTCCAACCTGCTGCTGATGGCGCCCGACCACGCAGCCGCGTTCGCCGCCGCCGGGTGGACGCCCGCCGACATCAAGGAGGCCATCCACCGGCGCACCAAGCTGCCCTTCCGCCAGCTCATGCTCAACCAGTCGATGCCGGCCTTCGAGACCTCGCACCCCGAGCTGCGCTGGCTGCTCGACGCCCCCGAGACGCCGGTCACCGTCAACCCGTCGGCCGACTGCTTCGAGCTGTTCGTGGTCGGGGCCAAGGCGGGGCGCAGCCAGTTCTGCTTCGGCGGCACCAACTCGGTGACCAAACCCGTGATCAGGCGATGACCTGGCCGCTCGGCGGCCCGCCGTCCGACGTGCCCGTGTCCCGCGAGATCTGCTCCGGGACCGGCGCGCTCTTCGGCGGCTGGGGGCTCGGGCTGCTCGCCGACGCCGCCCAGCGCGCTACCGGGCGGCGGTTGCGCGACCTGTCCGCGGCCTTCCTGCGGCCCGTCGCGCGTGGCGCCCGGCTCTCCGTACGGTGCGACGTGCTCACCGAGGGCCGGGCCCTGTCCCACTGCCGCCTCGACGCCACCGACGGCGACCGACCGGCCCTCACCGGCACCGCCGTCGTGGAGGCGACCTCAGCCGCGCACCCTGAGACGGCGGCCTCGGCCGGGGCCGCCGCGCTCCTTGAGATCGCGGGCGCTGGGACGGTGGCGCCGGGCGGCGGCGTCGCTCGCCCTGGGACGGTGACCTCGGGCGGCGTCGCGAGCCCGCCGCGGGTTCCCGGGCCGTTGGAGTGTCCGGAGCGCTCGTACGAGTCGGGGTCAGGCGGCGCGATGATGCTCGACGTCCGGGTGGCCGGTGGGTCGCCCGGGTCGGTGCTGTTGTGGGCGCGGGTGCTCTGCGACGTGCCGGACGAGGTGCGGCTCGCGGTGGTCAGCGACCACGTCCCCTACCTGCTGCGCCGGACCCTGCCGGGACGGCCCCGGGTGACCACCGTCAGCGCGTCGCTCCGGCTGTTCGGCGGTCCCGTCGCCGAGTGGGTCCTGCTCGACGTGAGCCTGGTGGCCCGCGCCGGCCGCACCGCCGCCGGCCGGGTGGCGCTGTGGCAGGACGGCGCCTCCCTGGCCGGGGTCGCCGAGCAGACCATGCGCCTCAGCGCCTGAACCTCCGGAGGGTCCCCGTGAACGACAAGATGTACATCCACGAGTTCATCGACGTCACCGGCCACAACCGCGCCCGCTACATGCACCACATGACCGCCAACTTCAGCCCCATCGCCCAGGAGGAGCGCGACCAGCTCTGCTACGGGGTGTGGGGCGTCGTCGGCTCGACCGCCTGGTGGCCGGGCGTGGTCAACATCTGGGAGGAGGACGGGTGGGACGGCCTGGCGTCGTCGTTCCGGCACGAGCTGGGCCACCCGTCGCTGCAGGACCCGAAGCTGGCCGCCTGGTGGGCGGCCGCCGCCGAGATGCGCTCCGGCGGCGTCGACCGCCTGCTCCTGCCCGCGCCGTGGACGCGCACCATCGAGGAGCTGTGCGCCGACGGGGTGCGCGGCGAGGTGTACGCGCACGAGCGGATCACGGTGCCGCCGGGGGACGCGGCCGACTTTCTGGAACGGGTCCGCGACCAGGCCGTCCCGCACTACGGGCGCTTCGGCTGGGACCTGGCCGGCGCCTGGCGGACCGCGCTCGGCGACGACTCCGAGTGCTTCCTGCTCTGGGCCGTGCCTGACTACGAGCGGTGGGCCGCCTTCGAGGCCGCGAACGACGCCGACCGGGCCGCCGGCGGCTGGAAGACCCGGCTCCGCGACACGGCCCGGTCGTTCCAGCGCATCCTCCTGGTCGACGCCCCGCTGTCCCCCATGCGCATCGGCCGCCAACCGGCCCGCTCCGACCGCACCGAGGACTGGTCAGAGTAACCAGACCAGCCCGCCGCACCGCGCGCGGGGCCGGGCCGGGTGTGGGAGCCCGGCCCGGCCCCGCGTCGTGCGGGGGTTCACGTCAGGACGTGATCACCAGGGCGTCGACGGCCACCGCTCCGAGGCCGCTCGGCCGTACCAGCAGGGGGTTGACGTCCAGTTCGCGTATGGAGTCGCCGAGCTCCAGCGCGAGGGTCTGCAGGCGCATGACCGCGTCGGCGACCGCGTCCAGGTCGCCGGCGGGCCGGCCGCGGACGCCGGCGAGCAGCGCCGGCGCGCGGGTCTCGCCGATCATCCGCAGCGCCTCCTCACGGGAGAACGGCGGCACCCGGAACGACACGTCCCGCACCACCTCGGTGAACACCCCGCCCAGCCCGAACGTGATCGTCGGCCCGAACGGCGCCTGGTGGCTGACCCCCAGGATGAGCTCGGCCACCGCGTCGGTCACCTGCGGCTGGACCACCACCCCCGTCAGCCGCAGCCCCGAGGCCCCGGCCACGATCTCCGCGTACGCGTCCCGTACCCCGTCCGCGTCGCGGAGCCCCACCCGGACCAGCCCGAGGTCGGACTTGTGGGCCAGGCCGTCGGCGAGCGCCTTGAGCACCACGGGATACCCGAAGCGGGCCGCCGCCGCCACCGCCTCGTCCGGCGACGCGGCGACCGCCTCCTCCACCACCGGGATCCCGTACGCGCGCAGCACGTCCTTCGCGGCCACCTCGTCCAGCGTCGAGCCGGGCACGAGCCGTCCACGGACGGCGGCCAAGGCGGCGGACGGCTCGCGCGGCGCGTCCGCGAACGGGCCCCGGTAGCCGCGGTGCAGCGCCCAGAAGTCCGCCATCGCCCGGATGCCGCGGACCGCCGTGCGGAAGGAGTGGAACACCGGGATGCCCGCCTCGCACAGCGCCCGATGGTCGGCGTCCCTGATCGGCGACGTCCAGGCGACCACGATCGGCTTGCCGCCCCGCTCGTGCAGCGCGATCAGGTCGCGGGTGATGGCGTCGCTCATGCCGGGGAACACGCCGGTGATCGGCGCGAGCAGGACGTCGGTGTTGGCGTCCTCGATCAGCGCCTCCAGCACCTTTCGGCCCTCGGGCCGGGCGGTCGCGACGCCGCCCGTGTCGACCGGGTTGCCGAGGTGCAGGTAGCCGGGCAGCAGCTCGCGCAGCCGGGCGATCGTACGCTCCTCCAGCCGGGGCAGCGGCACCCCGGCCAGGCCGCACAGGTCGGCCACGTGCGAGCCGGTGCCGCCTGACATGACGCACAGCGCCACCCGGTCCCCGGCCAGCGGCGGCGTGTGGCAGAACGCGCCGGAGACCTCGATCGCCTCGTCGATGTCGTCCACCCGGATCACCCCGGACTGGCGGAACACGGCGTCGTGCACCGCGTCGGGGCCGGTCAGGTGCCCGGTGTGCGCCTTGGCCATGGCCTGGCCCTGGTCGCTGCGGCCGACCTTGATGCAGACGATGGGCACGCCCGCGCGCACCGCCTCGTCGGCGGCCAGCCGCATGGTGCGGCCGTCGACGAAGCCCTCGACGTACGCGGCGATGGCGCCGACGCCCGGCGTCCTGGCGAAGTGCGCGGCGAAGTCGGCGAACTCCAGGTCCACCTCGTTGCCGACGGTCGCCCAGGCGTGGACGCCGATGCCCAGCTCCTGCCCCTGCACGACGGGCCGTCCCTGGTTGCCCGACTGGGTCACCACGGCGAGCTTGCGGCCGGGCAGGCCTTCGCGCCACGGCTCGATGAGGTTGAGGTTCGTGTTGGGGCCGATGATCCGCATCGGGCCGCGGGCGAGCTCCTCCAGCCGCCGCTGCGCCGCGTGCCCCTCCTCGGTGCCCAGCTCGGCGAAGCCGGCCGCGAACACGTACGCGAACCGCACGCCCTTGGCCAGGCAGTCCTCCAGCACCGGCAGCGGGTCGCGGACGAGCACGATCGCCACGTCGACGTCGCCGGGGACGTCCAGGACGTTGCGGTACGCGGGGACGCCGTCGATGGCGGGCTTGACCGGGTGGACCGGGTGGACGGCGCGGGCCCCCCGCGCGAGCAGTCGTTCCCTGGCCTGGCGCCACTGGGCCCGCTGCGGGCTGCCCTCGGTGTCGGTGGCCCCGATCACCGCGACCGAGCGCGGGGCGAACAGGGGGTCCCAGTCGATGGCCCGCAGGGCGAGCGGGCGGCCGCTGACGTCGAGTGGGGGTGAAGTCATGTGATCAAGCCTAGCTCAAAGAGAGCAATCATGGTTAAGATTGATAAGACAATAATATCAGTGGAGGTGGCATGGACCTCAGCGCGAAGGCGATCCTGGTGGTGGGAGCGGCCCGCCCGCCCGGCATCGGCCGGGCCACGGCGCTACGGCTGGCCAGGGCCGGCGCGCGGCTGGTCCTCGCCGACGCCGTGGACGTGTCCCAAGGAGACGCGGGCACCGGCAGGGTGGCGGCGGCGAAGCTGGCGGAGGTCGCGGCCGAGGTGTCCGAGGCCGCCGGGCGGCCGGTGGCCGCGTTCCCGGTCGACCCCACCGACCCGGCCTCGGTCGAGGAGCTCGTGGCCCGTGCCGTCGGGGAGCTGGGCCGCCTCGACGCCTGCTGCAACCTGGTCGGCGCCACCGGCCCGGCGCTCGGCGACGGTCCTCTCGCGGCCACCGGCCCGGACGCCTGGCAGCGCGGCCTGGACTGGAACCTCACCGCCGCCTGGCTCATCGCCCGCGCCTGCGTGCCCCCGCTCACCGCGGCCGGCGGCGGCGCCATCGTCACCCTCTCCTCGTACGCCGGCCTGACCCCGGTCGCCGACGCCGGCGTGGTCGGCGTGGCCCGCGCCGCGGTCAACCACCTCACCGCGGCGCTCGCCGGCGAGCTCGGCCCGCTCGGCATC
Source organism: Nonomuraea sp. NPDC050478 (assembly GCF_044458265.1). NCBI lineage: Bacteria > Bacillati > Actinomycetota > Actinomycetes > Streptosporangiales > Streptosporangiaceae > Nonomuraea > Nonomuraea sp. NPDC050478. The sequence goes on along the minus strand of NZ_JBITHT010000009.1, from coordinate 109,909 downwards.
CGGGTCAACACGGTCTGCCCGCTCGGCGTCCACCCGGGCGACCCCCGGTTCCCCAACCCCGGCCTGGTCAGGCTGGCCGAACGCGAAGGGCTCCCGCTGGCCGACTGGCTCGCCCGCACCATCCCGCTGGGCCGCGGCCAGTCGGCGGACGAGGTGGCCGCCGCCGTCGAGTTCCTCGTCTCCGACGCCGCCTCGTTCGTCAGCGGAGTGAACCTCCCGGTCGCGGGCGGGGCCGCCGCATGAACCAGACGGAGACGAGCGGCGTCAAGGCGTTCATCGGGGTCGACACCGGTGGCACCTTCACCGACACCGTGGTCACCCTCTCCGACGGCCGCCTGGGCGTCGGCAAGGCGCTCAGCACCCCCGGCCGGGTCGAGCAGGGCGTGCTCGACTCCATCGGGCAGGCCGCCGCCGGGCTCGGCCTCACCCTGTCCGAGCTGCTGTCCCGTACGGTGATCCTCACCCACGGCACCACGGTCGGGCTCAACGCGCTCCTCACCGGCGGCGGCGCCCGCGTCGGCCTGCTCACCACCGCCGGGTTCGAGTCCACGCTGCCCATCGCCAAGGCCAACAAGCTGCACGGCCTGGACGAGCTGGACGTCACCATGCCGGTCCGCTGGCGCAAGCCGGACCAGCTCGTCGCCCGCTCCCGCATCGCCGGCGTCAGCGAGCGCGTCGACGTGTCCGGCGCCGTCGTGCGGCCGCTCGACGAGGAGCAGGCCCGGGCCGCCATCCGGCGCCTCGCCGAGCGCGGCGCCGACTCGGTCGCCGTCTGCCTGCTCTGGTCGCCGGTCAACGACGGGCACGAGCGGCGGCTGGCCGCCCTGGTCGCCGAGGAACTGCCCGGCGTGCACGTCTCCTGCTCCTCCGCCATCGCCCCGGTGGTGGGCGAGTACGAGCGCACGTCCACCGCCGTGCTGGACGCGTACGTGGCCCCGGTCGTCGCCACCTACCTGCGCGCGCTGCAGGAACGGCTGCGCGAGGACGGCTTCGGCGGGGTGCTGATGATCCTGCGCACCGGCGGCGGCGCCGAACCCGTCGAGCACACCCTGCGCGCCCCGGTGAACACCCTGCGCTCCGGCCCCGTCGCCGGGCTCGCCGCCACCGCCGCGCTCGCCGCCGAGCTGGGGCACGCCAACGTCGTCGCCACCGACGTCGGCGGCACCAGCTTCGACGTCGGGCTCGTCATCGGCGGCGCCATGCAGCGGGCGAGCACCCCGATGGTGCACCGGCACGCGCTGGCCATCCCGGTGGTCGAGGTCGAGTCCATCGGCACGGGCGGCGGCAGCCTCGCCTGGCTCGACCGGGGCCTGGGCGCGCTGCGGGTCGGCCCGCGCAGCGCGGGCGCCGACCCCGGACCGGCCTGCTACGGCCGGGGCGGCACCCGTCCGACGCTCACCGACGCCTCCGCCGTCCTCGGCTACCTGAGCAGGCTCGGCGAGTCGATGCCGCTCGACGTGGCGGCCGCCCACGAGGCGATCCGCGCGCACATCGCCGAGCCGCTCGGCATCGGCGTCGTGGCCGCCGCCGAGGGGATCGTCCGCATCGCCGCCGACCAGATGCGCGACCTGATCCGCCGCACCACGATCCAGCGCGGGCACGACCCGTCCGCGTTCGCGCTGGTCGCCTTCGGCGGCGCGGGACCGCAGTACGCGAGCTGGTACGCCGACGGGCTCGGCGCGACGGACGTGATCATCCCGAACCTGGCCGCCGAGCTGTCCGCGTACGGGGCGGTGTCCAGCGACCTGAGCATCGGCGTCGAGCGCGGCCTCGTCCCCGGGCCCGTCGCCGAGGCCGGCCCGGCCGTGGCGGCCGCGCTGGCGGAGCTGGCCGGCGGCATCGAGGCGGACCTGCCCGGCGCGGTGGACAGTGTCACGGCGGTGTCCGGCCGCGCCCCCGTCCTGCGTCACAGCGTGGCCCTGCGCTTCTACCGGCAGCAGCGCCGCATCGAGCTGCCGGTCGCCGTGCCGGTGGACGCCGCCGAGCTGGCGCGGCTGGAGTCGGAGTTCCGCAAGCGGTACGAGGAGATCGTCGGCGCCGGCACCGCCGCCGACGGCACCCCGGTCGAGGCGGTCGGCGTCCGGGTCGAGCTGGTGGCCCCGGTGCCGGTGCCGCCCCCGGTCACGCGGCCGGGCGGCGCGGCCGAGCCGGTGGACGAGCGGGCCGCCTGGTTCGCCGGAGCCGAGCACCGCTGCGCCGTCTACGACTGGCGCCGCCTGAGCGCCGGCTGCGAGATCACCGGGCCCGCCTTCGTCGAGTCCGGCCAGACCACCGTCGTGCTCCCCCCGGGGCGCCGGGCGCGCATGGACGCCGGCGGCCACCTCCACCTGACCTGATCCCCGAGCTGACAAGGAACAGCGATGATCGACGAGATCACGTTCGAGGTGCTCAGGCACCGGCTCGACACGATCAACGACGACGCGGCCGCGGTGCTGGCCCGGCTGTCCGGCTCGCACCTGGCCGCCGAGGCCAGGGACCTCAACACCGCGATCATGGCGCCGGACGGGCGGGTCGTCTGCTGCGGCCGGTACGTGCTCGCCCAGGTCGTCTCGATGCACCTGGTCGTACGGGACATCCTGGAGAACTACGCGGACAACCCCGGCTTCGGCCCCGGCGACCAGTTCGTCACCAACGACCCCTACATCGGCACCCTGCACCAGCCCGACGTGGTCGTGGTCGCGCCCATCTTCGTGGACGGCGAGCTCGTCGGCTGGTGCGGCTCCACCGCCCACCAGGCGGACGTGGGCGGCCCCAACCCGGGCGGCATCACCTACGACGCCCGCTCCATCTTCGACGAGGCCGTGCCCATGCCTCCGGTGCGGATCGTCGAGGGCGGCCGGCTGCGCCGCGACCTCGAACGCGAATATCTCGTACGCTCCCGTACGGCTGAACTGAACCGGCTGGACCTGGTCGGCCAGGTGGCCGCCAACCGGAGCGTCACCGCCGAGGTGGGCCGGCTGTGCGGGCAGTACGGCGCCGACGCGGTGGCGGCCGTCATGGACCGGCTGCTGGAGCGTACTGAGGCGCTGCTGCGCGAGCGGCTGCGCGCGCTGCCGGACGGCCGCTGGCGGCACGTCGCCTACGTCGAGTACCGCCCGCACGGCGGCACCACCGAGGCCGTGTACGCGGTGCGGCTGACCATGACCAAGCGCGGCGACGACCTGGAGCTGGACTTCACCGGCAGCGACCCGCAGGCGCCCGGCACCATCAACGCCGCCTACCCCGCGCTGGCCGGGTTCGCGATCGGCGGCGTGCTCATCTACCTGTGCGGCGGCCTGCCCTGGGTGCCCGGCGGGGTGTGGCCGGTCGTGCGGATCCGCAGCCGCGAGGGCACCGTCGTGCACGCCCGGTGGCCCGCCGGGGTGGCCATGAGCACCGCCGCCACCTGTCAGGCGGTCCGGGTCTCCGTCAACGCGTGCCTCGCCAGGATGCTGGAGGCGTCGCGGGACCTGGCGCACCTGGTGATGGCGAGCTGCCAGGCCGCGGGCGGCGGGGGCGGGACCGTGCACGGGGAGCGCGGCGACGGCACCTCGTACGCCACCATGACGCTCGACGAGATCACCGGCGGCGGCGGCGCCACCTGGTCCGGCGACGGCGCGGACTCCTCCGGCTACACCACCTCGCCCGGCGCTTCGTGCGCGAACGTCGAGGTCAACGAGGCGTACCTGCCGCTGCTGTACGAGCGGCGCGCCGAACTGGCCGATACCGGCGGACCCGGACGGCACCGCGGCGGCGTCGGCACCCTGCACGCGCTGACCCCGCACGGGGACGGGGCCTCGATGACCATGATGTCGTTCGGCCAGGGGTTGCAGCATCCGCTGGCGGCGGGGGTGTGCGGGGGCGAGTACGGCGGTCAGAGCGTCGTGGCCGTCGTGCCCGATCTCGCGGGACTGGCGGACGAGGGGGAGCGGCGGCTGCCCATGCCGTCGGCGACCGTGCCGATCCGGACGGGCGAGCTGCTGGTCTCCGTCTCCCAGGGCGGCGGCGGGCTGGGCGACCCGCTGGACCGCGACCCGGCCGCCGTGCTGGACGACGTCCTGGACGGCCTGGTGTCGGTACGCGGCGCGCTGCGCGACTACGGCGTCGTCGTCACCGGCGACCCTCGGCGGCCGGACGGGCTGCGCGTCGACGATCCCGCCACGTCCCGGTGCCGCGACGACCGCAGGCACGCCAGGATCGGCCGACCGCCCGCGCCCCCTGCCCCCTCCCGCCAGGGCCGTCCCCTCTCGGCCGTCCTCGACCTCCTCCCACCGGCCGGCGACGCGCCGCACCGGGAGGGCGTCGTGGCGTGCGGGCGGTGCGGCACCGTGCTGTGCGGCGCGGCCGGGAACGTGTACGAGCACCTCGTCGTGTCCGACGCGTCCCCGGCCGAGCGCAGCCCGCTCGGCGCCGTGTACGAGGGCGCTGACCGTTTCGTCCTGCGGCGCCTCTACTGCCCGGCCTGCGCCGTCCAGATCGACGTCCAGGTCTGCCGCACGGGCGACCCGGTCCTGGCGGCCATCGAGGTGCTCTGAGCTCGCCGAGCAAGGGCGTCCAGATCAGGCGGGCTCCGTCACCGCCGGCCACGACGCCCCGACCTCACGGCGCGGTCCGCCGCCCTGAATAGACCCAGGGTGGCGGTTTCGCGGTGCGTCGTCTTCAGGGACCGCTGGAGGTCAGCCCAGAACGCCGGATTCGCGTAGTTCGGCCAGTTCGGATGCCGGGACGCCCAGAGAGGTCAGGACCTCGTCCGTGTGCTGACCGGGGGTGGCGGCGGGGGAGGGGCGGGCGAGTTCCTCGTCCTCCAGGTGGACGGGGAGCGGCAGCAGGTCGGCGCCGTACTCGGCGGCGGGCAGCCACGGGGTGCGGGCGGCGAAGTGCGGATCGGCGGGAAGGGTCGCGGGCGAGTTCACCGGCGCTATCGGCACGTCGGCGGTCAGCCCGAGCCGGATCCAGCCGGCCGTGTCACGGGTGCGGAAGATCTCGGTCAGCTCGGCGCGCAGCCGGTGGTCGCCGAGCGCGTGGTCGGCGACCTCACCGCCGGGGGTGTCGCCGAGCAGGTCGGGCCGCTCGACCGCGTGGCAGAACCGCTCCCAGAACTTCCGCTCCGTCGCCATGATCAGGACGTGCCCGTCGGCGCTCGGGTACACCTGATAGCGCACGCTGTCACCCATCCCCGCCGTGCCCGGCTCGCGGCGCACCCCGCCGTCGGACGGGTTGCCGGTCACCTCGGTCGCCGGCCGCAGATGCGCCCGGTGCCCCTCGATCGTCAGCCAGTCCACCGACGCGGCCGCCTCGGCCTGGGCGATGTCGATCGCGCACCCGCGCCCGGTGCGCGCCGCCCGCAGCACCGCGGCCAGGATCGCGCTCGCCGCCAGCAGGGGCGCCACCCGGGTCCCGAGCGGCACGTTCAGCTCGGCCGAGGCGAACCCCCGCTCGTCGGTCCCCAGCCGCAGCCCGCCCGCCCAGGCGTCGAACGCCACCCCGTGCGCGGCCAGCCCGGCGTACGGGCCGGTGGTGCCGTACCCGGAGACCGTGCACCACACCAGCGCAGGATGGCGCTCGCGCAGCTCGGCCGAGCCGAGCCCGCGCCGGGCGAGCACGCCCGGCCGCATGCCCTCGATGACGACGTCGCTCGCCTCGACGAGGCGGGCGGCCAGCCGGGCGCCCTCCGGCCGCTGGATGTCGAGGGCGAGGCTGCGCTTGCCCCGGCCCAGGTGGTGGTGCATGAGAGAGACGCCGTTCACGAACGGCCACCCGACCTGGCGGATGTAGTCGCCCCCGCCGGGACGCTCCACCTTCACCACGTCGGCGCCGAGGTCGGCGAGGACGGTGCCGACACCTCCCGCTTCGAGGAGAGCGAACTCCACCACGCGGACACCTTCGAGCAGCCGGACCGCCACGTTGCCTCCTGATCGTTGACTTGTCTCTATTCTCATTACTATCTTGTTAATAATAGCAATGCTAAATCTAATATCCCCTCGCCGACAGGGAGACCCATGGATCACGTTGGCCGGCGCATCGCCGCCCGCGACGTCACCCGCTCCTTCGTCACGACCGGCCGCTCGACCGTGCACGCCCTGGGACCAGTCGACCTGTCGATCGGCGATGACGAGTTCCTCTGCGTGGTGGGGCCGTCAGGTTGCGGCAAGTCCACCCTGCTCAAGATCATCGCGGGCCTGCTGGCGCCGTCCTCGGGAGAGGTCGCGGTCGAGATCTCACGAGACAACCGCATCCCGATCGCGATGGTCTTCCAGGACTACGGCATCTACCCGTGGAAGACCGTCCGCGCCAACGTCGAGCTCGGGCTCCGGCTCAGCGGCCGGCCTCCCGCCGAACGGCGTGAGACGGTGGACGACTGGCTCGGCCGCCTCGGGCTGACCGACTTCGCCGACGTCTACCCCAGCGCGCTGTCCGGCGGCATGCGCCAGCGCGTCTCCATCGCCCGCGCGCTGGCCATCGACCCCGAGGTCCTGCTCATGGACGAGCCGTTCGCGGCGCTCGACGCCCAGCTCCGCGAGGTGCTGCAGGACGAGCTGCTGGCCATCTGGCAGGCCAGGCGGCGCACGGTCGTGTTCGTCACCCACAGCCTGGAGGAGGCGCTGCTGCTCGGCGATCGGGTGGTCGTGATGAGCGCGCGGCCCGGCCGCGTCATCGCCGACATCGACGTCCCGTTCGAACGCCCCCGCTCCAGCGCCATCCGCACCGATCCCCTGTTCGCCAAGTTGCGCGGCGAGCTCTGGTCGAGCCTGCACTCCGAGGTCGTCGCCCAGTTCGACGCCGGGAAGGACCCGCGATGAGCACGACGCTGTACCGCCGTCCCGGGGTGGCCGAACTGCATCCCGTACGGACCCGCCGCCGCTGGAACGCGACCAAGGTCGTGCTCGGCGTCTCGGTGCCCGTCGGGTTCGTGGTGCTGTGGCAGCTCAGCGCCGTGCTCGAATGGGTGGACCCGTTCCTCTATCCGCCGCCGAGCCGGTTGATCCCGGGCCTCGTCGCGCTGTGGGAGGACGGCAAGCTGGTCGAGGCCACCGTCACCAGCGTCCGCCGGGTCATACTCGGCTACCTGCTGGGGGCCGCGGGCGGGCTGGTGGTCGGCCTGCTCATGGGCATGTCGCGGGTGTTGCGCGCGGCGCTCGAACCCTTCTCCTGGGCCTGGTACACCGTGCCCAAGCTGGCGCTGCTGCCGATCTTCCTGACCATCTTCGGCTTCGGTGACACCTCGGTCGTGGTCCTGATCGCGGCGACCGTCTACTTCTTCGTCTGGATCTCGGTCATGTCGGCCGTCATGGCGGTGCCCACCGGCTACCGCGAGGCCGCGCTGATGCTGCGCGCCAACCGGTGGGAGATGTTCCGCCACGTGCTGCTCCCCGCCGCGCTCCCGGAGATCTTCGTCGGCCTGCGGATCTCCGCCGGCGTCTCCGTCCTGATGCTCGTCGGCATCGAGTTCGTGATCAGCGACCAGGGTCTCGGCTATCTCATCGAGCAGGGCCGCACCCTGCTGCTGCTGGAACAGAGCTACGTCGGCATCGTGCTCGTCGCCCTCATCGGCTACCTGTTCGCGCTCCTGGTGAAGGCCATCGGCCGGCTGTTCATCCGGTGGACGTCCGACGACAACGCGATCATCCCGACCTGACCCCCTTCCGCATGTTCACCCTGGAGGAACCCATGTCCAGATTCCGCGTCCTGGGCGCCGCGCTGCTGTTACTGTCCGCCGCGGCGTGTGGCGGTGGCGGCGGGGAGCCGTCGGCCGCGCCCGCCACCGACCTCGGCGCGGTCGTGCCCGTCGAGGGCTGCGGGCCGGACTCGTACGTCGATCCTGCCGACCTGAGCCCGGACCGCAAGATCGCCCGGTGCGAGGCGGGCACGCCCGCGGCGCAGCCGCTCAAGGAGCCCGCGACCATCCGCATGACCTCGGCGTCCCGCTCCAGCAGCCTCGCGCCGATCTTCGTCGGGATGGCGCAGGGCGAGTTCGAGAAGGAGAACCTGAAGATCGAGTTCTCCGTCCTGCCGTTCGCCGACGCGATGCCGCAGCTCGCCGCCGGCCGGGTGGACGTCTCGTACGGCGGGACCGAGGCGGGCCTGTTCAACGCGGTCAGCCAGGGGCTGGACATCAAGTGGGTGCTGGGCAACTTCGTCGAGCCGAAGGCGGCCGACCTGTCCCAGCCGCAGACCGGGCTGTGGGCCCGCCGCGACATCTTCTCCGATCCGGCCGATCCTGACCTGAAGGAGCTGAAGGGCAAGACCCTCGGCTCCACCGTGGGCGCCGCCTCCGCGATCGCCTACCCGATGGACAAGGCCCTGCGCGAGCACGGCATCACGCTGGGGGACATGGAGATCAAGCAGCTCCCGGCCGCCGACCTGATGACCGCGCTGTCCAACAAGGCCATCGACACCGCCTGGCTGCTGGACCCGTACTGGCTGGCCGCGGCCGACCAGCCGGACAGCTACGTGCTCGTCGGCGGGCAGCCGGCGGGTGAGCCGCTCGGCGGCTTCTACGCGGGCAAGTCGATGATCGAGGAGCGGCCCGAGGTGCTCCAGGCGTTCGTCCGCGCGTACATCCGCACGGTCAACACCTACCTGGACGGCGACTACATCAAGGACGACAAGGTGCTGGACGCCATGGCGGAGGGCACCCAGCAGCCGCGCGACTCGCTGACCCGCACGCCGTCGCTCACCTTCGACTGGGAGATCCGCCAGGGGACCGGCGAGTCGGAGCAGAAGGTGTTCATCGCCTTCAAGACCGTGAAGTACGCGGACGTCATCGCGGAGGACCGGTACGTGGACCGCTCGTTCTACGCGAGGGCGGTGGGCCACAGCGCCTCCTGACCCCACCGGAGTCCCGGGCCCGGCGCGTGACGGCGCCGGGCCTTCCCACGGGTACGTCCCGTTGTTAGGGTCCACGCAAGAATTCATTTCAGATTTGGGAGGTGTGATGACCCCTCTCAACGCGGGCGCGGAGCCGCCGCCGTCCATGGTCGAGCGGATGACGCTCATCATGGACGCGTTCGCCGGCCGCGCCGCCCTCCTCACCCTGGAGGACGTCGCCCGCCGCACCCGGCTGCCGCGCTCCACCGCGCACCGCATCCTCGACCAGCTCGTCAGGCTCGACTGGCTGGAGCACACCTCGTCCGGCTACCGCCTGGGCCGGCGCGCGCTCGGGCTCGGCGGCGACGGCGGCCACGGCCGGATCCGCGAGGCCGCCGCGCCGCTGCTGCACGAGCTGCAGCTGAGCACCGGCCTGGTCGTCCACCTCGCGGTCCTCGACGGCGCCGACGTGCGCTTCCTGGACAAGGCGGGCGGCCCGTTCGCGCGGTCGGTGCCGTCCAGGGTCGGCGGCCGCGCGCCCGCCCACGCCACCGCGCTCGGCCGGGCGATCCTCGCCTGGCTGGAGCCGGAACGGGTGGAGGCGCTCATCGGCGACCCTGGCTCGCTGCACCAGGAGCTGCACCGCGTCCGGCAGCGCCGCGGGCTGGCCTTCGAACGCGGCGACTGCTTCCCCGGCATCGCGTCGGTCGCGGCGGCGATCCGCGGGCCCGAGGGCCCGGTCGCGGGCATCTCGCTGGCGGGCGACTCCCGCGCGCCGCTGGAGCGGGTGGCGCCGCTGGTGCGCGACGCCGCGCGTCAGGCGTCGCGCGCGCTGTTCCCCGAGCCGGAGCCGCTCCGGCACGCCGCCCGCGTGCCGCATCGGGGACGGCTCCCCGGACCGATCGACCGGCTGCTCACCGCCGGACGAGGCGACCGGTCCTGATCCCCGCGGCAGCCCACGCTCCTGCCCGGACGATCGTCGTGCGCCGGTCCTTGCTCCTGTCCAGGGGATCGCGGGCCGGACTCAGTAGTCGCCCCAGCTCCACAGGTTGGCGCCGGGCTCGCCGGGCCGCTGCTCGCCGAGACCGAACCGGCCGCGGTAGAACAGCATCGGCTGCTGCTCGGTGACCGGTTCGAGCTCCCGTACCAGACCGATGACCACGTCGTGGTCGCCCGCGACGTGCACGTCGCGCACCTCGCCGTGCACCCGCAGCAGCACGTCGCGCAGCGCGGGGACGCCCCAGCGGGACAGATCCCACCCGAGGCCGTCGAACTTCCGGCCGGTGCCGGCCCCGAACCGGCCGCAGAGCTCGACCTGGTCCTCGCCCAGCACGTTCACGCAGAAGCGGCCGCTCTTCCTGATGCGCGGCCAGGCGCGCCCCCGGTGATCGGCGCAGAACAGGATCAGCGGCGGCTCCAGCGACACCGACGCGAACGACTGGCAGGTGAACCCGACCGGCTCGCCGTCGTCGAGGCCGGTGACCACGGTCACCCCGCTGGCGAACATGCCCATCGCCCTGCGGAACTCGGCCGTGGTAGGTGGGTCGATCAGGGGTTCGGCGTCGGCGAACTCGGCTGTCATCGCTTCCCCTCAACGTGCGCTTGACGACTCGAACCTACAAACCCCCCTCCGGCATTCCACCCCCGGGATCCCGTTGAGTGGAAGACTCCCAGGTCCACGGGCGCGCGGGTGTGTAGGGTCGTGCCATCCCACAGACCGGTCGGGGGGAGAAGGTGCCGAGGATCGCCGAGGTCAGGACACCGGCCGAGCCCAGCTCGCCCGAGCAGCGGGCCCGCCACCTGCGCATCCTCGGGGCGGCCGCGCGGATCGGCGCCGACAGGGGCCTGGAGCGCGTGCAGATGCACGAGGTGGCCAAGGAGGCGGGGGTCGCCATCGCCACCCTCTACCGCTACTTCCCGTCCAAGACCCACCTGTTCACCGCGGTGCTGGCCGAGCAGATCGACCGGTTCAGCGAGAGCATCCGCCGCCCGGAGCCCGCCAGCCGCCCGGAGGACGCGGTCGCCGACGTGCTCGTCCAGGCCAGCCGCCAGCTGCTGCGCCGGCCCGCGCTGGCCGCCGCGATGCTCCAGTCGGCCAGCACCGCCAACCCGTCCGTGGTCGCCGACGCCGCACGCGTCGAGGACACCTCCCGCGACATCATCCTGCGGACGCTGGCCGTCGACGAGCCCACCCCGATGGACGTCACGCTGGTGCGGCTGCTCGTGCAGTGCTGGTACGGGGTGCTGCAGTCCGGGCTCAACGGTCGGCTGCCGATCCCCCAGATGGAGAGCGACCTGCGCATCGCCTGCCGCCTCCTGCTCGCCGGTCGCTCGAACGCCTGACGTCGCTCCCGTTCAGCGGGATTCGCCCTCCTGCCGGGGCTCCCGGATGGTTAACGTCGGAGGCCGGCAGGCGTTGCTCAGGGAGGGACCCCGTTGGCCCAGACAGAGCAGGACGGTTACGAGAAACGGCTGGGGGAGTTCGCCGGCCGGGAGGCGGCGCCGCCGCGGCCCGGACCCGACCCGGTCAACGTGCCGATGATCCGCCACTGGGTGGAGGCGATGGGCGACCGCAACCCCGTCTACCTCGACGAGGAGGCCGCCCGCCGGACCGGCCGCGCCGGGATCGTCGCCCCGGCCTCGATGATGCAGGCCTGGACCATGCGCGGGTACGCCGCCGCGACCGCCGGGCAGGACGACGGGTCCGGCCTGGGCGAGCTGATCGCGCTGCTGGCCGAGGGCGGCTACACCTCGGTGGTGGCGACGGACTCGGAGTTCGCCTTCCACCGCGAGCTGACCGTGGGCGACCACGTCGGGGTGCGCGAGATCATCGAGTCGATCTCGCCCGAGAAGAAGACCGCGCTCGGCGCCGGGCGCTTCGTGACCACCGAGCGCACGTACCTGGACCAGCACGGCGAGACCGTGGCCGTCCAGCGCTGGCGCATGCTGTGGTTCCGCCCCGCTCGGACGCCGCCCGGAGGCCGGGAGCCGGCGGCCCTGCGGCCGCGGCCCGCCGTCAACCGCGACAACGCGTTCTGGTTCGAGGCCGCGCGGGAGCACCGCCTGGTCATCCAGCGCTGCGACGGCTGCGGCGCCCTGCGCCACCCGCCCGGCCCCTGCTGCCCGCGGTGCGGCTCGTACGGATGGGACACCGCCGAGGCGTCCGGCCGGGGACGCGTCTACAGCTACGTGGTCAGCCATCATCCCCGCCACCCGGCCTTCGAGCCCCCGTACGTGGTCGCGCTCGTGGAACTGGAGGAAGGCACCCGGCTGGTCACCAACCTGGTCGGCGTCGCCCCCGAGGAGGTCGAGATCGACATGCCGGTCGCCCTCGAATGGCTCGACCCGGACCCTGAGCTGTCGCTCCCGGTGTTCCGGCCGGTGACGGCATGAGGAGCCGCGCGTACGACGAGGTGACGGTCGGCGAGACGCTGCCCGAGCTGCCCGTCCCGCTGACCCGCACGCTGATCGTGGCGACGGCGATCGCCAGTCGTGATTACCAGGACGTGCACCACGACCCCGGCCTGGCCGCCGAGCGCGGCTCCCCGGACGTGTTCATGAACATCCTTACCACCAACGGCCTCATCGACCGGTACGTCACGGAGTGGGCGGGACCGGCCGCCGAGGTCAAGGCCATCAAGATCAGGCTCGGCGCGCCCAACTACCCCGGCGACACCATGGTGCTGACCGGGACCGTCACCGCCAAGCACGACGAGGACCGCCGGGTCGAGATCGCCGTACGCGGCGCCAACCGCCTCGGCGCGCACGTCACCGGCACCGTCGCGGTGCGGCTGCCCGGCGGGGCGGAGTCGTGAGCGGGCTGTCCGGGCGGGCGGCGATCGCCGGGATCGGCGCCACCGAGTTCTCCAAGGACTCCGGCCGCAGCGAGCTCCGGCTGGCCTGCGAGGCCGTGCTCGCCGCCGTCGCCGACGCCGGGCTGCGGCCGTCCGACGTGGACGGGATGGTGACGTTCACCGCCGACTCCAGCTCCGAGATCCACATCGCCCGCAGCACCGGCATGGGCGAGCTGAGGTTCTTCTCCCGCGTCCCGCACGGCGGGGGCGCGGCCTGCGGCACCGTCCAGCAGGCCGCGATGGCGGTGGCGACCGGCGTCGCCGAGGTGGTCGTCTGCTACCGGGCCTTCAACGAACGGTCCGGGCAGCGCTTCGGACTCGGCAGGGCCGACGCGCCCTCCGGCGCCGGGGCCGACGACGCCGCCTTCGCCTGGGTCAGCCCGTTCGGGCTGTTCACCCCGGCCCAGTGGGTGGCCATGTTCGCCCGCCGTTACATGCACGAGTACAAGGCCACCGGGGAGGACTTCGGCCGGGTCGCCGTGGTCGACCGCAAGCACGCCGCGACCAACCCGGCGGCCTGGTTCTACGGGCGGCCGATCACCCTCGCCGACCACCAGGCCTCGCGCTGGATCGCCGAGCCGCTGCGCCTGCTCGACTGCTGCCAGGAGAGCGACGGCGGCCAGGCCCTGGTCGTGGTCTCCGCCGAACGCGCCCGCGACCTGCCGCACCCGCCCGCGCTGATCCTCGCGGCCGGCCAGGGCTCCGGCGACGACCAGCACATGATGACCAGCTACTACCGTCCCGAGATCACCGGCATCCCGGAGATGGGGCTGGTCGGACGGCAGCTCTACGGGCAGAGCGGGCTCCGCCCCGCCGACGTCGACGCGGCCGTCCTGTATGACCACTTCACGCCGCTGGTGCTGCCGCAGTTGGAGGAGCTCGGCTTCTGCGGCAGGGGCGAGGCCCGGGACTTCATCGCCGACGGCCACCTGGAGGTCGGCGGCAGGCTGCCGGTCAACACCCACGGCGGCCAGCTCGGCGAGGCGTACATCCACGGCATGAACGGCATCGCCGAGGGCGTGCGGCTGGTCCGCGGCACCTCCGTGAACCAGCCCCCGTCCGTACGGCACGTCCTCGTCACGGCCGGGACCGGCGTGCCGACCAGCGGCCTGATGCTGGGAGCGGACCGATGAACGAGGACCTGACGATCCCCGCCGTCCTGGCCCGTGCGGTCCGCGAGCACCCGGACGCCGAGGCCGTCGTCGACGGCCTGGTCCGGCTCACCTACGCCAGGCTCGGAGCCCGCGTGCGGGAGGCGGCCAAAGCGTTCGTCGCGGCCGGCGTCCGGCACGGCGACCGGATCGGCATCTGGGCGCCCAACAGCCACCGCTGGGTGGTGACCGCGCTCGGCGCACTGACCGCCGGCGCCGTCGTCGTGCCCGTCAACACCCGCTACAAGGGCGACGAGGCCCGCTGGATGCTCGGCCGCGGCGGCGTGCGGCTGCTCTTCACCGAGGACGGCTTCCTCGGCAACGGCTATCTCGCCATGCTCGGCCTCACGCCCGGCGCGGGCGTCCCGGCTCCGCCCGGCCTGACCGCTGTCACGTACGACGCCGGACCCCGTCCGGGCGCCACCACCTGGGAGGACTTCCTCGCCGCCGGCGCCTCGGTCGGCGACGAGGAGCTGGACGCCCGCGCCGCCGCCGTCCGGCCCGGCGACGTGGCCGACATCCTCTTCACCTCGGGCACCACCGGCCGCTCCAAAGGCGCCATGTGCACCCACGCCCAGGACGTCAGGACCAACCGCGCCTGGGCCGACAGGACCGGGCTGCGCCACGGCGACCGCTACCTGATCGTCAACCCGCTCTTCCACTCTTTCGGCTACAAGGCCGGCGTCTTCGCCTGCCTGATCAGGGCCGCCACCATGGTGCTGCAGCCGGTCTTCGAGGCGGGCGAGACGATGCGGCTGATCGAGGCCGAGCGGATCACCGTCCTGCCCGGCGCGCCGACCATCTACATCACCATGCTGGACGCCCCGGAACGCGCGCGGCACGACCTGTCGTCGCTGCGCCTCGCGGTCACCGGCGCGTCGGTGGTGCCGGTCGCGCTGGTCCGCCGGATGCGGGCCGAGCTGTTCCCCGAGGTCGTCACCGCGTACGGGCTCACCGAGTCGTGCGGCACGGTCACCGCCTGCTCCGTGGACGACGACGACCGGACCGTGGCCACCACCTCGGGCAGGCCCATCGAGGGCGTCGAGGTGCGGGTGACCGGCGCCGACGGCGAGCCGGTGCCCGCCGGGGAGGACGGCGAGATCCTCGTACGCGGCCACAACGTGATGCTCGGCTACCTCGGCGACGAGGCCGCCACGGCGGACGCCGTGCGGGACGGCTGGCTGGTCACCGGCGACCGCGGCCGGCTCGACGGGCGCGGCTACCTCACCATCACCGGCCGCTCCAAGGACATGTACGTGACCGGCGGCTTCAACGTCTACCCGGCCGAGGTCGAACAGGCGCTGGCCGGGCACGACGCGGTCGCCGAAGCCGTGGTGACCGGCGTGCCGGACGCGCGGATGGGCGAGGTGGGGCGGGCCTACGTGGTGCCCCGCCCGGGCCTGGCCGTCACGCCGGAGGACCTGATCGGCCACTGCCGGGAGCGGCTGGCCGGCTTCAAGGTGCCCCGTGAGATCGTCCTGGTCGGCGCCCTGCCCCGCAACGCCACCGGCAAGATCGACAAAGCGGCCCTGGCGGGCTCGGCGAAGCCCTGACCGCCTCAGACGAAGCCCTCGTCGAGGAGCCGTACGCCGCCCTCGTCTATCGCGTGCCTCTGCCCCGACCCGCCCACCACGCGACACCAGCTCTCCACGACGAGCCCGGGCGGCTCCAGTCGGTAGCCGAACCCGCCGTACATGCCGGGCACGGGGAACCAGCAGGACGGGTCCGCCTGCTCGGTGAGCGGCTCCAGCTCGGGCAGCCGGAGCCGGTGGAGGGTGACCAGGTCCTCGGCGCGCTGGCGGATGAGGCCGTGGAAGTGGCGCTGGATCGTCGCCAGCGTGCCCTCCGGCACCGGGTGGAGGATCGCGGGCGTGAGCGGTTCGACCAGGTGCCGATGCCCCTTACGGCGGGCGACGTCCACGGCACGCTCCCCGCTGGCGGTGCGCAGCGTACGCCAGGCGCCGAGCGCGACCAGCCGCCGCACGGCTTCCGGCGCGGCCCCTCGCCAGGCCGCCTGGTGCAACGGGGCGTACCAAGTCGCGCCGCCGAGTCTGCCGCTGTTCACCCAGCCGGGGTGCTCGCCGAGCAGGGCGAAGACCGCGTCCCAGTCGCCGTGCCGCGCGGCGTCGGCGAGCGCGTCGCGCTCCCCGGCCTCGTGGTGGCCCGGCCGGAGGGTGATGCCGTCCCAGATCACTGTGTCGCGCTCCCTCTGGTGCCGCGATGGGAAATGCGGACACCCTGACAAAGGCAACATCTCATGCCTCTTCGGTAGGTGCGGGTGCTGCGCTAAGCTACACACTGTTCGCATAAAGAACGTGTGTTCGTATAGCGAACAGAAGGGGAGGACGTGATGGGTTCGGCCTTCGTCTACGCCGCCGCGCGCACGCCGTTCGGCAAGTTCAACGGCGCGCTCGCCGGTGTCCGACCGGACGACCTGGCGGCCGCCGCGCTGCGCGGCGTACTGGCCAGGGTGCCCGAGCTGGATCCGGCCGGCATCGGCGACGTGGTGTGGGGCAACGCCAACGGCGCCGGGGAGGACAACCGCAACGTGGGCCGGATGGCCGTGCTGCTGGCGGGGCTGCCGGTGACGGTCCCGGCGACCACCGTCAACCGGCTGTGCGGGTCGAGCCTCGACGCCGCCATGATGGCCTCGCGCACGATCGAGAGCGGCGACGCCGACGTCGTGGTGGCCGGCGGGGTGGAGTCGATGACGCGGGCGCCGTGGGTCCTGCCCAAGCCGTCGCGGGCCTTCCCCGCCGGCGACGTCACCGCCGTGTCGACCACGCTCGGCTGGCGCCTGGTCAACCCGCGCATGCCCAAGGAGTGGACGGTCTCGCTCGGCGAGGCCAACGAGCAGCTGCAGGAGAAGTTCTCCATCTCCAGGGAGCGGCAGGACGCGTTCGCGGCCCGCTCGCACGCGCTGGCCGACGCCGCCTGGAGCGCCGGGTTCTACGACGACCTGGCGGTCCCGGTCGAGGGCACGGAGCTCGCGCGCGACGAGGGCGTCAGGCCCGGCTCCACGCCCGAGGTGCTGGCCGGGCTCAAGCCCGCCTTCCGGCCCGGCGGCACGATCACCGCCGGGAACGCCTCGCCGCTCAGCGACGGCGCGTCGGCGCTGGTCCTCGGTTCCGAGACGGCCGCCCGGCGGCTGGGCGCCGAGCCGATCGCGCGCGTCGCCGGCCGCGGCGCCGCCGCCCTCGAACCCCAGGCGTTCGGGTACGCCCCGGTCGAGGCCGCCAACCAGGCCCTGAGACGGGCCGGCATCGGCTGGGACGACGTCGGCGCGGTCGAGCTGAACGAGGCCTTCGCCGTGCAGTCGCTGGCCTGCGTGGACGCCTGGGGGATCGACCCGGAGATCGTCAACGTCAAGGGCGGCGCCATCGCCATCGGCCACCCGCTGGGCGCCTCCGGCGGCCGCGTCCTCGGCACCCTCGCCCACGTGCTGCGCGAGCGGCGCGAGCGGTGGGGCGTCGCCGCCATCTGCATCGGCGTCGGCCAGGGCCTGGCGGTCGTCCTGGAGAACGTGAGCGTCGCATGACCGCGATACTCACCGACCCGGACGAGGCGCTCGCGGGCGTCGAGGACGGCTCGACCGTCCTGATCGGCGGCTTCGGCATGGCCGGCATGCCGGTCACGCTCATCGACGCGCTGATCCGGCAGGGCGCCAAGGACCTGACCGTGGTCAGCAACAACGCGGGCAACGGCGACACCGGCCTGGCGGCGCTGCTCGCCGCAGGCCGGGTACGCAAGATGATCTGCTCGTTCCCGAGGCAGAGCGACTCGTGGGTGTTCGACGGCCTCTACCGCGCGGGCGAGATCGAGCTTGAGGTGGTGCCGCAGGGCACGCTCGCCGAGCGGATGCGCGCCGCCGGGGCCGGCATCGGCGCGTTCTACTGCCCCACCGGCGCAGGCACGCCGCTGGCCGAGGGCAAGGAGACGCGCACCATCGACGGCCGCGACCACGTGCTGGAGTACCCGATCAAGGGCGACGTGGCGCTCATCGCAGCGCACGCCGGCGACCGGCTCGGCAACCTCGTCTACCGCAAGACCGCGCGCAACTTCGGCCCGGTCATGGCGACCGCGGCCGCCCTGACGATCGCGCAGGTGAGCCACGTGGTCGAGGTCGGCGACCTGGACCCCGAGACCGTCGTCACCCCCTGCGTCTACGTCGACCGGATCCTGGACACGAAGGCGGGGGAGGCAGCATGAGCACCGTCGAGCATCCGGGCCGCGGCCCGCTCGGCCGCGAGGAGCTGGCCGCCGTGGTCGCCCGCGACATCCCGCGCGGCGCGTTCGTCAACCTCGGCATCGGCCAGCCCACCACGGTCGCCGACCACCTGCCGGCCGACTCGGGCGTCATCCTGCACACCGAGAACGGCATGCTCGGCATGGGCCCCGCCGCCAAGGGCGACGAGGTGGACCCGGACCTCATCAACGCCGGCAAGCTGCCCGTCACCGAGCTGCCGGGGGCGTCCTACTTCCACCACGCCGACTCCTTCGCCATGATGCGCGGCGGTCACCTCGACGTGTGCGTGCTCGGCGCCTACCAGGTGTCGCGGCGCGGCGACCTGGCCAACTGGCACACCGGCGCCCCCGACGCCATCCCGGCCGTCGGCGGCGCCATGGACCTGGCCATCGGGGCGAAGCAGGTGTTCGTCATGATGACGCTGTTCGCCAAGGACGGCACGGCCAAGCTCGTCCCGGAGTGCACGTACCCGCTGACGGGCCTGGCCTGCGTGAGCCGCCTCTACACCGACCAGGCGATCTTCCACCTCGGCCCGGACGGCGTCACGGTGGCGGAGACGTACGGCATCGGCTTCGACGAGCTGGCCGCCCGGCTGGAAGTCCCCGTCCGCCGCGGCTGAACGCCCGGATCGGCCCGCGCCGTCAGCCGACGATCTCGGCCAGGCGCGGGATCCGGCGCAGCACCAGCCGGTCCAGCAGCAGCACCGCCAGCATCGTCACGCCCGCCAGCGGGAACAGCACCCCCAGCACCACCATGATCGCCGTCACCCCGTACGCGGCGCGCCTGTCCATCAGGCGGGCGGGCGCGCCCATCCGGCCCTTCGGACGCCGCTTCCACCACATCCACGCCCCCGAGACGACCAGCGTGATCAGTGCCAGGCAGGCGCCCAGCATCACCAGCAGGTTGACCGTGCCGTAGCGGCGGCCCTCGTGCAGCGCCACGCCCTGCTCCACCGCCTTGGCCAGCACCCCGTACTCGTCCCACCCGTACGAGACGAGCACGCGGCCGCTGTACTGGTCCACGTGCAGGGTCTGGGCGGCCGACGGGTCGCGGCGCGGGGCGGTGACGACCGTGTAGACGCCCTCGTGGTCCTTCGGCAGGAGGATCTTCAGGTCGCACTCGGCCGGCGAGCAGTCCCGGATGGCGGGCCGGGCGGCGGCCAGCGCCTGCTCCAGGGGGAGCGCGCCCGGGTGCAAGGCGCTTCCGCCTCCCGTGTCGTGGCCCGCGTGCCCGCCGTCCTGGGAGGTCGGCACCGGCAGCCGTTCCGCGGCCCACGGCACCTTGGCGTCGGGGTTGTCCGACAGGTCCGCCGAACGGTTCGGGTAGTCGCCGGCGTCGGGGTAGGTGGAGCCGGTCCGCTCCTGGATCCGCTGCAGCGCGTCACCCCACACGCCCGACCAGGGCAGGCCCGAGATCACCAGGAACACGATGACGACGCCGGCGCCCGCCCCGGTCAGCGCGTGCACGCGGCGCAGCCTGGCCCTCGGCGAGCGGGCCGGGCGCCTGCCGCGGCTGGTCCACCACAGGTACGTGCCGGTCGCGACCAGGATCAGCGACCAGCACGCCGCGGTCTCCACCACCCGGTCGCCGGCGGTGCCCGCCATCAGCTCGCCGTGGATGGTGCGCACCACCCGCATGAACGTGGCCGCGTCGTCGATCGTGCCGACGACCGTGGCCGAACCCGGATCGACGTACACCGAGACGCCCTCCGCCCACGGGCCGGCGTCCTCGCCCTGGAAGATGATCCGGGTCGTGCGGTCGGGAGCGGCCGGCGGGATCACCGACATGACGGGCGCGCCGGGCATGCTCCGCTGCGCGGCCGTGATCTGCTCCGACAGCGGGCGGGCGGTGGTGACGGGCTCGGCGAGCGTGCGCACGTCCTGGTAGCGCCACTCCTCGAACGGTTCCTTGAACAGGTAGACGGACCCCGTGACGGCCAGGACGAGCAGGACGGGGGCGACGAACAGGCCCGCGTAGAAGTGCCAGCGCCAGAAGGCGCGGTACCGCCGCGAGGAGGACGGGGCGGGCCGGACGGTGACGGTCTCCGGGCGCGCGTGGACAGTGGTCATGGTCAACTCCGGAAGAACGAGAGCGAGGGGGGCCGCCACAGCCGGTATCCGGCCATGACGATCAGGCCGCGCGACGGCGACCGGTCACAGCGGCGGGCATCCCGCGGCACGATCGGACCGACGGCGGTTCCGGCGCCGTGATCACGGCGCGATAGACCGGTGCCGTGGTCAGGGCGCGGGTCCGTCGGCGGGTGATGTCTTTCCCTGCTCTAGCGGGGTGGCCCCCGATGGCTCACGGCCCACGCGAGCACCTGTGGCCCGCGTACCGGTGGCTCTCCGGCGGCGGGCACGATCCGGAGAGGCGTAGGAGTCAGCGGGCCGCGCGGCGACGGCCGCGACAGCCCGGCCAGCGAGCAGCCCAGCAGGACGAGCACGGTCACCAGCGCCGTCTCGCCCCGCTCCAGCCACCAGGCGCACAGCACGGCGACCAGCACGTGCGCGAGCGGCATCGCCATCCCGGGCAGCGGGCCCCCGCCATGGTGGCCCGCGCCGTGGCCCAGGACGTGCGCCGCACCGGGGAGATCCGCGCTGAACACCTGGTGCATGCCGTACTGGGCAGAGAACGAGGCCGCCACCAGCACACCCCTGCCCCGGCGGCGCCGGCCCAGCAGGTAAGCGCCCGCCCCGGCGGCCACGGTCGTCGCGGCCACCACCCCCAGGGAGGCCCCGGAACCACCGGCCAGCACGTGCGTCCCGAGCGCCGCGTACACGCAGACCGTCGCGAACACGGCGGCGCCCAGGAGCCGCACGGCGGACCGGCCGGTCGCCTGCGCCTCCCGGGCGCCGCGTGCGCGAACACCACTCACACGCGGGGATACGCGCAGCGCACGGCCCGGGTTCAACAGCCCCGCGCAGGGGCCCTGTTCGGGGAGATATGTCCGGCGTACCGTCGGGTCATGAATGACACGTTCATCGCCACCACGCTCCGCCGGGTCCGGGAGGCGGCCGCGGAGGTCGAGCGGAGCGGCACCGGCGTCGAGGAGGCGCTGCGGGCGGTCCGCAAGCTGCGGACCGCCGCCGAGCAGGCCGAGGACGAGCTGATGGAGCACCGGCTGTCCCGGCTCAGGTAGTCCGCCCAGGCTCAGCGCAGCCGCACCACGTCCGCGTCCAGACCGTCCACCCCGGACGCGCCCAGCAGCGCGAGCGTGCGCACCAGCTCGCCGCGGAGCATCGCGAGCACCCGGTCCACGCCCGCCTCCCCGCCCGCCATCAGGCCGTACAGGTAGGCGCGGCCGACGAGGCAGGCCCGCGCGCCCAGCGCCACCGCCGCCGCGACGTCCGCGCCGCTGCGCACGCCGCCGTCGAGGAACACCTCGGTCCTGTCGCCCACCGCCGCCGCCACCTCCGGCAGCAGCTCCAGCGGCGTGGGGGAGCGGTCGAGCTGCCGGCCGCCGTGGTTCGACACCACCAGGCCGTCCACCCCCGCCGCCACCAGCTCCTCGGCGTCGTCGACCCGCTGCACGCCCTTCACCAGCAGCCGCCCGCCCCACTCCGCGCGGATCCACTCCAGGTCGCGGAGGGTCACCGCCGGGTCGAACATCAGGTTCGTGATCCCCGCCAGGTCGTCCGGCGCCCCCTCCACCGTCGCGAACCGCAACGGCTCGCCGGTCAGGAAGCCGAACCACCAGGCCGGCCGGGTCATCGCCTGCGCCAGCCCGCCCCAGCGCAGCGACGGCGGCATGGTCATGCCGTTGCGCACGTCACGCAGCCGCCCGCCGGCCACCGGCACGTCCACAGTGACGACCAGCACGTCCATGCCCGCCTCACGGGCCTGCCGCAGCCAGTCCCTGACCCGCCCCCGGTCACGCACCACGTACAGCTGGAACCAGTTCCACCCGCCGGGCGCCGCCGCGGCCACGTCCCGGGCGCTCGTGGTGCCCATCGTGGAGAGTGCGTACGGGACCCCGGCGCGGGCGGCGGCCCTGGCCACGGCCCGCTCACCGGCCCGGTGCATCATCCGGGTGAACCCCGTGGGCCCGAGCACCACCGGCATCGCCACCCGCCGCCCCAGGATCTCGGTCCCGGTGTCGACGCGGGACACGTCCCGCAGCACGTGCGGCCGGAACTCCACCCGCGCGAACGCCTCCGCCGCCCTGGCCGTGGACAGCTCGCCCTCGGCCGCGCCGTCGACGTAGTCGAACACCACCCGGGGCGCCCGCCGCCGCGCCAGCCGGCGCACGTCCGCCACGTCAGCCGCCCCGGCCAGCCCGCCCCGCGCCCGCCTCCGGGGCACGAACGCGCGCAGCTCCCGCCACCGCGGCAGCCGCCGGCCCGCACCCTGACCCTGCTCGATGCCGCCACGCTAACAAGCGGGCGGCGACCCGTGAACCTTCCCGGCGGTCACGGCGCGCGGCTAGGGTGGCCGGGTGCTGGAGGAGTGGCGTGCGCTGGTGGGCGGGTCCCGGGCCGGGGACGCGGTGGGAGCCGAGCTGGTCGCCCGGTGGTCCGAGCCGCACCGGCGCTACCACGACCTCGACCACCTGCGGGCAGTCCTGCGCGCCGTCGGCCTGATCCAGGAGTGGGCCGCGGACCCCGTGGCCGTGCGCCTGGCCGCCTGGTTCCACGACGCCGTCTACGACGGCAGGCCCGGGTGGGACGAGGAGCGCAGCGCGCAGCTCGCCCGGTCCCGCCTGCCCCGCTGCGGCGTGCCGGCGCGGCGGGTGGCCGAGGTGGCCAGGCTGGTACGGCTGACCGCGGCGCACGACACGCTGGCCGAAGGAGACCGCGACGGGGCCGTGCTCTGCGACGCCGACCTGGCGGTTTTGGGCGGCGACGGGTACGCGGACTACGCGGCCAAGATCAGGCAGGAGTACGCGCACGTCCCCGGCGAGTTGTTCAGGCGGGGCCGGGCCCAGGTGCTCCGCCGTCTGCTGGCCGTACCCCGCCTCTACAGGACGCCGCCGGCGCGAGAGCTGTGGGAGGCGCGCGCCCGGGAGGCCGTGAGCGCGGAGCTGGCCGAGCTGGAGCGCTGACGAGCGGCATGACCGCGCTTGACGGACAAGGAGCGGCGCGCGGCCCGGCGATCTGTCAGTGTGGGCGGTCATGGACACCGACGACGCCCGGTCACTGGCCCGGTCGCTGAGAGAGCTGATCCAGGACGCCCACCACACCCTCGCCCTCGACACGCCACCCGAGCTGGTGACCCGCGTGACCGGCCACCTCGGCTGCGAGCTGAGACACGTGGTCAACGTGGTGGCCGCGTTCCCCGGCTGGGAGCACGCCAACCTGCAGCGCGGCGTCGACGCCTACCTCGCCGCGCACACCCCCGGCGCCGGGTGGTTCGGCATCGCCGGTCAGGGCCGCGAGCACGACGACATCGTCAACATGCTGGCCCGCGCCGCCCGCGGCTGGGAGCGGTACGAGCCGGGCGCGGTCGACTACGAGGCCGTGGCGATCGGCCCCGACGAGACGACCGAGGTGGTCTCGCTGGGGATGGTGCTCACCCGGGCCCCCGGCGGGACGCCCGTGGTGCTGGCGCTGCGCGGCGCCCAGGAGCACATGTCGACCGACTGCCAGGTGGTCGTGCTGGCGCCGGACAGGGCCGCAGCCAAGGAGTCGCGCGACGAGATCGAGCGCCTGATGCGCGAGCACGACGTCTACCGGGGGCAGATCCTGTCGTTCGCGTGGAGCGAGTACCGCGGCAACGACCTGGTGACCTTCCTGCCCCGCCCCGACCTGAGGCCTGGCCAGGTGGTGCTGCCCGACGGCGTGCTGGAGACGATCGAACGGCACATCGTCGGAGTCGCCGAGCAGGCGCCGCGGCTGCGCGCGCACGGCCAGCACCTCAAGCGCGGCCTGCTGCTGCACGGTCCGCCCGGCACCGGCAAGACCCACACCGTCCGCTACCTCATGGCCAGGATGACCGGCTGCACGGTGATCGTGATGACCGGCGGGGCGATCCGGTTCGTGTCGCAGGCGGCCGGGCTGGCCAGGCGGCTGCAGCCGGCGATCGTGGTGCTGGAGGACGTCGACCTGGTGGCGCGCGACCGGTCGTTCAGCGACGACGGCAACCCGCTGCTGTTCGCGCTCCTCGACGCCATGGACGGGGTCGGCGCCGACGCCGACGTGACGTTCGTGCTCACCACCAACCGGGCCGACGTGCTCGAACGCGCGCTGGCCGACCGTCCCGGCCGGGTCGACCTGGCCGTGGAGATCCCCAGGCCCGACGCCGCCGGGCGGGCGGCGCTGCTCCGCCTCTACGCCCGCGACCTGCCCCTGCGGGCCGACCTGGAGCCGATCGTGGCGCGTACCGAGGGCGCGACCGCCTCGTTCTTCAAGGAGCTGCTGCGCCGGGCCGTGCTGGACGCGCTCGCGCACGACGGCGGGACGCCCGCGATCACCGGCGACCTGCTGAACCGGGCGCTCGACGGGATGCTGCACGAGCGCGCGGCGCTGACCCGCACCCTGCTCGGGTCGGGCGAGCCGGGCGAGGAAGAGGAGCCGGTGCCCGAGGACGCGTACGCCTCTCTGGGCGGGGCGTCATTCCCCGGCGCGTACGGCGTGCACCTTCCGGCGGCGGAGCCCGGCCGCGACCAGCCGCTGCAGTAGCTCGCGGGAGGTGACCGCCTGCGCGCCCAGCGACACGGCGAACGCGTGCACGGTCTCGGGCACGTCGTAGTGGTCGCGGTCGAACGCGCGCACGGGCACGCTCAGCCGGGCGGCGAAAACGTGGAGTTCGTCCAGGGACGTGTCGCTGACCAGATGTGACCACATCAGGCCGCGCGGCCCCGGCCACTGCGGGGGATCGATGAGCACCGTCACGAGGTCAAGGGTAGAACGCGGCCGCGCACGACCGGCTCACCGAGGTCCTTCACCACCAGGTCGGCGCCCTCCCCGGCCGGCGCCAGGGCGATCACCAGGGCGAATCCGCCCTTCCTGCCCGCCTCGACGCCCGCCGGCGCCGACTCCACCACGGCGGTCCTGCCGGGCGGCACGCCGAGACGGCGGGCCGCCTCCAGCGGCAGCGCCGGATCGGGCTTGCCCGGCAGGTTCATCAGCGCCGCGTCGCCGCCGTCGACCAGCGTGTCGAACAGGTGCAGCACGCCCGCCGCGGCCACCAGCGTGCGCCCGTGCAGACTGGCGGACACCCCGGCGGTGCGGGCGCCCCGGTTGCGCAGCTCGTGCAGCAGCGCCACGGCCGCGGGGAACGCGGCCACCCCGTGCAGCCTCACCTGCTCCATGAACAGCTGCTCCTTGGCCCGGCCGAGACCGTGCACGGTCGGCGCGCCAGGCTCGTCGTCCGGCGCGCCCTCCGGCGCGGTGAGGCCACGTGAGGCCAGGAAGGCGCGGACGCCGTCGAGTCGCGGCCGTCCGTCGACGTACCGCAGGTAGTCCTCCCGGACGTCGAACGGCTCGAACGGCGCGGAGCGGCCGCGCAGGAACCCGTCGAACACGTGCTTCCACGCGGCCGCGTGCCCGCGGGCGGTGTCGGTGACCGTGCCGTCGGTGTCGAACACCACGGCGCCGATCGCGCTCAGGTCGATGACAAGCTCGTTCACCCTGCGAACGTAACCGCTTCACCACGCCACGGGTAGCTTCTCCACGCCGTAGACGATGGCCAGCTTGCGCCACGGGACCTCCCCGTCCAGGCGCAGCGTCGGGAAGCGGCGCAGCAGCATCGGGTAGGCGATGCGCAGCTCCATCTGCGCCAGCGGCGCGCCGATGCAGCGGTGGATGCCGTGCCCGAACGCCAGGTGGGAGCCGGCGGTGTGGCGGCCCGGCTTGACCTGGTTCATGTCCTCGCCCAGGTTCGGGTCGCGGTTGGCGGCGGCGAGCGAGCAGAGCACCAGCTCGCCCTTCTTGATCTGCTGCCCGTGCAGCTCCAGATCGTCGCGGGCGAAGCGGGGGAAGGCCACCTGCACCACGGTCATGTAGCGCAGCAGCTCCTCGATCACCTCGTCGATGTAGCCGTCGACCTCGCGCACCTTGGCGGCCTGGTCGGGGTTCTCCAGCAGCCAGAGGGAGCCGAGCGCGAGCATGCTCGTGCTGGTGTCGTGACCGCCGGTGAGCATGCCGTCGGCCATGCTGGCCAGGGTGCGGTCGTCCAGCGCGTCGCCGTGGTCGCGCAGCAGCTGGCCGAGCAGGCCGTCGCCGGGGTCGCGCCGCTCACGGGCGACCAGGTCCGTGAGGTACGTCATCGCGTCGTTGATCGCCTGCAGCGACGCCTCGGGCCCGGCGGTGAAGTCGAACCGGTTCGTGCTCACCTTGACGAAGTCGGCCTGCTCGTCGTACGGGACCCCGAGCAGCTCGGAGATCACCAGGGACGGGATGGGGAGCGCGAAGTCCTCCATCAGGTCCGCGGGGGAGCCCTTGGCCTCGATCCGGTCCAGGCACTCGGTGACCAGCGCCTCGATGCGCGGCTCCAGCCGCCGCAGCCGGCGCATGGTGAACTCCGGCGTCAGGAACTTGCGCAGCCGGGTGTGCTCGGGCGGGTCGCGGAAGCCCAGGCCGCCCGGGTCCTCCTGGTTCGAGCCGAGGCCGATGACGCCGGCGAAGTCGTTGCTGAACCGCTCGTGGTCGCCGAGCACGCCGCGGACGTCGTCCCAGCGGGTGACCAGGTAGACCGTCTGCCCGCCGGGGATCTCCATCGGGTAGACGGGGTGATCCGCCTGGATGCGGAGCAGTTCATCCGCTGGATCGAACCGTTCCCGCATGAACTGGACGAGAGGAAACTCTTCTGACTCTGACATGGATTCCGTCCTGCTGGGATACATCGCACGATGCTGGGATAAATCCCTCGCTAGATGGTCCCATCCTGGAAGCCGTGCTGGTGACCTCCCGAAGGACGAGATTTCATCTCAGCCTCAGGTAAGAGCCCTGGTCACCTCGCCCCCAGGGCGGAACCGTCCGGTGATGAGCGTAGACGGGCGGGTTCGCGGACGGAGCCCCGACCGCCGGGTAAGGGGGTGGCGAGCCGGGTGCGCTCCGTGAGGATCGGGGAGACGCCGTGGCGTCCACAGGACTGGCCACTCCGGGTCCGTTTGGCGCGTTCCCCGACAGCTCCGGTGCTGGTGGGACGTATGGGGAAATCAGTGCAAACTGGGCAGCAGCCGGAGTTTGGCGTACAAGGTGGCTACAGTCTGCAATGATCTCGTCATCGAGCCCCCCGAGACTGAGCCTCAACGGATAGTGACTGATGCCCACATTTGAGGAAATCACTACCTTCATCACCGAGAAGCCGCTCGCGACCGCCGTGATCGCGCTGCTGAGCCTGGCCGGGCTCATCCTGGCCTTCCTGGTGCTTCGCGTCGCCTGGCGGGTCACCGCCTGGCTGTTCGCCCGCTACGTCGCCAACCGTCCCATCGAGGACGTGCTGACCATCGTGGCCGCCTCCATCGCGACGGGCGTGTCCGCCCAGGGCATGTGGCGCTTCTCCGGTGACGTGCTGGGCCTGGACGGCCCGCTGAGGCTGCTGCTGTTCGCCTTCATCGAAGTGGCCATCATCACCTCCGCCGTGCGCGCCCGCCGCAACATGCGGGAGAACTTCTCCGCGGGCATCGACGGCATCGCCGTGTGGGCGCTGACCTGCCTGACCGCGGTGCTGTCCAGCATGGACGCCAGCAGCTTCCCCGAGGCGGTGTTCCGGCTCGCCGCACCGCTGGTGGCCGCCTGGCTCTGGGAGCGCGGCATGGCCATCGAGCGCCACCGCATCCGCGGCACCGGCCGCATCAACTGGCGGCTCACCCCCGAGCGGCTGCTCGTCCGGCTCGGCCTGGCCGAGGTCAGCGACCGCACCGCCAGCGAGGTCGACGCGCACCGCAGGCTCACCCGGGTCGCGCTGGCCGCCAAGCGGGCCAAGGCGCTGCGCGAGGCCGGCGCCCCCGACCGCAAGATGCGCGCCGCCCTGGCCAAGCTCGACAAGGCCATGGACCAGGCCGTCGAGCACACCGGCCTGGCCGTCGACCAGGGCCGCCAGGAGGCGCTGCTCGCCCAGATCGCCGCCCTCTACAACACCACCGCGCTTATCGACGCCGACCCGCGGGTGCCGTGGGAGCCCGAGCGCGACCACCGGCCGGTGCCCGCCAGGCCCGAGCTGCCGCCCGCGCTCGCCGAGCTGGTGCGGGAGGAGGACGACGAGGAGATCGCGGTCATCGACGCGGCCCCGCAGATCGTCGACACCGCCCAGCGCGCGGTGCTCATGCGCCAGGCCCGCGCCTACTGGAACCGGCAGATCGCCAAGGGGATCGTGCCGCGCACCGTGGACATCGCCCAGGAGATCGGCATCCCGGTGCCCGTCGCCCGCGAGTGGCGCGCGCTGTGGAAGCTGGAGCCCGCGGCCCACGCCCTCATCGAGCAGCTCTACCACCAGCACGGCATCGTCGACACCGGCGCGTTCCCGGCCATCGACGACGACGGCCGGGTGCTCGCGAAGTCCTGAAGGGTCCTGATCAGCCCAGCGCCGCGGAGACCAGCGACCGGGCCTCCTCCTGCACCTTGGCGAGGTGGTCCGGGCCGCGGAACGACTCGGCGTAGATCTTGTAGACGTCCTCGGTGCCCGACGGCCGGGCGGCGAACCAGGCGCTCTCCGTGGAGACCTTGACGCCGCCCAGGGACGCCCCGTTGCCCGGCGCGGCCGTGAGCACCGACGTGATCGGCTCGCCGGCCAGGCTGGAGGCCGTCACCTGGTCGGCCGACAGCTTGCCGAGCACCGCCTTCTCCTCGCGGGTGGCCGGCGCGTCCACCCGCGCGTAGGCGGGCTCGCCGAACCGCTCGGTCAGGCCCCGGTAGTGCTCGCTCGGCGACCTGCCCGTGACCGCCTGGATCTCGGCCGCCAGCAGGGCCAGGATCAGGCCGTCCTTGTCGGTGGTCCACACCGAGCCGTCGCGGCGCAGGAACGACGCGCCCGCGCTCTCCTCGCCGCCGAACCCGAGCGAGCCGTCGAGCAGCCCCGGCACGAACCACTTGAAACCCACCGGCACCTCGTACAGCCGCCGCCCCAGCGAGGCGGCCACCCGGTCGATGACGCCGCTGCTGACCATCGTCTTGCCTACCCCGGCGTCTCGCGGCCACCCGTCGCGGTGCTCGTACAGGTAGGAGATCGCCACCGCCAGGTAGTGGTTCGGGTTGACCAGCCCGCCGTCGGGGGTGACGATGCCGTGCCGGTCGGCGTCGGCGTCGTTGCCGGTGGCGATCTGGAAGCGGTCGCGGCCGTCGATGAGCGAGGCCATCGCGTACGGCGACGAGCAGTCCATGCGGATCTTGCCGTCCCAGTCGAGCGTCATGAACCGCCACGTCGGGTCGACCAGCGGGTTGACCACGGTCAGGTCGAGGCGGTGGCGCTCGGCGATCTCGCCCCAGTAGGCCACGCTGGCGCCGCCGAGCGGGTCGGCGCCGATCCGCACCCCGGCCGCTCTGATCGCGTCCAGGTCCGCGACCGAGGGCAGGTCGTCCACGTACGAGCCGAGGAAGTCGTAGCGGCCCGCCGCCTCCAGCGCCCTGGCGTAGGGCACCCGGCGCACCCCGGCGAGGTCCTGGGCCAGCAGCCGGTTGGCGCGGTCCTGGATCCACGTGGTGGCCTCGGTGTCGGCCGGGCCGCCGTTCGGCGGGTTGTACTTGAAGCCGCCGTCGGACGGCGGGTTGTGCGACGGCGTGATGACCACCCCGTCGGCGAGCCCCGACTTCCTGCCGCGGTTGTACGTGAGGATCGCGTGGGAGACGGCCGGCGTCGGCGTGTAGCCGTCGCGGGAGTCGATCAGCACCCGCACGTCGTTGGCCGCGAGCACCTCCAGCGCCGACACCCGCGCGGGCTCCGACAGCGCGTGCGTGTCGATGCCCAGGTAGAGCGGGCCGTCGGTGCCCTGCGTCAGCCGGTATTCGCAGATGGCCTGGGTGGTGGCCAGGATGTGGGCCTCGTTGAAGGCCGAGGCCCGCGACGACCCGCGATGGCCCGAGGTGCCGAACGTCACCCGCTGCCCCGGGTCGCCCGGGTCGGGCCGCAACGCGTAGTAGGCGGTCACCAGCCGGGCCACGTCCACCAGATCCGCGGGCTGAGCGGGCTGTCCCGCACGTTCGTGGGTCATGAAGCCACTTTACAAAGGGGGTACGGCCCGGCCTCGGCACCACCCGGCGCGACCGGGGTTACACTCGCCCCAGCCGACTAGAATGGAGTTCTGTCAGCATGCGATTCGGACTTCTGATCAATGAGCCCAACGGCCAGGATCCGTTCCCCGACCTGCGCGACCGGATCGCCCGCGCGGCCGATGACGGTTTCGACTCGGTCTGGATGTCCCAGATCTTCGGCTTGGACGCGCTCACCTCGCTCGCCGTGGCCGGCAGCGCCGCCCTGGCCGGGGGCCGCGACATCGAGTTCGGCACCGGCGTCGTGCCGACCTACCCCCGCCACCCGGTCGTGCTCGCCCAGCAGGCCATGACCGTCAACGCCGCGCTCGGCGGCCGGCTGGCCCTCGGCATCGGCCTGTCCCACCAGGTCGTCATCGAGGGCATGTACGGCTACAGCTTCGACCGGCCCGCCCGGCACATGAAGGAGTACCTCGACGTCCTGCTGCCCGTCACCCGCGGCGAGCAGGTCGACTACACCGGCGAGACGCTCAAGGCCAACGTGCGGCTCAGCACGCCGGGGGCCGGCCTGCCGGTGCTGGTCGCCGCACTCGGCCCGCGCATGCTCAAGCTGGCGGGCACCGTCGCCGACGGCACCGTCCTCTGGATGACCGGCCGCAAGACCGTCGCCGAGCACATCGTGCCCACCATCACCGCCGCCGCGAAGGAGGCGGGCCGGCCCGCGCCGCGCGTCGTCTGCACCCTGCCCGTCTGCGTCACCGACGACCCGGAGGCCGCCAGGGCCAAGGCCGACGAGATCTTCGTCATGTACGGGCAGCTCCCGTCCTACCGGGCCATGCTCGACAGGGAGGGCGTCGAGAACCCCGGCGGCGTCGCCGTGGTCGGCGACGAGGACGCGGTGCGCGCCCAGATCGACGCCCTGGCCCAGGCCGGGGTCACCGACTTCGTGGCCGCGGTCTACG
This sequence comes from Nonomuraea sp. NPDC050478, assembly GCF_044458265.1. Taxonomy (NCBI): domain Bacteria; kingdom Bacillati; phylum Actinomycetota; class Actinomycetes; order Streptosporangiales; family Streptosporangiaceae; genus Nonomuraea; species Nonomuraea sp. NPDC050478. The sequence continues at coordinate 78,823 of NZ_JBITHT010000009.1, read as the reverse complement.
GCGACCGCGAGCGCGCGCACAAGCTGCTCATCGGCGCGTCGAAGGGCTGATCAGCCGGAGTCGCCATAAACTCCGGCAGGGTGTACTCCGACATGGACAAGCGCTTGCTGCACGGCATCGACGTGTCCAACTGGCAGAAATCCGTCGACTGGGCCGAGCACGCGCGCAGTGGAGTGGCGTTCGCCTTCGCCAAGGCCACCGAGGGCGGCGACTGGACCGATCACTGGTTCTCCCGCAACTGGGACCGCATGCGGGAGAACTGGATCGTCTGCGGCGCCTACCACTTCGCGCGACCCAAGGGTGATCCCGTGGAGCAGGCGCGCCACTTCCTGCGCACGATCAACCAGGCGGGCGGGCTGCGCCGGGGCGACCTGATCGCGCTCGACCTGGAGACCGACGACGGGATCAAGCCCGAGCGGGTCGCCGGCTTCGCCCGCCGCTGGTGCCAGTACGTGGAAGCGCGCACCGGCACGCGGCCGTTCGTCTACACCTTCCAGTCCTTCGCCGAGGAGGGCAACTGCGCGGGCCTGGGCGAGTACCCGCTGTGGATCGCCAGCCCGCACCGCCCGCGCGGCCGGCCGGCGGTGCCGGGACCGTGGCGGGACTGGTCGATCCACCAGCACGCCAACAGCCCGATCGACCGGAACGTGTTCCTGGGCAGCCGCAGAAGGCTGACCAGGATGGGGTTCGACCCGCGATAGCATCGTTTTCCGTCACCGACGAGCGCTATCCAAGGGAGCCATCGTGTCAGCCGAGCTACGCATCACCCTCGCCGGAGCCGAGCGTGTGGTCGCGGCCGGCACGACGGCCGGCCAGGCGCTCGACGCCGACGGCCGCACCGTGATCGCCGCCCGGGTCAACGGCGAGGCGCGCGACCTGGCCTGCCCGCTCGCCGACGGCGACGTGGTCGAGCCGATCGAGATCTCCAGCGAGGAGGGCCGGGCGATCGTCCGCCACTCCACCGCGCACGTCATGGCGCAGGCCGTCCAGGAGCTGTTCCCCGAGGCCAAGCTCGGCATCGGCCCGCCGGTCGACAACGGCTTCTACTACGACTTCGACGTGGCCGAGGCCTTCCACCCCGACGACCTCAAGCGCATCGAGAAGCGCATGCGCGAGATCGTCAAGCAGGGCCAGCTGTTCTCCCGCCGTCCCGTCGGCGACGACGAGGCCCGCGAGGAGCTGGCCGACGAGCCCTACAAGCTGGAGCTCATCGGCCTGAAGGGCGGCGCTGACGCCGAGGAGTCGGTCGAGGTCGGCGCCGGCCAGCTCACCATCTACGACAACCTCGACGCCAAGACCGGCGAGCTGCACTGGAAGGACCTGTGCCGCGGCCCGCACGTCCCGTCGACCCGGTCCATCCCCGCGTTCAAGCTCATGCGCTCCGGCGGCGCCTACTGGCGCGGCAGCGAGAAGAACCCGCAGCTCCAGCGCATCTACGGCACCGCCTGGGAGTCCCGCGACAAGCAGGACGAATACCTCAAGCTGCTGGAGGAGGCCGAGAAGCGCGACCACCGCAAGCTCGGCGCCGAGCTCGACCTGTTCAGCTTCCCGCCCGAGCTGGGCAGCGGCCTTCCCGTCTTCCATCCCAAGGGCGGCATCATCCGCAAGGAGATGGAAGACTACATGCGCCGCCGCCAGGCGGAGGCGGGCTACGAGTTCGTCAACACCCCGCACATCACCAAGTCGACGCTGTTCGAGACCTCCGGCCACCTGCCGTGGTACGCCGACGACATGTTCCCGCCCTTCGAGCTGGAGGGCGTCGAATACCGCGTCAAGCCGATGAACTGCCCGATGCACAACCTGATCTTCCGGGCCCGCGGGCGCTCCTACCGCGAGCTGCCGCTGCGGCTGTGCGAGTTCGGCAGCGTCTACCGCTACGAGAAGTCGGGCGTGGTCCACGGCCTGACCCGGGTGCGCGGCATGACGCAGGACGACTCCCACATCTACTGCACCCGTGAGCAGATGGTCGGCGAGATCAAGAGCCTGCTCACCTTCGTGCTCAGCGTGCTGCGCGACTTCGGCCTGTCGGAGTTCTACCTGGAGTTGTCCACCCGCGACGACTCCGAGAAGTTCATCGGCGACCCCGCCCACTGGGACGAGGCCACCGAGGCGTTGCGCGAGACGGCCGTGGAGTCGGGCTTGGAACTGGTCGACGACCCGGGCGGCGCGGCCTTCTACGGCCCCAAGATCTCCGTGCAGGCCAAGGACGCCATCGGCCGCACCTGGCAGTTGTCGACCATCCAGCTCGACCTCAACCAGCCCCAGCGGTTCGGGCTCGAATACCAGGCCGCCGACGGCAGCCGCCAGACCCCGGTCATGATCCACCGGGCGCTGTTCGGCTCCATCGAGCGCTTCCTCGGCGTGCTGACCGAGCACTACGCGGGCGCCTTCCCGCCCTGGCTCGCGCCCGTCCAGGTGGTCGGCATCCCGATCGCCGACACGCACGTGCCCTACCTGCAGGACGTCGCCAAGAAGCTGCGTGAGCGCGGCATCCGGGTCGAGGTCGACGCCTCCGACGACCGCATGCAGAAGAAGATCCGCAACGCCCAGAAGGCCAAGGTGCCCTACATGCTCCTGGCCGGCGACGACGACGTCGCGGGCGGCGCGGTGTCCTTCCGTTACCGCAGCGGCGAGCAGAACAACGGCGTCCCGGTCGACCGAGCGGTCGCCGAGATCGCCGACGCCATCGAACGCCGCATCCAGGTCTGACACCCAACCCCCGGACGCGCCGGACGCGCCGGCCGCATCCGGGGTAAGCCGCACCCGGGACGCACCGCGCTGGACGCGACACCCACTTCACGCGGGCGCCTGCGCTCCGCGAGACGCCCCCGCTGCCCGTCCGCGGGCAGCCGTCCTTCCCGAACGTGTCCGGGGCGGGCCGCGCGCGGGCCGCACCGCGGCCGTGGCGCGCTCGACGCGTCGGGGGTCGGACCGCGCTGAACGCATCGCGACCGTGGCCGTTCAGGGGTCGGATCTCGTGGGGTCCGTCGCGACCGTGCCGCGCTGGTGGTACCCCGACCGCGCCGTGCTCGACGCGTCAGGGGTCGGACCGCGTTGAACGCATCGCGACGGTGTCCGTTCAGGGGTCGGACCTCGTGGGACCCGTCGGGACCCGTGCGCGTTGGTGGTACCGCGACCGTGCCGCGTTGGACGCGTCTTAGGGTCTGGCCGCGCGGGACGCGTCGTGATCGTGCTGTGCTGGACGCCTCGGGGGTCGGACCGCGCTGGACGCATCGCGATCGTGTCCGTTCGGGGGCTGGACCGTGCGGACGCGTCGCGACCGTGCCGCTGGTGGTGCCGCGACCGCGCCGTGCTCGACGCGTCAGGGGTCGGACCGCGTTGAACGCATCGCGACGGTGTCCGTTCGGGGGCGGACCTCGTGGGACCCGTCGGGACCCGTGCGCGTTGGTGGTACCGCGACCGTGCCGCGTTGGACGCGTCCTAGGGTCTGGCCGCGCGGGGCGCATCGCGCGTGCCGTGCTGGACGCGTCCGGATGTGCGGGCGTTGGAGTGTCCGGGTCAGCGGTTGAACAGTCTGAAGGGGATCGCGGGGCGGCCGGCGAAGCGGGTGGCGCTTTCGCGGGCGAAGCCTTCGACGAGTTCGCGCGCGTACTTCTCCGGGTCGTCGCCGGTGAGCGCCTCGATGTAGGCGCGGTGCGCCACCAGTGAGCGCACACCGGCCTCCAGCCCGTCCGTGACGTCGACGGCGTGGGTGGGGGAGTCGCTGCCCGCGACCGCCACCCAGCGCACGCCGCCCCACGGCTCGCCCGCGTCGGGGAAGATCCACCGGTTGCCGGCGTCGGCGACGGCGTCCATCACGGCCCGGCCGACAGCCCTGTGGTCGGGGGTGTTCCAGTAGGCGCCGCCGGCCCAGGTGTCGTCGAAGTTGAGGGTCACCACCAGCTCGGGACGGTGGCGGCGGATCGCCGCCGCGATGTCGCGGCGCAGCGCCGGACCGTACTCGATCACCCCGTCGGCGTGGTCGAGGAACTCCACCGTGGTCACGCCCACGACGGCGGCGCCGGCCCGCTCCTCCCGCTCGCGCACCGGACCCGCCTCGGCCGGGGCGAGCGTGTCGATGCCCGCCTCACCGCGGGTGGCCATCAGGTAGGCGACCTCGCGGCCCGCCGCGGTCCAGGTCGCGACGGCGGCCGCGCAGCCGTACTCCAGGTCGTCGGGGTGGGCCACCACGGCGAGCGCCCGCTGCCAGTCGGTGGGCATGGGTTCGAGTTGATCGGCCATGCCCGCCACCCTAGACGCCGGGCGCCCGGATTGTCGGCGGCGGCGCGTACGATGACCTGCGCGACGAGGGGAGGAGCGGTGAGCGAGACCGGCGAGGTGACCGAGGCGATCCGGGCGGGCGACCAGGAGCGGTTCGCCGCGCTGGCCCAGTGCCACCGGCACGAGCTGGAGGTCCACTGCTATCGCATGCTCGGGTCCTACAGCGACGCCGAGGACATGGTGCAGGAGACGCTGCTGCGGGCGTGGCGGCGGCGCGAGACGTTCGAGGGCCGCGCCACGCCGCGCGCCTGGCTCTACCGGATCGCCACCAACGCCTGCCTCGACGCGCTGTCCGGCCCGGCCCGCTCGCGCGAGGTGGTCATGGCGATGGCGGGCGGCGAGCGGTCGGCGCAGGCCGAGGTGCCGTGGCTGCGGCCGATCCCCGACCGGGTGCTCGACCTGGCCGCCCCGGGGGAAGGCGAGCCGCACGCGGTGGCGGCCGCGCGGGAGACGATCGAGCTCGCCTACCTCGCGGCGATCCAGCATCTGCCGCCGCGCCAGCGGGCGGTGCTGATCCTGCGTGACGTGGCCGGATGGCGGGCCGAGGAGACCGCGGACGCGTTGGAGCTGAGCGTGCCTGCGGTCAAGAGCGCGCTCCAGCGGGCCCGCGCCACCCTCCGCGCCCACCTGCCCGAACGCCGCGCCGACTGGAAGCCGGCCACCGAACCGAGCGCGGAGGAGCGGCAGGTGCTGCGCCGCTACCTCAAGGCCTCCCAGGCGGGCGACCTGGACACGCTGGCCGCGCTGCTGCGCGAGGACGCCCGCCAGGCCATGCCGCCCGCGACCCTGCTGTACGCGGGCCGCGCCGCGATCCTCGAGATGTGGCGCCCGGTCATGGAGGGCCCCGAGGCGTGGGGCGAGTGGCGGCTGATCGAGACCGGAGCCAACCGGCAGCCCGCCGTGGCGAGCTACGTGCGCCGCCGCGGCGAGACGTCGTTCAGCGCGGTCAACCTCGACGTGCTGCGGATCGAGGATGGCCTGATCGCCGAGATCACCACGTTCGGCCCCGAGGTGCTCGCCGCCTTCGGGCTTCCGGAGAAAATCTGAGTCCCGCCGATTCCTTTTCCGCGCCAGCGCCGTCATACGGGCACAACCGACGACGACCTGTGAAGGACGGCGACATGAACACCGGCGACAAGCAGCTTGAGGCCCTGGACCGGCTGGTCGGCACCTGGCGGGTGACGGGCGGCAGCGAGGGCACCGTCACGTACCGCTGGCTCGACGGCGGCTTCTTCATCATCCAGGACATCGACCTCGTCCAGGACGGCCACGCGGTCAAGGGCGTGGAGATGATCGGCAGGGAGCGGCCCTTCGGCGGCGAGCCGGGCGAGGACGTCAAGTCCCGCTACTACGGCAGCCAGGGCGAGACCTTCGACTACGTCTACGAGATGGCGGGCGACACGCTCACCATCTGGGGCGGCGAGAAGGGCTCGCCCGCCTACTACCGGGGCACGTTCGACGGCGACTCCGTCACCGGCGCCTGGGTCTACCCGGGCGGAGGCGGCTACGAGTCCAATATGACCCGGGTGAAGTGACGGCTTCACCTGTGGTGGACTGGCCCCGTGAACCTGCCCGGCGCGCTGCGCGCCGCCCTCGTGGTCCTCGTGGTGGCGGTGCTGCTGCTCGGGCTGCTGTGGGTCTTCCAGCGGCGGCTGATCTACCTGCCCGACCCGGCCCCGGTGCCGCCGGCCGGGCAGGTCGTGCCGGGGGCGCGCGAGGTGACGCTGACGACCGCTGACGGGCTGCGGCTCGGCGCCTGGTACGTGCCGGGCGACCACCCGGTGACCGTGCTGGTGGCAGGCGGCAACGCCGGCAACCGGCTGCATCGGGCGCCGCTGGCCCGCGCGCTCGCCGCCCGCGGGCTGCCGGTGCTGGTCGTCGACTACCGGGGCTACGGCGGCAACCCCGGCAGCCCCACCGAGGAAGGGCTGCGCCTGGACGTCCTGGCGGCGCGCGACTTCCTCGGCGACGTGCCGGTGATCTACTTCGGCGAGAGCCTCGGCGCGGCCGTGCTGGCCGGGCTCGCCGCCGAGCGCCCGGCGGACGGGCTGGTGCTCCGCTCGCCGTTCACCGACCTGGCCGCGGCGGGGCAGGCCAACTACCCCTTCCTCCCCGTACGGGCCATGCTCCGCGACCGCTTCCCGGTCGCGGAGCGGGTCGCGGCCATCAAGGCGCCGATCGTGGTGGTGTACGGGACCGCCGACACGATCGTGCCGGCCGGCCAGAGCCGCGCGGTCGCCGCGGCCGCCGCGGGCCCGGTCACGGTCGTCGAGATCGCCGGGGCCGGGCACAACGACCCGGTGTTCCTGTCCGGGCCCCGGATGATCGGCGCCGTCACGGACCTCGCCGACCGGATCCGCGACACCCGCTAGAAGGGCGTGGAGCCGGCCTGATGAGCACCTCGTCGGTCCGTTGCACGGGGGCCCTATGCTGCTAGATATGCACGATCAGGCAGGGGCAGGGGAGCCCGACAACTTCGAGCGTCTGTGGACCCCGCATCGCATGGCCTACATCAAGGGCGAGAACAAGCCGATCGACACCAGCCCCGACGGGTGCCCGTTCGACGCCATCCCCGAGATGAGCGACGAGGACGGCCTGGTCGTCGCCAGGGGCGAGGTCGTGTACGCGGTGCTCAACCTCTACCCCTACAACTCCGGCCACCTGATGGTCGTGCCCTACCGTCACGTCTCCGACTACGACCAGCTGACCGCCGCCGAGATCGTCGAGCTGGGCGAGTTCACCCAGCGGGCGCTGCGCGCGCTGCGCGAGGCCAGCGGCGCCCAGGGTTTCAACGTCGGCATGAACCTCGGCCACGTCGCGGGCGCGGGCATCGCCGCCCACCTGCACCAGCACGTGGTGCCCCGGTGGGGTGGCGACACCAACTTCATGCCCGTGGTGGCGCGCACGAAGGTGCTCCCGCAGCTGCTCCGCGACACCCGCCGGCTCCTCGCCGAGGCGTGGCGCGACTAGCCGGCTTCGACCTTCACCCGGGCCGCGCCGCTCTCGTTGTGGAGCCGGTCGAGCGCGGTCACCAGGTAGGTGCCTGCCGACTTCGCGGTGAACGACGGGTCCGACACCACGGCCACGAGGTTGCGGGCGTCGGTCGTGTGGCAGTCGTCGCCCGACTTCGGCACCCGGTAGACCGCGTACGCGCGGGCCCCCTTCACCGGCGCCCACGACACGGCGGAGCCGGCCGCCTTGACGCCCGACGGCTTCGCCGGGGCGGCGCCGCCGCGCTCCTCCATCAGCGGCAGCAGCGCCGGGCGGGCGTAGTGGGCCTTGGCCACCCGGTCGATGGCGCCCAGCGGGTTGGTCAGCAGCTGCTTGGCGCTGAAGTACACGTCACCGCTGATCCGGTCGAGCTTGCGGTTGAGCGTGAGGTGGGCCGGCAGCTCGCCCGGCTTGGTCCAGGCGGCCTCGTCCTTCGCGCCGACCCGGTAGAGCGCCTGGCCGATGTAGAGGTGGACGTCGGTGCCCTCGACCGCGTCGGCCCACCACGGCGCCAGCTTGCCGTAGCCGGCCAGCTTGTGCGAGCGCGACCAGTAGAGCTGGGGCATCACGTAGTCGACGGTGCCCGCCTCGATCCACGCCTTGGCGTCGGCGTAGATCGAGTCGTAGGCGGACATGCCGGAGGTGTCGGAGCCGGACGGGTCCTGCGCCTTGTTGCGCCAGATGCCGAACGGGCTGATGCCGAACTTGACGTGTCCCTTGGCGGCGTGGACGGCCTCGTCGACCTCGGCCACGAGCTTGTCGACGTTCTGCCGCCGCCAGTCGGCCAGCTTCATGCCCTTGCCGTGCTTCTTGAAGGCCGCGCGGTCGTCGAACGTGCTGCCGGGCGCGGGATAGGGGTAGAAGTAGTCGTCGAAGTGGACGCCGTCGACGTCGTAGCGCTCGACCACGTCGGTGACGACCTTGACCACGTGGCGGCGCACCTGGGGCAGGCCCGGGTTGTAGTAGAGGCGGTCGCCGTACTTGACGGTCCAGCCGGGGTTCTTGCGCGCCGGGTGGGAGGCGGGCAGCTCGGCGACGCTCGCGTCGTAGGCGGCGCGGTACGGGTTGAACCAGGCGTGGAACTCCAGGCCCCGCTTGTGCGCCTCCTTGATGAGGAACGGCAGCGGGTCCCAGCCGGGGTCCTTGCCCGGGGTGCCGGTGAGGAACTGCGACCACGGCTCGATCGACGACTTGTAGAGGGCGTCGGACGCCGGCCTGACCTGGACGAAGACGGCGTTGAAGTTGCGCTTGGCGGCGGCGTCGAGCAGCCTCGTGTATTCGGCGCGCTGCCGGTCGGCCGACAGGCCCTTGCGCGAGGGCCAGTCGATGTTGTTGACCGTGGCGATCCACACCCCGCGCAACTGGCGTTTCGGGTGGCGCGGGTCGGGGGTGCACGCCGCGGTGACCACCGCGCTCTCGGTCGACTTCTTCTTGGCCGCCTCCGCCTTGCGCTGGCCGGCCTCGGCGGGCCCGAAGGTGTAGGCAGCGCCGACGGCCACGGCGGCGAGGGCGGTGGCGGCGAGGAGTGGGCGTCCGGTTCGCATAGTGCCAACCAGTCTCGCATCGGAGCCGGCATGCTCCGTACGGAAAAAAGAAATCGACTCGTGACACCATCGTGACCGGTGGGCCGGGAGGGGCTGCCCTCCCGGCGACCCGGCGGGACCCTAGCCCGACTCCGCGGCCAGTTTGTCGGCGAGATGCGGCGGCAGCGGCTCGTAGCGCAGGAACGCGCGCTGGAAGGTGCCGGTGCCGTGCGACATGGAGCGCAGGTCGATCGCGTACCGGGTGACCTCCAGCTGCGGCACCTCCGCCTTGACCAGGGTGCGGCCGCGGCCCACCGGCTCGGTGCCGAGCACCCGCCCGCGCCGCGACGACAGGTCGGACATCACGGCGCCCACGTGCTCGTCGGAGACCAGCACCGACAGCTCGTCGACCGGCTCCAGCAGCAGCGTCGGCACCTTCGACGCCGCCTCCTTCAACGCCAGCTGACCGGCGATCTGGAACGCCATGTCGGAGGAGTCGACGGAGTGCGCCTTGCCGTCGTACAGCGTGACCCGGACGTCAACGACCGGATAGCCGGCGCGCACCCCCCGGTCCATCTGGGCCCGCACGCCCTTCTCGACCGACGGGATGAACTGGCGCGGCACGACGCCGCCGACGATCTTGTCGACGAACTCGAACCCGCCGCCCGACGGCAGCGGCTCCACCTCCAGATGGCAGATGGCGTACTGGCCGTGGCCGCCGGTCTGCTTGACGTTGCGGCCCATCGCCTGCGTCCGGCCGCCGAACGTCTCCCGCAGCGGCACCCGCAGGGCGATCCGCTCCACCTCGACCCCGTGGCGCTTGGCCAGCCGGTCCAGCAGCACGTCGGTGTGCGCCTCGCCCATGCACCACAGCACGAGCTGCCGGGTCTCGGCGTTGTTCTCCAGGCGCAGCGTCGGGTCCTCGGCCACCAGGCGGCCCAGCGCCTGCCCCAGCTTGTCCTCGTCGGCCTTCGACTTGGCGCGGATCGCCACCGGCAGCAGCGGCTCGGGCATGTCCCAGGCCGTCATCAGCAGCGGCCGCTCGACCTCCGACAGCGTGTCGCCGGTCTCGGCCCGCGACAGCTTGGCCACGGCCACGATGTCGCCCGCCACGCCCTTGGCGGTCTGGCGCTGCTGCTTGCCGAGCGGGCAGCTCAGGGCGCCGACGCGCTCGTCGACGTCGTGGTCCTCGTGGCCGCGCTCGGCCAGGCCGTGGCCGGAGACGTGCACGGTCATGTCGGGCCGCAGCGTGCCGGAGAAGACGCGCACCAGGCTGATGCGGCCCACGTACGGGTCGCTGGTCGTCTTGACGACCTCGGCCACCAGCGGGCCGTCGGGGTCGCAGGCGATGTTCGCCACCGGCTTGCCGTCGAGGGTGGTGATCTCGGGCATCGGGTGCTCGTGGGGCGCGGGGAAGCCCTGGGTGACGAGCTCCAGCAGCTCGATCGCGCCCACGCCGAGCCCGGTGCAGAGCACCGGGTGGAAGTCGCCCTCGCAGACCGCCTTCTCCAGGTCCTGGACGAGCACCTTGATGTCGATGGGCTCGCCCTCGAGGTAGCGCTCCATGAGCGACTCGTCCTCGCTCTCCTGGATGATCCCCTCGATCAGGACGCCGCGATGCTCCTCGATGCGGGCCTCGTACTCCGCTCCCGGCTCCTTCTCCGTACGGGTGCCGCCGGCGTAGTTGTAGAACTTCTGCGTCAGCAGCCCGATCAGGCCGTTCACGTTCCCGTTCGTGATGACCGGCAGATACAGGGGAGCGACCCCGTCGCCGAAGACCTCCTGGCAGGTGGCGAGCACCCCGTCGAAGTCGGCCCGCTGGTGGTCGAGCTTGGTGATGACGACGGCCCTGGGCATGCGGACCTGGGCGCACTCCTCCCACAGCATCTGGGTGAGCCCGTCGATCCCGTCGGTGGCCGACACCACGAACAGCGCCGCGTCGGCGGCGCGCAGCCCGGCCCGCAGGTCGCCGACGAAGTCCGCGTAGCCGGGGGTGTCGAGAAGGTTGATCTTGATGCCGTTGAAGGTCAGCGGCGCCGGTGTCAGGTTGACCGAGCGTTGCTGGCGCACCTCCACCTCGTCGAAGTCGCTGACCGTGTTGCCGTCTTCCACCCGGCCTGCCCGCTGGATGGTGCCGGTCGCCGCCAGCAGTTGCTCGACCAGGGTCGTCTTGCCCGCTCCAGAGTGGCCGACCAGGACGACATTGCGTATCGCATCCGCCTTGTCGGCCGCTGGTGCCCTGCCCGCGGCTCCCATGGCCCCGCCCGCGTTCTTGTCCGCCACTACGCCTCCCGCGTCGTCGGTTTGCGTGCCAACGCCGCGCCCGCGCGGGGAGTGAGAAAACCGCATGGACGCGGTGTGTTCACCAAATACCCATGTGGCGGATATCACAAGGGGGCCGGGGCAAAGAAAGTGGCCGGTGCCGGGATGGCCTACGATCGACATCGCGATGCTGAAACTCCTGCGCCCGGCCGTGACCCGGCTACTCACCCCGTTGGGCAGGGCACTGGTCCGCCGCGGGATCGGCCCGGACGCCGTCACGGCGATCGGCACTCTCGGCACGGTGGTCTCCGCCCTGTTCTTCTTCCCCATGGGCCTGCTCACCGCCGGCGCCCTGGTGATCACCGTGTTCGTGCTGTTCGACCTGCTCGACGGCGTGGTGGCGCGGCTCGGCGGGGGAGGGGGCAGCACGTGGGGGGCGTTCCTCGACTCCACGCTCGACCGGGTCGCCGACGCGGCCATCTTCTCCGGGCTGATCCTCTACTTCATCGCCGACGGTGACGCCCTGCTGGCGGGAGTGACGCTGTTCGCCCTGGTGGCGGGCCTGCTGGTGTCCTACGCGAAGGCGCGGGCCGAAGGGCTCGGGCTGACCTGCGACGTGGGGCTGGCCGAGCGTCCCGAGCGGCTGGTGGGGGTCCTGGTCGCCGCCTGCTTCTCCGGGCTGGGGGTGCCCTACCTGCTGGCGGCCGGCATGTGGTTGCTCGCGGCGGCCGGAGCCGTCACCGTTGTACAGCGCGTGGTCCATGTCTACCGGCAGACGAGGGAGCGATGAGCGGCAAGCCGTCAGTCACCGATCGCGTCGTCGCCGCGGGGTTCGCGGCGGGCTGGACGCTGGTCCCCTACCTGCCCGAACGCCCGACGGCCGCGGCGTTCGGGTTCCTGGCCGACCGGGTGTGGCGGCGGCGCGGCAGGTCGGTGCGCCGCCTGGAGGCCAACCTGGCCAGGGTGACCGGGCTGCGGCCCGGCAGCAGCGAGCTCGGCGAGCTCACCAGGGCCGGCATGCGGTCCTACTTCCGCTACTTCCACGAGATCTTCCGGCTGCCCTCCATCGACCGCGCGGAGATCGTCCGGCGCACCCACGTGGTCGGCGCCGAACACGTCCACGGCAACGTCGCCGCGGGCCGCGGCGTGGTGCTGGCGCTGCCCCACATGGGCAACTGGGACGCCGCGGGCGCCTGGCTGGTCGGCGTCGGCCATCCGTTCACCACCGTGGCGGAGCGGCTGCGGCCCGAGTCGCTGTTCCGCCGCTACGTGCGCTTCCGCGAGGGGCTGGGCATGGAGGTGCTGCCGCTGACCGGCGGCGACGGCCACAACTTCGGCACCCTCGCCTCCCGGGTGCGCAAGGGCGGCGTGGTGTGCCTGCCGGCCGAGCGTGACCTGACCAAGAGCGGCGTCGAGGTGCAGTTCTTCGGCGCGGCCACCAAGGTGCCTGCCGGCCCGCCGCTGCTGGCCGTGCAGACCGGCGCCGCGCTGCTGCCCGCCGTCGTCTACTTCGACGGCGCCGACTGGGGCATCCACATCCACGAGGAGGTGCCGGTGCCCGAGGAGGGCACCCGGCAGGAGAAGGTCGCGGCCGTGGCGCAGGGCCTGGCCGACGTCTTTGAGAAGGGCATCGCCGAACACCCCGAAGACTGGCACATGCTGCAGCGCCTGTGGCTGGACGACCCGCGGTGAGGATCGGCATCGTCTGCCCCTACTCGTGGGACGTGCCCGGCGGTGTCAAGCAGCACGTCGACGACCTGGCCCAGGCGCTCATGGCGCAGGACCACGAGGTCTCCGTCATCGCGCCTGCCAGTGACGACGACGAGCTCCCCGGCTACGTGACGGGCGCCGGCCGCGCGGTGCCGGTGCCCTACAACGGGTCGGTGGCCCGGATGTCGTTCGGCTTCCTGTCGGCCGCCCGGGTGCGCCGCTGGGTGCGCAACGGCCGTTTCGACGTGCTCCACATCCACGAGCCGCTGATCCCCAGCCTGGGCGTGCTGGCCTGCTGGGCGGCGAAGGGACCGATCGTGGCCACCTTCCACGCCTCCTTCACCCGCTCCCGGGCGATCGCGATGGCCGAGCCGCTGCTGCAGAGCGCGCTGGAGAAGCTGAGCGGCCGCATCGCGGTCTCCGACGCCGCCCGCAAAAGCCTGGTCGAGCAGTTCGGCGGCGACACCGTGGTGATCCCCAACGGCGTGACCGTCAGCCGCTACACCGACGCCGAGCCGCTCGACGGCTGGGGGCCCGGCGGCGCCACGATCGGCTTCCTCGGCCGCATGGACGAGGAGCGCAAGGGCCTGCCGATCCTGCTCGACGCCTTCAACCTGCTGGCCGCCGAGCGGCCTGACGTCAAGCTGCTGATCGCCGGGCCCGGCGACACCGGCGACGTCTACGACCGGGTGCGCAAGGAGTTCCGCGACCGGGTGACCGTGCTCGGCATGGTGAGCGAGGCCGACAAGATCCGTGCCTACCACTCGGTCGACGTGTTCTGCGCGCCCAACACCCGCGGCGAGAGCTTCGGCATCGTCCTCGCCGAGGCCATGGCCTCCGGCGCGACGGTGCTGGCCAGCGACATCCCGGCGTTCCGCAAGGTGCTCGGCGAGGGGCAGGCGGGCGCGCTGTTCGCCAACGGCGACCCGGCCTCGCTGGCGCGCGAGGCGGGCGCGCTGCTCGACGCGCCGGACCGGCGGGCCAAGCTCGCCGAGGAGGCCCTGGTCGCGGTCATGAAGTACGACTGGTCGACGGTCGCGCGTGACGTGGTGCGCGTCTACGAGACGGTGACGGCGGCCGGCGCCGGCGTGGAGGAAGACCTGTGACACCCACGATGATCGTCCTGGTCGTGGGCATCGTCGTGGTGCTCACGGCCGTCTACATCTCCTGGCGGGCGGGCCGCCTGGACCGGCTGCACATCCGGCTGGAGCTGGCCCGCGAGGCGCTGGAGGCGGCGCTGGTGCGGCGGCGGGCCGTGGTGCTGGAGCTGGCCGGCTCCCGGCTGCTCGACCCGGCGACCTCGCTGGTGCTGGCGGCGGCCGCGCACGAGGCCAGGATGGCCGGTCCCGAGGAGCGCGAGCACGCCGAGAGCGACCTGTCGGGGGCGCTGCGCGCGGTGGCGGACCAGGAGCGGTTCAGGGAGAGGCTGGGCGAGTCGCCCGGCGGCCAGGACCTGCTGGAGGAGCTGGACGCCGCGGTGGCCAAGGTGGTCTACTCGCGCCGCTTCTACAACAACGCGGTCGCGGTCACGCGGGCGGCGCAGCGGCGGTGGCTGGCGCGCACGCTGCGCCTGGCGGGTCATACGGAGTATCCGCAATTCTTCGAGATCGATGACAATCCGCCCGCGACGATGGCAACTGAATGACCCGGTTTGAGGGAGACCGGTAAGCTTCCATCCGTTCTGGGCAAAAGCGGAGGAGTGTACAGGTGCGGCTACCCCGGATGATCACCGTGACGCTGGCCGGGCTGGCTGTTCTGCTCCCCGTCACGGCCTGCTCGTCGGACGAGCCCGCGGGGGGCGCCGCCCCGCAGGCCAGCGAGTCGGCCACGCCGACCGAGGAGCCGACGCCGGAGAACCTGCATCCCTTCACCGGGCAGCCCGCCGACAAGATGAAGCCGGTGCTCGCCGTCAAGATCGAGAACACCGCGGCGGGCAAGCCGCAGATGGGTCTCAAGAGCGCCGACATCGTGTACGTCACGCAGGTCGAGGCCGGCCTGACCCGCCTGATCGCGGTCTTCTCCTCGAAGATCCCGGCCAAGATCGGGCCGGTCCGCAGCGCCCGCATCACCGACCTGCACGTGGCGCCCATGTTCGGCGAGCCCGCGTTCGCGTACTCGGGCGCGCAGACCAAGATGCTGCCGTTCATCGCCGAGGCGTCGCTGCACGACGTCTCCGACAGCCGGGTGCCCGGCGCCTACTACCGCGAGCCCGGCCGCTACGCCCCCTACAACCTGTTCGCCAGGCCCAAGAAGCTCCTGGCCGCCGCCCGCCAGGCGAGCAAGGCCGGCGACATCGGCTTCACCTTCGGCGATCCGCCCGCGGAGGGCGGCGTCGACCGCACGTCGTACACCGTCAAGTGGCCCGCCGCGCGCTTCACCTTCCGCTGGTCGGAGGACGAGAAGCAGTGGCTGATCTGGCAGGACGGCAAGAAGGACGTGGCGGCGGAGGGCGGCCAGCTCGGCGCGTCCACGGTCGTCATCCAGTACACCAAGACCGAGCGCTCCGAGTTCCACGACTCCAACCAGAGCTACACGCCGCTGGTGAAGACGGTCGGCAAGGGCTCGGCCATCGTGCTGCGCGACGGCAAGGCGTACAAGGCGAGGTGGGAGCGGGAATCCGAAGAGGGCGGCACGACGTTCACCACACAGAGCGGCGAGCCGATGAACTTCGCGCCCGGTCAGGTCTGGGTGGCGCTCGCCAGCCGCAAGCCCGTGACGCCGTGACGTACAAAACTCCGCGCCATTCGTGACATGGTGGCATGCGGGGGAGAAGTGCCTCAGGACCTACGATGGGTTTGAAAACTTACCGTTCCCCCCTAGCTCGTGAGGAAGACCGTTGTCCACCAGCACGCCCGAAACCCCGTCGACCACCGGCACCGGCACCGCCCGCGTCAAGCGAGGCATGGCGGAGATGCTCAAGGGTGGCGTCATCATGGACGTCGTCACCCCCGAGCAGGCGAAGATAGCCGAGGACGCCGGTGCGGTCGCCGTCATGGCCCTGGAGCGCGTGCCCGCCGACATCCGTGCGCAGGGCGGCGTCTCCAGGATGAGCGACCCCGACATGATCGACGGGATCGTCAACGCCGTCTCGATCCCCGTCATGGCCAAGGCCCGCATCGGCCACTTCCTCGAGGCGCGGGTGCTGCAGTCGCTCGGCGTAGACTACGTCGACGAGTCCGAGGTGCTCACCCCGGCCGACTACGCCAACCACATCGACAAGTGGCAGTTCACGGTGCCCTTCGTGTGCGGCGCCACCAACCTGGGCGAGGCCCTGCGCCGCATCACCGAGGGCGCGGCCATGATCCGCTCCAAGGGCGAGGCCGGCACCGGCGACGTCTCCAACGCCGTCACCCACATGCGCACCATCCGCGGCGAGCTCAAGCGCCTCGCCTCGCTGCCCGAGGACGAGCTGTACGTTGCCGCCAAGGAGCTGCAGGCCCCGTACGAGCTGGTCGCCGAGGTGGCCAAGGCCGGCAAGCTGCCGGTCGTGCTGTTCACCGCGGGCGGCATCGCCACCCCGGCCGACGCCGCGATGATGATGCAGCTCGGCGCCGAGGGCGTGTTCGTCGGCTCCGGCATCTTCAAGTCGGGCGACCCGGCCAAGCGCGCCGCCGCCATCGTCAAGGCCACCACCTTCCACGACGACCCCGACGTCATCGCCAAGGTCTCGCGCGGCCTGGGCGAGGCCATGGTCGGCATCAACGTCGACGAGATCCCGCAGCCGCACCGCCTGGCCGAGCGCGGCTGGTAACCGGCGCGTCGCACCCCGTGTCCGGGCCCGCCGGATGAGACGATCTTGTCCGGCGGGTGACCCGTACAGTGGGTGCTTATTTCCGAAAATGGCGACATCCGCGAAGGATGTCGCCATTTTTGTGTTGATCGGCGTTCACTCGGGAGTCAGGATCACCAGTCAGGATACGGACGTCCCCCTGGCCATGATCGCCTCCTCAGGAGCCTCCCATGCCCGAGCTCAACCGCCGGCACTTCCTCGTCACCGGTCTGGCGGCCGGCGCGGCCGCCGCCATCCCCGCCGCCGCGCACGCGGACCCCGGGACCGCGCAGGCCCTCGCCTCACGCGATCCGCGCACCGATCCCTTCACCCTCGGCGTCGCCTGCGGCGACCCCGGCAGCGACGGCTTCGTGCTGTGGACCAGGCTCGCCCCGCAGCCGCTGGCCGAGGACGGCCTCGGCGGCATGCCGGCCCGGCCCGTCCAGGTGCGCTGGCAGGTGTACGCCGACGAGCGCTGCCGCCGCCTGGTCCGCTCCGGCGTCGCCGTCGCCGCGCCGGAATGGGGCCACAGCGTGCACGTCGAGCTGGACGGCCTCAGCGCCGGGCGCGACTACTGGTACCGCTTCCGCGCCGGCCCGTACGTCTCGCCTGTCGGGCGCGCCCGCACCGCGCCGCACCCGCACTCCTACGGCGGCCCGCTGGCGATGGCCTTCGTCTCCTGCAGCCAGTACGAGCACGGCTACTTCACCGCCTACCGCAGGCTCGCCGAGGAGCACCCCGACCTCATACTGCACCTGGGCGACTACCAGTACGAGTACGCCAGGAACAGCTACGAGGCCCCCGGCGGCAACGTCCGCGACCACGAGGGCCCGGAGACCGAGACCCTCGCCGGCTACCGGCTCCGGCACGCCCAGTACAAGACCGACCCCGACCTGCGGGCCGCGCACGCCGCCGCGCCGTGGCTGGTCGTCTGGGACGACCACGAGGTGGACAACAACTGGGCCGGCGAGGTCCCCGAGCGCCCCGACCGGCCGCAGCCGGACTTCCTCGCCCGGCGCGAGGCCGCCTTCCGCGCCTACTACGAGAACATGCCGCTGCGCCGTGACTCCATCCCGCGCGGCGTCGACATGCAGCTGTTCCGGCGGGTGCGGTGGGGCCGGATGGCCACCTTCCACATGCTCGACACCCGCCAGTACCGCGACGACCAGGGCTGCGGCGACGGCTACCGCGACTGCCCCGACGCCACCGACCCCGCCAGGTCCATCACCGGCGCCCGGCAGGAGGAGTGGCTGCTCGACGGCTTCCGCCGCTCCGGCGCCCGGTGGGACGTCCTCGGCCAGCAGGTGTTCTTCGCCCAGCGCGACAACAACGCCGGACCCGCCAAGGTCACCAGCCAGGACGCCTGGGACGGCTACGTCGCCTCCCGGCGGCGCATCACCCAGGGCTGGATCGACGCCGGCGTGCGCAACCCGGTCGTGCTCACCGGCGACGTGCACGCCCACTGGGCCGCCGACCTCAAGCTCGACTACGACGACCCGACCGGGCCCTCGGTCGGCTCCGAACTCGTCGCCACCTCCATCACCAGCGGCGGCGACGGCGCCGACTCCGACCCCGCCACGCACCCCTTCCTGGGCATCAACCCCCACCTGCGCTTCTACAACAACCAGCGCGGCTACGTGATCACCCGGGTCGAGCGCGAGCGGCTCACCGCCGACTTCAAGGTGGTGCCGACCGTACGCGAGCCCGGCGCGGAGGCGCACACCAAGGCCACCTTCGTGATCGAGGACCGGGTCCCGGGCGTCCAGCAGACCTACCTGCGTCCGCTCGACCCGTCGGCCCGCTCCAGCGGCCAGATGACGGCCGAGGACACCGTCCGCTGGGAGACCGAACGCCCGTGATCTTCTGGGGGCGGAACCCCGCCCCCAGCCCTCCCCTCCCGGAGACGGCTATCCGGGAGGGGATCCCAGACCCTCGCCTCTGAGGTCCTCCCAGGAGCTGGGATGCCGCACTCCGTAAGGTCGTGCCGACCGTACGCGAGCCCCGTGCGGAGGCGTACACCAAGGCCACCTTCGTGATGACCGGATCCCGGGCGTTGCGCCGATTCGACCCGTCGGCCCGTGTCAGCGGCCAGATGACGGCCGAGGACACCGTCCGCTGGACGATCGAATGCCCGTGACCCCTCTGAGGGCGGAACCCCGCCCCAGGAGACGGCTACCCACAGATCCTGAACGTGGCGTTCTCTCCGGCGCGGATCCCGGACGCTCGCCCGTGCGGCCCGGGGGCCGGCCGCTACCACTGCGCGACCATCCACCCCGAGCTCACGCTTGCCCGTGGGGCCGGGGGACGGCCCCCACGGGTCCTGAGCGCGGCGTTCCCTCCAACGCGGATTCCCAACGCCGGCCCGTGAGGCCCGAGGGCTGTTACCCGCAGATCCTGAGCGCGGCGTTCTCCGCCGACGCGGATCCCAGAGCCTCGCCCGTGAGGACCTCGAGGAGGTGGGATCGCCCCATGACGCTCGCGCGCGAGGTGGGGGTTTTCGGGTCCTGGCGCGTCACGCTCGCGCGGGGAGGCTTCTCGGGCGCGGACGGTTGTGATGCCCGCGTGAGGTGGAGTTTTGGGGCGCGTTGTGAAGGTGCGCGCGGGAGGTGGGCTGGGACCGCGGTTTTGATGTCCGCGCGGGAGGTGAGCTGGGACCGCGGTTTGATGTCCGCGCAGGAGGTGAGCTGGGACCGCAGTTGTGACGTCCGTGCCAAGGCGGGGTTTTCGGGCCTTGGCTGGTGACACTCGCGCGAGACTAGGTTTTCCCGACTCTGGTTCGTGACGTTCGTGTCGGGGGGCCGCGGACTCTCGCTCGTGGCGTCGTCCCGGAAGCGGGAGTTGCGGGTCTCGCCCGGTGATGAGGCTGGTGGGGTTCCCAGGCTCCGTTTCGCCGGGGTGGGGCTGGGTTGCTGTCTGCTCGTACGGGATCCGCGGGAGTCTGGCCATCTGGTTGGATGCGTTCGTGGTCGCACGGCTGATCCTCACGCTGGCCCTGACCGTCACGGGCGTCGCGACGGACGGGCGGGTCCGGCTGTCGGTGCTCAGTTGGAACGTGTGCGCGGGCACGAACGCGGCGTGCGCCCTGTACCGGGCCGGAGCCCAGGAACTGGCCTGGAACATCAGCGGGCACGCGATCGGCACCCCCGTCCGCCCGGACGTGATCTTCCTGCAGGAGTTCTGCTCCGGCGCGACCCACACCCTCGAACGCACGCTGGAGATCCGCACCGGCCGCGCCTGGACGGTCGGCTCCTGGAGCCTGCTGGACTCCGCCGGCGTCCCGTACCCGTGCCACCCCGACCGCCTAGGCCGCCCGCGCGGCGCGCAGAGCATCGCCGTCGCCGTCGCCCGCCACGAGGCCGACTTCCGCGTCCATCCGCTGCCCTCCCCGCCCTGGTACGTACGCCGCGCCGTCCTCTGCGCCACCGTTCGGGCCATCCGCGTGCACGCCTGCAACACCCACCTGTCGGCCGGCACCCCGTACGACGACAGGCAGCCGGGCGCCCCCTACCGCACCAAACAGATCAGAAGGCTGCTCGACATCGCCGCCAAGGAGGGCCACCGGGCCGTCTTCGGCGGCGACCTGAACGCCGCGCCGCCGGACAGCCGCACCGGCGCCGCCGCCGGCCGCCGCGCGGTCGCCCCCGCCTACCGGCGTCACCGGGAGTGCGACCAGCGCGGCGGCGACCGCACCGGACGGTGGACGCACCTCGGCAGCGGCGGGCGCAAGAAACTCGACTACGTGTTCGCGCCGCCCGGCGCCGTCCGCCGCTGCCACGTCGGCCACGGCGTCACGCTCTCCGATCACCGGCCGCTCTACGCCGAACTGGCTCTGTAGGAAGATGTCAGGTATGTGCGGTGTTGAACGGACGACACCCTGAAGCTGACGGAAGGACGACCGTGCCCGAAATCGGGGTACTCGCTCTGCAAGGCGACGTGCGTGAGCATGTGCGCATGCTCCAGGAGGCGGGCGCCGAGGCCCGCCCCGTGCGCCGGCCGGCCGAGCTCGACGCCGTCGACGCCCTGGTCATCCCCGGCGGCGAGTCGACCACCATGTGGAAGCTCGCCGAGACCTTCGACATGCTCGAACCGCTGCGGATGCGGGTCAAGGAAGGCATGCCCGCCTACGGCTCGTGCGCCGGCATGATCATGCTGGCCGACCGCATCGAGGACGGCGTCGCCGGCCAGCAGACGATCGGCGGCATCGACATGGTGGTCAGGCGCAATGCCTTCGGCCGCCAGGTCGACTCCTTCGAGGCCGGCCTCGACTTCGCCGGCGCCCCCGTGCACGCCGTCTTCATCCGCGCCCCCTGGGTCGAATCGGTCGGGCCGGGAGTCGACGTGCTGGGGCGGGCCGAGCCTGGGGATAGGATCGTCGCGGTCCGACAGGGGCCGTTGCTCGCGACGTCGTTCCATCCCGAGCTGACGGGAGACACGCGCGTGCACCGATACTTCGTAGACATGGTGAGGGAGCTATAGGCGATGTCCGGCCACTCCAAATGGGCGACGACGAAGCACAAGAAGGCCGCGCTCGACGCCAAGCGCGGCAAGCTGTTCGCGAAGCTCATCAAGAACATCGAGGTGGCGGCCAGGACTGGCGGGCCTGACCCGGATGCCAACCCCACGCTGTTCGACGCGATCTTCAAGGCGAAGAAGAACTCGGTCCCCAACGACAACATCGAGCGGGCCCGCAAGCGTGGCGGCGGCCTGGAGGCCGGCGGCGCCGACTACCAGGTCATCATGTACGAGGGCTACGCCCCCGGCGGCGTCGCGGTGCTCATCGAGTGTCTGACCGACAACCGCAACCGCGCCGCCTCGGAGGTCCGGGTCGCGCTGACCCGCAACGGCGGCTCGCTGGCCGACCCCGGCTCGGTGTCCTACATGTTCAACCGCAAGGGCGTCGTGATCGTGCCCGGCGACGGGCTCGACGAGGACACCGTGCTCATGGCCGTCCTCGACGCGGGCGCCGAGGAGGTCAACGACCTGGGCGAGTCGTTCGAGGTGGTGTGCGAGGCGGGCGACCTGGTGCCGGTGCGCAAGGCGCTGCAGGACGCCGGCATCGACTACGACTCGGCCGACTCCAGCTTCCTGCCGACGATGAGCGTGCCCCTCGACGAGGAGGCGGCCAAGAAGGTGTTCCGGCTCATCGACGCGCTCGAGGACAGCGACGACGTGCAGAACGTCTACGCCAACTTCGACGTCTCCGACGAGGTCATGGAGAAGCTCGACGCCTGACGGGCCGCCGTCGCGAGCCTGCTCCTCGCGGGCGCTCAGTGCGCCGTCGCGCGGAGGCGGGCGCGTCGTCCGGCCTGGGTAGCCGAGGGCTCACGGCGTGCCGTCAGCGACCTCCTGGGGGCCGTCCCAGGGGGGCCGTCGTTCCCGCTCGGCGCGTTCCCGGACGCGTAGCAGGGCGGGCCGGAATCGGCATAGGGTCGGGCGTCGTGACCTCCCGCACTCCTGACTCCCCGGCCCCGGTGCTGGGCTGGCTGCTCCTCATGCCGGCCGTGCTGGGCATGCTGATCACCTTGCTCCTGCCCACGGTCCTGACGATCGGCTTCAGCCTGCGCTCGGGCGGGCTCGTGGGGCCGAGCGCGTTCGCCGGGCTCGGCAACTACGGCCGGTTGCTCGGCGACGACTCGTTCTGGCCGGCGCTCGGCTTCACCCTGTCGGTGACGATCATGCCGCTGCTCGTCGCCCTGGTGGTAGCGCCGCTGCTGGCGCTCGCCCTCGACCGGGGCGGCGCCTGGATAAGGCGGGCCGGGCGCATCCTGCTGTCGCTGTCCCTGGTGACCTTCTCGCCGGCCGCTGTCGCCGTCTCCTGGCTGCGCGGGCTCCGGCCGGACGCCGAGGGCCTGACGGCCATGGCACGCTCCCTCGCCGAACCGGCGACCGCCCCGGGAACGCTCCGGCTCATCGTCGCCGCGGCCACCTTCGGCGTGGTGTGCGCGCTGGCCGTCCTGGCGTTCCTGCCCGCCCTGCGCGGCGGCACCGTCACCCCGGCCATGCTCGCGGTCGCCGGGATCGTCGCGCTCGCCACCGTCGCGGCGGGGCTGCAACTGTTCACGCTCGGGCTGGTGCTGACCGGGGGCGGGCCGCGCGACTCCACCCAGACGCTCGCGCTCCTGCAGTACACGTTCACCTGGCGGGCGGCCAGGCTGGGCATGGGAGCCGCGATCGCCACCCTGACGGGCGTGATCCTCGGCGTGCTCGGCATCGCCGCCACGATCCTCGCGATCGCCACCCGCATGCGCCTCACCATTACCTCCGCCTCCGCTCCGGACGAGGATCACTCCCCGCAGGCTCCCGCGGCGGGCCCGGGCAGTCCGTACTTCCAGGCCCAGCCGCAGGACGCCGGACTCACAATCGGGCAGCCGCCGGGCGCGGCCATCCCGTACGGCGCCGCGCCCCTTCCGGGCAACCCGTACGCGCCGGGCACCCCGTACGAGACCGGGGCCGGGAAGCCGGACACCGCCCGGAAGCCCTCGGTGGCGGGCATGGCCGTCGGAGTGGCTGCGCTGGTCGCGGCGGCCGTCCTCATCTTCCTGTGGAGCCGGCCCTGGCTGTCCGCCCTTCTCCAGCCGGCGGAGGCGAGCGCGCTCCACGGGCGGAACGTGCACCTGAACACCTGGCTGCCCGCCTTCGCCGGCGCGCTGGTCTCCGTCGGCGTCGCCTATCTCGGCGCGCTCGGCATCGGCGGCGTGCGCCCGCTGGGCAGGCGCAGCGAGTGGCTGCTGCTGCCGTTCGCCCCCTGGCTGTTCGTCGGCGCGGGCCCGCTCAGCATCGCCAACTGGAACACCCTGCGCGGCCTCGGTCTCGTCGACACCGTCGCCGCCCTCGTGCCACCGCTGCTCGTCAGCGTGCCAGCCCTGGTCATCCTCACCCTGCTCTGCAAGGGCCTGGCCGAGCGCAACACCGGCGACCTGCTCTCAGGCGTCGTCAGGCCCTCGTTCCCGATGGCCTGCGTCCTGGTCGTCGCCGTCACGCTGGTGAACGCCCAGGACCTGCTCTGGCCGCTCCTGGTCACCCAGCAGCCGGACCTGTCCACCGCGCCGCTCGCCCAGTTCATGGCGTCGAGCCAGTTCCCCGGCGGCGGCGCCGACGTGGGTCTCGCCACACCGCTGATCGCGATCGTGCTCGCGCTCGCCGCCGCCGTCGCGGCGCAACTGCTGTACCTGGACCGGCTCGCCCTCACCGTCGGGCGCGATATCGGGTCGCGGGAGCACGGGCCGGATGCTTAGGTTGGACGGTTGTGGACATTCGTGACCTGACGGCCGACGACCTCGACGCCGTGCTCGACCTTCGCAAGCGCGCCTTCGGCCCCATCCCCGCCGGACACGTGGAGACCTTCCGCAAGCTGGTGCACCCGACCCTGGCCGCGGGCCGCTACCTGGGCGCCTTCGACGGCGGCCGGATGGCGGCCGCCGCCCGGCTGCGGCCCTTCACCCAGTGGTGGCACGGCAGGCCGCAGCCCATGTCCGGCGTCGCCGGCGTGACCGTCAGCCCGGAAGACCGCGGGCGCGGCGTCGGCAGCCTCATCATGCGCGCCGTGATCGAGCGGGCCGCCGCGCTCGGCGACGCCGTGTCGGCGCTCTATCCCGCCACCACCCCCATCTACCGGTCGCTCGGCTACGAGCACGCGGGCGCCCAGAACCTGATGACCCTGCCCGCCGAGGCGCTGCGCACGATCCCGCCAGGCAAGGACGTCAAGCTCCGCCGGATGGGGCCCGACGACGCCGCCGAGGTCATCGCCCTGCTGCACCGGCTGCACGGCGCCGCCCGCGCCAGCGGCCCCATCACGTACGGGGAGGACATCTGGCGGCTGTGGCTGTCCGAGGAGGACGACTTCCTCTACCTGGCCGACGACGGGTTCGTCGTCTACCGGTGGGACGGCCAGGACATCGAGGTCGACGGCGTGGTCGCCGGCTCCGCCGACACCGCCAGGGCGCTGTGGTCGCTGGTCGGCACGTCCTCGTCGGTCGCCAAGCAGGTCAAGGCCGTGGTCGCGCCCGACGACCCGGTGCTGTGGCTGCTGCGCGAGCGGTCGAAGGAGAAGACCGAGCAGGTGCGGTGGATGTTCCGGGTCATCGACCTGGTGGAGGCGGTGGCGCGCCGGGGCTATCCGGCCGCGGTCGGGGCCGCCGTCGTCGTGCGGGTGGATGACCCGCTGCGGGCGGGCAACGCGGGCCTGTGGCGCCTGGAGTTCGCGGGCGGCTCCGGCGCCGCCACCCGGCTCGGCCAGGCGGACGCCGCAGGGGGAGACGCGCCCGTGCTGAGCGTGAACGCCTTCTCGGCCCTGTACGCCGGCATCCCCACCGCCACGCTGCGGCGCGGCGGGCTCATGACCGGCGACGAGCGGCACGACGAGGTGCTCGACGCCGCGTTCGCCGCTCGCCCGTACATGCTCGACTACTTCTGACAGGCGTTTCCCGGTGCGCGAGCAGGCCGGGCGGGGTAGAGTCTCGTGCCGAACTAGTGTTCGGCGGGGCGGGGAGGCATGCCGGTGCGGGTGATGGGCGTCGATCCGGGGCTGACCCGGTGCGGCCTGGGAGCCGTCGAGGGGCGCCCGGGCGCGCCGCTCAGCCTGGTGGCCGTCGGGGTGGTCCGCACCGCCGCCGGCGACGAGCTGGGCGCCCGGCTCGTCGGCATCGAGGCCGGCATCGAGCAGTGGCTCGACGACGTGCGCCCCGACGCCGTCGCGGTCGAGCGGGTCTTCGCCCAGCACAACGTCCGCACCGTCATGGGCACCGCCCAGGCCGCCGGCATCGCCGTGCTGTGCGCCGCCCGCCGCGGCCTGCCGGTCGCGCTCCACACGCCGTCCGAGGTCAAGGCCGCCATCACCGGCAGCGGCACCGCCGACAAGAAGCAGATCGGCGCCATGGTCACCCGGCTGCTGCGGCTGAGCGAGATGCCCAGGCCGGCCGACGCCGCCGACGCGCTGGCGCTGGCCATCTGCCACGTGTGGCGCGGCGGCGCCCAGCACCGCCTGGCCGAGGCCGTCGCCCGCGCCTCGCGGAAGGGCGTGCGGCCGTGATCGCCTCCGTGACCGGCCGGGTGGCCGCCGTCGCCCCCGACGCGGCCGTCGTCGAGGTCGGCGGCGTCGGCGTCCTCGTCCACTGCACGCCAGGCACTCTCGCCACGCTCAGGACCGGGCAGGAGGCGCGCCTGGCCACCTCTCTCGTGGTGCGCGAGGAGTCACTCACCCTGTACGGTTTCGCGACCGACGACGAGCGGGCCGTCTTCGAGTTGCTCCAGACGGCCAGCGGCGTCGGCCCCAAGCTCGCCCTGGCCATGCTCGCCGTCCACTCCCCGCAGGCCCTGCGCGTGGCCGTGGCCGGAGCCGACCTCAAGGCGCTCACCCAGGTGCCGGGCATCGGCCAGAAGGGCGCCCAGCGCATTGTCCTGGAGCTGAAAGACCGCCTGGGCGCCTCCCCGGAGGCGGTCGACGCCGCGCTCAACGGCTCGCGCAAGGACACCCTGTGGCGCGAGCAGGTCCACTCGGGGCTGGTCGGGCTGGGCTACTCCGGCAAGGACGCCGACGAGGCCGTCGCCGCCGTCGAGCCCCAGGCGGAGGCCGACCTGGCCGCCGGCCGCGCGCCGCAGATCGCCGCCCTCCTGAAGGCCGCGCTCCGGGCGCTGAGCATCCGATGACTCGCCACCCCGGAGGCGTGGGCCCGTCCCGATCCTCGGCGGAGGTGGCGTGGTGACTTTCGAGCGGGAGCTCGTGTCGCCCGACGCCGACGGCGAGGAGCGGCAGATCGAGGCGGCGCTGCGGCCCAAGCGGCTGGCGGAGTTCATCGGCCAGGCCCGGGTGCGCGAACAGCTGTCACTGGTGCTGGAGAGCGCGCTGCGGCGGCAAAGGCCGCCCGACCACGTGCTGATGAACGGGTCGCCGGGGCTCGGCAAGACGACCCTCGCCATGATCATCGCGGCGGAGCTGAGCGCGCCGCTGCGCATCACGTCCGGCCCCGCGCTGGAGCGCGCCGGCGACCTGGCGGCCATCCTGTCGACGCTGGGCGACGGCGAGGTGCTGTTCATCGACGAGATCCACCGGATGGCCCGCCCCGCCGAGGAGATGCTCTACATGGCGATGGAGGACTTCCGCGTCGACATCGTCGTCGGCAAGGGGCCCGGCGCCACCGCCATCCCGCTCGACATCGCCCCCTTCACGCTCGTCGGCGCCACCACCCGGGCCGGCCTGCTGCCGGCGCCGCTGCGCGACCGGTTCGGGTTCACCGCCCACATGGACTTCTACGAGACCGGCGAGCTGGAGCAGGTGCTGCGCCGCTCGGCCGCGCTGCTCGCCGTCGAGCTGCCCGACGACGCCGCCAACGAGATCGCCAGGCGCTCGCGCGGCACCCCCCGCATCGCCAACCGGCTGCTGCGCCGCGTGCGCGACTACGCCGACGTGCGCGCCGGCGGCGTGGTCGACCGCGCGGTGGCCGCCAGGGCGCTGGAGCTGTACGAGGTCGACGGTGAAGGGCTCGACCGGCTCGACCGGGCGGTGCTCGGCGCGCTGCTGCGCAAGTTCGGCGGCGGCCCCGTCGGCCTGTCCACCCTCGCCGTGTCCGTGGGGGAGGAGCCGGAGACCGTCGAGGTGGTGGCCGAGCCGTTCCTGGTGCGGCAGGGCCTGATCGCGCGCACCCCGCGCGGCCGGGTCGCCACCGCCGCCGCCTGGACGCATCTCGGCATGACGCCACCGCCCGACGCGTTCGGTGCCGGACCCTCCACCTGATCACGAATCGGTTGCAACCATTGCGAATCGGGAACTTCCCCGCGCGCCGAAACGCTGCCTCGTTGCCGCGTTTCGCAACAAGCGCCTACACTCCGTGGCTTGGCTGGCTGTGTAGGCTGATGCGCTGAGCGGCGCCGCCCGCAACCGCGGAATTTCCGGCGGGAAGCCGGTGTCAACTCACTGTACGACGATGGAAGGTCGCCCCTGATGGACCAACTCATGAGCATCGCGCCGCTGATCCTTCTGGTGGTGGTGTTCTACTTCCTGCTGATTCGCCCGCAGCGCAAGCGCCAGCAGGAGGCGATCCAGATGCAGAACTCGTTGACGCCGGGCACTCGTGTCATGACGACGACAGGCCTGTTCGGCACCGTCGTCGCGGTGGACAATGAAGACGTCGTCCTCGAGATCGCGCCCAACATCGAGACGCGCTGGGTCAAGGCCGCCATCGGCCGTATCGTCACGCCGGGTGACCCGGTGGCCGACGAGCCCATCGCCGACGAGCCGGCCGACGGTGACACGAGCGCGGAGCACAACGACGACCAGGACTCCCGCAAGAAGTCCTGAACCCATGACCCCAATCCGAAAGAACTGACGACCAGTGGCCCGACCGACCAGCAGCCACAGCAAGCCGGGGCGAACGCTCCTGCTGCTCCTGGCGCTCATCCTCGCCCTGGGCGGGACGATGTTCTTGCAGAAGGCGTTCACGCCGAAACTAGGACTCGATCTCGCCGGCGGTACGACGGTGACACTGTCACCGGTCACCCAGGACGGTGCCTCTCCTCCTGAGGAGATCCTCGACCGCGCGGTCAACATCATCCGCGACCGGGTCAACGGCACCGGCATCTCCGACGCCGAGGTCGCCAAGTCAGGCGACAACATCATCATCTCCATCCCGGGCGTCGGGCAGAGCGAGGCCATCAAGCTGGTCGCCACCACTGCGGAGCTCCGCTTCCGGCAGGTCCTGGCGATGGAGATGACTCCGATCGCGCAGGAACAGCTCGCCACCGAGGCGCCCAGTCCGGACGTCTCCCCGACGGCGTCGACGGCCCCGTCGTCGACGCCGTCGGTCGCGCCGAGCCAGTCGGCCAGGCCGCAGCCTTCGGGGTCACCGTCAGTCTCTCCGACCGGGAAGGCGCTCTCGTCGGCGCTGACCGACCCGGCGCCGTCGACTTCCCCGACTCCCTCTCAGGGCGACAGGGGCAACAGGGACAAGAAGTCGACACCGTCGCCGTCAGCGACCGACGAGCCCGCACCAGATCCCAACGCTCAGACCCCCAACCCGCAGATCGACACCAAGGGCATCGACCCGGCCGTGCTCAAGCAGTACGCCGCGCTCGACTGCACCGACCCGAAGAACCGAGGCCAGGGAGTCCAGGACGACCCCGGCAAGCAGTACGCGGCGTGTGAGTCCAACGGCAGCTTCAAGTACGTCCTCGACGTAGCCAAGGTCGTCGGCACCGACATCAGCACCGCCACAGCCGGAGTCCAGCAGGGCACCACCGAATGGGTGGTCCAGCTCGACTTCAAGAGCGCCGGCGCCCAGGAGTGGAGCAAGCTCACCTCCACCGCCTACAACTCGCAGGAACCGCGCAACAAGGTCGCGGTGGTCCTCGACGGCGTCGTCATCACCGCTCCCAACATCATCAGCCCGATTCCCGGCGGCCGCGCCGAGATCACCGGCCAGTTCGACCAGCAGTCCGCCACCGAACTCGCCGAGCAGCTCAAGTACGGCGCGCTTCCGCTGAAGTTCGAGCGCAGCTCCATCGACACGGTCTCCTCGACGCTCGGCCAGGACCAGCTCCAGGGCGGCCTCATCTCCGGCGTCATCGGCCTGGCCCTCGTGGTCGTCTACTGCCTGCTCTACTACCGCGGCCTCGGCATCGTGGCCGTGCTGAGCCTCGTCGTCGCCTCGATCCTGACCTACACCGCGGTGGTCGTGCTGGGGCAGAACGCCGGTTTCCGGCTCTCCCTGCCGCACATCATCGGCCTGGTGGTCTCCATCGGCATCACTGCCGACTCTTTCATCGTGTACTTCGAACGCATACGCGACGAGATGAAGGAGGGCAGGCGGACTCTCCGCGCGGCCGTCGAAGTGGCCTGGGTCCGCGCCCGGCGCACGATCCTGATCGCCGACGCCGTCATGTTCATCGCCGCGATCGTGCTCTACCTGCTGTCGGTGGGCGGCGTCGCCGGCTTCGCCTTCGCGATGGGCCTGACCACGCTGATCGACGTCGTCGTGGTGTTCATGTTCACCAAGCCCTTCATCGCGCTGCTGGCCAGACTGAAGTTCTTCGCCAAGGGTCATCCGCTGTCCGGCCTGGACGCCGAGCGCATGAGCGTGGCCGACACCAGCGGATCCGTCCGCAAGACCACCCCGCGGGAGGCCTGAGATGGGACTGGGGCGACGCCTCTACCGGGGCGAGATCGACGTCGACTTCGTCGGGAAGTGGCGGCTGTGGTACAGCCTGTCCGCCATCCTGCTGGTGATCTCCTTCGCCGGCCTGCTCTGGAACGGGCTCAACCTGGGCGTCGAGTTCAAGGGCGGCTCGGTCTTCTCCTTCCAGCCGACGCAGACCGTCAGCGTCCAGGAGGTGCGCGAGACGTTCAGCGAGCAGGGCATCCACCAGCCGATCGTGCAGACCGCCGGCGACCGCTACCGCGTCACCACCGAGACGCTCGTCGAGAGCCAGAGCCTGCGGATGCAGGACGTGATCTCCAAGGAGTTCGGCACCCCGGTCGAGCAGGTCAACGTGCAGTCGATCGGCGCCTCGTGGGGGGGTGAGGTCTCCACCAAGGCGCTGTGGGGCCTGGTCGCGTTCATGGTGGCGATCATCGCCTACCTGTCGATGGCGTTCGAGCCGAAGATGGCGCTCGCCGCGATCGTCGCGCTGCTGCACGACCTCGTCATCACGGCCGGCGTCTACGCCTGGTCCGGGTTCGAGGTCACGCCGGCGACGCTGCTGGGCTTCCTGACCATCCTGGGTTACTCGCTCTACGACGCGGTCGTGGTGTTCGACATGATCAAGGAGGTCACGGCCAAGCTCGGCACCACGTCGAAGCAGACCTACTCGATGGCCGCCAACGACGCGCTCAACCACACGCTGATCCGCTCGCTGAACACGTCGCTGGTCGCGATCCTGCCGGTGGCGGCGATCCTGTTCATCGGCACCACCGTGCTCGGCGCCGGCACGCTGAAGGACCTCGCGCTGGCCCTGTTCGTCGGCATGGTGGTCGGCACCTACTCGTCGATCTGCGTGGCCACGCCGCTGCTGGTGACGCTCAAGGAGCGGGAGCCGAAGTACCAGGCCATCGCCAGGAGGCTCGCCTCCACCGGCGGCGGCAAGGGCGCCAGGCGCGCCGCCGCGGCCAAGGGCTGACCTGTCCGCACGCGCCCCCGTCCCCTCCCGGGCGGGGGCGCAGCCGTGGGGACGTCAGGGGCGGGAATGCGCCATCATGAAGCCCGGCGGACGCGGACCCCTCCACGTCGCCACCCACCTTGACCCCTCCGAGGAGCACCTCATGAGCGACCTGACCGCGCTGATCCTGGACCGCATCCGGGACGTGCCCGACTACCCCAAGCCCGGCGTGGTGTTCAAGGACATCACCCCGCTGCTCGCCGACCACGCCGTGTTCTGCGCCGTGGTGGACGCTCTGGCCGACGGGTTCGAGGCCGACAAGATCGTGGGCATCGAGGCGCGCGGCTTCATCCTGGCCGCGCCGGTGGCCTACCAGGAGGGTGCCGGCTTCGTACCTGTGCGTAAGAAGGGCAAACTGCCTGCCGCCGTGCTCGAAGAGTCCTACGATCTGGAATACGGTTCGGCGACCATCGAGGTGCACGACGACGCTTTCTCGCCCGGCGACCGGGTGCTCATCGTCGACGACGTGCTGGCCACGGGCGGCACGGCGGCGGCGGCGGTGGAGCTCGTGCGCAGGACGGGAGCCGAGGTGGTCGGCGTCTCCGTGCTGATGGAGCTCGCCTTCCTGAAGGGGCGCGAGCGCCTCACGGGAGTGGAGACCCGCTCCCTGCTGATCGTCTGAGGAGAGGACCCGAGGCGGTCCGGGTGCGTCGCCTGGATACACTGGGGATCTGGACTCGAACGTAAGGAGTCTGAGTGCCCCGTGATGTGGTCGTGCCCGACGTAACGGACGCGAGTGGTGCCGCCGCGCAAGCCGATGCCGCGCCGGCCGCACCCGCGGCGCGCCGTCGGCGGTTTGGGGGTGGGGCCATGAACCCGGTGCTGGAGCCGCTCTTCCGCACCGTCCGGGCCACCCACCCCAAGGCCGACCTGCGTGTCATCGAGCGCGCCTACGAGGTGGCGGCTCACCACCACCGCGACCAGAAGCGCAAGAGCGGCGACCCGTACATCACCCACCCGCTGGCGGTGGCGACGATCCTGGCCGAGCTCGGCACCGACGACGAGACGCTCTGCGCGGCCCTGCTGCACGACACCGTCGAAGACACCGCCTACGGCCTCGACGAGCTGCGCGGTGACTTCGGCGACACGATCGCCTCGCTGGTCGACGGCGTCACCAAGCTCGACAAGGTCAAGTTCGGCGACGCGGCCCAGGCCGAGACCGTGCGCAAGATGGTCGTGGCCATGTCCCGCGACATCCGGGTGCTGATCATCAAGCTGGCCGACCGGCTCCACAACATGCGCACGATGCGCTACCTGCCGGAGCACAAGCGCCACCAGAAGTCCCGCGAGACGCTGGAGATCTTCGCCCCGCTGGCCCACCGCCTGGGCATGAACACGATCAAGTGGGAGCTAGAAGATCTCGCCTTCGCCATGCTCTATCCCAAGCGCTACGACGAGATCGCGCGCATGGTGTCGGAGCGGGCGCCGCGGCGCGACCTGTTCCTGCAGGAGGTCATCGAGAAGGTCTCCGGCGACCTGCGCGAGGCCCGCATCAGGGCCGTGGTCAAGGGCAGGCCGAAGCACTACTACTCGGTCTACCAGAAGATGATCGCCCGCGACGTCGCCTTCGACGACATCTACGACCTGGTGGGCATCCGGGTCCTGGTCGACTCCGTACGCGACTGCTATGCGGCGCTCGGAACGATCCACGCGCGCTGGAACCCGGTCCCCGGCCGGTTCAAGGACTACATCGCGATGCCCAAGTTCAACATGTACCAATCGCTGCACACCACGGTGATCGGTCCCGAGGGCAAGCCGGTGGAGCTGCAGATCCGCACCCACGCCATGCACCACAGGGCCGAGTACGGCGTGGCCGCGCACTGGAAGTACAAGGAGGAGGTCGGCGGGCCCGGCCCCGTCGGCAAGGTCAAGCCCGGCAGCGACATGGCCTGGCTGCGCCAGCTCCTCGACTGGCAGAAGGAGACGGCCGACCCGGGCGAGTTCCTGGAGTCGCTCCGGTTCGACCTGTCGGTGTCGGAGGTCTACGTCTTCACCCCGAAGGGCCAGGTCATCGCCCTGCCCGAGGGCGGCACCCCCGTCGACTTCGCCTACGCGGTCCACACCGAGGTGGGCCACCGCTGCATCGGCGCCCGGGTCAACGGCCGGCTGGTGCCCCTGGAGTCGCGGCTGGGCAACGGCGACACGGTCGAGATCTTCACCTCCAAGTCGCCCGACGCCGGGCCCTCGCGCGACTGGCTGAAGTTCGTCAAGTCGGGCCGCGCCCGTAACAAGATCCGCCAGTGGTTCTCCAAGGAGCGCCGCGAGACCGCGATCGAGGCGGGCAAGGAGGCCATCGGCCGGGCGATGCGCAAGCAGGGCCTGCCGCTCCAGCGCCTGATGTCCGGCGAGGCGCTGCTGGCGCTCGCCCGTGACCTGCGCTACCCCGACGTGTCGGCGCTGTACGCGGCCGTCGGAGAGGGCCACACGGCCGCCCAGACGGTCGTGCAGAAGCTGGTGGCGTCCATCGGCGGCGTGGAGAGCGCCGAGGAGGACATCGCCGAGACCTCGCTGCCGACCCGGCTGCGCGGCCGCCCCCGGGGCGGAGGCGGCGCGGGCGTGGTGGTGGCGGGCGACGCCGACGTGTGGGTGCGGTTGTCGAAGTGCTGCACCCCCGTGCCCGGCGACGAGATCGTCGGCTTCGTCACCCGCGGCCACGGCGTCTCGGTCCACCGCTCCGACTGCACCAACATCCAGCAGCTCAGGTCGCAGCCCGACCGGCTGGTGGAGGTCAGCTGGTCGCCCGGCGACGACAGCGTGTTCCTGGTGGCCATCCAGGTGGAGGCGCTCGACCGGCCCAGGCTGCTGTCCGACGTCACCCGTACGCTTTCCGACCAGCACGTCAACATCCTGAGCGCCTCCGTGACCACCTCGCGCGACCGGGTGGCCGTCAGCAAGTTCACCTTCGAGATGGGCGACCCCAAGCACCTGGGCCACGTCCTGAAGGCCGTGCGCGGCATCCAGGGCGTCTACGACGTCTACCGCGTCAGCGGCGCGGGCGGCTGAGGGGCCGCCGTCACCGCATCCGCAGGTCCGGCAGGTCGACCACGATCGCCTCCTGGGTGCTGCGGGCGATGACCACCACCGCCTCCTGCTCCGGGTCCGGGTTCTCCTCGCGGTGCGGGACGAACGGCGGCACGAACACGTAGTCGCCCGGCCCGGTCTCGATGAGCCGCTCCCCGCCGTCCTCCAGGAACACGAACACCGGCCTGCCGCTCACCACGTAGATGGCCGTCTCCGACTCGCCGTGATGGTGGTCGGCCGAGCGGGTCGCGGGCGCCACGTGCGTCTGGCCCATCCAGAGCCGCCGCGAGCCGGTGGTGGCGTCGCTGACCGCCGCCAGCCGGCGCATGCCCGCGCTCTGCGCCGTCGCCCCGGACAGGTCCTCAGGAGTGACGTGCCGCAGCGGACGGTGGAAGACGTCGCCGTCGGCCCGGTATCCCTCCCACAGGCGTCCACCGGCCCGCTCCAGCACCCCTCCGGCCACCGCCGCCAGCTCGCCGGGCGTCTCCCGTGCCTTCAGCAGCGCCTGGGCCAGCTCGGGGTCGTGCGCGCGCAGCTCACGCAGCAGCCACTTGCCGCCGCCCTGCCAGCGCCCGCCCAGCGACAGCGCCAGCCGCGCGGCCTCCTCGACCACGTTCCACTCGATGAACGCCCGCTCGCCCGGGTCGGTCACCCCGGCCAGATCGTCCAGCAGATCGGACAGCACGTAGCGGGCCCTGCCGAGCGCGGCGTCGTGCGGAGCCCCGGGGCCGCGCTCCAGCCGCCCTCTCAGGTCCTCCCTGAGCGCCTCCAGCCGCCCGCCACTCCGGTCGGCCAGCACGATCCCCTCGGCGCAGAGGCGGGCCAGCACGGGCTGCCGGTTGCCGAAGTCACGCTCCAGCCAGGCCCCGAAACTGGTCTGGCTGTGCACGAGCAGCTCGACCGGCCAGTCGTGCCGGCGCAGGGACTCCCGGTACGGTGCCGCGAGCCCGTCGACGACGACCAGGATGTCGAGGTCGGAGGTGGGGGTCCGGCGCCCGGCCGCCACGCTGCCGCCGAGCAGGGCGTACAGCGCCTCCGGGAACAGCTCGTCGACCAGGGCACGGGCCTCGCTCACAGGATCCATGGCGGCCACGATAGCCAACCGGGCACACCATGATCGAGACCTCCGGCTCGCCGGCCCCGCCTCCGCTGGGCAGGGACCGCGAGCCGGGCTCGGTCAGCTGAACTCGGCGAGCGTGCGCTCGGCCTCCTCCAGCCAGGCGCGGCGGGCCGTGATGGCCTCCTCCGCCTCCTTGACGTCCTTGGCCCGTCCGGCCGCCTGCGCCTTGGCCAGGCGCTTCTCCAACTGCTCGATGGAGGTGCGCAGCTGGTCGACGGTGCTCTGGGCGCGGGCGCGGGCCTCGGGGTTGGAGCGCTTCCACTCGGCGTCCTCGGCCTTGCGCACGGCCTCGTCGACCTTGCGCAGCCCGCCTTCCAGGCGGTCGCGGTGCTCGCGGGGCACCGGGCCGGCCGCCTCCCAGCGCTCCAGGATGTGGCGGAGCTGGCCCCTGGCGGTGCGCACGTCGGTGACCGGGAGCAGCTTCTCGGCCTCGATCAGCAGCTCCTCCTTCACCTGCGCGTTGGCGGCGAGCGAGGCGTCACGCTCGGCGAACACCGCCGAGCGGGCCTGGAAGAACTGGTCCTGGGCGGCCTTGAAGCGACCCCACAGCTCGTCCTCGACCTCCCTGGAGGCCCGGCCGGCGCTCTTCCAGCGCTGCATCAGATCCCGGTAGACGGCCGCGGTCTGCCCCCAGTCGGTGGAGTCGGCGATCGCCTCGGCCTCGGCGACGATGGCCTCCTTGGTGGCACGCACGCCCTCGCGCTGCTCGTCGAGGGTGGCGAAGTAGGCCTTGCGCCGCTTGGCGAAGGCGGTGCGGGCGGTCGACAGGCGCTTCCACAGCTGCGCCTCCGTCACCCTGTCGATCCGGTCGGCGGCCTTCCACTCCTCGACGAGCTGGCGCAGCCGCTCACCGCCGGACTTCCAGTGGGTGGTCTCCTCGGCGATGCGCTCGGCCTCGGCGACGATCCGCTCCTTGACGGCCCTGGCCTCGGCGCGGGCGACCTCGCGCGCCGCCTTCAGCTCCTCGCGGCGCTGCGCGACCAGCGCGGTCAGCCCGTCGAGCCGGGCCGTCAGCGCGCCGAGGTCACCGACGGCGTGCGCGTCGGCCACGGCCTCGCGCAGCTTGACGATGCTCGCCTCGGCCTGCGCGGGCGCCAGGTCGGTGCCCCGCACCCGCTGCTCCAGCAGCTGGACCTGGCCCGCCAGCTCGTCGTACTTGCGATGGAAGTAGGCCAGCGCCTCTTCGGGTTCGCCGGCCTGCCAGGACCCGACGGCCCGCTCTCCCTCAGCCGTTCGCACGTAGACGGTGCCGTCGTCGTCTACCCGGCCCCACGGGTCGGTGCTCACCGTGTCCTCCCGCACTTTCCATCAGACCCTTCGGGACTGTTCGTCCCTAGTTTGTATTACGTCAGCTCTTGCCAGCGATTGTCACGTCTTTGATTTCCACGGTTTCCTTCGGCGCTCCGGTGCCGTCAGCCGTACCTGCCAGGACACCCGCCTTGTTCACCTTGTCCAGGATGTCGAGCCCCTTCGTGATCGTACCCACCGGTGTGTAAAGCGGGTCGAGCTGGATATCGCCGTACACCAGGAAGAACTGGCTGCCCGTGCTGCCCGGGGCCTGCGTCTTGGCCATCGCCATCACGCCCCGCTTGTACTTGGCGTCCTTGGTGTTCTCCTCCACCAGCACGTAGCCGGGGCCGCCCGAGCCGTCGGTCTGGCTCTTGCCGTCGGCCTTGGCCGTCGGGTCGCCGCACTGCAGCATCGGGAACTGCTCGTTGCCCAGCCGGTGGCACTTGCTGCCGTCGTAATAGTCCTTCTCCGCCAGGAACTGCAGCGAGTTGACGGTGCACGGCGCCTTGGCGTTGTCGAGCTCGACCACGATGTCGCCGAGGCCGGTCTTCATCGTCATCGTCTTCTTGGCCGGCTTCAGGTCCACCTTCTCCGGCGGCATGCCGACGTCCTTGACCTGACCGCCGCCGGTGTCGGCGACATAGCCGCAGGTGCCGGTCTTCTCGTCGTAGGGCTTCGGCTGAGCGACCGCCGGGGCGGACGTGCTCGCCTGCGCCGACGGCTCGGCGGCCGCCTCTGTGGGCTCGTCGCCGCCGCCCAGCAGGGCGACCGAGGCCACGATGCCGCCGACCACGACGACGACGCCCACGGTGGAGCCGATGATCGCCATGCGCTTGTTGCGCTGCTCGCGCTCGAGCCGGCGCTGCTGTTGGCGCTCGTAGTGCTCGCGTGCCAGCTGCTTCTGCCGGTCCTTGCCCGTGGCCACCGCTTTGCCTCCCGTAGTCAATCAACTGAGGTGGGCGAATCGTATCGGCCAAAGGCCGATGATTCGCAGCCCGGCGACCCGCACCGGTACCCTTCGGTTACATTCCCATTGGCTTTTTTGACGAGATCAGCTGAGGCAGATGCTCATCGCCGGCTTCCCCGCAGGGGCCTTCCAGACCAATTGTTACGTCATCGCGCCCGCGGAAGGCGAGGAGTGCGTGATCATAGACCCCGGTCAGGACGCTGTCGAGGGGGTCGACGAACTGCTGCGTGAGCATCGTCTCAAGCCGGTCGCGGTCCTGCTCACCCACGGCCACCTCGACCATGTCTGGTCGGTCGCCCCGGTGTGCGGCGCGCGCGGCGTGCCGGCCTGGATCCACCCCGACGACCGCCACCTGCTGAGCGACCCGGCGGCGGGCTGGTCTTCCACGAGCTCCTCCCTCTTCGGCGACCTCACCCTCAGCGAGCCCGACGACGTGCGCGAGCTGTCCGACGGCGCCACGCTGGAGCTCGCGGGCATGGAGCTGGTCGTCGACCACACGCCCGGCCATACCAGGGGGTCGGTGAGCTTCAGGGGAGACGCGGGCCGCGGCGTGATGTTCTCCGGTGACCTGCTGTTCGCCGGCTCCATCGGCCGCACCGACCTGCCGGGCGGCGACTATCCGACGATCCTGCGCAGCCTCGCCGCCAAGTGCCTGCCGCTGCCTGACGATACGGTCGTCCTGCCGGGCCACGGACCACAGACCACGATCGGCCGCGAGCGCGCCACCAATCCTTATCTCAAGGAGGCCGCGCCGCACGCCGGTCCCACAAGAGGAATCTGATGACCTTCCAAGCACCCAAAGGCACCTTCGACTGGCTGCCTCCCCGCTCCGAGCAGGTGCTCGCCGTCCGCGAGGCGCTCGTCGCCCCGGCCAGGCGCGCGGGATACGGCTACGTCGAGACGCCGGTCTTCGAAGACACCCAGCTGTTCGCCAGGGGAGTGGGCGAGTCGACCGACATCGTCTCCAAGGAGATGTACACCTTCCCCGACAAGAAGGGCCGTTCGCTGACGTTGCGCCCGGAGGGCACGGCGTCGGTGGTCCGCGCCGTGCTCCAGCACGGCCTGCACAACGGCCAGCTGCCGGTGAAGCTGTGGTACTCGGGCAGCCAGTTCCGCTACGAGCGCGCCCAGAAGGGCCGCTACCGCCACTTCTGGCAGGTCGGCGCGGAGGCGCTGGGCGCCGAGGACCCGGCGCTCGACGCCGAGCTGATCGTGCTCGCCGCCCGCGCCTTCGCCTCGCTGGGCCTGCGTCAGTTCACGCTGCTGCTCAACTCGCTCGGCGACAAGACCTGCCGCCCCGCCTACCGCGCCGCGCTGCAGGAGTTCCTGCGCGGGCTCGACCTGGACGAGGAGACGCGGGCCCGGATCGAGATCAACCCGCTGCGGGTGCTCGACGACAAGCGCCCCGAGGTGCAGGCCCAGCTCGGCGGCGCGCCGCTGGTGGTCGACCACCTGTGCGCCGCCTGCAAGGCCTACCACGAGGAGGTCCGCGCCCTGCTGAAGGCCTCCGGCGTCGCGTACGAGGACGACCCGAGGCTGGTGCGCGGGCTCGACTACTACACCCGCACCACGTTCGAGTTCGTCCACGGCGGGCTCGGCTCGCAGTCGGCGATCGGCGGCGGCGGCCGCTACGACGGGCTCAGCGAGATGCTCGGCGGCCCGCCGCTGCCCAGCGTCGGCTGGGCGCTCGGCGTCGACCGCACGGTCCTGGCCATGGAGTCCGAGGGGCTGCTCGGCGATGCCACGCCCGGCGGCGTCCAGGTGTACGGTGTCGCGCTGGGCGACGACGCCCGCCGCCGGATGTTCCTGCTCGTGGCCGAGCTGCGCGAGGCCGGCGTCAGCGCCGACATGGCCTTCGGCGGCAAGGGGCTCAAGGGAGCGATGAAGGGCGCCGACCGCTCGGGGGCCCGTTACGCGCTGATCCTGGGCGAGCGTGACCTGGCGGCGCAAGCCGTGCAAGTGAAAGACCTGACCACCGCTGAGCAGACCGAGGTGCCGCTGGCCCGGGTCGTGGAAGTCTTGAAGGGGAAAGTGCAGTGATCCGCACGCATACGGCCGGGTCGCTCCGCAAGGAGCACGCCGGGCAGCAGGTGACGCTCGCCGGATGGGTGGCCCGCCGCCGTGACCACGGCGGGGTGGTCTTCATCGATCTGCGCGACGCCTCCGGCTCGGCGCAGGTGGTCTTCCGGGAGGAGGACCACGCCCACGACCTGCGCGCCGAATACTGCGTGAAGGTGGTCGGCCAGGTCCGCGTGCGCCCCGAGGGCAACGAGAACCCCGACCTGCCCACCGGCGAGGTCGAGGTGGTGGCCGACGCGGTCGAGGTGCTCAGTGAGTCCGCGCCGCTGCCGTTCCCCATCGAGGGCGGCACGGGCGTCTCCGAGGAGGCCCGGCTGAAGTACCGCTACCTCGACATCCGCCGCCCGCAGGTGGCCGAGGCGATGCGGGTGCGCTCCAAGGCGACCTACCTCGCCAACGAGGTGATGAACGAGCTCGGCTTCGTCTACGTCGAGACGCCGACGCTGACCCGCTCCACCCCCGAGGGCGCCCGCGACTTCCTGGTGCCGGTCCGGCTCCAGCCGGGCAGCTGGTACGCCCTGCCGCAGTCGCCGCAGCTGTTCAAGCAGCTGCTGCAGGTGGCCGGCCTGGAGCGCTACTACCAGCTCGCCAAGTGCTACCGCGACGAGGACCTGCGCGCCGACCGGCAGCCGGAGTTCACCCAGATCGACATCGAGATGTCCTTCGTCGACCAGGAGGACGTCATCGCGGTCGGCGAGAAGCTGATCGGCCGGCTGTGGCGCGAGATCCTCGGCTACGAGATCCCCCTGCCGCTGCCCCGCATGACCTACGCCGACGCGATGGCCCGCTACGGCTCCGACAAGCCCGACCTGCGCTTCGGCCAGGAGCTCGTCGACATGACCGACTACTTCTCCGGCACCTCCTTCCGCGTCTTCCAGGCCGAGTACGTCGGCGCGGTGGTCATGCCGGGCGGCGCCTCCCAGACCCGCAAGGAGCTCGACGGCTGGCAGGAGTGGGCGCGCAGCCGCGGGGCCAAGGGCCTGGCCTACGTGCTCGTCCAGGAAGACGGCACGCTCGGCGGCCCGGTCGCCAAGAACCTGTCCGAGCAGGAGATCTCCGGCCTGGCGGGCAAGGTCGGCGCCGCGCCCGGCGACGCGGTGTTCTTCGCCGCGGGCGCCCGCGGCGCGGCCCGCGACCTGCTCGGCGCCGCCCGCCTGGAGATCGGCCGCCGCTGCGGGCTCATCGACGAGTCGCTCTGGTCGTTCCTGTGGGTCGTGGACGCGCCCATGTTCGAGGAGGACGGCGAGGGCGGCTGGACCGCCGTGCACCACCCGTTCACCGGCCCCAAGCCGGAGTGGTCCGACAACTTCCAGGACCATCCGGGCGAGGCGCTCGCCTACGCCTACGACATGGTCTGCAACGGCATGGAGATCGGCGGCGGCTCGATCCGCATCCACCGCGCCGAGATGCAGCAGCGCGTCTTCGACGTGCTCGGCATCTCCAAGGAGGAGGCGGAGAGCAAGTTCGGCTTCCTGCTGGAGGCGTTCAAGTACGGCCCGCCGCCGCACGGCGGCATCGCCTACGGCTGGGACCGCATCTGCATGCTGCTGTCGGACGGCGAGTCGATCCGCGACGTGATCGCGTTCCCGAAGACGGCCTCCGGCTTCGACCCGCTCACCGGCGCGCCCACGCCCATCACGGCAGGCCAGCGCAAGGAGGCGGGCGTCGACGCCCGGCCCAAGGCCGACGCCTGACATGCGAAACGGCAGGCGCCCACCGCGGCGCCTGCCGTATCTTTCGCGGCTCCTCTTAGGAGAGCTTGACCTTCTTGATGATGATCGGCGTCTTGGGCGCCGTGGAGCCGCCGTCTCCGGTGATGTCGTCGTCGTTGACGATCACGCCGTCCTTGGCCACCTTGTCGATGATCTCCAGGCCGGAGGTCACCATGCCGAGCACCGAGTAGACCGGGTCGATCTGGGTGTTCTCGTCCGACAGCGAGATGGCGAACTGGCTGCTGTTCTGGCCCGCCGCGTCGGCCGGCTGCGTCAGGAACACCACGCCCCTGCCGTACGGGATCGCGCCCGCGGCCTCGTCGAGGAACGTGTAGCCCGCCGTGCCCTGGCCGTCGGTCGGGTTCTCGCCGTCGGCCTTGGCCTTCGGGTCGCCGCACTGCAGCAGGTAGAGTCCCGACACCTCGGGCGTCACCAGCCGGTGACACTTGGTGTTGTCGTAGAAGCCCTTCTTGGCCAGGAACGCCATCGAGTTCACCGAGCAGGGCGTGAGCTGCGGGTCGACCTCGATGACGATGTCACCGTGGTTGGTCGTGACCGTCATCTTCGACAGCTTCAGGTTCGGCTTCTTGCCCGGCATGCCCACGTACTTCATCGGCACGTCCGAGGTGTCCCGCTTGTATTGGCAGGTCACCGGGCCGGTCTTGGTCGGCGTCGGGAGCGCCGTGATGGGCTCCTCCGTGGGACTGGCGGACGCCGAGGACTCGGCCGCCGCCGGCGTGCCTGGCGCGTTGTTGTTGACCAGGGTCGTCACGGCGAAGATGCCACCGGCCACCACAGCGACGGCCACGCCCGCGCCGATGAAGGTGTTGCGCCTCGCCTTGGACGACTGCTCGGCGGCGCGTTGCCGCTGCCGCTCCTTGTGCTGACGCGCCAATTCGCT
Organism: Nonomuraea sp. NPDC050478; assembly: GCF_044458265.1. Lineage (NCBI taxonomy): Bacteria > Bacillati > Actinomycetota > Actinomycetes > Streptosporangiales > Streptosporangiaceae > Nonomuraea > Nonomuraea sp. NPDC050478. Next base: position 37,052 of record NZ_JBITHT010000009.1, on the reverse strand, counting down.
CTGGCGGTCGTCGTCGTCGCCGCTCACCGGTATGTCCTCCATCTTTGCCTACACATGACCAAACAACTTCGGGAATGCTACCGGCCCCTGATATGTGCTGGACGTAAGTGACCAGAAGCCACCTGTGTGGCCGGAAGGGTGGGAACCATATCGATCCGGGATTCGTAGTTGAAAACGAAACTAAGGAGCCCCGGATGTTCGATCAGGTTCTCGGCCTGCCCGCACACCCTCTCGTGGTGCACTTCGCGGTGGTGCTGACGCCCATGCTCGTGGCGGTCGCCGTAGCCTACGCCCTCGTGCCCCGCTGGCGGGCCGCGACGGCGTGGGCGGTGACGCTGCTCTCGATCGCCGCCCCCGTGGCTGTCTTCGCCGCCTGGCAGAGCGGGCAGAGCCTCAAGGCCGCCCGCTTCGCCACCGCCGGGGGCGAGCTCGGCCAGCGGATCAGCGCCCACGAGGCGCACGCCGTCCCCCTGCTGCTGTCGGCCGCGGGTCTCGGTTCGGTGTCGCTCGTCCTGGTCTACGCCTCCCGCGGCGACCGGTTCGGCAGGCCCGGCACGGCGGTGCTGTCCGCCCTGACCGTGGTGCTGGCCGCGGTGACGGCCTACTACGTCTTCCTGGCGGGGGACTCGGGCGCGAGAGCCGTGTGGGAGCTGTAACCTCGCGGATGTGGAGAGCTTGTTCGATTCGGCGGCCGAGGAGGCCACACCTCAGCCCCTGGCCGTGCGCATGCGCCCCCGCAGCCTCGACGAGGTGATCGGCCAGCGCCACCTGCTCGGCCCCGGCACGCCGCTGCGCCGGCTGGTCGAGAGCGAGGCGCCGATGTCGCTGTTCCTGTGGGGACCGCCGGGCACCGGCAAGACCACCCTCGCCTACGTCGTGTCCAACGTCACCAAGCGCCGCTTCGTGGAGATCTCCGCCGTCTCCGCCGGCGTCAAGGACGTCCGCGCCGCCATCGACGCCGCCCGCCGCGAGCTCGGCATGAGCGGCCGCCAGACCGTGCTCTTCGTCGACGAGGTGCACCGCTTCAACAAGGCCCAGCAGGACGCCCTGCTGCCCGCCGTCGAGAACCGCTGGGTCACCTTCATCGGCGCCACCACCGAGAACCCGTTCTTCTCCGTCATCTCACCGCTGCTGTCGCGCTCGCTGCTGCTCACCCTCGAATCGCTCGGCGACGACGACGTCCGCGCGGTGCTGGAACGGGCGGTGTCCGACGAGCGCGGGCTCGGCGGACGCGCCACGCTCGCCCCGGAGGCCCTGGACCAGCTCGTCCGCCTCGCCGGCGGCGACGCCCGCAGATCGCTGACCTACCTCGAAGCGGCGGCCCTGCTGTCCGACGACATCACGATCGAGGTGGTGGAGAAGGCCGTCGACAAGGCGGCCGTCCGCTACGACCGGCAGGGCGACCAGCACTACGACGTCATCAGCGCGTTCATCAAGTCGATGCGCGGCTCCGACGCCGACGCCGCGCTCCACTACCTGGCCCGCATGATCGAGGCGGGGGAGGACCCGCGCTTCATCGCCCGCCGCATCGTCATCTTCGCCTCCGAGGACGTCGGCATGGCCGACCCCGCCTGCCTGCAGACCGCGGTCGCCGCCGCCCAGGCGGTGCAGCTCATCGGCCTGCCCGAAGGCCAGATCAACCTCGCCCACGCGGTCATCCACTGCGCGCTGGCCCCCAAGTCCAACGCCGTGGTGAAGGCCATCGGCGCCGCCGTCGGCGACGTCCGGCGCGGCCTCATCGGCCAGGTGCCCGGCCACCTGCGCGACGCCCACTACCCCGGCGCGGCCAAACTCGGCCACGGCGAGGCCTACAAGTACCCCCACGACTTCGAGCACGGCCTCGTCCGCCAGGACTACGCGCCCGAGCAGATCCGCGACCGGCGCTACTACGAGCCCACCCGCCACGGCGCCGAGGCGCCGGTCGCCGAACGCTGGGCGCGCATCCGCGACTTCCTGCGCGGATCCCCATGACCGCGCCGCCTCTGGGCCATGCCGTTCATGGGCATGGGGGTCGCCGGGGCACGCCATCCATGAGCTCGGGGGTCGCGGGGGATGACCGACCACGACGTTCCCAGGGATGCTCGGGAACGACCGACCACGACCTCCATGAACTCGGGGATGCCGGGGGCATGACCGACCACAACATTCCCGATCTCAGGGACGCCCGGTAATGACCGACCACCGCGCAGCCTTCGACGCGTCCATCACCTTCGGCAACGGCGGCGATCTGACCGTCCACGACTTCCGCGTCGACGTGCCCTCGCCCGGCGTCACCGAGGACGAGATCGCCGCCCTGTTCGTGGCCTCACTCGGGCTGTTGATGACCGACGCGGTCGAGCTCTCCAACGTGCGCGTCTTCCCCGAACCGCACAAAGGCACCCGAGGCGGCCCGAGCGACCGCACCGCCCCCGCGGCCTTCCACGGCCGCATCCTCCCTCTCGACACCCCCGCCACCCGCCTGGAACTCCCTGCCGGCGTAGCCGCTCCAGCGGCGCTCACGGGTACCGCAGCCGGCGTAGTCGGTCCTGCCGCAGCCTGCGGGGAGGGTTCGACTGATGTCGAGCGCGTCGCAGTCCGTGGGGAGGCTGCGGTCGGCCCGCTTGGGCCGGCCACAGGCCGAGGGGAGGCTGCGGCGGGTGTGGTCGGGCTTGCCGCAGTCTGCGGGGAGCGTTCGGCTGGTGTCGAGCACGCTGCGGTCCGTGAGGAGGTCGCGGTCGGCATGCTCGGGCCGGTCGCAGGCCGAGGAGAGGCCGCGGCGGGTGTGGCCGGGCTCGCCGCGGCCTGCAGGGAGACCGGAGCTGGTGGGTTTGGATCTGCCGTAGTCGGCGGGGAGGGCTCGGGTAGTGTCGAGCGCGCTGCAACTCCTGCGGAGCCCTCGGCGGGGTCGGACACGGGCCGAGGGGAGGCTTCTGCTGCTGAGGGGGAGGCTGCCGGAATCGGCCCGGAGACGGTGGTTGGTGGCGATGGGCCGTCAGTGACCCGCGAGGAGGCTATTGACGTTCTTGCACGTACGGTCGAGCTTCCCGCGGTGGTGGTGCGTGCCTCTGGGGCGGACTGGGAGACGATCGGCGTCGGTGCTCTGGCGCCCTTCGTCGTCCGCGGTCACGCGGTCCTCCTGCAGACCCAGGCCGGCGAGTGTCTGAGCGAGGCAGCCGCTCGCTGGCTCGTCTCACAGGCTGTCGCTCTGGTCGCCACCGATGCGCGCACGCTCGGCGCATCGCGGAGCCTCCTCCTGGAGGCAGGCATACCCGTCGCCGAGTCCCTCACCGGCCTGGAAGCGCTGCCGCCCACGGGCGCCTGCTTCACCGCTGTCCCGCCTCACGCCGCGTCGGGTGCCACCCCGGCCCGCGCGTACGCCCGCGTCCCGTAGCGGTCCCTCCCGGCGCGATACCACCCGCGAAGGCCGCCACGGGTTCCTGCACCGGCCTCGGCCGCCAAGGGCGCGTCCTCGTCCGCGATCTTCAGCCGGAAGTCTGGCCGGGCGACGATGGTGTCCTGCTCTGGGAGGGGGCAGCCCGCGTACCGGGCAGCGTCTCGAAGGCATCCGCACTCATACGGGGCCGCGTTGCGAAGGCATGCGCACTCGTACGGATCCGAACGGAATTCCCTCAGGGAACTTGGACGGGACCCCAGCCGCCACACCCGCACGGCGAGGAGGCCCATTTCCCGTACCAGAGGAGGGCCGGCGGGACGGGATGGCCGAGGTCAGGACCGGAACGGGCCTGGCACGGCACGTGATCAAGGACTCGGTCATCGCCGACCTCGTCCGCCGGACACGATAGGGTCTTGACGTTCCGGCCCAGCGTACGAGGGAGATGCGCGGATGCTTACCGCTGGAGAGGTCGCCGGGCTGATCGCGGCCACGGGATGGGTGGTCCTGGTCTGCGTTCTCACGATGGCGCTCCTCAAGCTCGCCAGGCTGCTCACCGAGACGACCAAGGCGGTCTCCGAGCTGAACGCCCGCCTGACGCCGCTGCTCGACGACATGAGCCTCACGGTCAACGAGACGAACCGGCAGCTCGTCGCCGTCGAGTCCATAGCCAGGGACGTCAAGCAGGTGACCGGCCACGCCGCCCGGCTCAGCGCCGTCACCCAGACCGTCTTCACCGGTCCGCTGATCAAGGTGTCGTCCCTCAGCTACGGCGTGCGCCGGGCCATCGAGGCCCGCAAGCCGCGCAGGACGGGGCGTCGGCGATGATCAGGCGGCTGTTCTACCTGTCGCTCGGCGCGTTCCTCTCCCTGTGGGTGATGCGCAAGCTGCAGGCGCTCCACCCCAACCACGTCGCCCGCAGGACCGCCCACGGTGCCGCGGGCATGCTCGAACAGGTGAGAGACTTTACTTCTGACGCGCTCGGCGAGGCCGCCGGCCGCGAAATCGAGTTGCGGGCCCGTTTCGGCCTCGACAACCCTGAACACAACGACTAACGCAAAGGACGGCCGCCATGGAGTCGGCAGAGATCGCCCGCCGCTTCCTGCGCTTCTTCGAGGAGCGTGGGCACAAAGTAGTGCCCTCGGCCAGCCTGATCGCTGAGGACCCGACGCTCCTCCTGGTTCCCGCCGGTATGGTGCCCTTCAAGCCGTACTTCCTGGGGCAGCGCAAGCCTCCGGCGTCTCGGCTGGCCACCGCGCAGAAATGCGTGCGCACCCCCGACATCGACGAGGTCGGCAGGACGACCCGCCACGCCACGTTCTTCCAGATGCTCGGCAACTTCTCCATCGGCGACTACTTCAAGGCCGAGGTGATCCCGTACGCCTGGGAGCTGCTCACCAAGCCCGAGTCCGAGGGCGGCTTCGGCTTCCCCGAGGACCGGCTGTGGGCGACGGTCTACCAGGACGACGACGAGGCGTTCGAGATCTGGCACAAGACGGTCGGCCTGCCCGCCGACCGCATCCAGCGGCGCGGCCTGGCCGACAACTACTGGCACATGGGCGTGCCCGGCCCCGGCGGCCCCTGCTCGGAGATCTACTACGACCGCGGCCCCGAGTACGGGCGCGAGGGCGGCCCCGTCGCCGACGAGGACCGCTACCTCGAGGTGTGGAACCTCGTGTTCATGCAGTACCAGCTCAGCGAGGTCCGCTCCAAGGTCGACTTCGACGTGGCCGGCGAGCTGCCCAGCAAGAACATCGACACCGGCATGGGCCTGGAGCGCATGGCGGCGATCCTGCAGGGCGTCGACAACATCTACGAGATCGACACCACCTACAAGATCCTCGACAAGGCGGCGGAGCTGACCGGCACCGCCTACGGCCGTGACCCGCGCACCGACGTGAGCCTGCGGGTCATCGCCGACCACGTGCGCGCCGGCACCATGCTGGTGGCCGACGGCGTCATGCCCGGCAACGAGGGCCGCGGCTACGTCCTGCGCCGCCTGCTCCGCCGCACCGTGCGCAACCTGCGCCTGCTCGGCTCCGGCGACCGGCGGCTCATGCACACCCTGACCGACGTGGCGATCAACGTCATGGGGGAGCAGTACGACGAGCTCAAGACCGACGCGCCGCAGATCCACGCGGTCATCGACGCCGAGGAGGCGTCGTTCCTCGGCACGCTCCGCACCGGCACCGCGATCTTCGACGTGGCCGTCGAGGAGACCAAGCGCAAGAAGGCGGCCACGCTTTCCGGCGAGCAGGCCTTCCAGCTCCACGACACCTACGGCTTCCCGATCGACCTCACCCTTGAGATGGCGGCCGAGCAGGGGCTCAAGGTCGACGAAGAGGGCTTCCGCCGCCTGATGAAGGAGCAGCGCGAGCGCGCCAAGGCCGACGCGGCGGCGAAGAAGATCGGCAACGCCGACGTCTCCATCTTCGGCCGGCTCCTGGAGGAGGCGGGCAAGGTCGAGTTCCTCGGCTACGACGAGACCGCGGCCGACACCACGATCGTCGGCATCCTCGTCGACGGCGCGCCGGTGCCGGCGGCGGGCGCGGGCACCGAGGTCGAGGTCGTGCTCGGCCGCACCCCGTTCTACGCCGAGGGCGGCGGCCAGCTCGCCGACCAGGGCGTCATCCGCACCGGCGGCGCCGAGGTCGAGATCCTCGACGTGCAGTCGCCGATCGGGGGCCTCGTCGTCCACCGCGGCAGGATCCGCAGCGGCGAGCTCAAGACCGGCGACGAGGCGCACGCCGAGATCGACCTGGAGCGGCGGCGGGCGATCTCGCGCAGCCACAGCGCCACCCACATGGTCCACCGCGGCTTCAAGAACGCGCTCGGCGAGACGGCGGCCCAGGCGGGCTCCGAGAACTCGCCCGGCCGCTTCCGCTTCGACTTCACCGCCGCGGGCGCGGTCCCGCAGAGCGTGCTGCGCGACGTCGAGGACGAGGTCAACGCCGTCCTCGTCAACGACCTCAAGGTCAACGCCTTCTACACCTCGCAGGCCGAGGCCAGGGCGATGGGCGCGCTGGCGATGTTCGGCGAGAAGTACGGCGACGAGGTCCGCGTGGTCGAGATCGGCGACTACTCCCGCGAGCTCTGCGGCGGCACCCACGTCCACAGCTCCGGCCAGCTCGGCCTGGTCAAGGTGCTGGCCGAGCAGTCGGTGGGCGCGGGCGTGCGCCGCGTCGAGGCGCTGGTCGGCATCGACGCCTTCCGCTACCTGGCGCGGGAGAGCGTGCTGGTCTCGCAGCTCACCGAGCAGCTCAAGGCGCGCCGCGAGGAGCTGCCCGAGCGCGTCGAGGGCATCGTCACCCGGCTCCGCGCGGCGGAGAAGGAGCTGGAGAAGGTCCGCTCCGCCCAGGTGCTGCAGGTGGCCGGCGAACTCGCGGGCAAGGCCACCGACCTGCACGGAGTGTCCGTCGTGACACACCGCGCGCCTGATGGCACGAACGCCGACGATCTGCGTAAGCTCGCGCTGGACGTACGCGGCAGGTTCCCGTCCGACCGGCCGGCGGTGATCGTTGTCGCCGGCGTCCCCTCCGACCGGCCCGTGGTGGTCGCCGCGGTCAACGAGGCGGGACGCGAGCGCGGGCTCAAGGCCGGACGACTGGTCGGCGTCGCCGCCAAGGCGCTTGGAGGTGGCGGTGGCGGCAAGGACGACGTCGCACAGGGCGGCGGCAGCCGTCCCGAGGCGATCGGCGACGCGCTGCGGCTCGTCGAACAGGCCATCACGGAGCAGCTCGGCTGACATGAGGTTCGGCACACGGCTCGGCGTCGACGTCGGGTCGGTTCGCATCGGCGTGGCGCGCAGCGACCCATCGGGGATGCTCGCCACGCCGGTGGAGACCGTCAAGCGCGGCAAGGGCGACCTCGACCGCATCGCCGCGATCGCCGCCGAGCACGAGGCGATCGAAGTGGTGGTGGGGCTGCCCACGTCGCTCTCGGGGCGCCAGGGCGCCGCCGCGGCGCTCGCCCGCGAGTTCGCGGGCCTGCTCGCGGCCCGGCTGGCCCCGACGCCGGTCCGGCTCTTCGACGAGCGGCTCACCACGGTCGCCGCGCAGCACGGGCTGCGCGCCAGCGGCGTGCGGGCCAAGAAGCAGCGCGGAGTCATCGACCAGGCGGCGGCGGTGGTGCTGCTGCAGGACGCCCTCGACTCCGAACGCGCCACCGACAGGCCGCCGGGCCACCCCGTCACCCCGCCCGGCGACCCCGCCTCATGACGGGCCGCCGGCCACCCCCGCACATCTCACCCACCCATCCGCGCGCCTTCGCGCTCCGGCCTGCCCGGACGGCTTCCCGCGCGCCGGTTCCGCGCGAGGTCCCCGCTGGTCGCGCGGTGGTACGGAAGAGGACGCGCGCAGATGCTTCGTCCGATTCGCCCGGAAACACAGGCGGTTGTGAACGGGTTCGTGTGTGTGCCGTTTTCGGGGGAAGACTCGCATTTGTGAGCAGGACGCCCCTGCCGTTGAAGATCGCTAAAGTGGGCGGGCACGCTCATGCCGGAACGGACGTCTCGTACCGGCGTGTACCCGTCACTCTGGGTGAACCGTCCGCTCGCACGCCAGGCGGCGGACACACAGCCGAGGGTTCGGGCAGCAGGTTTGGTAGCCAACCTCAGGTGCATAGAATCACCCAATTCACCCGCAAAGAGAGCGAGTTCGTGAGATACCGGAAAGAGCCGAACGAGAGACTCGGGACGAACTCATGCTCACCGGGCCAGTAACCGCAGTTCGGGAGGACGTCGCACCATCCAGGCGACCCTTCCGAGCCGGGACACACGCGCTCTTTCCATCCTCTAGCATGGCTACCCACAGTGACCTCGGCCGGTCGTCAGGGCGTGACCGGCGCATCCCCCTCATCCGCTCGGTGACCCCCCGCCGCCAGGCGCTCCCAATCGGCGCCGGGCCAGCAGTACCGGGAGATTGGCCAGCTCACCTATGAACGATCTCGACGACATGGACTTCCTGCTCGGTTCGGATGACGACGACGGCCGCGGCAGGCGCCGGGGCCGGGGCCGCAACGGCCGGCGGGGCAGCAGGCGGCGGCGCCGCCGCAACCGGGGCGGCTTCCTCGCCCCGCTGCTCGCCTTCATCATCCTGGCCGGCATCATCGGCGGCGGCGGCTACTACGGCTACCGATGGGTCAGCGACGCGCTGGTGCCCGACGACTACACCGGCCAGGGCACGGGCGAGGTCGTCATCGAGATCAAGGACGGCCAGAGCGCCTCCGAGGTGGCGCAGGAGCTGCAGCGGCAGGGTGTCGTCGCCAGCGCCAGGGCCTTCACCAACGCCATCGACAGCGCGGGCAAGAGCTCCTCCCTGCAGCCCGGCACGTACAAGCTGCGCAAGCAGATGGCCGCGGCCGAGGCGGTCAAGCTGCTCGACCCGGGCAACCTGATCGTGGCCAAGGCGACGATCAAGGAAGGCCTACGGCTGTCCGACACCTTCAAGCAGCTCGCCGAGAAGACCGGCAAGAAGCCGAAGGATTTCGAGAACGCGGCCAAGAGCGCCGAGGATCTCGGACTGCCCTCGTACGCCAAGGGCAAGCTGGAGGGCTACGTCTTCCCCGCCACGTACGACTTCCAGCCGAAAGCCACCCCGGCCGAGATGCTCGCGCAGATGATCGAGCGGTTCAACCAGACGGCCGAGAAGTTCGAGCTGGAGTCCAGCGCCAAGAAGATGGGCTACACGCCGCACGAGATGATCACCATCGCCAGCATCATCCAGGCGGAGGCGGGCCGTCACGAGGACATGCCGAAGATCGCGCGGGTCATCTACAACCGGATGAACCACGAGCCGGAGATGACGCTGTCGATGGACAGCACGGTCATGTACGCCTGGCGCCGCTACCGCACCAGGGCGACGCACGCCGAGCTGGAGATCAAGTCTCCGTACAACACGTACAAGAACCTCGGCCTGCCGCCCGGCCCGATCGCCAACCCCGGTGACCACGCCATCGAGGCGGCGCTCAACCCCGCCAAGGGGCCGTGGCTGTTCTTCGCCGCCACCGACCCGAAGAGCAACGTCACCAAGTTCGCCACCACCGACGCGGAGTTCCAGGCGCTCCTCGCCGAGCTGGAGCGGAACTCGTCCGGCGGCTGACCCGTATGATGGCGGACCGAAAGGGGGGTGCATGCGAGCTGCCGTGATGGGCTCGCCGATCGCCCACTCGCTCTCGCCGCACCTGCACCGGGCCGCCTACCGTGAGATGGGGCTGTCCGGCTGGAGCTACGACGCGTTCGAGTGCGACGAGGCGGCGCTGCCTGGCCTGCTGCGCGAGCTGCGCCCGGTGCGCGGCGAAGGGCCGGAGGAGCCGGGCACGTGGGCCGGGCTGTCGCTGACCATGCCGCTCAAGCGCGCCGTGCTGCCGCTGCTCGACACCGTGTCCGAGGTGGCGCTGGAGGTCGGCGGGGCCAACACCGTGGTGTTCGCCGGCGGCGCCGCCCACGGCCACAACACCGACGTCCACGGCATCGAGCAGGCCCTGGCCGAGGCGGGGGTGCCCGCGCCGCGCTCGGCGACCGTGCTGGGCGGCGGCGCCACCGCCTGCTCGACCCTGGCCGCGCTGCGCGACCTGGGTCTGCACGAGGCCACGCTGGTGGTCCGCGACCCGGCACGGGCGGGCGAGACGGCGGGCGCGGCCGAGCGGCTCGGGATGGCGCTGGCCGTCCAGACGTTCGACAAGCTCGACACGGTCCTCGGGGTCGACCTGGTGGTCTCCACCCTGCCGGGCGGCGCCGCCGACGCGCACGCCGACCGGCTGGCGGGGGTGCCCGCGCTGTTCGACGTGGTCTACTCGCCCTGGCCGACCCGGGCGGCGGCGGCCGTCGAGGCGGCGGGCGGCATCGTGATCGGCGGTTTCTTGATGCTGCTCCACCAGGCGGTGCGCCAGGTGGAGCTGATGACGGGCCGCGCCGACGTCCCGGTGGCGGCGATGCGAGCGGCCGGCGAGGCCGAGATCCTCAGACGGGCCAGTCGAACGGGTTGACCATCTTCACGGCCAGGCCGTCGAAGTCCTTGACGTTGCGAGTGACCAGCGTGAGACTACGGGCGCGGGCCGTGGCGGCGATGAGGCCGTCGACGACGGGGAGCGGTCGCTTGGAGTGCAGCCGTCCCCACTCTTCGGCCACGTCGGTCGTGATCGGTATGATCCGCGTGCTGAATTCGCGCTGGAGCCTGTCGAGCCAGGCCTCGTAGACCCCGGACTGCGCCGGGTCGCGGCGGCGCAGCTGCTCGACGCCTTTGCGGATCTCACCCAGCACAAGGACGCTCAGGTGCAGGATGGGGCCGTTGGTGCTGTCCAGCCAGGCCTGCACATGCGGGTCTCGCGAGCGCTTGGTCATCTCTGACACGACGTTCGTGTCGAGGAGGTGGCTCACCAGCCGTCACCGAAGTCGACTTCCCGAGGCAGGTCCCGGGAGCGGGTCAGCTCCAAATCGGACAGGTCTGGTCCGTTGAGCAGGAATTCCTTGAAGTCCGGCTGCTCGCCCTTGAACCGGCGGTACTCTTCCATGTCGATGATCACCGCCACGTCCAACCCGTGACGGGTGACGATCTGCGGTCCCTCGTCGTGCGCCTTCCTGACGACCTCGCTGAAGCGCTGCTTGGCCTCCTGAAGCTGCCAAACGCCCATGAAACCCCCCTTCTGTCCAGACTGGACAGAAGTTTACCAGGGAGGCCGCCGCTCACCGGGGAAGATTCGAGGTCGCGCCGGTGTTGTGGTAGCGTAGCTCTCTGATCGGTCCGGCATGCCATTGCTGGACGCGCAAGCGGAGGTCTCCCTCCCACCCGAGCGGCCGAAAGGTGGCCGGGTCAAGGATCACGCCGGACTACTCCGGGGAGCTTGAAGGCCACGATGCCGAAGAGCTCAGTGGCCCCGCATGCGCGACGTGCGGGGCTTTTCGCGTTTTCGCGGGAGCTCCCGGCACGACGAGCACGTAGGGATCGCAAACCTAGGAGGCCCCATCAGCACTGAGCCCCGCATCAACGAGCGTATCCGAGTTCCCGAGGTGCGCCTCGTGGGCCCGAACGGCGAGCAGGTGGGCATCGTGTCCATCCACGACGCACTCAAGCTCGCCCAGGAAGCCGACCTTGACCTCGTCGAGGTCGCGGCGACGGCTCGACCGCCCGTGTGCAAGCTCATGGACTACGGAAAGTTCAAGTACGAGTCCGCGATGAAGGCGCGCGAGGCGCGCAAGAATCAGGCGCACACGATCATCAAGGAGATCAAGCTCCGGCCGAAGATCGACCCGCACGACTACGAGACCAAGAAGGGTCACGTCGTCCGGTTCCTCAAGGCGGGAGACAAGGTCAAAGTCACGATCATGTTCAGGGGCCGCGAGCAGTCCCGGCCCGAGCTGGGATTCAGGCTTCTGCAGCGGCTCGCGCAGGACGTCCAGGAGCTCGGCTTCGTGGAGTCCCAGCCCAAGCAGGACGGCCGCAACATGATCATGGTGATCGGTCCGCACAAGAAGAAGGCCGAGGCCAAGGCCGAGAAGGCCGCCGCGAAGGCCCAGCATGGCAGCGAGGAGCCCTCCAAGCAGGAGGCGTGACCCGCGGCTCGGGTTAGCCTTACTGGCGCACCCCCGAGCAGCCAGACGAAGACGCCGAAGACCGGGCCGGCTCCGCCGCCGGCCCGGCCAGCGGCACGACCGAATTGAGGAGAGACGGCGAGATGCCGAAGATGAAGACGCACAGCGGTGCGAAGAAGCGGTTCCGGCTTACCGGCACCGGCAAGGTGAAGCGCCGCCGCGCCAACCGCGCTCACTACAACGAGTGGAAGTCGTCTAAGCTGACGCGCCGTCTCAAGAACGAGGTCGTCCTTTCCGAGGCCGACACCAAGAAGATCAAGAAGCTGCTCGGCAAGTAGCGCGAACCCCCGGGGAGAATAAAATGGCACGCGTGAAGCGGGCGCTCAACGCCAAGAAGAAGCGCAAGGTCGTTCTCGAGCGGGCAACCGGTTACCGTGGCCAGCGGTCGCGGCTCTACCGCAAGGCCAAGGAGCAGATGCTCCACTCGATGACGTACGCCTATCGGGACCGCAAGGACCGCAAGGGCGCCTTCCGCCGTCTGTGGATCCAGCGGATCAACGCCGCGGCTCGTCAGAACGGCATCACCTACAACCGCCTCATCCAGGGCCTGCGCCTGGCCAACATCGAGGTGGACCGCAAGATCCTCGCCGATCTCGCGGTGAACGACAGCCAGACCTTCGCCACGCTCGTCGAGGCCGCCAAGAAGGCGCTGCCCGCGAACGTGAACGCGCCGGCCGCGGGCTGACCCGAATTCTGCGGGAAGGGCTCACCCGAGTGGTGGGCCCTTTTCCATGCACGCACCCAACAGGAGTGAGATGGCCGGAGCCGAGCTGACCAACGTCCGGTCGCCGCGGGTCAAGGCGGCTCGCAGGCTCACCAAACGCGCCTTCCGGGACCAGGACCGCAAGTTCCTGGCCGAGGGCCCGCAGGCGGTGCGCGAGGCGCTCAAGCTGGACGGGATCACGCTGGAGCTGTTCACCACCGCCGAGGCCGAGGCGCGCCATCCCGAGCTGGTCGGCACGGCCGCCGACCAGGGCGTCCCGGTCCACCGGGCCAGCGGCGAAGTCATGGCCGAGCTGTCGCAGACCGTCACCCCGCAGGGCCTGGTCGCCGTCTGCCGGCCGGTGCACGTGCCGCTCGACGACGCCCTGCCCGAGGCCGCCCGCCTGGTGGCGGTGCTCGCGCACGTGCGCGACCCGGGCAACGCCGGCACCGTCATGCGCGCCGCCGACGCCGCGGGCGCGGACGCGGTGCTCTTCACCGATGCCAGCGTGGATCCGTACAACGGCAAGTGCGTGCGCGCCAGCGCGGGTAGCCTGTTCCACGTGCCCGTGGCCGTCGGCGCCCCGGTCGCGCAGGCCGTGCGCCGGCTGAAGGAGCGTGGGCTGCGCGTGCTCGCGGCGGACGGCGCGGGCCGCCACACGCTCGACGACGTCGACCTGTCGGGGCCCACCGCGTGGATCTTCGGCAACGAGGCGTGGGGCCTTCCCGAAGAGGTGCTCGGGGTGGCCGACGATGTGGTGCGCGTGCCCATCTACGGACAGGCCGAGAGCCTCAATCTGGCCACCGCCGCGGCGGTGTGCCTTTACTCCTCCGCCAGGGCTCAGCGAGTGCCCTAGGCGGCGGGAAACCCGCTATTGTCGGCCTTGGAGGCGGAGGAGGCGAGGTCGTGCACGGCGCAGACACCGATGGGCGGCTGGTTGCCGCCGCGTGCACGATAGCGATCGACGATCTCCCTGACGGGCTCGTCGTCGCCGACCGGTTCGGCCGCGTGCTCGCGGTCAACCGCGCCGCCGCCCGGCTCACCGGCGTCACGCCCGAACGCGCCGTCGGCCGCGACATGAACGAGGTGTTCCCGTTCCGCGACAACGACGGCCGCGACTGGTGGAAGGCGCTCGATCCCGAGGGCGGCCTGCGCACCCGCAGCCGCGTCCCGGAGAAGCCCCTCCACCTGCCCGGCCGCCAGGAGCTGTACGTGACCGCGCGGTTCGTCCGTGAGCCGGAGCGGTGCGGCGACGTCGAGCGGGTGGCGATCACGCTGCGCGACGGCGGCGCCCGGGCCCGGCTGGAGCGCAGCCGCGCCGACCTGGTCTCCACGGTCGCCCACGAGCTGCGCTCGCCGCTGACCAGCGTCAAGGGGTTCACCGCGACGCTGCTCGCCAAGTGGGGCCGCTTCACCGAAGAGCAGAAGCTCGTCATGCTCGAGACCGTCAACAACGACGCGGACCGCGTCACCCGGCTCATCACCGAGCTGCTCGACGTCTCCCGCATCGAGTCCGGCCGGCTGGAGCTGCGCCGCCAGGTCGTCGACATCCCCGCCAGGGCCCGACGGGTCGTCGCCGGGCGGGTCGCGGCGGGCGAGCAGGAGGACCGCTTCCGCCTCATCACGGGTGACGATCTTCCCGAAATGTGGCTTGACCAGGACAAGGTTGACCAGATCCTGGCTAACCTGGTGGAAAACGCGGTGCGTCACGGTCGAGGCACCGTGACCATCGAGATCGAGTCCGTCGGGTGGGGAGTGGCCGTGTCGGTGCGCGATCAGGGCGAGGGCGTCAGGCCCGAGGTGGCCCCGCGCGTATTCAGGCAGTTCTGGCGCGGCAACAGCCGCAAGCGTGGCGGCACCGGCCTCGGCCTGTTCATCGTCAAGGGGCTGGTGGAGGCCCACGGCGGCACCATCACCGTGCAGCAGGCGCCCGAGGGCGGGGCGGAGTTCCGATTTACCGTGCCCACCGGCACGCCCGACTTCGCGTGACACCGGGACCGGTGGGCCACCACTAGACTTTTCCCGCTCAAGCCCTGGATACGGAGCTCACTCTTGTCTGACTACGACCCGGTCGAGGTCACCCCGCTGCACGCCGACGAGGTGTCCCGGATGGAGGCCGACGCCATCGCGGCGATCAAGGCGGCCGGCAGCCTCGACGCACTCAAGCAGGCCAGGCTGGCGCACTCCGGCGACCGCTCGCCTCTCGCCCTGGCCAACCGCGAGATCGGCGCCCTGCCGCCCGCCGCCCGTGCCGAGGCGGGCAAGCGGGTCGGCACCGCCCGCAGAGCCGTCGCCGAGGCGCTGGCCGCCCGGCAGGCCGAGCTGGAGGCCGAGCGCGACGCCCGGGTGCTCGTCGAGGAGACCGTCGACGTCACCCTGCCGTGGGACCGCCGCCCGCGCGGCGCCCGCCACCCGCTGACCACGCTGCAGGAGCGCATCGCCGACACGTTCGTCGCGATGGGCTACGAGGTGGCCGAAGGCCCCGAGCTCGAAGGCGAGTGGTTCAACTTCGAGGCGCTCAACATCGCCAAGGACCACCCGGCCCGCTCCGAGCACGACACGTTCTTCGTCGGCTCCACCGACTCGGGCATGGTGCTGCGCACGCAGACCTCGCCGCTGCAGATCCGCGCCCTGCTGGAGCGCGGCGCGCCGTGTTACGCGATCGCGCCCGGCAAGACGTTCCGCACCGACGAGCTCGACGCCACCCACACCCCGGTCTTCCACCAGACCGAGGGCCTGGCCGTCGACAAGGGCCTCACCATGGCCCACCTCAAGGGCACGCTCGACCGGTTCGCCGAGGTCATGTTCGGTGAGGGCATCACCACCAGGTTCCGGCCCAACTACTTCCCCTTCACCGAGCCGTCCGCCGAGATGGACCTCAAGTGCTTCGTCTGCCGCGGCGCCTCGGCGGTGCCCGGCAACCCGCCCTGCCGCACCTGCAAGAACGAGGGCTGGATCGAGTGGGGCGGCTGCGGCATGGTCAACCCGCGGGTGCTGGTCGCCTGCGGCATCGACCCGTCGGTCTACTCCGGGTTCGCCTTCGGGATGGGCATCGAGCGGACGCTGATGTTCCGCCACAACGCCGAGGACATGCGCGACATGATCGAGGGAGACGTGCGCTTCACGCTCCCGTTCGGAATGGAGATCTGATGAGGGTCCCGCTTTCCTGGCTGCGGGAGTATGTCGATCTCCCGGCGGTCACCGCCCAAGAGGTGGCTGACAAGCTCACGGCCGCCGGGCTCAAGCTGGAGTCCATCGCCTCCCACGGCCACGACGTCAAGAACGTCGTCGTCGGCGAGGTGCTGGAGATCGAGGAGCTGACCGGCTTCAAGAAGCCGATCCGCCACTGCCGGGTCGAGGTCGGCGAGCCGACGCCGCGCGAGATCGTCTGCGGCGCCACCAACTTCGCCGTCGGCGACCGCGTCCCCGTGGTGCTGCCCAGCGGCGTGCTGCCCGGAGGGTTCGAGGTCGGCGCCCGCAAGACCTACGGCCGCCTGTCCGAGGGCATGATCTGCTCGGAGCGCGAGCTGGGCCTGGGCGAGGACCACGCGGGCATCATGGTGCTGCCCGCCGGCACCCCCGTCGGCGCCGACGTGGTGGAGCTGCTCGGCCTGCGCGACGACGTGATCGAGCTGGAGATCACCCCCGACATCGGCTACGCGCTGTCGATCCGGGGCGTGGCCCGCGAGGTCGCGATCGCGTTCGGGGCGGCGTTCCGCGACCCCGCCGACGTGCGGCCGCCCGAGCACACCAGCCGGGCCTGGCCGGCCTACATCGACGACCCGACCGCGTGCGACCGGTTCGTGCTGCGCCAGGTCACCGGCTTCGACCCGGAGGCCAAGAGCCCGCTGTGGATGCGCACCCGGCTCATCCGGGCCGGCATGCGGCCGGTGTCGCTGGCCGTCGACATCACCAACTACCTCATGCTGGAGCTCGGCCAGCCGCTGCACGCCTTCGACACCGACAAGCTCACCGGCGAGATCGTGGTGCGGCGCGCGCTGCCGGGCGAACGGCTGGAGACGCTCGACCACGTCGTGCGCGACCTCGACCCGGACGACATCCTCATCACCGACCAGTCGGGGCCGATCTCCATGGCCGGCACCATGGGCGGCCTGGAGACCGAGATCTCCGACGGCTCCACCGAGATCGTCATCGAGGCCGCCCACTTCTCGGCCACCGGCATCTCGCGCGAGTCCCGCCGCCACAACCTCGTCTCCGAGGCGTCCAAGCGGTTCGAGCGCGGCGTCGACCGTGAGCTGCCGCTCGTCGCCTCCTGGCGGGCCGTGAGCATGCTGGCCGAGCTGGGCGGCGCCACCATCGTGCCCGGGGTCACGCACGCCGAGGTCGAGGTCAGGCCCGCCCGCGTGTCGATCCCCGCCGCCCACCCCGGTGACATCGCCGGCATGCCGTACGCGAAAGAGACCGTCGTGCGCAGGCTGGAGCAGATCGGCTGCGTCGTGGTCGACGGCGACGACCCGGCCGTGCGCGAGGGCGGCGTCGACCCGACCGGCGTGGTCACCGGCGGCGAGCTGGCGGCCAGGCTGGCCGTCAAGGGCGACGACATGATCACGGTGACCCCGCCGTCGTGGCGGCCCGACCTCACCGACCCCAGCGACCTCGCCGAAGAGGTCATCCGGCTGGAAGGGTACGAGCGGCTGCCGTCCGTGCTGCCCAGCGCCCCCGCGGGGGCAGGGCTCACCGAGGGCCAGCGGCTGCGCAGGAGGGTCGGCCGGGCGCTGGCCGAAGCGGGCTACGCCGAGGTGCTGGCCTACCCGTTCATCAGCGCCGACGACTTCGACCGGCTGCAGCTGCCCGCCGACGACGCCCGCCGCCGCGCGATGCGGCTGGCCAACCCGCTGGGCGAGGACGAGCCGCTGATGCGCACCACGCTGCTGCCCGGGCTGCTCAAGACCCTGGTACGCAACGTCGGACGCGGCTTCGCCGACGTGGCCCTGTTCGAGGCCGGCGCCGTCTACCGGCCGCGCGAGGGGGCGCCCGAGGCGGCCCCCGTGCTCGGCGTCGAGCGGCGGCCCACCGAGGAGGAGCTGGCCTCGATCGAGGCGGCGCTGCCCGACCAGCCGTGGCGGGTCGCGGTGGTGCTCGCCGGCGAGTTCGAGCGCTCCGGCTGGTGGGGCGCGGGCCGGCAGGCGTCGTGGGCCGACGCGGTGCAGGCCGGACGGATCGTCGCGGCCGAGGCCGGGCTGGAGCTGTCGGTCGTGGCCGACCAGCACGAGCCGTGGCACCCGGGCCGGTGCGCCGCCCTCTACCTCGGCGACCTGCTCGTCGGCCACGCGGGCGAGCTCCACCCGCGGGTCATCGAGGCCTACGGGCTGCCGCCGCGCACGGCCGCGCTGGAGCTGGAGCTGACCCGCCTGGAGACGGCCATGCGCGGCCCGGCCCAGGCTCCGTCCATCTCCGCCTACCCGGTCGCCACCCAGGACGTCGCCCTGATCGTGCCCGACTTCACCCCGGTGGCCGACGTCGAGGCGGCGCTCCGCGACGGCGCGGGTGAGCTGCTGGAGTCGGTGCGGCTGTTCGACGTCTACGCCGGTGCCCAGGTGGGCGAGGGCAACAAGTCGCTCGCGTACGCGATGCGTTTCCGCGCCCCCGACCGCACGCTGACGGCCGAGGAGATCTCCGCCGCCCGCGACGCCGCCGTGGCGCTCGCCGCCGACCGCGTCGGCGCCCAGCTGCGCTCTGCCTGACGCGTCAAGGGCCGGTACGGGTTCGTACCGGCCCTTTTCGGTCAGATCGAGTCGATCTCGGCGAGGTCGATGTCCATGTCGAACGGGACGGTCACCTTGGCGCGGTCGTGATGGATACCCGTGGGCACGTAGGCGCGGGTGGCAGGGTCGAGTTCGTAGACGTAGACGACAGGCCTGCCGGAGTCGTTCTCGACCCGCCAGAAGTGGGGGATGCCCGCCTCCGCGTAGAGCAGGGGCTTGCGCTTGCGGTCGCGCTCCTCGGACTCGGGGGACACCACTTCGACGGCGAGGGCGACGTCGCCGGCCGGGTAGTAGGTGGCTGAGGAACGGACGTCGGCGCCGGGCTTGAGAACGATCAGATCCGGCTCCGGGCGCTGTCTGGGACCGAGTTTGACGCTCATCTCGCGGCGCACGCGGTAGCCCTTCGGAGCAGCACGGCGCAGACCGGCCTCCAACAGGTAGATCGTCGAGGTGTGGAAGTCTAGCTGCGGGCTCACGAAGACCAAGCTTCCGTCAATCAACTCCGTGTGCGCAGGCAAATGCGGAAGGTGATCGAGGTCTTCTGCCGTGAACCCCTCGGGGGGAGGGAAGATCCAGTCGGGCAGCGAGGACTCTGGCGCCATGGGAATGCTCACCGCTTCGGCCGTCATGGTCTTACGTTAGCAACGTACCCCGCTCACTGTTCGTGAACGCGTGCTCTCGCCTGCTGCCAGAATGCCGTTCATGAGGCAGTTGCTGATCTTTTCTGAGCGGGACGACGCCGAGGAGGTCGCGGCGACGCTCGGCGAGTGGTTCCCGGGCCTGGGCGTGCCGCGGGTGGTGCGGGAGACGCTGGCGGGGGAGGACGACGCGGAGGACGCGCAGTGGCTCGTCGTCGTGGAGGGGCTCGCCGGGGAGAGCCTGGCCAAGGTGGACGAGCTGACCGAGCGGTTCGAGGGGTGGCGCGAGGAGGGCTGATGTGGCGCGGGCTCCCGCCGCTGCGGTGGCGGGGCCCGCGCCGGGGGCTCCCCGGCTTCGCCGGTCGGGAGCCCTGTCCCGGATGGCTAGGGGAGGCGCTCGAACGGGGTCGGGGTGCTGCCGGTCCAGCGGTGGAGGCGGGAGTGGGCCGTCTGCTTGGTGACGCCGTCCTCGGTCACGGTGCCGGCGTCCACCAGGTAGAAGCGGCCGTCGTCCAGCGAGGCCAGGCCGTACTCACCGGAGGACTCCCAGCCGCGGACGCCCGACGCCTCGTGGTGCAGGCCCTCGGGCGCGAGCGTGAGCAGGTCGCCCTGCTCCGGCTGGGGCTGTCCCTCGATCGGTCCGCGCACCGGGCGGGTGGCGCCGTCGACGGTGAACATCGAGTAGTTGGGGAACTGCGGCTTGGCGCCCTTGTAGACGGCCATCAGCCACTTGCCGGTGTGGCCGTCGTACTCCAGGTTCTGGACTCCGTACCGGGTGTTGCCGGTGCGGACGAAGTACTTCCCGTCGACCTTGGCCGGGCCGGAGGTGTGCGGGGCGCTCTGGGTGAGAGGGCGCTCGTACTTGCGCCACTTGGTGATGTCGTACTGGAGCAGCACCTGGTGGTCGTTGTCCTGGCGAGCGGTGTTGGAGTAGACGCCGTAGGCCACGGTCAGCTTCTGCTTGCCGTGCCGCTTGCCGAACTCGGGGCCGAACGCGACGCCGTCGATGCCGCTGCAGCCGTAGCGGTGGTCGGGGGTGTTGGCCACGTTGCCGTCGAAGACGCCGTCGCCGTTCATGTCGGCGCTGTAGTCGTCGACCACCTCCTTGAGGTAGACGGCGGTCACCACGTCGGAGGTCTCGGCGTCCATGCCGAGGCTGGTGATGCGGTCGACGTCGAAGATGGCGATGTAGAACGCCTGCGCGTCCTTGTATTCCAGCGACCCGTACACCCGGCGGTCCTGACGGTTGAAGTCGAGGTCGCCGAGGTGGCCGGTGAAGCCGGTGACGGAGCCGACGGGCTTGCCGGACAGGTCGGTCTTGACGAGCAGGTTGGTGAAGGAGAAGTACATGAAGCCCTTCTTCTCGTCCACCGCGATCCCCTGCACGTGACCCGCCTGCCAGGCGCCGCCGTACACCTCCGCGGGGAACTCGGAGCGCGGCGCCGCCGCGTGGGCGGCGGAGGCGCTGGTGACGAGGGCCGAAGCCAGGACTGCCGTGAGTAGTGCGTTTGCCACCCGCATGTGTACGTTACGTACCCTTCTTTGATCTTTCTTGAGCGCAAATCACGCTAAAGCTGCAAGTTAGATCTTTACTGACTTCCACCTGACAAGTCCATGACCATCCGTGGAAACATCGGAGCGGCAAGCGGAAGCCCCCGCCGGGGCGGGGGCCATGGGGGGAGGAGGGTCAGGCGGCCGGCACCTTGTCCAGGAAGCCGAGCACCTTGCTGATGCGCCCGTCCTCGGCCAGCTCCACCACGTCGAAGCCGGTCGCCACCGGCTCCCCGCCCTCCGGGCCGAGGTGCCAGGTGAAGCGGGCGATGCCGTGGTGGGCGTCGTACAGCTCGCCGGGGGTGAAGACCAGGCCGGGAAACATCCCCTGGGCGCCCTCGATGACGGCGGCGATGCCGGCGTGCCCGGCCACGTCCGCCAGCGGGTCGGTGTACGTCGCGTCCTCGGTCCAGACGCCGGCCACGGCCTTGGCGCGGGCGGCGGGGTCGGTCTCGTTCCAGGCGGCCACGTAACGCTCGACGAGGTTCGTCATGATTTATCAGCCTTTCAGATGGTTAGCGAAGCTTGCGGAGACCGGCGATCTGCAGCACGGCGAACCCGGCGACCACGAGGGCCTGGAGGATCGCCCACACCGCGCCGATCGTGGTGAACGCGAGGAGACCGGTGACGACGGCGGCGATGCTTGCCAGTGCCCAGACGACGTTCAGACCGATCACGACCTGGGTGCCCGCCTCGCTGACCTGGCGGCGGCCCGCGAGGAGACCGACGGCGACCCCGTACGCGAGCAGGAAGATCCCGATCCCGCGCAGCGGGCCCGCGTCCGGCCCGAGCAGGTCGCTCAGAAGGCCGGCGGCGGCGAGGTAGGCCAGGCCGTTGACCCCTGTGACGACGGCGTCCGCGGCGAGCACGAGCCGCAGGAAGCTCGCGCGGCCGGTAGTGGCGCTGGTGGGGGTGCTCATCTCGCGTCTCCTTAGGTGTTCGTTCCGACACCCGCAACGGTGCCAGCGAGCACATAGGCCACGCGATTACGTGGAAGGTAATGCGATCTGGTGCAGACATGCTGACCTGGTGATATGTCATGAAAAAAGCGGCCCGCCGGTCGAGGGCGGGCCGCTTCGGGCGTCGTCAGGCGCCGAGCACCTCCCGGCGCAGGTGGGTCTTGAGGATCTTGCCGCCGGGGTTGCGCGGCAGCTCGCCCTCCCGGAACCAGAAGTGGCGCGGCACCTTGAACGCGGCGATCCGCCCGTCGAGGAACGCCCGCAGTTCCTCGCCGGTGGCCGGGACGCCGGCGGCGAGGCGGATCACCGCGCCCACCTCCTCGCCCAGCTCGTCGTGCGGCACGCCGATCACCGCGACGTCGTCCACGGCCGGGTGCTCGAACAGCGCGGCCTCCACCTCGGCGCAGTAGACGTTCTCGCCGCCCCTGATCACCATGTCCTTGGCCCGGTCGACGATGTAGACGAACCCGTCCTCGTCGATCTTGGCCAGGTCGCCGGTGTGCAGCCAGCCGCCGACGAACGTCTCGGCGGTGGCCTCCGGCTTGTTCCAGTAGCCCAGGATCACGTTGGGGCCGCGCACGCAGAGCTCGCCGACCTCGCCGGGCGGCAGCTCGTTGTTCATCGGGTCGACCACGCGCACGTCGACCACGGGGGAGGGCCTGCCGATGCTGTCGGGGTGCGCCTGGTAGTCGGCGCCCCCGTTGCCGATGGCCAGCGCGGTCGTCTCGGTCATGCCGTAGCCGTTGGACGCGGCGCGGGCGGGGAGGTTCTCGGTGATGCGCTCCAGCAGCCTGGGCGGGGCGGGCGCGCCGCCGTAGCCGAGCGTGTTGAGCGACGACAGGTCGTGCTTGGCGAAGTCGGGGTGGGACATCAGCTGCCAGGCGTTGGTCGGCACGCCGATCATGGCGCTGACCTTCTCCCGCTCGATCAGCTTCAGCGCCTGGCCCGGGTCCCACTTGTACATGAGCACCAGGCCGCCGCCGCTGAACAGGGTCGTGGTCAGCGCCGAGAAGCAGCCGGTGACGTGGAACAGCGGCACCGTCAGGAGCGTCACCCGCCGCACGGCCGTGGCCTCCCCGGGGTCCTTGCCGGCCAGCGCGCTGGCGCGGTAGAGCCCGTAGGCGACGGTCATCGGCGACTGGCCCAGGTTGCGATGGCTGCCGAGCGCGCCCTTGGGCCGCCCGGTGGTGCCGGAGGTGTAGAAGATGGTGGCCGGGTCGTCGGGGGAGAGCTCCACCTCGGGCAGCGTCACGTCGGCTCTGACCTCGCCGAGCACCTCGTCGAACGTCCGCGCCCCCTCGGGCGCCGCGCCCCTGGCGACGATCAGCGGCACGCCGGTGCCGGCCAGCCTGGGGGCCCGCTCGTCGTCGGCGATGATCACCTTCGCGCCGGAGTCGCTCACCCCGTACGCCAGCTCCGGCTCGGTCCACCAGGCGTTCAGCGGCACCGCGACGGCGCCCGCAGCGAGCGCCGCGGAGAAGGCGATCGACCATTCGGGGTAGTTGCGCATGGCGACCGCCACCCGGTCGCCCTTGCGCACCCCGTAGTCGTCGGCGAGGCGGGTGGCGAGGGTGGCGGCGCGCCGGTAGTGGTCCTCGAAGGTGATGTGCTCGTCCTCGTAGACGAGGAAGACCTTGTCGCCGTGCCACCGGCTGTTCTCCAGCAGCACGCGGAAGTGGGCGGGTGCGTGCTTCCACGTCCGAATGCCGGTGCCGCCGATCTCCTCCATCTCGAAGAGCTGTCCGGGTCCGGTGAGCTGGGCTTCCACCTGGGCGTGCGAAAGGGTCATTACGCAGTACTCCCGCTGGACGGCTGTCGGATACATCACAGTACCGACCGGTAGGTACGTAGCGCTAGACCGTGATTCACCGGGGATTATCCGTGGCCGTGCGCGTTCCGTCACCGTCCCGATATACGGTCTACGGGTTGCATGTTCATCCCCTGCGGTGCATCCTCTTAAAAAGCAAATCCATGAGGTAAGATGCATGACTATGCAGGAGGCAGGCATGAGAGCAGCGGTCGCCGGAGCCAGCGGCTACGCGGGCGGCGAGTTGCTCCGCCTGCTGCTCGGCCACCCGAGACTGGAGATCGGCGCGCTCACCGCCGCCTCCAGCGCGGGCAGCCCGCTCGGCGCCCACCAGCCGCAGCTGCCGGCGCTGGCCGGGCGGATCATCGAAGACACCACGCCAGAGACGCTCGCCGGCCACGACGTGGTCTTCCTCGCGCTCCCGCACGGCCACTCGGCGGCCATCGCCGCCAGGCTCGGCGACGAGACGCTGGTCGTCGACTGCGGCGCCGACCACCGGCTCGCCGACGCGGCCGCCTGGCAGGAGTTCTACGGCGGCGAGCACGCGGGCACCTGGCCCTACGGGCTGCCGGAGCTGCCCGGCCAGCGCGAGGTGCTCAAGGGCGCCCGCCGCATCGCGGTGCCCGGCTGCTACCCCACCTCGGTCCTGCTCGCGCTGACGCCCGCGTTCGCCGCGGGCCTGGCCGAGCCGGACGTCGTCGTGGTCGCCGCCAGCGGCACCAGCGGCGCCGGCAAGTCGCTCAAGCCCAACCTGCTCGGCAGTGAGGTCATCGGCTCGGTCAGCGCCTACGGCGCCGGCGGCGTCCACCGCCACACCCCCGAGATGGAGCAGGGGCTGAGCGCGGCCGCGGGAGTCCCGGTGCGGGTCTCCTTCACGCCCACGCTCGCCCCGATGAGCCGCGGCATCCTGGCCACCTGCACGGCCCCGGCCGCGCCCGGCCTCACCGGGGCCGCGCTGCGCGAGGCGTACGAGGAGGCGCTGCGCGCCGAGCCGTTCGTGACGCTGCTGCCGGAGGGCGTCTGGCCCGCCACCGCGATGACCTACGGCGCCAACACCGCCGCCCTGCAGGTGGCGCTCGACGAGCGGGCCGGCCGCGTGCTGGCCGTCATCGCCATCGACAACCTCACCAAGGGCACGGCCGGAGGCGCGATCCAGAGCGCCAACCTCGCCCTCGGCCTGCCAGAAGAGCTCGGTCTCCCCACGAATGGAGTAGCTCCATGAGCGTGACCGCCCCCCTAGGCTTCCGGGCCGCGGGCGTGGCCGCCGGCATCAAGTCCGGCGGCGCCCGCGACCTGGCCCTCGTCGTCAACGACGGGCCCAGCCGCGCCGCCGCAGGCGTCTTCACCGCCAACAGGGTGAAGGCGGCGCCCGTGCTGTGGTCGCAGCAGGTCCTGCGAGGCGGGCGGCTGCGGGCGGTCGTGCTCAACTCCGGCGGCGCCAACGCCTGCACCGGCCCCGAGGGCTTCCAGGACACGCACGCGACCGCCGAGAAGGCGGCCGCGCTGCTCGACGACTCCGCCGGCGAGATCGCGGTCTGCTCGACCGGGCTGATCGGCGAGCGGCTGCCGATGGACGCGCTGCTGTCCGGCGTGGAGCAGGCAGCCGCCAAGCTGTCCCGCGACGGCGGGCTCAACGCGGCCGACGCCATCCGCACCACCGACACGGTGTCCAAGATCTCCTTCAAGCGCGGCGCCGGCTACATGGTCGGCGGGATGGCCAAAGGGGCCGGCATGCTGGCCCCCGCCCTGGCCACCATGCTCTGCGTGATCACCACCGACGCCGAGCTGACCGCCGAGGAGCTGGGCTCGGTGCTGGGCAGGGCGACGTCCACGACGTTCGACCGGCTCGACACCGACGGCTGCATGTCCACCAACGACACCGTGTTGCTGCTGTCCAGCGGCGCCGCCGGGGTCAGGCCGGACCTGGCGGAGTTCGAGCAGAAGGTGACGGAGGTCTGCGCCGACCTGGCCAGGCAGCTCCTCGTCGACGCCGAGGGCGCCAGCAAGGCCATCTCCATCGAGGTGGTCGGCGCCGCCTCCGAGGACGACGCGGTCAAGGTCGGCCGCGCGGTCGCCCGTTCCAACCTGCTCAAGTGCGCCATCCACGGTGAGGACCCCAACTGGGGCCGGGTGCTGTCCGCGGTCGGCACCACCGACGCCGAGTTCGAGCCCGAGCGGCTCAACGTGGCCATCAACGGCATCTGGATCTGCCGCGGCGGCGCCGTCGGCGACGACCGCGACAAGGTCGACATGCGCCCGCGCGACGTCACCATCACCGTCGACCTGTCGGCCGGCCCGCACACCGCCACGGTGCACACCACCGACCTGACGGCCGAGTACGTCCACGAGAACTCGGCGTACTCGACATGAGGGACGCACAGGAGAAGGCGGCCGCGCTCATCGAGGCCCTGCCGTGGCTGGAGCGTTTCCACGGCGCGACCGTCGTCATCAAGTACGGCGGCAACGCGATGACCGACGAGGCGCTCAAGGAGTCGTTCGCCGAGGACGTCGTCTTCCTGCGCCACGCCGGGCTGCGGCCGGTCGTGGTGCACGGCGGCGGACCGCAGATCAACGCCCACCTCGACAAGCTGGGCATCGAGTCCACGTTCACCGCCGGGCTGCGGGTCACCACCCCTGAGGCCATGCAGGTCGTCAGGATGGTGCTGGTCGGCCAGGTCGGCCGCGACATCATCGGCCTGATCAACCGCCACGGCCCGTTCGCGGTCGGCCTGTCGGGCGAGGACGCCCACCTGTTCACCGCCGAGCGCAAGAGCGCCATCGTCGACGGCAGCCCGGTCGACATCGGCCAGGTCGGCGAGATCGTCAAGGTCGAGCCCGGCACGGTCGAGGCGCTGCTGGCCGACGGGCGCGTCCCGGTCGTGTCCGGCATCGCCCGCGGCGCCGACGGCGAAATCTACAATGTGAACGCCGACACCGCGGCCGCCGCGCTGGCCGTGGCGCTCAAGGCCGACAAGCTCATCGTCCTCACCGACGTCGAGGGCCTGTACGCCAACTGGCCGGACGACACCGACGTCATCGACGAGATCGACGCGGCCGAGCTCGAGCGGCTGATGCCCACGCTGTCCAGCGGCATGGTGCCCAAGATGGAAGCCTGCCTGACCGCCGTGCGCAACGGCGTCCCGCAGGCCCACGTGCTCGACGGCAGGGTGCCCCACTCGCTGCTGCAGGAGATCTTCACCAACGAAGGAATCGGAACCATGGTGGTGCCCTGATGAGTAGCCTGTACGAGCGGTTCGAGCAGGTCTTCATGCCCAACTACGGCGTCCCGCCGGTCGCGCTGGCCAGGGGCGAGGGCGCCCGCGTGTGGGACGTCGAGGGCAGGGAGTATCTCGACTTCATCGCCGGCATCGCGGTCGTCTCGCTCGGTCACGCCCACCCCGCGCTGGTCGAGGCGGTGTCGAAGCAGGTGGCGACGATCGCCCACACCAGCAACCTGTTCCTGCACGAGCCCGAGGTGCTGCTGGCCGAGAGGCTGACCGGCCTGCTCGGCGCCCCCGCCCGGGTCTTCTTCGCCAACTCCGGCACCGAGGCCAACGAGGCCGCCTACAAGCTCGCGGTCAAGTACGGCAAGCGCACCGGCAGGTCCTACTTCGTCGCGGCCGAGAACGGCTTCCACGGCCGCACGATCGGCGCGCTGTCGCTGAGCGGCAAGAAGTCCATCCGCGACCAGTTCGGCCCCTTCCCGGTCGACGTCCGGTTCGTCCCGTACGGGGACGCGGACGCGCTGAAGGAGGCCGTGACCGGCGACTGCGCGGCGGTGTTCCTGGAGCCGACGCAGGGCGAGGCCGGCGTGGTGCCGCCGCCCGACGGCTACCTGGCGGCGGCCCGCGAGATCTGCGACGCGACCGGCGCGCTGCTGGTCGCCGACGAGATCCAGTCGGCGATCGGCAGGACCGGCCACTGGTTCGCCCACCAGGCCGACGGCTTCACCCCCGACATCCTCACCCTGGCCAAAGGGCTGGGCGGCGGGCTGCCGATCGGCGCCTGCGTCGGCTTCGGTGAGGCAGGCACCCTGTTCGAGAAGGGCGACCACGGCTCGACCTTCGGCGGCAACCCGGTGTCCTGCGCCGCGGCCCTGGCCGTGCTCGACAACGTGGACCTCGGCCATGTCAACGAGGTCGCCGCGCGGCTGCGCGGCGGTCTCGAATCCATCGCGCACCCGCTGCTGAAGGGGGTGCGCGGACGCGGCCTGTGGCTGGCCGCCGTGCTCGCCGAGCCCGTTTCGGGGAAGGTGCAGAAGGCGGCGCAGGATGCGGGCTTCCTCGTCAACGCCGTGCAGCCGGACGCGGTGCGGATCGCGCCGCCGCTGGTCGTGACGGCCGGCCAGGTGGACGCCTTCACCGCCGCGTTCCCGAACATTCTCACGGAGGCGAGCCAGTGACCGCAGGAAACAACGCGGACGTCAGGCACTTTCTGCGGGACGACGACCTCTCGCCGGCCGAGCAGGAAGAGGTGCTCGTCCTGGCGGCGGAGATGAAGAAGGACCGCTTCGGCCACCGTCCGTTCGAGGGGCCCAAGACCGTGGCGGTGCTGTTCGACAAGCCGTCGGCCAGGACCCGCGTCTCCTTCCACGTGGGCATCGGCGAGCTGGGCGGCCTGCCGCTGATCGTCGACGGCGTCTCCACCCTCATGGGCCGCGGCGAGCCGGTCGAGGACATCGCCCGCGTGCTCGACCGGCAGGTGGCCGCCATCGTGTGGCGCACCAGCGGCCAGGAGCTGATCGAGACCATGGCGGCGAACTCCGCGGTGCCCGTGGTCAACGCGCTCACCGACGAGTTCCACCCCTGCCAGATCCTCGCCGACCTGCAGACGGTGCGCGAGCGGCTGGGCCGCACCGCCGGGCTGACACTCGCGTACGTGGGAGACGGCGCCAACAACATGGCCAACTCCTACCTGCTGGGCGGCGCCACCGCCGGCATGCACGTGCGGATCGGCGCCCCGGTCGGCTACCAGCCCGACGCGGTGGTCCTGGCCAGGGCCGCGGCCATCGCCGCCACCACCGGCGGTTCCGTGGTGTCCGTCTCCGACCCGGTCGCCGCCGTCCAGGGGGCGCAGGTCGTGGCGGCCGACACCTGGGTGTCGATGGGCCAGGACGGCAAGGACGACCGGGTCCGCGATCTCATGCCCTACCAGGTCAACGCCGAGCTGCTGGCACACGCCGACGGAGACGCGGTCGTGCTCCACTGCCTGCCCGCCTACCGCGGCAACGAGATCACCGCCGACGTCCTGGAGGGCCCGCGCAGCGCCGTGTGGGACCAGGCGGAGAACCGGCTGCACGCGCAGAAGGCGCTGCTCCACTGGCTGGTGACCAGACCATGACGATCCCGATGACCAAGGCGGCCCGGCAGGCGAAGATCACCGACCTGCTCCAGCGCCAGCCGGTGCGCTCCCAGCCCGAGCTGGCCAAGCTGCTGGCGGAGAGCGGCGTCGAGGTCACCCAGGCCACGCTCTCGCGCGACCTCGACGAGCTGGGCGCGCTCAAGCTGCGCGCCGAGGACGGCTCGCTGGTGTACGCGCTGCCCGGTGAGGGCGGCGGGCGGATCCCGCTGGCCAGGCTCGGCACCGGCGAGTCCCCGGCCGCGCGGCTGCACCGCATCGCGGAGGAGCTGCTGGTCAGCGCCGACGCCTCGGCCAACCTGGTCATCGTCAGGACTCCGCCGGGCGCGGCCCAGTTCCTCGCCTCCGCCATCGACCACGCCGACTGGGAGTCGATTCTCGGCACCGTCGCGGGTGACGACACGATCCTGGTCATCAGCCGAGACCCGCAGGGCGGGCCGGCTCTCGCGGAGGCGCTGCTGAAGGCGGCAGACCGGCGCACTTAGACCGAATTATCACGCTTTATCGCAATCGATGGAGACAGAGCAATGACGGAGAGAGTGGTCCTGGCGTTCTCCGGGGGCCTGGACACGTCGGTGGCCATCCCGTTCCTCGCCGAGAAGATGAACGCCGAGGTCATCGCCGTCGCGGTGGACCTCGGCCAGGGCGGCGAGGACATGAAGGCCATCCGCGAGCGCGCCCTGGACTGCGGCGCCGTCGAGTCCGTGGTGGTCGACGCCAAGGAGGAGTTCGCGGCCGACTTCTGCGTGCCCGCGCTCCAGGCCAACGCCCTCTACATGGACCGCTATCCGCTGCTGTCGTCGCTCTCGCGCCCGCTCATCGTCAAGCACCTGGTCACCGCGGCCAAGCAGCTCGGCGGCACGATCGTGTCCCACGGCTGCACCGGCAAGGGCAACGACCAGGTCCGCTTCGAGGCCGGGCTGGCGGCGCTGGCCCCCGAGCTCAAGGTGGTCGCCCCGGCCCGCGACTTCGCCTGGACCCGCGACAAGGCGATCGAGTACGCCGAGCGCAGGGGCCTGCCCATCGAGACCACCAAGAAGAACCCGTTCTCGATCGACCAGAACCTGTGGGGCCGCGCCATCGAGACCGGCTTCCTGGAAGACATCTGGAACGCGCCCAGCGAGGACGTCTACGCCTACACGGCCGACCCCGCCGTGCCGCGCGAGCCCGACGAGGTGGTCATCACCTTCGAGCGGGGCGTCCCGGTCAAGCTCGACGGCCGCCCGCTCACCCCGTACGAGATCATCGACGAGCTGAACCGGCGGGCCGGCGCGCACGGCGTCGGGCGCATCGACATGGTCGAGGACCGGCTGGTCGGCATCAAGTCACGCGAGGTGTACGAGGCGCCCGGCGCGATCACGCTCATCACGGCGCACCTGGAGCTGGAGAGCGTCACCGTCGAGCGCGACCTGGCCCGCTTCAAGCGGGGCGTCGACCAGCGGTGGAGCGAGCTGGTCTACGACGGGCTGTGGTACTCGCCGCTCAAGCGCGGGCTCGACGCGCTCATCGCCGACGCGCAGCGGTACGTCAGCGGTGACATCAGGATGACCCTGCACGGCGGCCGCGCCACGGTCACGGGCCGGCGCTCCGAGCAGTCGCTGTACGACTTCTCGCTCGCCACCTACGACACCGGCGACTCGTTCGACCAGTCGCTGGCCAAGGGTTTCGTACAACTGTTCAGCCTGCCTTCGAAGATCGCGGCGGCTCGCGACGCGAAGCAGGGGTGAAGTGCACTAAGGTCGCGGAGGACGTGCGGTGAAGGCTGAGGAGAAGACGGTGAGTGATGGCAAGCCGATGCGGCTGTGGGGCGGGCGTTTCGAAGGGGGCCCGTCCGACGCGCTGACCCGGCTGTCGGTGAGCGTGCACTTCGACTGGCGGCTGGTGCCCTACGACCTGGCGGCGTCCAGGGCGCACGCCCGCGTGCTGCACAGGGCGGGGCTGCTGAGCGCCGAGGAGCTGCAGCGCATGATCGGCGCGCTCGACGACCTGGAGCGCGCCTGCAAGGAGGGCGAGTTCCGGCCCACCGTCGCCGACGAGGACGTGCACACCGCGCTGGAGCGCGGCCTGCTGGAGCGGCTCGGCTCGCTCGGCGGCAAGCTCAGGGCCGGCCGCAGCCGCAACGACCAGATCGCCACCGACCTGCGTCTCTACCTCCGCGACCACGCCCGCACGATCGTCTCCCGGCTGGTGGAGCTGGAGACGGCGCTGATGGAGCAGGCGGGGCAGCACGCCGAGACGGCCGCGCCCGGCATGACCCACCTGCAGCACGCGCAGCCGGTGTCGTTCGGCCACCAGCTGCTCGCGCACGTGCACGCGTTCGCCCGCGACGTCGACCGGCTCACCGACTGGGACAAGCGGGCGGCCGTCTCGCCGCTCGGCTCCGGCGCGCTGGCCGGCTCGTCGCTGCCGCTCGACCCGCAGGCGGTGGCGCAGGAGCTCGGGTTCGACTCGGCCGCGCCCAACTCGATGGACGCGGTCGCCGACCGTGACTTCGCGGCCGAGTTCCTGTTCGCCGCGGCCCTGATCGGCACCCACCTGTCCCGGCTGGGCGAGGAGATCGTCCTGTGGGCCTCGCAGGAGTTCCGCTGGATCGAGATGGACGACGCCTACTCCACCGGCTCGTCGATCATGCCGCAGAAGAAGAACCCCGACGTGGCCGAGCTGGCCCGCGGCAAGTCCGGACGCCTCATCGGCAACCTGATGGCGCTGCTGACCACGCTCAAGGGCCTGCCGCTCACCTACAACCGCGACCTGCAGGAGGACAAGGAGCCGGTGTTCGACTCGGTCGACACCCTGCTGCTGGTCCTGCCCGCGATGGCCGGCCTCGTCTCGACCATGCGGGTCAACACCGCCCGGATGGAGGCGTCGGCGCCCGACGGGTTCGCCCTCGCCACCGACCTGGCCGAGCTGCTGGTGCGGCGCGGGGTGCCGTTCCGCGAGGCGCACGAGGCGGTCGGCCACCTCGTGGTGTGGTGCCAGGTCAACGACAAGGACCTCGGCGACCTCACCGACGACGAGATGGTCAAGGTCTCGCCGCACCTGACGCCCGACGTGCGCGACGTGCTCAACGTGCCGGGGGCGCTCGCCGCCCGCAAGGCCCCCGGCGGCACCGCCCCCGACCGCGTCCGCGACCAGCTCGTGGCGCTGCGCGAGGCGGTCGACGCCCAGGCGGCCTGGGCGGCCGGCTCCTGAGCGGGGTGCTGAGCACGGCCCCGCTGCCGCGGGCCTTCTTCGACCGGCCGTCCCACGAGGTCGCGCCCGACCTGCTCGGGCGCCTCATCGTGCACGGCGGCGTGGCCGTACGCCTGACCGAGGTCGAGGCGTACGGCGGGCCGGGCGAGGACCCCGCGGCCCACACCTACCGCGGCAAGACGGCGCGCAACGCGGTCATGTTCGGCCCGCCCGGACACCTGTACGTGTACTTCACCTACGGCATGCACTTCTGCGCCAACCTCGTCTGCCTGCCCGAGGACCAGGGCTCGGCGGTGCTGCTGCGGGCCGGTGAGGTGGTCGGCGGCGTCGGCCTGGCCCGGTCCCGGCGGTCGGGCAGGGGAGCGCCCGCGGGCGACGGCGGCCCCAGGCCGGTGGCCGACCGCGACCTCGGCCGGGGGCCGGCCAGGCTGGCCGTGGCGCTCGGTCTGCTGCGCGAGCACAACGGCGTCGACGCCGTCTGGGAGGGCCCGCCCGGCGCGATCCCCGCCGTCGACCGCCTGATCAGCGCCGCGCCGCAGGCCGACGGCCCGCCGGTGTGGCCCGCCGGGTCGGCGGTGGTCCTGGAGGGCCGCCCGCCGGAGCCCGGAGCGATCAGGTCGGGGCCGCGCACCGGGATCTCGACGGCCAAGGACACCCCGTGGCGGTTCTGGGTCGACGGGGATCCGACCGTCTCCCCGTACCGCGCTCACATGCCGCGGCGGCGCAACGCCGCGGCCACCTCCGTGGGTGAGGCGCCTAGGTCGTGAGCGCTGAAGATGTGCAGATGGTCGCCGGTGTCGATCTCCAGCATCTCGCTGCGCAGGCCCCACCGCCTGCGGACGTCCACCTCGATGTCCCGGATGGCGTCCCACGGCACGTGCCGCCTGCCCGCGAAACCGTGCACGACCGTGATGCCGCTCTCGTCCATCGCCAGCCGCACCGGGGCCAGTATGTCGCGCAACCCCATCCCGCCCAGCAGCACCGCCGCCGGCACGGCGAGGACCACTCCTGGCACGTCACCGTCGGCATACCAGTACGCTGCGAGCCCCGCGCACGCCAGAGCCCCTAAGATCTTGAAAACGGCCAGTTCACGACGGACCTTCCACATGGGGCCGACATTATCCAAGTGGCGGCGTCCGGCCGCGATCAGGCACGCTGTACCCACTCACCATCTATCAGGAAAGTCAGCATCGTGACCGACATCCTCGATGAGCTCGAATGGCGCGACGTGACCGCGCAGACCACCGACACCGACGCCCTGCGCGAAACGCTGTCGAAGGGTCCGATCACGGTCTATGCGGGCTTCGACCCGACCGCACCGTCGCTGCACGTCGGCAACCTCGCCACGCTGCTGATCCTGACCCGTTTCCAGCGTGCGGGCCACCGGCCGATCGGCCTGGTCGGCGGCGCCACCGGCCTGATCGGCGACCCCAGCGGCCGCAGCACCGAGCGGGCGCTCAACACCAGCGAGGTGGTGGCCGAATGGGTGGCGCGGATCCGGGTCCAGGTGGAGAAGTTCCTGTCGTTCGAGCCGGGCCCCAACGCGGCCACGCTCGTCAGCAACCTCGACTGGACCGCCGAGCTGTCGGCCATCGACTTCCTGCGTGACGTCGGCAAGCACTTCCCGGTCAACCGGATGCTCGCCCGCGAGTCGGTCTCGGCCAGGCTCGGCGGCGAAGGGCTCAGCTACACCGAGTTCAGCTACCAGATCCTGCAGGCCAACGACTACCTGGAGCTCTACCGGCGCCACGGCTGCACCCTCCAGCTCGGCGGCAGCGATCAGTGGGGCAACATCACCGCGGGCGTCGACCTGATCAGGCGGGTCGAGGGCGCCCACGTGCACGCCCTCACCGGCAAACTGATCACCAAGGCCGACGGCACCAAGTTCGGCAAGACCGCCGGCGGGGCCGTCTGGCTCGACCCGGCGCTGACCACGCCCTACGCGTTCTACCAGTACTGGCTCAACGCCGACGACCGCGACGTGATCCGCTTCCTCAAGGTGTTCACCTTCCGCTCCCGGGAGGAGATCGAGCACCTGGAGAAGGCCGTCGCCGACCGGCCGTTCGCCCGCGAGGCGCAGCGGACGCTCGCCGAGGACCTCACCACGCTCGTGCACGGCCCGCAGGAGCTGGCCGCGGCGGTGGCGGCGTCCAAGGCGCTGTTCGGCCAGGGCTCGCTGGACGAGCTGCCGGCCTCCACCCTGGCGGCGGCGCTGGCCGAGGTGCCGAAGGCGACCGTCCCCGGGCTCGGCGCGTCGCTGGTCGACCTCATGGCCGACAGCGGGCTGGTCGAGTCCAAGTCGGCCGCCCGCCGGGCGGTCAAGGAGGGCGGCGCCTACCTCAACAACACCAAGATCACGGACGAGGCGTACGTCCCGGCCGCCGCCGACCTGCTCCACGGCCGCTTCCTGGTGCTGCGGCGCGGCAAGAAGTCGGTCGGCGGCGTCGAGGTCGGCTGACCCTCAGCCGCCCGCCTTCGTGTAGAGGGCGACCGTCATGCCCGGCAGGTCGGCCGAGTGCCACGAGCCCTCCCGCTCGTACCCGGCCTCCTCGACTTCCCGCACCCGGGCCAGACGGTCGCCCGTGGCCTTGGTGCCGCGCCACACGACCCACACCCGCTCGCGCCCGCGCAGCGCGCCGGCGACGGCGCTCCGCTCGCGGTAGCCGAAGCCGGTCGGCGACGGGTCGTGGCCGAGCCGGAGCACGTCCTCCGGCATCGAGCCGTCTCCGAACCCGTCGAGCCCGTAGTAGGCGGGGCCGTAGTAGTCGAACCCGGACCGCACCTGGCTCTGCCCGTACACGATCGCGTCGCCCGGCTGGGCCTGGATCCGGGAGATGGCCCACGGGAAGTTCTCGAACCGCCCGTTCTCATCCCGGACCTCCGCATGTTGGTACGTTCCCGCCGCCAGGCAGACCGCGACCAGCGCCCAGCAGGCGGCCACGGACACCCGCCTGCTTCCGGCGTGCGCGGCGGCCAGCCCCGCCAGCAGGGCCAGCGCCGGCGCCGTCACGAACAGGTAGCGATCCACGTACACCGGCGTGACCAGGTGGGACACCGCGAGCAACAGCAGCGGCGGCAGCACCAGCCACCCCAGCAGCGCACCCGCCCAGCGCCAGGGCGGGAGACCCGTGCTCGCGGCGCCCCGCGGCCCGGCCGCCCGCCGCGACAGCCCCAGCAGCGCCGCCCCGGCCAGCGCGACCACGAACAGCGGCACCCCGGCCTCGGCCGCCCCCGCCGCCATCTTCGGGAACTTCAGCAGCACATCGGGGCCACGCTGCGGGATCCAGCTGATCGCGTGCCGCTCCCCGTACCCGACGAGGCCCAGCACCACGGCGGGCACGCACCCCGCCGCCAGCGCGGCGAGCATCCGCGCCGCCGTCTCCCGCCGGATCAGCAGCAGATGGGCCGGCAGCACCAGCACCGCGAACAGGTGCGTGCAGCAGACCAGCGCCACAGTCGCGCCGTACGCCGCCCACCGGCGCGGGCCGGAGCGTTCCAGCGCCCGGTGCAACGCCCAGAACGACAGCACGACCGCGGCCGCGGCGAACGCGTACGGTCGCGCGAACGCCCCGTAGTACGACACCGACGGCAGCGCCGCCAGCAGCGCGGCCGCCGTCACCCCGGCCCGCGTGCTGTGCAGCCGCCTGCCCAGCGCCACCAGCAGGCCCGCCGCCGCGCCGATCGCCAGCGCCGACGGCAGCCGCAGCCACAGCTCCGCCGTGCCCGCCAGCGCCCACACGTGCATGAACAGGTAGTAGGGCAGGAAATGGCCGTCGATGTGCTGGACCAGCTCCCACAGCCCGGCCAGCGAGCGGGTGGCGGCGCTGATCGTGGCCAGCTCGTCGCCGTTCAGCGTCGCCGCGCCCGACCCGCTGAACGCCACCCCACCGGCCAGCGCGGCCATCACCCCCTCCGCGTACGGCCTGCCGCGGGTGCGACTCTGTCGCGGAACTGGCGGGGCGTCAGGGGCAAGTGTGGCCGCAGAGATCATCGGTGCAGAATACGGCGCATAGGCTCTGATGCATGAATCGAGTAATCGTTTTCGATCTGTACGGTGTCATCGCCCGGACCCAGACGGACGAGGCGAAGCAGCAGCTCGTGGACCTGGGCGGGGTCTCCGCCGAGGCGTTCTGGGAGGCATACTGGGGCTGCCGGCCCGCCTACGACGCCGGGCAGGAGACCGGTGCGTACTGGGCGGCGGTCGGCGAGCGGCTGGGAGTGGAGTTCGCCGACGTGGCGGCCCTGACGGCGGCTGATCTGGAGAGCTGGTCGCAGGTGGACCAGGAGATGGTGGCGCTGGTGCACGAGCTCGCCGACCGCGGGGTCAAGCTGGGGCTGCTGTCGAACATCATCGAAGACCTGGTGCCGGTGTGGGAACGCAACCACGGCGACTGGCTGGGGCGGTTCGACGCGCTGACGTACTCGTGCCGGATCGGGGTCGCCAAGCCGGACCCGCGGGCGTACGAGATCTGCGCGGCGCGGCTCGGGGTGGCTCCGCGGGACGCGCTGTTCTTCGACGACAACGAGGTCAACGTGGCGGGGGCGCGGGCGGCGGGGATGCCGGCCGAGCTGTTCACCTCACCGGACCAGGTCCGCGCCCTCATCCGTTAGCGGGCCCGCGTCCCTCCGACGCATGGCGTGGTGGCTTCGGGGGATGAGAACGCTTCCTTCAGCACCACATCGCTGTGGCGCGAGGACGACAGCCCGGCCGGCCGTCCGGCGTGTGATTTGACGTCTGGCGGATCGCGACCTAACCTCATAACTCGCCCCGGGAGTGAGCCGGACGCCGGTCAGGCGGACGGGCCCCAGGGCAGAGTCCCTTGAGAACAAGCCACTCGGCCGGAGCGCTGCAATGCGCTCTTGATCGGGTTGTCTCGGGCGTCCGGCGTGATCACCGAATAAATCGGTTGATTCGACAGGCGCAGGATGACACGGTAAGTTCCGGGGACTGCCAAAATCTTGATCAGATGAACCGATAAACGGATTTGACCGGATATCGGGCCACCTGATAAAGTGGAGAAGAGCAGATGTGCGCCCCTGGCGCTGAAGGCGATAATCTTCGGTGCGGGTGTACGCGTCCGTTTCTTGAGAACTCAACAGTGTGTTAAAAGCCAGTGCATGATGCACAACCCCGTCATGATTTTTCATGTGACGGATTCCT
>NZ_JBITHT010000008.1:144995-353777 GCF_044458265.1 Nonomuraea sp. NPDC050478 | reverse complement strand
GCCTCACTCGACCTGGGAAACGATCACGCGGAACTCGGGAAGCGATCTTTCATGCCTCTGCTGCTTTCCAGGCCAGGCACACTCGTGAACACCCCACCAGACACAGCAAGGCCCGTCCGGGGTGATCGGACGGGCCTTCGTGCTGTTCAGAGGGGCTTGCTGGGCTACCCGGGGGGTTGCTGGTCTCGACGCCCCATCCGGCTGCTGACCGGCGCCACTTCGGGGGTTTGTAGTACGCCGACGACTGGGTTGAACTTCCCCTCACCGGTAGCCCGCTCTCGATCCGTTCCAGCGCATGCCGTTGGAGACGTTCCTGGGTGAGGCCGAGGTGCGTCACGCCGTATCGGGCCCAGCCCATCGTCTTGTGACGTCCGGGGTCTGTCGGTTCCGGCTGGCAGCATGACGACATGACCATGCAGCCCCCCGATATTACTTGGCTCTGCGGCGAATACGCCGAGGAGTTGTACAGCTTCATCTACGTCCGTGCCACGCCCGAACAGGTGATCGCCCGCCTCGGCGGCCGATGGGAGGACTTCACGCCGGGTCCCTTCCCCGACGACCCGGATTACTACTCGCACGCTGGACCTCTCGGCGTCGCCTCCATCGGTGATTGGACGTTCGTTTTCGACCCCGACTGGCTCGGCACCCGCGAAGACGTGATCACCAGACTCTCCGAGGGCACTCGCCTTGTCTCTCAAGCCGCACTCGCCATCAAGTGCCTGGACTACTTCTACTGGTGTGAGGACGGCGAGATCCGATGCGCCTGGGGTGGCGATGAGGGATATCTGACGGAGAGCCCGGCCGAACTGGTCGACACGATGGCGGAGATCGACAGGCTGTACCCATCGGGTCCCCGCCTCTACAAAGGGCCGGCCTTCCTGCTCGTCGAGCACCTGACCGGGATCAGGGTGACGGAGCAGCTGCTCAAGAGCTCCACGTTCATGTGGGGTGTCGTTCCGGAACCGGCCACGTCGTGACGTTGATCAATGGTGAGTCTTTCCTCCTGAAGTCGTATCACCGGCGGGCCGCCGAGTCCAAGCAGCTCCACATCAGGCGGACGCATAGACCAAGGACCTGGACCCGTGAGATGGGCTTCGCCATCCGGTTCGGGACCTTCCCCACGTCATCAAGCCGCTCCGTCCCCGGCCCGCTGCCGCTACGCGGTGAGTGCGACATCCGTTGAAGATCTCCACGGCGACACGAGTTTGATGGAACACTGGCTGCCCTCTGATCATCTTTGTGGGAAGTATGCCATGTCGCGATGGCGCTATCTTCGATGGTGGCTGGCCGCATTTGTGGTCAGTCTGCTGAGCTTTCTGTCCTTATGGCTGCCCGCGCTCTTCGAGGGTGATGGAGCGGTGGGTTGTGCGGGTTATGGCCCTCTTCCATCGGGTCTGACGAGGTTGTGGTCGGTCTTGGAAGTCATGTGGCTCGATGTCAGGCAGGAGATTGCGGGTACGCACGGGCGGTATCTGGTTCTGAACGGTGCGCCTATGGTGAGCGTCCTGCTCTCTGGTTTGGTCGCCGCATGGTCGAAGCGGTGGCTCGGGACGGTAGTGGGGCTGCTGGGAGCCCTGGTCGTGGCGGGGGTCGCGCTTCACTGGGCGTTCATGGCGTTCTCGTATTGGCTGATGCTCAGCTGTGGGGGGTGGGAGGGACGGCTCCCATGGATGATGTGGCGTTTGCTCCTGATGGTCGGTTTCGGCAGTGTGGTCGTGCTGTTGATCGGCGGAGTTCGGGTTCGTGGAGCAGCGTTGGCCACCCACGCGCGATCCTGATGATCCCGATGGCACATCGATGGAGCCCCGCTCACGTCAGGACGCCACAGGTGGCGAGGTGGACGAATCGGCGGTAGACCTCTTCCGGGGCAAGGTCGGGCCGGGTGTCCAGCCACCAGATGAGCAGCCCCATCAATCCGTTGACCAGGAATGCCACGGTCGGTTCGAGCTCGATTGCGTCCGTAGCCGGCTGTGCTCGCCGCAGGTGATCGGTGAAGACCTCGGTCAGCATTCCTTTCGCGATGGAGACGACCTTGGCACTACCGCGGCCTCCGATCAGGGACTGGTAGAGCTGACGGTTGGCCCCGGCCAGCCGGAAGATGAGCAGCGCAGGAAGCAGTGGATCGTCATCGGCGGCCGCAGGATCGCCTGGACCGGCAGAGGCTTTGGCGATCATCGCGCGGAGATGATCGCTGCCGCTCTCGACCAGGAGGTCGTCCTTGCTGTTGTAGTGGCTGTAGAAGGTGGATCGGCCGACATCGGCGTGGTCGAGGATGTCCTGCACGGTGACGCGTGTGTAGCCCTTGGCCATGATGAGCTCGATCAGAGACTGGTGCAGGAGTGCGCGAGTCCGGCGCACTCGCCTGTCGCCGTCTCGCTGCATGGCTTCCTCCGCCCGTTCAAGGCCAGTTCGGGAGATCTGTCCGGTAACGGACGGATCCGGCGAACTGCTTCTTGAGCTCACCTCCGAAGCACATCAATTATGAACAGTATGTTCACTAACCGTACTGATGTCCATGAGGGCGCCCGCCCGTCGTCCTTCGTACCCGCCCTCGGCCACGCGGCGCTCACGCCGCTCTATGCGGCGCTGAGCGGGATGACAAGGCCGACGCTGCGCCGCTTCCTGCGTCGAACCGGCATCGAGCCGGATATGACGGTCCTCGACCTGGGCTGCGGCACCGGGACACTCGCTCTGCTGATCAAACAGGCTTATCCGACGACGAGGGTCATCGGGCTCGACGTGGACCCGGCCGTCCTCGAGGTCGCTCGCGAGGTGCTCGCACGCGCCCATGTCGACGCCGAGCTGCATCAGGGCACAATCGAGACCGCTGAGTTCCCGCCCAGGTCCTTCGACCGGATCCTGACGACCTTCGTGCTGCATCATCTGACCACCGAGGAGAAGCGGTCGATGCTCGCCGCCTGTCAGCGCCTCCTGCGACCGGGCGGACAGCTGCACGTCGCCGACCTCGGACCACCCAGCACAGCGCTGATGAAGCTCGTGTCCCTCCCTCTGCGCGCACTCGGCGGCGAACGCGTCGCGGCCAACGTCTCAGGGGCGATCCCTACGCTGATGCGCGCGGCCGGCTTCACCGAGGTGTCCCAAGTCAGGGCGTCCAGCAGCGTCCTCGGCACCATGACGCACTGGAAGGCCACGCTCCCGGCACAGGCCGACTCCGCGCCTCACGGCGATCACCAAGGGCGCACGCGATGACGACGCAGGAGACCCGGGCCTTCCGCTGGACTCCGGCGCACGCGGTCGGGCTGCTGGTGCTGTGTACGGCCCAGGTCCTCGACGGCGTCGACGTGACGGTCGTGAACGTCGCACTGCCCGCGATCGCGTCAGACCTCGGCTTCTCGGAGGCAGCCCTCCCCTGGGTGATCAATGCCTACACGGTCCCCTTCGGCGGGTTCCTCCTGCTCGGCGGACGACTCGGGGACCTGCGTGGCCGTCGCAAGGTGCTCGTCGGCGGCATCTCGCTGTTCGCTGCGGCCTCGCTCGTCAGCGCTCTCGCGCAGAACCCGGAAACCCTCATCGGCGCGCGAGCGGTGCAAGGACTCGCGGCCGCACTGATCGCGCCGATGACTCTCGCGCTGATCGGAGTCATCTTCCCATCAGGGCCGCCGCGGAACCGCGCCTTCGCCGCCTGGGCGGCCTCCTACGGCGTCAGCAGCGCTCTCGGCCTCCTGCTCGGCGGAGCACTGACCGACGGCCCGGGCTGGCGGTGGATCTTCTTCGTCAACCTCCCGATCGGCGTCGTCCTGCTCCTGCTGACCATGCTCTTCGTGCCCGCCGACCAGCCACGCCGCCGGCACCACCGCTTCGACATCGTCGGCGCTGTGACGTCGACGGCGGGGATCGGGCTGCTCGTGTACGCGGTCCTCGACACCGCCGATCACCCCTGGGGATCGGCCAGGACGATCGGGCTCGTGCTGGTGTCGGCGGCTCTGCTCGGCTGGTTCGTGATGAACGAGCTCCGGGTGGCAGAGCCGTTGGTCTCGTTCAAGCTGTTCCGGCTGCCCGGAGTGGCCGGAGCGACCATCGTCTCGGTCTTTCGCGGCTCAGCGATGTT
This sequence comes from Nonomuraea sp. NPDC050478, assembly GCF_044458265.1. Lineage (NCBI taxonomy): Bacteria > Bacillati > Actinomycetota > Actinomycetes > Streptosporangiales > Streptosporangiaceae > Nonomuraea > Nonomuraea sp. NPDC050478. Next base: position 349,708 of record NZ_JBITHT010000008.1, on the reverse strand, counting down.
CGCACTGTTCTACTTCGCCACGCTCTATCAGCAGCAGGTGCTGCACCTGTCCGCATTGCAGACCGGACTCAACTACCTGCCGATGACCGTGATCCTCGTCGCCGCCTCGGCACTCGGGCCGACGCTCGTGCGCTGGATCGGCATCCGCATGGCAGTGGTCCTCGGCTCTCTGCTCGCGGCGGGCGGGCTGGCGCTCTTCGCCACCATCGCGCCGCAGGGATCGGTCTGGAGCAATGTGATCCTGCCGTCCCTGATCGTGTGCACCGGCCTCGCGATCGTCATCGTCCCGTCCACGATCGCCGCCCTGAACGACGTCCCGCAAGCAGACACCGGCGTCGTGTCCGCGCTGCAGAACGTCAGCCTCCAACTCGGCGGGGCCCTCGGCCTCGCCATTCTTTCCAGCGTCGTCACCGCCCGCACCACGGACCTGCTGGCCGCCGGGGAATCACCGGCGCTCGCCCTGACCTCGGGCTTCGGGGCGGGGTTCGCCATGACCGCCGGGCTCATGGTCGCCGCGGCGACCGCGGCGGCGCTCATGCTCCGCGACCACGGGCACGGCGAGCGGGTGGACATGAGCAGGCTCAGCCAGCCCGGTTTCGACGAATGACCCAAACGTGGCTTCCTCCGGGACTCGATCGGCACCAGCGACTCGGCCTTGTCCAACGGCTATGCGATCGGCCAGGCCGTGAAGTCCGCCGCGTCAGCCGGCGCGGTCGAGACGAGAGCTGTTGTCGTACGACTCGCGGGCGTCGAGCAGTTCGTCCCAGTGTTCCTGCGTCCAGGCGCAGGCGATCGCCATCGGCCCGAGCATGCTACGGCCGAGCGGGGTGAGCCCGTACTCGACATGCGGGGCGGCGCCGGTGTAGACGGTGCGTTCGACCAGACCGTCCCGTTCGAGGGAGCGCAGCGACTGGGTGAGGACCTTGGGGGTGACGCGACTCAGCGGCACACGCAGCTCGGAGAACCGGCGCGGCCCGTGCTCGAGGCAACGGATGACGAGCGCCGCCCACTTGTCGCCGAACCGGATCGGATTGAGCGAGGACGGGCACAGCTCGTCGAACATGTCGGCGGGCAGAGGTTCCCTCATGGCCTCACGATAACCGGTATCCCCGTGGTAACCGCAGCCCTCGGTAGCGTCCGGGAAGCGGCCGGGCGAACGGGACCCGGCCCCGGTGAAAGGCGGTTCTCCATGAACATTGTGGTCTTCGGCGCGGGCGGCAGAGCCGGTAGGCAGGCCGTCGCCGAGGCGGGCCGGCGGGGGCACCGGGTCACCGCCGTGGTGCGTGACCCCGCGAGCCACGGCGATCTGACCGACGTACGCGTGGTGGCGGGTGACGTCACGGACGGGACGAGCGTCGCGCATGCGGCCGCGGGCCATGACGCGGCCATCAGCGCCGCCGCTGACCTGTCCGCGCCGCCTCACGAGTTCTTCACCGCGTCGGCCCGCGCCCTGACCGCCGGTCTGGCGAAGGCGGGCGTGCGCCGGCTGGCGGTGGTCGGGCTGGCATCGATCATGCCCGGGGCTTCGGGTGCTCCGCTGATGGACGAGCCCGGTTATCCCAACGAATACCGCGCCTTCTACCTCGGCCACGCGGCGGGTCTCGCCGTGCTTCAGGAGTGCGACCTCGACTGGGCGTACGTCGCTCCGGCAGGCGACTTCGACCATGCCGGAACGCGCACCGGCCGGTACCGGATCGCCGACCATGCGGACCCGGCCAGCAGGATCACGTACGCGGACTTCGCGGTGGCGCTGCTCGACGAGATCGAGGCCCCGCACCAACGCCGTGCCGCCGTCAGCATCGGGGAGGCGTGATGCCCTAGGTACATCCTGGTGGCCTCCGGCCGCGGCGCGGACCGCCATCCGGCGCGAACGGGTCAAGACGGGGACCCCGGTGGCAGGAAACCCAGCAGATCGCTCAGGCGGGTACGGGCTCCTGGTCGGCATCGTGAAAGGGCGGATAGCTCTCGCCGGCCATGCGCTCGGCCGCATCGATGTAGTCGGCAAGAGCGTCGCGGGACTGAGCGAGCCGGTCCATCTGATCGTCCAGTCGCCGCAGCCGTGACCTCATCGCGGCCAGCAGCTCGGGACATCCGAGCAGCTCGGGGGCCTCTCCGACCGCACAGGGCAGCAGGTACGCGATGTCCTCAGAGGACAATCCGGCACCGAGCAGGTGCCGGATCTGCTTCACCCGCAGCACGGCGTCCTCGTCGTACTCGCGGTAACCGTTCGCGCCCCGGTCTGCCGCCAGCAGCCCCTGGGCTTCGTAATAGCGCAGCTGATGGGCATTCACACCCGTCCGGCGACTCAATTCCCCGATCAGCACCGAAACCTCACTTGACCTTCATACCGGTATCAACGTTGACGATGCTGCCATGGACAGCACAACCAATGCACCCGTGACAGTCATCGGACTCGGACTGATGGGCCGCGCGCTCGCCGGCGCCTTCCTGAAAGCCGGGCATCCCACAACCGTGTGGAACCGTACAACCTCCAAGTCCGACCAGCTGGTAGCCGAGGGTGCGCGGCGGGCGCCGACGGTCGGTGACGCGCTCAAGGCAAGCTCCCTGACGATCATCTGCGTCACCGATTACCAGGCCATGCACGAGCTGCTCGGCGCGAGCGACATCGAGCTGGACGGCACGATGGTGATCAACCTGACCTCGGGTGACTCGGCCCAGGCCCGGGCGGCCGCTCGATGGGCCGAGCAGCGCGGCGCCCGTTACCTGGACGGCGCGATCATGGCCATCCCGTCGGCGATCGGGACCGCCGAAGCGGTGATTCTGCACAGCGGGCCGCAGCCGGACTTCGACGCGCACAAGTCGACGCTCGACGCTCTCGGCACCGTCACCTACCTTGGTGCGGACCATGGGCTGGCGTCCCTGTACGACGTGGCCGGCCTCGCCATGATGTGGAGCGTCCTGAACGCCTGGCTCCAGGGCACGGCCATGCTCAGGACGGCCGGTGTCGACGCCGCGACGTATGCGCCGTTCGCGCGGCAGATCGCTGCCGGTGTGGCCGAATGGCTGCCCGGGTATGCCGAGCAGATCGACAGCGGCTCCTTCCCGGCCGAGGTGTCGGCCCTGGAGACCGACGTGCGGGCGATGGCACACCTGATCGAGGAGAGCGAGGCGGTGGGTGTCAACGCCGAGCTGCCGAAGTTGATCAAGGCTATGGCCGACCGCTCGATCGCCGCAGGACACGGCGGGGAACAGTATCCCGTGCTGATCGAAGAATTCAGCAAACCCCGCGACTCGTGAACACCCCATCAGGTCGGAAGGTCCCATTCCGGAATCTTTTCAGCGGTGGGCGAAGCCTGTGCGGTAGGCGAAGACCACGGCTTGGACGCGGTCGCGTAGGTCCAGTTTGGACAGGATTCGGGAGACGTAGGTGCGGACGGTCTCGACGCTGATCACCAGTTCCGCGGCTATCTCGGCGTTGGACAGGCCGCGCGCGATCAGGCGCAGTACCTCGCGTTCGCGGGGGGCCAGCGCGGCCAGCGGATCCTCGGCCGGGGTGGGGTTCGCCGGGTGGACGCGCTCGGCGAAGCGGCCTATGAGGGTGCGGGTCACGGCGGGGGACAGCAGGGACTCGCCGCGGGCGACCGTGCGGACGCCGTTCACCAGCTCCAGCAGGGGGGCGTCCTTGAGCAGGAAGCCGCTGGCTCCGGCACGCAGGGCCTCGTAGACGTACTCGTCCACGTTGAACGTGGTCACCACCAGCACCTTCGGTGGCGCGACGACACCGGGGCCGGCGATGCGCCTCGTCACCTCGATGCCGTCCATCAGCGGCATGTGGATGTCCATGACCACCACGTCCGGTTTCAGGTTCGTGACCACCTCGAGCGCGGCTGGGCCGTCGGCGGCCACGCCGACCACTTCCATGTCCGGCTGTGCGTCGAACGCCGTCATGTAGCCGGTGCGGACGATCTCCTGGTCCTCGCAGATCGCGACGCGAATGATCATTCGGCACCGCCTACGGGGATCGACGCGTGCAGCCGGAAACCGCCGTCCGGTTGCTCGCCCGCGGTCAGCTCGCCGCCCAGCGCGCCCACCCGGTCGCGCAGTCCGGCCAGGCCGCGGCCGCCGGAGAGGTCGCTTCGGGCGCCTACGGAAACCGCGGCGGCGGCGTTCGTCACTTCGACCTCCACCCGGTCGTCCCGGTAGTCGACGCGCACCGTGGTCGGGCGGCCTTCGGCGTACTTGACGGCGTTCGTCAGGCCCTCCTGCACCACCCGGTACATGGCCAGCCCCACGCCGGCCGGAAGTGCGAGCCGGTCGCCGTCCCCCACCAGGTCGACCGGTTGGCCGCCGTTTCGGGTCTGTAGCACCAGATCTCGTACGGTTCCCGCGACGGGCACGGCCGACTCTCCGGTGGCCTCCAGCACCTCCAGCAGGTACCGCAGTTCGGCGAGGGCTCGGCGGCCGGCGTGGCCGATCGTGGACAGTGCGGTGACCACGCGGTCCGGCGACGTGGCCAGGAACTGCGTGGCGTCGGCCTGCACGACGATGCCGGTGACGTGGTGGGTCACCACGTCGTGCAGTTCCCGGGCGATGCGGGCCCGCTCGGCGGCGGCCGCGGCCAGGGCGGAGCGCCTCCGTTGTTCGGCCTCGTCGAGCCGTCGCCTGCGTACGAAGACGCCGAGCACCCAGCAGGCGACGAGAACCAGGTAGAACACCAGGAACTCGCTCAGCGCGTTCGGTGAGCCGAGCAGGTGTACGGCCACGCACAGCACGACGTACGCGGCGGACGCCACGACGGCGATGAGGCGCCGGAACCGTTCCTGGTGCGCGCCCACCGAGTACAGCGCGAGGTAGATGGTCACGGTGCCGAACTCGTGCGGGTAGCCGGCCGCCTCGTGGACCGCGAACGACGCGCCGATGATCGCCAGGCACGCGGCGGGCCACCGGGTACGCACCGCGAGGGGCAATGTCTGTGCCAGGACGAGGACGATCGCGAGCGCGTCAGCCGGGCGTCTTGGCAGGTCACCGAGCTGGGCGCTCATGACCGACAGCGCCGGGACGAACGCCAGCCCGGTGAACGCGACGGCCGGCCACAGGTCCCTCACCGCGGCGTCGTGGACGCGCCACCGGTCCCGCAACCTGCGCGACAGGTCGCCGACCCTGGTCCCCCCCATGGTGCTGAGCCTAGCGATCTCTGGCCTCCGGTTTTACCGAGTTTGTCCCTCAAATGAGCTACACGGAATGTCCGCAGCGCGGTGATTCGGGACAGGGCTCTCAACTCCTACCTTTCTTGTCGGCGGCCGGAACCACGGTCAAACCGCGAACCAGATCGCGGCACAACGGCACTTCGGAGGACATCACCATGGGAAGCACCAACCGCGGACGAATCGTCGTCGCCGGCATCCTGGCCGGGCTCGCGGCGACGGGGGCGACGGTCGGCGGACAGCCAAGGAGCGCCGCGGCCGAGGTGGGCGCCGGCCACGTCCAGACCTCGATCAAATGGGGCGGCTGTCCGGAACTCGCGCCGGGCGTCAAACGGGACCCCAGGCAGACCTGCGGCACGGTCAAGGTGCCCCTGGACTACCGCCATCCCCAGGGAGAGACCATCACCGTCGCGGTCTCCAGGATCGCCACCGCCAAGCCCGGCAAGAAGCGCGGCGCCTTGCTGTTCAACCCGGGCGGCCCGGGACTCGGGGGCCTGGACATGCCCGGCAAGATGGCACCTACGCTGCCGAAGTCGGTGCTGAACTCCTACGACCTGATCGGGTTCGACCCACGCGGCGTCGGCCACAGCACCCCGATGAGTTGCGGCCTGACCGACTCCGGCTTCCTCAACGTGTTCGCCTACCCCGGCGCCGGCGGCTCGATCGAGGGCAACGTCACCAGCGCGCGCGCCGCCGCCGAGCAGTGCGCCGCGGTCGGCGACAAGCTCCGGTTCTTCACCACCGCGAACACCGCCCGCGACATGGACCGGATCCGCCAGGCACTCGGCGCGCGGAAGATCTCCTATTGGGGCCAGTCCTTCGGCACCTACCTCGGCGCGGTCTATACCTCGTTGTTCCCCCACAACACCGACCGGATGGTGCTGGAGAGCAACGTCGACCCGAGCAAGGCGTGGGCGAAGATGCTGGACACGTGGAACCAGGGCATGAACGACCGGTTCCCGGACGCCGCCCGCGTCGCCGCCGCGAACGACACCGAGCTCGGGCTGGGCGGCACCGTCGACGAGGTCACCGACACCTTCCTCACGCTGGCCGACCACCTCGACCGGAAACCGGCCGCGGTGCCGGGCACGCCGGCGGCCGTCAACGGCGCGCTGCTGCGCGCCATCACCTACCAGATGTTGCTGCACAACGAGACGCTCGCCCCGCTCACCCAGTTCTGGAAGGCGGCGGCCGACCTGTCCGCCGGCAAGGCCCCGACAGACGCGGGCGTCGCCGTGCTCAAGCAGGTCTTGGCCGACGCCGCGGCCGAGCCGGGCGTGCCGGCGGACAACCAGGTCACCATGGCTCTGGCCCTGATGTGCGGGGACACCACCTGGTCGCGCGACGTGGACTCCTACGCCGGCGCCACCTCGGCCGCCCGCGCGAAGTACCCGCTGAGCGCCGGCATGCCCAACAACATCCGGTCGTGCGCGTTCTGGTCCACCAAGCCGGTCGAGCCGCTGGTCAAGGTCACCTCGCACGGTCCGCGTAACGTCCTGATCCTGCAGAACCGCCGCGACAACGCCACGCCGTGGGCCGCGGGGCGGGGAATGCGCGAGGCACTGGGGGATCGCGCCGGCTTCGTCGGTGTCGACAACGGCGGTCACTACGTCTACGGCACCGGCTCGACCTGCGCCGACAAGGCCACCGTCGCGTTCCTGACGAAGGGAACCCTGCCGGGCAAGGACCTCGCCTGCGACGGTCCTCGGTCCTGACCGTCAAACCGCGGCCCCGCCCTTCAGCCTCCGGTCACGACCCGGGGGCTGAGCCGTGCCTCAATCTGCGTCCGAGCCGGCCCGCTCAGTAGCCGCTGCGGCGGGGGGCGGCCGTCGGGCGGCGGGAGAGGTTGGTCCGGCCCGTGGGCTTGACGTCGCGCGTCGGCTGGTCGTGCCGGTGGGGCGATCGGGTCTGGTGCTCGGTCTTGGCCTGGGTGATCGTGGCGGGGAGTTTGATATGCATGCTTCCTCCTTGAGGTGCTAAGCCCTGGTGAGCCAGGTGACTTGGGCGCCGTTGTCGAAGGACTCGCGCCGGGTGGGGGTGAACAGGGTCGGGCTGAACTGTCCGGAGAACATGGGGATGCCCGCGCCGGCCACCACGGGGTAGCTCTTGAGGATGATCTCGTCGATCTCCGGGAGCAGGGAGGCGGCGAGCTTGCCGCCGCCGCAGAGGTAGATGTCCATGCCGGTGTCCTCGGCCTTCAACCGCCGGATGAGCTCGATCGGGTCGCCGGTCTCCACCCGCACCGTGGGGTCGTCGATCGTCAGCGTGCTGGAGACGACGTACTGGCGCAGGTGGGCGTACGGGCTGGTGGTGGGGACTTCCAGGGCCGGCTCGTAGGTGCCGCGGCCCATCACCAGGGTGTCGAAGACCTTGTTGGGCGTGCCCTCCAGGCCGACGAGCTTGCGGACATGGGTCGGGAGCGTCTCGGGGTAACGGTCGTTGATCCAGGCGGCCATCTGGTCCGACACGGGGTAGAAGTCGAACTCGGCGTTGGGGCCGGCGATGTAGCCGTCGAGCGAGACGGCGATGTAGTAGACAAGCTTTCGCATATTCAATCACTCTCGATGTAGTACTCTGCTTGGAGTGGTCAGAACGTAGTACTACAGACGGAGTGGTGTCAAGTGCGGAGGAATCCCGAGCGGCGGCTGGCGCTGATCGACGCGGCCATCGAGGTGCTGGCCAAGGAGGGCGCGCGAGGGCTGACCTTCCGGGCCGTGGATGCGGAGGCGGCGGTGCCCCCGGGCACGGCGTCCAACTACTTCGCCAACCGCGACGACCTGTTCACCCAGGTCGGCGGGCGCATCTATGAGCGGCTGCTGCCCGACGAGGCCACGATGGCCCGCGGCATGGAAGGCGTGCAGGACGAGACCCGCTACACCGAGCTCATGCACGAACTCGTGGAGCGGGTCTCCGCCTTCAACTCCGGCTACCTGGCCCTGTTGGAGCTCCGGCTGGAGTCCACCCGGCGCCCTGAGCTGCGCGCTGTGCTGACCAAGCGCATCCGCCAGGACATCGACGACAACATCGGCTACCACGCGGCCTCGGGGCTGCCCGGCGACTCGACCGGGGTGGTGCTCCTCTACCTCACGCTGAACTGGCTCATCGTGGAGCGGCTGACCCTGCCCGACATCTTCACCGAGCAGGAGATGCGGGAGCTGGTGGACGCCGCCGTGCGCAGGTCGATGAAGGCCTGACCTGTTCTCTGCGGCGATTCAACAGTCCGACCCGGCGGAGTGCTCTATCCCAAGACGAAACCGTGGAAAGGCGGAGCTCGTTGGATGAGCGCTTCGAGGAATTCGTGGCGCAGAGGGCGGACGCCCTGCTGCGCTACGGCTACCTGCTCAGCGGCAACCCGCATGACGCGGCCGACCTCACCCAGGAGGCATTGATCCGGCTCCACCGCGCCTGGCCGAGCGTGCGCCAGAAACAGGCGCCGGAGGCGTACACCCGGATGATCATGACTCGGTTGCACATCAGAACGTGGCGCCTACGCAGGCGCGAGCGGCTCGACTGGGCACTTCCCGACACGGCACGGACCGATCGGCTGCCCTCGGACGACGGCCTCTGGCCGGCACTGGCCGGCCTGCCGAAGAAGCAGCGTGCCGTGCTGGTGTTGCGCTACTACGAGGACCTGTCGGACGTGGAGATCGCCGCCGTGCTGGGCGTCTCCCGCGGGACCGTGCGCAGCCACGCGTCGCTCGGCCTGGCCAAGCTCCGCACCACCCTGCCCCACCCCACGACGAACGGGAACTCCGCATGACCGACGAGTTGGAGTCGTATCTGCGCACGAAGCTCGGACGTGCTGCCGAGCGTGCCCCGAAGGCGCCGCCGCGTTTCCCGGCCGAGGTGGTCTCGCGTTCGCACAGGCGCAGGACGGCAAGGAACGCGCTGGTGGCAGGGATCTGTGTCGCGGCGATCGCCCTCCCGGCCGGCCTGATGGCCACGTACGGAACGGAGCGCGGCGACGTCGCCACCATCGTCCCCATCACCCCGACTGTGCCTCCCAAGGACTACACCGGCGACGAGTACCGGATCGGCGAGGTCCTGACGATCGACAATCCCTCCCAGAAGCGCCCCATCTCCCTCTGGTACGCGAGGACCGACAACGGGACGGTCCTGTGCGAGCGGGTGCACAACAGGACCGGTTCCCTCTCGGCCGGGTGCGGCCGGCCTCTCGGCGCCGAGGAGGCGACCGAGCAGGGCTCCACAGAGACTTTCCCCGCCCCGGCCACGGGGCTGGTGATGTACTTCGGCACCGCGGGGGACAGGGTCGCCCGCGTTACCGCTCTCACCGACGCGAGCGAGGTCCACGGGACTGTCCTACAGCCAGAGGACACCCCCCAGGGCATCTGGACGGTGACCGTCCCCTCGGACAGGACGGTGACGGCGTTCGAGTTCGCGGGCCGCGAGGGCGAGACGATCACGCGGATCGAGCGGCAGCAGCGGTTGGTCATTCCGGAAGCCGACGCCAAGCCGCTGGGCCCGACCGTGGAGATGCCGGGCAAGCTGGTCGCGGGCCTGTACGAGACACCCGGCAAGACCCTGATCTGGAAGCTGAACGGTCAGGCCGTCGGCCCCATGCACGTGATAGAGAGAGGCGGACCCGGCAAACCCTTGATCGACATGGACGGCAAGCCGACGAAGGTGGAACTGGGCGACCACGAGGAGCACTGGTTCGGCATCACGAGCACCGAGACCGTCCGCGTCGGACTGGTCTTCAAGGACGGCACGACCGTCAAGGTACGAACCAGGCCGAATCCGTGGAAGATCGATGGCTTCCGCCTGTTCGCGGGGACGCAGCGGCACAGCGAGGACATGTACCGCGACGGCTTCCGGATCATCGGCTACGACAAGGACGGCGCCGAACTCTGGCACGAGGACCACGGCGCATCGTGATCCGAAAAGGACAGTGGCGGCGTCCAGTCGTACCCGGATGGTCGGGTCGGCCATCAGAATCGGCCACCATACCGAGCAGACCCGTGGCGAGCGAGCCGACGATCAGAATCCAGCCGAGGCAGCACGGATCAGCGCGGACCATGGTCGTAGGCCGCTGTCAGGGGACCTGTGCGCGGTCCACCGAGGGGCGGGGTCAGCGGGAGCCGGTCTTCTTGCCGCACACGCCGGGAAGGCCGCATACCTTCTTCGCCATCTTTCCGGCCTGACCGGTGATCTCCTTGTTCGCTCCCCGGCCCCTGGCGTTGGCGGTGTAGAGGAACAGGGCGGCGCCTCGACGGCCGACGACAGCCAGGTCGTCTGACGGAGACAGGCGCCGGCCCTTCGCGTCGTAGTCGTAACCGGCCACCGACAGGGCCTCGTCTCCCACGCGCAACGGCCTGCCCACGTAGCCGAACCGGTCGCGCTTCACCACGGCCGGCTTCGAGCACCTGGCCAGGTCGGCGCGGAGCTTGCGGAAGGCGGCCTGGGCGGCTCTGGCATTCCTGTACAGCACGAGCTGTTCGCCGGCGCTCGATGGTGCGCTGGTGAGGTGGGTGATGGTGCGCATCGCCACCCGGCCGTCGCGGGATTTCCGCTTCGAGCGGCAGGGATTGAATGCGAGCTGCCGGGACAGGCTGTCGCTGATCTTCCACCACTCCTCGTCCTCGACGACCGATCCCTCGGCGGCCGTGCGCTCGGTCAGCAGGAAGTTCTTGGGGATCTTGGTAGCGGTGGCGTGGACAGCGCTCGTTCCCGCCAGGGTCGAGCCGATCACCAACGCCACGGCCATCGTCTTTTTGATCACGAATCATGAGATGTGCGGCCTTCACGGCAAGTTCGCATGATCACCGTACGCGGGAGATTCAGGGGAACCGGTACCCGCGCCCACGGCAATCACTGATGTCAGCTGAGATCCGAAAGGCATGGACATGCGACATCAGAGCGGGCACCCGGCAGGCGTGACGGTGACCGACGACGCCACGGTGATCGCCCGGTCCCGGGACGACCCGGAGCACTTCGCCGTCCTCTTCGAACGGCACGCGCCGGTCCTCAAGCGTTACGTCATCCTGCGACTGGGCGAGGACGTGGCCGACGACATCGTGGCGGAGACCTTCATCGCGGCGTTCCGGCAGCGTGCCACGTACGACCTGACCCGCGAGAACGCGCGGCCGTGGCTGTACGGCATCGCGACCAACTACATCGGACGGCACCGCCGCCGAGAGATCACCCTGTACAAGGCGCTGAGCCGCAAGGGGGTGGACCCGGTGGACGAGCCGTTCACCGACCAGGTCCACGAACGGGTGGCGGCCCACCGGCTGCGAGACAAGCTCTTGCGGGCCCTCGCCGGCCTGCCGGCCGGGCACCGGGACGCGCTGCTCCTGGTGACCTGGGGCGAGCTCAGCTACGAGCATGCCGCCCAATCGCTCGGCGTGCCGGTGGGGACGGTGCGTTCGCGCGTCAACCGGGCTCGCCAGAAGCTGCGCCGCAAGCTCGGCGACATCGATCCGACACTGTGACGAGGAGTTCGGCCATGGACGAGATGACCTTGCTGAACCGGCGGCGCGACGAGGTCCCGCCGCCGACCGACCTGAGCGCGGCACGGAACAGGTTGCTCACCGAGATCCGCCGTACTCCTGATGTCCGGCCCAGGCGGGCCGTCCGCCGGGGTGCACTGGTGAGCGCCGCCTGCCTGGCGGCGTCCCTGGCGGTGGGCGCCACCCAACTCGGGGGCGCCACCGAAGAGGGCGAGCCGCCGATCAGCGCCGCCGCGGTGCTGGAGAACGCCGCGCTGGTGGCCGAGAGGACGAAGGCGACCACGGTCCGGCCGGACCAGTGGTTCTACATGAAGGAGTCGCAGCCGGTCGACTCCCTCCCCGTGTACGAGCACTGGAGCCGGATGGACGGCGCCATGACGGCTCTGCGGGGGAGCGACGGCGAGCTGAAGGTGAGCGAGTCGGAGAAGGGGCCGGCGAACTCCGCGCAGACCCTCCGCGAGATAGAAGCGCTGCCCGGCGACCCGGACGCGATGCTGCGGCACTTCTACCGGCTCAAGCGCGAACGCGCGGCCCTGTCGATCTGCGAGCCCGAATGCCCGCCCGGCAGCGAACAGGACCGCCGCGCCTACGGGGCGATCCAGTGGTACCTGAAGTACGGGCCGATCATTCCGCCGGACACCGCCGCGACGATGTTCAGGGCGATGGCCAAGATCCCCGGCGTCACGGTCGAGGAGGACGTCGCCACCGCCGAAGGCCGCCCGGGTCTGGCGGTCGTCCTGGATTACGGCGAAGCGGGCAAGGGGTACACGATTCTCGATCCCCGGACCTACCGCTACCTCGGCGTCAAGAGCGTGCGCGGCGGTCACAGCATGGCCATGTCCGTCCTGGACTCCGGCATCGTCGACAAGCCGGGCGAGACGCCCTGATCGCCGCTCATTGGACGGCGCCGGCTTGGCTGAGAAGGTTCTGGTACCAGGTGGCGTACGGGTGATTGGTGGCCGGGAAGTTGGCCAGGGGATCGGTCGCCTGGGAGGCCGAGTCCAGGTTCCAGCCGCGGACGAGCCGTCCGGCCTGCCGGGCCGCGGTGATGAACGACGACTGACCGGCGGGGGCGGCGTAGTACAGCGCGCCCTGCTGGAGCTCGGCGCTGTCGCCCTGCTGGAACTCGTCGAAGGCGATCTGCTGGTAGCGGATGCGGTCACCGGTGCGCTGGGCCGTGTCGACGCGCAGGGTCTGGGCCGGGGTCGGGCCGTCGGCGCCGGTCCAGACGCGCACGCTGGACGCGCCGGCGGCCGAGGTGGTCTTGTCGTAGCGGGGGTCGGCGGTCTTGGCGTTGCCCGTCCAGGTGACCGTGCGCGCGGCCGGGTCGAGGGCGCCTGCCCAGGTCCAGTTCTGGCTGTTGCTCTGGCTGCGGTGGATCTCGCGCAGCCGGGTGCCCGTGGCGTCGAACCGGATCGTGGGCAGGACGCCGTTGTCGTACTGGCGGCTCGGTGACCAGGTGATCTCGCCGTCGGCGGCGAGCCGTCCGACGCGGTACCACAGGGTGGTCGCGTTCTGGGAGCGGTGGACCTCGACCAGGTCGCCGTCGTCGTTGAGGGCCACGGCGGGGGTCATGCCGGAGTCGTAGCGGCCGTGCCGCAGCCAGGTCACCGTGCCGTCCGACCCGTACGTGCCGCTCCAGTACCAGAGGTCGCCCGAGCCCGAGTCGTGCACCTCGACGACCTGGCCGCGCCCGTTCATCGCGACGGCGGGACTGGTGCCGGAGTCGCGTTTGTAGAGGGCGCGGGTCCTGGCGTTGCCGGAGAGCAGCGCGAGGACGCGGCCGCGCAGCGCGCCCACGGTCGGCGGGGTGGCCGGGTAGTCGGACGCGCGCAGCAGTTTGGCGCCGAAGACGGAGACGAGCTCCTGGTTGAGCGCGGCGAGGTTGCCCGCGGCGTACGAGGTGTTGTCGGTCAGGTCGTCCTTGATGTCGAGCGCGACGGTGATGGGCGCGGCGGTGGGGTGGTTCGTGGACCAGGTGTCGATCACGGTGAGCCAGTCGCGCAGGAGGTTCGAGGCCGGGTTGCCGGCGCGGTCCACGAGGTCGCCGGGGGCGTCGTGGCCGATCGCGTAGTCGCGGGCGGTGGCGTAGCCGTTGTCGTGGATGTCGAGCTCGATGAAGCGGACGCCCTGGTCGAGCTGGCGGGTGATCGAGCCCCTGGCGCCGTCCAGGTCGCCGGAGTAGCTGTTGTGGGTGGCGCGGAAGATCGCCGAGGGTAAGGGCGGGTCCGCCGCCGCGCCGGCGGGACCGGCGGTCAGCAGGGCGGACATGAGCACAGTGGCGAGCACAGCGGCGAGCGCTGCGAGGGGCTGGGGCATCGGCTGTCCTCAGGTCGGGGGGTGCCTCCAGAAAACACGATCATGGTCTTCCGGCCAACCCCCTCGCCCCGGCACGCTCAGGCCTCGGGGAGAGCGGCGTTGTGGCGCTGGTAGTGGCGGGCCGCGCGGGCTCGGTTGCCGCATGACGGCTTGCACCACTCCTGCCGCCCATGGCTCTGGACGAAGTAGCGCACGCAGCGAGGCGCGTCGCAGGCCCGCAGGCGCTCGCGCTGCGGACCGCTCAGGAAGTCGATGGCGGCCCGTGCCAGGGCCGCGATCAGCCGGACGTCGGCGTCGGGCTCGGCCGACAGCACCCCTGTGCTGGGCTCGGCGTCCGAGGGCCAGTGCAGTTGAGGGACGATCGCCTCGCGGGCGGCCGCCGCGTTGAGGAGAGCCAGCGCCTGCTCGGCGGGCATCAGCCGGTGGGCGTCGGCCCGGCTCGGCGGCGCCGGGCTGACCGCTCGCGCGAACAGCGCCCGCACGGCCCGGCGCAGCTCGACCATCTCGCTTCTCAGCTTCTCGTCCCCGGTGAGCTGCGCGACGTCGACGTGGCCGGCCAGCAGCTCCGCCTGCCGGCCGATCCAGCGGGTCATGCTCTGCGGCGTGGCCAGGTCGTCGGTGACACCACCGTTACCGTCATGGCGGATCGTGCTCGCCAGTTCCAAGGCCGGCCAGCGTTCCACTCCAACCCCTTCCGGTTGCCCGCTCCTCTTCCGTACCCTACGGTCTCTAACGTTAAATTCCATTTAACCATTAGACGAAAGGGTCACACGATGACGCTGTTGCTGGCTCAGATCAGCGACCTGCACCTCGACGGCACCGACCGGGCGACGCGGCGCGCCACCCGCGTCATGGACCACCTGCGGGCGCTCCCTCGCCCGGTCGACGCCGTGCTGGTCACCGGTGACATCGCCGATCACGGTGAGGAGGCCGAGTACGAGCAGGCCGCCCGGATCCTGGCCGCCCCCTTCCCGGTGCTCACCTGTCCCGGCAACCACGACGCCCGCCCGGCCTACCGCAAGGCGCTGCTGCGGCAGCCGCCCGGCCCCGGCCCCGTCAACCAGGTGCACCACATCGCCGGCACCGCCATCCTGATGTGCGACTCCACCATCCCTGGCCACGACGAGGGCCGGCTCGACCCCGAGACCCTGGCCTGGATGCACGCCACCCTCGACGGGCTCGCCCCGGGCACGCCCGCGCTGATCGCCTTCCACCAGCCGCCCGTCGAGCTCCACCACCCGTTGCCCGACTCCTCCCGGCTGGAGAAGCCCGGCGACCTGGCCGCGCTGCTCGACGCCCACCCGCGGGTCGCCGCCGTGCTCACCGGGCACGCTCACACCGCGGCCGCGTCCACCTTCGCGGGCCGCCCGCTGATCGTCGCGCCGGCCGTCACCTGGACCCTGCGCCTGCCGTGGGAGGGTGACCGGCCCGCCGACCGCGAGCAACCGCCCGGCCTCGCCTTCCACGTCCTGGACGACGACGGCCGCCTGACCACCCATTTCCGCGTCGTGCTCCAGGCATGATCCACCCGTACGCGATCGCCGCGTTCCTCCTGGCGATCCTGCCTGTCATCGCCACCCCGGGAGCCAGCCTGACCCTGCTGATCCAGCGCGTCACCGCCGGCGGGCGCCGTCAGGCTCTCCCCGTCATCCTCGGTACGGTCACCGGCCTGTACGGGCACGCCACCCTGGCCGCCGCCGGGCTGTCGGCGCTGGTCATGCACTCCAGCCAGGCCTTCACCGCCGTCAAGCTCCTCGGCGCGGTCTATCTCGTGTGCCTGGGCCTGTGGACGTGGCGTTCGACATCCCTGCCCTCGCCTCCCGCGCTGACGGACCAGCCGGAACGGTCCGGCTCCGGCTATACGCAAGCCCTGCTCGCGAACGTGCTCAACCCCAAGGCGGCCTCGATCTATCTGACCCTGGTCCCGCAGTTCGTCCTGCCCGGCCGTCATCTCGGCGGGCAGATCCTCACGCTGGCCACCGCGCACGCCCTGCTGATGGCGGTGTGGTTGCTGACCTGGACGGTGCTCCTCCACCGAGGGGCGCATCTCGTGCGCGGGGCCGGATTCAGGCGTGCGGTGGGCAGGATGTCGGCGGTCGTCCTCGTCGTCCTCGGCCTCCGGGCCGCCGCGGCGTAGGCGCCAGGGCGGCCGCCTCGCGCGGTCACTCCGTGGTGGAGCGGGGGGTGAAGGACAGGAGGTCGCCGGGCTGGCAGTCGAGGACCTCGCAGAGCTTGCTCAGGGTGGAGAAGCGGATCGCCTTGGCGCGGTTGTTCTTGAGGATGGAGAGGTTCACGTTGGTGATGCCCACCCTGTCGGCCAGCTCGACCACCGTCATGCCGCGCTCCTCGAGCAACCTGTCCAGGTGCACCTCGATGGTGTGCTCGGAGTTCTCGGCGGGCGACATCAGACTGTTCCTTCGAGTTCCTCGCGCATGTGCGCGCCGACGCGTACGACCTTCGACATCACCACGAGCCCGAGCCCGGCGAGCAGGAACGCCCACGGGACGTTCCAGCCGAACAGGGCCATCTCCCACACGTCCCTGATGGAGCCGGCCACCATCGACACGGCCAGGCCGGTCTCGACGAGAGTCGTGTAGAGCGACGCCGCGACTGTGCCGGCCATGAGGAACACGCCGAGGAACCACAGCCTGCGGACGACCACCTTATCGAAACCGTTCTCCCGCCGTACGCCTCTGATCAGCCGGTCGAGAAGGACGATGGAGACGAGCAGGACGAGCTCGGTGGCGAACCGCGACGTCTGGTACAGCAGCTGCGTGCCGAGGCTGGAGTCGTCCTTGCAGATCCGGGGCAGCTCGTAGAAGAACTCGACTCCCTTCTCCACGGGGTAGGGGTCGGCGTCGAGGGCGCCGCTCGCCCGCACGGCCTTCCGGCGTTGGGGGTCCTCGGCGACGTTGCCCTCCACGTCGCCGATGTGCGGTGATGACACGCACACCAGGCTCCGGGTGCCGCGGGAGCCCCACGCGTTCTCTCCGCCGGTCAAGGCCGCGAGCCCGACCTCGTAGGCCATCGTCGCGGCGAACAGCACCAAGAAGACGCGGACGACGATCGCCGTCCACTTCAGAGGGTTGGATCTGTTGAGGGGCACGGTACGGCTCCACATCGTTGCTCGATATTATCGAGATTCGATAGTATTGAAAAACGATACGGAGTCAAGTCTGTCGCCGGAGGCGGAACCGGCGGGCGTACTCCTTGACGGCCAGGGCGGCGGCGGTCCACTGGACCACGGTCACGATGACGGGAAGCGCGCGGGCGGCCAGTGCCCGCACTCGTGCAGGGCCGTCGAGACCAGGGCGAAGGGCGCGAGGAGGAGCGCGCTCAGGCCGATGTCGCCGAGCGGGAACGCGTCCCGTGCCGGCTGGGGGAACAGCGAGGGCGAGAGGACGAAGACGCCGGCGGAGAACAGGGCGCAGGCGGCGTAGACGGTCCAGGCCACCGGGCCGAAGAACGGGCGGGCCGGCCTCTGGCTCACGCCGCCCATCCAGCGGCGGAACTGGATGGGCGCGGTGCGTACGGCTTCGCGCTCCTCGCCGGTGCGGTCGTCGACGAAGCCGAGCTCGGTGAGGACCTCGACGAACGCCGGCACGTCGACCGGCTCACCGGCGAACGCCTCGGCCTCGGCGGCGGCCTCGCCCGTCGTCGCGCCGCGCCGCAGCGCGGAGATCACCACCCCGCACCGCGGGCACGGTCACGAACGTGCCGGTCTCGGGGTCGCCGACCACGACCTCGTCGCCCTCGGGCACCAGGGTCAGCGCGGATGAGCCCAGGGCAGCGGCGGGCCCTGGAGCTCCTGGTCGAGTACGGACGACGGGAGCCGGAGAAATGGGGCCGGTGACCGTCTTTCAGACCTTCTGTGGAAGGTAGGGGCTGAAGTGGTCGGCGACGAGCTCGGCGATCGCGGCGGCGTCGCGGGAGCCGTCGACCTCGATCACACGGATGCCGATCCGCTGGGCGGTGCGGACGGCGTCCTCCGCGACGAGGCGATCACGGGTGAGGCGGTTGGCCTGCGCCCGGGCCGGGTCGCTGACGCGGTGCCCGAGCGAGGCGGCCCGGGGGAGCTCCTGGACCTGGCGCAGGCGGAACTCCGGGGTGGGCACGATGACGACCATCCGGCGCGGTGAGTCGATGACGGGCGCGACGAGTTCGGGGCGGAGCCCCCAGCCTTCGGCGATGATCGGGTGACCCGAGACGAGCGCGCGGAGATCGTCCAGGGCCCACTCGAACCGGTCGGGGAAGCCGGCCAGCGTCTCGGCGGCCATCTTCTCCGGAGTGGTGTGGACCCACATCCGGTCCGGGTCGGGACCGGTGACCGGCTCGCCGCGGCCGACGCGGCGGGCGATCCGGCGGTCGTTGTGGCCGCGGGCGTCGTGGTAGTCGTAGTGGTAGACGGTGACGCCGTACTGGACGGCCAGGAGCCGTGCGACGGTCGACTTGCCGGCCCATTGGCCGCCGCCGATCCACAGTGCGCGGCGCAGCGTGCCGAAGGGGTCCCAGGTCTGGGCGTCGTGGCTGGTCACCAAGTTTCCTCCTGTGGTGGGGGCGCGACGGTGCGGGAGCGGGGCTTGAGTCTCAGGCCGCTTGAGACTCCATAGTGACGGGCATGGACGACAACGAGACGTACCCCATCGGGGACGTGGCGCGCCGGACCGGTCTGAGCGTCAGCGCCATCCGCTACTACTCCGACGCCGGGGTCATCGCGCCCACCCACGTGACCGAGGCGGGTTACCGACTGTACGACGTCCGGGCCATCGCCCGGCTGGAGCTCATCCGTACCCTTCGGGACCTGGACGCGGGGCTGGACGACATCCGCCGGCTGCTCGGCGGCGAGACGTCGCTGCACGATCTCCTCGCGACGCACCTGGAGCTCGTCGAGCGTCAGGAGCGTGACCTCCGGGCCAGGCGGGCCGTGCTGAGGACCCTGGTCAAGCAAGGCGGCACGGCCGCCAAGGTCGCCCTGATGCACAAGCTCGTCTCGATGCCCGACGAGGAACGCGAGCGGCTGGTCGACGACTTCTGGAACGAGGTCGGCGAGAACCTGGACGTGCCTCCCGGCTTCGTCGAGCGGCTGCGCACGATGCGTCCGCGCCTGCCGGAGGACCCCACGGCCGCCCAGCTCGAAGCCTGGATCGAGCTGGCCGACCTGGTGCGGGGCGAGGAGTTCCGCGGGGCGGTCCGCTCCTGGCTCCAGGACACCTACGACACGTTCCCGGGACGGCGGCTGGCCGACGCGCCGGTGTGGGACTTCATCCACCAGGAGGGGATGGAGATCGGCAAGGAGGTCTTGGA
This sequence comes from Nonomuraea sp. NPDC050478, assembly GCF_044458265.1. Classification (NCBI taxonomy): domain Bacteria; kingdom Bacillati; phylum Actinomycetota; class Actinomycetes; order Streptosporangiales; family Streptosporangiaceae; genus Nonomuraea; species Nonomuraea sp. NPDC050478. Next base: position 330,450 of record NZ_JBITHT010000008.1, on the reverse strand, counting down.
GGCGTATCGTTCGGGGCTGCCGGCCGACTCCCCGCGGTCGCGGGAACTGGTCGTCGGCATGGCGGACGCGACCGCCGGGGCCCTCGCCGGCGGGCGCTCCACGGCCGAGTCACGTGAGCGGCTGGCCACGGCCTTCCTCATGGTCGAGCAGATCCAGCGCTCGGATGCGGAAGAGAACGCCCGGTACGACGCCACCCACGGCAGATACCTGTCCCTGGTGGCCGTGATCAACGGGACCCCGCCCGACACCGGCGACGACGGCCCCGCGCTCTTCGCCTGGATCGCGGCGGCCCTCCGTGCCTCGGCCCGGTGAACCTGGCGCAAGCTGATCTGGAGCTGTCACCCTCTTCGCCGTTCCCTGCGATGTGCCGCACTCGGCCGAGTTCGCCACCACGTACGTCCTCCCGGAAGGGCCGTATCCGGGGGCGGAGATGACGCGGCTCATGGAAGACGGATGCCTTCCGAGAATGCGCATCGAAGACTCGAAAAGGGATGAAATGGGCCTATGGGGGCTTTGGCCCGCTCAGGAGGACTGGCCCCGCACCAGGACCGTGTACTGCCTGGCCGCCCCCTTGGACGGGCAGAAGATCACGGGACGCGTGGTCAAGTGACCCGTCCATGTGGCGGCGTTGTGGAGGTATCGGGCGGATAGCGTGCAAACGGCCGGATGGGCGGGGTGTCGCGCCTAACGTCGCAGGATATGCAGACAGTGGACGTACTCGTCGTGGGCGCGGGCCTGGCCGGCCTGCACACGGCTCGCCTGCTCGCGCGGCGGGGCCTGGACGTGATGGTGGCCGACCGCCGCAGGTCGCTGTCGGCCGGGATCCGCACGACGGGGATCTTCGTACGGCGCACCCTCGACGACTTCGACCTGCCGGACCGGCTGCTCGGGCCCGGCATCAGGGACGTGCTGCTGTATCCGCCGTCGCGGCGGTCGCCGGTCCGGCTCACCAGTGACCGGGACGAGTACCGGGTGGCCGACATGGCGGCCGTCTACGAGCACGCGCGGCGCGCGGCGGAGTCGGCGGGGGCCCGGGTGCTGCTGGGCGTACGGTATGACGGCATGTCGGCGGGGCTGGTGCGGTTCGTCGGCGCGGAGCCGCTGACGGCCCGGTTCGTCGTCGGCGCCGACGGGGCCCGGTCGCGGGTGGCCCGTGATCTGGGGCTCGACGTGAACCGCCGCCTGCTCGTCGGCGCCGAGATCGTCTATCCGATCGCGCCGGGCGCGACCGCCCCGGCCTTCCACTGCGTGCTGGATCCGCGGGTCGCCCCCGGATATCTGGGCTGGGTGATCGACGACGGATGGCATGCGCATGTCGGGGTCGCGGGGTATCCGGGCGCGATGCGTACCGGGATCCGGCACCTGCTGGACGCCTTCGCCGAGGACGCGCCCGGCCGCTCGGCGCCGACCGGGCCGGTCGAGCGCCGGGGCGGGCCGATCCCGGTGGGCGGCGTGCTGCGGCGGCTGGCGTGCCCGGCGGGGCTGCTCGTCGGGGACGCCGCGGGCGCGGTGTCGCCGCTGACGGCCGGTGGGCTGGACCCCTGTTTGCGCATGTCCGAGCTGGCCGCGGCGGTCGCCGCCGACTACCTGCGTACGGGGGACGCCCGCGTGCTGAGCCGGTACGACGGAGGCGCGTTGCGTGCCCGGTTCCGGGGCCGGTTGCTGCTGCGCCGGGTGTTCGCCGGCATCCGGTCCCCGGCCGCGGCCGAGGCGGCGGTGACCGCGCTGCGCGGCCGTGCCGGGCGTACGCTGGCGGCGCGGATCTTGTTCGGCGACGGCTCGTTCCCCGATGTCGGTCCACGCCTCGCGGGCCCGGTCCGAAGCGCCTGAAGTCATATACGTCAGGGGGACATGTGCGGGAAGAGCGGTTGCCGGGAGGGTTCGTCAACGAGGTCGTCCGGGTCGGTGACACCGTGCGCCGGGCCCTGACGCCCCGGAGCGACTTCGTGCATGAGCTGCTTGAGCTGTTCGAGCGGCGGGGGTGGGCGGGGGCGCCCCGGTTCCTGGGGACGGACGGGCAGGGCCGGGAGATGCTGGGCTACCTGCCCGGACTCGTCGCCTGGCAGCCGGATCAGCGCCTGCGGGTGGCCTCGGAGGCCGGCCTGGTCTCCGTCGTGGAGCTCGTACGGGAGTTCCACGACCTGACGGCGGGAACCCCGCTCGCCGAGGGCGGGGAAGTGGTCTGTCACAACGACCTGTCGCCGAAGAACACCGTGTACCGGGAGCGCGACGGCGGCCCGCGGGCGGTGGCCTTCATCGACTGGGACATCGCCGCGCCGGGCGCGCGCATCCATGACGTCGCGCACGTGTGCTGGCAGTACGTGAACCTGGGGCCGGAGATCGCGGACGTGGGCGAGGCGGGACGGTCGCTGCGGCTGGTCTGCGACGTCTACGGTCTGGACGGCCGGGAGCGGCTCGTCGAGACGATCCTGTGGTGGCAGGACCGCTGCCGGCGCGGGATCGCCGCCGGTGCGGCCGCCGGTGATCCGGCGATGACGCGCCTGAGGGACGAGGGCGTCGTCCGTACGGTGCGCGACGCCCGGCGATGGGTCACGGAACACCGCCACGCCCTGGAACGGCACCTCTGACAGCCGTCGTTCACGGCCGGGGACCAGCGCCTCGGCGAACCTCACCGGCGTTGGACGCGGCCCTTGTGGCGGAGCCGGGCGGCGTCGAGGTCTTCGAACTCGCCTCTGATCGTCACTCTGGACAGCTTGGCTCCTCTCGTACGGCATAGCGCAGGATCCGGTCGCCGAGCAGGCTCTCGATGACGTCCAGCAGCTCCAGCACGGCGTCGGCGATCACGTCGGGACGCTCGCCCGCCGACGTCCGCCTGCCGATCTCGGTCATGACCAGGGCGTGCAGGGAGCCGATGTGCCAGGCGACCGTGCGGGGGAGTGGGTCGTCCTGGCGGGTCCCGGTCTCCTCGGCCAGCACGATCGCCAGGGCGTCCGTCATCTGGCGGCCGAGGTCCTCCAGGCGGGCGGTCAGCGTGGGCGCGGCACGCATCATCTCCAGCACGCGGCCGAACCCGGCGGTGAGGCCGACCCGGCGTTCCCGGTCGCGCACCTCCTCCCGGAGGCGGGCCAGCACCGCGCCGGCCGCCGACTCGCCCGGCCGGCGCTGCCGGACGATCTCGGCCAGCCGTCGCGGGGAGGCCTCGTCAGGCGGCAGGACGAGGTCCTCCTTGGTGTCGAAGTAGTTGTAGACCGTGTTGACCGACACCTCGGCCGCCGCCGCGACCTCGGAGATCGTCACCTGCTCGAAACCGCGCTCCACGAAGAGCTCGAGGGCCGTGTCGGAGATGCGCTGCCGGGTCTGCCGCTTCTTGCGCTCCCGCAGTCCTTCCGTACCCATGCGTGGAGTCTACGAGGAAATTGGAGTGCGCTCCAAGTTTGGGGAGCGTTATGGTCTTCGCCGACACATGAGGGGAAACGACGATGCGACGTGATCTGCTGCGCTGGCAGTTCGACCTGGTCTGGTCCTTGTTCGACTACCACCTGGAGCGGCTCAAGCCCGAGGACTTCCTGTGGGAGCCCACGTCCAACTGCTGGACGGTGCGCCGGACCGCCGACGGGACATGGGCGCCGGACTGGGAGGACGCCGAGCCCGAGCCGGTGCCCGTTCCCACGATCGCCTGGGTGAGCTGGCACATCGGCTGGTGGTGGAGCGTGACCCTGGATCACGTCCAGGGGCGGGAGCCTCGCGAGCGGGCGGAGATCGCCTGGCCGGGAGACGGCGATGCGGCCGTCGCCTGGCTGCGCGACCTCCGTCAGGAGTGGCTGACCGCCCTGGACCGGCTCACCGACGCCGACCTGGACGCCACCGCTCCCTTCCCGTGGCCCGATGACACCGGCCACACGGTCGCGCACATGATCGGCTGGGTGAACGCCGAGCTGATGAAGAACGTCGCGGAGATCGGGCAACTCCGGCTGCTCCGCTGTGAGTGAATCAGGCTGGATCTCCGGCCGGTCGGGCTGCTTGGGTGTCGGGATGGATGTCTTGGTGCTGGGTGGCACGGCGTGGGTGGGCAGGGAGCTGTCGCGGCTGGCGATGGAGCGCGGTCATCGGGTGACGTGCCTGGCGCGCGGCGAGAGCGGGGAGGTCGCGGCGGGCGCGACGCTGGTGGCCGCCGACCGGCGCGATCCCGCCGCGTACGACGCGTTGCCGGACCGTACGTGGGACGCGGTCTTCGAGGTGTCCTGGCAGCCGGGGTTCGTGTGTGAGGCGCTCGGCGCGCTGGGCGGCCGGGCCCGCCACTGGACCTACGTCTCCTCCGGCAACGTCTACGCCTCCCATGCGACGCCGGGCGCCGACGAGTCCGCGCCGCTCCTGCCGCCGACCGACCGGCGCGAGGTCGGCCGGGAGCTGTACGGGGAGGCGAAGGCGGCCTGCGAGCAGGCGTCCGCGGACGCGGTGGGCGACCGGCTCCTCGTCGCGCGCGCCGGGCTCATCGGCGGGCCGGGTGACCACAGCGGGCGCTCCGGCTACTGGGTGGCCCGGGCCGCCCGTGACCCGCGAGGGCCGGTGCTGGTTCCCGACACGCCGGACATACCCACGCAGGTGGTGGACGTACGGGACCTCGTGGCCTGGTTGCTGGACGCGGCGGAGAAGGGAACCGCCGGCACCTTCAACGCGGTCGGCCCGGTCGTGCCGTTCGGGGAGTGGATCGAGCTCGCCCGCGCCGCCGCCGGGCACACCGGGCCGGTGGTCACCGCCGCCCCGGCATGGCTGCTGGAGAACGGCGTGACCGAGTACATGGGCGACGAGTCGCTGCCGATGTGGCTCGTCGAGCCGGGCTGGGAAGGGTGGTCGGCCCGCGACGGGTCCGCGGCTGTCGCCGCCGGGCTGCGTCATCGGCCCCGGGCCGAACTGCTGGCCGACACCCTGCTGTGGGAGCGCGAGCAGGGGCTGGAGCGGGTCAGGCGGGCCGGCCTGAGCGCCGGGCGCGAGCGCGAGCTGCTCGACGCGCTCGGGCGCTGATCGCCGCACGTAGGTACTTTTCACAAGTTGTCACGAAATTTGCTGATCTCTGTGATTCTGGATCATCGTGTGATCGTGGAATCCCAGAAGGGAAGTACTACGTGCGACTGTTAACCCGTTCGATGGCGGTCGCGGCCTCGGCCGTCATCGCGTTATCAGCGGCGCCCGCCACCGCGGCGCCCCAGCTCGTGGTCAACGGCACGTTCGCCGCCGGCACCGCACCCTGGTGGAACTCGGCGAACACCTCGATGACCGTGGAGTCCGGCCGGCTGCGCGTCAACGTGACCGGCGGCACCGCCAACCCGTGGGACGCGATGGTGGCCCAGAACGCCATCCCCCTGACCCAGGGCAAGTCGTACACTCTCTCGTTCGACGCCTCGGCCTCGGCCCCGGTCAGCGCGGTCACCACCGTGCAGCTCGCGGACGCCCCGTACACCAACACGCTGACCAAGGCGATCTCGCTCACCACCACGAGCAAGCGCTTCAGCTTCCCCTTCACCTCGGGCCTCGGCACGCCGGCCGGGCAGGTGTCGTTCCAGCTCGGCGGCGGCGCCGGTTTCAGCTTCTTCCTGGACAACGTGTCGCTGACCGAGCAGGGCGCCTCGGGCCCGGTCGGCATGACGAACGGCTTCTACGTCGACCCGAACTCCAACCCGGCGACCTGGGTGCGGAACAACCCGGGCGACTCCCGGGCGGCGCGCATCCAGTCGTCCATCGCGTCCAAGCCGATGGCCCGCTGGGTCGGCGGCTGGAGCGGTGACGTCGGCGCCTCCGTCTCGGCGTACGTGTCCGCCGCCGACTCGGCCGACAAGCTCCCCGTCCTGGTCGCGTACAACATCCCGGGCCGCGACGCGTGCGGCGGGCACTCCGGCGGCGGGGCCGGCAGCGAGGCCGAGTACCGGGCGTGGATCTCCGCGTTCGCGTCCGGCATCGGCGACCGGCCGGCGGTCGTCGTCATCGAGCCCGACTCCCTCGGCGACTTCGCCTGCATGGACGCCGCCGCGATCCAGGCGCGCAACCGCATGCTGACGTACGCGACCGAGCAGTTCCGCGACCGGGCCCCCAACACCTGGGCCTACCTCGACGCCGGCAACGCCGGTTGGGTGCCGGCCGCGACGATGGCGGCGCGGCTGGGGGACGCGGGCGTCGGCAACATCCGAGGCTTCGCCGTGAACGTCTCCAACTACTACCCGACCGGCCAGTCGGCCACCTACGCGTCCGCGGTCAACACCGCTCTCGGCGGCGGCGCGAAGTGGGTGATCGACACCAGCCGCAACGGCAAGGGCTCCAACGGCGAGTGGTGCAACCCCGCCGGCCGCCAGCTCGGCACCCCCGCCCAGCTCGGCGGTGACGGCGGGACGGAGATGCTGCTGTGGGTGAAGATCCCCGGTGACTCCGACGGCAACTGCGGCATCGCCCCGGGCACCCCGGCCGGGCAGTTCAGCCCGGACATCGCGATCCGCCTCATCGACGGCACCTGACCCCGCGAGGCCCGTCCGGCTGCCCGGACGGGCCTCTGTCCGGGTGCAGTAGATTCGCCCGCATGGGTGTGCTCGTCGACTACTTCACCGCGGCTTCCGACCAGTCCGCCCGGCTGGCCCTCGACGGCGGGCCGGCGGGCGCGAAGCTGCCGTACGTCGACTGCAAGGGATGGCTCGACGAGCTCGACACGCTCGCCGCCGAACTGAGCGGACGCGACCTCAGCGAGTTCGGCGACAGCGAGGTCCTGGCGGACGACGGCGAGTCGGCCGGCCTGGAGCGGATGACGGCCGAGACCGTCGCCGCCCTCGCCGCGGTGGACGACGCGCGGCTGCGCGAGTACGCCGAGGAGGAGCTCCTCGACGAGTACGAGCGCGAGCGCGTCACGGCCCTGCGGGACCTGGCCCGCGAGGCGGCCCGGCTCGACCAGGGGATGTATCGCTGGACGTGCGCCTGAGCGCCTCGAACAACTCCTCGCGGAGGGCGGGCGGCAGTCTCCTGCCCATGTCGAGAGCGCTCACCAGCGCCTGGTCGTCGTTGCGCTCCAGGGCATGGTCGGCGAGGAACTCCAGGCTGAAGTCGGCCTCCTCGCGGTGGCGCTCCTCCGGCAGGCGCTCCACCAGGGGCAGCACCGCCTCCACCCGCTCGCTGACCCGGTCGAGGAGGGCGTAGCGGGGCGGCCCAGGCAGGAGCTGGGCCCGGAGGTCGATGTGGTGGAAGGCGACGCCGTCGAGCTCGGCCCCGGTGAAGTCGTTGCCGGTGAAGTCGTTGCGGTCACGGCCCAGCGCGGCCCGGTCGTCGTCGTGCGGGCGGCCCCAGAAGTTGACCTCCCGTACGCGGCCGAGGAAGACGCAGTCGACGAACTCGGCCTCGAACGTGGATGTCTGGTCTCGCAGCCGGGACCGGTCGAACAGGCACTTCTCGAACCGGACGTTGCCGAAGAAGGTGTGCGGCGCGAAGCGGGTGCGGCGGAACACGCAGCCGCGGAAGACCGACCGCGGCCAGCGGGCGCCGTCCCACGGTCCCCGCAGGCACGTGTCGCCCAGGGACAGCTGGTCGAAGGCCGCGCCGGTGAAGTCGCAGCCTTCGAACTCGCTCCCGTGGACGCGGAACTCCGAGAACCGCGTGCCGGAGAAGTCGACGTTCGTCAGCCGCGCCCGGTCGAAGGTCACCTCGGTGACCCCGGCGGGTGGCTCGAACCGCTGGTCGCGGAGCTCGCCGCGGGCGATCCAGGAGGTCTGCCACGGCTCCGGGCCGGGCTGGAGGCTGAACGGGGTGTCCGCGCAGGGAGGTTCGCGCATGCGCGAAGTATCGCAGTCGGCCCCGACAGAACGCTTTCGATCACGATCAGGGCTGTTTCCGGATACCCTGCCGGACGTGCGGCGATTGATCACATCTCGTGGGGTATGGCTTGCGCTGTCCGCTGCCGTCGCGGCGGTGGTGATCGTGGCGGTCGTCCGTTCCCGCCGCCCGAAGGCAGTCGTCCCGGACCCGCCCCCGGCTCCGCCGCCCGTGGCGCAGTGGCCGCCCGTGCCGATCCTCGGCACGCCCACCGCCGAGGATCTCCGGCGTTACGTCCACAGGCCCTCCTTCTTCGACCGCCCCGCGGTCGCCAAGTTCCTGGAGCCGCGCGAGCCCGGACCGCCGCTCGACGCGCCCACCCGGCGGAACCTGACCCGGTGGGGCGTCGCCGGGCTCGCGCTCGCCGTGCTGGCCGCCGGCACTTACCTGATGGAGTCCGCGGTCTTCTCCAAGGAGGACACGGGCGTGGTCGCGGAGACCGTCGTGATGTCCCCGTACGCCCAGGTGCCGGAGGACGCCGCGCGGTACACGGAGGTCCGCGAGGCGTACGTGGAGGAGCCGGCCGACGCGGACTGCGGGCCCGGGAGCGCCACCCCGCGCGTGCGGAGGCCCGACCCGAAGGTGACCCGGGCCGTGAACCGGCAGTGGCGGCGGATCGAGACCTGGCTGAAGGCCAACGCCCCCAGGAGCTACCGCACGCTGGGCAAGCCCGCGAAGGCCAGGACCATCGCGGTGGCGGAGGCGCAGATGGGCCTGCGGTTCCCCGACGACCTGAAGGCCTCGCTGCTGCGCCACAACGGGGTCGTGCCGGTCCGGGACACCTGGGGGTTCGGCTTCCTGGGCAACGGGAACATGGGCGTCCGTGAGATCCGCGACACCTGGCGGATGCTCTGCGAGATCGACAGCGTGGACCGGGCCGGGCCGCGCGACGACTGGTGGGACGGGCGGATGATCCCCGTCGGCGCCAACGGCTCGGGCGACCACCTGGTGGTCGACTCGGCGCGGCGTGACATCGGCTACACCGACCACGAGGGCACCATGAGCTTCGAGCCGGGCGGGACCCGGATCCGCTCGTACCACGCCCTGCTGAGAACCACCGCCGACGCCCTGGAGAGCGGCGGTTCCATCGGCTGGTGGAAGCCCGAGGTGGTCGACGGCGAACTCGAATGGAAGGTCCTGTAAGCCGCTGCCCGAGGCGGATGAAAGGGCTCTTCAGGAGGGGGGCTTTGCATAACCATACGCCACAATGCATACTCTTCTCTTATGTCCAAGGTTCTCACCTCTCTGCCCATCGGCGAGCGTGTCGGCATCGCCTTCTCGGGTGGTCTCGACACCTCCGTCGCCGTCGCGTGGATGCGCGACAAGGGCGCTGTCCCCTGCGCCTACACGGCCGACATCGGCCAGTACGACGAGCCCGACATCGCCTCGGTGCCCGGCCGTGCGGTGGCGTACGGCGCCGAGGTCGCCCGGCTGGTCGACTGCCGCGCGGTGCTGGTGGAAGAGGGGCTGGCCGCGCTCGCCTGCGGCGCGTTCCACATCCGCTCCGGCGGGCGGGCCTACTTCAACACCACGCCGCTCGGCCGCGCCGTCACGGGGACCCTCCTGGTGCGGGCGATGCTCGAGGACGACGTGCAGATCTGGGGCGACGGATCGACGTTCAAGGGCAACGACATCGAGCGGTTCTACCGCTACGGTCTCCTCGCCAACCCGCACCTGCGGGTCTACAAGCCCTGGCTCGACGCCGACTTCGTGACCGAGCTCGGCGGCCGCAAGGAGATGTCGGAGTGGCTGCTCGCCCACGACCTGCCCTACCGTGACAGCACCGAGAAGGCGTACTCCACGGACGCCAACATCTGGGGTGCCACCCACGAGGCCAAGACGCTGGAGCACCTCGACGCCGGCATCGAGACCGTTGAGCCGATCATGGGCGTGCGGTTCTGGGACCTCGGGGTGGAGATCCCGGCCGAGGACGTGACCATCGCCTTCGAGCAGGGCCGCCCGGTGTCGATCAACGGCAAGGAGTTCGCCACCCCGGTCGACCTGGTGATGGAGGCCAACGCCATCGGCGGCCGGCACGGCCTGGGCATGTCCGACCAGATCGAGAACCGGATCATCGAGGCCAAGAGCCGTGGCATCTACGAAGCGCCCGGCATGGCGTTGCTCCACGCCGCGTACGAGCGGCTGGTCAACGCGATTCACAACGAGGACACGCTGGCGTACTACCACAACGAGGGACGGCGGCTCGGCCGGCTGATGTACGAGGGCCGCTGGCTCGACCCGCAGGCGCTGATGCTCCGCGAGTCGCTGCAGCGCTGGGTCGGCACGGCGATCACCGGCGAGGTCACGCTGCGGCTGCGGCGCGGCGAGGACTACTCGATCCTCGACACCTCGGGCCCGGCCTTCAGCTATCACCCGGACAAGCTGTCGATGGAGCGTACGGAGGACTCGGCGTTCGGCCCGGTCGACCGGATCGGCCAGCTCACCATGCGCAACCTGGACATCGCCGACTCGCGCACCAAGCTGGAGCAGTACGCCAGCATGGGCATGGTCGGCACCAGCCACTCCGCGCTCATCGAGGCCCCGCCGGCGGCCCCGACCGAGCTCATCGGCGACATGCCGGAGGGCGGCGCCGAGGCCATCGCCTCACGCGGCGACGTCGCGGACGACGACGAGCTGCTCGACCGCGCCGCGATGGAGTTCGGCACCGACTGACCGCGAACCGGGCCGTGCCCCGCGGGCCGGCCCGGCCGTAATGGCGGTATGCGTACAATTCCGGACATGCACTCCGTGGCGCTCGCCCTGTACGACGGCGCCATGCTGTTCGAGGCCGCCGCGGCCGTCGAGGTGTTCGGGATCGACCGGTCCGACCTGGCCGACCCGTGGTACGACTTCCGCGTGTGCGGCCCGAGCCGGGGCCGGGTGGGCGACTGGCTGCGGGTGGACACCCCGCACAGCCTGGACGCGGTGGTGGACGCCGACACGGTGGTGGTGTCCTCCTGCGACGTGGAGATCGGGCCGCCGCCGGGTGACGCGGTGGACGCCGTCCGGGCCGCCCACGAGCGCGGGGCCCGGATCGTGTCGCTGTGCACCGGGGCGTTCGTGCTCGCCGAGGCCGGGATCCTGGACGGGCGGCGGGCGACCACCCATTGGATGCACGCCGCGCTGCTCGCCACCCGTTATCCCCGCGTACGGGTCGATCCCGACGTCCTCTACATCGACGAAGGGACCGTCCTGACCTCGGCGGGCAAGGGGGCGGGGCTCGACCTGTGCCTGCACGTCGTCAGGAAGGACCACGGCGCGGCGGTGGCGAACGCGCTGGCCCGCCGCCTGGTCGTGCCGCCGCACCGGGCCGGCGGGCAGGCGCAGTACGTGACCGCGCCGGTGCCGGACCAGGCCGGCCAGTACGGGCTCGCCGACGTCCTCCAGTGGGCGCAGGCCCACTTGCACGAACCGCTGACCGTACGCGACCTGGCCCGCCGCGCCGGGATGAGCACCCGCAACCTCGCCCGCCACTTCCACCGCGCCCTCGGCGTCACCCCGCTGCACTGGCTGCACGCCCAGCGGGTGCACCGGGCACAGGAGCTGCTGGAGACCACCGACGCCGGCGTGGAGCAGATCGCGGCCCGCACCGGGATGGGCACGGCGGCGACCCTGCGCAGGCACTTCACCCGCGCCGTCGGCGTCTCGCCCGACACCTACCGGCGGACCTTCCGCGCGCCCGGCTGACTACGGAAACTGTCGGCGGCGTGGGGCATGCTGAGCGCGGCGAAGGGAGAGACATGGCCGAGGTGCTGTTGTTCCATCACGCCCAGGGGCTGACGTCCGGGGTGCGGGAGTTCGCGGAGGAGCTCAGGCGGGCGGGCCACACGGTGCACGTGCCCGACCTGTACGAGGGGCGCGTCTTCGAGTCGCTCGACGAGGGCGGCGGTTACGCGCAGGAGACCGGGTTCGAGACGATCATCGAGCGCGGGGGGTCCTTCGCCGCATGGCTGCCGGGCGAGCTGGTCTACGCCGGGTTCTCCCTCGGGGTGCTGCCGGCGCAGCAGCTGGCCCAGACGCGGGCGGGGGCGAAGGGCGCGCTGCTGTTCCACTCGTGCGTGCCGGTCACGGAGTTCGGCGAGTCCTGGCCGGAGGGCGTGCCGGTGCAGGTCCACGGCATGGAGGGCGACCCGTTCTTCGCCGGCGAGGGCGATGTGGAGGCGGCTCGCGCCCTCGTGGAGTCGACTCCGGGCGCGGAGCTGTTCCTCTACGAAGGCAAGGACCACCTGTTCGCCGACGGCAGCCTGCCTTCCTACGACGAGCCGGCGGCCAGGCTGATGATGGAGCGGGTGCTGGCCTTCCTCAACCGGATCTAGTCGTAGCAACCGCCGCCGTTGTTCACCGACGGCGGGCGGGCGTCGAGGATGGGGTGCCGGGCCAGGCCCTCGCCACCATGTCCTCTTCGCTGCCGCAGCCGTCCGAGAATGGGCACGATCAGCGGGGCCGGTCGAAAACGTCTGGCGATCGGCGGAGGGCAGGCGTAGGTTCCTGAGCTGTGGCCTCTTGAGATCGCCTGCGACGAGTCCGGCTCGGAAGGGGAGAAGCTCGTCGGCGGCAACACCGCCGTCTTCGCGCACGCCGCCGTGCTTCTGGGCGCCGAGGCCGCCGCGGAGTGCGTCCGCGAGACCCGCGCCCGCATCCGTTCCCCCGCCACCGAGTACAAGGCCAACCACCTGCTCCGCGGCAAGCACCGGGCGGTGCTGGTCTGGCTGCTCGCCCCCTCGGGGCCCATCTACGGCCGGGCGCGGGTGTTCCTGGCCGACAAGGCCTACTTCGCGGTACGGAAGATCGCCGACCTCATCGCCGGGGACGTGGCGTACACAGGCGCAGGCGGGGACCGGGCGCTCGCCGCGGACCTCTACCGTGAGGGGCCGGTCAGCCTCGGCCCGGAGCGGTTCACCGCGTTCCTGGAGTCGTTCAACGACGTGATGCGCCGGCGGGCCCCCGCCGAGCGGTTCTTCCTCACCGTCGAGGAGCTCGCCGGGGTCGGCGGGCGGGTGGGGGAGATCATGCGCCTGCTCGACCGTTCCAGGCAGCCGCTGGAGGACTTCCTGGAACGGCCGGGCGAGATGCCGGCGCTGGACCCGCTCATCCCGGCCATCATGCGGGCGGTCGTGCACTGGGGACGCGACCGGCGGCCGGTGTCGATCCTGCACGACGAGCACAACGGCCTGACCGAGGAGCGCGTCGCGCACCTGAAGCGGGTGGTGGATCTGGCCGGGCTGCGGCTGGCCGACTCCTTCCACGAGCCCCGGGTGCAGGTCGCCGACTTCCTGGCCGGGGTGGCCAGGCGGATCGCGGAGGACGAGCTGGGCGGGCGCGGCGACCCCGAGCTTGTCGCGCTGCTGCGCCCGTACGTGGATCCGGCCTCGGTCTGGGGCGACGAGCGGAGCTGGGCGCTGCTCCGCCCGGCCGGCTGAGGGGCGTCAGGCCGCCGCGGCGTCGCGCAGGCTGCTCAGCACCCAGGGCGGGCAGGCGGGGTCGGCCTCCGCCTCCGCCGTCGTCAGCCAGACGAACCCGGCCACCTCGGCGGGCGCGGCCGCGACCGGTTCGGCGCGCGGCGGCATCGGGGCCGCGAACACCACGTTGACCACCGGGTCGCCGTCGTCGGTGACGAAGAACCCGCTGGAGGCGTAGGTGAGGGGAACGCCGGTCAGGTCGACGCCGATCTCCTCGGCGACCTCGCGGCGGGCGGTCTCCTCCAGCACCCGCTGACCGGCGCCGTCCGGCTCGGCCTTGCCGCCCACGCCGGCGAGCGTGCCGGGGGCGTGCGACTCGCCGTCGCCGCGCCTGATGAGCAGCCAGCGGCCGTCGCGGCGCAGGAACACCTCGACGTTGACGACGAAGGCCGGGCGGCCGTTGGCGGTCATGGTCATGGGACGGCATCTTGACGGCTCGTACTGGATAGTGTCACTATCTAACAACTGGATAGTGCTGCTATCGAAAGGATTCGAGATGTCACTCGTTCTGGTGATCGCCACCCTGGTGTTCCGGCTGCTGGGCGCGTTCGGGGTGCGGCGGTTCGCGACCTGGCGGGTCAGCGCGGCGCACGGGCTCGCGCTGTTCCTCGTCATCACAGGCAGCGCCCACTTCGCCCCCGAGGGCAGCGGCTTCACCACGACCCACGCCGACCTCGTGGCGATGGTGCCGCCGTTCGTGCCGTTCCCCGCCTTCATGGTGTACGCGACCGGCGTGCTGGAGATCCTCGGCGCGGCCGGGCTGGTGCTGAGCCGCACCCGGCGGGCCGCCGGGCTGTGGCTGGCGGTGATGTTCGTGCTGCTCCTGCCCGCCAACGTGTACGCGGCGCTGGCCGGGCAGGACGTCACGCCGCTGTGGCTGCGGGTGCCCGAGCAGGCCCTGTACATCGCGGTCGCGCTGTGGGCCGCTCTCGGGACGCGTACGGTGGAGCGTGCTGGAGATCATGTGCGCGTGTGAGCCCCGCGAGGCGGGCGTTCACCGATTCGAGCCGGAGGCGTTGGGACTGTGACCGCGGGAGCACGGACGACGGGCGCGAACACCGCGCTGGCCTGGGGCGTCGTCGCCAGCGCCGCGCTCACCGGGCTCGTCTGGCTGGCCGGGCAGCGGCTGGCCGGCATCGCGTTACTCCCCGACCAGGGGGCGTCCTGGTACTACTGGAAGCTGCCCGAGCCCACTGTCTGGACACGGCTGTCGGCCTGGCTCGGCTACGCCGCCCACCAGGTCGCGTTCTGGGGCCTGATCTACTACGCGCAGACCCGGGTCCGCCGCTACACCGGCGGCCTGCACCGGGTGAACGTCGTGGCCCTGGCGGTCAACTTCGGGTTCATCCTGCTGCACCAGGCGCAGACCCAGGTGTTCTACGACGGGCTGGCGCAGGACGTGTCCATCTTCAGCTCGCAGGCCTCGGTGGTGCTCCTGCTGATCGTGGTGCTGCTCATGGAGAACCGCCGCCGCGGCCTGTTCGCCGGCCGCCCGGCGCCCATCTCGGCGGAGGTCACGTCCTTCGCCCGCCGGTACCACGGCTATCTGTTCAGCTGGGCCGCCGTCTACACGTTCTGGTATCACCCGATGGAGACGACGAGCGGCCACCTTATCGGGTTCTTCTACATGTTCCTTATCCTCTTGCAGGGCAGCCTCTTCCTCACCCGCGCGCACACCAACCGCTGGTGGACCCTCACCCTGGAGCTCCTGGTCGCCGCGCACGGCACGCTGGTGGCCTTCATGAACACCGGCCCCGACGGGGCGTGGCCGATGTTCCTCTTCGGCTTCCTGGGCGTGTTCGTCCTCACCCAGATGCACGGCCTCGGCCTCGGCGCCACGACCCGCTGGATCCTGGCCGCCTGTTACGCCGGGGCGGTGGTGGCGGTGTACGCGGTGCGCGGCATCGGCGAGGCGACCGAGGTGGTCCGCATCCCCGCCATCGAGTACCTGCTGGTGGGCGTTCTGGCGGTGCTGCTGTGGGCGGTCCTGCGCCTGGCGCGGCTGAGAAGCCCGGCGGGGACGGTCCCGCGCCGGTAGGTTCTGGGGGCATGCCGAGAAGATCGCGATTATGGTGGTTCGCCGCGCTCGTGGTGTCGGGTGCGGGAGCCTTCTACCTGTTCACGCTGCCGGAGAGCCTCGTCTTCGCTTCCTGGAGCTTCGGCTCGTGTTTCGGATGGGAGACGCGCCAGGAGCTCTCCATCCTCCTGGCGCCGGTCATCCAGTGGGTCCCGCTGTTCTGGCTAGGCGGGCTCCCGGCGGTCGCGCTGGCCTTCTGGGCGCACTGGCTGGCCGCGCGGCGGGGCCGGCCGCTGATCGGGCGGGTCGTCGCGCGGGTCGTGGCGGGCGCGCTCCTGGTCCTGTACGGAACCGGCCTGGTGACCTTCGGCGTGGACATGGCGCTGGACCGTGAGGGGTGCTTCCCCCAGTGGGCAGGCGTGGAGGGTCTGCGGTTCCTCGCAGGCGTCGACGCCTGGCCGGTCTTGGCCGCGTGCTGCGTGCTGGCGGCGGCGCGGGCGCGGTCCGGGCGGCCGGCGCGAAGCTCTGCGGGCAGCCTCGGCATCGCCCGCTGACCAGGCCGGTCCTGGTCGCCCACGACCCGCGTCACGGCCTTGTGCCGGCGCGGCCCGCCGCTGAAGGGTTACGCGGGAGCCCGCCTGGCGACGAAAGCCGTCAGGCTGGGCAGTTCGTGCCGTGTGACGTCGTCGAAGCGCTCGCGCAGGGCCGACTCCAGCGTGGCCAGCACCTTGTCCGGCAGGCGCAACCCCCGGGCGAGCCGCGACGGGGCGTCGCCGCCGTGCCAGGCGATCACCAGGCGGCCGCCCGGCTTCGTCACCCGGTGCAGCTCGCGCAGTCCCGGCTCCAGTTCCGGCCAGATGGCCACGTTGTTGACCGAGACGACGCAGTCGAACGCGGCGTCCTGCTGGTGGGTGCGGTCGGCGGTGCCCAGCCCCGGCTCGGTCCCGGGCGCCTTGCGGACGGCGAGCGCGCGCATCTCGGGTGACGGATCGACGCCCGCCACCCGTCCGGCTCCCGTACGGCTCAGCAGCCGCAGCAGCGCGCCGGGGCCGTAGCCGACCTCCAGCACATGCTCGCCCGGCCGGATGTCGAGCAGCGGCAGCAGGTCCCGCTGGCGGTTGGTCCAGAGCATGACGCGGCCGGCCAGGCGGCCCATGAGGCCGGAGGGGGCGGCGAAGGACGAGTCGTGTTCGCGGCCGGTGACCCAGGATGTCGTGGTTCCCATGCACCCCAGCAAAGCGGTTCAAGCTGACTTGAAGTCAAATGGGAACATGGACGAATTCATCCCGATCGGTGAGGCGGCCCGGATGCTCGGCATGAACGCCTCCGCGCTGCGCTACTACGAGGAACGCGGACTGGTGCCGCCGGCGGGACGCCGGCAGGGGCGGCGCGTGTACGGCAGGGACGAGCTGCGCCGGCTGGTGTTCCTGCAGAGCGCGCAGCGGCTGGGCATCCCGCTGGACACCGCCGGCGCGGTGCTGGAGGCGCCGGGGGAGCAGTGGCGGGCCACCGTCGGCGAGCGGATCGAGGCGCTGGAGGAGCTGATCGAGCGGGCCAGGACGGCGCAGGAGTTTCTGCGCCACGCGATCGACTGCCCCGCCGAGCATCCGGTACGGGAGTGTGACTTCCTGCGGGGGATCCTGGACCGGATGCTGGAAGGGCTCACGCTGGAGCAGGTCGCCGCGGAGCACGCCCTCACGGACGCACGGCCCACCGCTTAGGCGGGGGGACGGCGCTGTGATGCTCGGATCACCAGGTGGATTCGACGTACTCGGTGAAGTCGCGTGGCTCGCGGCCGAGGACCTGCCGCACGCCGTCGGAGAGGTGGGCGTTGGTGCCCGCGTCGATCGACGCGAACAGCCGGTTCACGAGCGCGATGTGGTCGGCGTCGAAGCCGCGGGCGGCGAGCCGGGCCGCGTGCTCCTCCGGTGAGACCGGCACGTACGTGATCGACCGCCCGGTCGCGGCGGCGATCTCGCCGATCGCGTCGCCGAACGACAGCAGCCGGGGCCCTGACAGCTCGTAGGTCCGCCCGGCATGGCCGTCGCGCAGCAGCACCTCGGCCGCCACGTCGGCGATGTCGTCGGCGTGCACGAACGGCTCCAGCCCATGGCCGGCGGACAGCTCGACCAGCCCGGCGTCGACCGGGTCGCGCAGCATCGGGTCCTCGCTGAAGTTCTGCGCGAACCAAGTCGGCCGCAGGATCGTCCACGCGCCGCCGGACGCCTTGACCGCCCGCTCGGAGGCCAGCAGGCGGTCGTCACCGAGCTTGGGCCAGTCACGGGACGACAGCAGCACCAGCCGCCGCACCCCCCGCGCGACCGCCGCCCCGGCGAACGCGGCCAGCAGCCCCGCCGCGTCAGGCCCCTGCGAGTCGACCAGGTAGGCGGCCGAGACGCCTGACAGGGCCGGTTCCCACGTGTCGTGGTCGTACCAGTCGAAGCGGGTCTCACCGCGACGCGAGGCCGCGCGGACCTCCGCACCGCGCGCCCGGAGCCGAGCGGCGACGCGCCGGCCCGTCTTGCCGGTGCCGCCCAGCACCAGGATCGTCGACATGCCCCCAGTCAACACGCCCACCCGCCGCCACGCGACCGCCAAAGACAGGAGACACCCTTCCGAAGTCCGCGAAGCGCGCCGTCGGTACACATGCCGCGGAGCGGGCCTCCAGGCAGGCGCGGACGGTGGGCTTCGGCGGCGCGACTCGCGGAGCGGGCCTCCAAGCAGGTGCCGTCGGTGGGTTTCGGCGGCGCGACTTGTGGAGCGCGCCGCCGGCGGGTGCCGGCGGCGTGGGGGAAGCTGGAGTCAGGTGGCGTTGACGTACTTTCTGGGGCGTAGCGCGTGGGCGCGTAGCGCTGCCAGGGCGGCGAACTGGCCGCCGCGGGTGAGCCGCACCGCCAGGGGGTCGGCGAAGGCGAGGTCGAGCGCCGCCAGTTGGTCGACGAGGCGGGCCAGCGCGGCCGCGACGTCGTCCGGTCCCGACGCGGGGTGCCAGCCCTCGCCGCCGACCACCTCCGCCACCTGCTCGCGGAGCTGGGCGGGGGACAGGAGCTCGCCGTCGGCCAGCAGCATGAGCGCGGCCTCCCTGGCCGACAGCTCGAACTCGTCGCCCCCGGCCAGCAGCAGCTTGGTCACCGCGTCCCACATCAGCTCCGGCGCGGAGAGCAGCTGCCGTCCGAAGCCGGTCACGGTCAGGCGGGTGCCTTCGCGGCTCAGCGCGCCCAGCTCGTGCTCGGCCAGCTCGCGCAGCCTCAGCGCCTCGGGTGACGGGGCCAGCCGGAGCGGGAGGGTGCCCTCGGACGCGGCCAGCGACAGCAGCCGGTGCAGCGCCGGGAGCGGCTGCGGGGTCACCGGCGCGTGCAGCCGCACCTCGAAGGGCTGGGCCAGCTTCCGCCTGGCCGGGCCGCGGCCCAGCACCCAGCGGTTGAGCCGCTCGCCCTGCACCCGGTGGAGCCAGCTGTCGCCGCCCAGGTCGGCGCGCGGCTCGGTGAGCCAGCGGCGGGTCAGCGCCACCCGGTCGACACTATCGCCGGCCAGGATGGAGAGCTCCAGGGCCGCCGAGCAGGCCACGTGGGCGCCCAGCTCCTCCGGCCCCATGATCATGCTCCACTGCAGCTCCGGCACGTCCGGCGGGAGCACGCCCGTCTCCTCCAGCGCCTCGTGGTAGGCGCGGGTGCCGGCGTCCTCGCCGTCGCGGGCGTACGCGCGCAGGATCCGCGTCGTGGTCTGCGAGGTGCACAGCGCCGCGTACCGTTCGAGGCCGCCGAGCTGCAGCAGCCGCCCGAGCGAACGCGCCAGCCGCTCGTGGTCACCCCCCACCTTGAGGGGCAGGGTGTACCAGAGGAACTCGCAGACATCGAGCTGCGTCACCGTCTCCAGCGGCTCGCCGCCGGTCAGCCACTCGACCGCGGTCCTGGCCTCGTCGGCGAGGTCCGGGTGGGACCGCTCCAACTCCGCCAGCAGCGCGGCGACGTCCGGTGCACTCATGCCTCGAAGTTTGCCGTATGGACCCCAGCCCTGACGATGACCGAATCCCGTGCGTATTGGGTCTAGCACAGCGACAACCCTATGAAATCACTATGTAATGGACGGTGACTGAACTAGATCCATCGTTTGTCGAAGAGCATCCTGACCTTCCACTCCGCGTAGGGGATCAGCTCGGCCGACAGTACAGGATGCAACCACCAGAAGTTGATCAATGCGAGCAAGGCGAACCCGCCGACCGCCGCCGCCCCGTACGTCCGCCTGGCCGGGATGCTGCCGTCGGCCAGTCTCGTGGCCGGGCCTATCAGCCATCCGGCACAGAGCGTGATCGCCAGGATCATGAACGGCACCATGGGGATCGCGTAGAACAGGAACATCGTCCGGTTGCTCGAGAACGCGAAGTAGAACCACGGCAGCCAGCCCATCGCGTAGGCGAGCAGCACCGCCCCGGCCCGCCAGTCGCGGGTGGCGACGTACCACGCGATCAGCGCCACCAGCGCGGCCAGCGCGCCGAACCAGATCACCGGCGTGCCGACCCCCAGCACCGCTTCCGAACAGGAGGAGGCCCCGCAGCCCGTCTTCTCGCCCTCGTAGTGGAAAGCCACCGGGCGCAGCAGCAGCGGCCACGTCCACGGCTCGGACATGTAGGGGTGGGACGTCTCCAGGCCCTCGTGGAAGGTGAAGACCTGCCACTGGTACTGGATCCAGGAGCGGGCCGAGTCGAGGATGAAGAAGAACGGGTTGCCCGACGAGGTGGCCTGGTCCCAATTGCGCCCGTAGCCGGTCGCGGTCGAGAACCAGCCGGCCCAGGTCACCATGTAGGACACGAACGGCACGGCGGCGAAGCCCACCAGCGCGTTGGGCACGTCCTTGGACAGCGCGCCGCCGTACGGGTTGCGGAGCCCGACGGCGCGGCGCGCGCCGAAGTCCCACATCACCGACATGGCGGCGAAGGCGACCGCGAAGAACAGCCCGGACCACTTGACCGACATCGCCAGGCCCAGGCACACGCCGGCCGCCATCCGCCACGGCCGCGCCCCCAGCCAGGGGCCCTGCGGCGACAGCGGCGAGGTCTCGTACCAGTCGACCAGCCGCTCGCGCGTCCTGTCGCGGTCGACGACCAGGCAGGCGAAGGCGGCCAGGACCCAGAACATGAGGAAGATGTCGAGCAGCGCCGTGCGCGACAGCACGAAGTGCAGGCCGTCGAGCGCCAGCAGCAGGCCGGCGAAGCAGCCGAGCAGCGTCGAGCGCGTCATCCGCCGGGCCACCCTGGCGAGGACGAGGATCGACAGCGTGCCGATCACGGCGGCGGCGAAGCGCCAGCCGAACGGGTTCATCCCGAACAGCCACTCGCCCGCGCCGATCATCCACTTGCCGAGCGGCGGGTGGACGACGTAGGAGGCGCACGGGTCGAGGCTGCCGTCGGCGCACTTCTGGAAGATGTCGGTGTCGCCCGCCAGGATCGCCTTGTCGGCGTCCTTGACCGTGGTGCGCTCGACGCCCCAGTTGATCAGCGAGAAGCCGTCCTTGGCGTAGTAGGTCTCGTCGAAGACCACCTCGTGCGGATGCCCCAGGCCGATGAAGCGGAGGATGCCTCCGAAGATCATGACGAGCAGCGGGCCGATCCAGCCCCACAGCACGCTGCCGCGCATCGCCGGAATCACCCGGTCACGCACGGAAAGCGCGCGGGGACTGCTCTCGTCAGACTCCGGGCCGCCGGAGGTCTGGTACGGGAAATCGGTCACCGCCATTCGGACATCGTACGGGTCTCAAGCCGGTGCTTCCCAAGAAACACGGCTCAATTCGGGCCGCCCCCGAGGCTGCCACAATGGCCGGATGACTGGTGAGGGCAGGCTCGTGCTGGCGGGGGCGCCGATAGGGCAGGCGGGCGACGTGTCGCCGCGGCTGCGCGAGGCGCTGGCGGGCGCCGACGTGGTGGCGGCCGAGGACACCAGGAGGCTGCGCAGGCTGACCGTCGAGCTGGGTGTGGAGATCGCCGGCCGGGTGGTGTCCTACTACGACGCCAACGAGGCGGCCCGCGCCGAAGAGCTGCTGGAGGCGCTCCTGGAGGGCCGCACGGTCGTGGTCATCACCGACGCGGGCATGCCGGGCGTCTCCGACCCCGGCTACCGGCTGACCCGCCTGGCCGTCGAGGCGGGCGTCACGGTCACCGCGCTGCCGGGCCCGAGCGCCGTCACCACCGCGCTGGCCGTCTCGGGGCTGCCCAGCGACCGGTTCTGCTTCGAGGGCTTCCCGCCGCGCAAGCCCGGCGACCGGGCCCGCCGCCTGGAGGCGCTGGCGCGCGAGGAGCGCACGATGGTGTTCTTCGAGGCTCCGCACCGGCTGGCCGCCTCGCTGGAGGCGATGGCCGGCGCGTTCGGCGCCGACCGCCCCGCGGCCGTCTGCCGCGAGCTGACCAAGACGTACGAGGAGGTGCGCCGCGGCGGGCTGGGCGAGCTGGCCGCGTGGGCGGAGGCGGGCGTCAAGGGCGAGATCACGGTCGTGGTCGCCGGCCACACCGCCGCGGACGAGGAGGCCGACCTGCCCGCGCTGGTGGCCGAGGTAGACCGGCGGGTGGCGGCGGGGGAGCAGCGCAAGACGGCCGTCGCCGACGTGGCCAAGGCGGCGGGCGTGCCCAAGCGGGAGCTCTACGACGCGGTTCACAGGCGTTCCGTCACCCCATAGTGTGCCCATGGTGAGGAACTGGGGGGTTTCGCGGCACCGCCTTGTCCCGCCGATGAGGGGAAGCGCGCTCTGGGGGTGGCTGGGGCCCCTCCTCGTCGCGATCTTCGGCGGCGTCCTGCGCTTCACCGGGCTCGGCCGGCCGCACGCGGTGGTGTTCGACGAGACGTACTACGCCAAGGACGCGTACGCCCTGCTCCGGTACGGGGCGGAGCGGGCCATGCTCGGCGACTCCGACAACCCCATCGCGGACAAGCGCCTCATCGCCGGCGATCTCGACATCTTCCGCCGGTGCGCCGACTACGACCAGTGCGCCTCGTACGTGGCGCACCCGCCGCTCGGCAAGTGGATGATCGGCGTGGGCGAGTGGCTGTTCGGGATGAACCCGTTCGGCTGGCGGTTCGCCGCCGCCCTGGTCGGCACGCTGTCGATCCTCATGCTCGCCCGGGTGGCGCGGCGGATGACCCGCTCGACGCTGCTGGGCTGCTTCGCGGGGTTACTGCTGGCGCTGGACGGGCTGCACTTCGTGCTGTCGCGGACGGCGCTGCTCGACATCTTCCTCATGTTCTGGGTCCTGGCCGGCTTCGCCTGCCTGGTGGTCGACCGGGACAAGGCCCGCGAGCGGCTGGTCGACTGGTGGGAGAGCGCCGCGGTCTCCACCACGGGGCCGCGGCTCGGGCTCCGGCCGTGGCGGATCGCCGCCGGCCTCTGCCTGGGCGCGGCGTGCGCGGTCAAGTGGTCGGGGGTCTTCTTCCTGATCGCGTTCGCGGTCCTCGCCTTCGTGTGGGACATGGGGGGCAGGCGTGCCATCGGACTGCGCGAACCGTACCGGGGGGCGTTCTCGCTCGACCTGCCGCCGGCGGCGGCCGCGTTCGCCGCCGTGCCCGCGTTCGCGTACGCGCTGTCGTGGACCGGCTGGTTCGTCACCGACGCCGGCTGGGGGCGCGGCTGGGACCAGGCCACCTCGTCCGGGCCGCTCTTCTTCGTCGTCGACTCGGCCCGGTCGTGGCTGAAGTATCACTTCCAGGTGCTCGGCTACCACAGCGGGCTGGACCTCCACCATCCCTACATGTCGGAGCCGTGGACCTGGCCGGTGCTCTTCAGGCCCGTGTCGTTCCACTACCCGACCGGCCTGCCGCCCTCCGCGTGCGGGGGCGACGCCTGCTCGCAGGCCGTGATCGGGGTCGGCACCCCCGCCCTCTGGTACGGGGCCGTGCTCGCCCTGCTGGGCTGCGTCGCCTGGTATGTCACCGGGCGTGACTGGCGGGCCGGGGCGGTGCTGCTGACCTACGCGGCGGGCTGGCTGCCCTGGTTCTACTACGCGATCGCGCAGAACCGGACCATGTACCTGTTCTACATGATCCCCCTGGTGCCGTTCATGGTGCTGGCCGTCACGCTCATGGCCGGGCTCCTGCTCGGCAGGGCCGACGCGCCGCCGCCGCGAAGGGCCGCCGGGGCGGCGGTCGTGGGGGCCTTCGCGCTGATCGTGCTGATCAACTTCTGGTGGCTTCACCCGGTGTTGTCGGCTGAGACCCTGACCCGGGCGGAGTGGTGGGACCGGATGCTGATGACCTCCTGGGTGACCCCCGCACCCAAGTGACGCCGTGGCGCAGCGTGATGGCCGCCGCGATGCACGCCAGCGGCACGGCGGGCAGCACGTACCGGTAGTCGAACTCGGCCGTCGCGGCCGGCGCGAGCAGCAGCCCGAACGCGCCAAGCCAGGGCAGGACCACCGGCCCGCCCAGCTTGCGCCAGCGCACCGCGATGCCGTAGAGGCCGATCAGCATGATGCCGCCCAGCACGATGCCCCGCAGGTAGAACACCTTCTGGTAGCCGCTCATGATCTCCGCCCAGGGCGAGACGATCCGCGTCTCCGGCGGCCCCTGCTCGTAGGCGAACGCGTCGGTGTCGGTGCGGCCCTGGTAGGACGGCCAGTTGGGCAGGCGCTTCGGGTTTCCGGTGCTGTCGAGCTCGTAGTACGGCTTGAACTCGTACATGTTGTAGGTCGCCGCGTCGGGGAAGCGCGGCCGGGCCCAGTGGAAGCTGCGCAGGAAGTCGCGGAGCACCACTTGCAGGTAGTCGCCCGGCTGGGAGGTGATCGCGCGCATCGCGAACGCGCTGGCCGCCTCGTTGGTGATGTCGGTGAACTTGACGCTGCCCCAGCGGTGGAGCACCTCGCCGGTGCCCTCGCCGTCGCCGCTGCCCTGACCCCACAGGTACCACTGCGCGTAGTCCTTGCGCTCGCTGACGGGGTCGTTGATGCACAGCAGGACCAGCTCGACCTCCTTGTAGGGGTCGATGCTCATCTTCTCGCAGTCGGCGAAGATCGCCGTGCGCATGTAGAGGATGAGCCCGTCGCTGTTGGTCATCGCGAACTTGCCGTACGCGGACGCGAACCAGCCCATGTAGGCCGCCACCGGGATGGCGCAGGTGGTCAGGACCGCCACGATCGGCTTCCACCCGGTGCGCTTGAGGAGCAGGTAGGCCAGCACGAGCACGAGGATCGGCAGGCCGATCGAGCGGGTCAGCCAGGTCAGCGCCAGCAGCAGGCCGACCACGGCGCCCATCCGCCACGACATCCGCCGGTGCCACAGCACCAGCGTGATCACCGCCACCACCAGCAGCGTGAACTGCGTGTCCGACATGATCAGCTGCTCGAGCTGGATCTGGTAGGCGTCGAACAGCACCGGCGCGGCGGCCAGCGTCGCCCCCCACTTGGGCAGCGCGAACTTCCGGCGCAGCAGCGCGTAGATCAGCACCGCCGTGGCCAGCCCCATCAGGTGCTGGGTAAAGGTCACCAGGGCGAAGCTGTGAAAAGGCTTGAGCAGGATCAGCCAGAACCCGTAGCCGTCGGGCCGGATCGGGTGCGGCCTCGGGTGCAGAGCAACCGACACATACTCGTACGAATCGTTGAACCACATGGCGGGCCCGTAGCCGAGCATGGTGAAGACCCGCAGCAGCGCACCCGCGGCGAAAGCTGCTGCGAACACCCGATGACGGCGCGGAAACGAGAGCACGCGCGCCATCCGGCCAGGGGCGGAGTGGTCCACAGAAGTGCCCTCCGCGACGCTCACCATGCTGTAAAGAATGCCAGTCGTTTGGATGACATGCCGCGACCATTGCCGGGCACACGGCATGATGGTGGGCTGTGAAGAGCCGTAACTGAAGGGTTGAGACGTGGAACTGACGGTGGTCATGCCCTGCCTCAACGAGGCCGAGACCGTGGAAGTCTGCGTGCGCAAGGCTCTTGCGTGCATGGAAGAGCACGGCATCGAGGGCGAGGTGCTGATCGCCGACAACGGCAGCACCGACGGCTCGCAGCAGCTCGCTCGCGACGCCGGCGCGCGTGTGGTCCACGTTGACGCGAAGGGCTACGGCAACGCGCTCATGGGCGGCATCCGGGCCGCGCGCGGCAAGTACGTGATCATGGGCGACGCCGACGACTCCTACGACTTCGGCTCCCTGATGCCGTTCGTGGAGCAGTTGCGCGACGGCGCCGACCTGGTGATGGGCAACCGGTTCAAGGGCGGCATCGCGCCGGGCGCCATGCCCCCGCTCCACCGTTACCTCGGCAACCCGGTGCTGTCGTTCGTCGGGCGGCTGTTCTTCCCGTCGAAGATCGCCGACTTCCACTGCGGGCTGCGCGGCTTCCGCCGCGACTCCATCCTCAACCTGGGCCTCCAGACCGGTGGCATGGAGTTCGCCAGCGAGATGGTCGTGCGCTCCACCCTGGCCGGCTACGACGTGCGCGAGGTGCCCACCACGCTCTCGCCCGACGGCCGCTCCCGCCCGCCCCACCTGCGCTCCTGGCGCGACGGCTGGCGCCACCTGCGCTTCCTGCTCCTCTACAGCCCCAAGTGGCTGTTCTTCTATCCCGGCATCGCGCTGATGATGATCGGCCTGGTGGCCGGCACCGCGCTGACGTTCGGGCCGGTCAAGATCGGCCAGCTGGCGTTCGACGTCGACACGCTCGTCGGCGCGTCGGCCGCGATGGTGATCGGCTTCCAGTCGGCGCTGTTCGCGCTGTTCACTAAGGTGTACGCGGCCGAGGAGGGGTTCCTGCCCGAGTCGCGGCGGGTGCGCAAGCTGATCAGCATGGTGACGCTGGAGCGCGGCCTGGTCTTGGGCGGCCTGCTCGCGCTGGCGGGCCTCGTCGGCCTGGTCATGTCGCTGGTCCACTGGCAGGTGCGCAGCTGGGGCGCGCTCGACCCGCGCGAGTCGCTGCGCATCGTGGTCCCGGCGGCCACCGCCCTCATCATGAGCTTCCAGACGATCTTCGCGTCGCTGTTCGTCAGCATCCTCGGCATCCGCCGCACCCGCGAGTCCTCCGTCGACGTGGCCGCCCGCGCCGCCGAGGAGGCGGCCGAGGCCCTCTCGCGCGAGGAGAGCGCCGCGGCCACGCCCCAGGTGTAGCGGTTCGGTTCGAGACGCGCGGCGGCGGCCCGTAGGCTTGGACCATGTCCCAGCACATTCTGACCGCCGTCGCGTGGCCGTACGCTAACGGCCCCCGCCACATCGGGCACGTCTCCGGGTTCGGCGTGCCTTCCGACATCTTCAGCCGCTACCAGCGGATGGCGGGCAACAAGGTGCTGATGGTCTCCGGCACCGACGAGCACGGCACTCCTATCCAGGTGCAGGCCGACAAGGAAGGCGTCACGGCCAGGGAGCTGGCCGACCGTTACAACCGGGTGATCGCCGAGGACCTCACCGGGCTGGGGCTGTCCTACGACCTGTTCACGCGCACGACCACGCGCAACCACTACGCCGTCACGCAGGAGATCTTCAAGGGTCTCCACGCCAACGGCTACATCTTCCCCAAGACCACGATGGGCGCCATCTCCCCGTCGACCGGGCGCACGCTCCCCGACCGCTACATCGAGGGCACCTGCCCCCTCTGCGGCTACGACGGCGCGCGTGGCGACCAGTGCGACAACTGCGGCAACCAGCTCGACCCGATCCAGCTGATCAACCCGGTGAGCCGCATCAACGGCGAGACGCCGGTCTTCACCGAGACCGAGCACTTCATGCTCGACCTGCCCGCCTTCGCCGAGGTGCTCGGCACCTACCTGCGCTCCAAGCAGGGCGAGTGGCGGCCCAACGTGCTCAAGTTCGCCCTCAACCTGCTCGGCGACCTGCAGCCCCGGGCGATCAGCCGCGACCTCGACTGGGGCGTGCCGATCCCGCTCGACGGCTGGCGCGACCAGCCCAACAAGCGGCTGTACGTGTGGTTCGACGCGGTGATCGGCTACCTGTCGGCGTCCATCGAGTGGGCCAGGCGCTCCGGCGACCCCGAGGCCTGGCGCCAGTGGTGGCAGAATCCCGACGCCCGGGGCTACTACTTCATGGGCAAGGACAACATCGTCTTCCACGCCGAGATCTGGCCGGCGATGCTGTTCGGCTACAGCGGGCAGGGCGACAAGGGCGGCACGCCGGGCTCGCTCGGCGCGCTCGACGTGCCCTCCGAGGTGGTCTCCAGCGAGTTCCTGACCATGGAGGGCAAGAAGTTCTCCTCCTCCCGGCAGGTCGTCATCTACGTCCGCGACTTCCTGGCCCGCTACGACGCCGACGCGCTGCGCTACTACATCGCCGTCGCCGGTCCTGAGAACCAGGACACCGACTTCACCTGGCAGGAGTTCGTCAACCGCAACAACGGCGAGCTGGTCGCCGCCTGGGGCAACCTCGTCAACCGGTCGATCTCCATGGCGGCCAAGAACTTCGGCGTGATCCCGGAGGCCGGCGACCTGACCGACGCCGA
Organism: Nonomuraea sp. NPDC050478; assembly: GCF_044458265.1. NCBI lineage: Bacteria > Bacillati > Actinomycetota > Actinomycetes > Streptosporangiales > Streptosporangiaceae > Nonomuraea > Nonomuraea sp. NPDC050478. The sequence continues at coordinate 302,752 of NZ_JBITHT010000008.1, read as the reverse complement.
CCGGGCGCTGCTGGAGCGCTCGCGCAACACCTTCGGCCCGGTCGGCGCCGAGCTGGCCCGCTCCCGGTTCAAGAACGCCATCACCGAGGCGCTCGACGTGGTCCGCGACGCCAACCGCTATCTCGCCGAGCAGGAGCCGTGGAAGCTCAAGGGCGACCCGGAGCGGCAGAAGTCCATCCTGCACGTCGCGCTCCAGGTGGTCGACGACGCCAAGACCATGCTGACGCCGTTCCTGCCCGGCTCGTCCAACAAGGTCCACGCGATGCTCGGCGGCGAGGGCGTCTGGTCCGGCATGCCGGAGATCCGCGAGGTCGACGAAGACGGCGGCGCCGCCTACCCCGTGATCACGGGCGAGTACGACGGCGCGGCCCGCTGGGAGCACCGGCCGATCAAGCCGGGCATCCCGCTGGCGCCGCCCGTGCCGCTGTTCAAGAAGCTCGACCCGAAGGTCGTCGACGAAGAGCTGGCCAGGCTGGAAGGCTGATCCCGTGACCAAGCCGCCCGCCCCGCCGGAGCCGCTGTCCGCGCCGGTGTTCGACAGCCACTGCCATCTCGACATCATGGTGGGCGACCGGCAGGCGTCCTCGGGCGACCCGGTGGCCCAGGCCGCGCAGGCGGCCTCGGCCACCGTGCGCGGCATCCTCGACGACGCCCGCGCGGTGGGTGTCACCCGGCTGGTGACGATCGGCTACGACCTGCCGTCCTCGCGATGGAACGCCGAGGTGGCGGCCGCCCACGCCGACGTCCACGCCGGCGTGGCGGTCCATCCCAACGAGTCGCACGCGGCCACCCCCGAGGTCCTGGCCGAGATCGAGGAGCTGGCGGGGCGGCCGGAGGTGCGCGCCGTCGGCGAGACCGGGCTCGACTACTTCCGCGACTGGGCGTCCAGGGACGACCAGCACGCCAGTTTCCGCGCGCACATCGAGATCGCCAAGCGTACGGGGAAGGCGCTGGTCATCCATGACCGGGAGGCGCACGACGACGTGCTGAAGGTGCTGGCGGCCGAGGGGGCGCCGCCGGTGGTGGTGTTCCACAGCTTCTCCGGCGACGCCGATATGGCCAAGAAATGCACCGACGCCGGATATTTCATGTCATTTTCCGGGCCTGTCACGTACAAGAAGAACGACGCGCTGCGGGAGGCCGCCCGGGTGGCGCCCGCCGAGCTGATGCTGGTCGAGACCGACGCGCCCTACCTGCCGCCGGTGCCGCACCGCGGCAAGCCCAACGCCCCCTACCTCGTCCCGATCACGCTGCGCTGCCTCGCCGAGGTCAAGAACGTCCATCCTGACCGGTTGTGCGAGGCCATCAGCGACAACGGAGTCACCGTTTTCGGCGAGTGGTGACCATGTTCCGGTGAAGCGGTGATGGCGGCGTGGCGGCCGCCACTACTGTCGGGCGCCTCAGGAGACGTACCGGAGGTCCCCCGTGCGAGGAAAGAGACGTGCCCCGCGCCCCCGGATCCCGTGGCGCTCGCCGTGGACGCCCCTGGCGTGCCTGGCGGGCCTGCTCGCCACCGGCGCCATCGCGGTCCTCGGCGGCATGGCCAAGGACGTGGTGCTGATCGTCGACGGTCGGCGGCAAGAGGTGCGCAGCTTCGCCGACTCCGTCCACGAGTTGCTCGCCGACCATGACGTGCCCTTCGGCGACGGCGACCTGGTACGGCCCGGCGCGCGGGCGCCGCTGGCCGACGGGGTGCGCGTCGAGGTCCGCCACGCCAGGCCCATCACGCTGACCGTCGACGGCCGCACCAGCCGCCGCCTGGTCACCGCCACCACCGTGCGCGACGCGCTCGCCGAGCTGGACATGGCCGCGCTGCGGGGGAGGCTGTCTGCGCCCAGGTACGAGCCGGTGCCGCTGTCGGGCATGGCGCTGATCATCTACACCCGGCGGACCGTGCACATCGTCGCCAACGGCACCCGCCGCGACGTGACCACCACCGGCAGGACCGTCAGGCAGGTGCTCAAACGCGCCGGGATCTCGTACGAGCCCGGGTCGCTGATCCGGCCGCCGCTGCGCGCCTTCCCCGGCGAAGGCTCGGTCATCACCGTGCTGCCGCCCCGCACCGAGCCCGTCGGGGACGAGGTCATGCGGCTCGACTGGGACGCGCTGGCCATGTGCGAGTCCGGCGGCGACCCCACCGCCTACAACCCCAGCGGCCCCTACTACGGGCTCTACCAGTTCAGTCTGCCGATGTGGCAGCTCGTCGGCGGCACCGGCATGCCGCACGCCTGGCCGCCCGAGGAGCAGACGTACCGGGCGCAGCTCCTCTACCAGCGGGTCGCCGGCCGGTGGCAGGAGCAATGGCCGAACTGCGGAGCCCACCTGTTCGGCTAGCCGAGCGAGACCCCGAAGTCGGCGCCCTTCGGCGGCTGCACGGCCCGCAGGTCGTCGGAGTTGCGGGCCGCGACGGTGACCTTCCCGTACGGGGCCGCGTCCGGCTGCCCGACGAACAGCTTGTTGCCGCTGAACGCCAGCGACCAGCCGAACAGCCCGTCCGCGGGCGGCAGCCGCCTGTCGTCCTTGCCGTCCGCGGCCGTGACCACCCGGACGCCGCCGCCGTACGGGGCGCCGATGGCCAGCCTGCCGTCGGCCGAGGCGGCCAGCGAGAACCCGAACGCCTCCTCGCCCTCCTGCCGCACCCGGGCCTTCGGGGCCAGCTTCTCGTCGTAGAGCTGCACGTACCCGGCACCCGGGGCGCCCACGGCCGGCCCCGCCCCGTCGACCCAGGCCACCGCGTACCCGTACTTGTCGCCCGCCTTGTCCGTGGGCGAGTCCAGCTTGGTGCTGACGATCTTCTCCGCCAGCACGTCCTGGATGACCACCACGGAACCCGAGTCCACCTTGCCGGAATCCACCTGCTGGCCCTGACCGTCGTCGTTCTCGTACGGCACGCCGACCACCACGCCGTTGCCGGGCCCCATGGCCAGCGAGTAGCCGAACTGGTCACCCACCTCGCTGTTGCCCCGCACCTCGACCGTCGCCTGCGTGACCCGCCGCAACGCGCCGCCGCCCTTGAGCGCGTAGATCGCCCCGGCGTCCGCCAGGTCGCCGTCGTCCTCGTACGGCGCCCCGATCACCACGAGGTCGCCACGCGCCGCCAGTGACCAGCCCAGCCGGGCGCCGCGCTGCGGCTCCGCCGCCACCAGCCGCCGCGGCTCGAGCGCGCCGCCGCCGTAGATCACGTACGCGGTGCCCGCGTCGGCGTTGCCGTCCACATCCGTGTACGGGGCGCCCACGACCAGGTCGGCGCACTCGTCGGCGTTCACCTTCGCCAGCCGCACCGACCAGCCGAACGCGTCACCCTCCGCCAGCCCCTGCACGGTCACCGGGATGGAGGTGTCGCCGGAGAGCACGTGCACCGCGCCCTTCTGGCCCTCGGCGAAGGGGTCGCCCACGGCGACGTCGTCCACCCCGTCGCCGTCGAAGTCGCTCACCCCGGCGCAGGCCGTGCCCGCCGCGTACGTGACCCCCTGCCCTGACACACCCAGCAGCACCGCCAGCAGAATCGCGCGGATCTTCACAGTTTGACCTCGATCTGCTCGCCGTCCTTCAGCATCGTCGCCGACAGCTCCACCGGCTTGCGGTACGGCGGCAGGTCGAACACGAGCACCCCGTCGATCCGGTCGCCCGGCGCGATGGCCGCCGGCGCCGCACCGTCGTCGATCGGGTCGTGGCGGCCGCCCCGGTCGTCGCGCAGGGTCACCACGGGATTGCCGATCTCCCACAGCCGGCCGCCCGGGTTCAGCATCACCCAGCGCACCACGCACAGCTGGCCCTGGGTCTGCGTCCTGCCCTCGTACTCCCGCAGCCCGCACCGCGGCGCCTCCGGCACGATCACCATCGGGTCGTCGAACGCCGGGCCGAGCGCGAACCGCCGCCCGACGTCGTTGGGCTGTGCGGTGGCGGCGGCGGGGGAGCCGGTCGCGGTGGTGCCGGCCGGGGTGTCGCGGCCCGACGTGACGATGAGCACGGCCCCGGTGACGGTGATCGCCAGCAGCGCGGCCGCGGCGGCGATCAGCCACCGGGTGCTGCGCGGACGCTGGTAGCCGGGGTCGGTCGGTTCGCCGCCGGGCGGCGGGATCGTCGTCGAGCCCTGCTGGGGGAGTGCGGCGGGCTGCCAGCGGGCCAGCTCCTCCCGCGCGGCCAGCTCCTCCCGCCTGCCCAGCTCGGTCACGGAAACCGGCTCGCCCGTATGGTCCTGCTGTTCGGGAGGGGCGTCCGTCGTGGTCGCGTACGGATCGCCTGGGGCGCCTGCCCCTTGAGACGGCGCAGGGCTGCGCTGCGTGGTCTGCTCGCGGGCGGGCGCATGCGCCTCGTCGCGTGGGGGAGCGCGGTGCTCTGCCGGCGTCGGAGGGCGCTCGCCCGCGCCGGTGGGTAAGAGCGCTCCACCCGGAACGGCGGCCCCGCCGGGTAAGGAGCCGCTCTGAAGGGCCGCCGGCGGTGAGGAGTCCTGCGAAGGGGGACCCTCCTGGCCGCGGGACGGGATGAGTCCCGCGGGCCGCTTCCCCGAAGGGTCCCGATCCACCATGGTGTCACTGGGCGGGGGCGTCGTGAAGGTCGCGGTGATGTCCGGTTCGTCGACCACGTTCCTGGGCGGCTCCCACTCCGCCATCAGGTCGGTCGCCACCAGGGTCGGCGGGTTCACCGTCGCCGCCGGTGCGGGCGCGCTCCCGCCGACCAGCGCGATGAGCAGCTCCTGAGCCGTGGGCCGCTGCTCCGGCTCCATCGCCGTGGCCCGCCGCACCAACTCGTTGAGCGGCGCGGGCAGCGCACCCAGGTCAGGCTGGCTGTGCAGCACGCGGGTGGCGAGCGTGATGGGGTCGCCCCGGCCGAACGGGTGCCGCCCGTTGCCCGCGTAGGCCACCAGGCAGCCCCACGCGAAGATGTCGGCCGCCGGAGTGACGATGTGTCCCCGTACCTGCTCGGGAGCCCACCACCCGGGGCTGCCCAGCAGCTCCCCGGACATGGTGAACCCCGTCTCCCTGTCGAGCGCCCTGGCGATGCCGAAGTCGATCACCCGCGGCCCCGACAGCGAGAGGATCACGTTGGCCGGCTTGAGGTCGCGGTGGACCAGCCCGGCCACGTGGATCGCCGCCAGCGCCGCCGCCACCCCCAGCGCCACGCCGTGCAGCGGCCCGGGATCCAGGGCCCCGTAGGTGGAGATCTGGTCGGACATGGGCGTGCCGGCGATGTACTCGGTGACCATGTAGGGCCGGCCGTCGCCGGTGTTGCCGTTGTCGAGCACCTGCGCCGTGCAGAACGACGCCACCCGCCGGGCGTTCTCCACCTCGGCGTGGAAGCGGGCCGCGAACCCCTCCTGGTTGGCGAACTCGGCCTTCACCACCTTGACCGCGACGAACCGCCCCGTCGGCGCGCGGGCGAGGAAGACAGTCCCCATGCCGCCTTCACCCAGCCGCCCGAGCAGGCGGTACGGCCCGATCTCCCGTAAGTCCGTCGGGCGAAGCGGGGCGGCGCCCGTTGGCTCCATGAGGGATGTCCCTTCCTGTTCCACCCATCCTCCCCTCACCCGGCCCCCGTGCGCCATCGCAGGTTCTTCGATGCGCGACACTTATTGGATGATGAGGCTCCTGGGCCCAGCAGAAATACGTATTTTGGCGAACAAGCTAGATCTGCGACCCACAAAAAAGCTAGGCCAGAACTTCGTGATCGACGCCGGCACCGTCCGGCGCATCGTCCGCGTGGCGGGGGTGACCTCGGACGATGTGGTCATCGAGGTGGGCCCCGGCCTCGGTTCCCTCACGCTGGCGTTGCTGCCGGAGACCCGTCACGTGGTGGCCGTCGAGATCGACCCGGTGCTGGCGGCGCAGTTGCCGAAGACGGTCGCCGAGCGGGGCCTCGCCGACAAGCTCACGGTGATCCAGGCCGACGCCATGAAGGTCACGCCTGACGACCTGTCCGGCCACACCCCCACGGCGCTGGTGGCCAACCTGCCCTACAACGTGGCGGTGCCGGTGGTGCTCCACCTGCTGGAGGTGCTGCCCTCGCTGCAGAGAGGCCTCGTCATGGTCCAGGCCGAGGTCGCCGACCGGCTCGCCGCCGCGCCCGGCTCCAAGGTGTACGGGATCCCGTCGGTCAAGGCCGCCTGGTACGCCGACGTACGCAGAGCCGGCCCCGTCGGCCGCACGGTCTTCTGGCCGGTGCCGAACGTCGACTCCGGCCTGGTCTCGCTGGTGCGCCGCGACCCGCCGCCGACGACGGCCACGCGCGAGGAGGTGTTCGCGGTGATCGACGCCGCCTTCGCCCAGCGCCGCAAGACCCTCCGCGCCGCTCTCGCGGGCTGGGCGGGCAGCCCGGCTGGGGCCGAGCAGGCGTTGCGGGCGGCGGGGGTGGACCCTTCGGTACGGGGCGAGCAACTGGACATCCACGCCTTCGCCCGCATCGCGGAACACAAGCCCTGATCGGCTCAGGGGAGGTCGAACTCCCCCTTGGACACCCCGTCCAGGAAAGCCCGCCACTCGTCCGGCCCGAAGGCCAGCACGGGTCCCTCGCCCTGGTCCTTGGTGTCCCGGAGGAGAACGCTGTCATCGGGTCGCCGCATCACCTCGACACAGCTCCCGCCGTTTCCTCCGGATGCCTTGGCTTTGGTCCACACACCCACGGGCAGGCCAATCCGCAGGAGGCGGTCAACACCGGTGGAGGTCATGCCTGCGATCCTAGGTCGGTTGTGGTGTCCGAAGCCTTCGGTGACACACATGTCTGTGTCGTTGGAAATGGGGGAGGGCCTGACGACGGGCCAGGCCCTCGTGGGGTATCTGATCAGGGGGAGCGGTCGAAGACGCCTCGCTTCACGCCCTCGCTGAAGGTTTCCCAGACGGGGCCGCGGACCACCCATGGCTCCAGGTCCGGCCGCTCCGTGTCGCGGATTCCGACGCGGTCCCCGCTGAGGAATGCCACCTCAAGGCAGTTGCCGCCGTTGTCGCTCGATGCCGTGATCCATTCGGCGTCGGTGAGCTCTCGTTTCAGCTCCAGGTCCATTCTTCCTCCAACCTATTCTTAATCATTTCGATGGAATTGCGCTGAGAATGCACCTCTGACCTGATGTGGTCCATTCTCCGCTTGAGAATGTCCACGTCGTCGCCGGTGTCTCGGATCTGTCCGTGGAGAGAGCCCTCGATGTAGGCCGCATCCGGCTCGTCCGGGACCTGAGCGAGAGCGAAAGCGCCGCCTATCCCGATGGCGCTCATGGCGCTGTACGGGAGGATCTGGATCGTGATGTTGGGCCGTTCGGACATCTCGACGAGATGTTCAAGTTGCTTTCTGGTGATGGCCTCGCACCCGATCGGACGATGAAGAATGGATTCGTCCATAAAAGCCCATAGCAGCACGGGATCGTCGCGGGTGAGGATGGCCTGGCGCTCCATCCGCGCCGCCACTTCTTCCTGCACCTGGCTGGGACTCTTCCCTGGTCTGGCCCGAAGGATGATCTCGGCGTACTCGCGGGTCTGGAGCAGGCCGGTCACGATGACCGGCTCCCAGGTGTAGATGGCCCTGGCCGAGCGTTCCCTGAGCTTCCAAGGGCCGAACCACTTCGGCGCGGCTTTCGAGGGTTCCTCCGGCAGCCATCTGACGAGTTCGCCGGGTTCCAGCCTGAACAGTTCCTCGCACGCTTGCGCGAGCTTCAGGTGAGGACGACGTGTGCCGAGCTCGAATGCGCCGATAGTGGTGGGGGCGAAGCCCAGCCGATGTCCCACTTGTGCCTGTGTCATCCCCTTGGCTTCACGTTCTCTACGCAGCTCGTACCCGAATCTCGCTGCTTGGCCGGCGTCAGGGTCCAGCTCTTTTGGGGGCATCTGTCGACTCCTGGGACCTGGCGTGGATACATATAGCGCCACACACGGAATGTGGGGTCGTTTCGTGTGGTGAATGTCGGGTGCTTTCGCTGCTCAACGTAGCGTCTGGCTGGCACTCTGGCCAGTGATTCAAGAGCGCGCGACGATTCACCGCACATGCGCGAACGATCTTTGTAGAGGTGAGGAAAAGCGCGTGCAGACCGAAATCGAGGTCGTACGCCCGGCCCCCGAGGTGATTATGCGAGTGACAGTGCCGGAGCACCCGTGCGCAGGTATCAAAGTGTGGTTGCTCAGCGAAGTCGGCAAGCGTGAGCTGGTTGCCGCGCTGGCGCGTAGAGAGCTTCGGGGGTGGATGGGTGACCACCAGGCCCTGGCCGACCTTCAGCTCATCGCATCCGAACTGGTGACGAACGCGGTGGTTCACGGCGGCGGCCCCTGGGTGAGGATGAGCCTGATCGCGGTGGAGGAGAGGGAGAGGCGCTACTGGCGGTTGAGCGTCGTGGATTCCGGCGTATCGGGGGGTGTTCCGCTGCCCTCGATGCCTGGCCCCGAGGAGACGAGAGGTAGGGGCCTATGGGTTGTGGACGACCTCACCAACGGATGCTGGGGCACCGACCGCACGCAAGTAGGCGAACGAGTCGTGTGGGCCCTCATACCGCGCTGACCCTTCACAGCGAGGTCAAGACTCGGCTGCGACGCCATGCTCGACCTCAGTCCGTGGGTTGACGTGTCGTCCAAGCTCCGTCCGCATGACTGTGGACAGCTCGACATTGTCCCCAGAACCCCGTTCGGCCCGTTGGCGGGCATGCCGTGCGGATGATCCTGGCCTCCCCGATCACGAGGAGGCCGACCATGAAGTCACGTACCCGTCTGATAGGGCTCGCTCTCGCCGGTGGGCTCGTCTCCGTGCCCGTCCCCGCCCACGCCGCCGCTCTGTGCCCCGCGCCGCGCAGCGGCTTCTTCGACCACCCGTCCCTGTGCCGTCTCTCTCTGCCCGAGGTGAGCGGCTTGGGCGAGGCGGAGCGCGCCACGAAGCCGGACAGGGCCACCAGACCGGACACCGGCTCCAAGCCGGACACGGTCACCAGGCGCCTCAAGGGCGAGGTCGCGGCGGCCGCCGCCCTGGCGCGGATCGGCACTCCCTTCTCCTGGGGCGGCGGGTCCCGCTCCGGCCCCACCAGGGGCATCGGCAGGGGAGCCGCCACCGTCGGCTTCGACTGCAGCGGCCTGACCATGTACGCATGGGGAAGGGCCGGGGTCCGGCTCGGTCACTACACCGGCACCCAGTTCCGGCAGGGGCGACGCGTCCCCCTGTCCCGGCTCCGCTCGGGCGACCTGGTCTTCTTCGGCGGCGGGACGGGCGACCCCTCCCACGTCGGCCTCTACCTCCGGGCGGGTCTCATGGTCCACGCCCCCAAGACCGGCGACGTGGTCAAGGTCGTCCAGTTCCGCCGCTCGCCCTACTTCGGGTCGGTCTACCGTGGCGCGGTGCGTCCGGGCTGACCGGCACACGCCTCGACCAGCGCCTTCACCACGGGCGCGAGCACCTCCCGATCCTCGGGCCGGCCGGGCTCGTACTCGGTGATCCCGAGCCCGGCCACCTCGAACCGCTCGCCCAGAGCCGTCACCATGCGCACGAGTTCCTCCGGCAGGAACCCGCCCGGCACCGGGCTTCCCACGCTCCCGAACACCTCCGGCTCCAGCACATCGAGGTCGACATGCACGTAAACCACCGGGTCGCGGTCCCCGGTATCCATGTCGTGCGCAAGCGGGCCGCTCGCGTCCCCCGGACCGGACGCGGGGAACCGGCCGGAGGAGTCGGCGCCCGGCAGACCCGCCGCCGTCACCGCCTGCACGAGCGCGTCCGGGTCGGCGGTCCTCACGTGCCCGACCCCGGCCTCGGCCACGAACGCGGCCTCGCCGGGGTCGAGATCCCGAACCCCGGCCAGCACCACCCGCCGGGGATCGACGCCGGGGTCGGCGGTCAGCCCTCGCGGCCCCTCGTCCACCAGCGCCCGCAGCACCATCCCGTGGAACGCCCCCGAAGGCGAGGACTCGGGAGTGTTCAGATCCCCGTGCGCGTCGAACCAGACCACGACCAGCCGATCTCCGTACGCGCGCCGCGCCGCCGCCACCGGCTCCAGCTCCACCCCGCAGTCGCCGCCCACGGTCACCACGAAACCGCCGCCGCTCCGCGCCCGAGACGCGGTCACCACGAAATCGTCGCCTACCGCCGCCAGTGCTTCCCGCACGCGCGACGCGGTCACCGCGAGGTCGTCGTCGGCCTCGACCCGCACCCGCCTGTCCGCCGGCACCATCTCGCCCAGCAGCCGGGCCCCTTCCACCAGCCGCTCCGCCGTCGCCGCCCCGGACCCACGCCACTGCGGCACCTCGATGACCGTCACTCCACCCACGACGCATTCCTTCCATGAAGTCGCCGTCGATCAGATCGGGCGGCGACCGGCCTCCACCCCAGGATTCACGGCGGGCGGTCGTCGCGGCTATCTGGTTTCAAGTTGCGGCAGCAATCCTGGATACGTAATATCCAGGATTGTGAAGATGAGCGAGGGCGTGGAGTGGGCGCTGCACACGTGCCTCAACCTGACGTGGATCGAGGACGGCCGCCCCGTCCCGGCCGCGGTCCTGGCCGACTACTTCAAGCTGCCTCCGGCGTACCTCAACAAGCAGTTGCAGGCGCTGGCGAGGGCGGGGATCGTGTCGTCGGTCTCCGGCCCGCGTGGCGGGTTCCAGCTCGCCCGCGACCCTCGGAAGATCACTGTGCTGGACGTGGTGGTGGCGATCGAGGGGCCGGAGGACGCGTTCCAGTGCGCCCAGATCCTGCGCGACGCCCCGGACGGCGAGCCGGGGATCGACTACCGGGAAACCTGTGTGATCTCCCAGGTCATGCGGAAAGCGGAGCTGCTCTGGCGGGCGGAGCTGGCCGCGCGGACTCTCGCCGATGTGAAGGCCACGGTCGAGTCGCGGTTCCCCGGCGCGCCGAACGAGACCCGCCAGGGGTTGCGAAGCCGGCGAGCTTGAATCCGCGCCCGCGAAAGGGAGGGGCTCCTCTCCCGAAGCGGCTTTCTTTGGAGAAATTCTAGATGTTTCCTATCCAGTTAGAGGAAAAGGTGCGAGGGTGGTCAGCGGTCTCGGCGGTGACGCTGGGGATCTTCGTGTTGATGACCTCGGAGCTGCTTCCCGTGGGCCTGCTCACACCGATCGGCGAGGCACTGGACGTCTCGCCGGGCACGGCCGGGCTGATGGTCACCGTCCCGGGGCTCGTCGCCGGGCTGGCCGCCCCGCTGCTCACGGCGCGGGCCGGAACGGTGGACCGGAAGGTCATGCTGGCCGGGCTGATCGGGCTCATGGCGGTGGCGAACCTGGTCTGCGCACTCGCCCCGCACTTCGCCGTCGTGCTGGTGGCACGGCTCGCCGTCGGGGTGAGCGTCGGAGGCTTCTGGGCCATCGCGGGCGGGCTCGCGGTCCGCTTGGTGCCGCCCGGACAGGTCGCCGCCGCGACCGCCGTGATCTTCGGTGGCGTCTCCACCGCGTCCGTGCTCGGCGTCCCGGCCGGGACGCTGATCGGTGAGCTGACCGGCTGGCGCGGCGGCTTCGCCGGCGTCGCGATCCTGGGGCTGGTGGCGCTGGCCGCTCTGCTGCTTCTGGTGCCTCGCCTGCCGGCGCAGCGCACGATCGGCCTGCCCGACCTGCCCGCCCTGCTGCGCGCGAACACGGGTGTCCGGATCGGCGTGATCGTCACCGCCCTGCTGATCACCGGGCACTTCGCCGCCTACACCTTCGCCCGCCCTCTGCTGCACGACCTCGCCGGGATCGACGACGGCTGGATCGGCGCGTTGCTGATGGCGTACGGGCTGGCGGGCGTAGCCGGCAACTTCCTCGCCGGCCACCGGGTGCGCGCGCACCTGCGCGGCACGCTCGTCCTGATCGCCGCCGTCCTGTCCGCGGCCACTGCTCTGTTCGCGCTGACCGGGGGCCCGTTCGCGGGCACCGTCCTGCTCGTCGTCTGGGGACTGGCCTACGGCGGGGTGTCGGTGACCCTGCAGACCTGGATGCTCAAGGCCGCGCCCGAGATGACCGAATCGGCGTCGTCGCTGTTCGTGGCGGCTTTCAACCTGTCCATCGCCTTCGGCGCCGTGCTCGGCGGGTTCACCGCTGACGGGGTCGCCGTCGCCGGTGTCCTGTGGGTGGCCTCCGGGCTGGCCCTGGCCGCCGCGCTCATCGTCGGCGTCAATCGGACGCGGCATATCCAGAAAGGAACACGATCATGAAACCCACCATCATCAACCCCGGCACGCTGCACGACCCCACCGGTTTCGGTTACAGCCACATCGCACGAGCCTCCGGGGACCTCGTCCTCATCGCCGGCCAGTACGCCTCCGGGCCCGACGGTCACGTGACCTCCGGCGACTTCGCCGAGCAGGTCAGGCAGTCGTTCGCGAACCTCGGCACCGCGCTCGCCGCGGCCGGCTCGGACTACGGCCACGTCGTCCAGATCCGGACGTACATCGTCGGCCACGACGCGGGCAAGCTGGACATCCTCTTGGAGGCCGTACGGGAGATCTGGGGCGACCTGCCGCCCACGCAGTCGCTGATCGGAGTGGCCGCGCTCGCCCTGCCCGACATGCTGTTCGAGGTGGACGCCGTGGCGGTCGCCGGCTGAGCGCCGTCCCGCCGGTGCGCGCCCCGCGTCCGGCACGCGGAGTGTGCGGGCGCGGATACGATCGAGTGTCCTCGACCCTCGCAGCGACGGAAGTGGCAGAAGATCTGATGAGCTCGGTGACCGTACGGGTGCCCGCGAAGGTGAACGTGCAGCTCTCCGTCGGCCCGCTGCGGGAGGACGGCTTCCACGACCTGGTCAACGTCTTCCACGCCGTGTCGATCTTCGACGAGGTGGTGGCCAGGGAGGCCCGCTCGATCACGGTCTCGGTGACCGGCGGCTGGGCGGCCGAGGTGCCGCTGCACGACGGCAACCTGGCGGTCCGCGCGGCCCGTGCGCTGGCCGCGCGGGCGGGTCTCGATCGGGGCGCCGAGCTCGTCATCCACAAGACGATCCCGGTGGCGGGCGGCATGGCGGGCGGCAGCGCCGACGCGGCCGCCGCGCTGGTCGCCTGCGACGAGCTGTGGGGGCTCGGCCTGCCCCGCGAGGAGCTGATGGAGATCGGCGCCGAGCTGGGCAGCGACGTGCCGTTCTCGCTGATGGGCGGCACCGCGCTCGGCACGGGGCGCGGCGAGCGCCTGGCCCCGCTGCCCGTCGGCGGCCCCTTCCACTGGGTGTTCGCGGTCGCCGACACCGGGCTCAGCACCGCCCACGTCTACAAGGAGTGCGACCGCCTCAGGGAGGGCGCGCCCGTCCCCGAGCCCCGGCCCGACCCGGCGCTCCTGGCCGCGTTGCGCGACGGCGACGCCGCCGAGCTGGGCCGCCGCCTCGCCAACGACCTGGAGCCGGCCGCGCTCGCGCTCCACCCGCCGCTGGCCGACACCCTGCGCGCCGGTCGCGACGCGGGAGCCCTGGGCGCGATCGTCTCCGGCTCCGGCGCCACCTGCGCCTTCCTTGCCGGTGACGCCGCGCACGCCGCGGAACTGGCCCGCGCGCTCGCCACCACCCCGGGCACCCGCGCCGCCGTCGTCGCCGAAGGCCCCGCCCCGGGCGCCACCCTCGTCTGACCCGCGCCCGCGCACTCACCGGGTGGCGGCCCGACGTCCGTCCCGCGCCGGGTGGTGTGCTCGTCGCGAGCCGATACCCTGGGGATGCGATGAATCTGGTCAATCTCGAGTCGGTCTCCCACGCCTACGGGCCCAAGCCGCTGCTCTCCGACGTCTCCCTCGGCATCGAGGACGGCGAGCGCATCGGCGTGGTGGGCCGCAACGGCGGCGGCAAGACGACCCTGCTCCGCGTGATCGAGGGCGGCGTGAGCCCCGACAGCGGCCGCGTCACCCACACCCGCGGCCTGCGCGTCGGCTTCCTCTCCCAGCAGGATCCGCTCGACCCCGGCATGACCGTGCGCGACCTCGTCCTGGGCGACATGGCCGAGCACGAATGGGCCGGCGACCAGCGCGTCCGCGAGATCCTCGGCAACCTGATCGGCGACCTCGACCTCGACTCCAAGGCGGGCGACCTGTCCGGCGGCGAGCGCAGGCGCACCGCGCTGGCGCAACTGCTCATCGTCGAGCACGACCTGATCATGCTCGACGAGCCCACCAACCACCTCGACATCGAGGCCATCGCCTGGCTGGCCGGCCACCTGTCCGGCCGCAGGAGCGCGCTGGTCGTGGTGACGCACGACCGCTGGTTCCTCGACGCCGTCTCCACCCGCACCTGGGAGGTCGTCGACGGCCGCGTCGAGCGCTACGAGGGCGGTTACGCCGCCTACGTGCTGGCCAAGGCCGAGCGGGCGCGTGTCGCCCAGGCCGCCGAGGAACGCCGCCAGAACCTCATGCGCAAGGAGATCGCCTGGCTGCGCCGCGGCCCGCCCGCCCGCACGTCCAAGCCCAAGTTCCGGGTGGACGCGGCTCAGGCGCTGATCGCGAACGAGCCGCCGCCGCGCGAGACCGTCGAGCTGCTGAAGTTCGCCAGCGCCCGGCTCGGCAAGACCGTCTACGACCTCGAAGACGTCACCCTCCACGCGGGCGGCCCCGGCGCCGGCCCGAAGGTGCTCGACCGCTGCACGTGGCAGTTCGGCCCGGGCGACCGGGTCGGGCTGATCGGCGTCAACGGCTCCGGCAAGTCGTCGGTCCTGCGCCTGCTCGCCGGCACCGTCGCCCCCGACTCCGGCCGCGTCGTCGAAGGCCGGACGGTCCGCCTCGCCCACCTGTCGCAGGAGCTGGCGGAGCTCGACCCCACCCGGCGGGTGCTGGAGACGGTCGAGGAGATCCGCAAGTACGTCCAGGTCGGCAAGAAGGAGTGGACCGCCTCCCAGCTGCTGGAGCGCCTCGGCTTCAAGGGCGAGGCGCAGTGGAAGGTGGTCGGCGACCTGTCCGGCGGCGAGCGGCGCCGCCTGCAACTGCTCAGGCTCCTCATGGACGACCCCAACGTGCTGCTGCTCGACGAGCCCACCAACGACCTCGACATCGAGACGCTCAACGAGCTCGAAGACCTGCTCGACGGCTGGCCCGGCACGCTGATCCTGGTCTCCCACGACCGCTACTTCCTGGAGCGGGTGACCGACCGCAGCGTGGCCCTGCTCGGCGACGGCAGGCTGTCGCTCCTGCCCGGTGGGGTGGACGAGTACCTGGAGCGGCGCGCCGCCGGCACCGCGCAGACGGCCCGGGTGGCGGCCCAGCCGGAGGCCCGGCCCGAGCCGTCCGCCCCCGCGGCGCCCCAGGGGCTGTCGGCCAAGGAGGAGCGGGAGCTGCGCAAGGAGCTCAACCGCCTGGAGCGGCAGCTCGACAAGCTGGCCGGCCAGGAGGCCAAGCTGCACGCCGAGATGGCCGGCGCGGCCGGCGACTACGAGAAGCTCGGCGACCTCGACGCGCGGCTCCGCGACCTGCTGGCCCAGAAGGAGACCGTCGAGGCCGAGTGGCTGGAGACCGCCGACCGCCTCGGTGACTAGCCGCCAGGGAGCGCGGCGGCGATCCCGTCGAGCAGGCGGTCCAGGCCGTACGCGAAGCGCTCGTCCGGGTCGGCGAGCTCACGCCCGCTCTCGGCGACCACCCGGGCGAACAACGGGTGGTCGCCGCTCTTGAGCAGCGTCTCCAGATAGGGGGCCTGGCGCGCCATCCACTGCTGCACGTCCAGGCCGGTGCGCCGCCGGGCCTCCAGCTCGCCCATCTCCGCGGCCACGTACCCGTTGACGTAGGCGAACACCGACCCCACCAGGGCGAGCATGACGTCGATGCTCAGGCCCAGCCCGTCGACCACGGACAGGGCGCGCTCGAAGGTCCGCACGCCGTTGGGGCCGCTGGACTGCCGGGTGGCGGTCACCCGGGCCATCCACGGGTGCCGGTGCATCGCCTGGCGGCCCTGGATGGCCAGGGCGCGCAGGTCGGCCCGCCAGTCGCCGCTGGGGACGTCAGGCGGGAGAAACTCCGCCGAGACGGCGTCGACCATCAGGTCGATCACATCGTCCTTGCCCGAGACGTACCGGTAGAGCGACATCGTGCCGGAGCCGATCTCCGCGGCGAGGCGGCGCATCGAGATCGCGTCGAGCCCTTCGGCGTCGGCGACCCGCAGCGCGGCCTCGGTGAGCTGAGCCCTGCTGAAGCCGGGCCGAGGCCCCCGAGCGGGCCGCTCGGGCCGCATCCACACGTTTTCCATATTGCGTACACCGTACCGGGCTGGAAAACTAGGTACACCGTACCCGGTTGTCCCTGAAGGAGCATGCATGGCCGCCGCCCCCGACTTTCGTGCGCCGTCCCCGGACGACCTGTTCGAGTTTCCCGCGCTGTGGCAGGGGTGGGTGACCAAGCCGGTGCTGCTCGCCGTCCTCGGGGCGCTGGCGGTGTGCGCGTTCGCCTGGGCGGCCTACTCCCGGCCCAAGCTGGTGCCGCGCGGCGTGCAGAACGTGGGCGAGTACGTCTACCTGTTCGTGCGCGACCAGATAGCCAGGCCGTTTTTAGGCCGGGACGCCGACCGCTGGATGCCGCTGCTGCTCAGCCTCTTCCTGCTGATCCTGGTCTGGAACCTGCTGGCGGTCGTCCCGCTGCTCCAGTTCCCCGTGACCGCGCGGGCGTCGTTCCCGTGGGTGCTGGCGATCGCCGTCTACCTGGTCAAGCTGTATGTGGCCTTCACGCGGCACGGGGTGTTCCGTTATCTCAAGGGCATGATGTTCCCGCCGGGGCTGCCCAGGGCCCTGGCGATCGTCCTGTACGCGCCGCTGGAGCTGGTCTACTTCTTCGTGACCGCGCCGTTCACGCATGCCGTGCGGCTGCTCGCGAACATGTTCGCAGGGCACACGCTGCTGGCGTTCTTCAGCGCCGTCGGGTTCTGGTTCCTGATCGAGCGGCCGACCCTGCCGGGTTTCGCCGTGGGCGTGCTCGGGGTGGCCATGACGATCGTGCTGACGGCGTTCGAGATCTTCATCCAGTTCCTGCAGGCCTACCTGTTCACCATGCTCGCCGCCATGTACGTCGGCTCGTCGCTGCGGCCCGAGCACTGACCTCCGCGATCAGGTGTCGAAGGGCGCCAGCATCGTGCGCAGCAGCCCGGCCAGGGCGTGTTGCTGGTCCGCTTCCAGACTGCTGAGCAGCGTGTGCTCGCGCCTGATCAGGTCGGTGAAGGCGGCGTCGACGCGGGCGAGCCCGGCGTCGGTCAGGGAGACCAGGACGCCGCGGCGGTCCTCGGGGTCGGGGCGGCGCCGTACGAGACCCGCCTGGGCGAGGCGGTCTATGCGGTTGGTCATGGTGCCGGAGGTGACCAGGGTGGCGCGCAGCAGCGCGCCGGGGCTCAGCTCGTAGGGCTGTCCGGCCCGCCGCAGCGCGGTGAGCACGTCGAACTCCCAGGGCTCCAGCCCGTGCTCGGCGAACGCCGCGCGCCTGGCCCGGTCGAGGTGCTTGGCCAGGCGGGAGATCCGCGAGAGCACCTGCAGCGGCTCGACGTCGAGGTCGGGCCGCTCCGCCCGCCACGCCGCGACGAGCCGGTCGACCTCGTCCTGCGCTTCCGTCATGGCCCCGAGTGTACTGTCTTGACATCGAGATAAATAGCTCGATATCAATTATCTCTATGTCAAGAGATATGTGGGACCCTGACACGTACGCCCGCTACGGCGAAGAACGGTCGCGCCCGTTCTTCGATCTCGTGGCCAGAGTACGGGCCGAGAGCCCGGCATATGTGGTGGACGCCGGATGCGGCAGCGGCGAGCTGACCACCGAGCTGGGCCGGCGCTGGCCCGGGGCGGAGGTGCTGGGCTTCGACTCCTCGCCTGCCATGATCGCCAAGGCGCGGGAGCTGGGCGGCGGGGTCTCCTTCGCCGTCGCCGACGTGGCCACCTGGCACCCTGACAGGCCGGTCGACGTGATCGTCTCCAACGCCGCGCTCCAGTGGGTGCCCGAGCACCGCGTCGTCGTCGAGCGGTGGGTGGACGCGCTGAGCCCCGGAGGCTGGCTGGCCTTCCAGGTGCCGGGCAACTACGACGCCCCGAGCCACGCCGCCATCCGCGAGCTGTGCGCGTCCCCCGGCTGGGTGGACCGGCTCGGCGACCTCGATCGGGGCAGGCCCGTCGGCGACGCGGTCGAGTATCTGGACCTGCTGAGCGGCTTCGGCTGCCGGGTGGACGCCTGGGAGACCACGTACGTGCACGTGCTGGAGGGGGAGGACCCGGTGCTCGGCTGGGTCTCCGGCACCGCGCTGCGGCCCGTGCTCGACCGGCTGGACGACCGCGAGCGCGCGCGGTTCACGGCCGAGCTGGCCGAACGGCTGGCGCGGGCCTACCCGGCAGGGTCGTACGGGACGCCGTTCCCGTTCCGCCGGATCTTCGTGGTGGCGCAGAAATGATCACTGGCCTGCACCACGTCCTGCTCGCCGCGCCGCCCGGCAGCGAACCCGAGCTGAGGGCGTTCTACGCCGGGATTCTCGGCCTGCGTGAGGTGCCGAAGCCGCCGGAGCTGGCCAAGCGGGGCGGCGTCTGGTTCCGCGGCCCCGGATTGGAGGTCCATCTCGGGATGGAGGAGGACTTCCGCCCGCCGCGCAAGGCGCACCCGGCGTTCCTGGTGGACGATCTGGACGCGCTCGTGGCCCAGCTCCCCGGCGCGGTGCCCGACGACCTGTTCCCGGGCTTCCGGAGGGTGTACGTCGAAGATCCGGTAGGGAACAGGATCGAGCTGCTTCAGGCCATGTGACGAGCCTGCGTAGAGTGGCATTATTGTCCGAAATCCGACCTTTTTGTGAGGTGTCGTGGGCATCGAGATCGAGGACAAGTTCGACGTCACCGCCGATTACCAGCTGCCTGACCTGAGCGGCCTGGCCGAGGTCGTCGGCCCGAAGAGCTTCCAACTCGTCGCCCTCTACTACGACACCCCCGACCTGCGGCTGGCCAGGCGCGGCGTCACTCTCAGACGCAGGCGCGGCGGCGCCGACCCCGGCTGGCACCTGAAGCTGCCCAAGGCCAAAGGGGTACGGCAGGAGATCGCGATCCCGCTGACCCGCAGCACCAAGGTCGTCCCGGCCGAGCTGGCCGAGCTGGTGCGCGCCTACACCCGGGGCGCCGAGCTGGGCGTGGTGGCCGAGCTCGACACCCGCAGGAGCGTCACCCTGCTCAAGGACGGCGACCGCAAGCTGGTGGAGATCGCCGACGACCGGGTCAAGGGCACGGTGTACGGCACGGACCCGCCGGCGGTGATGCGCTGGCGCGAGGTCGAGGCTGAGCTGCTGGAGGGCGACGAGAAGCTGCTGGCCAAGACCGGCAAGCGGCTCAGGAAGGCGGGCGCCACGCCGTCGCCGGCCACCAGTAAGCTGGCCAAGCTCCTCGACCCGCCGCCCGCCCCCCACGCCGGCCTCGAACCGGGAACCGCGGGCCACACCGTCATGGCCTATCTGTCCGGCCAGGTGACGGCCCTCCTCTCCCAGGACCCCCGGGTGCGCCGCGAGGAGGAGGACGCGGTGCACCAGATGCGCGTCGCCGCCCGCAGGCTCCGCAGCGCGCTCAAGGCGTTCAAACCCGTCGTCAGGAACACCAGCGAGATCCAGGACGAGCTGCGCTGGCTCGGCGGCGTGCTGGGCGAGGTCCGCGACCTGGAGGTGATCAGGGCCAGGTTCGCCCGCGAGCTGGCCGGGCTCCCGCCCGAGCTGGTCGTCGGCCCCGTCCGGGCCCGGCTCGGCGACGACCTGCTCAGGCGCGAGCGGGAAGGCTACGACACGATCAGGGAGACGCTCGGCGGCGACCGCTACTACGCCCTGCTCGACGCCCTCGACGCGCTGGTGTCCGAGCCCGAGCTGGGCAAGGCCGCGGCCGACCCGGCCGAGACGCGGCTCGCCGACGTCGCCGCCGCCAACTGGAACCGGGTGACGAAGGCGTACGAGACCGCCCAGGCCATCGACGACCCCGAGCAGCGCGAGATCGCCATGCACGACGTGCGCAAGGCGGCCAAGCGTGCCCGCTACACCGCCGAGGCGCTGCGCGACACGCTCGGCAAGCGCATGGGCACGCTGGCCAAGCTGGCAGAGGACGTGCAGGAGGTGCTCGGCGCCCACCAGGACGGGGTCGTCGCCCAGGAGACGCTGGCCGAGGAGGCGGGGTCCGCGCGCCGGGCGGGTGAGGACACCTTCACCTACGGCGTCCTGGCCGGGCTGGAGCGCGCCGCCGCCGACCGGGCGCACGAGGACTTCCCCCGCGTCTGGTCGGAGACCATGGCCGGCGTCGAGAAGGTGCTATAGCCCGTACCGCTCCGCGCAGACCACCCGCTCGCCCACCCGGTGCAGCACCGCGAACGCGCCCTTGCGCAGGCGCACGTCCCTGCCGCTGAGCGCGGCGATGAGAGGGGGCAGCACCTTGCCGTGGCTGCACACGGCCGCCCGCTCCGTCAGCTCGCCGACCAGGGCGGTGGTCTTGCGCGGGTCCTGCCCCTCCTCGCTGAGCAGCGGCTCCAGCCGCAGGTGCGAGCTGTACGGCGCGAGCGTCTGGACGCACCTGAGGCTGGGCGAGCTGAGCAGGACGGCGGGCCGGTACGCGGGCAGCACGGTGGCCAGCGCCGCCGCCTGGGCCTGCCCTTCGGCGTCGAGCGGGCGCAGCGAGTCCGCGCCCTGCCAGGTCTGGCGCGACCCGGCGGAGGCGTGCCGTACCAGCACCAGGGGGACGGTGGCGAGCGGCGCGGCCGAGAGCGCGCGCAGCAGGCCCGCGTCCCACTCGTAGGTCAGCAGCTCGCGGGCCCGGTCGACGGGAAGCCAGCGCAGTTCGTCGACCTCGTCGCCGGCGGCGAACGGGCCCTCCTCCGCCACCCGGCCCGCCCAGTAGTCCACCCGCTTGAGCCGGGTCCCGTGCAGGTAGTGCACGGGCGGCAGGGCGCGGTCGAGCGCCACGGTCAGCCCGGTCTCCTCGCGCACCTCGCGCAGCGCGGCGGCGATCACGTGCTCGCCGGACTTCAGCTTCCCCTTCGGGAAGGTCCAGTCGTCGTAGCGGGGGCGGTGGACGAGGGCGACCTCGGGGCGGCTCTCCTCGCCGCGCCAGATCACGGCTCCGGCGGCGCGGAGCGGGTCAGTCATCAACGCTCCTCCAGCGGCGCATCCCGATCAGGCGGCTCTGCAGGTCCTCGCCCGGGTGGCGGACCCAGTTCCCGTCGCCGTTCAGCCACCAGGTGTTCGTCGTGTCGGCCATCACCCGGTCCATCAGGTCCACGAGGTACGCCTTGTGCTGCTGCGCGGTCACCTTGACCAGGGCCTCCACCCGGCGGTCCAGGTTGCGGCGCATCAGGTCGGCGCTGCCGATCCACACCTCCGGCCGCCTGCCCAGGCCGAACTCGTACACCCGGGAGTGCTCCAGGAACCGGCCCAGCACCGAGCGCACCCGGATGGTCTCCGACAGGCCCGGGATGCCGGGGCGCAGCGTGCACACGCCGCGCACCCACAGGTCGATCGGCACGCCGGCGCGCGAGGCGCGGTAGAGCGCGTCGATGATCGGCTCGTCCACCAGCGAGTTCGTCTTGATCCTGATCCGCGCGGGGCGGCCCGCCCGCTGGTGGGCGATCTCCCGCTCGATCCTGGCCAGCAGCCCGCCGCGCAGCGAGTGCGGGGCGACCAGCAGCCGCCGGTAGGCCGAGTGGTGGGAGTAGCCGGTCAGGTGGATGAACAGGTCCGTGACGTCCTCGCCGACCAGCGGGTCCGCGGTGAGCAGGCCGAAGTCCTCGTACTGCCTGGCCGTCTTGGGGTTGTAGTTGCCGGTGCCGATGTGGCAGTAGCGGCGCAGTTCGCCCGACGGCTCCTGCCGCACCACCAGTGCCAGCTTGCAGTGGGTCTTGAGCCCCACCACGCCGTAGACCACGTGGCAGCCGGCCCGCTCCAGCTTGCGCGCCCAGGAGATGTTCGCGTGCTCGTCGAACCTGGCCTTGATCTCCACGACCACCACGACCTGCTTGCCGGCCTCGGCCGCGTCGATGAGCGCGTCCACGATCGGGGACTCGCCGCTGGTGCGGTAGAGGGTCTGCTTGATCGCCAGCACCCGCGGGTCGGCGGAGGCCGCCTCGATGAAGCGCTGCACGCTGGTGGCGAACGAGTCGTACGGGTGGTGCAACAGCACGTCGCGCTCACGCAGCACCGCGAAGACGTCATCGGCGGCGCCGATCGCCTCGGCCGGCACGAAAGGGCGGTAGGCGAGCTCACCGCGGTCCAGGTCCGCGATCACGTTCAGGCCGGTCATGTCCAGCGGCCCGGGGATCCGGTAGATCTCGTGCGGATCGAGCTCCAGCTCCTCCACCAGCAGGTCGAGCACCTCCTGGGAGATCGTGTCCTCGACCTCCAGCCGCACCGGCGGCCCGAACCTGCGGCGGCGCAGCTCCTTCTCCAGCGCCTGCATGAGGTTCTCGGTGACGTCCTCGTCGACCTCCAGGTCCTCGTTCCTGGTCACCCGGAAGACGTGGTGCTGGACGATCTCCATGCCCTTGAACAGCTGCCCCAGGTGGGCCGCGATCACGTCCTCCAGCGGCACGAACCGGTTCGGTGACGGCTGGACCAGCCGCGGCAGCTGTGAGGGCACCTTGACCCTGGCGAACACGGTGTGGTCGTTCGACGGGTTCCGCACCACGACGGCCAGGTTGAGGCTCAGACCCGAGATGTACGGGAACGGATGCGCGGGATCGACGGCCAGCGGCGTCAGCACCGGCCTGATCCGCTCCCTGAAGAGCTTGCGCAGCTCGGTGCGCTCCTCGCGGCCCAGCTCGTCCCAGCGGACGATCTCGATGCCCTCGGCGGCGAGCCGCGGGCGGATCTGCTCGTGGAAGGCCGCGGCGTGCCGTTTGGCGAGCGCGTCGGCCACGGTGGCGATCCTGGCCAGCTCCTCGCTCGGCTTGAGCCCGCTCTTGGTGCGCAGCAGCAGGCCGGTGGCCATGCGGCGCTTCAGGCCCGCGACCCGTACGCGGAAGAACTCGTCCAGGTTGCTGGCGAAGATGGACAGGAAGCGGACCCGCTCCAGCAGCGGCAGCGACGGGTCCTCGGCCAGCTCCAGGACCCGCTCGTTGAACTGCAGCCAGCTCTCCTCGCGGTTGAGGAACCGCTCTTGCGGAAGGGGCAGGTCGTGGTCGGGTGGGAGTGGCTCAACGGACATATCTGAAATATGCCCACTTAGGTTGAACGGGACGTTAACTCTCCCGCAACGACTTATTCGGGTGGTTCGCCCTGCCCGAGCCGGGCGGCGCGCTCGGCCAGCCGGGCCTCGCGCTGGCGCAGCCGCTCCTCGCGCTCGCGGGCCTTCTCGGCCTCCTTGAGGACCTTCTCGCGCTCCTTCTCGGCCTCCTTGAGCTGGCGCTCGCGCTCCTTGAGCTCGCGGAGCCTGGCCTTCTCCGCCTCGCGCAGCTCGCGCTGGCGGGCCTTCTCGGCCTCCTTCAGCTCCTTCTCGCGCGCCTTCTCCAGCTCGCGCAGCTCCTTGTCACCGGCGCGCGGCTTGGCGGGCACCTGCTGGCGGGTGGTCGCGGAGAGCGCCG
This sequence comes from Nonomuraea sp. NPDC050478, assembly GCF_044458265.1. NCBI lineage: Bacteria > Bacillati > Actinomycetota > Actinomycetes > Streptosporangiales > Streptosporangiaceae > Nonomuraea > Nonomuraea sp. NPDC050478. Next base: position 279,359 of record NZ_JBITHT010000008.1, on the reverse strand, counting down.
GCTGCGGGTTCAGCCCGGTCAGACCGTTCCAGGCCAGGTTGACCAGGTGGGCCGCGACCTCCTCGCGGGCCGGCTTGCGCGCGTCGAGCCACCACTGGCCGGTCAGCGCCACCATGCCGACGAGCATCTGCGCGTACATCGGCGCCAGCTTCGGCTCGTAGCCGCGCTCCGCGAACTCGTCGGCCAGCACGTCCTCGACCTGGCTGGCGATCTCGCTGATGAGGCTGGCGAACGTGCCGGTGCCGGAGGCCGCGTGGGAGTCGCGGACCAGGATGCGGAAGCCCTCGCTGCTCTCCTCGATGTAGCGCAGCAGCGCCAGGGCGGCGCGCTCCAGCTTGACGAGGGCGTGGCTGGCGGAGAGCGCCTCGGTGATCATGCTCAGGAGCTTCTGCATCTCCCGGTCGACGACCACGGCGTAGACGCCTTCCTTGCCGCCGAAGTGCTCGTAGACCACCGGCTTGGAAACCTGCGCCGTCGCGGCGATCTCCTCTATCGAGGTCCCGTCGAACCCCTTCTCGGCGAACAGCGTGCGACTGATCAGGATCAGTTGCTCTCTGCGCTCTCTACCGGTCATACGCCTGCGCGAACGGGATTCGGTCACGGTTCCCATAATGGCGGTGACAGGCGGATCACCGGCCACCGCCGTCGAAATATCAGACAATCCGCTTCGCCGCCAGCCTCTCCGGCGACGGCCAGCGGACGTCGTGGGCCCAGCCGAGCTTCTCGAAGAGCCGGATGATGGCCGCGCTGATGTCGATCTGGCCCTTCAGCACGCCGTGCCTGGCGCAGGTCGGGTCGGAGTGGTGCAGGTTGTGCCAGGACTCGCCGAAGGACGGGATGGCCAGCCACCAGACGTTGCGCGACTTGTCGCGGACCTGGAACTCCTCCTCGCCGAACACGTGGCAGATCGAGTTGATCGACCAGGTGACGTGGTGCAGCAGACCGATGCGGACCAGCGTGCCCCAGAAGAAGGCGGTCAGCGCGCCCTGCCAGGACCAGGTGACCAGGCCGCCGATGACGGCGGGCAGCACGATCGAGGTGAGGGCCAGCGCGCCGAACCACCGGTGCAGCCTCATCACGTCCGGGTCCTTGACCAGGTCGGGGGCGTACTTCTCGCGGTTGGTGCGCTCGGCGTCGAACAGCCAGCCCATGTGGGCGTAGAGCAGGCCCTTGGACATCGACCTGAAGCCGGGCCCGAAGCGCCAGGGGGAGTGCGGGTCGCCCTCCTTGTCAGAGAACTTGTGGTGCTTGCGGTGCGTCGCCACCCAGTCGAGCACGGACATCTCCAGCGAGAGGCTGCCGGCGACGCCCAGAGCGATCTTGAGCGGCCGCTTGGCCTTGAAGGAGCCGTGCGTGAAGTAGCGGTGCAGCCCGACCGTGACGCCGAGCCCGGAGACCACGTAGAAGACGCCGGCGATGACGATGTCGGTCCAGCCGAGACCCCACCCCCAGGCGAAGGGGACCGCCGCCGCGATCGCGACCAGGGGAAGCCCGACGACGAGCGCGAAGGTCACGAGTTCGGCTTTGGTGCGTGGTTCTGGTTCGAAGTCGGGCTTCGGGCCGGGTGTCGAGCGCTCGGCAAGAACGGTCATGGGCAACCTCTCTGGATCTTTCCGGGACTAATGTCCTTCCTACGTCACCGTAACCTACGCAAACGTAAGTTAGGAAGACTTCAGTGTCGAACGATTGGGACTGCCCCGGCGTGTAGGCGGTATTCGGGGCGCGGACCCGGGCGCGGGGTCGGTATCGTAGGAACGTGTCGGGCGCCTGGCGTCTGACCGGTCCCGGATCGTCTAATCGGCAGGACAAGTGGTTTTGGTCCACTTTGTAGGGGTTCGAATCCTCTTCCGGGAGCTTTACCGCCGCTCCCCCCATAGGGGCGCCACATGGCGGGCAGGTATTCTCACGGTGTCGGGAGGGTGGCGGTGCGGTAGCCGCGCCTTTGCCCTGATCAATCAATCCACAGGGAGCCTCAGTCCGTGAGTGTGCCGCGCCCGGCAGCAGTCATCGTCCTCGCCGCGGGCGAGGGCACCCGGATGAAGAGCCAGACCCCGAAGGTCCTGCACGAGCTGTGCGGCCGGGCCCTGGTCGACCACATGCTCGCCGCCGCCCGTGACCTCGGCCCCGAGCGGCTCGTCGTCGTCATCGGCCACGCGCTCGAACGCGTCGGCGGCCACCTCGCCCGGACCAGCCCCGACGCCCGCGCCGTCGTCCAGCGCGAGCAGCGCGGCACCGGCCACGCCGTCCGCACCGTCCTGGAGGAGGTCGGCACGATCTCCGGCACGGTCCTGGTCACGTACGGGGACGTCCCGCTGCTCCGCGCCGAGACCATGGCCGAGCTGCTGGAGCGGCACGAGTCCGACGGCAACGCGGTCACCGTGCTCACCGCCGAGGTCCCCGACCCCACCGGCTACGGCCGCATCGTGCGCGACGCGGACGGCGCCGTCATGGAGATCGTCGAGGAGAAGGACGCGAGCCCGGAGCAGCGCGCGATCAGGGAGATGAACTCCGGCATCTACGCCTTCGACGGCGAGCTGCTGGCCGACGCCGTCAAGCGGGTCTCCACCGACAACGCCCAGGGCGAGGAGTACCTCACCGACGTGCTGGCGATCCTGCGCGGCGACGGCCACCGGGTGGGCGCCTGCACCGTCGCCGACCACACCGAGGTCGAGGGCGTCAACGACCGCGTCCAGCTCGCCTTCGCCCGCAAGGTGCTCAACCGGCGGCTGCTGGAGCGCCACATGCGCGCCGGCGTCACCGTCGTCGACCCCGACACCACCTGGGTCGACGTGGACGTCGTGATCGAGCCCGACGCCGTCATCCACCCCGGCACCCAGCTCCACGGCCGCACCGTCGTCGAGGCCGGCGCCGAGGTCGGCCCCGCGACCACGCTGACCGCCACCCGGGTCGGCGCCGGCGCCGTCGTGCGCAACGCCGTCGCCGACCAGGCCGAGATCGGCCCGGAGGCCAGCGTCGGCCCCTACTGCTACCTGCGCCCCGGCACGGTCCTCGGCCGCAGGTCCAAGGCCGGCACCTTCGTCGAGATGAAGAACTCCAAGGTCGGCGAGGGGTCCAAGGTGCCACACCTGACCTACGCCGGCGACGCCGACATCGGCGACGGCGCCAACATCGGCGCGGCCGTGGTCTTCGTCAACTACGACGGCGTCGAGAAACACCGCACCACGGTCGGCGACGGCGCCTTCGTGGGATGCGACACCATGCTCGTCGCCCCGGTGACGATCGGCGACGGCGCCTACACGGCGGCCGGCTCGGTCATCGACGGCGACGTGCCACCCGGGGCGATCGGGGTGGCGAGAGCGCGTCAGCGCAACATCGAGAAATGGGTCTTGCGCAGGCGCGCGGGCACGAAGTCGGCAGCGGCCGCGGAGCGGGCGCTGGCCGAGCAGCAACAGCGGGAGAATGGCTCATGACCAGCATCAAGCAGCCCGGAGAGAAGAACCTCATGCTCTTCTCCGGGCGAGCGCACCCGGCGCTGGCCGAGGAGATCGCCGAACACGTCGGCGTCTCCCTCACCCCCACCAAACTGACCGACTTCGCCAACGGCGAGATCTACGCCCGCTACCTCGAATCCGTACGAGGCTGCGACGCCTTCGTGATCCAGGCTCACACCGAGCCGATCAACCAGTGGATCATGGAACAGCTCATCATGGTCGACGCGCTCAAGCGGGCCTCCGCCAAGCGCATCACCGTGGTCATGCCGTTCTTCGGCTACGCCAGGCAGGACAAGAAGGGCCGCGGCCGCGAGCCCATCACCGCCCGGCTGATGGCCGACCTGTTCAAGACCGCCGGCGCCGACCGGCTCATGTCGATCGACCTGCACACCTCGCAGATACAGGGCTTCTTCGACGGCCCGGTCGACCACCTGTTCGCCATGCCGGTGCTGGAGAGTCACCTGAAGAACCGGCTCGACCTGGCCAACACCACCGTGGTCTCGCCCGACACCGGCCGGGTGCGGCTCTCGGAGCGCTGGGCCGACACGCTCGGCACCCCGCTGGCCTTCATCCACAAGCGCCGCGACCTCGACGTGGCCAACTCGGTGAAGGTCAACGAGGTCGTCGGCAAGGTGCGCGGCCGCACCTGCGTGCTGATCGACGACATGATCGACACCGCCGGCACCATCTGCAAGGCCTCCGACGCCCTCTACGAGCAGGGCGCCACCAACGTGATCGTCGCCGCTACCCACGCGGTCTTCTCCGACCCCGCGGTCGACCGGCTGAAGAACTCCCGCATCTCCGAGGTCATCGTCACCAACACGCTGCCCCTGCCGCAGGAGAAGCAGTTCGACAAGCTGACCGTCCTGTCGATCGCGCCGCTCATCGCCCGCGCCATCACCGAGATCTTCACCGACGGCTCGGTGACCAGCCTGTTCGAGGGCGACTCCTAGCCTCCGGCGGCGGGCCCGGCAGCCGACGCTGACGGAGCCCGCCGCGCGACGCTATAGACTGACCAGGTTGCGCTCGTAACGCCTTCCGCTAGGGCGGGTGAGGGGGAGCGCAGTAATCCGATCTCTGCATCCCTAGGAGATGTCGTGTCTGAAGTCCGTATCGCCGCCGAGCCGCGCACCGTGTTCGGCAAGGGCGCCGCCCGCAAGATCCGCCGTGACAACAAGGTGCCCGCCGTCCTCTACGGGCACGGCATCGAGCCCAAGCACCTCACGCTGCCCGGCCACGAGGTCCTCCTCGCGCTGCGCACCGCCAACGTGCTGATCCGCCTGGAGGGCGACGGCGTCAACGAGCTGGCGCTGCCCAAGGGCGTCCAGCGCGACCCGATCAAGGGCTTCGTCGAGCACGTCGACCTGCTCCTGGTCAAGCGCGGCGAGAAGGTCACCGTCGAGATCCCGGTCAACACGGTCGGCGTCGTCAACCCCGAGGGCCTGCTCGACCTGCAGTTCACCACGCTGTCGGTCGAGGCCGAGGCCACCAACATCCCGACCGGCGTCGAGGTCGACGTCGAGGGCCTGGAGGTCGGCGCCTCGATCACCGCCGCCCAGATTCAGCTCCCGGAGGGCGCCTCGCTCAAGGAGGCCGACCCGGAGACCGTGATCGTCCAGGTGATCGCCAAGCCGACCGAGGCCCCGGCCGAGGAAGAGGGCCCCGTGGTCGAGGAAGCGGCGACCGCCGAGGCCGCCGCCGAGTGACGTCCGGTGACGGGGCAGCGGGCCGTGCGCCCGCTGCCCCGTCCCGTTCTGAGAGGAACACATGGACCGCTGGCTGATCGTCGGGCTCGGCAACCCCGGTCCCGGCTACGCGGGCAACAGGCACAACGCGGGCTTCATGGTGCTCGACGAACTGGCCGCCCGGGCGGGCGGGCGGTTCAAGGCGCACAAGAGCCGGGCCGAGGCGCTGGAGACGCGGGCCGCCGTCCTGGCCAAGCCGCTGACGTACATGAACCTTTCCGGCGGGCCGGTCAAGGCGCTCGCGGACTTCTACAAGATCGGGCCTGACCGGCTCATCGTGGTGCACGACGAGCTCGACGTGCCGTACGGCGCGCTCCGCGCCAAGCTGGGCGGCGGCGACAACGGCCACAACGGACTCAAGTCCATCACCAAGAGCCTCGGCACCCGCGACTACCTGCGGGTCCGGTTCGGCATCGGGCGCCCGCCCGGCCGCATGGACCCCGCCGCCTTCGTGCTGAAGGACTTCGCCACCGCCGAGCGCAAGGACCTGCCCTTCCTCGTCGACCGGGCGGCCGACGTGGCCGAGTCGCTGATGGAACGCGGGCTCGAAGCCACCCAGAACGACTTCCACCGGTCAGATCTCAAGATTTCCGGCCCTCCTCGCTGATCCCCGCATAGAGACGTTCGCGGGCGGCGCCCCTCACCCACCGCTACGATCTGGTGACTATGTGTCAACTATCGGTCACGGGGAGGGCGCGTGCGTGAGGGATCTCGTGGCGAAGGGCTGGCCGTCGTCGAAGCCGGCCCTTCCCTCGCCTGGCCTGCGGGGCCCAGGCGGCCCACCTGGGTGCGCGGCTACCAGATCCGCGCCATGGCCGCCGACCTGCTCGCCGCCTGCCTGGCCGCCACCGCCGCCTTCTGCTGCAGGTTCGGCGACGTCACCGCCTACGCGCTGCCGTACCTTCTGCTCAGCGCGGTGCTGCCGGCGGTGTGGGTGTGCGCGGTCGCGCTCAACCGGGCGTACGAGCCGCGCATGATCGGCATCGGCTCCGAGGAGTTCCAGAGAATCGTGCGGTGCGGCGTCGGGCTCACCGCGGCCCTCGCCGTCGGCTCGTACCTCACCAAGGCCGACGTCGCCCGCGGCTACGTGGTGCTCGCGCTGCCGCTGGTCACCCTGCTGACGCTCGGGTTCCGGTACGCGCTGCGCCGGAGTCTGCACCGGCGCAGGGCCGGAGGCGCCTGCATGCGCAGGGTCCTGGCCGTGGGCCACGGGCCGTCGATCGACGAGCTGGTGCGGCTGTTCCGGCTGGAGCGCCACCACGGGCTGGACGTGGTGGCGGCCTGCCTGCCCGACGGCGCGTCGCCCGGCGGCGTGACCCAGGTGCCCGTGGCCGGCCACTTCAGCGACGTGCCGCTCGTCGTCGACCAGGTGCAGGCCGACACCGTGGCCGTGCTCGCCTGCCCCGAGATGGACGGTGTGGCGCTGCGCCGGCTGGCCTGGCGGCTGGAGGCGACCCACACCGAGCTGGTGGTGGCCCCGGCGCTGATGGACGTCGCCGGGCCGCGCACCACGATCAGGCCCGCGGCAGGGCTGCCGCTGCTGCACGTCGAGCACCCCCAACTGGCCGGCGCCCGCCAGCTCGTCAAGAACGTGTTCGACCGCCTGGTGGCCGCCTCGCTGCTGGTGCTGCTTTCCCCGCTGCTGGCCGGGCTGGCGATCGCGGTGCGCGCGACCAGCCCGGGGCGGGCGCTGTTCCGCCAGACGCGGGTGGGGCGCGACGGCCGGCTCTTCACCATCCTGAAGTTCCGCACCATGCGGCGCGGGTCGGAGCGGCAGAAGCTCACGCTGGTCAGCGACGGCGACGGCCCGCTGTTCAAGGTCCGCCACGACCCCCGGGTGACCCCGCTCGGCGTCTACCTGCGCCGCTACTCGCTCGACGAGCTGCCCCAGCTCATCAACGTGCTGCTCGGCCACATGTCGCTGGTCGGGCCGCGTCCGCCGCTGCCCGAGGAGGTGGCGCGCTACGGTGACGACGTGCGCAGGAGGCTGCTCGTCCGCCCGGGGCTGACCGGGCTCTGGCAGGTGAAGGGCCGGTCCGACCTGTCCTGGGAGGAATCCGTCCGACTGGACCTGCGTTACGTGGAGAACTGGTCGCTCACGCTCGATCTCCAGATCCTGTGGAAGACTTGGTCGGCCGTCGCACGTGGGCAAGGAGCATATTGATGACGAATCGCGACGACCACACCGTCGCAGCCGATCTGGCGACCGAGGCGGGAGCTCTCCTGCTGGCGGTCCGCGAGCGCGAGGGGTTCGGCGACCCCGGCGCGCTGCGCGCGAAGGGCGACAGGGCCGCCCACGAGTTCCTGATGGAGGCGCTGGCCCGGCTCAGGCCCGACGACAGCGTCCTGTCGGAGGAGGCCACCCGTGAGGAGCGGCTCGACCCGCGCAGGCTGAGCGCCGACCGGGTGTGGATCGTCGACCCGCTCGACGGCACCCGCGAGTTCTCCGAGGAGGGCCGCGCCGACTGGGCCGTGCACGTCGCGCTGTGGGAGCGGGGCCGGCTGGCGGCCGGCGCCGTCGCCCTGCCCGCCCAGGGCCGCACGCTGACCACGGCCGAGCCGCCCAAGCTGCCCGCCGCCCCCGAGGGCCGCTTCCGCATCGCGGTGAGCCGCACCCGCCCGCCGGAGTTCGTGCGGCGGCTGGCCGACCGCGTCGGCGCAGACCTGGTGCCCATCGGATCGGCGGGCGCGAAGATCTCCGCCGTGCTGACCGGAGAGGTCGAGGCCTACGTGCACGCCGGCGGCCAGTACGAGTGGGACTCCGCCGCGCCGGTGGCCGTCGCGCTCGCCGCCGGGGCGCACGCCAGCCGCATCGACGGCACGCCCCCGGTCTATAACCAAGCCGACCCCTCACTACCCGATATCCTGGTTTCCCTACCCGACTTGGCGCGATCACTGCTCGCCGGGATCCGGGACCTGCACCGCTGAACCGCCGGAGGAAGACCCTCATGCTCCAGCGCGACTACACGACGTCGCAGCTCGACGTACTCGAAGCCGAGGCCATGCACATCATGCGCGAGGTGGCGGCCGAATTCGAGCGACCCTGTCTGCTCTTCTCCGGCGGTAAAGACTCGATCGTCATGCTACGCATCGCCGAGAAGGCGTTCTGGCCCGCGCCCATCCCGTTCCCGCTGATGCACGTCGACACGGGCCACAACTTCGAGGAAGTGATCGAGTTCCGCGACCGGCGGGCCGCCGAGCTCGGCGCCCGCCTCGTCGTGGCGAGCGTCCAGGACGCCATCGACAGCGGGCGGGTCACCGAGGACACCGGCAGGCGGGCCTCCCGCAACCGGATCCAGACCGTCCCCCTGCTCGACGCCATCGAGGAGCACGAGTTCGACGCCGTCTTCGGCGGCGCCCGGCGCGACGAGGAGAAGGCCAGGGCCAAGGAGCGGGTGTTCTCCTTCCGCGACGACTTCGGCCAGTGGGACCCGAAGAGCCAGCGCCCCGAGCTGTGGAACCTCTACAACGCCCGCATCCGCAGGGGCGAGCACATCCGGGTCTTCCCGCTGTCCAACTGGACCGAGCTCGACGTCTGGGACTACATCCGGCGTGAGGGCATCGAGATCCCCTCCATCTACTTCGCCCACACGCGCAAGGTCTTCGAGCGCGACGGCATGCTGCTGCCCGACAGCGACGTGGTCCAGCGCGGCGACGACGAGCCGCTCTTCGAGGCCGTCGTACGCTACCGCACCGTAGGCGACATGACCTGCACGGGCGCCGTGCAGTCGAAGGCCGCCACGGTCGAGGAGATCATCGAGGAGATCGCGGTCACCCGGATCACCGAGCGCGGGGCCACCAGGGCCGACGACCGCGCCTCGGAGGCCGCCATGGAGGACCGCAAGCGGGAGGGCTACTTCTAATGGACATTCTTCGCTTTGCCACTGCGGGGAGCGTCGACGACGGCAAGTCCACCCTGATCGGGCGGCTCCTGTTCGACTCCAAGGCGATCTTCGAGGACCAGCTCGAAGCCGTCGAGCGCACCTCCCGCGACCGCGGCACCGAATACACCGACCTGTCGCTGCTCACCGACGGCCTGCGCGCCGAGCGGGAGCAGGGCATCACCATCGACGTGGCCTACCGTTACTTCGCGACGCCGCGCCGCAAGTTCATCATCGCCGACACCCCGGGTCACATCCAGTACACCCGCAACATGGTGACCGGCGCCTCCACCGCCGACCTGGCGATCATCCTGATCGACGCCCGCAAGGGTCTGCTGGAGCAGTCGCGCCGCCACGCCTTCCTGGCCTCGCTGCTGCGGGTGCCCCACCTGGTCCTCGCGGTCAACAAGATGGACCTCGTCGGCTACTCCGAGGACCGCTTCGAGGAGATCCGCGAGGAGTTCACCGCCTTCGCCTCGAAGCTCAACGTGGGCGACCTGACGTTCATCCCCATCTCGGCGCTGCACGGCGACAACGTGGTGTCCCGCTCCGAGAACATGCCCTGGTACCAGGGCTCCTCGCTGCTCCACCACCTGGAGAACGTGCACATCGCCTCCGACCGCAACCTGGTCGACGTGCGCTTCCCGGTGCAGTACGTGATCCGTCCGCAGAAGGCCACCGACCACGCCTTCCATGACTACCGCGGCTACGCCGGCCAGGTGGCCGGCGGCGTGCTCAAGCCCGGCGACGAGGTCGTCCACCTGCCGTCCGGGCTCACCACCCGGATCGCCGCCATCGACACCTTCGACGGGCCGGTGGAGGAGGCGTTCCCGCCCATGTCGGTGACGCTGCGCTTCGAGGACGACCTCGACATCTCGCGCGGCGACATGATCGCCCGGCCCAACAACCAGCCACAGGTCGCCCAGGACCTGGAGGCGATGATCTGCTGGATGGGCGACGGGGCGAAGCTGGCGCCGCGCTCCAAGTTCGCCATCAAGCACACCACCCGCACCGCCCGCGCGCTGGTGCGCGACCTGCAGTACCGCCTCGACGTCAACACGCTCCACCGTGACGAGGAGGCCACCTCGCTGGGTCTCAACGAGATCGGCCGCGTCACGCTGCGGGTCACCCAGCCGCTGTTCGTCGACGACTACGGGCGCAACCGCCTCACCGGCGGCTTCATCCTGATCGACGAGTCCACCAACGGCACGGTCGGCGCCGGCATGATCATCGACTCCCGCTGACCTTCACGTCGCGCCGACACGGCGGCCCGGGCCTTCCGCCGAAGGCCCGGGCTTTCTGTCGCGGTGGGTAGATCCTTTTTACGTTTCGCGATCGTACGATTACTCTCCGCGCTAGAGTCTCCACGTTCCGTGTCCGCGAGGTGGAGCTCCGTCCGTGACCCCACGTGTGATCTTCCTGGGCGGCCTCGGCCGCAGTGGCACCACCCTGCTCGAACGCCTGCTCGGCGAGCTGCCCGGGGTGGCGCCGCTCGGTGAGGTGGTGCACCTGTGGGAGCGGGGTGTGCTGGCCGGTGAGCCGTGCGGGTGCGGGAGGGCGTTCCCGGCCTGCCCGTTCTGGCGGCAGGTGGGGGAGAAGGCCTTCGGGGGGTGGACTCCCGGGCTGGCCGGGCGGGTGATGGCGCTGCGCCGCCGGGTCGACCGCACGCGCCGGCTCGGCCGCGCCCACGCCGACCTCCCCGAGTACGTCCGGGCCTACCGCCTGCTCTACGAGGCCGCGGCCGGCGTCGCGGGAGCCGGTCTGGTGGTCGACTCCAGCAAGCATGCCTCGCTCGCGTACTGCCTGCTCGAAGGCGGGCTGGACCCGCACATCGTCCAGGTCGTGCGCGAGCCGCGCGCCGTCGCCCACTCCTGGGGCAGGACTGTCGAGCGCCCGGAGAACGGCAGGCCGATGACCCGCTGGGGTCCCGTGCGCACCGCCGTCCACTGGACGGCCCAGAACCTCGCCCTGGAGCTGCTCGCCCGCCGTGGCGCCCGCGTCACCCGGATCCGCTACGAGGACCTGGTGGCGGCGCCCGGCGACACGCTCGGGGCGCTGGCCGGCGAGCTGGGGCTGCCGCCGTCCCGGCTGCCCTTCCTGCACGGCACCACCGCCCACCTGACCACCGCCCACACGGCGTCCGGCAACCCGATGCGGTTCGGGGCGGGGCCGATCGAGCTCTCCCGCGACGACACCTGGCGCCACGGGCTGCCGCGCCGCCGCCAGAGCCTGGTCGCCGCCCTCACCTGGCCGCTCAGAGCCCGCTACGGGTACGGGAGCGCGACATGACCCGGCAGACCGGTTCTTCGAGGGGTCCGTCGGTCGGTGTCGTGATCTGCACCCGGGGCGACCGGAGTGAGTGGTTGCGGGAGGCCGTCCGGGGGGTGCTGGCGCAGGACTACGCGGGGGCGTGCGACGTGGTGGTGGTCGCGGACGGGGTCGACGTCCGCGTGGTGGAGGACCAGGTGGCGGGGCTGCCGGTGCGCGTCCTGCCCAACCGGCTCAGCCCCGGGCTGCCCGGGGCGCGCAACACCGGGATCGCCGCGTGCGGCAGCGACCTGGTCGCCTTCTGCGACGACGACGACGTGTGGCTGCCGGGCAAGCTGACCGCCCAGGTGGCGGCGATGGACGCCGGGGCGTGGTTCGCGAGCTGCGGGATCGAGGTCGAGTACGGCGGGCGGGTGGTGCCCAGGCAGACCGGGACCGAGACGGTGACGGCGGCCGACCTGGTGAGGTCGCGGATGGTCATGGTGCACTCCTCGACGTTCCTCTTCAGGCGCGGGGTGATCTGGGTGGACGAGAGCGCGCCCGGCGGCCAGAACGAGGACTGGGACCTCGCCCTGCGCGCCGCCAAGAGCCGCCCGATCGCCTGCGCCGACCGGCCGCTGGTCCGCGTCCGCTGGGGCGGCTCCCACTACGCCTCCCGCTGGTCCGACCGGATCGCCGGGCTGGAGTGGATGCTGGCCCGCCATCCCGAGCTGACCGGCGACTCCCGCGGCGCCGCCCGGGTCTACGGCCAGTTGGCCTTCGCTCACGCCGCGCTGCGCCGCCGCCGCGCCGCCGCCCGCTGGGCCGCCCGCACCTGGGCCGCCCGCCCCGCCGAACCCCGCGCCCTGCTGGCCCTGGCCGTCGCCGCCGGTCTCCTGCCGGCCTCCGCGGTCCTCTCCCTTCTTCACCGGCGAGGACGTGGCATTTGACCGCCCAGACCCGGTCCCGTACGCCGGAGACCCTGAAGACCCGTGCCCACGGAGCGGCGCCGCCTCGTGCGCCGAGGGTGGTCGTGGGCGGGGTGGGGATCGACCCCGTCGGCGAGGACGAGGTCGTGGCGTGGGTGGCCGGCGAGCTGGCGGCGGGGCGCGGAGGGCGGATCGTGACGCCCAACGTGGACATCTGCCGGGCCGTGCGACGGGATCCGGGGCTCGCCGAGCTCGTGGCGGGGGCCGACGTGGTGGTGGCCGACGGGATGCCGCTGGTGTGGGCGGCCCGGCTGCGCGGGACGCCGCTGCCGGGGCGGGTGACGGGAGCGGATCTGATCTGGTCGTTGAGCGCGATGGCGGCGCGCGCCGGCTGGCCGGTCTACCTGCTGGGCGGGCCGCCGGGAGTGGCCGAGGCGGCGGCCGGGGAACTGGCGCGGCGCTGTCCCGGCCTGGAGGTGCGCGGGGTGGACGCGCCGCCGTACGGGTTCGACCGGACGGCGGAGGGACGGGAGCGGGTGCGGCGGAAGGTCGTGGCGGCGCGGCCGGCGATCGTGTTCGCCGGCTTCGGGTTCCCCCGGCAGGACCTGCTCATCGCCGAGCTGCGGCGCGACCTGCCCGAGGCGTGGTTCCTGGGGTGCGGGGCGGCCATCGGGTTCGCGGCCGGGACGGTGTCGCGCGCGCCCGCCTGGATGCGCCGCCGAGGGCTGGAATGGCTGCACCGGCTCATGACCGAGCCCCGGCGGCTGGCCAGGCGCTACCTGGTGGACGACCTGCCCTTCGCCGCGCGCCTGCTCGCCACGAGCGCGCTGCGCCGCTGCCTGCCGCGCGGACGGCGCGCGTAGCGGCCGGGCGACTCAAGCTCGGACGGTGGTCGTCTCCGGGCCGGTCAGCTCCCGGACGCGGGCGATCTCCGCCTCGGTGAGGCCGCGGGAGCCGGAGCGGGCGGCGAGGCGGGAGTCCATGGGACGGTACGCCGTGCGCGAGAGACCCGACCAGGCGAAGCCGCCGGCGGGCGGGCCGCCGCCGGTGCACGCCTGGACGATCCGGCGTTCGGCGGCGGGGCTCCAGCGCAGGCCGGCGTACCCGTACAGGTCGCGGAAGCCCGGCACCGGGTCGGCGGCCAGGTCGTCGTAGGAGGTCACCAGGATGCCGGGGACGCGTGACAGGATCGTGCGCGTCACCCGCCACAGCGCCGCCGCCTTGGCCACCCGGTCCTGAGAGCCGACCAGGGCGCGCAGGCGCAGCACCTCGGGGTGGTCGCGGACGAGCAGCGGTTGTTCGAGCAGTTCGTGGAAGTAGATCGTCCAGCCGAGCCGCTGCCAGCTCGCCACGAACGCCACCGGGTCGCGGACCAGGGCGATCACCCGGCACCCCAGCCGCTCGGCGAACCAGGCCGACGACAGCACCGCGAACGGGTCGTCCAGCAGCGCCCGCCGCCCCGTCAGCTGCCCGAGGGTGAACGCGGCACCGTACCGGACCATGCGCGCCAGATCGTACGGCGTGCGGTTGACCCGGAGTTCGGCGGCCCAGCCGTAGCGCAGGGCCACGGTGGCGCGGAAGGCGGGCAGCCAGGCGGCGGAGTTGTCGTCGCAGATGTACTGGAAGCGGTGCGAGACCCGGGCGCGCAGGACTCCGGGGCAGCGGCCCGGCGGGTGCTGCGGGTTGAGCGGCTCGTTCACGTAGACCAGCTCACCGCCGGCCGCCAGCATCTTGCCCGTCCAGCTCGTCCCGCTCCTGGGCAGCCCGGTGACCAGCACGGGCGGGCCGCTCACGCCGCCGCCCAGGTGCGCGGGCGGAGCGCGGCCAGGCTGTGGCGGCCGAACGGGCGCAGGCCGTAGCGGTGGTGGAGCTGCCAGAGCGGCAGCGCGTTCTTGACCAGCACGCCGCCCGCCCAGCCGATCGCCGCCCCCAGCGCGCCGTGAGAGGGGATCAGCGCCAGGTCCAGCGCGAGTGTGCAGGTGACGGCGGCGGTGAGGTTGAGCAGGCTGGCGGTGGTGTGTCCGGCCGCGGTGAGCACCACGTCGACCATGCCGCACCCCGTCGCCGCCATCATCGTGGCCGCCAGCACCAGCGCCACCGGCACCGCCGAGGCGTAGCCGGGACCGAAGACGCGCAGCAGCCACGGCGCCAGCACGGCGTACCCGAGCCAGATCGGCCAGGTCGCCAGCACCAGCCACATGGTCGTCACCTGGTAGAGCTCCCTGACCCTGGACAGGTCGCCGTCGGCCAGCGCCTTCACCAGGCGGGGCTGGGCCGCCTGCGCGAGGCCCTGGCCGGCGAGCTGGCCGACGACCTTGAACCGGGTGGCGGCGGTGTAGACGGCGGCCTGGACCGGGCCGCCGAGCGCGGCCACGATCACGATGTCGAGCCGCTGGAACACCGCCTGGATCGCGCCCGCCGCCGACCGGGGCGCGGTGTGCCGCCACAGGTCGCGTGCCGTTCCCGGCAGGTAGGGGGTGCGCGGCGCCCGGCCGCGCAGGGCGAGCGCCGCCAGCGCCACGACGGGCAGGTACGGGAGCGCCCAGGCGAGGGGGAGCGAGGCGCCGGAGAGCCCGGCCATGGCCGCGGCCGAGACCAGGGCGAGCTGGGAGAGCGGCAGCAGCACCCCGTCCAGCAGCACCGTCGGGCGCATCGAGCCGAAGCCCCGGCAGGCGGCGAGCAGCACGTCGGCCACGGCGATGGCGGGCGGCACGAGCGCGAGCACGCCGAGCACCGGCCACAGCAGGAGGCCGGTGGCGGTCGCGACGACCGCCACCGGCACCAAAGCCGCCCTGACATATCCCGAAACGCCGTGATATCCGTAGGTCTCGGCGCGGGCGATGAAGAACACCAGCCCGTTCCCCGCGTCCAGCTTCGCGACCCCGGCCACCATCAGCGCCAGCGCGATCGAGGTGAAGAACGCCCCGGCGACCTCCACCGGATAGGCCCTGGTCACCACCACGACCAGGAGGAACTGCGCCAGCGCCCCCACCGCCGCCCCGGTGACCCCGGCCAGCCCGCCCCGGGCGACCCGTCTCAGCGCCGCCACGACGGCTCACCGCCCAGCCAGCGGACCAACCTCCGGTCGTGCTCCTCGAACCCGTCCATGAGCTCCCGCCGCAGCGAGTCGGGCAGCTGCTTGGGCCGCGGCCGCCAGTTGTGCCGGGAGAAGCCCGGGTAACCGAACCGCGCCACGCCGAGGAAACGCAGCAGCCGGTCGTAGACGGGCTCGGGCTCGGCGAAGAACCGGTGGCTGTCGATCACCATGATCCGCTCCCGCCCGAACAGCGGCTCCAGCCGTTCGAGCTGGTCGGCGTAGCGGCCGCGGGCCAGGTAGGCGAGGTGGCGGTGGGCGTGGTGCACGGCGTGCGGGCCGGTCCGCAGCAGCTCCTCGGCCCCGGCCACCCGCTCCTCCTCCAGCTCCAGCGCCCGCTCGAAGCTCTCCTCGGTCTCGAACCCGCGGGCCAGTTCGTGCGCGTGCGCGGAGCAGGCCCGCTCGACCGGGTCGCGCACCAGCACGATCAGCTTCACCCCTGGCAGATCGGCGGCGATGCGCTCGGCCGCCAGCGGGTGGAACAGGTAGTAGGGCGACGACTCGAACGCCTGCGGAAGCCCGCCGAACCGGCGGGTGAGCAGCGCCGTGCCGACCTTCAGCGGGAAGTGCGCCCGGTACCACTGCAGCCCGCGCCAGTAGTCGGTGTCGAAGTAGTGCACGCCCTTGCGCAGCACCGGCTTGTAGAGCAGCGGATGCTGCGCGAGCGCCCGGTACATCGAGGTCGTGCCGCACCGCTGGGCGCCCATGATGAGGAACGACGGCAGGATCCGCGCGGCGGAGGTCATCCGCCCGGTGGTCCTGGACACGGACAGCGCCGTCTGCTTCGCGGTCTTCACAGCAGGGCCTCCTGATAGTCGACGAGGGGGTTCAGCCAGTGGCCCGGCGGGCCGAGCGGCTCGTGGCCGTCGGCGGCGTGCCGGTCGGCCAGCGCGATCAGGTAGCGCAGCGCCGTCTGCCTGGCCTGCGCCGCCGACAGACCGAGCGGGGCCAGCGTCCGCCCCGACCGGGCCAGGCAGGCACGCGCCGCCGTGGCCGGGTCCATGCGCCGCAGCGCCCGCTGGAAGAGGTGGTGCAGGGCGTCGAACCCGTACGGGACGCCGGTCTCGTACCGTTCCCAGTCCCACACGAGCAGCCGCCCGTCACCGGAGGGCGCGAGGTTCCACGGTGAGAGGTCGCCGTGCCAGGCGTGCCCGCCGGCGTCGCCGGTGGCCGCGATCTCCTCGACCGCGCGGGTCAGCAGCGAGGCGGGCACCCGCCCCCGGCGCACCGGCAGCGGCGACAGCGCCAGCACGGTGAGACCGTGCCAGCTCCCGTGGTGGAGCACCGAGGGCACGACGACGGTCTTCAGCGCCCGGCCGGCGAGCCGGTCCAGCGCGGCGGCCTCGTTGGCGACCAGGGCGCGGCTCCGCGCGGTGTCGCCGATCTTCACGTACGCGATCCGCTCGCCCTCGCGGTACGCCTCCAGCACCGGCTTGCGGTTGGCCCGGCGCGCGGGCCGTACGTGCACCACGGTCTCCACCGGTGCGCCGAACACCTCGCCCAGATGCTCGGCGATCGACCCGTGCGTGGGCAGCGCGAGCGGCCGGCCCGGATGCCACCAGCGGCGCGGCGCCAGCCGGCGCGGCAGCCGGGCGTGCGGCAGCAGGGTGTAGGCGCGCTGCCCGCCGGGACCGGGGTAGAGCAGGTCGATCGTGCCGGCCAGGTAGATCAGCCGGATCCGGGCGTCGTTCATGAGGTGTTCCTCCACAGCAGCGCGAACGAGATCGCGTAGAGGCTCAGCGGCGTGACCAGGCCGTCGTAGACGAGCATGTAGAAGAGGACCAGGCACATCACCAGCACCCCGGCCAGCCCGATCGGCGAGCGGTCGGCCCAGTGGCGGCGGATCGCCCCGGCGAAGAACGCCACGTAGAGCACCGCCCCGGTGAGCCCCTGCGAGATCAGCAGCAGCCAGAGCTGACCGTCGCTGCCCAGCGGCGGGTGGCCGCAGCCGGGGCACCACGAGGTCTTCCCGGTGGTGATCGAACGATGGCTGCCCATGGCGCGCCGGGTGTTGCCGTAGCCGATGACGGGGGAGTGGCCCGTCGCCGCGACGGTGGCCGAGACGGTGAAGGCCCGGATGTCGTTGGAGTGCGGGCTGTCCAGCCGCTTCGCCACCAGGGGAGCGAGCGGGCTGAGCACGAACGCCAGCGCCGCGGCGGCCGTCACCGCGCAGAGCGCCATCCGGGTCCGGCCCCCCACCCGCAGGGCGAGATAGAACACGGCCAGCCCGAGCGCGATCCACAGCCCCCGGTTGAGCGAGTAGACGATCGGCACGGCCGCCACCGCCACCAGCGCCACGGCCAGCATCCGGCGGCGGCGCGAACCGTACACCCACCAGCCGACCACGAACCAGATGAGCAGCACCGACAGGTTGCCGCCCCAGGCGTTCGCCCACTCGAAGGGCGCCTCCGGCCTGGGAAGCGCGTGGCCGAGCACCTTCTGCGTCTGCCCGGCGGTCGGATGGACGAGGTTCTGCACGAACGGGTGCTCGGAGATCCAGTCGGGCAGCACCAGCTCCAGCGGGGAGGTGAAAGAGAGGCCGGGCACGAACACGCCGAGCAGCCCGCCCGCCACCGCCGTGAGGAACAGCACGCCGAGCATCCGCACCAGCCGCAGCTGCGGCAGCTCCCGCTCGGTGAGGTTGCCCAGGTAGACCACCAGGATCAGGGCCGCCACGTACAGCGCCAGGCGCATCCCGTAGCCGATCAGCCGGCCCGCGCCCAACTCGCCATAGGTGCCGGGCGGCATCTCGTCCAGCATCAGGCCGCTCAGCAGGTAGCCGGCGATCAGCAGCACCCACAGCCCGAACCCGGGCGGCACCCTGACCGGCCTGCGCCGCCACAGGATGACCGCCATGGGCACGGCCAGCACGACCACCGACAGCCCGCCGAACCCCAGCGCCCACCAGAGCGGGTAGCCGAGCAGCAGCGCCGCGACGGGCCATGCGGGTCCTCTCACGTCGCCGAGCCGGGGGGCCGCCGCATCGGGTGCATGGGCGCGGTGGTCCTGGCGCCGATGCCCGTCTCGATCTCGCCGCTGGCGACGAGCTTGCCGAGCGAGGTGTGCTGGCCGCGCGGCGCCCGGACGGGCTCGGGCGTCAGATCCGTCGTGGTGACCGCGCCGATGATGGGCACGCTCTGCCTGCTGAGCAGCCGTACGGTGGACGCCACGTCGGAGGCGTCGGCCCCGTCGAGGCCGATCAGCAGGAGCGCCGCGTCCGCTCGGGCCAGGTCGCCCACGTCGGTGCCGTCGAGCACGGCCAGCGGCACGTTCGCGGCCAGCGGCACGGCCACCGGCGTGCCGCCGAGCGCCGGGGGGACCGCCTTGACCAGCAGCCGCTTGCCGGGGCACGAGGCGAGCACGGCCGAAGACAGCTCGTGCAGCGCGCCGTGGTCGAGCGGGCGGGTCACGTCGGCCAGCACGGGCAGCCCGGTCAGCCGTTCGACGTCGGCCGCCGTGCGCAGCCGGGTGTCGAGCCGGTCGCGCGCCTGCGCGGCGGCCGCCCCGATCAGCAGCCCGGCCATGAGCCCCGACCCGAGATGCAGCGGCAGGCTGGGCGAGCTGGGGTCCTGGGGAGGGGTGGCGGCGCTGATGACCTCTCCGGGCGTCACCGTGACCGTCTTGAGCGCGTCGTACTTCTGGGTCAGCACGGCGACCTGCCGGGAGAGCACGGTCTGCCGGAGCGCCGCGCGGGTGTGCTCGGGACCTCCTCTGGGCAGCGCGGGGAGCTCGCCTATGACCGTGGACAGGGCGGCGTTCGCCTGCCGCAGTTTGACGGCCACGAGCTGCTGCTGCGCCGCGATCTCCGCGCGCGCGCTGTCGGCGCGGTGTTCCAGGTAGGCCTGCGCGTACGCCCGTGACTGCAGCGCGGCGTCGCCGGGCTCGGCGGCGGTGACCGAGATCGTCAGCACCGACGAGTTGGGCGGGACGGACACCTCGACGGGTTCGAGGTCGGCGGTGCCCGCCTGCGCGGCGGCCCTGGTGGCGACCACCGCCGACTGGGCGATCTGCGCCTCGGTGTCGAGGTTGAGCTGCTCGCGCTGCCGGCTGGTCACCTGGTTGCCGGGCTCCGGGACGCCCACCGAGGTGACCAGCACGTAGGTGGTGGCCGTGTAGGCGGGCGGGGTGACGCGCATGATCGCCAGCCCCACGGTGCCGCCCGCGAGGAAGCATCCCAGGAACAGCAGCCAGCGCCGGCGGAGCAGGGCGAGATGGTCTCCCAGATCGGCGCCGGAACGGTGAACCGGACGGTCCGGCGGCAGGCTCATGAGGCGAGTCTCCCTGAAGTGTGTGCGGATAGTCGCTTACTGACGACTCTGCGTCACGCGCCGTGGTGTGCGCCCACTATAGGGGCGCGGGTTATCGGTCACGCGAGATCCGCAAGATTTTCTCTCGTACGGGCGCGGAATCGTACCTTTATAAAGCGATTTTTCGGCGTTTGTCGGGGCGGTCGGCGGGTGGGTTGAGCTGGGAGGAGTTCGGCTCTGGCTGAAGTTCCGGGAATGGCGTGGCAAGGTTCAGGTTTGATAGGGCGGGGGTCCTGGGAAAAAGGGGGCGACGATTGTGGCTCGACGGGTATTTCCGTATAGAGCAGCTTTCTCCGGATTGGCGGTGGGGCTGGCCGCCGTGCTCGCCGCCTGCTCGGCGGGGCCGGGCGGCGCCGTTCAGAAACCCGCCCGCGCAGGGAACCCCCCGCTCGTCGCCGACTCGCCCGACTGCGCGGTCACCGGCCGGCTGATCCCGTCATGCGGCGCCTGGTGGGGCATCGCCCCGGAGATCTTCACCGGGCTCGACGTGGTGGAGGCGGTGGCGAGCGCCGAGCGGCGGATGGCCGCGCCCGCCGACATCGTGCACGTCTACCACCGGGGCAAGGAGCTGTTCCCGAACGAGAAGGAGATCCGGCTCGCCCGCGATCCCGAGCACCCGCGGCTGCTGCTGATCAACTGGAAGCCGTCGCTCACCCACACCTGGGCCGAGGTCGCCGGCGGCGCCGTCGACGACCGGATCGACCGGCTGGCCGACCACCTCAGGCGGACGTTCCCCGAGCGGTTCTTCCTCACCATCCACCACGAGCCGGAGAACGACGTCGGCTCCGCGGCGGGCTCCGGCATGCGGGCCAAGGACTATGCGGCGATGTTCCGCCACGTGGTGCTCCGGCTGCGCCACAAGGGCGTCAAGAACGCGGTCACCGTCATGACCTACATGGGCGCCCCCAACTGGGCGGTCAAGCCGTGGTTCGAGGAGCTCTACCCGGGCGACGACGTGGTCGACTGGGTGGCCATGGACCCCTACGCCGACCACCGGGTGCAGGACTTCGGCTCCCTGGTGAACAAGACGCGCGCCGACTTCGACGAGTGGCCCGGCTTCTACCGGTGGATGCAGTGGCGCTTCCCCGGCAAGCCGGTCATGATCGCCGAGTGGGGGGTGTTCGAGCGGCCCGACGACCCGGCGTTCAAGCGGGCGTTCTTCGAGTCGGTGCGCCACCAGATCCGCCGCTACCCGCAGATCAAGGCCATGGTCTACTTCGACTCGCCGCACGCGCCGCGGGGCGACACCAGGTTCGACACCGCCGAGACGGCCGGCAAGGCGTTCACCGAGCTCGCGAGAGATCCGCACTTCCGCGCGACGCGCGTGCCGCGGCCCTGACCCGCAGGCGCCAGCCGACCACGATCACCACGGTGGCGACCGCCAGGGCGGCCAGCGTGATCATGTTGTCCACGTTCAGCAGCTTGAGCGCCGAGGCCAGCAGCACGATCGCCAGCATCGCCCTGATCAGGCCGCCCGGCGCGCGGGACGAGATCCGCGCGCCGAGATAGACGCCCGGGATCGAGCCGATCAGCAGCGAGACGGTCAGGTCGAACTGGAAGTCACCGAAGAGCAGGTGGCCGAGCGCGGCCGAGACGACCAGCGGCACGGCCTGGACGAGGTCGGTGCCGACGAGCTGGTTGGCCTTGAGCGCCGGGTAGAGGGCCATGAGCGCCACGATGATCAGCGAACCGGAGCCCACGGAGGAGACTCCCACGATCAATCCGCCTACCATACCGACCAGTACGGTCGGGATGGGGCGCACGCGGATCTCGTTCGCGCCCGCCGTGCCTCCCCTGTCGCCCATCAGCGTCTTGGCGGCCAGCCCCGCGACGGCCAGCAGCAGCGCCACCCCGAGCGCGTACTTGACCCCGTCGCCCACCGCCCACGCCCGCGCCAGGAACACCCCGCAGAACGCCGTCGGCACCGACCCCGCGCACAGCCACCAGACCAGCCGCAGGTTGACGGTGCCGTGACGGAGGTGGACGAAGCTGCCCACCGGCTTCATCACGGCCGAGGCCACCAGGTCGCTGGAGACCGCGGCCAGCGGCGGCACGTTGAAGAACAGCATCATCATCGGCGTCATGAGCGCGCCGCCGCCCATGCCGGTGAGCCCCACCACGATCGCCACCAGGAAGGACCCGACGATCAGCGGAAAGTCGATCATCGCACCCACCCTCCGGCGCGCAGCGTGCCCAGCACCCGCTCGACCGCGGCCTCGACCGAGACGTGCGTGGTGTCGACCACCAGCTCGGCGTCGTCGGGTTCCTCGTAGGGATCGGAGATGCCGGTGAACTCGGGGATCAGCCCGGCCCGCGCCTTGGCGTACAGGCCCTTGCGGTCGCGCCGCTCGCACTCCTCCAGCGGCGTGGCCACGTGCACGAGCAGGAAGTCGGCGCCGACCGACTCCACCATCTCCCGCACCTCGGCCCGGGTCGCCGCGTACGGGGCGATCGGGGCGCAGATGGCCAGGCCGCCGTGGCGGGCGGCCTCGGCGGCCACGAACCCGATGCGGCGGATGTTGAGGTCGCGGTCCTCCTTGGAGAACGACAGCCCTTTCGACAGCAGCCGCCGCACCACGTCGCCGTCGAGGTAGGTGACGGTCCGGGTGCCCAGCTCCAGCAGGGCGTCGCGGAGCCCGCGGGCGATCGTCGACTTGCCCGACCCGGACAGGCCTGTGAAGAACACCACCAGCCCGCGCCGGTGCGGCGGGCCGGGGATGCGCACCGGCTCGGGCCCCGCCAGGTGCTCGGCCGCGCCGTAGGCGGACGCGACGTGCTCGCGCAGCTCCAGGTCGATCTCGGGCTCCTCGCGCGGCGCCAGCGGCACCGGGACGACGAGCGTGCCCGCCGGCAGCCGGTCCCTGGCCCGCAGCGCCGCCCTGACCACGCCGGGGCCGTCCTCACCGTACGAGAGAGGCAGCAGCACGATCACCGCGCCGAGCTCCTTGGCGGTGGCCGCCACCTCGTCCAGGTCGTCCAGCGGGCCGCGCATCGTGACGGCCAGTGCGGGGCGCCCGCCCAGCTCGTCGCGTACCTGGGCGGGGGTGCGGTGCAGGCGGGCGAACGGGCCGTGCTCGGGCGCGCCCAGCCCCTTGACCGGCCCCGCGGCCAGCCCGTCGGGCCCGTGCTCGGTCACGGTGAGCGTGGCCAGCGGGACGCCCTCGGGGTCGAGCAGCGTCACCTCGCCGCCCGCGTCCTCGGGCAGGTGGAGCGTCACCGGCGCGGGCCAGGGGGTGCCGTCGGCGAGGGTGCCGCGCTCGTGCACCGCGTGCACGTCGTCATGGCCCAGGAACCCGGTCAGCGGCTGGAACGCCCCCGACAGCAGCAGTTCGAGATCGGCCAGCTCGCGCGGCTCCGGAGTCCACTCCACGGTGATTGATCCCAACTATCCCGACTGCAATGGTAGGCAACCCTACCCGCTGGCGCCGGGGAGATACTAGATGAGACGGGCGAAGTGGTAGTGCGGCTTCCTGATCACCATGGTGATCTCGTCGTGACTGGCGGGATAGCGGCCGCGCGTGAGCTGCGCCGTCACCGCCACCGCCGCCGACCCCACCCGGCCCATCGCCGGCCCGCTCGTCGCCCGCTCCTCGTCGGTGACCATCAGGCCCCGGGCGAGACAGTACGCGTGCATCCCGTCGGCCGAAGCCAGCGTCCCGTACCTGGCCGGCAGCGGCCCCGGGGTGCCCTCCGCGACCAGCCGCCGCCACAGCAGCCGCCGCACCCACGACGGGGTCAGCCGGTCGAGCAGCCCGTAGGCCGACTCGCGGTCACGCATCCGCAGCAGCACCAGCCCGCCCGGCCGCAACGCGTGCAGCAGCCGGTCGAACACCAGCTCCGCGTGCTGGATCCGCTCCAGGAGGAACGACAACTGGATCACGTCGTACGAGCGCGGCGGCAACGGCGCCGACCGCAGATCGCCCAGCGACCACGTCACCAGGTCGGCCCGCTCCTCCACCACCCGCCGGATCTCCGGCAGGTCCTCGTCGATCCCGGACACCCGGGTCTCGATCCGGTCCAGCACCAGCGGCTCGTCGTGCGCGCACCCGGCGACCAGCACGTCCAGCCGCCGGCCGAGCTGCCCCGCCCACTGCTCGCGGATCCGCTGACTGAACAGACCCCCACCCCGGGCCACCGCCCGCACCTCAGACATGTGACCCACAGTAATCACAGGAACGCCAATAGTGGCGCATCTTCAGGAGTCAGAGGCGGGATCTAGGGGGTCCAGGCCGGATCCCTGCCGGTGACGCCGAGCAGGCGGTCGAGCGGCGAGGCGTCGTCCGGCACCGCCACCGCAGGCCCGAAGACGCCGCCCTGCCTGCCCTTCTCCGCCATCTGCTCGGTGAAGCTCAGCGCCCGCGCGACCGTCCCGGGGTCCGGGGCGTACTCCTGGCCGGTGGCCCTGGCCAGGTCCCAGCCGTGCGCCACCATGTCGACGAGATACATGTGGGCCAGCGTGGTCATCGGCATGCCCATGCCCTGGCTGACGCCCTCCCACGCCTCCGGCCGTGACCAGGCGGCGAGCGTGCGCTCCGCCCGCTCAGGGAAGTCGCCCGCGTACGGCCCCTGCTCGGCGGGCGCCTCATGGCGAGCCAGCGACGCGAACATCTCCGCCACCCATTCGAGGTGGTTGACCAGATCCTTCACGTCGTACTTCTCGCACGGGGTCGGGAGCCCGAGCTGCTCCTGCCGCACCGCCCGGACCAGTCTCGCGGTCTGTTCGGTAGCACGCGTCATCAGCGGCATCATGTCTTCCATGGCAGCGATGATGCCGGACCGGCCCGCCGCGGGGCTTGTAAAAACACGACTGCGAGGCTGGGTCGACCCGTACGCCGGGCTCGCCGCCTTCGACTTCGCCCGGCACGCGCCGTCCCCCGCGCTCGCTCCCTACGTCGACCACTTCTGGGTCGTCACCTGGACCGACCTCGCCGAACCGTACGAGCAGCGCATCGTCTCCCACCCGACCGTGAACATGACGATCACCCACGACTTCCACCGGATCGCCGGGGTGATCAGGGGCGGGTTCTCGTACACCATGCGGGGCAGCGGCCGCGTCCTCGGCATCCGCTTCGCCCCCGGCGGCTTCCGGCCGTTCCTCGGCGGTCCCGTGCACCGGCTGACCGGCCGCTTCCACGAGATCGGCGAGATGTACGGCGCCGCGGGCTCGACGATGGTGGAGCGCGTCCTGGCCGAACCTCGTATCCCGGCCGCCATCGCGATCGTCGAGACGTTCCTGCTGGGCCTGCGGCCGGAGCGGGACCCACTCGCCGAAGAGGTCGCGGCGCTGGTCGTGATGGCGGAGAACGACGTCACCGTGACCAGGGTCGACCAGTTGGCCGCCCGATCGGGGCGATCGGTGCGCTCGCTGCAGCGGCTGTTCAGGGACTACGTCGGCATCGGCCCCAAATGGGTGATCCGCCGCTTCCGGCTGCACGAAGCCGCGGAGCGCGTCTACCAGGGCCTCGACCTCGCCACCCTGGCCGTCGAACTCGGCTACACCGACCAGGCCCACCTGACCCGCGACTTCACCGCCGTGGTGGGCATGCCTCCAGCCGCCTACGCCCGACTCGGCCCGGCGCGCTGACGCGGTTCTCGCTCGAAGGCTTTCCGAACGCTTTGCAGGCGCCGGACGCTCACCCAACGGCATGGCCCTCGCAACCCAGGCGCTCCGCGCCGATCGTCTCGGACTGTGCTCAGCGGGGAGCCGAGCTCCCCGCCCCCCTCGCCGGGGGCCTCCCGGCCCCCTGGACCCCCGTGTGTGAGGTGGATTGTGTTTCCAGATGATCGTGAGGCTGTGCCGCCGGGGCGAGACCTGTGGGCCGTCGACCGCCTGCTCCGACCAACGCGGGCCTCGCAGGCGGGCTACGGTCTGTTCGCTCTCAAAGGTCCAGGTATCAATTCCTCGCCCTTGAGGAGATGGATCCGCCCACGGTGCGGACGGGTTGTCGATCATGAGGATGGCGGAGATGCGGCACTCGATCACGGTCCCGGAGTCGTTCCGGGCCTTGGGCCGTTGGCAGCTTGAGGGAGAAGCCGGGCGGCGATGGTTGTCCGCGCTTCCCCGTATCGTCGCCGAACACTGCGCCCGCTGGGGACTGGTGATCGATGGTCGTCCGATGCACGGGTACAACGGCCTGGCGGTGCCCGTTAGGCGCGGTGACGAACCGCTGGTGCTCAAGGTCGGGTGGCTTGACCGCTCGGTCGTGGAACAGGTCGAGGGCCTGCGGCTGTGGGATGGGCGGGGGACCGTACTGCTGGTCGACGCCGACCTGGACAGCGGCGCGCTCCTGCTGGAGCGGCTCGACTTCGGCAGGTCTCTGCGGGATGTGCCGCTGGAGGAGGCCGTTCCTCTCATCGGGCGGCTCCTGCGCCGGCTCGCCGTGCCCGCCTCCGGACGCTTCCGTTCCACCTGGGACGCCGCCGCCGAAGTCCATGACGGGTTGCGCGGCCGGTGGGAGGAGGCCGGGCGGCCCTTCCCCGTACGCGTGCTCGATGTCGCGGTCGGGCTGGCAGGGGAGATGGCGGCGGTGCGGTCTTCGGGCATGGTGAACCGGGACCTGTGCTACATGCATGTGCTGCGGGGACGCCGGGAGCCCTGGCTGACCGTGGACCCGCTGCCTCTGGAAGGCGCGATCGAGTATCAGGCGGGTCAGCTGCTCTGGACCCGCTACGACGAGATGGCCGATGGCCGGCGGCTTGATGCGCTGGTCGAGGCGGGAGGGATGGACCGGCGGGCAGCTTACGCCTGGGCCGTGCTGCGCTCGGTGGACTACTGGCTGTGGGGGCTGGGCGCCGGTCTCACCGAGGACCCGGTCCGCTGCGCACGCATCGTCGAGGAACCGGTGTGATCCCGGGCGTCGCCCGCGGGTGCTAGCGTCCCCGGGCGTGGTGGAAAGGGATGGGTCCCCAGCGGAGGATGACCGGGTGTACGTCGGCAATGCCGGCGTGGACGGGCCGCTGGACGGCGGGTGGCTGCTCGGTCATTTCAAGCCCCCGGGCGACGTGCGGCACAGCGAGGCCGTCGAGATCAAGTGGGGCCTGCACAAGCCCGGCGACGAGCGCGCCCGATGGGTCACCGGCGAGAACCGCACCGCCCTGCTCATCCTGATCAGCGGCCGGTTCCGGGTCGAGCTCCCGGGGCGCAGCGTGCTGCTGGCCGAGCGGGGCGACTACGTGGTGTGGGGCGAGGGCGTCGACCACTCGTGGCGGGCCGAGGAGGAGTCGGTGGTCCTCACCGTCAGATGGCCCAGCGTGCCCGGCCACAAGGTGCCTCAGGGGTAGCCGAGCCCAGCCTGGTGGGCGGGTGTGCCTCGCGTCTTCACCTGCGAAACCCCGTCTCACATACAGAGGCACCACGCAAGAGGAGCTCGGCTCCCCACTGGACACAGGCCCGTGGGGTTGGACGGGGCGCAGGCGCGAGCAGGGGGCGGGTGGGAAGTAGGCTGGATGTCATCACCCCCGCGCTCCGCTTGGCCGGGGGTAGTCGTGTTGCCATCGTGGGGCTAACTGATGAGTCTTTCCGGACTACTTGACCTTGTCGTCGCCGACCCCGAGCTGACCGCCGCCCTCGACAGGGGCGGTGACGTGGCGCTGGTGGCGCCCGCCGCGCTGCGGCCGTTCGGCGTGGCCGCGCTGGCCGGGCACGATCAGCGCACCGTGCTGGCCGTCACCGCGACGGGGCGGGAGGCGGAGGATCTGGCGGCGGCGCTGAGCAGCCTCATCGACCCCGGGTCCGTGGCGGTGTTCCCGGCGTGGGAGACGCTCCCGCACGAGCGGTTGTCGCCGCGGTCCGACACGGTGGGGCAGCGGCTGGCGGTGCTGCGGCGGCTGGCGCACCCGGTGAAGGGCGACAGCGCGGCGGGCCCGCTCAATGTGGTCGTGGCGCCCATCAGGGCGCTGCTGCAGCCGATCGTCAAAGGGCTGGGCGAGCTGGAGCCGATCCGGCTGAGGGCGGGCGACGACGCCGACCTGGACGAGGTGGTGACGCGCCTGGTGGAGAACGGCTACCACCGGGTCGACATGGTGGAGCGGCGCGGCGAGGTCGCGGTGCGCGGCGGGCTGCTGGACGTGTTCCCGCCGACGGAGGAGCACCCGCTGCGGCTGGAGTTCTGGGGCGACACGGTCGAGGAGATCCGCTGGTTCAAGGTGGCCGACCAGCGCTCGCTGGAGGCGGCGGAGGAGGGGCTGTTCGCGCCGCCGTGCCGGGAGCTGCTGCTGACCGCGGAGGTGCGGGAGCGGGCGCGGGAGCTGGCAGAGCGCTATCCGGCGCTGGCCGAGGTGCTCGACCAGCTCGCGGAGGGCACGCCGGTGGAGGGCATGGAGGCGTTCGCGCCCGCGCTCGCCGGTGAGATGGACCTGCTGGTCGACCATCTGCCGGTCAGGTCGGCGGTGTTCGTCTGCGATCCGGAGCGGATCAGGAGCCGGGCCGAGGAACTCGTGCGCACGTCGCAGGAGTTCCTGGAGGCGTCCTGGATCAACGCGGCGGCGGGGGGAGAGGCGCCGATAGACCTGGACGCGGCGGCGTTCCGCACCCTCGATGAGATCCGCGGCCACGCCGAGGCGCTGGGGCAGCCGTGGTGGACGATGGCGCCGTTCGGCGGCGGCGTGGAGCTGGCCGCGCACGACTCGGAGGCCTACCGCGGCGACACGCGCAAGGCGCTCGACGACATCAAGGGCTGGCTGGCCGAGGACAAGGCGGTCGTGCTCATCAGCGAGGGCCACGGGTCCGCCGAGCGCATGGTGGAGCTGCTCAAGGGCGTCGACGTGCCGGCCCGCCTGCAGCGGTTCGTCGACAAGGCGCCGGAGCCGAAGGTGGTGCACGTCACCACCGGGCTGCTGGAGCACGGGTTCGTCACGCCGGGCCTGGCCGTGCTCACCCATCTCGACCTGGTGGGCCAGAAGGCGTCCACGAAGGACATGCGCCGCCTGCCGTCGCGCCGTCGCAACATGGTCGACCCGCTGCAGCTCAAGGTGGGCGACCACGTGGTGCACGAGCAGCACGGCGTGGGCCGCTACATCGAGATGGTGCGCCGCACGGTCCAGGGCGCCACGCGCGAGTACTTGGTGATCGAGTACGCCAAGGGCGACCGGCTGTACGTGCCGACCGACCAGCTCGACGAGGTCACCCGCTACGTCGGCGGCGAGTCGCCGACGCTCAACCGGATGGGCGGCGCCGACTGGGCCAAGGCCAAGTCGCGGGCGAAGAAGGCGGTCAAGGAGATCGCCGGAGAGCTGATCCGGCTCTACTCGGCCCGCATGGCCTCGCCCGGCCACCCGTTCGCGCAGGACTCGCCGTGGCAGCGCGAGATGGAGGACGCGTTCCCGTACGCGGAGACCGCGGACCAGCTGGAGGCCATCGACGAGGTCAAGCGCGACATGGAGCGCGGCGTCCCGATGGACCGGCTGATCTGCGGCGACGTCGGCTACGGCAAGACCGAGATCGCGGTGCGCGCGGTGTTCAAGGCCGTGCAGGACGGCAAGCAGGTGGCGGTGCTGGTGCCGACGACGCTGCTGGTGCAGCAGCACATGTCGACGTTCACCGAGCGGTTCTCCAGCTTCCCCGTCACCATCAAGCCGATCTCCCGCTTCCAGAACGACGCCGAGGTCAAGGGCACGCTCGACGGGCTGCGCTCCGGCGCGGTCGACGTGGTGATCGGCACCCACCGGCTGCTCAGCCCGGAGGTCAGGTTCAAGGACCTCGGGCTGATCATCATCGACGAGGAGCAGCGGTTCGGCGTCGAGCACAAGGAGGCCATGAAGCACCTGCGCACACAGGTGGACGTGCTGGCCATGTCGGCGACGCCGATCCCGCGCACGCTGGAGATGGGCCTGACCGGCATCCGCGAGATGTCGACCATCCTCACCCCGCCGGAGGAACGCCACCCGATCCTCACGTTCGTGGGCCCGTACGAGGAGAAGCAGATCGGGGCGGCGATCCGGCGCGAGCTGATGCGCGACGGCCAGGTGTTCTTCGTGCACAACCGGGTGGCGTCGATCAACCGGGTGGCCGCCCGGCTGCGCGAGCTGGTGCCGGAGGCGCGGATCGCGGTGGCGCACGGGCAGATGAACGAGCACCAGCTTGAGAAGATCATGGTCGGGTTCTGGGAGCGCGAGTACGACCTGCTGGTCTCGACCACGATCGTGGAGTCCGGGCTGGACGTGCCCAACGCCAACACGCTCATCGTGGACCGGGCGGACAACTACGGCCTGTCGCAGCTCCACCAGTTGCGCGGGCGGGTCGGGCGGGGCAGGGAGCGCGGTTACGCCTACTTCCTCTACCCGCCGGAGAAGCCGCTGACCGAGACCGCCCACGAGCGGCTGGCCACGATCGCCCAGCACACCGAGATGGGCGCGGGCATGTACGTGGCGATGAAGGACCTGGAGATCCGCGGCGCCGGCAACGTGCTGGGCGCCGAGCAGTCGGGCTTCATCGCGGGCGTGGGCTTCGACCTGTACGTCCGGTTGATGGCCGAGGCTGTGCAGGAGCAGAAGGCCAAGCTCGAAGGCGTGGCGGCGGCCCCAGAGCAGCACGACGTCAAGGTCGAGCTGCCGATCAACGCGCACATCCCGCACGACTACGTCACCTCGGAGCGGCTGCGGCTGGAGGCCTACAAGCGGATCGCGGCCATCGCCGAGCCCGCGCACATCGACGAGGTGCGCGACGAGCTGACCGACCGCTACGGCAAGCCGCCGGTCGAGGTGGAGAACCTCCTGGAGGTCGCCGCGTTCCGGCTCAGGGCGCGCAAGGCCGGGCTGACGGACGTCACGCTGCAGGGGCAGTACATCAAGTTCGGCCCGGCGCGGCTGCGGGAGTCGCAGCAGATCCGGCTCGACCGGCTGTACAAGAAGTCGGTCTACAAGCAGGCCGCGGAGACGCTGCTGGTGCCGGTGCCCAAGACGAAGCCGCTGGGTGGGCAGCCGTTGCGCGACATGGATCTGCTCAAATGGTGCGGCGACCTGGTCGAGGCGATGTTCCTCGAACTCGCGCCGGTAAGCTGACTGGGGTTTTTGTCGGAAAGGGACACACGTGAAGTCGATACGAGTGGCTGTGGCCGCCGCGGCAGCCGGGGTGAGCTTCCTCGGCCTGGCCGCCTGCTCTACCCCTGTCGAGGCCGGAGCGGCGGCGATCGTCGGTGATCAGCGCATCTCCTCCAGCGACCTGAACGCGAACGTGAAGAGCTACCAGGCCGCGCTGGAGAGGGCGAACATCGGGCCCGACCAGCTCACGGCGCCCGTCGCGCAGTTCGTCCTCTTCAGCATGACCAACCAGCTCCGCTACCAGCAGCTGGCCGACAAGCACGGCGTCACGGTCAGCGAGACGGAGATCGACACCGCGCTCAAGGATCCGGGCGAGTTCCAGGACCCGCAGATGAACCTGCTGTCCAAGGGCGTCTCGCCGGCTGACGCGCGCGACTACGTCAAGGCCGAGGTGGGCATCCGCAAGGTCATGGACAAGTTCGGCGGCGCGGGCAACCAGCAGGCCGCCGCCAAGGTGCAGCAGGAGTTCAACTCGATCAAGACGGTCTTCAGCCCCCGTTACGGCACCCTCCAGCAGGGTCAGGGCTTCGTCGACCCGGGCCGCTTCGGCAAGCCGGCCCAGACCGCGCAGCAGCCGCAGGGCTGACATGCCGCTCGTCGTCGTCACCACCTCGCCGCGCGTCGCGCCTGGGCTGCTCAGCCACCAGGCGTGGCAGGCGTTCCGGTCCGGCCCGGTGCTGACGGGCTCGCCGGACCATCCGCAGCTGCCGTACCTCGCCGAGGCGGGGGTGGAGGTCGCGGTCGTCACCCCCGACCCGGCAGGGCTGGTCGCGCGGGCGGCGGGGGAGACGGTGGTGTGGCTCGCCGCCGATGGCGACGAGGACTTCATGCGCGCCCTCGGCCACGCCGCGATCGCGCTCGACGACCCGCCGCTGATCGAGGTGGTGCCCGGCTCGTACGACCTGCCGGGCGCGCGCGTGCTCGATCTCGTACGGGTGATGGACCGGCTGCGCACCGAGTGCCCGTGGGACCGCAAGCAGACGCACGAGTCGCTGGTGCCCTACCTGCTCGAAGAGGCTTACGAGGTGCTGGAGACGATCGAGGAGGGCGACCACGACGCGCTCCGCGAGGAGCTCGGCGACCTGCTGCTCCAGGTGGTCTTCCACGCCCGCGTGGCGGAGGGCTTCGACGTCGACGACGTGGCCGACGGCATCGTCGGCAAGCTGGTGCGGCGCCACCCCCACGTGTTCGGCTCGGTCAAGGCGGAGAGCGCCGACGAGGTGAACGACAACTGGGAGGCGATCAAGGCCACCGAGCGGGCTTCCCGGGGCGACGAGTCGCTGCTCGACGGGGTGCCGATGGGCCAGCCGGCGCTGTCGCTGGCGGCCCAGCTGCTGCGCCGCGCCGAGCGGTCGGGCGTGCCTGACGGCCTGTCCGCGGCGGTCGGCCAAGGGGTCGCCCGCGAGCTGTTCGACCTGGTGAAGCGGGCGCGCTCGGCGGGCGTCGACCCGGAGGCGGAGCTGCGGGCCGCGGCGCGGACGTATCGCGACCGGGTGCGCGCGTGGGAGTCGCGCCGGTCGTGATGCCCTCTACCGATAGGCTCTGAACGCATATTGCCTATCGATTCAGGAGCGCATCCCGTGGCTACCATCGAGGTCGTTTACGCTCGCGAGATCCTCGACTCCAGGGGCAACCCGACGGTCGAGGTCGACGTGGTCCTCGACGACGGCAGCACCGGCCGGGCGGCGGTGCCCAGCGGCGCGTCCACCGGCCAGTTCGAGGCCGTCGAGCTGCGTGACGGCGACGACCGCTACGGCGGCAAGGGCGTACGCAAGGCCGTGCTGGCCGTGACCGACGAGATCTTCGACGAGATCCACGGCATCGAGGCCGAGGACCAGCGCATCGTCGACCAGATCATGATCGATCTGGACCGTACGCCCAACAAGGCCAAGCTGGGCGCCAACGCGATCCTGGGCGTCTCGCTGGCCGTGGCCAAGGCCGCCGCCGACAGCGCCGAGCTGCCGCTCTTCCGCTACCTCGGCGGCCCCAACGCCCACGTGCTGCCGGTGCCGATGATGAACATCCTCAACGGCGGCGCGCACGCCGACACCAACGTCGACATCCAGGAGTTCATGATCGCGCCGATCGGCGCCGAGTCGTTCGGCGAGGCCGTGCGCATGGGCACCGAGGTCTACCACGCGCTCAAGAAGGTGCTGCAGGAGAAGGGCTACGCCACCGGTCTCGGCGACGAGGGCGGGTTCGCGCCCAACCTGCCGTCCAACCGCGACGCGCTCGACCTGATCCTGGTGGCCATCGAGCGGGCCGGCTTCACCCCCGGCGCCGACGTGGCGCTGGCGCTCGACGTGGCCGCCACCGAGTTCCACAAGGACGGCGTCTACACCATCGACGGCAAGGGCCTGTCCGCCCAGGAGCTGATCGCCTTCTACGCCGACCTGGTCGACAACTACCCGCTGGTGTCCATCGAGGACCCGCTCGACGAGGAGGACTGGGAGGGCTGGAAGGCCATCACCGAGGCACTCGGCGACCGGGTCCAGCTCGTCGGCGACGACCTGTTCGTGACCAACCCCGAGCGGCTGGCGCGCGGCATCGGGTCGGGCACCGCCAACGCCCTGCTGGTCAAGGTCAACCAGATCGGCACGCTGACCGAGACGTTCGACGCGGTCGACCTGGCCCACCGCAGCGGCTACCGGTGCATGATGAGCCACCGCTCCGGCGAGACCGAGGACACCACGATCGCCGACCTGGCGGTGGCGACCAACTGCGGCCAGATCAAGACGGGCGCCCCGGCCCGCTCCGACCGGGTGGCCAAGTACAACCAGCTGCTGCGCATCGAGGAGATCCTCGACGACGCCGCCCGTTACGCGGGTCGCGCGGCCTTTCCGCGTTTCCAGCAGTAATTTCGGGTAGCTGCCCGCGGCGGTCCGATGGCGCCGCGGGCGGTTCGTACGGGGAGGTGGATGCCGGAGGTGGCGAAGAAACCGCAGTTGACGGGGCGGGCCGCGATCCTCGCGGTGGTGGTCTGCGCGATCGCCATGAGCCTGGCGTACCCCGTCCGCACCTACATCGCCCAGCGGCGCGACATCGCCGAGCTCCGCGAGGAGAAGGCCAAGGTGGAGGCCGAGCGGCAGCGGCTGCTGGCCGAGAGCCGCCAGGTCGGCGACCCCAACTGGGTCAGGCGCACGGCCAAGGAGCGCCTCCACTACTGCGGCCAGGGCGAGAGGTGCTTCGTGGTGATGGACCCCGACCCGGGCAAGGGGCAGGCGGCGGCCCAGCGGCCGGCGCAGCAGCCGCCGTGGTACCAGACGCTGTGGGAGTCGGTCCAGGCGGCCGACGACGGCACGGGCCGGCGCGCGACCGAGCAGTCGCCCGGCCAATCGGCAGGGCAACCGACCGGACAGCCGGCAGAGCAGCCCACCGGGCAGCCCACCGAGCCCACCGGGCAGCCGGAGAAGCAGCCGGAGAAGCAGAAGGAGAGCGTTGGACAGTAAGGACGCCGAGGCCGTCGAGAAGCAGCTCGGGCGGCCGCCCCGGTCGCTGCGCCGGGTGGCGCACCGCTGCCCGTGCGGCAACCCCGACGTGGTGGAGACCGCGCCCAGGCTGGCCGACGGCAGCCCGTTCCCCACGCTCTACTACCTGACCTGCCCGAAGGCGGCCTCGGCCATCGGCACGCTGGAGGGCTCGGGGCTGATGCGCGAGATGCAGGACAGGCTGGCCGGCGACCCGGAGCTGGCGTCCGCCTACCAGGCCGCACACGACGCCTACCTGGCCAGGCGCGACGAGGTTGCCGCGGAGGAAGGGCTGGAGCCCCTGGCGCCCGGAATGCAGAGCGCCGGCGGCATGCCGCTGCGGGTCAAGTGCCTGCACGCGCTCGTCGCGCACGAGCTCGCGGCGCCGGGGAGCAACCCGTTCGGCAGGGAGGCGCTGGAGGCCCTCCCCGAGTGGTGGAGTGACGGACCATGCGTGTAGCCGCCATCGACTGCGGCACCAACTCGGTGCGCCTGCTCGTGGCCGACGCCGGCGAGGCCGCGCTGGCCGACGTCGAGCGGCGGATGGAGATCGTACGACTGGGCCAGGGCGTCGACCGGACCGGGCGGCTGGCGCCGGAGGCGCTGGAGCGCACGTTCGGCGCGATGCGCGCCTACCGCAAGCTGATCGACCAGCACGGCGCGGGCGCCACCCGCGTGGTCGCGACCAGCGCGACCCGCGACGCGGCGAACCGTCAGGAGTTCACCGACGGGGTGCGCGAGATCTTCGGCGTGGAGCCGGAGGTGATCTCGGGGTCCGAGGAGGCCGAGCTGTCGTTCACCGGCGCCACCAGGGGGCTGGTGCGGCTGTCGCCGGAGACCGAGGTGCCGCAGGGGCCGCTGCCGCCTTACCTGGTGGTCGACATCGGGGGCGGCTCGACGGAGTTCGTGGTGGGTTCGGAGCACGCCGAGTCGGCGATCTCGGTCGACATCGGCTGCGTGCGGCTGACCGAGCGCCACCTGCGCGACGCCGGTGACCCGCCGTCCGCGGCGGCGCTGGAGGCGGTGGTGGCCGACGTCGAGGCCGCGCTCGCCCGCGTCGAGGACGAGGTTCCGGTACGCGACGCGCGCACGCTCGTGGGGCTGGCCGGTTCGGTGACGACGGTGGCGGGCGTCGCGCTCGACCTGCCCGCCTACCTGCCGGAGCGGATCCACCACGCGCGTCTCTCCAGCGAGCAGGTGCACGACGTCACCCGGCGGCTGCTGGCGATGACCCACGACGAGCGGGCGGCGCTGCCGGTGATGCACCCGGGCCGGGTGGACGTCATCGTGGCGGGGGCGCTCATCCTCGACCGGATCGTCCGGAGGTTCGGATTCGAGCAGGTCGTCGTGAGCGAACACGACATCCTTGACGGAATTGCCTGGTCTCTCGTCCGTTAAGTCGCCAAATCTACACATATAACCGGCGTGTTCGTATTGAATGCGCAATGCCCTTGTGCTTTAGTGATCGTTGCAGTAACGGGGGCTTTGCCATATGGCCGGGCAGAGATGAATGTCGGCGTGGCAACCGTCTCCGTGTGCGTTCTTACTCTCACGGAATGGAGTCACTCTCCTATGAAGTCCTCTGCCTTAGTACGGAAGGTGGCCGCGATCGCGTCCACCGCCGTGCTGGCCGGTCTGGTCGCCGGTCTGGCTGCTTCCCCCGCGCAGGCTGCCGCCAAGCCGCGGGTCAAGCCGAAGGTGTCGGTCTCGACGCCGAAGGCCTCCGATCGCGACTACCAGGGGTCGTGCCCGGCGAACATCACGTTCTCGGCCACGGTCAAGGTCAAGCTCAACGGCAAGACCACGGTCGCCTACCGCTGGCTCCACGGCGACGGCTCCAAGAGCAAGGTCAAGACCGTCAAGGTCTCGGCCAAGGGCACCAAGTCGATCAAGCTCTCGGAGAAGGCCACCTTCAAGGGCGACGTCAAGGGCTGGCAGCGCCTCGAGGTCCTGAGCCCGCGCAAGGTCGTCTCCAAGAAGGGCTACTTCTCGGTCGACTGCGTGCAGGCCAAGGACGTCACGCGCACCCACCTCGACAAGCGGGTGTCGGCGAAGGCATGGGCGAGCCCGTCCACGTACGTGGGCTACTGCAACCCCGGCTCGAAGATCGACTTCGTCGGCCGGATCAGCGTGGAGCGCCCGTCCTGGGTCCGCTACCGCTGGGTGGTCAACGGCAAGACCGTCGACTACGGCAAGGTCAAGGTCCGGGACTCGCGTAAGGTCGGCGTCGGCTTCTCGCCGCGCCACAGCCACAGCGGCTCGGCGGTGCTCGAGGTCCTCAGCCCGGACCGTGCGGTCTCCAACCGTGCCTACTACAAGGTCCACTGCAAGGACTACACCCCGGCGCCCGCTCCGCGGGTGAAGGTCGACGCCTCCAACCTGGTGACGGCGACCAACCACGACGGGTGCAAGGTGAGCGCGCACGCCAGGGTCAGCGCCAGCGGCTCCGACCGCGTCCGCTGGGTGTGGTCGGTGAACGGCAGCACCGTCGACTCGGGCTCCACCACCTTCCACCGGGGCGGCGCGAAGACCGTCACCCTGTCCGACACCGCGCTCTCGGGTGCGGCGAAGAACGGCGGCACCGTCCGCCTGTCGGTGTTCGGCTCCAACGACCGCGACAGCATTTCGCAGTCGTACGCCGCCTGCCAGGCTCCGAAGCCCTCGGTCTCCGTCTCCAGCGTCTCGGTGGCCGGTCAGCGCAACGAGATGTGCGCCGACAACCGGGGCCCCGGGGTCGACTTCAAGGCGACCCTGACCAGCACCGGCCCGGCGACCGTCCAGTACTACTGGGTGGTCGACGGCAAGCGTGACCACAACACGCTCGAGCGCCAGGTCAACGGCAGCCTCGACGTGACGTGGGGCGTCGGCGGCACGCGTGGCGCCTCGGTGACCGCGGGCTCTGTCGAGCTCGTCGTCGTCAGCCCCAACGCGACCTCCTCCGGCACGTCGCAGTTCAGCGCGACCTGCCCGCCCAAGGAGGCCCCGCAGACTGAGAAGCCTGCCTGATCAGTCGAGCTGAACCGGGCGGTGTCCACGTGACGCCGCCCGGTTCTTCGTTGTCCGGCCTGGTTCGTGGCGGTCCCGGACATCCGGCACCATCGATGTCATGAGCTTCGTACCTCCCGGCACCGGGTGGCCGGACGACCCGGCCACCGCCGACACCCCGGTCGCCCGAGACCCCGGCGGCGTGCGCCGCCTCGCGGAGAGCAGCGCCACGCTGGCGGAGCTCACCGCCAGGCAGTCGGTCTGCCGGGCCTGCCCGCGCCTGGTCGCCTGGCGCGAGGAGGTCGCCGAGGTCAAGCGGCGGGCCTTCGCGGACGAGACCTACTGGGGGCGCCCCGTCCCCGGGTGGGGCGACGAACGTCCGCGCGTGCTCATCGTCGGGCTGGCCCCCGCCGCGCACGGCGGCAACAGGACCGGCCGGATCTTCACCGGCGACCGCAGCGGCGACTGGCTGTTCGCTTCGCTCCACCGCACCGGCCTGGCCGCGAAGCCGACCAGCACGCACGCCGGCGACGGGCAGGAGCTGATCGGCGCCAGGGTGGCGGCCTCGGTCCGCTGCGCGCCCCCCGCCAACAAGCCGCTGCCCGAGGAGAAGGCCGCCTGCTTCCCGTGGCTGGCCCGTGAGCTCGCGCTGGTGGCGCCGGACGTCCGGGTCGTGGTCGCGCTCGGCGGCTACGCCTGGCAGGCCATGTGGCCCGCGCTCAAGGAGGCCGGCTACGCCCTGCCGCGCAGCCGCCCGCCGTTCGGCCACGGCGTCGAGCTGGCGGTCTCGTACGGGGACGCGCCCGTCACGCTGCTCGGCTGCTACCACCCGAGCCAGCAGAACACGTTCACCGGCAGGGTCACCGCCGAGATGCTCGACGCGGTCTTCATACGGGCGGGCGAGCTGTCGGTGTGACGCATCCCATCACGCGGAGATTGGCGTCCGGGGAGAGGCGGACGTAGGCTTGTGAATGCTTTCACAAGCACTCCACGAGGGATGGGGCTTCAGGATGAACAAGCACATCTTGATCGTCGGCGGTGGGTACGTCGGCCTCTACACGGCACTGCGCCTGCAGCGCGGCCTGCGCCGGGAGCTGCGCGACGGCTCCGTCAGCATCACGATCATCGATCCCCAGTCCTACATGACCTACCAGCCGTTCCTGCCGGAGGCCGCGGCGGGCAACCTCTCGCCCCGGCACATGGTGGCCCCGCTCCGGCGGGTGCTGCCCAAGGTGCGGATACTCAACGGACGGGTGACCAAGGTCAACCACGCGGCCAGGACCGTCACCTTCCAGCCGCCCGAGGGCGACGCGCGCGACCTCGCCTACGACGTGGTCGTCATGGCGGCGGGCTCGATCTCCCGTACGCTGCCGATCCCCGGGCTCACCGACATCGGCATCGGATTCAAGACCGTCGGCGAGGCCATCGCGCTCCGCAACAGGGTGCTCCACCTGCTCGACGTGGCCGAGTCGACCGACGACCCCGAGGTGCGCCGCAGGGCGCTGACCTTCGTGGTCGTGGGCGCGGGCTTCGCCGGCGTGGAGGCGCTGGCCGAGCTGGAGGACATGGCCAAGGACTCCACCCGCTACTACCGCAACATCAAGCCGTCGGACGTCCGCTGGGTGCTCGTCGAGGCGACGAACCGGGTGCTGCCCGAGGTCGGCCCCGAAATGGGCAAGTGGACGCTGGAGCAGCTGCGCGAGCGCGGCATCGACGTCCGGCTGGAGACCCGGCTGGAGTCCTGCGCGGGCGGCCACGTGGTGCTGTCGGACGGCACCGAGTTCGACGCCGAGACGCTCGTGTGGACGGCCGGCGTCAAGCCCAGCCCGGTCGTCAGCTCCAGCGACCTGCCGCTCGACGAGCGCGGCCGGATCAGGACCCTGGCCACCCTCGCCGTCGAGGACACCCCCGGCGCCTTCGCGGCGGGCGACCTGGCGGCGGTGCCCGACCTGACGAACCCGGGCGAGTTCTGCGCGCCCAACGCCCAGCACGCGGTCCGCCAGGCCAAGGTGCTCGGCGACAACATCGTCCGCTACCTCCGCGGGCAGGAACTGGCCGAATACAGCCACAAGTACGTCGGATCGGTCGCCGGTCTGGGCCTGCATCAGGGCGTGGCCAACGTCTATGGCATCAAGCTTCGCGGATTCCCTGCATGGTTCATGCACCGCACTTACCATCTGTCGCGGGTGCCGACGCTGAACCGCAAGGTCCGCGTCGTCGTCGACTGGACCCTGGCCCTGTTCTTCAAGCGGGAGACCATCTCCCTGGGTGAGATGGAACACCCGCGCGAGGGCTTCAGGGCGGCGGTCGCGACGATGCGCCGCTGAGCCCGGATCGGCGACGCGCCCCGGTGAGCGCCGGGGCGTGCCGGCGCCCACCGGCCGATCGGAGGGGGATCGCGGGTGGGGCTGTCAGCGGTGACCGTGCTGGGCGTGGACCGGCCGGGAGTGATCGCCGCGGTCACCGGGGCGCTGGCCGGGTGCGGGGCCAACATCCAGGACTCCACGATGACGTTGCTGGGCGGGCACGTCGCCATGATGCTGCTGGTCAACGGCGAGCTGAGCGCCGACGAGCTGACCAAGCACCTCACGGCGCCGGACCTGGTGGTGACCGCCGCCGCCGTCGCGGCCCGCCGCGACTTCCGCCGCCGGGAGAACGGCCTCGGCTACGTGCTCACCGTGCACGGTCCCGACCGGCCGGGCATCATCTCCGGGATCAGCACCGTGCTCGCCGCCGACGGCGGCAACATCACCGGGATGAGCACCCGGCTCACCGGCCGCCTGTACGTGCTCATCGCCGACGTCGAGCTGCCGGAGAAGGTGGACGTGGCCGACCTGATGCGGCGGCTGGCCGCCGTCGGAGCCGGGCTCGACTCCGAGATCACCTTCCGCCCCGTCGAACCCGATCTGCTGTGACGGGCTCCGGGGCGCCCGGGGCGCAGACTTCCGGCGTGACGGGGACGGCGCGGCCGGTGCTGCCCGCCCCTCATCCCGTCCTCTCATCGCCGGCCGAGGAGGTCGACCCCACCGCGCCGGCGGTCGTGTCCGCCGCGGCCGATCTCCTCGCCACCCTCCGCCGCGAGCCCGCCACCGGGCTGTCGGCGCCGCAGATCGGCCTGAGCTGGCGCCTGATCGCCTTCGACGCCCGCAGCCACCCCCGGACCCGGTCCTGGGCGGGAGAGCTCGTGGTGGTCAATCCTCGCCTCGCGGAGGCCGCCCGCTGGGACTCCGGGCGCGAGGGCTGCGCCTCCGTCGCGGACCTCACCGCCGATGTCCGGCGGGCCACACATATCACCGTACGTGGGCGTTTGCCAGGAAGCGGAGAGCCCGTCACCATCGAAGCTGACGCATTCGAAGCCAGGTGTATTCAGCACCAACTGGACCATCTGGACGGCATACTCTTCCTGGACAGAGTGTCCGGAGCCCTATCACTTCACCGCAGACTTCACAGATGTGGCGGGTGATGCGAAGTTGTGCCCACCGGAAGCATGGTCCGTTTCGTATGATTGCGGCGCCCCCGTAGCCCAATGGCAGAGGCAAACCCCTTAAAAGGGTTGCGGTGCGGGTTCGAATCCCGCCGGGGGCACCGGCTCTCTACCACGGGAAATGCAGCGAATTTCGGCTTTACCTCGTCGGGAACTTCCGGAGCGTCACGTACGTTGACCTCCCTGCTGAAGTCTCGAAGCTACATAGATCTGAGCGCTAGTTGACCTAGGTGCCGCCCGGTCCCATAGGCTCGGCGCAGGAGGCAGCGATGCAGAGCAAGAACCCCGTATTCAGTAGGTCACAGTCGGCAGGCTGGGGCAGCCAGGCGACCCCGACCCCACAGCAGTTGCAGAACATGTACGACTCTCCGTCGTACGCCCCCCCGGCGCAGCCCGCCTACCGCACGATGACCATCGACGACGTGGTGGTCCGCGGCTTCATGACGCTGGGCACGCTCGTCGTGGCGGCGGCCGCCTCGTGGTATCTCGACGTCCCCCTGGCCGTGGCCATCGGCTCCGCCATCGTGGCCCTGGTCCTCGGCCTGATCGCCTCGTTCACGATGAGCACCAACCCGGCGCTCATCCTGGGCTACGCCGCCTTCCAGGGCGTCTTCCTCGGCGCCGTGAGCAGTGTGTTCGACTCGCAGATCAACGGCATCGTGGTCCAGGCGGTGCTCGCCACCGCCATGGCGTTCGCCGGCACACTCGCCGTCTACACGCTGCGTATCATCCGCGTCACCCCCAAGCTGGTCAAGTACGTCGTCGCGGCGGCGGTCGCGGCGCTCGGCCTGATCCTGGTCAACCTGATCGCCGGCTTCTTCGTCGAGGGCGGCCTGGGCCTGCGTGACGGCGGCCCGCTGGCCATCGTCTTCAGCGTCGCGATGATCCTGCTCGGCTGCTTCTTCCTGCTCCTCGACTTCGACTCGGTCGAGCAGGGCGTCAAGCAGGGCGCCCCGGAGAAGTTCGCCTGGCAGTGCGCCTTCGGCCTCACGCTGAGCCTGGTGTGGATCTACATCGAGATGCTCCGCCTCATCAGCTACTTCACCAGTAGCGACTGACACCGTCAGCACCAGAGGGCCTCGCCGTTCGGCGGGGCCCTCTCTTTGTGCGACCGGAAATCCACCTGCCGTAACAAAAGGATCGCGAACTGGGGTCTTGCCTTTCCGCAAGTGGTGTTGCAGTGTCAAGCAAAGGACCTTAATCCGTGGAGGTGCCCATGTCCTTGAACCACTCACCGGAGACGCAGACGAAGCTGATCGCCAGAGTCCCTGCCATCACGGGACGCGAACTCCCAGAGTGGTTCCAAGCCATCGACAACGGCCCGTCTTTCCTGAGGTGCGCCGAGCGGGCCAACTGGCTCGCCGACGAGCACGGGCTGACCCACGGCTACGCCGCCGCGATCGTTCACGAGCACGAGCGGTTCCGCCGTAACCGCATGGGCTTCATCTAGAGCCCCCACCGCCTACCCTGCGCCCGTGCCGCGGCACGGGCGCAGGCATGCCCCCTCGGGACATCACGACGGGATCACGACGGCACGGCGACCTCCTCCACGACGCCGCGCCGTACGATGATCTGCTCATGGATCTGCAGACAGCGCGAGAGTTCCTCGCCCGCAACCACAGGGCCGTCCTGCTGACCCGGCACGCCGACGGACGGCCGCAGATGTCACCGGTCGTCGTCGGCGTCGACGCCGAGGGCCGCATCGTCGTCAGCTCCAGGGAGACGGCGGTCAAGACCCGCAACGCGCGCAGGGACCCCCACGTGGCCATCTGCGCCTTCACCGACGCCTTCTACGGCCAGTGGATCCAGGTCGAGGGCACCGCGGAGATCATCTCCTTGCCCGAGGCCATGGACCACCTGGTGTCCTACTACCGTGACATCTCCGGCGAGCACCCCGACTGGGACGACTACCGCGCGGCCATGGTGCGCGAACGGCGGGTGGTCCTCCGCATCACGCCGGAGCGGGCCGGGCCCGACTTCCACGGCTGAGCCCGGCCCCCACTCGCGGTCGTCAGCTCAGGCGCTCAAGGAGCAGCGCCATGCCCTGGCCGCCGCCCACGCACATGGTCTCCAGGCCGATCGTCTTGTCGTGGTGCTGGAGGCTGTTGATCAGCGTCGAGGTGATGCGGGCGCCCGTCATGCCGAACGGGTGCCCGACCGCGATCGCGCCGCCGTTCACGTTGAGGCGGTCGACGTCGATGCCGAGCTCGCGGTAGGACGGGATGACCTGGGCGGCGAACGCCTCGTTGATCTCCACCAGGTCGACGTCCTCGATCGCCATGCCGGCCCTGGCGAGGGCCTGCTTGCTGGCCTCCACCGGGCCCAGGCCCATGATCTCCGGCGACAGGCCGGAGACGCCCGTCGAGACGATCCTGGCCAGCGGGGTGATGCCGAGCTCCGCGGCCTTCGTGTCGCTCATCACGACCACCGCGGCCGCGCCGTCGTTGAGCGCGCAGCAGTTGCCCGCCGTGATCGTGCCGTCCGGACGGAAGACCGGCTGCAGGGTCGAGACCTTCTCGTAGGTGGTGCCGGCGCGCGGGCCGTCGTCCTTGCTGACCACGGTGCCGTCGGGCAGCGTCAGCGGCGTGATGTCCTTCTGCCAGAACCCGTCGGCCAGCGCCTTCTCCGCGAGGTTCTGCGACCGCACGCCGAACTCGTCCTGCTCCTGGCGGCTGACGGACTTGAGCTGGGCGACGTTCTCGGCCGTCTGGCCCATCGCGATGTAGACGTCGGGCACCTGGTCGTCCTCGCGCGGGTCATGCCAGGTCTTGCCGCCGGCGGCGTACGACTTGGTCCGCTCACCGGCCTCGCCGAAGATCGGGTTCATGGTGTCGGGCAGGGAGTCGGAGTTGCCCTTGGCGAACCGGGAGACCGCCTCCACCCCGGCGGAGACGAACACGTCGCCCTCACCGGCCTTGATCGCGTGGAAGGCCATCCGGGTGGTCTGGAGCGACGACGAGCAGTAGCGGGTGACGGTGGTGCCGGGCACGTCGTCCAGGCCCAGCATCACCGCGACCACGCGGCCCATGTTGTAGCCCTGCTCCCCGCCGGGCAGGCCGCAGCCCAGCATGATGTCGTCGATGGAGTGCGGGTCGAGCTGGGGCACCTTGGCCAGGGCCGCCTGGATCATCTGAACGGTCATGTCGTCGGGGCGCATATCCTTCAGCGACCCCTTGAAGGCCCGCCCGATGGGCGAGCGGGCGGTGGCTACGATGACGGCCTCGGGCATGGCCCCTCCTTTGTCGGCACAGTATTAGAACTATATTCCAATACCATTTCCCCGACATCAGGGCCCCTGCCTTATCGCGTGATCGGGACGTAAGGCGCCCAGGAAGGTCAGCCGTACATCCCCGGAGTGGGCGCGGTGCCGTCGTGGACGGCGTGCATGGCGCCCTTCTCGTCGCGCCACAGCCGCCAGCCCTGCTGGCTGCCGG
The DNA here is from genome assembly GCF_044458265.1 of Nonomuraea sp. NPDC050478. Lineage (NCBI taxonomy): Bacteria > Bacillati > Actinomycetota > Actinomycetes > Streptosporangiales > Streptosporangiaceae > Nonomuraea > Nonomuraea sp. NPDC050478. Next base: position 235,297 of record NZ_JBITHT010000008.1, on the reverse strand, counting down.
TGAACCAGGACGGCGGGGCGGACGCGTCGGCGATCCGCTTGCCCGACGCCAGGTCGAACTCGCACACGGCGGCGATGGAGTAGAAGCCGGGCGCCTGCCCGCGCAGGGGCAGCGGCTTGGGGTCGGTCACGCAGAAGGACCACCCGCGCTGGTCCTCGACGGCCACCGGCTTCCCGCTGACCAGGTCGAACGCGGTGCCCTTGTGGCCGTGCTTGAGGAAGCCGAGCTTGTCCATGTGGTTGGGGAACGCCAGCCACCAGCCCGAGCCCGGCACGTCGGCGGCCGTGATCTGGCCGATGACGCGCCCGTTGCCGGCGTCGAGCCTGGCGAACCCGCCGTAGGCGCCGCGCTGGTCGACCGGCCGCACCACGGGGGCGTAGCCGGGGCTGCCGCTGGGGTAGACGCGCACCACCGAGGGCCGCATCCAGTTGATCGTGCCGTCGCTGATCTTCACCGAGAACAGCCCGAACGCCGAGGTCTTCTTCGTCTGCGGGTTGGTGTAGGGGGCGACGTAGCCGATCAGGTCGTCGCCGCTGGCGCCGAACGCCCAGCCGCCCGACAGGTCGATGCCCGGCCCGAGCGCCTGCTCGATCGGCTGCTGCCACCGCAGCTTGCCGGTCTTGAGCTCGTACGACTCGAGCGTCGGGTTGGCGGCCAGCCGGAGCATCACGACCTGCTGGGAGTCGGACCACTCGACCTCGGCGATGCCGGGCAGCTTCCACAGCTGCTTGCCGGTGGCCGGGTCGAGGACCACCACGCGGGCCGAGGACAGCGCGGTGTGCTCGGACATGCACAGGTAGGGCCCGCAGCGCTGCGGGCCGAACGTGGAGTGGACCGGGCGGGTCCACTTCTGCTCGCCGGTGCGGGCGTCGCGGACGATGAGCGTCGCCTTCCAGCGGCCCTTCTTCGCCGGGTCGAGGGCCGCGACGATCGCCTGGCCGCCCGTCGTCTCGACGATGGCGGGGGCGGAGACGCCCATGCCGGGGAGGCGGCCCGCCATGGTCGCGGGGTGGGCCCAGAGCTTCTTGCCGTCGGACAGGCCGAGGGCGACGGTCTCCAGCGTGCCGTCGGACTTCATGGAGGTGGTGGTCACCACCCCGCCGGCCGTGGCCATCCGGCTGACCGCGTTGACGGCGGGGTTGTGCCAGGTCGGGAAGTCGGCGGTGGCGGCGTCGCTGCCGGAGCAGCCGGCCAGGGCCAGGGTGCCGGCGAGGGCGAGAGCGGAAGGCCGGAGCACGGGCAAATCCCTCCAAAGGGACACCGAGTGACGGCTCCGGCTCGGAGAGTGACCGGATCTAGGCGTCGTTGAGCTGCCCCCCGAGCCGACGGCGGCGGAACAACGTCGCCCACCTGCCGTGGGTGCCGGTCGTCCGCCCGTCGACCTGGGTTGCCGAAACCTCGGTGCCGGGCTCCTCCGCGGCCGTCGCCGCCGCGATGTAGATCGGTTGCAGTCCTTCGCCGGGCTCGGGTCGCGGCTCGGGCCACAACCCCAGCGCGGCGCATACAGAAGGTAGCACCGCGTAAGCAGCCTGTGCATAACCTCGGTCAGATGGATGGAAACGATCCGGTCCGAACATCTCGCCCGGATTTGCGTGGAATTCCTTGCCCAGGAGACCGGCGAACGCCACCGTACGCCCGCCCGCCTCGACCACCGCGACCGTCTGCGCGGCGGCGATCTGGCGGCTCCAGCGGCGCGCCACCCAGCGCAGCGGCTGCGCGATCGGCCGGACCGTGCCCAGGTCGGGACAGGTGCCGACGATCACCTCGGCGCCCGACTCGCGCAACCGCCGCACCGCCTTGATCAGGTGGCGGACGGCGGTGGCCGGCGGCGTCTTGGTGATGACGTCGTTCGCGCCCACGAAGATCACGGCGACGTCGGGCCGCATCGGCAGCACCGCGTCCACCTGCTCGCCCAGCTCGGCGGAGGGAGCCCCGGACTTGCCGACGACCCGCAGCTCCACCGGCCGCTCGGCGACGGCCGCGAGCCCGCAGGCGATCAGGACGCCGGGCGTCTTGCCCGGATCGGTCATGCCCAGCCCGACGGAGGTGGAGTCGCCGAGCATGGCCATCTTGAGCGGCGGGCCCGGATAGTCGCCGTAGACGCCGTCGGACGACGGGCCGTACAGGCCGTGCGGGGTGCCGATCGTGCGGCGGGCCAGCAGGCCCTCGGCGATCAGCAACGCGTACGCGGTCGCGCCGAGAGCCGTGAGCCCGCCGCCCCCGAGCGCCGCCGCGGCCGCGATCCTGCGCGCGGCCCGCGCCGCGCCCGCTGCCCACACCACGTGCGTTTTCCCCTCCACCCCAGCTCGGCGGTAGCGTTTGGTTGAAACTAGCTGAGTGCCCGCCACCCTCACGGGTTCCCGGCCACGAATCGGCTGACCAAGCTTCGGCAAAGAAGGTGAACACCTCAGTGCGCGTACATGATTCCCTGGTCGAGCTCATAGGCAACACGCCGCTCGTCCGCCTGCACAAGGTCTCGTCGGGGCTGCCCGCTCAGGTGCTCGCCAAGGTCGAGTACTTCAACCCGGGCGGCTCGGTGAAGGACCGCATCGCGGTCCGCATGATCGAGGCCGCCGAGGCCTCCGGCGCACTCCGGCCCGGAGGCGTCATCGTCGAGCCGACGTCCGGCAACACCGGCGTGGGCCTGGCCATCGTGGCCCAGCAGAAGGGCTACCGGTGCCTGTTCGTGGTGCCCGACAAGGTGGCCCACGACAAGATCGCGGTACTGCGCGCGTACGGGGCCGAGGTGGTGGTCTGCCCGACCGCGGTCGCGCCCGACCACCCCGAGTCCTACTACTCGGTGTCCGACCGGCTGGCCGCGGAGATCCCGAACGCCTGGAAGCCTGACCAGTACTCCAACGTCGACAACCCGGAGTCCCACTACCACTCCACCGGCCCCGAGATCTGGGAGCAGACCGAGGGCCGGATCACCCACTTCGTGGCCGGCATCGGCACCGGCGGCACGATCAGCGGCACCGGCCGCTACCTCAAGGAGATCTCCGGCGGCCGGGTCAAGATCATCGGAGCCGACCCCGAGGGTTCGGTCTACTCGGGCGGCTCCGGCAGGCCCTATCTGGTGGAGGGCGTGGGCGAGGACATCTGGCCCGACACCTACGACACCGGCATCTGCGACGAGATCATCGCGGTGTCCGACAAGGACTCGTTCAACATGACCCGCAGGCTCGCCCGCGAGGAAGGGCTGCTCGTCGGCGGCTCGTGCGGGATGGCCGTGGTGGCGGCGCTCCAGGTGGCGGCCAAGGCCGCGCCGGACGACGTGATCGTGGTGCTGCTGCCCGACGGCGGCCGCGGCTACCTGTCCAAGATCTTCAACGACGACTGGATGGCCGACTACGGCTTCCTCACCACCTCCTCGGAGGAGGAGCTGGTGGGCGACGTGCTGGCCCGCAAGGGCGAGGGGCTGCCCAAGTTCGTGCACGCCCACCCGCACGAGTCGGTCGGCACCGCGATCTCCATCATGCGCGAATACTCGGTCTCCCAGCTCCCGGTCATGAAGGAGGAGCCGCCGGTCATGGCGGCCGAGGTGGTCGGCTCCATCGTGGAGCGCGACCTGCTGGAGGCGCTCTACCGCGGCAAGCTCTCCTCCGACGACCCGATCGCCGACCACATGTCGTCGCCGCTGCCCATGATCGGCAGTGGCGAGCCGGTGTCGCGGGCGGTCGAGGCGCTGGAGAAGGCCGACGCCGCGGTGGTGCTGGAGGAGGGCAAGCCCGCCGGGCTCCTCACCCGGCAGGACCTGCTCGCCTTCCTGGCCAACCACTAGTCACCGGGGAACCCGCTCACGGAGCTGAGCGGGTTCCCTTCACTCCGGCTTCCTGATCGACTCGACCACGGCGGTGATGCCCTCGTGGCCGTGTCCCTCGGCGTCGGCGCGGGCGAACAGCCTGTGCAGGGCCTCCGGCACCGTGGTCTCCAGCCCGGCGGCGCGCAGCGTCTCCACCACGTGGCCCATGCCGACGGCCTGCATGTGCAGGCTGTTCTCGTCGCCCGGATAGACGCCCGACTCCAGCTCCTCGCTCAGGATCCTGATGTAGCCCATGGGGCCGTCGGCGGCCAGCTCGCCGTGGAGCCCCTGGGCGAGGGGCGCGAACGCCGTCGGCCGCACCCCCGCCGTCCCCACCAGCGCGGCCGCGTACATGAAGCTCGTCAGCGACGACCAGAACATCAGCAGCTGGGCCTGGTAGTACATCATCGCCAGCCCTGGGTCCTCGCCCACGTACGTCACCTCGGACAGCGCCTCCAGGGTGCCCGCGTACCGGTCGAGCGCCTCCTTCGGCCCGCTGTAGAACGTGTACGCGCCAGGTTGGCCGATCCCGGGCGGCGGCACCATGATGCCCGCCGTGACCAGCGTGCCGCCCCGCTCCGCCACCCACCCGGCCGCCTCCCGTAGCTCGTCGGGGGTGCCGGAGCTCAGGTTGACCAGCGTCTTCCCGTCCAGCCTCGCCTCGCCGAGACTCTCGTACATCGCCTGGTAGGCGGTCTGGCTGATGACCAGCAACTCGCCCGTCGCGGGGGTGGCCGCCCGCGTGGCGCCCTTGGCCACCAGCGGGTCCGCCTTGCTCGCGGTACGGTTCCACACGGTCACCTCGTGGCCCGCCGCCAGGAACGTCTCGGCCATGGCCGATCCCATCGGCCCCAGGCCGATCACTGTCACTTCACTCATGGGTCCAGACTGTTGCGGGCCCCTTCGGAAATCCTTACGGCCTGCCACGGGTTGACCATGACGTGGTGCGCATCGGAGTGCTGGGGCCGCTGGAGGCGTGGTCGGACGCCGGCGCGCCGCTGCGGGTGCCCGATCGCAAGGTACGCGTGCTACTGGCGGCCCTGGTGGCGCGCGATGGCGGCCCTGTTCCGGCGGACCGCCTGATCGACGACCTCTGGGGCGACCGGCCGCCGCGCGACCCCGCGGCCACCCTCCAGGCCCGCGTCTCCCAGCTCCGCCGCGCCCTGGGCTCGCCGTCGCTGGTGCGCCACGGCCCTTCCGGGTACCGCCTCGACGGGGTGACGGTGGACGCGGCCCTCTTCCGTACCCTGCTCACCTCTCGCGTCCCCGTCTCTCCTGGGGGAGGGGCGCCGGGGCGCGCCGCGGTTGTCGAGGAGGCCCTCGCGCTGTGGCGCGGGCCCGCGTACGCCGACTTCGCCGACGAGGGCTTCGCCACCGCGGAGATCGCCCGCCTCGGCGAGCAGCGGTTGACGGCGCTGGAGGAGCTGTCGGAGATCCGGCTGACCCTCGGCGAGCCCGTCGACCTGGGCACGCTGGTGGCGGAGCAGCCGCTGCGCGAGCGCCTCACCGCCCTCCACATGCGGGCCCTGTACCGGGACGGCCGCCAGAGCGAGGCCTTGGCGGCCTTCGCCGCCTTGCGCGCCCGGCTCGCCGAGGAACTGGGCGTCGACCCCGCCCCCGAGGTAAGGGACCTGCACCAGGCCATCCTCCGCCAGGACCCGTCCCTCCCGACCCGCCGCACCTCCCCGTCTCATGCCGCCCTGTTCCAACCCGGCTCGTCTCAGGCCGGCGCTTCTCGTACGGTGGACGGTTCTCCGGGCGCGCGCACCAATCTGCCCGCACCCGTCACTGATCTGATCGGCCGGGACGGTGACGTGGCCGAGGTGCGCGCCCTGCTCGGGGAGAGGCGGCTGGTGACGCTCGCCGGGCCCGGCGGGGTGGGCAAGACCCGGCTGGCCGTGGCGGCGGCGGGCGGGCTGACCTCGCCGGAGGTGTACCCCGGCGGCGTGTGGCTGGTCGAGCTGATCGGCGCGGGGGACGTGGCCGAGGCGATCGCGGGAGCGATCGGGGTGCGGGACGACGCGTCAGGGCCGCTGCTGCCCCGGCTGGCGCGCGTGCTGGCGGCCCGGCGCACGCTGCTGGTCGTCGACAACTGCGAGCACCTGGTCGAGCAGGCGGCCGAGGTGGTCTCCGCGCTGCTCAAGGCCGCGCCCGGACTGGACGTGCTGGTCACCGGGCAGGAGCCGCTCGGCGTCACGGGCGAGCACGTCAGGGTGGTGCCGCCCCTTTCCGGGGACGCGGCGGTGCGCCTGTTCACCGATCGCGCGGGGATCGAGCCCGGTCCGGCCGTGGCCGCCATCTGCGAGCGGCTCGACGGCATCCCGCTGGCGCTGGAGCTGGCGGCCACCCGGGTACGGGCGCTCGGCGTCGAAGCACTGGCCGCCCGGCTCGACGACCGGTTCCGGCTGCTGAACTCCGGCATGCGGGACGCGCCCGCCCGGCAGCGGACGCTCCGGGCGATGATCGACTGGAGCTGGGAGCTGCTGTCCGGACCCGAGCGGATCGTGCTGCGGCGGCTGGCCGCGCACGCCGACGGGTGCACGCTGGAGGCGGCCGAGGAGGTCTGCGCGGAGCCCGGCGTGGACGTGGTGGACGTGCTGGTACGACTGGTCCAGCGGTCCCTGGTCACCCCGGGACCGCGTTACCGGCTGCTGGAGTCGGTGTCGGCGTACTGCGTGGAGCGGTTGCGGGAGGCGGGCGAGGACGACCTGATCAGGGAGCGGCACGCGCGCCACTACACCCGGCTCGCCGAGCGGGCCGAGCTGCGGGGGCGGCGGCAACGCGAGTGGCTGACCCGGTTGGACCAGGAGAGCGCCAACTTCCGGCGCGCCCTCGCCGGGCCGGACCCGCTGCGCCTGGTGAACGCCCTCGCCTGGTACTGGTTCCTGCGGGGCAGGCTGGGCGAGGCCCGCCGCTCCCTGGCGGCGGCCCTCGCGTCCACCGGCCCGGAGGCGGCCGTGGGCAGACAGGAGCGGGCGCGGGCGGCCGTGTGGCTGGCCGGGGTGACGATGGCGACCGGGGAGACCGCGACGCCCGTCCCGTACGAGGATCTGGACCTGGGAGGCCGGGCGCTGGCCGGTTGGTTCCTCAGCCACGTGCGGTGGGCGTACGGGGACCTCGCCGCGCACGAGGAGGCGGCGGGGCGGGCGCTGCGGGCGTACGAGGAGCTGGGCGACCGGTGGGGCGTGGCCGCGGTGCTGGCACTCAGGTCCAAGCTGGCCGAGCGGCGCGGTGACCTGCCGGGGATGCGCCGCGACGCCGAGCGCAGCCTGGCGATCTTCCGCGAACTCGGTGACGGGTGGGGGCAGATCGAGGCGATGGACAGCCTCGACCGGCTGGCCGAGAAGCGCGGCGACTACGCCGAGGCCGAGCGGCTGCGGCACGAGGAGCTGAAGCTGGCCGAGGAGCTGGGCTCCGAGGTCTCGTTCAGGCTGTCGGCCGTCGGGCGGATCGCGCTGCTTGCCGGGGACCACGCCCGCGCCGACGACTACCACGAGCGGGCCCGCCGCCTGGCCGTCGAGCAGTCGTACAAGTCGGCGGAGGAGCACGCCGAGCTGGGCCTGGCCATGAGCGCCCGGCGGCAGGGGCGGTACGAGCGTGCCGAGGAGCTGCTGGTGCGATGGCTGGGCTGGCTGCGCGAGGTGGGGGGCACGCCGGGCCTGGCGTTCTTCCTGGCGGAGCTCGGCTTCGCCGCCGAGCAGCGGGGCGACGCGGAGACGGCCCTGGCCCTGCACCGGGAGGGCTACGACGCCGCCCTCGGCGAGCCCAGGGCCGAGGCGCTCGCTCTGGAGGGGCTGGCGGGAGCGTACTCGCTGGCGGGCGACCCCGGCCGCGCCGCGACGCTCCTGGGCCGTGCGGCGGCGCTCCGTGAGGCCGTGGGCACCCCGCTCGCCCACGGCGAGCGCCACGACGTCGACCGGATCACGGCCAGAACCCTCGCGGCCCTGGGCGAGGAGCGGTTCCACCAGGCGTACGGGTCAGGCTCCTGACCAGGAGAGCGGGAACTCGGCGGTGACCTGCCAGGCGCCTTCGGGGGTGGGGCCGGCGTGCAGGCGGCCGCCGAGGGCTTCGACGCGTTCGGCCATGCCCACCAGGCCGAAGCCGCCGCCCAGGCGGGCCAGGCGGGGATTGGCGGCCGAGCCGTGGTTGCGTACGCGCAGCACCACCGCCGTGTCGTGGCGCCTCAGGTCGGCCTCGACCCACGCGGTCTGCTGGGCGTGCTTGCGGATGTTGGTGAGCGCCTCCTGGAGCACCCGGTGCAGGGTGGTGAGGACCTCGGGCGGCAGAGTCCGGTCGTCGATCCCGGAGCCGATCTCGAACGCCACCTTGGGCCCCTCCGCCGAGAACCGCTCGGTGAGCAGCCGCAGGTCCGCCAGTGAGCTGCCGGGCGTGCGGGCCGCCTCCTCGGCGCGGAGCACGGTCACCATCCGGCGCATGGAGGTCAGCGCGTCGCCGCCCGCCGCGGCGATGGCGTCCAGCGCGGGCAGGACCGCCTCCGGCCTGGTCGTGGCGACGGTGCGCGCCGCCTGGGCCTGGACGACGATGCCGGTGATGTGGTGGGCCACCAGGTCGTGCAGTTCCCTGGCCAGCTCCAGCCGTTCGGCGCGCCGTACGGAGTGCACGGCCTCCTTGCGGCGCTCCTGCTGGAAGCGGAGGTAGCCGCCGACGCCCGCGATCGTCGACCAGCCGGCGAACAGCATGAACGAGTAGGCGAGCGATTCCATGGTGGACGCCCGGCCGATGGACTCGGCCATGAGCACGATCAGCCCGGCGACGGCGAGCATCGCCGCGTCCCTGACCGGCTCGACGTGGCGGAGCACGCCCAGCATCAGGATGAGCAGCGCGCCCGTCTCCGCCGCCCCCGGCACGCCGGAGGTCCCGGTCACCCCCATGAGCACCGACACGGCGAACGACAGGCACAGCATGATCCCGTACGTCTCGACGCGGTGGCGACGGCGGAGGATCACGGCGGCGATGCCCGCGTTGCCGGCGACGAACACGAGCCACTGCAGGCCGCCGCCGAGGCCGCCGGCGGCGACCGCGAGGTCGGCCAGGAGCATCAGGCCCAGCCAGCCGAGCATGGCGATCTCACTCAGCCGGCGGACCCAGTACACGACGCGTTTGGAGTCCCCCACGCCCTTGAGAGTAAGTCGCAAGTCGGATAAGTCGTATCAGTCATTCGGCTGACCCCCCACCGCGCGGACCGGCACTTCAGCCGAGGCGCCACAGCCCTCCATTGCCCGATTCTGGATATGTCCGAGAAGGGGGCAAGAAATGGTGACGATCGGATTCGTCCTGCTGGGTGCCGGGCTCCTCGTCGGGGTGCTGCTGGCGCTGACCGACCCCGTGCTGCTCTCCCGCATCAACGGCGAGCCCGCCCAGGGGGCGAGCGGCCGTTACATCGACCAGGACCGCGTGGTGCCGCTGCCGCGCCGCGAGACCCGCCGGGCGGAGGAGCACACGGCGGCCTGAGAGACGGGCTCGCGCCTTCGCAGGGGCCGCGAGCGTCCATGGCGCCGTCGGGGAACGGCGCCGGGGCCCGGCCCGCGATCCGCAGGGGACCGGATCGCGGGCCGGGTCCGTTACCGTGGCGGTATGACCAATGGTTTCGAAACTTTGGCGATCCACGCAGGTCAGGACCCGGACCCCGTGACCGGCGCGGTGGTGCCGCCCATATACGCCACGTCCACCTACAAGCAGGACGGCGTGGGCGGCCTGCGCAACGGCTACGAATACAGCCGCTCGGCCAACCCCACCAGGACCGCGCTGGAGGAGGCGCTGGCCGCGGTGGAGGGCGGGACGCGCGGGCTGGCGTTCGCCTCCGGCCTGGCCGCCGAGGACGCGCTGCTCCGCGCGGTGTGCCGGCCGCAGGACCACGTGATCATCCCGAACGACGCGTACGGCGGCACCTACCGGCTGTTCTCGAAGGTCTACGAGCGCTGGGACCTGCACTTCGACCCGGTGCCGCTCGGCGACCTCGACGCGGTGGCGGCGGCGATGACCCAGAAGACGAAGGTCGTCTGGGTGGAGACGCCGACCAACCCGCTGCTCGGCGTCAACGACATCGCGGCGCTGGCCCAGCTCGCCCACGACAACGGCGCGCTGCTGGTCGTCGACAACACCTTCGCCTCGCCGTACCTCCAGCAGCCGCTCGCGCTCGGCGCCGACGTGGTCGTGCACTCCACGACGAAGTACATCGGCGGCCACTCCGACGTGATCGGCGGCGCGCTGGTGGCCGCCGACCGGGAGCTGGGCGAGGAGCTGGCCTACCACCAGAACGCGATGGGCGCGGTGGCCGGGCCGTTCGACGCGTGGCTGACGCTGCGCGGGCTCAAGACACTCGGCGTGCGCATGGACCGTCACTGCGACAACGCCGAGCGGGTCGTCGACCTGCTGCTGGCGCACCCGAAGGTGACCGAGGTGCTCTACCCGGGGCTCGCCGAGCACCCCGGCCACGAGACCGCGGCCAAGCAGATGCGGCGCTTCGGCGGCATGGTGTCGTTCAGGGTGGCCGGCGGCGCGCAGGAGGCCGTCGACGTGTGCGGCCGCACCGAGCTGTTCACGCTGGGCGAGTCGCTCGGCGGGGTCGAGTCGCTCATCGAGCACCCGGGCAGGATGACGCACGCCTCGGCGGCCGGCTCCCCGCTGGAGGTGCCGGACGACCTGGTGCGCCTGTCGGTGGGCATCGAGACGGTCGACGACCTGCTCGCCGACCTCACCCGGGCCCTCGCCTGATCACTCAGGCACGATCATCAGGACCAGGATCACCAGCCAGATCAGCGCCAGCAGGCCGCCGATCGCGGCGATCCGGCCGTTCTGGACCTGCGCGTCGTCACCGGTGTCCTCGCTGGCGAGGGCCTTCGTGGCGGCGCGCAGGTCACGGTCGATGAGGAACAGCAGCACGATCCCGACGATGAACAGCGTCATCGAGGCGCTCATGTACCACCGGCCGAGCACACCGCCGCCCATGACGATGCCGAGGACCAGGCCGAACACGAACACGCCCAGCGACGCGAAACCGTAGATCCGGGTCGTGCGCTCGATGTTGCGCAGCACGGGCACGTTCTTGCCCCTGATGGCACGCGGCGCGGCCATGAGGGCCGCGGTCAGCGGGCCGAGGGTGAAGATCGCGAACCCGACGTGCAGCAGAAGAAACAGGGTCGACATGCGGGAGAGACTAGTCCCCGACGATCTCGAAGGGAGACTCGACACTCTCTTTGCCCTCGGGGGAGCTGCGCATGATCAACTCCATGGCTGTGACGGCGACGACCATCAGCACGATCAAAACAATCATGGCGAACATAGGTGCTCCCTCCTTCCCCGTAAACGAAGCGAATATCGCCCGTAATGACTAGATGCGCGGGCGACGGCATCCGTTCATCGCGGGTAGGGTTATTGACCGCTGCTTTTTCCTTACTCTTAGGGCACAAGGGGGTGCCGTCCGTGGCCATCAGGCATGTCGAGCCGTACTCGGACGAGTGGCTTCACCAGCCGAGCCGCTACGTGAGCCGGGTCGTCGAGGAGCTCGGGGCCGAGGCCGGCGGATGGTGGGAAGGCCCGTGCGAGCCGCGCGAGGCGACGATCCGCCTCGCCGACGGCGCCGCGCTGGTGTGGGACGAGGAGAGCGGGTGGCGGCTGGGCCGTCTCGTCGCGGGCGAGGCCGGCGGCCGCACCGAGCTGACCGGCGTCCGCTACCTCGGCAACGGGCTGGTGCCCCGGCCGGAGCGGGTGCCGGAGGCGCTCCGCGACGCCCGCGCCGGCCTCGGCTCCAGCACCGCCTGGCGCCCCTGCTACCGCTCCCACCGCAACTGCCGCGACGGCTTCGACGTGGCGCTCGACTACTACACCGCTAGCGCCAGCGCGCCCGGCGCACTCTCAGGAAGTCGCTGACCACATACTCGCCCAGCCGGTCGGCGCTGGGGGAGAAGACGCGCCCGCCGTTGCGGCGGGCCACCTCGTCGACGAAGTCCTTGAGCCGGTCGTCGCCCGCCAGCATGAACACGTTGATCGTGGCCCGGCGGCGGGTCATCTTGTCGACCTCGGCCAGAGTCAGCTCCAGCGTCTCCGGCGACGGCGGCCACTCGAAGGCGGAGTGGCCGTTGCGCAGCAGGTGGGCGGTCGGCTCGCCGTCGGTCACCACGAGCACCACCGGCTCGAAGTCGGGGTGGCGGTCCAGGTGGCGGCCGGCGATCAGCAGCGCGTGGTGCAGGTTCGTGCCCTGGACCATGTCCCAGTCGAGGCCCGCCAGCTCGTCCGGCTGCAGCACCCTCGCGTAGTTGGAGAAGCCGATGATCTGCACGGCGTCCTGCGGGAACTTGGACGACACCAGCGCCTGCAGGGCCAGCGCGGTCTGCTTGGCCGCGGCCCAGGTGCCGCGCAGCGCCATCGAGTACGACAGGTCGACCAGCAGGCAGACGGCCGCGGCGGTGCGCCGCTCGGTCTCGGCCACCTCGAAGTCGTCCACCGACAGCCGCACGGACGGGCCGTCGCCGGTGGTGCGCAGGCCGCCCGCGCGCACGCCGTTGACCAGGGTCCGCACCACGTCGAGCGGCTGCTCGTCGCCGAACCGCCAGGGCCGTGACGAGCCGGTCAGCTCGCCGGCCGAGCCGGCGTCGTGCTGGTCGTGGTCGCCGCGCCGGCCGGCGTCGAGCGAGGAGAACACCCGGCGCAGCGCGGTCTCGCCGAGCCGCCGCACCGCCTTGGGGGTCAGCTCCAGCTTGCCTCGGCGGCGCAGGAGATAGCCCTGCTCCTCCAGCTCGCGTTCGATGCGCTTGAGCGCCTCCAGGTCGTCGACCGCGGAGCGGCCCAGGGCGCGGCGGACCGCGGTCTCGTCGATGTCGTCCAGCCGCGCGCCCGGATAGTCCTGGCGCAGCGCCGACTCCAGCCGGCTCAGGTCGGCCAGCTCCTCCAGGGCGGTGACGGCGTCGCCCATGCCCAGCGGCTCGTCGCCGGTCATCCGCTCGCTGGAGTCCCACGCCAGGTCGGGGCGGCGGGCGTGCAGCGCCTCGCCGAGGCGGCGCATCTGCTCGGACAGGCCGGCCTGGTCGAGGGTCTGGTTGATCAGGTTGCCGAGCTCCTCGCGCTGGCGCGGGGTCATGGAGGCGAGCATGCGCTGGGTGGCCGCGGCGCGGCGGGCCAGGACGTCGACCAGCTCGCCGAGGTTGCGCGGCTTCTCCGGGAACATGTCGCCGTATTTGGCCATGAAGGCGTCGAAGTCCGCCTGGGTGTGCTCGCCCCTGGCGTCCTTGTCCAGCATGTCGTTCAGGTCCGTCATCATCTGCCGGACCCGCTCCATCGCCTCCGGGTCCGGGTTGGCCAGTGCGTCGCGCATGCCCCTGAACTGGCTGTCGAGCACCTCACGCCGCAGCAGGTCGCGCAGCTCCTCGAAGGTCCGCCGGGCCGCCTCCGAGCGCCATTCGTACGAGCTCAGCTGCTGGATGGCGCTGGCCGTGTCTTCCGGCAGCGAGTCGAGCTCGGCCTCGCGCATCCTGGCGTCGTCGGCCGGGTCGGGGAACAGCTCGGCCCGCTCCTGGCCGACGGCCTTGTCGAGCAACGCCCTGGCCCGTTCGAGCGTGCCGTCGAGCCGGCCGCCCTCGCGCAGCTCCCGCCGCCGCCGCCGCACCTCGCGCAGCATGTCGTCCAGGCCGCGGCGGTCGCGGGCCCCGGGCAGGCCGCGCTTGAGCAGGTCGCGCAGCGCGTGCACCGGGGTCGAGCCGGACAGGATGGCGTCGCCCATCTCGTCCAGCGCCGCCCGCACGTCGTAGGGCGGAGCGAGGGGATCCGGGCCGTCGTGGTACTCGCCGTAGCGGTAGGCCATCACGAACCCACGCTAACCCGAGCCGGGATGCCCGTCATGTCCGGTAGACCGTGACCCCGTCGAGGTCGTCCTTCGACAGCCGGCGCATCAGGTAGAGGCCCTCCAGCGTGAACTCCAGGGCGGCGGCCGCGTGACCGGGCGACTCGTCGCCGGCGCCCATGCCCAGCCTGGACATGATCTTGGCCAGCCCCTGGACCGGGCCGATGCGGCGGAGCAGCTCTCCGGCCGGCACCAGCTCGCCCGACTCCACCTGGTTGCCCTCGGCGAACTTGTCGGTCAGCGGCGACAGGTCCATGCCCCCCAGCCGGCTCCTGAACGTCTCGGCGACGGCCCGGCGCAGCAGGTGGGCCAGGATCTCGGTCTCCCTGCCCTCCTCGCTGACCTCGAACTCCACCTTGCCGCGCAGGCTGTGGACCCCGGGCCCGAGGTCGCACACCCGCGCCACCGGCTGCTCCTCGCCGGCCAGCGCGGCCCGGCGCACGGCCGAGGCGGCGGCGGTCTCGGCGGCCGCGATCGAGAACCGGGCCGACACGCCCGACCGGGCGTCGACGGCGGTGGACTCGCGCACCAGGCGGGTGAAGCGGGCGATGGCCTCGACGAGGTGCTCGGGCACGTCCGCCCCGATGTCGGGCACGGACTCCTGGCGGATGAGCGTCAGCTCGTCCTCGACCGACGTCGGGTAGTGGGTGCGGATCTCGGCGCCGAAGCGGTCCTTCAGCGGGGTGATGATCCGGCCCCTGTTGGTGTAGTCCTCGGGGTTGGCGCTGGCGATGAGCAGGATGTCGAGCGGCAGCCGCAGGTTGTAGCCGCGGACCTGGATGTCGCGCTCCTCCAGCACGTTGAGCAGCGACACCTGGATGCGCTCGGCCAGGTCGGGCAGCTCGTTGACGGAGAACACGCCGCGGTTGGTGCGCGGCACCAGGCCGTAGTGGACGGTCTCCGGGTCGCCGAGCCGCCGGCCCTCCGCGATCTTGATGGGGTCGATGTCGCCGATCAGGTCGCCGACCGAGGTGTCGGGCGTGGCGAGCTTCTCGCCGTAGCGCTCGTCGCGGTGCTTCCACGCCACGGGCAGCTCGTCGCCCAGCTCGGCGGCCAGGGCCTGGCAGCGTCCGCAGACCGGAGCGTACGGATGGTCGTTGATCTCGCAGCCCTCGACGACGGGCGTCCACTCGTCGAGGAGGCCGGCGACGGTGCGGATGAGCCGGGTCTTGCCCTGGCCGCGCTCACCGAGCAGGACCAGATCGTGACCGGCGAGCAGCGCCCGTTCGAGATGAGGCAGGACAGTGTCGTCGAAGCCCACGATGCCGGGAAAGCGGGGCTCGCCCGCCCGGAGCTTGGCCAGCAGGTTTTCGCGGACCTCGGCTTTTACGGTGCGATGAACGTGGCCGCTCTCTCGCAACTCGCGCAGAATACGAGGCTGATGCACGGGATCGAGACTACGTCCCCCGGACGCGATGCGGCAGGGAGTTTCGCATCTGGTGGAGATATCAGGATCTCGGCTATTCCGTCACGGTTCGTATGCGTGCTCGGTCCGTTAGTGGGGAGAATCGGGCCTAGGGTACTTGGACCAGCAGAGGGAGGCGAGACGCGTGGCAGTGATGACAAGCCGCTTCGCCGACGGCCTCGCCGTGGACTCCGACCTGGTGGGAGCCGCGGAGAGGGCCGTGAACCAGGCCCTGTCGCGACTCAGCGGCCAGGCTGACCTGGTCTGCTTCTTCGTGTGCGGCGACGACCCCGACGACGTGGCCAGAGCGGGCGAGCGCGCGATGCGGATGGCGCCCGACGCGCATGTGATCGGCTGCAGCGCCACCGGCGTGATCGGCGGCGACACCGGGGTGGAGCTGACGCCCTCCGTGAGCGCCTGGGCGGCCACCCTGGAAGGGGCCGAGCTGACCACGTTCGCGCTGGAGACGCTCACGGCCGAGGACCGGTTCGTGGTGGTCGGGCTGCCCGAGCGCAGCCCCGACGACCACGTGGCGATCCTGCTGGCCGACCCGTACTCGTTCCCGGCCGACGCCTTCGTCGAGCGCTCCATGGACGTGCTCGGCGACCTGCCGCTGGTCGGCGGGCTGGCCAACGGGGTGCAGGGGCGCGGCTCCGTGCGGCTGTTCGCCGACGGCGAGATGTACACCGAGGGCGCCATCGGCGTCCTGATCAGCGGGTCCGTCAACGTGACCACCGTGGTCAGCCAGGGCTGCCGGCCGATCGGGCCCAACATGGTCGTCACCCGCGCCGAGGAGAACCTGCTGCTGGAGCTGGCCGGGCAGCCCGCGCTGTCCCGGCTGGAGGACATCGTCACCGACCTGGACGAGGACGACCGCGAGCTGGTCGCCGCCGGGCTGCAGATCGGGCTCGCCATGGACGAGTACGCCGAGCGCCACGAGCGCGGCGACTTCCTGATCCGCGGCGTGATCGGCATCGACCCGGAGCGCGAGGCGGTGGCCATCGGCGACATCGTGGAGATCGGCCGTACGGTGCGCTTCCAGGTGCGCGACGCGGCCACCGCCGACGAGGACCTGTACGACATGCTCGACGCGCACCGGCAGGAGCTGGGCAGGGTCGACGGGGCGCTGCTGTTCTCGTGCAACGGGCGCGGGTCGGCGATGTTCGGCACCGCCGACCACGACCCGCTGGCGCTGCGCGACACGCTGGGGCCGATCGGCGTGGCGGGCTTCTTCGCGGCCGGCGAGGTCGGGCCGGTGGGCGGGCACAACCACGTGCACGGGTTCACGGCGTCGGTCCTGGTGTTCTCCTCGGCGGGCGGAGAGTGATCCTGGCGGTCGACGTCGGCGGGACCAAGCTGGCGGCCGCCCGGGTGTCCCCCGAGGGGGCGATCGTGGAGACCAGGCGTGCGGCGACCCCGCAGGACGCGGACGCCGAGACGCTCTGGCGGGCCCTGCGCGAGGTGATCGGCCCGCTCTCCGACGGGGTCGCGGGCGTGGGCGTCGGCTGCGGCGGGCCGATGGAGTGGCCGTCCGGCGTGGTCTCACCTCTCAACATCCCCGGCTGGCGGGGCTTCCCGTTGCGTGCCCGGCTCTCCGGGCTGTTCCCCGGGGTTCCGGTACGGGTCCACAACGACGCCATCTGCCTGGCGGTGGCCGAACACTGGCGCGGCGCCGGGCGGGGCGTGGCGGACATGCTGGGCATGGTGGTCTCGACCGGCGTCGGCGGCGGGCTCGTCCTCGGTGGACGGCTGGTCGACGGCGGCACCGGCAACGCTGGGCACATCGGGCACGTGGTGGTGGACCCGGACGGCGGGCCGCCGTGCGGCTGCGGCGGCCACGGCTGCCTGGAAGCGGTCGCGCGCGGCCCCGCCCTGACCGCCTGGGCGCTCGGCCGCGGCTGGACCCCGGGCGATCCCGCGGCTCAGGGTGACTACCAGGAGGAGCGGGCCGTCACCGCGCGGACGCTGGCGGCGGACGCGCGGGCGGGCGACGAGGTGGCCGTGGCCGCCATGAGCAGGGCGGGCCGGGCGCTCGGGATCGCCATCGCCTCCGCCACCCACCTGTGCGACCTGGACCTGGTCACCATCGGCGGCGGCCTGTCACAGGCCGGGGAGCCGCTGTTCGGCCCGCTGGAGGAGGCGCTGCGGGAGCACGCCCGGATGGCGTTCGCCCGCCGCCTGCGGGTGGTGCCCGCGTCGCTCGGCCAGGACGCGGGCCTGATCGGCGCCGCCGCCCTGATCCTCGCGAGCGACACGTACTGAGGGTTCGCCCGGTCACCGCTCGCGCTGCCGCCTTCAGCGACATGTACTGACGGTTTGCCCGGTCAGCGCTCGCGCTGCCACCCTGGTCGGATGCCCGCCGCTCTGCTGATCACCGGGACCGTGGGGGCCGGCAAGACGTCGGTCGCGGACGCGGCCGGTGATCTTCTCGCCGCCGCCGGGATCCCGCACGCGGTCATCGACCTCGACTGGCTCCGCCGGTCCTGGCCCGCCCCGGCGGACGACCCGTTCCTTCTCGAACTCACCCTGCGCAACCTGCGCGACGTCGCGCGCAACCACCTGGAGGCCGGAGCGCGACGGCTCGTGCTGGCCGGCGTCGTCGAGTCGCGGGACGAGCGCCGGCGCCACCAGGAGGCCGTCGGCGTAAACCTCACGGTGTGCCGGTTGCGGGTCCCGATCCCCGTCGTCCACCAGCGGCTCGCGCGACGCCACGAGGGTGACGGGGCGGGGCTGCGCTGGCATCTCGACCGCTCCGGCGCGCTCGATGACATCCTCGTGGCGGCCCGGGTCGAGGACGTGGTGGTGGACGCGGGAGAGCGCTCGGTGACCAGCGCGGCCGCGACCGTCATGAGGGCCGTCGGCTGGTGCTGAGCGCGGCGGCGGCGGTCGCCGTGCCGACGCTGATCGGCACCGCGAGCGCGGCCTGCGCGGTGAGCGAGAACACCGCATAGGCCGGGCTACGCGGTGAGCGAGAACACTGACGGTATCGATCCACGAGCTGCGGGACGCGGGCAAGCCCGGCGAGCGGTCAGGCCGCCGGGCGGCGGGGCTGGAAGAGCCAGGCGTCGAAAAGGGAGTCGAGCTGCTTGCCGGACAGCCGCTCGGCCAGCGCCGTGAACTCCTCCGTCGTCACGCTGCCGTGCTCGTGCTCCGCCGTCCAGGTCTTGAGCAGCCGGAAGAACGTGTCGTCGCCGATCTTCTCGCGCAGGGCGTGCAGCGTCATCGCGCCGCGGAGGTAGACGGACTCGTTGAACAGGTCGTCGGGCCGGGCGTCGCCGGGCGGGTAGGACCAGATCGGGTCGCCCGCCGGCCGGTCGTGGCCGGCCCGGAAGCGCTCGTCGGCCGTGTCGCCGCCGGTGTGCTCGGTCCACAGCCACTCGGCGTAGGTGGCGAACCCCTCGTTGAGCCAGAGGTCCTCCCAGCGCTCGATGCTCAGGCTGTTGCCGAACCACTGGTGGGCCAGCTCGTGCGCGATGATCGACTGGTCGGGCCTGAAGCCGCCGTACATGGGCTTGGTCTGGTTCTCCAGCGCGTAGCCCGCCGAGAAGTCGTCGACCACGCCGCCGGTGGACGAGAACGGGTAGGGGCCGAAGACCGTCACCCAGTGGTCGGTGATCTGGCCCGACCTCGTGTAGAGGTCGCCGAGCTCGCCGGCGAAGCGCGGGTCGACCGCCGCCAGGTTGCGGATGCCGCCCGGGGTTCTGCCCTCGCGGAGCTGGAACTCGCCCATGGTGGCCGTGGCCAGGTAGGTGACCATCGGGTGGGACTCGCGCCAGGTGAACGTGGTGCCGCCGCCGGCGGCCGGCTCGCGGCTGACCAGCTCGCCGTTGGCCAGCACGGTCACCCCGGCGGGCACCGTGATCTCGAAGTCGAAGGTGGCCTTGTCGGCCGGGTGGTCGTTGGCCGGGAACCAGGTCCTGGCGCCGTTGGGCTCGCACGCGACGAACGCGCCGTCCCCGGTCGGGATGAACCCGTAGGAGCCGAGGTTGGACGAGCCGCGCACCGGCTGCGGCACCCCGGAGTAGGTCACCTTCACCGCGAAGGCGGCCCCGCGCGCCAGCGGCCGGGCGGGAGTGACGGACAGCTCGTCGCCCTCGCGGGAGAACGTGGCGGCGGCGCCGTCGACGGACACCCCGCTCACCTCGAACCCGCGCAGGTCGAGGTTGAAGCGCGACAGCGACTGGGTGGCCGTCGCCCGGATCGTCGCCTCGCCGTCGAGGTGTTTGCTCTCCGGCACGTAGCCGATCTTCAGCGCGTAGTGGGCGACGTCGTAGCCGCCGTTGCCGTCGAGCGGGAAGTCGGGGTCGCCGATGCCGGGCGCGCCCCGCGTCGCCCCGGCCGGCGCGGCGGTCCGGGGGGAGCCCGAGTCGGCACCGGTCGCCCCTTCGGACGGCCGGTCCGTCGCGCCGCACGCCAGCAGGCTCAGCGTGGCCAGCAGCGCGGCGGCCCGCTGTGTCATCGACCCCATGAGCGGGAGCGCCCCCTTCCGATCAGTGATCAGAAGAGTACGCTCGGTCAACCTCTGATCGCCACCCGCTCACGGGAACCCGGTTCAGAGGTTGCCCCTGCGCTCCTGCTCACGCTCGATCGCCTCGAACAGGGCCTTGAAGTTGCCCTTGCCGAAACCCAGCGAGCCGTGGCGCTCGATGAGCTCGAAGAACACCGTGGGCCGGTCCTGCACCGGCTTGGTGAAGATCTGCAGCAGATAGCCGTCCTCGTCCCGGTCGACCAGGATCTTGCGCTTCTTCAGCTCCTCGATGGGCGCGCGCACGGTGCCGATGCGGGCGCGCAGCTCGGGGTCGTCGTAGTACGAGTCAGGCGTGTCGAGGAACTCGACCCCGGCCGCCCGCATGTGGTCGACCGTGGTGAGGATGTCGTTGGTCGCCAGCGCCACGTGCTGGACGCCCGGCCCGCCGTAGAACTCCAGATACTCGTCGATCTGCGACTTCTTGCGGCTGACGGCCGGCTCGTTGAGCGGGAACTTGACCTTGCGCGAGCCGTCGGCCACGACCTTCGACATCAGCGCCGAGTACTCGGTGGCGATGTCGTCGCCGACGAACTCGGCCATGTTCGTGAAGCCCATCACCTCGCGGTAGAACGCCACCCACTCGTCCATCTTGCCGAGCTCCACGTTGCCGACGCAGTGGTCGACGGCCTGGAACAGCCGCCCCGACTTGGTGGCGGGCGGGGCCACGAGGGGTCGCGCGGGCGCGTAACCAGGCAGGTAGGGGCCGGTGTAGTTGGACCGGTCGACCAGCGTGTGGCGGGTCTGGCCGTACGTGGCGATGGCGGCGACCACCACCTTGCCGTGCTCGTCCTCCAGCACGTGCGGCTCGGCCAGCCCTCGGGCGCCGTGGGAGACGGCGTGCCGGTAGGCGGCCTCCACGTCGGGCACGTCGAGCGCGAGGTCGATCACCCCGTCGCCGTGCTCGGCCACGTGTCCGGCCAGGTCCGTGCCCGGCCGGAGGGAGGCACGGAACTCGAAGGTGGCGCCGCCGGAGCTGAGCACGTAGGCGGCCTCGTCGCGGCTGCCGTTCTCCGGCCCGCGGTAGGCCACCAGCCTCATGCCGAACGCGGTCGAGTAGTAGTGGGCGGACTGCTTGGCGTTGCCGACAGCGAAGACCACGGCGTGCATGCCGTTCACCGGAAAGACATCACTCATACCGACAACTCTCGATATACCTGGACGAGTTGCGCAAGAGTTGCTTGAATGAGTGGACAATCTGCCTAGTCGCCCGGCCCGTACCGCGGAGAATCTGTACATCATGACGATCGACGAGCTGGACGCCCGGCTCATCGCGCTGCTGAGCGCCGAGCCGAGGCTCGGCGTGCTGGAGTGCTCGCGCCGGCTCGGCGTGGCCAGGGGGACCGTCCAGGCGCGGCTGGACCGGCTCATGTCCAGGGGCGTCATCACGGGGTTCGGGCCGGACGTCTCGGCCGTGGCGCTCGGCTACGACGTGACCGCGTTCGTGCTGCTGGAGATCCGGCAGGTGTCCGGCCACGACCCGGTGGCGCACCGGCTGGCGCACATCCCCGAGGTGCTGGAGGTCCACACGGTCACCGGCGGCAGCGACCTCATGTGCCGGGTGGTGGCGCGGACGAACGCCGATCTCCAGCGCGTCATCGACGAGATCGTCGAGGTCCGGGGCGTGCTCAGGACCTCCTCGATCGTCGCCCTGGACACTCCCGTTCCCTACCGGGTGCTGCCGTTGGTCGCCGATGTCCCACGCCGGGCGATGCGCGAGCCGTAGCATCACCCGAAGGGACGAGGCACCGTTATCGAGCGCTTACCCTTGACGTTCGCCCAGATGACGGGGGGTCGGGGAGGCGTGACCGGGTGGTGAAGACGGCGATGCGAAAACGGCGAGTGCTCCGTTGGCTGCTGATCGTGGTCGCGGCGGGGGTCCTGGTGCTGGCGGCGCTGTTCGGCGTCGCGTGGGCGCTGACGCCCATCCCCGACAGCACGCAGGAGGACGCGACGGCCCAGGGTTCGGTCATCTACTACCGCGACGGCAAGACCGTCATCGCCCGGCAGGGCATCGACCGCAGGAACGTCGAGCTGGCCAAGGTGCCCCGGCACGTGCGCGACGCCGTCATCGCCGCCGAGAACCGCTCCTTCTACGAAGACAGCGGCGTCTCGGTCAAGGGCACCGCGCGAGCCCTGTGGTCCACCGTCACCGGGCAGCAGCTCCAGGGCGGCTCCACCATCACCCAGCAGCTCGTGCGCAACTACTACAGCGGCCTGAGCCAGGAACGCTCGGTGGTCCGCAAGGCCAAAGAGATCATGATCTCGATCAAGGTCGACCAGTCCCAGTCCAAGGACTGGGTGCTGGAGCAGTACCTCAACACGATCTACTTCGGCCGGGGCGCCAACGGCGTGCAGGCAGCCGCCCAGGCGTACTTCGGCAAGGGCGTCGACGATCTCGACGTGGCCCAGGGCGCCTACCTGGCCTCGGTGATCCAGCAGCCGTCCCGGTTCGCCGACCCGGAGGGCGCCGACCTCGACGCGGCGAAGGCCCGCTGGCAGTCGGTGATCAGGGCCATGACCGAGACCGGCGCGCTCGGCGCCGACGAGGCGGCCGCGCAGCGCTTCCCCGAGCTCAAGGAGCCGAAGAAGCCGTTCCAGCTCAAGGGCCAGGCTCAATACATGCTCCAGCAGGTCACCGACGAGCTCAACCGGCGCGGCTACAGCGACGAGGACATCAACGGCGGCGGGCTGAAGATCGTCACCACGTTCGACAAGAAGCTCATGGAGGCGGCCGAGCGGGCGGTGAAGGGCACGCTGCCGCAGGCCACGCCGAAGAAGGTGCGCACCGGGCTGGCGGCCGTCGCCCCCGACACGGGCGAGGTGGTCGCCTTCTACGGCGGCAACCCCGACAAGTCCCAGTACGACAACGCGTTCTCGGCCAAGGTCATGGCCGGGTCCACCTTCAAGCCCTACACGCTGGCGGCGGCGCTGGACAACGGGCTGAGCCTGTCGACCAGGGTCGACGGCAACTCGCCGATGCGCGTGGCGGCCGACCCCGACCATCCCATCCCCAACGACGGCGGCCGCTCCTACGGCCAGATCGACCTGGTGAGCGCCATCCGCAACTCGGTCAACACCGCGTTCGTGGACCTGGCCCAGAAGGTCGGGCCGCGCAAGGTGGCCGCCACCGCCGAGGCCATGGGCATCCCGGCCGAGCAGCTCGAACAGCACGTGGACGCCGCCTCGTTCCCGCTCGGCGTGGCCTCGGTCAGCGCCGTGCAGAACGCCGCCGGCTTCGGCACCCTCGCCAACGCCGGCGTCCACATGGAGACCCACGTGATCAAGTCGGTCACCGACGCCGACGGGGTGAAGGACGTCGTCAAGCCCGCCGCCTCCCAGGCGATCGGCAAGGGGGCCGCCGCCGACGCCGTCTACGCCATGCGGCAGGTCGTCGAGTACGGCACCGGCACCGCCGCCCGCCTCTACGACCGTCCCGTGGCGGGCAAGACGGGCACCACCGACGACTCCAAGGCCGTGTGGTTCAACGGGTTCACGCCGCAGCTCGCGACCGCCGTCAACATGTTCCGCGACGACAACGAGACCGTGGACATCCCCGGCTACGGGGTGCAGTTCGGCGGCCAGCTGCCCGCCCAGGTGTGGCGGGCGTTCATGGCCGAGGCCATGGACGGCGAGCCGGTCGAGCAGTTCCCCGAGCCGCAGGGCGTGGGCCACGCGCCCGGCTACGACCAGCCGCGCGACCAGGATCGCGGCTGGCGCGACGACACGCGGTCCCGCGAGCCGGAGCAGTGGGACGAGGGGCCCACGGCCGAGCCGACCCAGCCGCCGTTCACGGACGAGGAGCCGCCCGCCGACCTGGAACCTGAGGACGACGCCCGCCGGTCCGAGACGTTCGACCAGGACTTCGGGCCGCCGTCCGTCGAGGAGTCCGTCCCCGAGCCGACGGCCGCCACCGACGGCGACGGCGGCCCGCGGTTCGACTGAGACCCGCCCTCACCGGCTCAGCTGGGCGCGCAGCTCCTCCGCGGTCGTCACCGGCAGCTCACAGGTGAACCCCCGGCACACGTACGCCGCCGGCGCCCCGCCGATGAGGTCGCGCCCCAGCAGCAGCGGCACGGCGTCGTCCGGGCCGGGCCCGGGAGCGACCACCAGGCCGGGGGAGCCGGACAGGTAGGCCTCGCGGTGCAGGGCACGGGTGCGCGGATCGCCGGGCGGGCCCACGACCGCCACCTCGACGGGCCCGTCGAGCGCCGCCCTGGCCACCGCCAGCCCCCATCCGGCGAACCTGGCGTGCTTCCCGGCCAGCACCGACACCGTGCCGAGCGCGGCGTGCGCCGCCTCCCGGTGGCGGGCGGACCCGGTCAGCGCCGCGTACGACAGCAGCGCCCCAGCGGCCGCGTACTGGCCGGAGGGCGTGGCGTTGTCCGTGGGGTCCTGCGGGCGCTGGAACAGCCGCTCGGCGTCGTCGGCGGTGTCGTAGAACCCGCCGGTGCCGTCGGCGAACCGGTCGAGCACGGTGTCGAGGAGCGTGCCCGCCAGCCGGAACCAGCGCGTCTCTCCGGTCACCCCGTAGAGCGCGATGAGCCCTTCGGCCAGGTTGGCGTAGTCCTCCAGCACGCCGGCGTTGCGCCCCGCCCGCCCGTCACGCGAGGTGCGCAGCAGCCTGCCGCCGTCGACGTGCACCTCGTCCAGCAGCACCGCCGCGGCCGTGGCCGCCTCCACCAGATCGGGCCGGTCGAACACCACGCCGGTCTCGGCCAGGGCCGCGATGGTCAGCCCGGTCCAGCTCGCCACCACCTTGTCGTCGCGTTCCGGACGTACCCGCAGCTCCCGCGCGGCGAGCAGCCGCTCGCGCACCCGCGCCAGCCGCTCGGGGTCGTCGGGCTCCTCCGGGAGCTGCAGCACCGACGTGCCGTGCTCGAACGTGCCGGTCACCTGGAAGACCCGCACCGCCCAGTCGCCGTCGTCGGGCCCCAGCACCTCGCGCAGCTGCTCGGGAGTCCAGACGTAGAACCTGCCCTCCTCGCCCTCGCTGTCGGCGTCCAGCGCGGAGGCGAAGCCGCCCTCGGGGGTGCGCAGCTCGCGCAGCAGCCAGCCGGCGGTCTCCAGCGCGACCCGGCGGGCCAGCGGCTCGCCCGTCGCGGTCCACCAGTGGGTGTAGACCCGCAGCAGCAGCGCGTTGTCGTAGAGCATCTTCTCGAAGTGCGGCACCACCCAGCCGGCGTCCACGCTGTAGCGGGCGAACCCGCCCGCGAGCTGGTCGTAGATGCCGCCGCGGGCCATCGCCTCCAGGGTCCTGCCGGACATCTCGCGCTCGCCCGAGCGCAGCAGGAACTCCAGCACCATCGACGGCGGGAACTTCGGCGCCCCGCCGAACCCGCCGCGCACCGGGTCGAACGACTCGCGCAGGTTGGCGAGAGCCTGCTCCAGCGTCTCGGCCGTGGGCAGCGGGCCGTTGGGCAGGGCGGTGCCGGAGTTGAGCACCTCCACCACCTTCGCGCCCTGCTTCAGCACGTTGTCGCGGTCGGTGGTCCAGGCGTTGTGCAGCCCCGTCAGCAGCCGCTGGAACTGCGGGCGGGGGAAGTAGGTGCCGCAGTAGAACGGGTGGCCTTCCGGGGTGGCGAACACCGTCATCGGCCAGCCGCCCTGCTGGGTCATCGCCTGGGTGGCGCTCATGTAGACGGCGTCGATGTCGGGCCGCTCCTCGCGGTCGACCTTGACGTTGACGAAGTGCTCGTTCATCAGCCGGGCGGTCGCGGGGTCCTCGAAGCTCTCGTGAGCCATGACGTGACACCAGTGGCAGGACGAGTAGCCCACGCTGACCAGCAGGGGCACGTCGCGCCGCTTGGCCTCCCGCATCGCCTCCTCGCCCCAGGGCCACCAGTGGACCGGATTCCCCGCGTGCTGAAGGAGGTAGGGAGACGTCTCACTACCGAGCCTGTTCATGAGTTCAGGCTCTCACACGGTCCTCCGGGCGCGGGTCAGCGGACCTTCGCCGCGGCCTGCGGGCTGACGCGGACGACCCCGGCCAGGTTGCGGGTGCTGACCGGGACGATCTTCACCACGTCGCCGGTGCGCGGGGCGTGCAGCATCTTGCCGTCGCCCCAGTAGATCGCCACGTGGGAGATGTAGCCGGGATTGGTCGGGTCGTGCCGCCAGAACAGCAGGTCGCCCGGGTGCGCCTGCGAGAGCGGCACCTGCGGGCCGGTGACCCACTGCTGGTGCGTCACCCGCGGCATCCTGATGCCGGCCTGGGCGAAGGCCCACTGCACGAGCCCGGAGCAGTCGAAGCTGTCAGGCCCTTCGGCGCCCCACACGTACGGCCTGCCCAGCTTGGAGGCGGCGGCCCGCAGCGCCACGGTGAGCTGGTCTCCGGTCATGAACGCCCCGGTGGGCCAGTCGCGGGCCTTGACCTGCGGCTGCGGCCGCACGGGGTTGACCAGGGCCGCCTGGGTGCCCTTGGGCAGCAGCTTGAGCACCCGGTCGCGGAGCCTCGCCGAGTCGGCCTTGGGCGCGCTGATGATCAGCGCGTTGTCTCGGGGCAGCCCGAGCTCGCGGCCGGTGTCCTTGGACACGACCGCGTCCACCGCGCCGAAGCCGGTGGTGGCGTAGGCGCCGATGCGCAGCGGCCCGGACGGGCCGTTGATCTTGCGGTGCAGGCTGAGGCCGCCGTCGTTGCCGAGCACGAACGAGACCGCGACGTCACCCGCGGCCACGTTGTTCCACAACGGGTCGGAGGTGGCCGTCACCTTCGGCGTGTAGGCGCGGAAGGTGGACGGCTCGACGGCCAGCGTCTGCACCCGCTTCCCGTCGAGCATGACGCTGGCCGCGTCGGCCAGCTCCATGGCGCGGATCCCGGACAGGCGGGCGATCTTCTGTAACTGCTTCTGGCTGAACGGCTTGCGCGTGACCACGAACACGTGCGGCTTGTGGAGCTTGCCGACCGGCGCCACCGGCCGCACGGTGTGGGCGTCGGCCATCAGGCTCTGCTGGGGCGTCTGGCGGGCACGTACGGGCTCGGCGGCGGCCGGTTCGTCGGCGGCCTCGCGGTTCTCCGTGAGCAGCAGCACGTCGGCCGTGAGGACCGCGACCAGCGTCACCACGATGAACGGGATCAGACGGCGGTGGTCACGGCGTCTGCGGGACCTCAGCAGGAAGCCGAGGTCCTGACGGATGCCGGAGCCACCGCGCGTGAGATCCGCCGGGCCTGGGTGGGCCCGGCGGTGCCGTTCGGGGTGCATCAGTTGCCGATGTAGGGCACGGCCTCGAGGATCTCGACGGTGTTCTGGCGGCCGTTGGGCAGGCTGTAGGTCGCCTTGTCACCGATCCTCTTGCCGTTGATCGCGGCGCCGAGCGGTGACTTGGGGGAGTAGACGTCGATCGGCGCGCCGCTCTCCTCACGCGAGGCGAGCAGGAAGGTGACCTCGTCGTCGTCGCCGACGAACCGGATGGTCACGGTCATGCCCGGCTCGACTATGCCGTCGGCCGCGGGCGGCTTGCCGGCGCGCGCGTTGTCGAGGATCTGGCGCAGATGGAAGATCCGCGCCTCCATCTTGCCCTGCTCGTCCTTGGCGGCGTGGTAGCCGCCGTTCTCGCGCAGGTCGCCCTCTTCCCGGGCGGCCTCGATCTTCTTGGCGATATCGACGCGCCCGGGCCCCGAGAGATATTCGTACTCGGCCTTCAGGCGGTCGTACGCCTCCTGCGTCAGCCATGTGACGTTCTCATCGCGAGAGTCGGCCACGGGTTCTCCTTGCTTGCCTAGGGGGCCCTGAGATCACTGAAGGTTACGTACGGTTGAATTGCGAAAGGCTAACAAGTCAGTCGCACGAACGCTTCCCCAAATGTCTCACTATACGAGATTGCAGTACTGGATGTGGACGGAAGTCGCCTCGGCGCTGGTGCCCAGGCGTTCCTTGACCTGCTTCGTACCCTCACCAGGCCGGATTCTTACTTCTTTGCTGCCCACTTCCACGTGGTGGACGTCCATCGCACGGATGCGGCACACCGCCTCGCGGTCGTCGGGCTTGCTCACCGTGAACGCGATCTCGGCCTCTGACGGCCCCCGCACGTGGAATGAGACTACCTGGGCGATCGCCCCGTTGGCGCTGCCGTTCATCGACCACATGACGTAGCCCCAGCCTCCGGCGATGATGGCCACGAGCACGCCGATGACGACGTGCACGACGATCCGGCCGCCTCGCTCGGGACGGTCCGGGAAGTCGTCGGGTGTGCCGAGAACTGGGCCGTTCCCGGCATCTCTGGTGGCCATGGTGGAATCTCCCTGCACTCCCTCGGCGTTATCCGAGACAATTGTCGCCCGCGGGGGTCATGCCCTCGCGACCGCCCAGCAGAAACTAGCCTCTGTGGGCGACTGATCGGTCCATGTGTCTGAGGAGACGTCGAGCCCGTGAGTGCACCGCTGAGGTTGATGGCCGTCCATGCCCACCCCGACGACGAGTCGAGCAAGGGCGCCGCGACGATGGCGCGCTATGTCCGCGAAGGCGTTGACGTCTTGGTTTGTACCCTCACGGGTGGTGAACGCGGCTCCGTGCTCAACCCCAAGATGGACCGGCCCGAGATCGTGGCCGACATCGCCCGGGTGCGCAAGGCCGAGATGGACCGGGCGCGCGAGATCCTCGGCG
The DNA here is from genome assembly GCF_044458265.1 of Nonomuraea sp. NPDC050478. NCBI lineage: Bacteria > Bacillati > Actinomycetota > Actinomycetes > Streptosporangiales > Streptosporangiaceae > Nonomuraea > Nonomuraea sp. NPDC050478. The sequence continues at coordinate 207,106 of NZ_JBITHT010000008.1, read as the reverse complement.
TGCGGCAGCGGTTCATGGGCTTCGTGGACTCGGGGCTGCCGGAGAGCGAGGAGGAGGAGCTGCCCGAGGGCTGCTTCGGGCTGCAGAAGCTCGAAGTCGCGGCGGCCCCGCTGGTGGCGGCCGTGCGGGAGTTCAGGCCGCACGTGATCCTCACCTACGACGACGACGGCGGCTACCCGCACCCCGACCACATCATGACCAACAGGGTGTCGGTGGAGGCGTTCGAGGCGGCCGGCGACCCCGACCGCTACCCCGGCACCGGCGACCCGTGGCAGCCGCTCAAGCTCTACTACCACATGGGCTTCCACCGGGCCCGGTTCGAGGCGCTGCACGAGGCCATGCAGGAGCGCGACATGGGTTCCCCGTACGGCGACTGGATCGCCCGCTGGGAGGACCGCCCCGCCAAGTGGGAGGTCACGACCCGGGTGCCCTGCGGCGACTACTTCCAGATCCGCGACGAGGCGCTCATGGCGCACGCCACCCAGGTCGACCCCGACGGCTGGTGGTTCGTCTGCCCGCGCGAGCTGCAGCAGGAGATCTGGCCGACGGAGGACTACCACCTGGCCCGCTCGCTCGTCGACACCGGTCTGCCCGAGGACGACCTGTTCTCCGGCATCCACGCCGAGGAGACGTCCCCGGCCTGCCACTGATCCGGAGGTCCGGGCACGACCCCCGGGTGGCAGACTGGAAGGGTGATGGTTCTAGCAGCAGGTGAAGTCAGCCCGGGCCTGCTCGGCTTCGTCGTGGTAGCCCTTCTCGGGTTCGCTCTCTACTTCCTGGTCAAGTCCATGAACAAGCAGATGGGCAAGATCGAGGTGCCCCACGAGCGCGACCTCGAGGACGAGGAGCGCGAGCTCGAGAAGAAGGCCGAGTAGATGTCTGAAGAGGTCGTCGACAACCCGGGGAAGAGCCGCTTCGAGATCCGCGTGGACGGGAAGGTCGCCGGGTTCGCCGACTACCTGCTGCTGCCCACCAAGGTCGTCTTCACCCACACCGAGGTGCTGCCCGAGTACGGCGGGCAGGGGCTCGCGGGCCGGCTGGTCGCGCACGCGCTCGACCTCACCCGCGACACCGGCCTGAAGGTCGTGCCCCGGTGTGAGTACGTCGCCGGCTACATCGAGCGCAACCCCGCCTACAAGGACCTGCTCGATCCCTCAGTCACCGGCTGACCAGGCGCGCTCCAACGCCTTGGGCAGGCCCCACCAGCCGAGCGGCGTGAGCACGTCGTCCTCGTCGACGATGCCGAGCTGGGCCCACAGCGCGACCACCGGCCTGAAGAGGCTCTCGGTCGAGGCCAGGTCGTCGGAGTCCTGCTCGTCGGCGTCGATGTCCTCCGACTCGGCGATCAGGCGGGCGATGCGTTCCGGCGAGGCGAGCGCGCCGGGCCCCATCCGGGCCAGCGCCGTCACGGCGGCGAGCCAGTCGGCGTGCTGGATGGCGCAGATGTGGGCCATCATCTCGTCCTCCAGGCTGACCTCGCCGTTCAGGTCGGCGAACTCCTCCAGCAGGTCGCCCTCCTCCGGCAGGTCCGAGACCGGCCCGGCGACGCCGGCGGCCACGGTCAGCCACAGCTCCACGTCGTCGTCAGGCATCGGCTCGCCCTCGAAGCCCGCGCAGGCCCGCAGCACGTTGCCCGGATAGCCCGCGACCGCCAGCAGCTCGCGCAGGCGGGTGACGGCGCGGTCGAGCTCGGCGATCGGCAGCTCGGGCTGCTTGACCAGCTCGCCCAGGATGCGCCGCAGCTCCGACAGCGCGAACTCCTCCTCCTCGTCCCAGGCCGCGAACAGCTCCTCGTCCTGCTCGTCGCTCACCGAGAACCCCGGCACCCGCCCGTCGGGCAGCGGCGTGGCCAGCCAGCTCTCCTGCAGTTCCTCGTACGCCCTGCGGGCTTGAAGATCGCCGGACGCGAGCGCGTCCGGGTCGATCTCGCCCGCGCGCACCCGCTCCTCCAGGTGGGCCACGAGCCGGTCGTGCATCTCGTGGGCCACCGGCCCGCGTTCGTTCTCCTCCGGCCAGACGAAGTAGCTCGGCGTCATCAGGATGGGTTCGGTGCCCGTCGACTCGACCCAGCGTTGGACGTCACCCACCGTGGCCGCGCCGGACTCGATGGCGGCGAGCGTGGTCCTGGCCGACTCCCAGAACGGGCGGGACAGCGGGTTGCCCGCGGCCATCATGGCCCTGCGCAGGTCGGGCAGCGCCACCAGCGCCACGCCCGAGGGCACGGCCAGCAGCGCCCTGGCCAGATCTCTGCGGGTCAGCGCGGCGGCCGGGCGGCCCGCGTGGCGGCTGACGAATTCCAGGTCCACGCTCCGTAAACTACGCCCCCACCCCCGGCCCCCGCACCTGCCAGGACCGTGCGGGACGGGGGTGCTTTTTCCTCGCAAATATGTAATGGTGATTACATGGCAAGCGACGATGGCACCGCGCAGGTGCGCGGATGGTTCGCCGGGCGGCTCCCCGAGGGCTGGTTCACCGGCGTGCCCGAGATCATCAGGGACCGCGAGGAGATCGCGGTCCTCGGCACGCTGCCCGACCCGCCCGGCGAGATGGACGAGGGCGAGCGGGCCGCGCTCATCGACGGCCTGATCGGGCGCTTCCGCGAGGAGACCAGGGAGCGGCGCGTCGAGATCGCCAAGGAGGCCGAGCGGAGGTTCCGCCAGAAGGTCTCCTGGGGCGTCACCTGCGGCGGTCAGGCTGTGATGTTCACCACACTGTCCGTGCCCGTCATGACGAGGCTGCGGCAGCCGGAGCGTCAGGTTCTCGACACGCTGGTGGCCGCCGGCGTGGCGCGCAGCCGCAGCGACGCCCTCGCCTGGTGCGTCCGGCTCGTCGGCCAGAACGCCGACACCTGGCTGGCCGAACTGCGCGACGCGCTGCAACATGTCGACCGGGTGCGGTCCGAAGGGCCCGACGTGAATTCCCGGAGAATGGACTAAACCATTTGCGGAATTGGTTTAGACCAGCCGCATTGGTATATACCAGTGGGCTGGCGAGTTCTTTTTAAACCCTGTCGCGATGGGTAGGGTCCCCCAGTCGTCAAGGCCGCTGCCTGCGGCGACGCCCGGGGCCAAGAGGTCTACGCCAATTGGCTTCCGGGTGTCCTCGTCGTTAATGATGAGCGAGCCCTGAGAGAGTGGAGGAGCCGCTGTCGTGTCTGTAACCGTGGAAGTTCCCGCCCCGACCAGCAACGTCGAATTGGTCACCTGGGTCAATCAGATAGCCGCGCTTACCCAACCGGACCGGATCGAATGGTGTGACGGTTCGGAGGAGGAGTGGACGCGCCTGACCAACCTCCTCGTCGACCAGGGCACGTTCACGCGTCTCGCGAAGCGGCCCAACAGCTTCTACGCCGCCTCCGACCCGAGCGACGTCGCCCGGGTGGAGGACCGTACCTTCATCTGCTCGGAGCGCGAGCAGGACGCCGGCCCGACGAACAACTGGATCGCGCCCGCCGAGATGCGCGAGACCTTCGGAGAGCTCTTCAAGGGCTGCATGCGCGGCCGCACCATGTACGTGGTGCCGTTCTGCATGGGGCCGCTCGGCGGAGAGATCTCCCAGGTCGGCGTCGAGATCACCGACTCGCCGTACGTCGCGGTGTCCATGCGGATCATGACCCGCATGGGCGACAGGGCGCTGCGGCTCATCGAGGAGCGCGGAGCGGCGCGAAAGGCCGGAGAGAGCGAGGAACGAGCCAACGGAGGCCGCAGCAAGCGCGACCATGAGCACAGCAGCTTCGTCAAGGCCGTGCACAGCGTCGGCGCGCCGCTGGAGCCGGGCCAGGAGGACGTGCCCTGGCCGTGCAGCACGACCAAGTACATCAGCCACTTCCCGGAGACCCGCGAGATCTGGTCGTACGGGTCCGGCTACGGCGGCAACGCGCTGCTCGGCAAGAAGTGCTACGCGCTGCGGATCGCCAGCGTCATGGCCCGTGACCAGGGCTGGCTGGCCGAGCACATGCTCATTCTCAAGCTGACCCCGCCGTCGGGCGAGGTCCGCTACATCGCCGCCGCCTTCCCGAGCGCCTGCGGCAAGACCAACCTGGCCATGCTGCAGCCCACCATTCCCGGCTGGAAGGTGGAGACCATCGGCGACGACATCGCCTGGATGCGCTTCGGCGACGACGGGCGGCTGTACGCCATCAACCCGGAGGCCGGGTTCTTCGGCGTCGCGCCCGGCACCGGCGAGGTCACCAACGCCAACGCGATCAGGACGCTCTGGGGCAACAGCATCTTCACCAACGTCGCGCTGACCGACGACGGCGACGTGTGGTGGGAGGGGCTGACCGAGGAGCCGCCCGCTCACCTGACCGACTGGAAGGGCCGGTCCTGGACGCCGGACAGCCGCGAGCCCGCGGCCCATCCGAACGCCCGCTTCACCACCCCGGCCTCCCAGTGCCCGACCATCGCACCGGAATGGCAGGACCCCAAGGGCGTGCCGATCTCGGCGATCCTGTTCGGCGGGCGCCGCGCCACCGCGGTGCCGCTGGTCACCGAATCGCTGAGCTGGCAGCACGGCGTCTTCCTCGGAGCCAACGTCGCCTCCGAGAAGACCGCCGCCGCCGAAGGCAAGGTCGGCGAGCTGCGCCACGACCCGTTCGCCATGCTGCCGTTCTGCGGCTACAACATGGGCGACTACTTCGGCCACTGGCTGAAGCTGGGCCGGCGCGAGGACGTCGTGCTGCCGCGCATCTACTACGTCAACTGGTTCCGCAAGGACGCCGACGGCAGGTTCATCTGGCCCGGCTTCGGCGAGAACAGCCGCGTGCTCAAGTGGATCGTCGACCGGCTCAACGGCGAGGCGAAGGCCGTCCCGACGCCGATCGGGCTGGTGCCCGAGACGCTCGACACCGACGGGCTCGACCTGTCCGAGGAGGACCTGCGCACGCTGCTCGGCGTCGACCGCGAGGTCTGGCGCGAGGAGGCCGCGCTGATCCCGGCCCACTTCGAGAAGTTCGGCGCCCAGCTGCCCGAGGAGCTGTGGGAGGAGCACCAGGCGCTGCTCGACCGCCTCGGCTGATCGATCATCGCGGCGCCGGTCGTCCCCGTGACGGCCGGCGCCATCGCGTTTCCGCTTCGGCGGGAACCCTCTCCACACGGGAGGAGTTCTTTGTGACTCCTCCGCTCCCTCAGGGAGCGGCTTCTCGCTCCCCGGACTGAGAGGCGACGGACAAGCCCTGCCCGTTTCGAACGCAGGAATCATGTCAGGAAAGCGATTCTGACGTCGGGTGAACGTGGTAATCCGGGGACATCCGGCTCGACGCCCACCGCACCGGGCCCGGCCCCGCTCCGTCCGCCGGCCTGGACGTGTACGAGCTGGCCTTCCTGGCCGGCGGGCCGTGGCGGGTCGCCGAGACCGCCGCCGCGGTCCTCATCGCGGACGAGGCGCTGCGCCTCGACAGGACAGGCGACCTGCACGCCGTCGCCGGGGCCGCGGAGCCCGCAGCCGACGTCGAGCGCACCCTGCTCGCCGCCGTACGGGCCTGCCGCGGCGGCATGGACGCGGGCCGTGCCCTGCGGACCGTCGCGCGTGGGCCCGAGGTGGCCGGGCTGCGGCGGCGGCTCGTGAGCGCTGGGCTGGTGCACCGGCCGTCCGGCACCGGCCCGGTACGCGCCAAGCTCGCTCTCCCTGCTGGCCGTCCCCGTACTGGCCTGGGGCATGGCGGCGGCGGGGGCCGTCGCGTCCGTGCTCGCGCCCGACGGGTTCATCGGCCTGAGCGCGCTCGCCATGGCCGCGACCGGCGTCATCGGCTTCAACAGCCACGTCAGCGAGCGCCGCGCGCTGCGCGACGCGCCCACGTGCGCGGGCCGCCAGATGGTGGAGTGGTACGGGAGAGACACGCTGACGGCTTCCCAGGAGCGGCTCGGCGCCGCGATCCCGGTGGCCCTGCACGGTCTGGACGGGCGGGACGAGCCGCGGTTCACTGAGCTGGCCGCGTCGTTCCGCCATCACAAGGCGCCGCCGGTGTCGAGCGGCGCCGCATGCGGCTCCCACGTCGACTCCGGCGGCGGGGACGGCGGCGGGTCGGGCTGCGGAGGAGGTGGCTGCGGTGGCGGCGGCTGAGCTGCCCAGGCTCGGACTGGGGATCGGCTGGCGGGCCGAGATCGACCTGACCGTCGAGCGGCTGTCCGGGGTGGAGTTCGTCGAGGTGGTCGCCGAGCACATCCGGCCGGCCCGGCTGCCCGAGTCGCTGCGGGTGCTGCGCGGGCGCGGCGTGCCCGTGGTGCCCCACGGCGTCGGACTCGGCGTCGGAGGCGCCGAACCGCCTTCCCCCGCCCGGCTGGCCCACCTGGCGGAGTGCGCCCTGGCGCTGGACTCGCCGCTGGTCAGCGAGCATCTGGCGTTCGTCAGGGCGGGCGGTGTCGAGGCCGGCCACCTGCTGCCGGTGCCGCGCACCCGGGAGGCGCTCGACGTCGTCACAGAGAACGTGCGCCGCGCCCAGGACGCCCTTCCGGTGCCGCTCGCCCTGGAGAACGTGGCGGCCCTGTTCGGCTGGCCCGACGACGAGCTGACCGACGCCGAGTTCCTGGCCGAGCTGGTCGAGCGCACCGGCGTGCTGCTGCTCGTCGACGTGGCCAACCTCTACACCAACCAGGTCAACCTCGGCCTGTCCGCCGTCGAGGCGCTGGACCGGCTGCCGCTCTCGCGGCTCGCCTACGTCCACGTCGCGGGCGGCGAGGAGCACGGCGGGCTCTGGCACGACACCCACACCGCCACGGTGCCCGAGGCGATCCTGGACGTCCTGGCCGAACTCTGCGCCCGCGCCGCCCCGCCGGGCGTCCTGCTGGAATGGGACGACGCCTACCCGAGCGACGCCGCGCTCGCGGCCGAGCTGTCCCGCGTCGCCGCCGCCATGACGAGGATCCCCTCGTGAACGAGGAGCCGCGGCGGAGGCTGGCGGAGCGGCAGGGGCGGGTGGTGGCCGCCCTGGTGGCCGGGGGCGAGGTGCCGGAAGGGTTCGACGCCGAACGGATGCGGGTGCAGGCCTGGAGCCTGGTCGCCAAGCGGAGGAGCGTGGTGGCGAGGCTGCGTCCGGACGCCGCGGCGGCGGCCGGGGAGGACCTGGTGGCGCTGTTCGCCGCCTACGCGGCGGAGCGGGCCGAGCCGCCGTCCGGCTACCGGGCGGACGCCGACGACTTCGCCGCCTGGCTCCGGCGGCGGGCGAGGACACGGCCCGCCGGTAGCAGACTCTGGTGGTCACGGCTGCTGTGTCGCTGACTTCCCGGCGCGACCATGGCATCGGGGGATTTTCTCGGTGGAGGCCGTCATGGCGTTCATGATCGCGTTGACTCTCGCCGTGGTCGTCGGCGCCCTGCTCGGCATGTCCGTCTCGGGCATCGCGTCGGAGGCGGAGGCGGCGTACCGGAGCATGCGCGGCGGCGCGCGGGACAGGCGGGGGGACGCACTCGGCACGTACGAGCTGGCCTATCTGGCGGGCGGGCCGTTGCGGGTGGTGAACACTGGGCTGGCCGCGCTGCTCGGCACCGGGCGGCTGCGCCTGTCCAGGGGCGGGGTGCTGCACCGGGTGGCCGGGGCTGATCCGGGGGAGTACGACGTCGAACGGGCCCTGCTCGACGCCGTCGACCGGCACGGCGGGCGGCTCGGGGTGCCCGAGGCGCGGCGCGAGGTCTCCGCGGGCCGGGAGGTGGAGGCGGTGCGGCACCGGCTCCAGGGGATGGCGCTGCTGGCCGGGGACGACCAGTTGGCCCAGGTACGCACGCTGCTCCGTCGGCTGCGCCGCTGGTCGTGGGTGACGATGGGGGTGGCGGTCGCCTCGGCGCTCGCGGGCGTGCCGGTCGCCCAGCTGTCGGGCGAGGTGGCCTTCGTGCTGTTCGGCGCGGCGGGTGTCTTCGTCGTGATGGGGGCGCGGGGGGTGCGGCTGCACCGGCGCAAGCGGGCGGTGATGGACAATCTGCTCACCTACGCGGGACGTGAGCGGCTCCTGGAGGCGCGGGACGCCTACGCGGTACGTGAAGGGCGGCTGGAGGCGCGGGACGCCTACGCGGAGGGCGGTGGCCGGATCCTCGCCTTCGCGCCCGTCGCGGTGTTCGGGCTGGAGCACCTGGACGACGCGCGCGTCGTGGCGGAGCTCAAGCGGGTGCAGGACGGGTCCGCGGGTTGCGGGGCGGGCGCCTGCGGCGGTGGCACCGGCGAGGACAGGACCGTGTTCGGCCTCGGCACCGACCCGGCGGGCGACGGCGGCGGCGACTTCGGGTCGGGAGGCGACGGCGGAGGCTCCGGTTGCGGAGGCGGCGGGTGCGGGGGATGCGGCGGGTGACTCTTGCCGGGGGCGGTGCAGACATCCTAGGTTTTCCCTGTGATCGTGGACGCGCACCAGCACTTCTGGAACCTGGAGACCGTCGAGTACCCCTGGCTGACCCCCGCCTCCGGCGTGCTCTACCGCACCTACGCTCCCGAGGACCTGATCCCTGAGCTGCGTGCCACCGGGGTGGATCGGACGGTGCTCGTGCAGGCCGCCGACTCCTTCGCCGAGACGGACGCGATGCTCGCGCACGCCGACGCGCACCCGTTCATCGCCGGAGTCGTCGGATGGATCGACCTGACCGACCCGGGCGAGGCGGCGAAGGCCCTCGACCGCTACCGGCCGCACCCCAAGTTCGTCGGCGTCCGCCACCTGATCCACGACGAGCCCGACCCCGACTGGCTGGTGCGCGACGGGGTGCTGGAGTCGCTGGGGCTGCTGGCCGCGGCCGGGCTCGCGTTCGACGTGGTGTCGCTGCTGCCCAGGCACCTGGATCACGTGGTCACGGTGGCCGGGCGCCATCCTGGGCTGAAGCTGGTCGTCGACCACCTGTCGAAGCCGCGGATCAGGGACCGCGCGTGGGAGCCGTGGGCCACGAAGATCGCCGCCGCGGCCGCGTACCCGAATGTCTTCGCCAAGGTGTCGGGCCTGGTCACCGAGGCCGACCACGAGCGGTGGTCGGTGGAGGACCTGCGGCCGTACGTGGAGCACGCGGTCGCGTGTTTCGGGCCTGAGCGGCTGATGTTCGGCAGCGACTGGCCGGTCGCCCTGCTGGCGGCCGACTACCGGACGGTCCTGGAGGCGGCCCGCGCGCTGCTCGGCGGCGCCGGCGCCGAGCAGGTCTTCGGCGCGACCGCCGCCCGCGTCTATGGCCTTGACCAGGAGATTCACCCGCCTTCGTGAGGGAAGGGAACCGGCGTGGTGGGACTACGCTGCGCCGACGGCTCCTTTCTCTCCGTGACACCGGTGCTCTGCAACGACAGCGCGGGCATGCCGTACGAGGTCACGCTGGAGCTGTGTCACGACGGCGTCCCGTACGGGACCGTCGGCGAGCGGTGCGCGTGGCGGCTCGCGCGCCTGGCGCGCGGCGTGGAGGCGGCCCGGCGCGACCACGGGCAGGCCGGTCGGTGGCCGGATCCCGACGACCGCTTCCCGCCGGAAGAGGGCGGGGCCGAACTCTTCTCGTTCCGGTACCGCAGCAGGTGGGGCGGCGTCGCCGGCGGCGAGCTGCGCTGTCAGCTGCGCACGATCCCCCTCTGGACACCCCGGCCTGAGCAGCGCGGCGAGTGGCGGCTGACCCGCAGGGCCTTCGTGGAGGCGTGGGGCGTGGGCGGCCTGGGCACGCGGGCGATCCTCACCTCCGGTGAGCTGGCGGGGTTCGTGCGTGCTCTGGTGGACGAGGCCGAGGGCTGCCTGGGCAATACGGACCCGGGCAAGGTCCGCGTTCAGGGCACGGGCACGGGCGAAACACGGTGATAATGGCCTGTCGGGTCTTCCGACCTGTACATGGCAGCGCTGGGGAGGGACTCCGTGAGCCTGCGCGACCTGGTCTACCGGCTGTACGAGCGCCGGCTGGAGGCCAAGCTGTCCAAGGACAGCATCCCCCGGCACGTCGGGGTGATCATCGATGGCAACCGCCGCTGGGCGCGTGCCATGGGCATGACCGATGTCGCCAAAGGGCATCGCAAGGGCGCCGACAAGATCTCCGAGCTGCTCACGTGGTGCCGCGAGACCGGGGTCGAGGTCGTCACCGTCTGGATGCTGTCCAACGACAATCTCAACCGGCCGCCCAACGAGCTGGAGCCGCTGCTGCGCATCATCGAGGACGTCGTCCAGGAGCTGGTCGGCCAGGGCTGGCGGATCAGCCCTGTGGGGGCGCTGGACCTGCTGCCGGACCGCACGGCCAATGTCCTGAAGAACGCAAAAGAAGTGACATCGCACCGTCCCGGCCTGATTGTGAACGTTGCAGTTGGGTATGGAGGAAGGCGTGAGATTGCCGATGCGGTGCGCTCACTCCTGCAGGAGCAAGCGAGCAGGGGCGCGAGCATCGAGGACCTCGTGGAGGGTCTCGATGTCGAACACATCGCTGAGCATCTCTACACTCGCGGCCAGCCCGACCCGGACCTCCTCATCCGGACCTCGGGCGAGCAGCGCCTGTCGGGCTTCATGTTGTGGCAGAGCGCTCACTCTGAGTTCTACTTCCACGAGGCCTACTGGCCGGATTTCCGCAGGGTGGACTTCCTGCGAGCCCTGCGGGATTACGCCGCGAGACACCGGCGTTACGGTTCATAACGGGACATCCCGGCACTTGGGACGTAACGTTGGAAGTGTCCGGTCAAAGGCCGGACATTCCGGAAAGGGCCCGCCTTTGCGCCGATTCGAGCCGAGGGGGCCGGAATCCGGCGCCGGCGGCACGTCGCGGTCGGGGGCACGGGTCCGGTCCGAATCCCGCCTCGTCTGCAGGGTGCCCGTCCGCACGGGCGCCCGGGGGAGAACGTGTGGCAGTGTCCTCGAGCAACCCTACGACCAGTCCCGCCAAGCGCACCTACGTGCTGGACACCTCGGTCCTGCTGGCCGACCCGGCGGCGATGACCCGCTTCGCGGAGCACGATGTCGTCCTGCCGATCGTCGTCATCACGGAGCTTGAGGGGAAGCGGCATCACCCGGAGCTGGGCTACTTCGCGAGAAAGGCCCTGCGTTACCTGGATGAGCTGCGGGTCGAGCACGGCCGGCTGGACGAGCCGATGCCCACAGGGGAAGGCACGATCAGGGTCGAGCTCAACCACAGCGATCCGTCCATCCTGCCCGTCGGCTTCCGCCTGGGCGACAACGACACCCGCATCCTCACCGTGGCCCGCTCGCTGGCCGCCGAGGGCCAGGACGTCGTGCTCGTCTCCAAGGACCTGCCGATGCGGGTCAAGGCGGCCTCGATCGGCCTGGCGGCCGAGGAGTACCGCGCCGGGCTGGTCATCGAGTCCGGCTGGACGGGGATGGCCGAGATGCAGGTGACGGCGGAGGACGTCGAGTCGCTCTTCGACTCCGGCACCGCCGACCTTGAGGAGGCCAGAGAACTGCCGACCCACACCGGCCTGCGGCTGCTGTCGGCCAACGGCTCGGCGCTCGGCAGGGTCCAGCCCGACAAGTCGGTGCGGCTGGTGCGCGGCGACCGCGAGGTGTTCGGCCTGCACGGCCGCTCCGCCGAGCAGCGCATCGCGCTGGAGCTGCTGATGGACCCGGAGATCGGCATCGTGTCGCTCGGCGGCCGGGCCGGCACCGGCAAGTCGGCGCTCGCCCTCTGCGCTGGCCTGGAGGCCGTCCTGGAGCGCCGCCAGCACCGCAAGGTGGTCGTCTTCCGCCCGCTGTACGCGGTCGGCGGCCAGGAGCTGGGCTACCTGCCGGGCACCGAGGGCGAGAAGATGGGCCCCTGGGCGCAGGCGGTCTTCGACACGCTGAGCGCCGTCACCTCGCCCGAGGTGATCGAGGAGGTGCTCGACCGCGGCATGCTGGAGGTGCTGCCGCTCACGCACATCCGCGGGCGTTCGCTGCACGACGCGTTCGTGATCGTGGACGAGGCCCAGTCGCTGGAGCGCGGGGTGCTGCTGACCGTGCTCAGCCGCATCGGCGCCAACTCCCGTGTGGTGCTCACGCACGACATCGCCCAGCGCGACAACCTGCGCGTCGGGCGGCACGACGGCGTGGTGGCGGTGGTGGAGAAGCTCAAGGGCCACCCGCTGTTCGCGCACGTCACGCTGACCAGGTCGGAGCGCTCGCCGATCGCGGCGCTGGTGACGGAGATGCTGGAGGACATCACCATCTAGTCGTCCGGCGGGCTCACCGGAGCTCGCCGCACGTGAGACCGCTCTCCGTCACCGGAGGGCGGTCTCCGAACTTCTGCACGATCTTCACGCCCTCGATGGCCGTGTCCTGCTGGGCCGTGCAGACGATCTGGGCCATCGCCGTCTTGCTCAGCGTGCCGTCGCCCCTCACGTACACGGTCAGGGTGGAGGTCCTGGGCAGCTTGACCTCGTCGCGCTGGATGGGGTTGAGGGAGTCCTCGATGCCGTCGAAGACGAACCCGTGCAGGGCGGTGTCCAGCTTGCCCAGCGGCTGCGTGGAGGCGGCGAACAGCGCGCGCAGGAGGCTCTCCACCGAGGCCGAGCTCACGTCGGCGGGCTCCATGGTCAGCTCGCCGTCCTTGAGCAGGTAGATGGTCTTGGACGGGGGCGGGACCTCTATGACGGGCGCCGCGGCCCGCTCGATCACGTCGGTGGGCGGGATGCCGCAGGCGGCGACGCCGACCACCAGCGCCGCCGCGCCCAGGAGCTCGCGTGCCGCCCTCATGCGTGCGGGAGCCAGACCGTGAACAGGGTGCCGGGGTTCTGCGCGCGTACGGAGATCGTGCCGCCGTGCAGGTGCACGTTGGCGCGCGCGATGGACAGGCCCAGGCCGCTGCCCTGGCTGCGGCTGCGGCCCGCGCCCGCCTTGAAGAAGCGGTCGAAGACGTGCGGCATCGCCTCGGGAGGGATGCCCTTGCCGTGGTCGCGCACCTTCACCTCCAGGCCGTTCTCCGTGCCCCTGGCGTTGACCAGCACCGGCGGGGCGCCGTGCTTGAGCGCGTTGCCGACCAGGTTGGCCACGATGACGTCGAACCTGCTCGGATCCAGGTTGACGACGAGGCTGCGGGAGGCGTTGACCCGCACCTGCTCGGTCCAGCCGCGCACCTCCAGGCAGTCCTGGATCGTGTCGGCCACGTTCACCGGCTCCAGGCTGAGCGTCGCGGTGCCGGCGTCGAAGCGGCTCACCTCGATGAGGTGCTCGACCAGCTCGCGCAGCCGCTCGATCTCGTGCAGCACCAGCCGTACGGCCTCCGCCGGGGCGTCGGGCAGCCGGTTCGCCTCCTCGTACAGCATGTCGGCCACGGCGGTCATCGCGGTGAGCGGGGTGCGCAGCTCGTGCGAGACGTCGGCGACGAACCGGCGCGACATGGCCTCCAGCGAGCGCAGCTCCGACACGCTGAGCTCCAGCGCGGCGGCGGCGTCGTTGAACCGGGCGGTCAGCTCGGCCAGCTCGTCCTGGCCGTGCACGGGCAGGCGGGTGTCCAGGCGGCCCTGGCCGAGCGCCTGCGCGGCCGCGCTGAGCCGCCCGACGGGCCGCAGCACCTGCCGCGCCGACGCCAGCGCCACCACCAGGGCGATGAGCACGATGGCCCCGCCGCCCTGGGCCATCGTGGTGCGCAGGGTGACGAGCTGGCTCTGCTCGTCGCGCATCGGGAAGAAGACGAACGCGCGCAGGCCGGTGGCCTCGGGCTCCTGGCCGTTGTCGCGGTAGACGGCGGAGCCGACGATGAGCCACAGCTCGTTGCGCACCACCTTGCGCTGGGTGACGACGAACCGCTTGGCCCGGCCGTGCAGCTCGTTGGGCACGTCGTTCAGCGTCATCGGGCCGTCGGAGTGGAGCAGGTCGCCGTACTCGATGACGACGCTGCGCCCCGGCCCGTCGAGCGCGTCCGCGAGGTCGGCCAGCTCGCTCATGCCGGGCGCGGCCTCGCCCTGCCTGAGCCTGCCGATGGGGAACGTTATCCGGTTGAGCTCCCTGGTGACGAGGTCGATGGCGGTGTCCTCGGCGCGCTTCACCAGCGCGGACTTGGCCAGCTCGAACCCGATGGTGGCCACCAGGACGGAGGCGGTGATGGCGACCAGGGTGAAGGTGAAGACGAGCCGGGCGCGGAACCCGGTGGGGAACCTGATCACGAGCCGGTCACGGAGGGCTGAACCGGTAGCCGAAGCCGCGCACGGTGTGGATGAACACCGGCTCGGCGGGCCTCGGCTCGATCTTGGCCCGGACCCGCTGCACGCACGCGTCGACCAGCCGGGAGTCGGCGACGTGCGTGTGGTCCCAGACCGAGCGCAGCAGGTAGCGCCGGTTGAGCACCTGCCCGGGGTGGCGCACCAGCTCCAGCAGCAGGCGCAGCTCGGTGGGCGTCAGGTGGATCTCCTTGCCGGCCAGCGTCACCTTGAGCGCGCCCCGGTCGATGACCAGGTCGCCGAAGGTGATGCGGTCGGAGGCGGCGGACTCGGCCCTGCGCAGGATGGCCCTGATGCGGGCGTCCAGGACGCGCGGCTCGACCGGCTTGACCACGTAGTCGTCGGCGCCCGCCTCCAGGCCGACCACGATGTCCAGGTCGTCGCCGCGCGCGGTGAGCAGGATCACGGGGAGCTGGTCGAGTTTGCGGATGCGCCGGCACACCTCGACGCCGTCGATCCCGGGCAGCATGACGTCCAGGATGGCGATCTCGGGACGGCGCGCCCTGATGTGGTCGAGAGCCTCCTCGCCCGTGGTGTACGAGGTGACGGAGTGCCCTTGGCGGGACAGCGCGAGTTCGAGCGCCGTGCGCACCGAGGGATCGTCTTCGACGAGGAGAATGCCAGCCACGGCCACATTATTGTGCTATGTCGGGTATGCCCGCGTTCTGTAACTAAACTGTGACGTGCCGCGCATGCCATGAACAACTGGCTGACCGACCCTGAATACCGGCCTTCCCTCCGGAATCGGGTGCCCGGAGGGCAGGCCGCCCTGTGTGACCAAAATCACACAGGGGAGAAAGTCGGGCCTACCTGCTGGTTGGCCAAGGGAGTGCCAAGCGAATTGACCGATTCGGTTGCGGAGCACCCCCCAAGTCAGGGCAAGCTCATGGACCGTGAGTCCAGGTCCGACTTTGAGCGAACGTCCCACGCGCCAGGCCGCCCGGGCGGCGCGCAAGCGTTCGCGGCTGAGCCCCAAGCGGGTGATGATCATCGGCCTGTCCGCCGTGGTCGTGTTCGGCGGCGGCGGTTTCGTCGTCCACCGCGCCATCGAGAACGCCAACAGGCCACCGGTCGAGGGGCCCACGCTGGAGGAGTTCGCCCGCATCGCCAGCGGCGACCTGTCGGGCGCCGACCCCAAGACCGACCAGCTCAAGGCCGCCGCCGTGCAGGCGCACAAGGCCGACAGGCTGAAGCAGTCGCGCCAGGGCAACGACCCGCTCGACACCGTCATCATCAAGAAGAAGGCGCCCGGCGGCGACGGCTTCCCGCCCGCCAACTTCCCGCCCGGCAGCACCCCCTCGCCCGGCTCCAACAAGGCCGTCGCCAAGGAGATGCTCGGCTCGTTCGGCTTCGGCACCGACCAGTGGGGCTGCCTGGAGAGCCTCTGGCAGAAGGAGAGCGGCTGGAACGAGCGGGCGATGAACCGCTACTCCGGCGCCTACGGCATCCCGCAGTCGCTGCCCGGCACCAAGATGGCCAGCGCCGGCGCCGACTGGCAGACCAACCCCGCCACCCAGATCAAGTGGGGTCTCGGTTACATCAAGGGCCGCTACGGCACTCCCTGTGGAGCCTGGGGGCACTCCCAGGCCAGGGGATGGTATTAACAAGGCATCTTTCCCCCTGTAATCGGCAAGCCGTCACGCCCGTCCGGGAAGGACCCCGCACGCTGGCCGCATGGGTGTGAAGGTCAGTGTGATCGTCAATGTCCACAATCCGGGTGACTCAGCCGATCCGTGCATCCGGTCGACGCTGGAACAGACCCTCCCAGCGGACGCGTACGAAGTGATCTTCGTGGACGACGGGTCCACGGACGGGATAGCCGAGCGGCTCGACACCATCGCCGCGGTCCGCAGGAACGTGCGCGTGCTGCACCTGCCGCACACGGGCTCCCCCATGCGCGGCCGGAACGTCGGCGTGGCCGCCGCCAAGGGCGACTACGTCTTCATGCTCGGCCAGCAGGACCGGCTGGCGCGCGACGGCCTGGAACGCATGCACGAGCGGGCCGTGGAGGCCGACGCCGACGTGCTCGTGGGGCGTCTGGTGCGCGACGGCGGGCCGCCCATGACCGCCTTCGACCGCAACAAGCCCCGCGCCGACATCCTCCGCGACCGCCTGCTCACCCTGCTCACCCCGCACAAGCTCTACCGCCGCGCCTTCCTGGAGGAGCACGAACTCGGCTTCGCCGTGCCCGGCGGGGTCATCGCCGAGCAGGCGTTCGTGGTCCGCGCCTACCTGCGCGCCAAGATCATCGCGGTGCTCGCCGACCAGGTCTGCTGCCACCTGGGCGCGCGCGAGGTCGCCGCCGAGGAGCCGCGCACCGCCGTGCGCGAGCTCCGGTCCCTGCTCGGCGACATCGACGGGTACGTGGGCGAGGGCCGCCAGCGTGACCGGATGTACGCGTACTGGTTCCGCTCGGCGGTGCTGCGGCCGTTCCTGACGACCGCGTTCGCCGGTTCCTCGATCGACCGGGGCGCCTACTTCCGCATGGTCCAGGAGCTCGTCGAAGAGCGCTTCCCCGAGCGGCTCGACCGCTACCTGCCCGTCCAGCTCAGGGCCGTGGCCGCGCTCATCAGGGCCGGACGGCTGGACCAGCTCGTCCTGCTGGCCAACTCCGGGCGGCGGGCCGGGCTGCGCGCCGACCTGACCGAGGTCCGCTGGGACGCGCACGTGCTGGCGCTCGGGCTGAGCGTGGAGGTGCTGAGCGGCGAGGGCAGGCCCGAGCGGTTCCTGACGGACGGCGACCGGCTGTTCTGGAAGCCGCCGCGCGCCGTCGACGCGAGGCTGCTGCCGGAGAGCGTCACCGACGTCACCGGCGCCGTCGAGCGCGCCCGCATCGAGGTGTACGTGCGCCACGCCGAGACCGGTGACGTGCACTTCCTGCCCGTCGCGTACCAGGTGGACAAGGTCCAGGACGGGCGCAGGCACGCCCGCGTGCGCATCCTCGGCGAGGCCAGGGTGGACGTGACGACGGCCGCGCACGGCGAACCGCTCAGGCCCGGCCAGTGGGAGGTGCACGTGCGCATGTTCGGCGGCGCCCACCAGGCCAGGAGCCGGGTGCGGCGGCCGGACGGGCCGCTCAACTGCCTCGGCGTGCTCGCCCAGCGGCCCAGGACGCGGCTGGTGGTGCCGTGCTGGACGGACACGGGGGAGCTGGGGCTGGCCGTCGAGCCGCGCTCGTTCACCGAGTCGATCGCGCTGGTCTCGCCCGGCGTGAACGTCAAGCTGCTCGGCGAGCACCTGTGGGTGGTGCTGCCCGTGCCGTACGTGCCGCCGAGCGGCGGGCCGCCGCTGGAGCTGGTGCTGCGCACGGGCGGGCGGCGCGAGCGGGAGCTGTCGGCTCCCGCGCTGGTGGAGGCGGGCGTGCCCGGCAGGCTGGCCGGCCAGCTCGTGGCCAAGGTGCCGATCAAGCGGCGGATGCCCGGCAGGGACAACCTGGGGCCCGGCGTCTGGCTGGCGTCGCTGCGCGGCGCCGAGGAGGAGCTCGGGCTGCGGTTCGCGGTGGAGCTGCGGCACGGCAGGGCGGTGGTGCGGCCGGCCACGGCCGTCACCCCGGAACGGCGCTTCCCGCTGGCCCGCGACACCGCCTGGCTGCGGCTGGCCCGCCGCCTGCCCGGCGCGCGCCGGCTCATCCGGCTGGCGCGCGCGGGCAAGCACCGTTACCTCAGGGACTGAGAGCGGTCAGGATCGGGCCTCCCTCAGGTGTCCGGCCAGCAGGCGGACGAACGCCTCCGGGTGCTCCAGATGCGGGCTGTGGCCGCAGTCGGCCAGCACCTCCTCCCGGTAACGGCCGTAGCGGTCCAGGACGGCCCTGGTCTGCGTGACCATCGGCTGGGCCGGGGTGCCGGTCGAGCCGGGCACCAGGCCCAGCGCGCCCAGGTGGGCGAGGTCGTACATCGAGGTGTCGGAGACGATCTGGTCGTCGGCGCCCCTGATCCACAGGATCGGCGGCTTCGGGTCGATCTCGTGCAGGTCGTCCAGCCGGAAGCGGGTCGGGGCCATCGCGTTGAGCACGCCCGTCTTGCCGGGCGCGACGTGCGGCCAGGCTTCCGAGGTGGCCGCGTCGCCGGGGTAGTTGCCCTCGCCGGTGCGGGTGGTGAGCATGGCGCGGACGTAGAAGTCCTCATCGGGGACCGGGTTCTTGACGTACGTGGCGCGGAAGACCGAGCGCGGCGAGGTCATCGCCTCGTCCGACAGGTCACCCGCCGCCAGCCTGGCCACGAAGTCGGGGTTCACGCCGCCCGCCCCCGAGCCGGCGCCGTCGGGGTGGGTGAGCCGGCCGCCGGCGCCCTCGGTGCCGCCGAACCCGTACGGCGAGACCGGGTTGACCAGGGTGACGCTCCGGACGGCGGCCGGGCGGTCGCGCAGCAGGCTGAGCACCACGCCGCCGCCCATGCTCCAGCCCACCAGGTGCACCGGGGCCAGGTCCAGCGCCTCGACCAGCTCGGCCAGGTCGTCGGAGAAGTCGCGCGCGCCGCGGGTGGCGTCGACCGGGAGGGAGTCGGTCTCGCCGAACCCGCGCAGATCCACCGCGAGCGGCCGGAAGCCGCCGGGCAGCGCGGCCATGGTGTCGCGCCAGAACGCGCCGGAGGAGACGTTGCCGTGCACGAACAGCACCGGCTCGCCGGTCCTGCCGTCGACGGTCCTGACGTGCTGGGTGAGCCTCGGCGTGGTGACCTTCACGCGCGTATCCTCTCGGCCAGGTCGCGTCCCTGCGTCTCCTTGGCGGCGTAGACCGCGACCAGCGTGATGACCGCCGCGGCCGCCAGATAGATGGAGATCGGCAGGCTGCTGCCGAAGTCGCGGAGCAGCGCCACCGCGATCACCGGCGCCAGCGCACCGGCCACGATCGCCGACAGCTGGGCGCCGATCGAGACTCCTGTGTACCTCATCCTGGTCCCGAACAGCTCGGAGAAGAAGGCCGCCTGCGGGCCGTACATCATGCCGTGGAACAGCAGCCCCACCGTGACCGCGAGCGTGATCGCCAGGAAGTTGCCGGTGTCGATCAGCGGGAAGAACGCGAAGATCCACACCCCGACGCCGGCCGCCCCGGCGAGGTAGGTCGGGCGGCGGCCGATCCGGTCCGACAGCGCGCCCCACATCGGGATCGTGACGAAGTGGATGGCCGAGGCGAGCAGCACCGCGTTGAGCACGGTCGAGTTCGACACCCCGGTGCTCTTCGCGTAGGTGATGACGAAGACGGTGAGCAGGTAGAAGGAGATGTTCTCCGCCATCCGCGCGCCGATCGCGATGACGACGTCCTTGGAGTGGTGCCGCAGCACGCCGACGATCGGCGGCGCCTTCTCCGGCTCGGCCTGCTGGAAGACCGGCGACTCGGTGATCGTCAGCCGGATCCAGAGCCCGACCAGCACCAGCACGCCCGACAGCAGGAACGGGATCCGCCAGCCCCAGGCGAGGAACTGCTCCTCCGGCTGCCAGGCGGCGAGCGCGGCCAGCACGCCGGTCGCCAGCAGGTTTCCGCCGGGCGCGCCCGCCTGGGGCCAGGACGCCCAGAAGCCGCGGCGCCTGGCGTCCCCGTGCTCGGAGACGATCAGCACCGCGCCGCCCCACTCGCCGCCCAGCGCGAAGCCCTGCACCAGGCGGAGCGTCGTGAGCAGCAGCGGCGCCGCCGCGCCGATCGCGGCGTGCGTGGGCAGGAGGCCCATGAGGAACGTCGCGCCGCCCATCATCAGCAGGCTGACGACGAGCAGCGTCTTGCGGCCGAACCGGTCGCCGTAGTGGCCGAACACCAGCCCGCCGAGCGGGCGGGCGACGAAGCCGACGGCGTAGGTGAGGAACGCCAGCAGCGTCCCGGTGAGCGGATCGGACTCGGGGAAGAACAGCTTGTTGAACACGAGTGCGGCTGCCGAGCCGTACAGGAAGAAGTCGTACCACTCGATGGTGGTGCCGATCAGACTCGCGCCGACGATCTTCTTGATGGATGTGGTGGCCATGCCGTCACGCTAGGGAGTGACCGGCGTCACTCATATGGGCTGAGAACCCACACTGTCGCCGGTGCCTGTGTGGCCGAGCCGGTGCAGGCGGAGGGCGAGCTGGATCTCCAGCGCCCGGTCCGGCTCCTGCCAGCCGTCGCCGAGCAGCTTGCCGATGCGGTCCAGCCGCTGGGTGACGGTGTTCACGTGGATGTGCATGGTCTCGGCCGTGCGCGAGGGGGAGCCTCCGGCGGCGAAGTACGCCGCGAGCGTGGCGGCCAGCGCGGTGCCGCGGCGCGTGTCGTACTCGATCACCGGGCCGAGCGCGGACATGACGAAGCCGGGCACGTCGCGGCCCTCGCCGATGAGCAGCCCGACGAACCCCAGCTCGGCAGTGCTCGCGCCGTCGCCCGCCCGGCCGAGCGCGACCAGCGCGTCCGCGCAGCGCCGCGCCTCGCGGTAGGCGCCCGCGACGTCTCCGGCCCGGGCGGCGCCGGCCGTCGCGGGGGCGTGCAGCGAGACGCTCAGCTCCGCGGCCACGCGCCGGGCGAGCGGGCCCGCGTCCGTGCCGGGCAGCAGCAGCACCACCTCGTCGCCGCGCCCCGCGGCCAGCCCGTGCCGGAGCGCCGCCTCCGCCGACGCCCAGAACGCGGCCCGCTCCCGCTGCCCGTCGTGCCGGGCCACGACCACGACGTGCGGCGCCGACAGGTCGACGCCCAGCCGCAGGGCGCGGTCGCGCAGGCCGGGCGAGCCGGGCCGGGAGATCAAATCGTCCAGCAGCTCGCCCCGTACGCGCCCCTCGGCCTCCGCCACGCTCCTGCGGAACAGCAGCAGCAGCGCGCACACCAGCGCGGCCCGCTCCAGGATGCGCTCGTCGGCGTCGTCGCTGCGCAGCACCAGCGTGCAGAGCGGCGCGCCGCCGACGTCCACCGACGCGATGCGCAGGTCGCCCCTGCGCACGGTACGGCCGAGCGCGCGCGAGGCCTGGGCCGCCTCGAACACGCCGGCGTCGAGCCCGGCCGCGTCGCCCGCGAGCGGCCTGCCCAGGTCGTCCAGCACGGCCAGCTCGCCGCCGAGCACGTCCGTCACCACGGCGGCCACGTCCTCGATGCCGCCGCCGCGCAGCACCAGCGAGGTCATCCGGTCGTGCGCCGTCGCCGCCCGCTCCACCGCCTCGGCGTGCTCCCTGGCGACGCGGTGCGCCTGCGACAGCTCCTCCAGCGCGTTCCTGGTCTCCTGCAGCAGCCGGGCGTTGTCGATCGCCACCGCGGCGTGCGCCGCCAGGCTGCCCAGCAGCGAGACCTCCTCCTGGTGGAACGGCCGGGCGCTGCGGTTGGCCGCGAACAGCACGCCGATCACCCGCTGGCCCAGCCGCAGCGGCACCCCCAGGATCGCGACCAGGCCCTCCTCGGTGACGGCCTCGTCGATGTCGTGCTTGTGGCGGAATCTGGCGTCGGCGAAGTAGTCGGCGGTCGCGTACGGGACCGCGGTCTGCGCCACCAGCCCGCCCAGCCCCGACCCCATGGCCAGCCGCAGCGATCGGAACTTGGCCGAGATCGAGCCGTCGGTAACCCGCATGTAGGTGTCGCCGCGGGCCGGGTCGTGCAGCGTCAGGTAGGCGGTGTCGGTCGCCAGGAGCTGCCTGGCGCGGTGCACGATCGCCTCCAGCACCGCGTCCAGGTCGCGCAGCGCCGACAGGTCGCCCGCCGTGTCGTACAGCGCCGACAGCTCGGCCTCGCGCCTGGCCCTGCGCCGCAGCAGCGCCCGCACCTTGAGCGCCTCGACCTTGGCCCGCTCCAGCTCCTCGACGGCGGCCGGGTCGGCGCCCGCGGCCCTGGCCTCGATCACCGGCCCCTCGAACTCGACCGCCGACGCCTCCCTGGCCAGGAGCTCCAGGAAACGCTTGGTCATCGCCGCCGCCCCGGCCGTCGTGAGGGCACTACCGCGCCGTCCAGCCGCCGTCGACCGGCAGGGACACGCCGGTGATGAACGAACCGGCCGGCCCGCAGAGGTAGGCGGCCAGCTCGGCCACCTCCTCGGGCTCGATCAGCCGCTTGATCGCGGCGGGCCGCAGCATGATCTCCTCCACCACCTGGTCGGGGCCGACGCCGTGGACCCTGGCCTGGCCGGCGATCTGGCCCTCGACCAGCGGGGTGCGCACGTAAGCGGGGCAGACGCAGGTGGAGGTCACGCCGTGCGGCGCCCCTTCGAGCGCCAGCGTCTTGGAGAACCCCTCCAGCGCGTGCTTCGCCGTCGTGTAAGCCGACTTGTACGGTGAGGCGCGCAGTCCGTGCACCGAGGAGATGTTGACGAAACGTCCCCACCCTCTCTCGTACATGCCCGGCAGCACCCGCCGCGCGATCAGGAACGGCGCCTCGACCATCACCTTGAGTATCGCCGAGAACACCTCGGGAGGGAACTCCTCGATCGCGGCCACGTGCTGGAAGCCGGCGTTGTTCACCACGATGTCGACCGGCTCGTCCGGCAGCGCGGCGACGAACCCCGGGTCTGTCAGGTCGGCCACCACCGCCACGCCGCCGACCTCCGCGGCGACCTCGGCGGCCGGCTCGGCCAGCCGGTCCACGACCAGCACCCGCGCCCCGTCGATGGCCAGCCGCCTGGCGCACGCCGCGCCGATCCCGCTCCCGGCTCCCGTCACCAGCGCAGTCCGCCCAGTCAGCTCCTTCGCCATGGATCCGACCCTAAGCGTCGCCCCTCGGGCCACGGCATGGGTGCTCACGACATAGATCGGTGCAGCCCTATGTGTGGGCGCTCTCCTGATACTCTTGCGCTCATGACCGCGTACCCGATGCTGTGGTGGCCCGCCCTCTAGGCGGTCCTGCAGCGCGCGTACGCACCCCGGCCGCCTCGACGAGGCGGCCACCCGGCAAGGGGCGCCCCCCGTCGAGCATTCGAGACGAGAAAGGGCGTCATCCATGACCGGCACCACCACCTGGCCCGCACTGCTCACCACGCTCCTCGACGGTGAGCCGCTCAGCTCGGCCCAGACCTCCTGGGCCATGTCGGAGATCATGTCGGGCGGGGCCACGGACGCCCAGATCGCCGCCTTCGCCGTCGCGCTGCGCGCCAAGGGCGAGACCGTCGCGGAGCTCTCCGGCCTGGCCGACGGCCTGCTCGCCGGGACGTCCGCGATCAGGATCCCCGGTGAGACCGTCGACCTGGTCGGCACGGGCGGCGACCGGGCCAACACGGTCAACGTCTCCACCATGGCCGCCGTGGTCGCCGCCGCCGCGGGGGCCAAGGTGGTCAAGCACGGCGGCCGGGCCGCCTCCTCCAGCACCGGCGCCGCCGACGTCCTGGAGGAGCTGGGCGTCGTCGTCGACCTGCCGCCTGCCGCCGTCGTGGAGGTGGCCGAGGAGGTGGGCATCACGTTCTGCTTCGCCCCCGTCTTCCACCCCGCGCTCAAGCACGCCTCACGCCCGCGCCGCGAGCTGGGGGTCCCCACGGTCTTCAACTTCCTCGCCCCGCTCACCAACCCGGCCCTGCCCACCGCCTCCGCCATCGGCGTCTACCACCCCACGATGGCCGAGACCATCGCTGGCGTGCTGGCCGAGCGCGGCGCCTCCAGCCTGGTCTTCCGCGGCGACGACGGCCTGGACGAGCTCACCACCTCAGGCCCCTCCACCATCTACGTGGTACGCAAGGGCACCGTCAGCCGCACCCGCTTCGACCCCGCCGACCTCGGCATCCCGCGCTGCGATCCCGGCGACCTGCGCGGCGGCCCGCCGGCCCGCAACGCCGAGGTGGCCCGCGACACGCTGTCGGGCGTGCGCGGGCCCGTCCGCGACATCGTGCTGCTGAACGCCGCCGCCGCCCTGGTCGCCGCCGAGGGCACGCCGGGCGCCGACGACCTCACGCCCGCGCTGGAGAAGGCGTACGAGCGAGCCAGGACCGCGGTCGACAGCGGAGCCGCCACCGACCTCCTCGAACGGTGGGCCGCCGCCACCCAGCGGCAGACCGCCCGTTAGGACGGGCGGGTCATCGACAGCACGTCGAGGGCGGCGTCCAGCTGGGCTTCCGTCAAGGTGCCGTCAGCGACGTGACCGCGCTCGATGACCACCTCGCGGATCGTCCTGCGCTCCGCGAGGGCCTGCTTGGCGATCTTGGCGGCTTCCTCGTAACCCACGTACCGGTTGAGCGGGGTGACGATCGACGGGGAGGACTCGGCGTACTCGCGCATGCGGTCGACGTTGGCCGTGATGCCGGCCACGCAGCGGTCGGCCAGCAGGCGGGAGATGCCGGCCAGCAGGCGCACGGACTCCAGGATGTTGCGGGCGATGACCGGGAGCTGGACGTTCAGCTCGAAGGAACCGGAGGCGCCCGCGAAGGTGATGGCGGCGTCGTTGCCGATGACCTGGGCGGCGACCATGGCCGTGGCCTCGGGGATGACGGGGTTGACCTTGCCCGGCATGATGGACGAGCCCGGCTGCAGGTCGGGCAGGTTGATCTCGCCGAGGCCCGCGCGGGGGCCGGAGCCCATCCACCGCAGGTCGTTGGCGATCTTGTTGAGCGAGACGGCCACGACCTTGAGCTGGCCCGACAGCTCCACGATGGAGTCCTGCGTGCTCTGGGCCTCGAAGCGGTCGGCCGCCTCGCGGAAGTCGATGCCCGTGGCCTCGCGGAGCTTGGCGATCGCCTTCTCTGCGAAGCCCGGCGGGGTGTTGATGCCGGTGCCGACCGCGGTGCCGCCCAGCGGGAGCTCCAGCACGTGGCCGAGAGCCCGCCGCACCCGGACCACGCCGTGCTCGATCTGGGTGGCGTAGCCGCCGAACTCCTGGCCCAGCGTCACCGGCGTGGCGTCCATCAGGTGGGTCCGCCCGGCCTTCACCACGTCGCCGAACTGCAGCTCCTTGGTCCGCAGCGCGACCGCCAGATGCTCCAGCGAGGGCAGCAGGTGGAACGAGACCTCCGTCGCCGCCGCCACGTGGATCGACGTCGGGAACACGTCGTTGGACGACTGCGAGGCGTTGACGTGGTCGTTCGGGTGGACCGGACGGCCCAGCCGCTCCTCGGCCAGCGTCGCGACGACCTCGTTGACGTTCATGTTGGAGGAGGTGCCGGAGCCGGTCTGGAAGACGTCGACGGGGAAGTGGGCGTCATGCTCGTTCTCCGCCACGTCGGCGGCCGCCTGGGCGATCGCCTCGGCCAGATCCTTGTCGATCACCCCGAGCTCGCCGTTGACCTCGGCGGCCACCGCCTTGATCAGGCCGAGGGCGGCGATGTGGGACGGCTCCAGGGCACGACCGGAAACGGGGAAGTTCTCCACCGCCCGCTGGGTCTGCGCGCGCCACTTGGCGCTGACGGGGACGTGCACCTCGCCCATCGAGTCGTGTTCAACGCGATACTCGGTCATGCCTCCCAGTCTTACCCACAGCGGGCGAATCAGTTCGTCAGCAGTGCCACGACGAGGATGGCGATCACCACGGCGGCCGCGGCGGCCACCCCCATGAGCACCAGCATGC
The DNA here is from genome assembly GCF_044458265.1 of Nonomuraea sp. NPDC050478. Classification (NCBI taxonomy): domain Bacteria; kingdom Bacillati; phylum Actinomycetota; class Actinomycetes; order Streptosporangiales; family Streptosporangiaceae; genus Nonomuraea; species Nonomuraea sp. NPDC050478. The sequence continues at coordinate 181,629 of NZ_JBITHT010000008.1, read as the reverse complement.
CGGTGCGGTTGCTGGGGCGTTGCTCGGGGCCGACGATCGAGAACAGGTCGGTGCCGAGACCGGGCGCGTCGTCCGGCTCCGGCGGCAGGGCCGGCGGGAACTGCTGCTGCTGCCGACGCGGCGGCATCTGCTGAGCGCCCGACGGGTGCGGCATCTGCTGCGGGCCCTGGCCGGGCGGCTGCTGCGGGGCGGGCGGGTAGACCTGGAGGCCGGGGGAGTTCGGCTGGGGGCGGGGGAGACGGGTCGTGGTGAAGGCGCCCTCGTCGGAGTGCGGCCCGCGCTGCGGGGGCGGGCCCTGCGGGCTCGGCGTCTGGGGGAGCGGGGTCTTCGGGCGCATCATGCTCACGGTGCGCTCCGAGTCCTGCGGACGCTCCTGCGCGGGCGGGCGGCTGAACGCGTCACGTCCGGCGCCGTACGGGTTCCCCCCACCCGATCCCGCGCCGTACGGGTCGGAACCGCTGGGTCCCGTGCCGTACGGGTCGGAACCGCTGGGTCCCGCGCCGTGGGGGTCGGAACCGCTGGGTCCCGCGCCGTGGGGGTCGGACCTGCTCGGTCCTGGGCGGCCGTGCGGGTCGGTACCGGCGTAGGGGTTGGCTCCGGCGGAGCGGGGGGCGCCCGCACTGGGGGAAGGGGGCGTCTGCGCGGCCGGAGCCTGCGGGTACGGGCGGTCGCCAGGAGCGGGACCGGGGCCGAAGTGGCTGGGCCCACCCGCCGGGCCGGGGAAACCGGCGGGTACGGGGCCGGCGCCCGGAGGGACCGGGCCGGCCTGCGGCGAGGCGCCGGGACGGGGGGCTTGGGGCAAGGAGGGCTCCTGGTCGGCGAGTGACTCGGCCGTGATCACCGGCATCTCGCTGGTCGGCGTGTCTGCGACCATCCGCAGCATGGTCTCCGCCTGGGCGGCGTTCAGCCGGCGCTGGTGGTCCTTGTTGAGCAGACCGTCGAGCACGGGCCGCAGCGGGCCCGCCTGGGTGGGCGGGTCGGCGCTCTCACTGAGCAGCGCCGCCAGCGTCTCGGCGATCGTCGCCCGCTCGTACGCGGGACGGCCCTCGACGGCGAAGTAGAGCGTCGCCCCGAGCGACCAGAGGTCGGACTCGGGGCCGGTGTAGTCGCCTCTGGCACGTTCCGGCGCGGTGTAGCCGGGCGAGCCGATGACCATGCCGGTCCTGGTCAGCTTGGAGTCGCCCTCGGCCTTGGCGATGCCGAAGTCGGTGAGCACCACGCGCCCGGTCTCGGTGATGAGCACGTTGCCGGGCTTGACGTCGCGGTGGGTGATGCCCTGGGCGTGCGCGGCGCGCAGCGCGCCCAGCAGGTCGACGCCGATCTCCGCCACCAGCCGGGGCGGCAGCGGCCCCTCCTCGTCGATCACCTGTTCCATGGAGCGGCCCTCGACGAGCTCCATGATGATCCACGGCCGGTTGGCGTGCACGATGACGTCGTGGATGGCCGCGACCGCCGGATGGCTGATGCGGGCGGCGAGGCGCCCTTCGCGGACCATGCGTTCGCGCAGCTCGGCGCGCTGCTCCTCGGTCAGCCCCGAGTCCTGGCGGATCTCCTTGACCGCGACCTCGCGGCCGAGCGCGCGGTCACGGGCCCGCCACACGGTGCCCATGGTGCCGCGGCCGAGCGGCGCGAGGAGCTCGTAGCGCTCCGCGAGCAGGTGCGTCTGCTGTTCCGGCATGAGAAGAAGATATCGATTCTCGCTTGGGAAGTGCTTTACCCTCGCTTGCGAAGTTCTCTAGGCCAGAACCGCCGAGGAAGGAACAACTTTATCACCGTAGCCATGAAACGGGCATAAGTGGATGGCATTGGACGGGATTCGACCCGCCTGCGGTGGACACCCTCACCCGGCCGGCGTTCCTGACGCTGCGGGGGAACACTCAACGGGGGTGTGGTGACGTCGGCCCGGTGGAGGCCGCGGTGGGTGGGCCGGCGTGCGAAAGCGGGCGCGCTCGGCACCATTGCGGGACGCGGGAGCCTGCGCGGGGTCAGCGGCTCCTCGGCCGAGCCGCCCCCCGCGACGCGGGTCAGCATCAGCGAGGCGCGCACGGAGTCGAGGCGGGTGTGGGGGTCGATGCGGAGCAGCGCGTCCAGGACCGGCGCGAGCGGCCCCGCCTTGCTCATCGGGATCGGCTCGCCACTGGTCAGCGCCGCGAGCGCGGCGGCCGCCGTACGCCGTCCGTGGAGGCCGCGGCCCTCGACGGCGGTGTAGAGGGTCGCGCCGAGCGACCACAGGTCGGCGGCGGGGCTGGCCTTGGAGCCGAGCACGCGCTCCGGCGCGATGTAGCCGGCCGAGCCGAGGACGATGCCCGCCTGGGTGATGGAGACGTCGCCTTCGAGCGCGGCCAGGCCGAAGTCGGTGAGCACCGCGCGGTCCTCGGTCACCAGCACGTTGCTGGGCTTCACGTCGCGGTGGAGGATGCCCTTGGCGTGGACGGCCCGGAGCGCGCCGAGGATCTGGCGGCCGATCTCGGCCACCCGGCGCGGCTCCAGCGGCCCCCGCTCCTGGATGAGCTGCTCAAGGGACCTGGCGCGGAGCAGCTCCATGACGATCCACGGCCGGTCGTCCTCGGTGACCACGTCGAAGACCGTGATCACGGACGGGTGCGCCACCATCGCGGTCGCCCGGCCCTCGCGCTCGGTGCGCGCGCACAACTCGGCACGCAACTCCTCGTCGAGGACTTTGGGCAGGCGGACCTCCTTGACCGCCACTTCACGATTGAGCAGCTCGTCATGTGCCCGCCACACGGTGCCCATGCCGCCGCGTCCGACCGGCTCCACGAGCCGGTAGCGCGCGGCGAGGAGGTAACCGGAGGGCGCACGCATGCCTGGCAGCTTACCTATTCGTGTAAACCGACCAGTAGAGGCCGGGCCGATTATTTGTTGCGAATCCAAGTCAACTCGCCTGACTGGTCGGGTCAGTGACATGTCATGGCGCTTTCCCCCGCGAGTGGTCCGCAGCCCTTCTGAAAGGCGCGCACACGACACCGTCAGCAGGTTGTAAGGCTGTGGTAAGGGCGCGGGGGCATCGTGGGCGCAACGGGCAGGGATCCTCAGAGGAGGCCGGAAACTGTCGGTGCCGGTCGTCAGAATGAAGGCATCCGCCCGAAGGTCGACCGACGAAGACCAGAGGACGTGAGGAAGATGCGCCAGATCCGGGTTCGGCGCCGGCCCCGCAGGCCGAGCGCGACCTCGCTGGACCTCCGCACGCCGTCGGGGCGCAAGCTGCCCTACTGAGACCAGGACAACCAGGAGCGCCACCTGAGAGGTGCGAGATGTGCAGTCACTTCCCCGAATGTCCCAGCGCCGGCTCATTGAACCGTGAGGCCGCTCACGTGCTCAAGGCCCACCCCGACCAGGGCTGGAGCCTGCTCTGCAACGGTGTGGTGCTGTTCGAGGACACCGGCCTGCTGCTCCCCGACGGCTCGGTCGTCGCCCCCCACCGCACGCTGCTCGCCGCCTGAGCGGCCGGTGCCGGGCGTCACCCGGCACCGGCCACGGGTCAGCGCCGCCGGCCGATCGACAGCACCGGCCCGGTGGTGTCGGTGAAGAAGTCGTTGCCCTTGTCGTCGACCACGACGAAGGCCGGGAAGTCGACCACCTCGATCTTCCAGATCGCCTCCATCCCCAGCTCCGGATACTCCAGCACCTCGACCTTCTTGATGCAGTCCTGCGCCAGCCGGGCGGCGGGGCCGCCGATGGAGCCCAGGTAGAAGCCGCCGTACTGCCCGCAGGCCTCGGTCACCTGCCGTGACCTGTTGCCCTTGGCCAGCATCACCATCGAGCCGCCGGCCGCCTGGAAGCGCTCCACGTACGAGTCCATCCGGCCCGCGGTGGTCGGCCCGAACGAGCCGGACGCGTACCCTTCCGGGGTCTTGGCCGGGCCCGCGTAGTAGACCGCGTGGTCCTTCAGGTACTGCGGCATCTCGCCGCCCCCGTCGAGCAGCTCCGCGATCTTGGCGTGCGCGATGTCGCGGGCCACGACGAGCGGCCCGGTGAGCGACAGCCGGGTCTTGACCGGATACTTCGACAGCTCGGCCAGGATCTCCGGCATCGGCCGGTTGAGGTCGATCGAGACGACGTCGCCGGACAGGTGTTCGTCGGTGGTGTCGGGCAGGAACCGCGCCGGGTCCGTCTCCAGCCGCTCCAGGAACACGCCCTCGGGAGTGATCTTGGCGAGCGCCTGCCGGTCGGCCGAGCAGGAGACGGCGATGGCCACCGGGCAGGAGGCGCCGTGGCGCGGCAGCCGGATCACCCGCACGTCGTGGCAGAAGTACTTGCCGCCGAACTGCGCGCCGATGCCGAGCTTCTGCGTCAGCTCGAAGACCTTGGCCTCCATCTCCAGGTCGCGGAAGCCGTGGCCGGACTCGGAGCCCTCGGTGGGGATCGAGTCGAGGTAGCGGGCGCTGGCGTACTTGGCGGTCTTGAGCGCGTACTCGGCGGACGTGCCGCCCACCACCACGGCCAGGTGGTAGGGCGGGCAGGCGGCGGTGCCGAGGGAGCGGATCTTCTCCTCCAGGAAGGCCATCATCCGCTTCTCGTTGAGCACGGCCTTGGTCTCCTGGTAGAGGAACGACTTGTTGGCCGATCCGCCGCCCTTGGCCATGAACAGCAGTTTGTACTCGTCGGGGTGGCCGTGCGGGTCCTCGGCGTAGAGCTCGATCTGGGCGGGCAGGTTGCTGCCGGTGTTCTTCTCGTCCCACATGGACAGCGGGGTCATCTGGGAGTAGCGGAGGTTGAGCTTGGTGTACGCGTCGTACACGCCGCGGGAGATGGCCTCGGCGTCGCGGCCGTCGGTGAGGACGTGGCGGCCGCGCTTGCCCATGACGATCGCGGTGCCGGTGTCCTGGCACATGGGGAGCACGCCGCCGGCCGAGATGGAGGCGTTCTTCAGCAGGTCGAGCGCCACGAACCGGTCGTTGCCGCTGGACTCGGGGTCATCGACGATCTTGCGGAGCTGGGCCAGGTGGGACGGGCGCAGGAAGTGGGAGATGTCGTGGATGGCGGCCTCGGTGAGCTGCCGCAGCGCCTCGGGGTCCACTTCGAGGAACGTGCGCCCCGCCGCCTCGACCGTCCGCACCCCTTCCGATGTGATCAGCCGGTATTCGGTGTCGTCGGCACCCAGCGGGAGAAGGTCGGTGTAGTCGAAGTCGGCCATGTCCATCCTTTCGATCCGCTAGAAGGGTACGCCTTTGCCGGTCACCGTCCGTCCCTTGGGTGGCGCGGGGGTCGCCTCGGAGGTGCGGGAGCGCGCCCCGCTCAGCCCGACCAGGATGCCCGCGATCACCAGCCCCGCCCCGGCCAGGTCGTAGGCGGACGGCGTGGCGACGCCGAGCACCAGCCCGGTGACGATCGCGCCGACCGGGATGAGCCCGGCGAACAGCCCCGCCCTGCCCGGCCCCAGCCTGGGCAGCGAGCTGTACCAGAGCAGGAACGCCACCACGGTCACCACCACGGCCAGGTAGCCGAAGCCCAGCGCCTCGGCCGTGGTCGGCACCCGGAGCATGCCCGGCCCCTCGCGCACCACCCCGATCGCCGCCAGCATCGGCACGGCCAGCACCGTGGAGTACGTCGACACCCGGATCGCGCCGAGCTTCGGCAGCAGCGGCAGCGCCAGCACGGAGAAGCACACCTCGCCCGCCAGCGCGCCCAGCGCCCACAGCAGGCCGGGCAGGTTGCCGCTGCCGAGCCCGGTGGCGAGCGTCGCGCCCGCCACGACCACGGTGGCCCCGGCGAGCAGGCGCGGCGCCGGTCGGCCGCCGGCGAACGCCAGCCAGAGCGGCACGGTGCCGAGGACGGTGCCGACGAGCGCGGGCCCGGCGGCGCGGGCGGACTCGACCACGAACACGTTGAACAGCGCGAGCCCGGTCAGGGCCAGCGCGCCGAGCAGCAGCCACTCCCGGGGCGTCAGGCGGACGAACCGCAGCCCCATCACCCGGGTGATCGCCACCAGGATGACGGCCGCGACCAGGTAGCGCACGGCCTGCCCGCCGTACACGGGATAGTCCCCGACCAGGTCGGACACTCCGGCCAGGGTGCCAACACAGAACATGGCCGCGGTGGCACCGGCGACTCCGCTTCTCATGGCTGCCAGGCTAGGGACACAATGGTCCGCGTAAACAGTCCAATCCAGCGCTGCGACAGAGGACCAATATGGCCGACCTCCATGTGCCGATAAATCGGGAAAAAGGGGGGATCGCCGGGCAGATCGCCTCCCATCTGCGCGACTCCGTCCGTCATGGCCGCCTCGCCCCCGGCACCCGCCTGCCCGCCACCCGCGACCTCGCCGCCGACCTGAGCGTCTCCCGCGGCGTCGTGGTCGAGGCGTACGAGCAGCTCGTCGCCGAGGGGTTCCTCGTCTCCCGGGTCGGCGCCGGCACCCAGGTCGCCGCGACCGCCGCGCACCGCGCCGAGCCCTCGCCGGTCCAGGAGGGCGCCCCCTACTACGGGCACCGCCCGACCTCGCCCGACCTCGGCTTCTTCCCGAGGGAACGCTGGCTGGCCGCGATCCGCCACGTCCTCGCCACCATGCCCGGCGACGCGCTCGACTACGGCGACCCCGGCGGCGTCCCCGAGCTGCGCGAGGAGCTGGCCGGCTATCTGAGGCGGGTGCGGGCCGCCGACGTGCGCCCGGACAACCTGGTCGTGGTCGGCGGCGTGGCCCAGGGGCTGAGCCTGATCCTGCGCGTCCTCGCGGGGGCCGGCCGGCTCCGGCTCGCGGTGGAGGACCCGGGCAGCCACCGCCAGCTCCCGCTGCTGCGCCGCGCGGGCGCGGACCCGGTGCCGGTCCCGGTCGACGGTGAGGGGCTGGACGTGACGGCGCTGCGGGACCGGGCGGACGCGGCGCTGGTCACGCCGGCGCACCAGTTCCCCACGGGCGTGGTGCTCTCGCCCGCGCGCCGGGCCGCGCTCATGGAGTGGGCCCGCGACGGCGACCGGGTCATCCTGGAGGACGACTACGACGCCGAGTTCCGCTTCGACCGCGACCCGGTCGGCTGCCTCCAAGGGCTCGCGCCCGACCGGGTGATCCTGTCCGGCAGCGTGAGCAAGGCGCTGGCGCCCGGCCTGCGGCTGGGCTGGGTCGTCGCCCCGGCCCGCCTGGCCGAGGCGGTCCGCCGCGCCCGGGGCGAGCTGGACCTGGGCTCCCCGGTGATCGAGCAGTACGCGCTGGCCCACTTCCTGCGCACCGGCGGCTACGACAGGCACCTGCGGCGGATGCGCAGGGAGTACCGCCGCCGCCGGGACGCCCTGGTCGAGTCGCTGGCCCGCGAGCTGCCCGAGGTCCGGGTGCTGGGCATCGAGGCGGGCCTGCACGTCTACCTGGAGCTGCCGCGGGGCTGGGACGAGGACCGGATGGCCGCGGCGGCCCGGAAGCTGGGCCTGGTCGCCGAGCCGGTCGGCGGGATGCGCTTCGGCGCCGGCCCGCCGGCGGTGGTGGCCGGGTTCGCCCGGTTGCCCGCGCGCCGCGCCGCGGAGACGATACAAGGGCTTAAAGTCCTTATGTCTGGACAAATAGAGATCTGAGGGTTACAAAGAAGGCCGATCCCAACGGGAGGTGCCATGCGCGTGGGTTTGCTGGGGCTGGGACGGATCGGCGCGTTCCACGCCGCGACGCTGGCCGCGCACCCGCTGGTCGACGACCTGATCGTGGCCGACCCCGTACGGACGTCGCCGCACGGCAGGCCCGGAGACCCGTTCGAGGCCGACGCGGTGGTCATCGCCACCCCCACGAGCACCCACGCCGAGCTGCTGCTGGAGGCGTGCCGCCGGGGCGTCCCGGCCTTCTGCGAGAAGCCGGTGGCCGGCGACGTCAAGGGCACGCTGGAGGTGCTGGAGGCGGCCGGGGGCAACCGGGTGGTGATCGGGTTCCAGCGCCGGTTCGACGCCGGGTACGCGGCCGCGGCGGCCGCGCTGCGCCGGGGCGACCTCGGCGACCTGCACCGGGTGCACCTGATCACCGCGGACCCCGCGCCGCCGCCCGCCGGGTACATCCCGCTGTCCGGCGGCATCTACCGCGACTGCCACATCCACGACTTCGACATCCTGCGCTGGGTGACCGGCCGCGAGGTCGTCTCGGTGTACGCGACGGGGGCGAACCGGGGGGCCGCCTTCTTCGCCGAGGCGGGTGACGTCGACACCAGCGCCGCGCTCCTCACCCTGGACGACGGCACGCTCGCCACCGTCCAGGGCTCGCGTTACAACGGCGCGGGGTACGACGTCCGCATGGAACTGGCCGGCACCAGGGGCACGAGGGCCGTCGGCCTGAGCCCGCGCGCCCCGCTCACCTCGACCGAGGGGCTGACGCCGGAGGGTGAGCCGTGGCCCGACTTCGTCGCCCGGTTCGCCGACGCCTACCGGGCCGAGCTCGACGGGTTCCTGCGCGGCGCGGACGGCCTGTGCACGGTCGAGGACGCGGTGGCGGCGCTCTTCGTGGCGGAGGCGGCCGAGCTGTCCCGGCGCGAGCGCAGGCCGGTCGAGGTGGCCGAGGTCAGGCCGAGCTCACCGCGGTGAGGTGACCGCCTTCGGCTCGAACCCCCTGGCCAGGACCACGATCGCGGCGGCCAGCACCAGCGGCGCGGCGAAGCCTGCGCGCATGCCGGCCGCGTCCGCGAGCCCGCCCACCAGGGCCGAGCCCACGATGAAGCCGACGTAGTTGAACAGGTTGACCCGGGCGATCGCCACCCCGGTGCCCGACGGGTCCAGCCGTCCGGCGGCCGAGAACGACTGCGGCGCCACCACCGAGAGCCCCACCCCGGTCAGCCCGAAGGCCACGATCGCCAGCGGCTGGCCGGGCGCGAACACGATCCCCAGGAAGCCCAGCGTGGCGATCGCCCCGCCCAGCCTGACGACGGCTGCGGGACCGTACCTCCTGACCACCACGTCCCCGGCCAGCCGCACCAGCAGCGTGGTCGCCTGGTAGGCGGCGTAGGCCAGCGGGATCACCCGGGCGTCGGCGGACAACTCGTCCTGCATGAAGACCGTGCTGAAGTTCGAGACCGCCGCGTCGCCCACGTACAGGAAGCCCATGGCCAGGCAGAGCGGGATGATCGGCCCCCACGGGAACCGGGTCCCGGCGGCGCGCTCCACGGTGCCGGCCCGCTCCTCGTCCGGCGCGTACAGCCGGGGGCCGGCGTAGAGCGACCCCGCGACGGCGAGCACCATGGGGATCGCCATGACGGCCTCCAGCGGCAGCCCGTCGCCCGCCGCCGACACCCACAGCGCGCCCGCCAGGCTGAACACGCTCCACAGGCAGTGGAAGCCGTTCAGCACCGCCCGCCCGTACCTGCGCTCGACCGCGACGCCCTGCATGTTCATGCCCGCGTCCACCGCGCCGACCGCCACGCCGAACAGCAGCAGCACCGGCACGAGCAGCGTCACGCTGGGAGCCAGGCCGGCGAGCACGACGGCCACCGCGACCGCGGGCTGGGCCAGGCGCAGCAGGAGCCGGCTGCCCAGGCGGGCGGCGAACGCGCCCGCCGCCACGCTGCCCACCCCCGCGAACACCGGCACGATGAGCAGCAGCGCGGTCAGCGCCCCGGTGCTCAGCCCGTGTTTGTCCTGGAGGTGCGCGACCTGGGTGAGCAGGGTGGCGAAGGACAGGCCCTGCACCGCGTACACGGCGAAGGTGGCGAAGCGGGCCTGGCGATCACGCGGAGACGGCACGGCGGCCTCCTGAGTGGGGGGAAATCAAACGTGAGGCTGGGTCAGGTTAATCGCTGGGAACGCCGCTCCACCAGCACTCAGGCAAGGTTCTTCGGCCGGCTTTCCACCGCGCCCGCCACGGCGTGCTCCGCCGACAGCTTCCTCCCCGCCGCCCAGAAGCCGAGCGCCGCCACCGCCGCCACCTCCACGGCCGCCAGCCCGCGCTCCACCAGGCCGAGCGGCACGACCTGCCACCACCGCAGCCCGTCCTGCGCACCGAGCAGCACCAGCACACCAAGCCCCGACACGTACAGCAGCGAGCACACCCCGAGCCCGAACGCCACCAGCGACGCGGGGCGCCGCACGCCGCGCCGCCACGGCCTGGCGATGATCAGCGCGGCCAGGGGCAGGCACAGGAAGGCCACCAGGCTGCCCGCCCGGTGGATGCTGCCGCTCAGGCTCGGCCCCACCGACCAGTCGTGCTTGGGGAAGTAGGCCGCCACCAGCAGCCCGGCGCTCCACGCCAGCAGCGCGAGGGTGCCGACCGCCCCCGCCAGCCTGGCCCGCGCCAGCGACACCCCGATGGCCGCCGACCCCACGGCCAGCAGCGTCACGCCGAGCCCGAACAGCCAGCCCAGCTCGGTCAGGCCGTGCTCGCTGATCGTGCGCCGCAGCGGGTCGATCTCGCCGAGGGCGGCCACGTCGAGCCCGAGGACGACCACGACCCCGGCGCCCACCGCGCCCAGTCCCCAGCGTGCCGGCCGTCGCACGGCGCCCTCCCATGTCGATCTCTCCGGGTCCAACGGCTCGCGGACGCCGGGGATTCCGATCGGGCAAAGCTCGTGTTCGCCGGATATCGTGTTAGGCGTGAACGAACGCCCCGGATCCTGGCTCCCCCGCCTGCAGGAGGCCGGTGAACGGCTGGCCGAGGAGTGGGTGTCGGCCCGCCGCCCACCCAAGGACAAGCTCCCGCAGCCCGCCGAGCTGCGCGCGTCCGACGCCGACCGCGAGCGCATCGCCCAGGTGCTGCAGGACGCGCACGCCGACGGGCGGATCACGCTGGAGGAGCTGGAGGAGCGGCTCGGCGTCCTCTACTCGGCCCGCACGCTCGGCGAGCTGGCCAAGCTGACCGAGGACCTGCTGCCCGCCGACGAGCAGCCGCTCAACCTCGACGGCAGGCCGGTCTCCGCGTTCTTCCGCCAGCAGCAGCGGGGCGGGCGCTGGGTGGTGCCGGCGGAGCTGGACGTCACCGCCATGTTCGGCACCACCAAGCTCGACTTCCGCGACGCGATCCTGCAGAACAGCCGCGTCGTCATCAACGCCACCCTGGTCTTCGGCGGGCTGGAGATCCAGGTGCCGGAAGGGCTGGAGGTCATCCGGGTCACCAAGGACAAGACCGCACGGCTCACCAAGGGCCCCGAGGAGCCGGGCGCGCCCGTCGTCGAGGTGCGCACCACCAACTTCGTGGGTGACGTCTCGGTCAAGCAGCCCAAGCGCAGGCGCCGCCGCTGATCAGCCCGCGGTGTCGAAGTTGATCGCGCTGTAGGCGCGCAGCTTCCACAGTTGGTGCTCGCTCTCGATCTTGCGGATCGTGCCGGAACGCCCGCGCATCACCAGCGACTGGGTCATCGCCACGCCGCCGCGGTAGCGTACGCCGTCCATCAGCTCGCCCTGGGTGATGCCCGACGCCGCGAAGAACACGTCGTCGGACTTGACCAGGTCGTTCGTGGTCAGCACCTGGCCGAGGTCGAGCCCGGCGTCCAGCGCCTTGCGGCGCTCCGCCTCGTCGCGCGGCCACAGCTTGCCCTGGATGACGCCGCCCAGGCACTTGAGCGCGCACGCGGCCACGATGCCCTCCGGCGTGCCGCCGATGCCCAGCATCAGGTCGATGGCGGAGCCGCCGCGGGCCGCCATGATCGCGCCCGCCACGTCGCCGTCGGTGATGAACTTGATCCGCGCCCCGGTCTCCCTGATCTCCTTGACGAGCTGCTCGTGCCGGGGCCGGTCGAGCACCACCACGGTGACGTCGGCGGGCGAGCAGTGCTTGGCCCTGGCCACCGCCCTGATGTTGTCGCCCACCGGCCGTTCGATGTCGACCACGTCGGCCGCCTCCGGGCCGGTCACCAGCTTCTCCATGTAGAACACGGCCGACGGGTCGTACATCGAGCCGCGCTCGCTCACCGCGATCACCGAGACCGCGTCCGGCATGCCCAGGGCGGTCAGCCGGGTGCCGTCGATCGGGTCGACGGCCACGTCGCACTCTGGACCGCTGCCGTCACCCACCTGTTCGCCGTTGAACAGCATCGGGGCATGATCCTTCTCGCCCTCGCCGATGACCACCACACCGTTCATCGACACCGTGTTGATCAACTGGCGCATGGCGTTCACCGCGGCGCCGTCGGCGCCGTTCTTGTCACCCCTGCCCACCCAGCGGGCCGCGGCCATCGCCGCCGCCTCTGTAACGCGGACGAGCTCCAGAGCGAGGTTACGATCGGGGGCATGCTCGCCCGTGGCCAACGGCTCGGGCACCGAGGTCTGATCCGACATGATGTGTGAGGCCTCCTCGTGACGACTATCCCGATGGTAGTTGTCCCTGTATCCCCGGTCAGCGGAGGATAATGTGCCAACCATGAGCAGCGAAGCGCAACCGCCTGTGACAGGCCGCACATCCGAGCGTGGTGCGGCCACGCGCTCCGCGCTGCTGCGCGCCGCCAGAGACGTCTTCGTCTCCAAGGGCTTCGCCGAGGCGGGCGTGACCGACGTGGTGGCCAAGGCCGAGGCCAGCGTCGGCAGCCTCTACCACCACTTCGCCGGCAAGGCCGACCTCTACCTCACGCTGTTCGAGGAGTTCCAGACCCGGCAGGCGCAGCGCACCAAGCAGGCCGCGCGCGCCGCCCGCGAGGCCGGCGAGACCGACCCGATGCGGGTGTTCGTCAGCGCCGCCCGCGCCTATCTCGACGGCTGCCTGGCCGAGCGCGAGCTGGCCGCGCTGTTCCTGCGCGGCGACGGGCCGCCCGGCTTCGAGGTCGTCATGCGCGACCGGCTCCGCACGTGGGCCCGCCGCAACGCCGCGCTCTTCGACGACGACGAGAACGCGCTGGTGGTGGTCCTGACCGGCGCGCTGGCCGGCGCCGTCAGCGAGATCGTCCAGTCGGGCGACAGGAAGCTGGCCGAGAACGTCCTGGAGATCATCGGCCGGCTCCGACCCGCCGGGTCCGCGACCGGCCCCGCCCGCGGGTAACCTCGCTAACTGTGCGACGGTTCACCGAAGGTCTCCACGGCTACGTCGTGGCCGTGCTCGTCTGCCTGGCGGCGGTCGGGCTGTTCCTGCTGGTCACACCGAGAGGCCAGGCGGAGCACATCCCCAAGCGCGACTACTCCATCACGGTCGCCAACTTCTCCCGTACGGTCCCGTACACGGTGTGGGAGCCCGCCTCGGATCCCGAGGGGTGGATCTCCAACAGCAACCGGATCGCCGAGGGCGAGAACGGCGCCCAGGTCCTCCACATCGGCTACGCCACGGCCGCGCGCGAGCACGCGATGTTCATCCAGAGCGACGAGAAGCCCGCGGCGGAGTTCGCCAACCGCATGGCCAACTCCGACAAGGCCGTCGGCACCCAGCAGGTCGGCGGCGAGACGTGGGAGCGGCGCTTCCGCGAGGACAAGAAACAGCGCTCCCTGATCCGCGTGCTGCCCGACGTGACGCTGGTCGTGACTGGCACCGCCGACTGGCCGGAGCTGGGCCAGCTCGCGTCCGCGCTGCGAGAACGTCCCAAATCGGCCACCTGACCCGCCCCGGACGCTGCTAGCATCAGCGTCCGCGTGGAAGGACGCGCCTTGACGGGTGCCGGTTCTGCTGTCAACCACGTGCGAAGGCCCCCGCCCGAGGCGGGGGCCTTCCCTTTGGCGCGGCATTAAGGTGGGGAGCGTGGCTGACGAGAAGACGCCCTCGTACGAGCAGGCGCGCGAGGAGCTGACCGACGTGGTGCGCCGCCTGGAGGCCGGCGGGCTCACGCTGGAGCAGTCGATCGAGCTCTGGGAGCGCGGCGAGAAGCTGGCCGCCGTCTGCGAGGAGTGGCTGCAGGGCGCCCGGGTCAAGCTGGCCGCCGCCATGGCCCGCCGGGCCGAGCCGGGCACCCAGGACGACACCCCCTTCTAACGCGGGCCCCGTCGGGGATGACCGGCCCGCCGCACTCCCCTTCCCGGCCCGCGGTCAGCTGAGCCGGGCGCGTAGGATGACCCGCCCAGCCGAGCCGGTCTGACAGGGCTGGCCCGCTCCCCGCACCTTCCAGACCGGCCCGCGGTCAGCTGAGCCGGTCTGACGGGGGTGGTTCGCTCCCCGCACTCTCCTTTTCGGCCCGTGGTCAGCTGAGCCGGTCTGACGGGGGTGGTTCGCTCCCCGCACCCTTCTTTTTTCGGCTTGTGGTCAGCTGAGCCGGTTGAGGGTGATGACGGGGATGACGCGGGTGGTCTTGGTCTCGTAGTCGGCGAAGCCGGGCGCCTTCTCCACCATGCGGGCGTAGAGCCGGTCGCGCTCCTGGCGGTCCACGACGGAGGCCTCGGCCTGGAACTCCTCGGTGCCGATCTCGACCTTCACCTCGGGGTTGGCGCGCAGGTTGTGGAACCACGCCGGGTTGTCGTCGGCCCCGGCCTTGGAGGCGATCACGACGAGCCGTCCGCCGTCCTCCAGGTACATCACCGGGCTGGTCACCTGCCTGCCCGACCTGGCACCCGTGGTGGTCAGCAGGAGCAGGTCGGCGCCCTCGAAGTAGCCGCCCACCTTTCCGCCGTTCGCCCGGAACTCCTCGATGACCTGCTGGTTGAAGTCGCTCATGGTTCCTCCTGTCAAGCGGAGAGCTCTCCGTATTGTGTCAACCGCGGAGCCTAACCGGAGATTCCTCCGGTTGCAACGCGCGTATGCTCGAAGCCGTGTGCGGACGTCGCCAGCTGCCGGTGGTGGGGCAGCCCCAGCCGGAGCGCGCCGACGCGGCGCGCAACCGGCAGAAGATCATCGATGTCGCGGCCCGCATGATCGAGAGCCGGGGCGCCGACCAGCTCTCCCTGGACGAGGTCGCCAAAGAGGCCTGCGTCGGCGTCGGCACGGTCTACCGGCGCTTCGGCGACCGGGCCGGGCTGGTGTGGGCGCTCATCGACGAGCGGGAGCGCCGCTTCCAGGAGGCGTTCATGAGCGGCCCGCCGCCGCTGGGGCCGGGAGCGGCGCCGGCCGAGCGGGTCGGAGCCTTCCTCGCCGGTCTCGTGGACCGCGTCGTGTCGCAGCTCGATCTGTTTCTGCTGGTGGAGCTGGGCTCACCCAAGTCCAGGTTCGGCGGGCCCTACCGAGTCCACCATACCCACCTGGCCACGCTGCTGGCCGAGGCCAGGCCCGACGCCGACCCGCACTTCCTGGCCGACGCCCTGCTGGCCCCGCTCAACGCCCACCTGATCTCCTACCAGCGCGACGAGCGCGGCCTGACGGTCGAGGAGATCAAGGCGGGGGTCGCCTCCATCGCCGCAGCGGTCACGGCTCGGCCCGCACCGTGAGGCGGTCGTCGGGCAGTCGCACGGTGAGCTCGTCGCCCGGCGCGACCTCCCCGGCCCGGCGCACCACCTCGCCCGTCGGGCGCTGCACGATCGCGTAGCCGCGCTCCAGCGTGGCCGCCGGCGACAGCGCCACCAGACGGGCACGCACGTGGCCGAGGTCGTCTCCTGCCCGGTCCAGCGAGCCCGACAGCGCGCGCCTGGCGCGCTCGCGCAGCGCGTCGGCCTGCTCGGCGTGCCGCTCCAGCTCGCGCACCGGATCCGCGAGCGAGGGACGCGAGCGCACGGCCGCCAGCCAGGACATCTCCCGGTCGAGCCAGCCGCTCACCACCCTGCGGCCGCGGTCGCGCAGCTGGCGCACCAGCGAGAGCTGCTCGCCCACGTCGGGGACGACCTTCTTGGCGGCGTCGGTGGGGGTGGAGGCGCGTACGTCGGCCACCAGGTCGAGCAGCGGGCTGTCCTGCTCGTGGCCGATCGCGCTGACGACCGGGGTGCGGCACGCGGCCACCGCGCGCACCAGCGTCTCGTCGGAGAACGGCAGCAGGTCCTCCAGCGACCCGCCGCCCCTGGCGATGACGATCACGTCGACGCCGGAGTCGGCGTCGAGCCGGCCCAGCGCCTCGGTCACCTCGCCCACCGCGTACGGGCCCTGGACCGCGACCTCCTCCACCTTGAACCGCACGGCGGGCCAGCGGCGCCGCGCGTTCTCCAGCACGTCGCGCTCGGCCGCGGAGTCGCGGCCGCAGATCAGCCCGACCGTGCCGGGCAGGAAGGGCAGCCGCCGCTTGCGCTCCGCGCCGAACAGCCCTTCGGCCGCCAGCAACTGGCGCAGCCGCTCCAGACGGGCCAGCAGCTCGCCCACGCCGACCGGGCGGATCTCCAGCGCGGTGAAGGCGAACGAGCCGCGGTTGACCCAGAAGTCCGGCTTGACGTGGACCACGACCCTGGCGCCGTCGGCGGGCCTGGGCATCGCGGCCTCGTACACCCCTCGCGGGGCCGTGACCCGGGCGGACACGTTGGCCACCGGGTCGCGCAGCGTCAGGAAGACCGTGCCGCCGCGCGCGCTCAGATCGGTGATCTGACCCTCGACCCAGACCGTGCCCAGCTTGCCGATCCAGCCGCCCACCATCTGCAGGACCGTGCGGACCGGCAACGGCGCCTCGGGCGTGGTCTTGGACGTCATTCGCCCGCGCGCAGCTTGGCCAGGCGGTTCTCGTACATGCGGATCACCTCGGGCCGACCCGAGGTGGCCTGCTCGTACGCGAGGTACTCGGCGATCTGCTCGCCGGTCTTGCCGCGCATGCGGGCGCGCAGCGAGGCCACCGACAGCGAGGCGAAGCCGGGCAGCGGCTCGGTCAGCTCGCCCGCGCCCAGGACCGGCTCGTGCTCGGCGACGGCGGCGGGGACGGTCTCGGCGGCCTCGGCCAGCTTCGCGGTCTCCGGCGCCTTGGCGGGCGCGGCCTTGGCCTTCTTGGCCTTCGGCTTCTCCTCGGCCTGCTCGGGCTCCGGCTCGGTGACGGTCACCGGCTGGGCGACGGCCGGCTCATGGGCGAGCGTCGGCTCGGAAGCGGGCTCCGGCGCGGCGGCGGGCTTGGCCTCCGGCTTGGGCCGCGCCTCGGTCTTCGCCTCGGTCTTGGCTTCGGGCTTGGTCTCGGTCTTGAGCTTGGCCTCGGGCTCGGGCTTCGGCTTGGTCTCCGGCTCGGGCTTGGTCTCGGCCTCCGGCTTGGTGTCCGTCTTGGCGGCCGGGCTGAAGATGACAGGGTCCGGCTTGGTCTTGGCAGTGCCGTTGGGCTCGGCCGCCTCCGGCCTGGGGGCGAAGATGACCGGCTCCTTGCGGGCCGGCTTCGCCTCCTCCTCGGCGGCGGCCGGCTTCTCGGCCGTCGCGGGACGGGATTCGAGGTCGTCCTTCTTCTCCTCGTCCTTGCCGCCCCTGAGCGAGTTCTTCACCCGGTCGACCAGCATGAGCGTCTGACCGGCGGCGCTGAGCGTGGTCTGGACGACGAAGAGCGGCAGCTCGCGGGCCTTCTCCTTGAGCCTGTCCTTGTCGGTTACGGTCTTGGCGATGTTGCGTATCACGTCGCTGAGGGACATGTACGTCTCCCTGGGAGGTCAGTGTGGAACGGCCAGTCTGGCAAAACGCGGGCACACGCGCACGCGCGGGCCGGTCGGCCGCTCCACGTAGCATATGGACTATGGAGCTCCACACCCCTACTTCCCGCCGCGTGCTCGTGGCCAGGCCGCGCGGTTACTGCGCCGGAGTCGATCGTGCCGTCGTGGCGGTCGAGAAGGCGCTGGAGCAGTACGGCGCGCCCATCTACGTGCGTAAGCAGATCGTCCACAACACCCACGTGGTCAAGACGCTCGAAGCCAAGGGCGCGATCTTCGTCGAGGAGACCGAGGAAGTGCCCGAGGGGGAGATCGTGGTGTTCTCCGCCCACGGCGTCTCTCCCGCCGTGCACGCCGAGGCCGAGCAGCGCGCGTTGCGCACCATCGACGCCACCTGCCCGCTGGTCACGAAGGTCCACAACGAAGCCAAGAGATTCGCCGGTCAGGACTATGACATCCTGCTCATCGGTCACGAAGGGCACGAGGAGGTCGAGGGCACCAGCGGCGAGGCGCCCGACCACATCAAGCTCGTCGACGGCCTCGACGCGGTCGACCAGGTCGAGGTGCGCGACCCCGGCAAGCTGGTGTGGCTGTCGCAGACCACGCTGTCGGTCGACGAGACCAACGAGACCGTCGCCCGGCTCAAGCAGCGCTTCCCGGCCCTGATCGACCCGCCCAGCGACGACATCTGCTACGCCACCCAGAACCGGCAGGTCGCGGTCAAGGAGATCGCCGCGGAGTCCGAGCTGGTGATCGTGGTCGGCTCCGACAACTCCTCCAACTCCAAGCGCCTGGTCGAGGTGGCCAAGGAACACGGCGCCGCGGCCGCCTACCTCGTCGACAACGCCACGTTCATCCATGACGAGTGGCTCGACGGCGTCACCACGGTCGGCGTCACCAGTGGGGCGTCGGTGCCCGAGGAGCTGGTGGAGGAGGTGCTGGCGCGGCTGGCGGGCCACGGCTTCGACGACGTGACCGAGGTCGAGTCGGTGCAGGAGAAGGTGCGCTTCGCGCTGCCCCACGAGCTGCGCAAGGATCTGCGCGTCTCCTAGTCCTCGCCCCTGGGCGTGCCGTAGACCCGGGGCTCGAAGTAACCTTCGGGCTCCGGCACGTACGGCTGCGGCTGGCGCGGGCGCGGCACCTCCGCGCCCGCCCGGAGCTCGTCGCGGAGCTCCCGCACGTTGTCGCGCAGCCCGCGCGCCCACGCCACGCCGAGCACGATCGCCGAGCCGGCGAACAGCCAGGGCGCGCCGCGCGACAGCGAGCCGTAGAGGCCGAGCGCGAGCGACTGCAGGATGCCCACGGAGACGAGCGCCCGTCCCAGCTCGACGAAGAGGGTCGCGACGAAGAACACCAGCGGCGGCGTCACCACCAGCGACAGCAGCTCGCGCGGGTTGACCAGCACCACGCCGAGCACGCACGCGGCCACGAACGCCAGGCCGACCAGCAGCTGCATGTCGAGCAGGGCGGCCAGCACGTAACCGCCGAGCGTGGAGACGAGCGTGAGCGCGATGGCGCCGCGGGCGGTCAGCCTGACGGCGGAACGCTTGCCTGTGCCGGTCACCGGCCCCACCCCCCTTATTGCGACCCGTTGGCCAACTTACCGTTCGTGTGTGTGATGAGAGACGTGGTTTCGAGCAGTTCGGGGGATGCCAGGGGTCGCGGCACGCCCTCGACCATCTCGGGGGAGTCGAGCTCGCCGTCGACGACGCCCAGATCGTGCAGTTTGCGTGCCGTGACCAGGACCCGGCTCTCCAGCGACCCGACGGTCTTGTTGTACATCTCCACGGTACGGGCCAGCGACCTGCCGAGCGACTCCACGTTCCGGCCCATCGAGGACAGTCTTTCGTACAGCTCCTTGCCCAGCTCGAACACCGCGCGCGCGTTCTCGCTCAGCGCGGCCTGCTGCCAGGCGTAGTGAGCGGTGCGGAGCATCGTGATCAGCGTGGTCGGGGTGGCGATGTGCACCCGGCGGGCCATCGCGTAATCCAGCAGGGCGGGGTCGCGCTCCAGCGCGGGCGCCAGGAACGCCTCGCCGGGGATGAACAGCACCACGAACTCCGGCGTGGGAGCGAACGCCTGCCAGTAGGACTTGGCGGCCAGCCGGTCGACGTGCTCGCGCACGTGCCGGGCGTGCGCGTCGAGCCGGACCGTGGCCAGCGACTCGTCGCCCGCCTCCGCGGCCTCCAGGTAGGCGGCCAGCGACACCTTGGCGTCTACCACGATGTTCTTGCCGCCTGCCAGCCGGACCACCATGTCGGGACGTACCGGGCCCTCGGCGACCTGCTCGTCGAAGTCGCAGTGGCGCTGCATGCCGGCGATCTCGGCGACCCGGCGCAGCTGCATCTCGCCCCATCGGCCGCGCGCCTCCGGTCGCTGCAGCGCCCGCACCAGCGC
Source organism: Nonomuraea sp. NPDC050478 (assembly GCF_044458265.1). NCBI lineage: Bacteria > Bacillati > Actinomycetota > Actinomycetes > Streptosporangiales > Streptosporangiaceae > Nonomuraea > Nonomuraea sp. NPDC050478. The sequence continues at coordinate 161,949 of NZ_JBITHT010000008.1, read as the reverse complement.
CATGGTCTGGGAGCGGAGCTGCTCGTGGCTGTGGCGGACGAACTCCATCTCCTTGGCCAGCTCCGCCCGGGCCGCGCGCTGGCCGGACTCGGTGTCGCGCAACTGCGTCTCGACCCGCGCCAGCGCGTCGCGCAGCGGCTCGACCAGGTGCTCGACGGCCTGCCTGCGCTGCTCCAGATCGCCGGCCGCCTCCGCCCTGGTGGCGGCGAGACGGGTCTCGGCCAGCTCCAGGAAACGCACGTTGTTGACGTCGAGCGCACGGGTGGACAGGGCCTGGAAGCGCTCGGCGAGCTGCTCCTCGACGTAGACGAGCTTCTCGCCGGCGGACTTGGCGCGCGCGTCGGCCTCGGCCACCCGCACCGCCGCCCTCGTCCTGGCCACGAGGAACCCGACGGCGGCGCCGATGAGCAGGCCGAGGAGAAGCGAGACGACATCCATCTGATCGATGATTGCAGCCCGTCCCGTCCGCATCGGCCCCCGACACGCCTGGCCGCCTTCGGGGAGCAAGTAAACTCGCTGGGCGTGAGCCTCTCCATCGGCATCGTCGGCCTGCCCAACGTCGGTAAGTCCACGCTGTTCAACGCGCTGACCAAGACCGGCAACGCCCTCGCCGCCAACTACCCGTTCGCCACCATCGAGCCCAACGTGGGCATCGTGGGCGTGCCGGACGAGCGCCTGCCCAAGCTGGCCGAGATCTTCGGCTCCGCCCGCATCCTGCCCGCCAAGGTGGAGTTCGTCGACATCGCGGGCCTGGTCAAGGGCGCGTCGGAGGGGCAGGGGAGGGGCAACCAGTTCCTCGCCAACATCCGCGACACCGACGCCATCTGCCAGGTGATCCGGGTCTTCGACGACCCCGACGTCACCCACGTCGACGGCGACATCTCCCCCAAGCGCGACATCGAGACGATCAACACCGAGTTGATCATGGCCGACCTGCAGACGGTCGAGAAGGCCATCCCGCGCCTGGAGAAGGAGTCTCGCCACAACAAGGACAAGAAGCCCGCGCTGGAGGCGGCCCAGGCCGCGCTCGCCGTCCTGGAGACCGGCAAGACCATCTTCGAGAGCGGGCTCGGCGGCCCCGACCTGCGCGAGCTCCACCTGCTGACGGCCAAGCCGTTCCTCTACGTGTTCAACGTCGACTCCGACGAGCTGGTCGACGACGCGCTGAAGGCCCAGATGTCGGCCCTGGTCGCGCCCGCCGAGGCGGTGTTCCTCGACGCCAAGCTGGAGTCCGAGCTGGCCGAGCTCGACGAGGAGGAGGCCATGGAGCTGCTGGAGTCCGTCGGCCAGCACGAGTCCGGGCTGAGCAAGCTCGCCCGGGTCGGCTTCGAGACCCTCGGCCTGCAGACCTACCTGACGGCCGGGCCCAAGGAGTCGCGCGCCTGGACCATCCCCAAGGGCGCCACCGCGCCGGAGGCGGCCGGGGTCATCCACACCGACTTCCAGCGCGGCTTCATCAAGGCCGAGGTGGTCTCGTTCGACGACCTCGTGGAGGTCGGCTCGATCGCGGCCGCCCGCGCGGCCGGCAAGGCCCGCGTCGAAGGCAAGGACTACGTCATGCAGGACGGCGACGTGGTGGAGTTCCGCTTCAACGTGTAGCCGGTCTCCGAAAACGGGTTGTACGGGTCGATAGCGTCATTTCATGCCTGATCCGCACTACGCCGAGCCTCGGCTCGCCCGGATCTACGACGCGCTCGACGCCGACCGGAGCGATCTCGTCGCGTACGCCGCGATGGTGACGGAGTTCGGCGCGCGGCGGGTGCTCGACGTGGGCTGCGGCACCGGCGTGTTCGCCTGCCTGCTAGCGGAGCGCGGCGTCGAGGTGGTCGGCGTGGACCCCGCCGAGGCGTCGCTGGCGGTCGCCCGCGCCAAGCCGGGCGCCGGCCGGGTGCGCTGGATCCTCGGCGACGCCACCGTGCTGCTGCCGCCGCTGCCGCCGATCCGGGCCGACCTCGCCACCATGACGGGCAACGTGGCCCAGGTCTTCCTCACCGACGACGACTGGCTCGCCACCCTGCGCGGCGTGCGCGCGGCGCTGCGGCCGGGCGGCGTGCTCGCCTTCGAGACCCGCGACCCCGCCCGCCGCGCCTGGGAGGAGTGGAACCCGGCGCGCACGCACACCGTCACCGAGATCCCGGAGGTGGGCCGGGTCGAGTCGTGGTGCGACGTCCTGGACGTGTCTGGTCCGCTGGTGACCTTCCGCCAGACGTACGTGTTCGCGGCCGACGGCGCGGTGCTCACCTCGGACTCGACGCTGCGCTTCCGGGAGAGGGGGGAGGTCGGGCGCTCGCTGCGGGAGGCCGGCTTCCGCGTCGAGGACGTCAGGGACGCTCCGGATCGGCCGGGTCGCGAGTTCGTGTTCGTGGCCCGTGCCGCTGATGTGTGATCTGTCACAATTACCCGGAAGCTAAACATCTGATTGCGGGATCTCTTCCGCGTCAACCACTTGGGCCTCCCGCGCGTCGAACGGTCACGGCGGCCACGCTGACTCGGGAGGGCCCATGCTCCGTCGCATCATCAGGAACCGGCGTCCGGCGCCCAGACTCACCGGCATCAGCCTGGAGGAGGAGCTCGCGCTCCTGCGGGTCGAGCTGATGTACGGCCTGCGCGTCGACCGCGACGACTACCTCCGCATGAAGGCGGGCGAGCGCGAAGAAGTGGTGGCCCGGCTGCGCGGCCGCGACGCCGCCACGAGCGTGCTGGCGGAGCTGCGCGGCTCGCTGGAGCGCGCCGTCCACCCGGCAGGGCTCCGCGACCACCGCCCCGGCGAACCGGCCTGACGCCCCCGCGGCCGGGCAGTCCGGGGGTGGGAGCCCCGGCGTCCCGCGTCGCCTCACAGCCGGATCTCCGCCGGCCGTGCCCCGATGGCAGACCGAGCGGGTATCGGAGTCCGAGGAAATCGCAGGTCAAAGCCATTGCTCCGCCATGAGGACAGGTATTCGTGGCGGTCGGGTTATGCGTTCTTAGGTCTCTGGCCTGGTCGAATGCCCTTTCGGCAGGGAACACACACAAATCGGCGCGCCGGGTGCGTCCTATGCGGACTCGGTTTGCCCCTGGACGGCGATGCTTGCAGCATGGGCGTGGCTTTCCTGGAACAATGGCGGAGACCGGATAAGGTGACTGCTTCACCGCGGATGATGGGGATCGGCAACGGACGACACCGCGCCAGCCGGGGCGATTGGCGCGAGCGGAGGCGTGATGGCTCGTAGGTCAACCGTCCAGCACGGTCCTCGGACCACTGGCGGGCCCGAGCTTTCAGCACACCCCGACACCGGATATGACGCGCCACCGCCGCGCAGGCCGCGGCGCGGCGGTTGGTCGGGTGGCGGCGGGCGGTGGCTCGTCTGGACGGGCCGCATAGTCCTGTGGGCGCTTATCGTAGTAATCGTGGTAAATGGGATCCGTGCCCCATTCGAGCGGTTTACCGGGCAAAACGCCGCCGCTCCGAATGAGTCTGCGCAAGTGGGCAGCGGTTTTCCCGACGACCAGGCCATGGCGTTCGCCGCCCAGTTCGCCGGCGTCTACCTGAATTTCAGCCCGGAAGACGCCGTGAGCAGGTCCAGCAAGCTGGCCGCCTTCGTCGCCGAGGGCATGGACCAGCAACTCGGCTGGGACGGCAACGGCAAGCTGGGCGCCGTCGCCATCCAGCCGTACGACATCGAGGTCGCCGACGACGCCAACGCCGTCGTCACGGTGGCCTTCCAGTCCGGCCCGCGCAGGCTCCACCTGTCGGTGCCGGTCTACTACTCGGGTGGCGACGACGGCCGGCGGTTCGTCGTCTCGGGCTGGCCCGCGATCCTGCCCGCGCCCGCCCCCGCCCAGCTGCCCCAGGTGGCCGGGCCGGAGACCGACGACGCGGCGACCGCCGAGCTCAAGCCGCAGCTGGAGGGCTTCTTCCGCAACTACGCCTCTGGCAACACCGCCGAACTTCAGCGTTACGTCACCGCAGGCACGAGCCTGCCGAGCTTCGCCGGCGCCTTCAGCTTCGCCGAGCTCAAAAGCGTCGTGGTGCCTGTGGGGGGTGCCACAAGAGAGATCGAGGCGGTCGTGGTCTGGGTCGTGCCCGGCAGCGCGCCCGCGTCCACCGACCCCGACGTCACCGCCGAACCCGGCGTGACGGACGGCCGCCTCCAGCAGGCATACCGCCTCACAGTCGAGAAACAGGGCGACAAATGGTACGTCGACGACATCCGTGGCGCCGGTCGTGTCGTCGGATAACAGCGTCCTGCTGATCGGCACCCCCCGGGAGGACAAGAAGTGATCGTGAAAACCCTATTGCTCAACCTGATCGAGATGACGCCGACACCCGCACCCACCGGCGTCAACACAGAAGGGCTCGCCGAGTTCCTGCGCGCGTTCTTCGCCCCGCTCTTCCTCGTCGTCGTGTCCGTGGTCGCGCTGTTCTTCCTCTTTACGCGCGAGATCACGCGGTTCGTGCAGTTCCTCATCCTGGCCGTGGCCATCGGAGTGATCTTCTACGTACCCAACATCATCGAGGTGACGGCCAAGGCGATCGCGGGTGCCCTCGGCATCCAGTAAGGGTTGAGACCACTCTCCTGTGGTCATGAACGAGCGGGTGGAGAGGAGGACCGCGTGGACCTGCCCACGTACACGAACATCTGGCGTATCGAGAAGCGGCTCTACAAGCTGTACGACCTACGGCTGCCCATGCCGCTCCCGATCGTCTGGATCGGCGTGTTCGTCGGCGTCTTCGTCCCGTGGTCGCTCCTGCTCTGGGTCATCGGCGTGCCGGTGGCGATGCCCTGGCACGTGCTCTTCCTGGTGCCGCCGGGCATCGTGACATGGCTGTCCACCCGGCCGGTCATCGAGGGCAAGCGGCTCACCGAGCTGCTGGAGTCCCAGCTGCGCTACCTGGGCGAGCCGAAGGCGTGGTACCGCCTGGCCTCCCTGTCGGAGCCCGACACCGTCACCTTCTCGGCCCGCGTCTGGCGTGCCTACCCCGTACGGGTCAAGGCCGCTCGCAAGTCCCGCAAGCCCGCGCGCAAGCGCGCGTCGGCGACGGGTCCGCGGCAGGTCCGGCCCGCGGTGGCCGCCGCCGCTGCCGCCGCGGCCCAGGCCCCCGTGGCGGCCGCCCAGCTCACGGTCACGGTCGCGGAGTCGGCCCGGCTCCCCGCCACCGCGGTGGAGCCCGCCCGCACGGGCTGGGGCTCCCGGACCCGGCCCGGCGCTCCGCCCGCCCTCCCGTCCCAGGAGCCCGCGGCTCCGCCCGCCGACGATTCCGCTCCCGTACGTGAGCGGGCCCACTCGGGTGAACCTGCCGCTTCCCGCATGCCGGTACGGGAGCTTCGCCTGGTTCGCGACACCGAGACGCCGGAGCGCGAGGCCGGAGAAGTGGAGCGTCAGCCGGTTTCCGGGGGCGGGACCGTACCGGCGGTTCCGCCTTCCGACGTGCCGCCCGCGGCTTCGCAAGAGGAGGACTCTCGCGCGGACACCGGCGGACGCAGGTCGCGTCAGGAGACCGGGGCCAAGCCGATCGACACCGAAGCGCTGCGGCGGCTCCGCAAGCTGGCCGCCAGCGCCGACGGGCCCCCGGCCGGCGCCGCGCGCCCCGCGCCCGAGCAGGGGCGGGAGGACGAGGCGGCCAGGAGCCAGCACCGCAAGGGGCAGCCGCCGAAGCTCAACCCCGCCCTGCTCGCCGAAGCACAGCGGAGCTGGGCGCCGCTGACCCCCGACTCCCGGCCGGTCACCTTGTCCCGGCCTCTGCGCGGCTCCGACCAGGCGTTCCCCACCAGACGAGACGAGACCCCGAGGACAGCCGACACCTCCTCCGACCGAGTTCGTCCTCGTGAAGACAGCGCCCCCTCCGGGGCCCATGAAGGCACCGGCACGCCGGGAGCATCCTCCCCGCCGGTCGTACGGGAGTCCCCGCCCGAGGCGGCTGCCTCGCCGGACGTGCGGGACGGCACGCCGGGTCCGGAGTCCCCGTCCGGGGAGGCCTCGTCGGTCGGGCGCGGTGGTGTTGCGGGTGCGGAGGGCCTGCCCGCGCGAGCTGGTGCGCCGGGTGCGGAGGCACTCTCCGGGGAGCATGGCAGGACGGATGCTGAGGGCTCCCCCGAGATCGGGGAGGGCGAGGGTGCGGAGAGCGCTCCCGGGCCTGCCGAGCACGAGGAGGACGGCGCGACGGCGCGGTCCGAGCGTGGGCACGAAGAGACCGGGGCCGTCGAAGAGCAGGACTTGTCCGTAAACCAGGAGGGTGCGGGCGAGGTACGCCTCGTGGTGGACACGTCGGTGCGGCGCCGCGGGCTTCGGGCGGTGTCCACCGACCCCCAACCTGCCGATCGCCCAGAGGCTCAGGCCGCCGGCGAGCATCCCGTCCCTGACCCGGAGACGCGGTCCGAAGCAGGGCAGGACACGGACACCGCTCGCGGGCAAGAGACGCACGCCGACGACTCGCACGACGCGCAGCGCGGGACGCGCGCTGGGAGCGGGCAGGAAGCAGCTCCAGGGACGCGGGCTGGCGACCAAGGGGATGCACCCGTGGGGACGGGCGCTGGCGACTCGCGTGACGCGGAGCGCGGGACGCGCGGTGGGGATAGGCGGGAGGCACATCTCGGGACGCGGGCTGGCGATGGATGGGACGCACGCGCGGGGGCGGGTATGCCCGACTCGCGTGACGCGGAGCGTGGGACACGCGGTGGGGATGGGCGGGAGGCACGCCTCGGGACGCGGGCTGGCGACCAACGGGATGCACCCGTGGGGACGGGTGTTGGCGACTCGGGGGACGCGGAGCGCGGGACGCGCGCTGGGAGCGGGCAGGAGGCAGCTCCCGGGACGCGGGCTGGCGATCGGCGGGATGCACGCGCGGGGACGGGTGTTGGCGACTCGGGGGACGCGGAGCGCGGGACGCGCGGCGGGGATGGGCAGGCGGCGCATCTCGGGACGCGGGCTGGTGACCGGCGGGATGCACGCCCGGGGGCGGGTGCGCCCGATTCGCGGGACGCGGAGCGTGGGACGCGTGGTGGGGACGCCCGGGAGGGACGCCTCGGGACGCGGGCCGGCGATCGGCGGGATGCACGCGCGGGGGCGGGTGCCGAAGACTTGCGGGACGCGCCCTCCGGGGAGCGTGACGGTGACTTGCGGGATGTGGAGCGCGGGGTCCGGGCTGAGGACGGGCGGGATGTGCGTGGGACGCGCGAGGGAGACTCGCGCGACGCGGAGCGTGGGTCGCGGGCTGGCGACCGGCGGGATGCGCAGCTTGGGACCGGGGATGAGCGGGACGCGTCTTCTGGGAAGCGCGCTGATGAAGCTGAAGGTGGGCGGGAGCTGCGCGATGGTGGGGTGCGGGACGTTCGGGGTGATGGGGGTAGGCAGGATGTCGAGGGTGCTGATGGGGTGATCGTGCCGGGGCCTCGGGCGGGGGAGGCCAGGGTGCGGCGGGTCGAGTCCGTCGTGGGGCGGGACTCCGGCGGGTGGCGGCGGGTCGCGCGGGTCGTGGTCGGCGGGAACGGGGTGCGCGGCGACGGGTCCGAGATCGACGAGGCGCGGGCCAGGAGCGTGTTCAGCGGCAGCCGCCGGATCGTGGTGCTCGGCTGCACGGGCGGCGCGGGTCAGAGCACCACGGCGCTGATGCTGGGTCACACGCTGGCCCACTACCGCGACGACCGCGTGGTGGCCGTCGACGCCAGCAGCGGCGCGAGCACGCTGAGCAGCAGGATCGAGCCGGAGACGCCCGAGACGCTGACGTCGCTGCTGGCCGGGCTGCCCCAGGTCGGCGGCTACCTGAGGATGCGCGGCTACACCACCCGCACCTCCTCGGGCCTGGAGGTGGTGGGCGCCGACGGCGACGCGGAGGCCGAGCAGCGGTTGGCCGACCGCAGTCTCTTCTCGGACGACCGGCTGGGCGACGCCCTGGCCCTGCTCGACCGGCACTACAAGCTGACCGTGATCGACCCGGCCGCCGCGCTGGCCGCACGCGTGCTCCCGTACGCGGACCAGCTCGTGCTCGTGGTGCCCGCCAGCGAGGAGGCGCCCGAGGCGGTCGGGATGACGTACGAGTGGCTCGACGGCCATGGCTGCGCCGACCTGAGGCGGCGCGCGGTCATGGTGGTCAACGGGGTGAGCAGGCGTTCGATGCCGGACGTCGAGCAGGCGGAGGCGGTGGCCAGCGGCAGGTGCCGGGCCATCGTCAGGGTGCCCTGGGAGGACGACCTGGCCCCCGGCGGGGTGGAGGTCGTGGATCCCGGGCGGTTGCGCACGGCCGGCAGGAGGGCGTACCTGGCGCTCGCGGGGGTCGTGGTCGCAGGCTTCGCGGCACAGAGGATCCGACCTAGCGAAGAGGAGTTGGCGAGTGACCCCCCGGGCACGAGAATCGGTGAGCGTTAAGTGAACATCCGAGCAGGTCTGGCCCGTTCATGCGCTGAGGGGGCGGCATGAGCAGGGCGTCCCGTGCGCAGCAGCGCCTGGCCGTCCGCTTCTTCGACGACCGCATCCTGCTCACGGACACGTGCGCGTGGGCGTACTTCCGCCTTCCGACGGTCAGCTACGAGTTCGTCACGCCGGAGGAGCGCGAGGCGCTGGCCACCAACATCACGATCGCGCTGGCCGCGATCAGGATGCCCGACGCCGAGGTGCACCTGCGGGTGGCGCATCGGGCCTACCCGGCGGCCGAGTGGGCGATGGCGCTCAACGGCACCTCCGACGAGGGGCCTGGGTGGCGCGACTACCTGGAGGAGATGTACCGCCACGTCTGGGCCAAGGACTTCTGGACCAAGGAGGTCTATCTCGGGGTCCGGCTAGGGGCGCGGGGCAAGCAACTCGGCGCGGGCGCGCTGGCCCAGCTTCTCGGGTTCTACCAGCGTACGGAGAAGGTGCTGGGCCTGGATGACGACCACGTGCCGGACGGCGAGATCACGCGCTGGACCGAACAGGCCGAACGGCTCGGGCGGGCACTCGCCTCCAGCGCCCTCTACGCCAGGCACGCCACCTCCACGGAGGTGGCGTGGTTGTTCCAGCACGCGGCGGCGGGCGGGCTCGCCGACGGGCCGCCGTCGGCCAGCCCGAAGCGGCGCTGGGGCAAGGGCGAGATCGAGGCGCTGGTCGAGGGGGAGATCCACAACGGCCGGTCGCTGCTGCGCGTCGTGCAGCCGCAGGGCGACTCGTACGTGGCCCACCTGTCGTTCGCGCGGTTCCCCGACCTGATGCCGTTCCCCGACGGCGAGCCGTGGATGCACTTCGCCGACCAGTTGCCGTTCCCGGTGGAGATCTCGTCCAGGATGCGGCTGATCCCGCCGGTGAAGGCGTCCCGCGACGTGGCGCGCAAGCTGGCGCACGCCCGCGACATGGACATCCACATCCGCGAGGCGGGCGCGGAGGCGCCGCTGGCGCTGGCGGAGCAGATCGACGCGGCCCGGATGCTGGAGCACGGCATCACCAAGGAGCGGCTGCCGTTCGTGTACGGGTGGCACCGGCTGATCGTTTCGGCCCCGACCGAGGACATCTGCGTGCAGCGGGTGGAGGCGGTCGTCGAGCACTACCGCGACATGGGCATCGACGTGGTGAACTCGACGGGCGACCAGTTCTCCCTGTTCTGCGAGTCGCTGCCGGGCGAGCGGGTCAAGATCAACGCCTATGCCCAGCGGCAGCCGCTGCGGACGATCGCGGGCGGCATGGCCACGGCGACCGTCGATCTCGGTGACCGGCTCGAACACGACGGCGAGGGCTGGCTGGGCCCCTACATCGGCGAGACCGTCGGCCGGGCCCGCAGCATCGTCCACTTCGACCCGCTGCTGGCCGCGAGCCGCAACCGGCCCACGGCGATCGCGATCACCGGCGAGCCGGGCGGCGGCAAGACCACGCTCGCGCTGCTGATGATCTACCAGATGGCGCTGCGCGGCGTCACGGTGGCGGTGATCGACCCGAAGGGCGACGCCGAGTCGCTGGTGCGGCTGCTCGACAAGCGGGGCCGCAAGGCGCGGATCATCCCGCTCGGGGCGGCCGCGCCCGGCCTGCTCGACCCGTTCTCGTTCGGCGACGACATCGCGGCCAAGAAGACGATGGCCACCGAGACGCTCCGGCTGCTGCTGCCGCGCATGTCGGAGGAGCGCGAGTCGGCCATGATCCAGGCGGTGGCGGCGGTGTCCAACCAACCGGACCCGTCGCTCGGCAAGGTTGTCGACCACCTGGAGCGGGCCGAGGACGCCGCGTCGAAGAACCTCGGCGCGGTGCTGCGCTCGATGTCCGAGATGCACCTGGCCAGGCTCTGCTTCGACCCGTCAGGCGGCGACCAGATCGACAGCGAGGGCTGGACCACCGTGTTCACGCTCGGCGGGCTGACCCTGCCGGACGTGGCCACGACCAGGGACGACTACTCCTACGAGCAGCGGCTCTCGGTGGCGCTGCTCTACCTGGTGTCCCAGTTCGCCCGGCGGCTGATGAACGGGCTCGACCGGCGCGCGCCCAAGGCCATCTTCCTGGACGAGGCGTGGGCCATCACCTCCACGCCCGAGGGCGCGAAGCTGGTGCCCGAGGTCAGCCGGATGGGCCGCTCCCGCAACACCGCGCTGGTGCTCGTCAGCCAGAACGCGGGCGACCTGCTCAACGAGCAGGTGACGAACTGCCTGTCGTCCGTGTTCGCCTTCCGGTCGACCGAACGGGTGGAGGTCGACCACGTGATGTCACTGCTCGGGGTGGAGCCCCTGGAGGAGCACAAGGCCGTGCTCCGCTCGCTGGGCAACGGGGAGTGCGTGTTCCGCGATCTGGACGGCAGGGCGGGCCGCATCGGGGTGGACCTCATCTCGGAGGAACTTCTCCGTTGGCTCGACACGAACCCGACGCACGACAAACCCGACGGCGACGGGCATGATGATCTTCAGGGGGGCATCGGCAGGGCGCAGGAGGTGCGGTCATGAAGATCCGGCTACCCAGGCGGTGGGCGCTCGCCGTGGTGACGGTGCTGCTCGGCTTCGTCGTGGTGCCCGTCGTGATCGGCGCCACGTCGCCGGCCGCGGCCGCGCCCTGCGACCTGTCGGGCGAGCTCGCGCCCGAGGTGATCGGCAGCGGCGTCGACGGCATGATCCAGCCACCGGTCCCCGAGGGCGGCGCGGCGCAGCCCGTCACCAACTACGGCCAGTTCGGCATGTCCGGGCAGTTCTGGCACACGCACGAGCTGGGCTGCTCCGACATCGCCGCCGTGCTCGGCAACTCCTGGGCCAACACGATCTTCCTGTGGGCCAAGGCCATCGACCGGCTGACCATCACGACGTACCAGGCCGCGGCCACCGAGGGACCGCTCCAGGCGATCAAGGACGTGGTCGACGACATCGTCACGAACCTGTCGCAGGCCATGTACTGGCCGTATCTCCAGCCGGTCGTCATCCTCGGCGCGATCTGGCTCGCCTGGTACGGGCTGATCCGCAAGCGGGCCACCACCACCGCCGAGGGCGTGATCTGGATGGTGCTCGCGGTCACGGTCGCGACCTGGTTCCTCAGCCGGCCGCAGGACTTCACCGGGCTGGGCAAGGTCGTCACGGACAAGACCGGCGAAGTGGTCAACTCCGCCTTCTCCGGCCTGCCCGGCGCGGGCGGTGCGTCCTGCCTCCCGCCGCCCGGCGAGACCAACCCCCAGGTGCGGGCCGGCGGCTTCGGGCAGAACGGCACGCCCGGCGTCGACCAGAACGCCGACGCGCTCTGGTCCACGCTGGTGTGCAAGCCGTGGCTGATGGGCATGTTCGGCACCGCCGACCCCAACCAGCCGATCGTGCGCGACTTCGGCCGGGTCATGCTGGAGACCCAGTCCATCCCGGCCGCGACGGCCGAGAATCCTGCTCCCGACGTGGGCGCCCACCAGGCGAAGTACGCCGAGGTCGCCGACAAGCTGAGAAACGACTCGCGCTACTTCATCTTCTCCGGCCGTGACTGGACGAGCCGGCTCGGCGTGGCCATCGGGGCGCTGATCGCCGCCATGGTGGCCGGGGTGCTCATCTTCCTGGTGGCGGTGTCGCTGCTGGTGCTGAAGGTGGGCTTCCTGCTGTTGCTGATACTCGGGCCGGTGTTCCTGCTCATCGGCGTGCATCCGGGCAGCGGGCGGATCATCGCCATGCGCTGGGTGGAGATGCTCGTCGGCACGCTGCTCCGGCAGGCCGTGCTGGCGCTCGTGCTCGGGGTGCTCGTGTACGGGTACGCGCTGATCATCTCGACGGCGATGCCGTGGGGGCTGCAGATCCTGTTCATGGCGTTGCTGACGATCGCGGTGTTCTTCTACCGCAGACCGTTCCAGCACCTGTTCGCCTCGATCAACGGGCACACGCTCGCCACCCGGATGCTCGGCGACGCGGCCAGCTCGCGGACCTTGGAGCGCTCGGCGAACGTGCTGCCGCCGGTGGCGTCGGCGCGGATCGGGCGCTGGGGAGTGCGCAAGGCCGAGCCGCTCATCACGGCCGCGGCGTCCGGAGGGGTGGCCGGCGCGGCCGCCGCCGGGGTCGCCCAGGGGCGGGCCAGGGGCGAGGAGGGCGAGGGCGCCTCGGGCGTGCGCGTGCCCGCGCCGCTGGACAAGGAGCAGCAGGGCGCCAAGGGCGTCGGCAGGGGCGTGCCCGAGGCGCGCAAGGGCGACGCGCCGCCGCTCAACCTGAACGGGGCGAACGGGCGGGGCGGCGCTGCCGGGCGCGGTCCCGTGCGGTCGGGCGCCGGTGCGGGCGGAGCCCGGGCGGCCGGTGGTCCCCGGGGCTCGGGCGGCTCCGGCTCGGGCGGCCCCCGGGTTTCCGGCGGGTCCGGAGGCGGTGGCGCCGGTGGGTCCGCCGGCTCGGGTGCGTCCGGCGGGGGCGGTTGGTTCGGCGGTGCCGGTGGTGGCTGGGCGCCGCGCGGCGGGGCCTCGTCGAGCGGTTCGCGCTCGCGCTTCGGCGGGTCGGGTGGCTCTGGCGGGTCCGGTGGCTCACGGTCCGGGGGTTCCGGATCGGGCCGGTCGCGGTCCGGCGGCGGGTCGTTGTTCGGCGGATCAGGCGGATCAGGCGGATCGGGCGGTTCCGGGTCGGGTCGGTCGCGGTTCGGCGGGTCCGGTGGCGGTTCCGGTTCTGGTGGGTCGTTGTTCGGCGGCGGGTCGCGGTCCGGCGGGTCGCGGTCCGGGCGCTCCCGGTGGAGCGACAACGGCTCCTCCGGCGGCGTCTTCGGCCGCAATCCCGACGGCCGCGTCTTCGGGGGCGGCTCGGGAGGCGGGTTCTTCGACCGCTCCGACTCCGACCGGCGCGGCTCCGAGCCGCCGCCGCTGTGGGGCAGCAGCTCGCGCAGGAGCGAGCCCGAGGTGCCCTTCTGGCTCAACCCCACCAACCCCGACAAGGACTAGACCGTGGCGCAGCCGGGTGACAGGCGAGGGCTGGTCTTCGCCGCCATCGTGGTGGTGGTCGCCGCCGTCGGCCTCTACCTGACCATGTGGCCGGACTCCCGCGAGCCCGCCGCCGAGGAGCGGGCCGCGCCCCGTATCACCACCTCGCCCGTCATCCCGGCCACGCCGCTGGCGACCGCCAGCGGCGCGCCGTTCGACGTCTACGCCTACCTGCCCATGTCGAAGGAGCAACTGGCCGCCGCCGCCGATCTGGCCGAGCGGTTCACGGCCGAGTACGCGACGTTCCGCCATGACGAGGATCCGGCCGCGTACGCGGCCCGGGTGCGCCGCTACACCACGGCCGACCTGGGCAACGTGCTCGCCCGTACCCTCACCTCGCCCGGCACCGTGGAGCAGAACCGCGCCGACCAGGTGGTCTCCACGGCCACGGCGAAACTCCGGGAAATCAGGCAGATCGAGAAGGCGTCCATCGTGTTCGTGGTCTCCGGAACGCAGCAGATCACCGCGAAGAGCGGCACCCGGCAACTGTCAGGGGACTACGCGGTCACGGTCAGCCAGCTCGGCTCCGACTGGCGCGTGTTCGACCTCCAGCCGGCCAGCGAGGGCCAGGAGGGGGACACCCAGGGGTGAACCGGACCCGGGCCGTCGTCGCGGCCGTCGTCGCCGGGGTGCTCGTGCTGCTCCTGGCCATCATCTCGCCGATGCTGATGACCTCGATCCCCTCGATCATCGGCTCCGGCGGCGAACTGCCCGACTGCACCGACGACGGCGCCGGCGTGCAGGAGGCGTCCGACTCGGCCGCGGCCGACATCCCGTCCGAATACCTGAAGCTGTACAAGGAGCACGGGGAGAAGTTAGGGGTCCAGTGGACGATCCTGGCCGCCGTGGGCAAGCGTGAGACCGATCATGGCCGGTCCACCCTGCCGGGGGTGAAGAGCGGCACCAACTACGCCGGGGCGGCCGGGCCGATGCAGTTCCTGATCAGCACGTGGGGCGGCAAGGCCAGGATCCCGGTGTCGTCGCGGTTCAACGGTTACGCCTCCGACGGCGACGGTGACGGCGTCGGCGACGTCTACAACCCGGCCGACGCGATCCTCGGGGCGGCCAAGATGCTCAAGCGCAACGGCGCCCCGGAGAACGTGCGGCGGGCGCTGTTCGTCTACAACCGCGCCTGGTGGTACGTCGACCAGGTCGAGGAGATCGCCCGCAAGTACGCCGAGTCCGGGGAGGTCGAGGTGCCGCCGGAGGCTGACGACGCGTGTGACGAGCCGCTGGTCGAGGCCGCGCCCAGCGACGTGGTGGCCAAGATTCTCGGCTTCGCGCTGGACCAGCGCGGCAAGCCGTACCTCTGGGGCGGCACCGGGCCGGACGCGTTCGACTGCTCGGGCATCATCTACGCCGCGTACCGGCACGCGGGGCTGTCGATCCCGCGCACCACGTTCGGGCAGTGGCCGTTCGGGGTGAAGATCCAGCAGGGCGACGAGCAGCCGGGCGACCTGGTGTTCTTCGACTCGGGGCCGGGCACGGGACCGGATCGGCCGGGGCACGTCGGGCTGGTCGTGTCGAAGGGCAAGATGGTGGAGGCGCGCTGCCGCCTGTGCGGGCCGATCAAGGTGACCAGTTACGAGGGCCGCGACAAGATCGTGGGCTTCACCCGGCCGCTGCAGAACCCCGACGTGCAGGGCCAGCTCGCCAAGCTGGGGGATCCCGCGCTATGACGGTGATCGTGGTGGCCGCGGTGATCGTCGGGCCGGGCGGTCGGGTGCTGGCCGCGCAGCGGGCCGAGCCGCCGGCGCTGATGGGCGGGTGGGAGTTCCCCGGCGGGAAGGTGGATCCCGGGGAGGGCGAGATCGAGGCCCTCGTACGGGAGTGCCGCGAGGAGCTCGGCGTGGAGATCGAGGTGGGCGAGCGGGTGGGCGGCGACTGGCCGCTGTCCACCGGCGGCTACGTGATGCGCGCCTGGCTGGCCCGCGTCGCCTCGGGCACGCCGCAGGCCCGTGAGCATCTGGCGTTGCGGTGGCTGGAACCCGGGGAGTACTACGACGTGGCCTGGCTGGCAGCGGACCTGCCTCTGATGGAGGCGGTGGAGAAACTCCTCGCACAGGATTGAGACGTCGCTCTCAGTGACATAACGATTACTAAGCGTTATTTCGTCGCGTCTGGGGGAGGCGTCACGATGAACCGTGGCTGGATGGTGGCCGGGGTCCTGGCCCTGGTGGCGGCCCCGGTCGTGCCCGCGGCAGCGGCGGGCGTGGCCATGGTGCTGGAACGGGTGGATGATCCCGCCGGCATGGTCAGGTGGATCAGGACAGGCGACGTGCTCCGGTACGAGGTGCGGCTGAGCGGCATGGCCGAGGACGCCAGCCTGGCGGTGGCGGCGACGCCCGTGCACTCGCTCACCGGGCTGTCCTGTGCTCGTCATGTCCCTCCATCCGACACGCCCGACCCCGGGGGCGCGGAGATCACCGCCCGGGCGCTGGCCGCCCGCGCGCTGACCGCGCCCGTCGGGGTGGCGGTGCCCGGGGCGCAGGCGTGCCACTTGGGGGACGTCTCGTCGGAGAAGGCCGTACAGGTGGTGCTGTCCGTGCCGTCGGGCGCCGAGGAGGTGGAGGTGGCGGCGGTGGCCCGGCTGCGTGAGGGGGACGGCGGCCTGACGACCATCCTGCGCACCGCCACCACTTCCGTCGCCGATGAATCCTCCACCATGAACGGCCCCGCGGCCCCCGTCCCGGACCCGTGGGATGAGTCGCGGGACCCGCGCGCCGTCGAAGAGCGGGAGTTCGGCCACTGGGAGGCGGGCGAGCGCGCGCGGCGCGAGACGTGGCAGGAGTGGCCCGGCGACCGGCGGCGGATGCGCGCCGCCGAGCCGGCGCGCCGGCCCGAGTACGGGGAGGACAGGGCGGCCTGGCGACCTGAGCGGGGGACTGGCTGGGAGAGGTCGGCGCGTGACCGCGAGGGTCACGTGGCCGAGCCTGGTCACGTGCGTGACCGCGAGGGTCACGTGGCCGAGCCTCGTCGCGTGCGTGACCGTGAAGGTTTCGGTCGCGCGGCCGAGTTCGGTGGAGCGCGTGACGCCGGGTCGGCGCGTGAGCCCAGGGGCGGGGAAGATGGCGCGGCCGGGCGAGGTGCGTGGGAGATCGGCTGGGAGGTGCCTGACGACGAGTCGGCGGGTGCTCCCGAGGGCTTGGGCCGCGCGGCGGAGCCGGATCGAGCGCATATGGCCGGGCCGGCGCGTCAGCCTGGGGCTCGGGAGGATCGCGCGGCCGGGCGAGGTGAGCAAGGGTCTGGCCGGGGGGCGCCTGGCGCGGAGTCGGCGCCTGAACTCGGGGACCTGGGCCGTCCGGTCGAGCCTGGTCGGGTGAACGACGCCGAGTCGGCGCGTCAGCCTGGGGACCAGCGGGGCGGTGCGAAGGCGGTGGAGTCGCGTGACCGGTCCGGACGGCCTGAGGCCGGTAAGGGCCGGGAGGAGCACGGGCGGGCCGGTAAGGGCTGGGGAGAGCGCGGGCGTGAGGCCGGTAAGGGCGCGGAGGAGCGCGGGCGTGAGATCGGTAAGGGCGCGGAGGAGCGCGGGCGTGAGGCCGGTAAGGGCGCGGAGGAGCGCGGGCGTGAGATCGGTAAGGGCGCGGAGGAGCGCGGGCGTGAGGCCGGTAAGGGCGCGGA
>NZ_JBITHT010000008.1:102090-144899 GCF_044458265.1 Nonomuraea sp. NPDC050478 | reverse complement strand
CGGAGGAGCGCGGGCGTGAGGCCGGTAAGGGCGCGGAGGAGCGCGGGCGTGAGGCCGGTAAGGGCGCGGAGGAGCACGGGTGGGGGGCCGAGCTTCAGGAGCCTTCGCTGGAGGACGGGGCGGGCGAGTGGCCCGCGGCTCCGGATCGGACGCATCAGCATGGCGAGGTGAAGCTGCCCGAGGTGGCTCCGCCGCCGGTCGAGGCCGCGCAGGAGGTGGTTCCCGGGGCGCCGCTGCCGAGGACCGTCGACGGGGCGCAGGTGAGTGTACGAGCCGCGGAGAGGACGAATCCGCTGGCCGGGGTCGGCGGGTTGCCGTACGTGGCGGGCGGGATCGGGGTGTTGCTCGTGGGACTCTGGGCAGTCGCCAAGGCACAGGCCCGGCGTATGCGGAGAAAGGTATTCTAGATCCGTCTTTACTGTTCCTTTGACCCGACTAGTATTCCCTTGACCGTGGATTCGCCAATCGCGGAGGGCACAGGTGGCACGCAAACGAGCGACGGCCGTCTCCGCCATGGTGCTCGCTATCGGGTTAACCGGCATCGGGGTCATCCCGTTCGTCGGCGCGGGCGCGACGGCTTCGGCTACGGCGCTGGACCCGGTGGAGCCGTGTGACGTCGGGCAGGAGTGCCCGCCGCAGACCACCGTGACGATCACCACCACGCTCCCGACCCCGACCCCGGAGCCGGAGCAGCCCGAGACCACGATCACCAAGACGGTCACCGCGAAGCCCACCAAGACGACCAAGGCTCCCGAGCCGACGAAGACCAAGACGACCAAGGCCCCCGACCCGGCGCCGGTCACGCAGTCGGTGGCCCCGCCGCCGCAGCAACTGCCGGAGGAGACGCCGCAGGAGGTGCCGGACCCCGTCACGTCGTCGGCCGAAGAGTCGGTGCAGATGCCCACCGTGGCCGGCACCGACACCCCGACACCCGCGCTCTCCACCGACGCCGCCTCCGTCGAGAGCGACACGGTGCAGCTGGAGGTGCGCAACGCGGCGCCGGAGTACGACCAGCGCAGTCTCACCCAGCGGCTCAGCATCCCGGCGCTGATCATGGTGCTGCTGGCGTTGTTCGCGGTGCTGATCTTCGAGGGGCGGCTGCGCCGGATGGCTCACGCCGCGGCCGTGCGCAAGGCAGGTCCGCAGGCCGGGGCCTACCCCGGGGGCTATCCTCAGCAGCCCGGCCCGTACCCGCACCAGGCCGAGGGCTACCCGGCGGGGCCCGGCTACGCCACCGCGGGCGTCGCGGCCCCCGGCTACCCTGGCGGCACCGCGTACGCGCCGATCATCAGCTTCGTGCCCGTCCAGACGTTCCCGAGCGGGCAGGTCCAGTACGGCGCGGTCTACCACGACCCGAACGCCCCCCACACCGCGCCCGCCCCCATGCCCGAGCAGGGTCCCGTCGTCCTGGCTCCCGACCAGTACGGTTCGTACAGTCACCAGCCGGGCGAGGACGCGTACGGTCGCCAGCCGGGTGAGGCGGGCAGGGACTCGTCGGGGCACCAGCCGGGTGAGGCGACCAGGGAATCGTATGGTCACCAGCCGGGTGAAGCGGAGAGGGAACAACTCCGGGCGCCGTTCGAGCCGTTGATCGCGCCGGAGCCGCCGTCCTCCGACATCCCGCCGGGCGGCGCGGCCCCGTACGAGGACACCCCGGATCGGCCTCTGGGCCCGGCCTCGGCTGCCGAATCTGGTGACTCCGAGCCCTGGTTCGGCCCGCGGACGACAGGCAACCCGCCGTCCGACCTCGACCGTACGATCGTGCAGCGCTTCCCCGACGACGATCACGGTCCGGACGAGCGCGGACGCCACCCCCGCTGACACGCGCCTGCGGCGAGCACTGCGCGTTCCGGGTCGAGTGTGTCCGTTCACGGTGAGCGCGGCAGGTTCCGAGCGAGGGCTTGTTCACGGCGGCAAGGCGTGTTTCCGGCCGAGCGCCTCGTTCCGGGCTGAGTGCGGCGAACGCGGCGTGTTCCCGGCGGCGGGCTCGTTCGCGGGGAGCAGGCGGGTTTCGGGCGAGCGTGTCCGTTCACAGCGAGCAGAGCGTGTTCTCGGCGGAGGCTCTTTCGCGGTGAGCGCGGCGTTTCCCGGCGAGCAAGGCGGGTTTCGGGCTTAGCGCCGGTTTCGGGCGAGCGTGTCCGTTCTCGCCCAGCGAGGAGTGTTCTCGGTGGGGGCTCGTTCGCCGTGAACAGGCCGTGTTTCCGGCGCAGGGGTTGTTCGTGGTGAGCGCGGCTCGTTCCCGGCGGAGCGCCTGTTCCCAGCGGGTACGGCGTGTTCCGGGCAACTGCCGGTAGGACGGTGCTGGAGATGGGAAACGCGGCGGGAACAAGGCCCGCCGCGTTTCCGAGGGTGTTACTTGGCGCGTTTGAAGATCTTGCTGCCGAGCCAGACCAGCGGGTCGTACTTGCGGTCGGCGACGCGCTCCTTCATCGGGATCAGCGCGTTGTCGGTGATCTTGATGTGCTCGGGGCACACCTCGGTGCAGCACTTGGTGATGTTGCAGTAGCCGAGCCCGTGGTCCTCCTGGGCCGACTCCTTGCGGTCCGCCACGTCGTACGGGTGCATGTCGAGCTCGGCGATCCGCATCAGGAACCGGGGCCCGGAGAAGGCCGGCTTGTTCTCCTCGTGGTCGCGGACCACGTGGCAGACGTTGTTGCACATGAAGCACTCGATGCACTTGCGGAACTCCTGGGACCGCTCGACATCGACCTGCTGCATCCGGTACTCGCCCGGCCGCACGCCCTCCGGGGGCGTGAAGGACGGCACCTCCCTGGCCTTCTGGTAGTTGTACGAGACGTCGGTGACGAGGTCCTTGATGACGGGGAAGGTGCGCATCGGCGTCACCGTGATCGTCTCGTCCTCGGCGAAGGTCGACATGCGGGTCATGCAGCTCAGCCGCGGCTTGCCGTTGATCTCCACCGAGCAGGAGCCGCACTTGCCGGCCTTGCAGTTCCAGCGCACGGCCAGGTCGGGGGCCTGGGTCGCCTGGAGCCGGTGGATGATGTCGAGGACGACCTCGCCTTCGTTCACCTCGACGGTGAAGTCCTCGAGCTTGCCCTCGCCGCTCTCACCGCGCCAGATCCTGAACTTCGCCTTGTAACTCATTGCGCGATCCTGTCGAACTCGTCCATCTCGTCGTCGGTGAGGTACTTGCTCAGCTCGTCGCGGTCGAACAGAGTGATCAGGTCGTCCCGCATCGCGGGCTGCTCCTGTTCTTCGACCGTGATGGACCCGCCGTCCTCGGTGGAGCAGACCAGCAGCTTGCGCCGCCACTCCGGCCGCATGCCCGGGTGGTCGTCGCGGGTGTGGCCGCCGCGGCTCTCCTCGCGCATCAGCGCGGCCTTGGCCACGCACTCCGACACGAGGACCATGTTGCGCAGGTCGAGCGCGAGGTGCCAGCCGGGGTTGTAGATGCGTGAGCCGCCCGCGCCGACGAGCTGCACGCGCTCCTTGAGCTTCTCCACGACCTCCAGCGCCTCGGTCAGCTCCTCGGCCTTGCGGATGATGCCGGCCAGCTCGTTCATGGTCCGCTGGAGCTCGTGGTGCACTTCGTACGGGTTCTCGCCGCTGGAGCGCTCGAGCGGCGCCAGCGCCTCGGTGCGGGCCGCGTCCACCTGCTCCTGGGCCACCTTGGGCCGGGCGGGCAGCGCGTCCACGTAGGCCGCGGCGCCGGCGCCCGCGCGCCGGCCGAACACCAGCAGGTCCGACAGCGAGTTGCCGCCGAGCCGGTTGGAGCCGTGCATGCCGCCGGACACCTCGCCGGCCGCGAACAGCCCGGGTACGGACGCGCCGCCGGTGTCGGCGTCGACCTCGACGCCGCCCATGATGTAGTGGCAGGTCGGGCCCACCTGCATGGGCTCGGCGGTGATGTCGACGTCGGCCAGCTCCTTGAACTGGTGGTGCATCGACGGCAGCCGCCGCTTGATCTCCTCGGCCGGGAGGCGGGTGGACACGTCCAGGTAGACGCCGCCCTGCGGGGACCCGCGGCCCGCCTTCACCTCGGCGTTGATGGCCCTGGCCACCTCGTCACGGGGGAGCAGCTCCGGAGGCCGGCGGTTGTTGGCCTGGTCGGTGTACCAGCGGTCGCCCTCCTCCTCGGTGGTGGCGTACTTGTCCTTGAACACCTCGGGGATGTACTTGAACATGAAGCGCTCGCCGTCGGAGTTGCGCAGCACGCCGCCGTCGCCGCGGACCGACTCGGTGACGAGGATGCCGCGCACGGAGGGCGGCCAGACCATCCCGGTGGGGTGGAACTGGATGAACTCCATGTTGATGAGGTTCGCGCCGGCCAGCAGGGCCAGGGCGTGACCGTCACCGGTGTACTCCCAGGAGTTCGAGGTGACCACGTAGGACTTGCCGATGCCGCCGGTGGCCAGCACCACGGCGGGCGCGTCGAAGAGGACGAAGCTGCCGGTCTCGCGCCAGTAGCCGAACGCCCCGGAGATCCGGTCGCCGTCCTTGAGCAGGCGCGTGACCGTACATTCCTGGAAGACCTTGATGTAGGCCTCGTAGTCGCCGTGCTGCTCGTGGTCCTCCTGCTGGAGGGCCACCACGCGCTGCTGGAGCGTGCGGATCATCTCCAGGCCGGTGCGGTCGCCGACGTGCGCCAGGCGGGGATACTCGTGGCCGCCGAAGTTGCGCTGGCTGATCTTGCCGTCCTTGGTGCGGTCGAAGAGCGCTCCCCAGGCCTCCAGCTCCCAGACCCGGTCCGGCGCCTCCTTCGCGTGCAGCTCGGCCATCCGCCAGTTGTTGAGGAACTTGCCGCCCCGCATGGTGTCGCGGAAGTGCACCATCCAGTTGTCGTCGGAGTTGACGTTCCCCATCGCGGCGGCGGCCCCGCCCTCGGCCATGACGGTGTGGGCCTTGCCGAACAGCGACTTGCACACGATCGCCGTGCGCTTGCCCTGCTGGCGGGCCTCGATGGCGGCACGCAGCCCGGCGCCTCCCGCGCCGATGACGACCACGTCGTACTCGTGACGCTCGATGTTGATCGAGTTATCCACTTGAACTGATCCTTACGCGAACGGGAAGGCGATGATGCCCTTGGCCACCAGGCGGACGTAGAGGTCGGCGCCCATGACGGAGAACATCGAGGCCCACGCCCACTGCTGGTGCTTGGCGTTGAGCTTGGAGACGAAGGTCCAGGCCCGGTAGCGGAGCGGGTGACGGGAGAAGTGGTTGAGCCGGCCCGCGGTGATGTGACGGCAGGAGTGGCAGCCGAGCGTGTAGCCGAGGATGAGCACGGCGTTGAGCATCAGGATCCAGCTGCCGAGGCCGATCGGCTTGTGCACGACGGCCAGCACGGCGTCGTAGGTGAGGATGGCGCCGATCAGGAGCGCGAAGTAGAAGAAGTAGCGGTGGATGTTCTGCATGATCAGCGGGAAGCGGGTCTCACCGGTGTACTTCCCGTGCGGCTCCTGCACCGCGCACGCGGCGGGCGACAGCCAGAACGAGCGGTAGTAGGACTTGCGGTAGTAGTAGCACGTCAGCCGGAACCCGCCCGGCAGGCCGAGGATCAGCAGCCCCGGCGGGAGCGCGTACCAGTCGCCGACGGGCGCCCACCCGAACAGCCGCGCGCCGTCACAGACCTCCTGCGTGGTCAGACAGGGTGCGGCGAAGGGGGCGATGTAGGGTTCGGCGAAGTTGCTCGTGTCGAGGATCGCCCACACACCGTAGATCAGAAATGAGCTGAGCCCGAGGAATACCAGCAGCGGGGTGAGCCACCACCGGTCGGTGCGCAGCGTGCGCACCTTGACCTGGGCACGCTGCTTTCTCGCTGGGGCATCGGGCGTCGTCTGGGTCATCGCGGACCTCTCCACCTCCCGCGGACCCCGCACGCCTGGGGTCCGGGTCGTTCTTCTAGGCGCGTTCGGCGGTGACTATGCCGCGCGGGCGCGCAGTTGGTGTGGCATACGTTACGACGAGCGCATCGCGATTTGTGAGGACGGTCACTCACTTTCTCCTGCTCACGCTGTGATTCCTGTCACGTATCCCGTCAGGGGCGCTGTCCCTGGTAAGGCAACTTCACCACAGTCACAAAAAAGTTATCGATTTGACGGACAACCCTTATGAATTGCCCAAAATCTACGGGTTTAGCCACGTATGCATTGGCGTGCAGCCGGTAACTCCGGACGACGTCCTCTTCGGCCTTCGACGTCGTCAGGACGACCACCGGGATCGTCCTGAGTACCGGGTCGGCCTTCACCTCCCTGAGCACCTCCAGGCCGCTCTTCCTGGGCAGGTTGAGGTCGAGCAGGACGAGGTCCGGCCTCGGCGCGCCCGCGTGGGCCCCCTCCTGGCGCAGGAACGCCATCGCCTGCTCGCCGTCGCCCACCACGTGCAGGCGGTTGCGCAGCTTGCCGAGGTCGAACGCCTCCCGGGTGATCAGCACGTCGCCCTGGTCGTCCTCCACCAGGAGCACCTCGACAGGCCGCCAGTCAGGCATCGTCGTCACCGGCGGCGGGCAGCGTCCAGCGGAACGTGGTGCCGCGGCCGCCGGTCTCGCCCGAGTCGCCGTCGAGCCAGAGCCGGCCGCCGTGATAGTCGACGATCTTGCGGCAGAGCGCCAGGCCGATGCCGGTGCCGGCGTAGACGTCGCGCGGGTGCAGCCGCTGGAAGATCAGGAAGATGCGGTCGGCGTACTTGGGATCGACGCCGATGCCGTTGTCGGAGCAGCTGAACTCCCACATGCCGTCTCTCTCGACCGCCTCGATCCGGACGTGCGGCGGCTCGTCGCCGCGGAACTTGACCGCGTTCTCGATGAGGTTCTGGAACAGCTGGGTGAGCTGGCTCGGACTGCCTGTCACCCGGGGCAGCTCGCCCGTGGTGACCGTGGCCCCGGCGTCCTCGATGGCCGCCGACAGGTTGTCCAGCGCCGCCCGCACCGCCACGCCGCTGTCCATGGGCGCCTTCTCGCCGCCCACCCGGCCCACGCGGGAGAAGTCGAGCAGGTCGTTGATGAGCAGCTGCATGCGCTTGGCGCCGTCGACCGCGTAGTGGATGTACTGCCTGGCCCGATCGTCGAGCTCGTTCTCGTACCGCTGCTCCAGCATCTGGGTGAAGCTCGCCACCTTGCGCAGCGGCTCCTGGAGGTCGTGGCTGGCCACGTACGCGAACTGCTCCAGCTCGCCGTTGGAGCGGCGCAGCTCGTCGGCCTGGTCGGAGGCGGTGCGCCAGGCCGACAGGATGCGCCTGCGCATGGAGTCGATGTGGCTCGACAGCTCGGCCAGCTCCGCGGGCCGCTCGACGCCGAGCCGGTGGTCGAAGTCGCCGCCCGCGACCGTGCGCACCTGCTCGGTCAGCCGGGCGATGGGGTCGAGCACGGTGAAGCGCACGATGAACGCCAGCGCCACACCGGCGACCAGGATCACCACGAACAGCACCACGAGCGCGACGTTGAGCCGGTCGATCTGCGCGGCCACCTCCGGGTTGGGGTCCAGCTCGCGCGCCTGGGCGATCATCAGCATGATGAGCGCCACGCCGGCCAGGAACGCCGCCGCGGTGGCCGCCCCGGCGAAGACGAACCAGCGCGCTATCGGCACCCTGCCGACGCCGGTCGGCGGCTTGGCGGGGGGAAGCGGGTTGATGCTCATGTCTCGCCCCTGCTGACGATCACGGCCGCCAGGTCGTCCTTGAGAGTCCCGACCTCGCCGATGAGCCGGTCGATGTCGATCGCGCCGTGCAGCCGTACCAGCTCGACGAGCCCCTCCACGCCGAGCAGCTCGCCGCCGACGGCGGCCTCGATCAGCCCGTCGGTGTAGAGCATCATCGACCAGCGCTCGCCCAGCGGCACGTCGAGCACCGCCCACTGGGCGTCCGGGAAGATGCCGAGCGGCGGGCCGGACGGCGCGCCCTCGACGACTTCGACCACCCCGTCGCGCACCAGCACCGGGGGCGGGTGGCCGGCCACCCGCATCCGGGCGCTCGCCAGGTCGGGCGCGATCGTGGCCATGCAGAGCGTGGTGAAGATCTCCGGGGCCCTGCGCTCGGCCCGCAGCAGCGTGTCGAGCGTGCGCAGCAGCAGGTCGCCGGTCTGCCCGGCGAGGACGAGGGTGCGCCAGGCGATGCGCAGCGCCACCCCGAGCGCGGCCTCGTCGGGCCCGTGGCCGCACACGTCGCCGACGATCACGTGGACCGAGCCGTCGGGCGTCTGCACCGTGTCCAGGAAGTCGCCGGCCAGCCGCTGCCCCTGCGAGCCGGGCAGGTAGCGGGTGGCGTGGCGCAGCTCGCGGGTGCGCAGCAGCGGCACGGGCAGCAGGCCGTTCTCCAGGCGGGCGTTCTCCTTGGCGGTCAGCTCGGCCTCGACCAGCCGGCGCTGGGCCAGGTCGGCGCGCTTGCGCTCCATGGCGTAGCGGATGGCCCTGGCCAGCAGCCGGGCGTCGACGTCCTGCTTCACCAGGTAGTCCTGGGCGCCCGCCTGCACCGCCGCGACCCCGACGTGAACGTCGCGTAACCCCGTCAGCACCAGCACCGCGGCGTGCGGCGCCAGGTCCAGCACGTGCTGCAGCGCCTCCAGGCCGGTCGCGTCGGGCAGCGAGAGGTCGACGAGCACGCACTGGATCTGCGGGCCGAGCTGGGCCTTCGTCTCCTCCAGGCTCCGCACCCAGGTGATCCTGGGCGGCGCCTCGGCCTGCATGAGCAACTCCTCCACGAGGAACGCGTCTCCCGCGTCGTCCTCCACCAGGAGCAGCGTCAGCGTTTCGTCCAGAGTCGCGGTCACGCACGCCCTTCCGCAGATTGAGGCCGTGCTGCTCATTCTGCGATGAGCTCGACCCCTTGTGGAAGGGTGCCTTCCTGCCCTGCTTCGATCACGTAAGAGAGAAGCGTCGCCCGGAACGCCTGCGCGGCCCTGATCGGTTCCACGTCCTTGCGGTGCGCCAGCGCGATGGTCCGGCTCAGCCCGGGCGGCGCCAGCGGCGTGCCGGCCAGCCCCGGCCGCCCGTCGAGCACCATCGACGGCACCACGGCCACGCCCAGCCCCGCCTCCACGAACCGCAGCACCGCGTCCATCTCACCGCCCTGGACCGCGAACCGGGGCTCGAACCCGGCCTGCCGGCAGGCCGCCAGCGTCGCGTCGCGCAGGTCGTAGCCGGTCCTGAACATCACCAGCGGCCTGCCGCGCAGCTCGTCGATGCGCAGGTACGGCTTGCGCGGCCGCTCGGCGGCGGGCGAGGCCACGACCAGGTTCTCGCGCAGGATCTCCTCCGTCACCAGCGACGGGTCGTCGTGCTGCAGCGGCATGATGATCAGCGACATGTCGAGCTGGCCGCGCGCCAGCGCGCGCACCAGGTCGCGCGAGCCGCCCTCCTCGACCAGCAGGCCGATCCCCGGGTACGAGTGATGGAAGCGGGCCAGGGCGTCGGCCATGAGCCCCGCGCAGAGCGAGGGCGTCGCGCCCAGCCGCACCTGGCCCCGGCGCAGCCCGGCCAGCTCGGCGACCGCCTGCCTGGCGGTGTCGGCGTCGGCCAGCATCCGGCGGGCCAGCGGCAGCAGCGCCTCCCCGGCCGGGGTCAGCGTGACGTTGCCGCGCGCCCGGGAGAACAGCGGCGCGCCCAGCTCGTGCTCCAGCGCCTTGATCTGCTTGCTGAGCGACGGCTGCGCGACCCGCATCCGCTCAGCCGCGTGGGTGAAGTGCCTGGTCTCGGACACGGTGACGAAGTACGCCAACTGCTGGAACTGCATGTGATTTTCCTCGCAACCGGCCAGCCCGGTGAACGTGCTTATGCCGTACAAACCAGACATCATAGCCGCTGGCTATCGAAACCAGGCCCCTCATGACTTGGACGGATCATCGCAGGCTACCTAGCGTCGATGAACGTGACTGCCACGATAGAGCGCGGCGCCGCCACCGCGCCCGTTATCCCCCCCAAGGGTGAAGAGAAGCCCAGAGCCAAGAGGCCTGGCGGATTCCTGACCTCGTCCAACGGCAAGAAAGCCGTCATGGCCGTCACGGGGGCCGTCATGGTGCTCTTCCTCGTCGGCCACATGCTCGGCAACCTCAAGATCTTCGCGGGCCGCGACTCATTCAATGAGTACGCGCTCGCGCTGCGCACCCTGCTGGAGCCGATCGCCCCGTACCGGACCCTGCTCACCCTCGTCGAGATCGTCCTCGTGGTCTCGGTCGTCCTGCACATGTGGGCCGCGATCTCGCTGTCCCGCCGCGCGGCGGCGGCCCGTCCGGTGAAGTACGCGGCCAGGAAGAAGTCGCAGGCCAAGGGGTACGCGACGCACATCATGCGGTTCGGCGGCATCACGATCGCGCTTTTCGTGGTCTGGCACCTGCTCGACCTGACCTTCGGCGTGGTGAACCCGAAGGGCTTCGACTCCTCACCGGCCGACCGGATGATCGCCGGGTTCGACCCGTCCCGGTGGTACGTGACGCTTCTCTACATCGTCGCCGTCGCCATGGTCGGCCTGCACCTGCGGCACGGCATCTGGAGCGCCTTCCAGACGCTCGGCGTGGCCAACCGCGACAGGAACAGGGCGCTGCGCGCGGTCGCGGGGCTCGGCTCCGCCGTCCTGGTCATCGGTTTCCTCGCGCCGCCGCTCGCCATCACGTTCGGAGTGGTCCAGTGAATTTCGTCGAAGGCGCGGAGATCCGCGACACCAAGGCACCGGCCGGTCCCATCGAGGAGCGGTGGGAGAAGCGCAAGTTCGGCGCCCGCCTGGTCAACCCCGCCAACAAGCGCAAGCTCGACGTCATCGTGGTGGGCACCGGCCTGGCCGGCGGTTCCGCCGCCGCGACGCTCGGCGAGCTCGGCTACAACGTCAAGTCGTTCTGCTATCAGGACTCGCCCCGGCGCGCCCACTCCATCGCCGCCCAGGGCGGCATCAACGCCGCCAAGAACTACCGCGGCGACGGCGACTCGATCTACCGCCTGTTCTACGACACGGTGAAGGGCGGCGACTTCCGCGCCCGCGAGTCGAACGTGTACCGCCTGGCCGAGGTCTCGGTGAACATCATCGACCAGGCCGTGGCCCAGGGCGTGCCGTTCGCCCGCGAGTACGGCGGTCTGCTCGACACCCGCTCGTTCGGCGGCGCACAGGTGTCGCGGACCTTCTACGCCCGCGGCCAGACGGGCCAGCAGCTCCTGCTCGGCGCCTACCAGGCGCTGGAACGGCAGATCGCGGCCGGGACCGTCGAGATGTTCACCCGGCACGAGATGCTCGACCTGATCGTCTCCGACGGCCGGGCGCGCGGCGTCATCGTGCGCGACATGGTGACCGGCGACATCGAGCGGCACTTCGCCGACGCCGTGGTGCTCGCCACCGGCGGCTACGGCAACGTGTTCTACCTGTCCACGAACGCCAAGGGCTGCAACACCACCGCCATCTGGCGGGCGCACGAGCGCGGCGCGTACTTCGCCAACCCCTGCTACACGCAGATCCACCCGACCTGCATCCCGGTCTCCGGCGACCACCAGTCGAAGCTCACGCTCATGTCGGAGTCGCTGCGCAACGACGGCCGCGTGTGGGTGCCGCTGCGCAAGAACGACTCCCGCGCCCCCGGCGACATCCCGGACGCCGAGCGCGACTACTACCTGGAGCGGATCTACCCCGCCTTCGGCAACCTGGTCCCGCGTGACATCGCCTCCCGCGCCGCCAAGAACGTCTGCGACGAGGGCCGCGGCGTCGGACCCGGCGGCCTGGGCGTCTACCTCGACTTCCGCGACGCCATCGGCCGGCTCGGCCGCGACGCCGTGGAGAAGAAGTACGGCAACCTGTTCGAGATGTACGAGCGCATCACGGGCGAGAACCCGTACGAGACGCCGATGCGCATCTACCCGGCCGTCCACTACACGATGGGCGGACTGTGGGTGGACTACGACCTGCAGTCGACGGTCCCCGGCCTGTTCGTGATCGGCGAGGCCAACTTCTCCGACCACGGCGCCAACCGGCTCGGCGCGTCCGCGCTGATGCAGGGCCTGGCCGACGGCTACTTCGTGCTGCCCACCACGATCGGCGACTACCTGGCCGACGGGCCGTTCGGTGACGTCGACGAGGAGGCCGTCGCGGCGGCCGAGGTCGCGGTGCGCACGAAGATCGACCGGCTGATGTCGGTGAACGGCACCCGCACCCCCGACTCCTTCCACCGCGAGCTGGGCAAGCTCATGTGGGACTACTGCGGCATGGACCGCACCGAGGAGTCGCTGCGCAAGGCCCTGGAGCGCATCCCCGAGCTGCGCCAGGAGTTCTGGGAGAACGTCAAGGTCACCGGCGTCGCCGAGGAGCTGAACCAGACGCTGGAGAAGGCCGGCCGGGTGGCCGACTTCTTCGACCTGGCCGAGCTCATGTGCCTGGACGCCCTGGTGCGCAGCGAGTCGTGCGGCGGCCACTTCCGGGCCGAGTCGCAGGACTCCGACGGGGAGGCGCTGCGCGACGACGAGAACTTCGCGCACGTCTCGGCGTGGGAGCACTCGCCGGACGGCACGCCGGTGCTGCACAAGGAGCCGCTCGAGTACGAGTACGTCAAGATGAGCCAGCGGAGCTACAAGTGAACCTGACCCTGAAGGTCTGGCGTCAGAGCGGCCCCAAGGACCGCGGACGCATGGTGACTTATCGGGTGGAGGATGTTTCGCCCGACATGTCCTTCCTCGAAATGCTGGATGTGCTGAACGAGCGGCTCATCCTCGAAGGCGACGACCCGATCGCCTTCGACCACGACTGCCGCGAGGGTATCTGCGGCATGTGCGGCATGGTCATCAACGGCGTCGCGCACGGCGAGCAGGTGGCCACCACCACCTGCCAGCTCCACATGCGGCACTTCGAGGACGGCGCCACCATCACCATCGAGCCGTGGCGGGCCGCGCCGTTCCCCGTGATCAAGGACCTGGTCGTCGACCGGAGCTCCTTCGACCGCATCATCCAGGCCGGCGGATTCGTCTCCGTCCCGGCCGGCTCCGCCCCCGACGCGCACAGCGTGCCCGTCCGCAAGGAGGACGCCGACGCCGCCTTCGACGCCGCCACCTGCATCGGCTGCGGCGCCTGCGTCGCGGCCTGCCCCAACGGGTCGGCGTCCCTCTTCACCGCGGCCAAGATCACCCACCTGAGCCTGCTCCCGCAGGGCCAGCCCGAGCGCCTGTCCCGCGCCAAGGCCATGGTGGACCAGATGGACGCCGAGGGCTTCGGCGGCTGCACCAACACCGGCGAGTGCACGGCCGTCTGCCCGAAGGGCATCCCGCTGGACACGATCGCCCAGATGAACAGCGACTACCTCAAGGCCAACGCCAAGTAGCCCGCTTCTCCGGAAAGGGCCGCGCGGTTCCACCGCGCGGCCCTTTCCTGCTCCTGTTGGGGATAATCCGGTTCGGGACGGTTGAGTAGGCTGGCGGCATGACCGCCATGGCACCGGGCCGCTCCGAGCCTGACCTGTCGTTCCTGCTCGACCACACCAGTCACGTGCTGCGTACGAAGATGGCGGCCGCGCTGGCCGAGATCGGCCTGACCGCGCGTATGCACTGCGTGCTCGTCCACGCCCTGGAAGAGGAGCGTACGCAGATCCAGCTCGCCGAGATCGGCGACATGGACAAGACGACCATGGTGGTCACCGTCGACGCCCTGGAGAAGGCGGGCCTGGCGGAGCGCCGCCCCTCCAGCACCGACCGGCGGGCCCGCATCATCGCGGTCACCGAGAAGGGCGCCGAGGTCGCCCACCACAGCCAGCGGATCGTGGACGGCGTGCACCGGGAGGCGCTGGACGCCCTGCCGGAGAAGGAGCGGGAGATGCTCCTGTCGGCGATGAAGCGGCTGGCCGAGGGCCATCTCGCCACCCCGGTGGAGGTCGCGCCCGGCGCGCGCAGGGCCAGGCAGTCCCGAAAGTAGTTCTGTAAAGGATCGTCTACAACAAAACTATCTGTTAAGGTCTCTCCTGTTTCCCATGAACAGGAGGGGCCATGTCGCCCACCCCGCACCGCCGGCTCGCGTTGATCGTGCTGTCCGCGGCGAGCCTGATGACGATCCTCGACGGCAGCATCGTGACCGTCGCGATGCCGGCCATCCAGCACGACCTGGGCTTCACGCCCGCCGGGCTGAGCTGGACCGTCAACGCCTACTTGATCCCCTTCGGCGGCCTGTTGCTCCTCGCCGGGCGGCTGGGCGACCTGATCGGCCGCAAGACGATGTTCCTGGCCGGCAACACCCTCTTCACCGTCGCGTCACTGCTCGCCGGCCTGGCCACCACGCCCGGCATGCTGGTCGCCGCCCGCTTCCTGCAGGGCGCGAGCAGCGCCATGGCGGCGGCCGTGGTCCTCGGCATCCTGGTCACCCTGTTCACCGAGCCGGGCGAGCGGGCCAAGGCGATCGGCGTGTTCAGCTTCACCGGCGCGGCCGGCGCCTCCATCGGCCAGGTGCTCGGCGGCGTGCTCACCGACGCGCTCTCCTGGCACTGGATCTTCTTCATCAACCTGCCGATCGGGCTGGCCACCGTCGCGCTGGCCGCCCGCGTGCTGCCCGCCGACCGCGGCACGGGGCTCTCGGCGGGCGCCGACGCCCTCGGCGCCGCGCTGGTCACCGGCGGCCTGATGCTGGGCATCTACACCGTCATCAAGATCGAGGAGTACGGCTGGGCGGCGGCCCACACGCTGGGCCTGGGCGCGCTGTCGGTCGCCCTGCTGGCCGGCTTCTTCGTCCGGCAGGCCACGGCCCGCACCCCGCTCATGCCGCTGCGCGTCTTCCGCTCCCGCAACGTCTCCGGCGCGAACCTGACCCAGATGCTGGGCCTTTCGGCCATGTTCGCCTTCCAGATCCTCGTCGCGCTCTACATGCAGAAGGTCCTCGACTACAGCGCGCTGGAGACGGGCCTGGCGATGCTGCCCGCGGCGGTCGCGATCGGCGGGATCTCGCTGTTCCTGTCCGCACGGCTGAACGAGCGGTTCGGGGCGCGTGCCGTGCTCATCGCCGGCCTGGCGCTGCTGATGGCCGCGATGGGCTGGCTCTCCCGGGTGCCGGTCCAGGCGTCGTACGTCACCGACCTGCTGCCGGCCATGCTGCTGATCGCCGGGGGCGGGCTGGTGCTGCCCGCGCTGGCCACGCTCGGCATGTCGGCCGCCAGGGCCGACGACGCGGGGCTCGCCTCGGGCCTGTTCAACACCACCCAGCAGATCGGCATGGCGCTGGGCGTGGCCGTGCTGTCCACGATGGCCGCGTCCCGCACGGGAGACCTGCTGGCCCGGGGCATGACGGACGCGGCGGCCCTCACCGGCGGCTACCGGCTGGCGTTCGGCATCGCGGCCGCCCT
The DNA here is from genome assembly GCF_044458265.1 of Nonomuraea sp. NPDC050478. Classification (NCBI taxonomy): domain Bacteria; kingdom Bacillati; phylum Actinomycetota; class Actinomycetes; order Streptosporangiales; family Streptosporangiaceae; genus Nonomuraea; species Nonomuraea sp. NPDC050478. The sequence continues at coordinate 129,664 of NZ_JBITHT010000008.1, read as the reverse complement.
GCTGCTGACGGCCCTCGTGGTCGCGGTGACCGTGCTCCGCTCGCCCGCACCGGCCACGGAGCACCTCGTGGAGCGCAGGCCGGCCTGACGGCCTCCCCGGGGTGGGGAGGCCGTCGAAGAGCGGGTCAGCTGTGCGGGCAGGTGTCGCGATACTCCTCGATGGCGGTGCCCCGGGGGGCCGGGCAGAGGAAGGGGTCGTAGCGGAGGTCGTCGTCCACGAAGCGCTTCAGCCAGGCGACCATCGACTTGGCCATCGTGGTGTTGGTGGTCTGCGGGAAGAAGTGGCTGGCGCCGTTCAGCTCCAGATACGCCTTCTCCGACGAGGCGGGGATGCTCTCGTAGAACGGCTGGGAGTGGGTGGTGACCGAGGCGACCGAGTCGTTCTCACCGCCGATGATCATCGTGGGGACGCGGACGCCCGACCAGTTCTTGGTCAGGTTCCACGGGGCCAGCGGCACGGCCGCCTGCAGGCTGGGGCGGTCGTCGGCGGCTTCGAGGCTGCCGCCGCCGCCCATCGAGTGGCCCGCCACCGCCAGCCTCGACGGGTCGATGCGGCTGCGCACGGCGGTCGGGCTGTCCTCCACCAGCCAGTCGAGCGCGGCCAGGAGCTGGCGGCCGCGGCTGGCCGGCTGGTCGTAGCGGCTGTTGGTCTCGATGCCGATGACCACGAAGCCGTGCGAGGCGATCCGCGGGCCGAGCCACGACAGGCTCGACCAGGAGGCGGTGTAGCCGGGCGAGATGGCGATCGCGCCGAACGTGCCCTGGCTGGTGTCGTTCGGGTAGTAGACGCGACCGCCGCCGAACCCGGTCACGAGCGAGGACACGGACTGGTCCGAGGTGCTGAACGGGCCGCGGCTCGCCTCCAGGAGGGAGTCCGTCGGGTTCGGGCCGCGCTCGAACGGTCCGGCGGCGCTAGCCGGCTGGGCCAGGGTGAGGGCGCCGCAGGCGAGGGCTGCGGCCACGGCGAGTCTGGCGATCGCGTTGCGGGGATACACGTCGGCAACTCCATCTGTGGGGGGTGCGAACGCCGCCATTGTCAGACCGGGCGGCGCGTCCCCGCATCGCGTGAATCGCCGGTGTCAGAACAGCAGCCGCGCCAGCTCCACCCGGGACCGCACGCCCAGCCTGGCGAACACGTTGCGCAGATGATGGTCGACGGTGCGCGGGCTGAGGAAGAGCTGGGCGGCCACCTCCCGGTTCGTCGCGCCCTCCGCCACCAGCCGGGCGATGCGCAGCTGCTGGGCCGTCAGCACCTGCTCGGGGCCGCCGCCGGGCGCCGGGCGGGCCACGGTCTCACCGGCCGCGCGCAGCTCGGCGCGGGCCCGCTCGCTCCACAGCCGCGCCCCCAGCCGCTCGAACGTCTCCAGCGCGCCGTGCAGGTGCTCCCGCGCGGCTCCCGGCCGGCGTTCCCTGCGCAGCGCGCCCCCGTACAGGAGCTGGGTGCGCGCCGTCTCGAACCGGCACGCGCCCTGCCGGTGCAGCTCCAGGGCCTCCTGGAAACGCTCGCCCGCCTCGCCGGGCGCGGCGAGCAGCGCCCGGCAGCGCGCGACGAGCGCGCGCCGGTCCGGGCTGCTGGTGCTCCCCGCCCACCGCTCCAGCACCCGCAGCGCCGCCGTGGCGCGCCGGTCGTCGCCTGTACGTGCCGCGGCCTCGATGAAGTGCGGGCTGGCCATGACCCGTACGACGACATGGTCGTTGTCACGGTGCCCGCGCAGCCGGGCGGCGGAGTCGGCGAGCCTGCCGGCGGCCAGGTCGAGGTGGGCCAGCGCCCAGGTGCCGAGGGCGCCGGCGATGCCCAGGCCGTGCGACTCGGCCAGGTCGAGCGCGCGGTGGGCGCGGTCGCGGCAGGCGTCGGCGTCGCCCTGCACCGCGTCGGCGTGCGCCAGCCAGGCGAGATGCTGGGCGGCGGCGTTGGGCTGGCCGGACGCCTCGGCCAGCCGGAGCCCCTCCGCGGCGTGCGCGGCCACCGACGGGTAGCGGCCCAGCCAGAAGTGCGCCTGCACCACCGACTCCAGCAGTTGCGGCACGAGCGTGACCGCGCCGCGCCGGCGCGCCGTGTCGACCGCGCGCGCCGACAGCTCCAGCGCGGTCGCGTCCTCGCCCAGCAGCAGGCTCGCCACGCACGCCCACACCAGCGGGACGGGGCTGCGCACCGCCGGGGCGAGCCGCACCACCCGCCGCAGCGGCCCCGCCGCCGCGCGATGGTCGCCGCTGAACGTGGCGGCGATCCCCTGCAGATACTCGAACATGAGCTGCGCGTTCGCGCAGTCGTCGGGACGGCGCAGCAGGGCGACCTGCCCGGCGATGGCGTGGAAGGTACGGATGTCGCCGGTCAGATAGCTGGCCTCGGCCGCGTGCAGCAGCGCCTTGACGCCGTCGATCCGGTCGCGCTGCACCAGGCAGGAGGCGGCGGTCAGCAGCTTGTCCCTGGCGCTGTCGGCGTGACCGCTCAACAGCTCCAGCCTGCCGCGCATGAGCTGGGCCTGGCCCTCCAGAGGGTGCCTCGGCTGCGCGAGCAGCCACCTGGCCCGGGGCACGTCACCGGACACCCAGGCGTGGCGGGCGGCCGCGGCCAGCCACTCCGTCCTGCGCTCCTCGACGCCGGTCAGCTCGGCGGCGTGCTCGTACGCGGCGGACCTGCCCGGGTAACCCCGCGCGGTGGCGGCGGACGCGGCGGCGGCCAGCTCGGCGGCGAGCTGATCGGGCAGCCCGTCCAGGGCGTGCGCGCGGTGCCAGGCGCGGGCGAGCCGGTGCCGGTCGCCGTCGAGGAGCCTGCCCAGCAGGGCGTGCGCCGCGCGCCTGCGGGCCGGCGGCGCCTCCGCGTAGGCGACGGCACGCACCGTCTCGTCCGCGAACCCGTACCGCCCGCCCTCCGCCCTGATCAATCCCGCGCGCTCGGCCGGCGCCAGGACGGCGGGCGGCCCGGCGGCCAGGAGTTCGCGGTGCAGCCGCGCCTCTGCGCCGGACTCCTGGGCGGGTCGCCGGCGGAGAGTCTCGGCGTTCAGCCCCGGATGGGCGGCGAGCAGGAGGAGCAGGAACCGGGTGGCTTCCGGGAGCCGGGCCAGCCGCTCGGCGTGCGCGCGGTGCAGACGCCCGCCCGGCGGGAGGCCCGTGGGCGGCGCGGCCAGCCCGGCGAGCTGCTCGGGCGTCAGCGATCCGACGAGCTCGCGCCAGGCCAGCGGGTTGCCTCCGGCCAGTCGCGCCAGGCAGGTGCGCAGGTCGTCCGGGAGCGCGCCCGCCGCCAGCTCGTGGGCGAGCGCCCGGCACGCGGCGGGATCCAGCCCTTCCAGCACCCGCACGGGCACGTCCTCCGGCAGCCCGGCCGCGTCCCGCACCGCCAGCAGCAAGGCGATCCGCTCGCCCGCCACCCTCCTGGCAGCGAAGCACAGCGCCTCCCTGCTGACTTCGTCGAGCAGGTGCAGATCGTCCACGCACACCAGCACCGGCTCGGCCGCCGCCAGCTCGGCCAGGAACTCCAGCACCGCGGCGGGCAACGCCATCCCGTCCCCGGCCGTGCCCCGCCGCAGCGCCCGCGCCAGCACCGGCGACCGGACCAGCCGCGCCACCGGCCGCAGCAGCGCGTGCAGCCCGGACCCGGCCAGCCGCGACTCCTGCGGCACCCCGCGGGCGCGCAGGACGGCGAACCCACCGGCCATGGACGCGGCCCGGCCGAGCACGGCGGTCTTGCCGATACCCGGCGGTCCCGCCAATACCAGCGCGCCGCCGTCGCCGGCCCGCGCCGCGTCGAGCAGCAGCCGCACGGCGTCCAGCTCGGCGGCTCGGCCATGCAGCCCCTCTGACATGACCAGAGTGTGACTCGCGTTTGTCAACCGGAAAAGGGCCCAGCTGTAAAGTCGGCGAAATCGCCGATGGGGCCGCGTGACTTAATGAGTACGTTTCAGAGCGTACAAATGAGGTGGCACACGATGCAGAAGCCCCAGCGGGTACTGGCCCGCGAGATGGAATGGTCGGCGTTGACCAGCTTTCTCGAGCACACCCGGATCGCCGGCTGCGGCTGGCCGTGGTGTCCGGCAGGCGGCGGGTGGGGAAGAGCTACCTGCTGCGCGCCCTGGCCGAAACCGCGCATGGTCTCTACGTCACGGCGGTCGTGGAAGAGGGCGTGGTCCTCGCCAGGCGGCGGTTCGCGACGGAGATCGCGCGGTACGCGGGCATCGACCCCGGGCTCATGGCGGACGCCGGTTGGGAGACCCTCCTGACCACGGCCATCGAGTTGACAGCGGGCCGGGGTGGGTTGCTGGTGATCGACGAGTTGCCGTACTGGATGGCGCACTCTCCGGAACTGCCCGGCCTGTTGCAACTGCTCTATGACCGGTCGCAGGCGGGGGAGGGGTCGGAGGGCGGTCGGGTGATCGTATGCGGCTCGGCGCTCTCGGTGATGAACGAACTGTTGTCCGGCACCAAGGCGCTCCGAGGTCGCGCCGCCGTCGACCTGCGGCTGCATCCGTTCAACTGTCCACCATGGCTCGCCACTGGGGCATCGGTGATCCGCACGCGGCCCTGCGGGTGCACGCCGTCTACGGCGGCTCCCCGGGTTACCGCAACCTGGCCAACGTGCCACCGCCGCAGTCTCTCGCGGAGGTGGACGACTGGGTCGCGGCCACGGCTCTCGACTCCAGCCAGGCGCTGTTCTCGGAGAGCGAGAGCGAGTATCTGCTCCGCGAGGATCCCCGCTTCACCGGCAGCTCCCTGCACTACGCGATCATCAACGCGGTAGCCGGTGGGGCGACGAGTCCCAGCAAGATCGGCGGCTTGCTTGAACTGTCGCGTACGTCGCTGACTTGCCCCATCGAGGCGCTGGTCACCGCGGGTTACCTGCGGTACGACAGCGATCCGTTGTGGGAGCGCCGTCCGGTGATCAGCGTGGTCGACCCCATCGTACGGTTCCACAACCTGATCACCGTGCCGCAGCGCGACCTGGTGGAGACCGGACAGGGAGCGGAGGCCTGGCGCAGGGCGCGACCCGCCTTCGACTCCCGGATCCTCGGCCCGCACTTCGAGGAGTGCGCCAGGGGGTGGCTGCGGGGTCAGACGGCCACCGCGCTGCGTGGCGCCGCAGGTCAGATCACCTCGACCGTGGTCAACGACGGGAGGGGACGGGCCAGGCACGAGATCGACGTCATCGCGCTGGACAAGCGAGGCGGGCGAGCGGTCGTCGGCCTCGTCGGCGAGGCGAAGGCGACGATCACCAAGGGGGGCATGGCCGATCTCGACCGGTTGGACATGCTCGCGGGGCTGCTCTCACAGCACGGTCACGACACCTCGGCCGCCACGCTCGCGATCTTCTCGCTGACGGGATTCCACCGGGATCTCATCGAGGCGGCCCGCGCCCGAGGCGACGTGCTCCTCGCCGACCTGGAAACGCTCTTCGGGATTCGCGAGCCGGTGGTCACGCCCAGGGAAGGCTGAATGAGCCGGGCCGGAGCCGGACGGCTGCCGCGGCCGGTGAGGCCGGAACGGTCAGGCGACCCAGTCGGCGGTGTCGTCGATCCGCTGACGCCACAGCTTCTCGCCCTCGCCGCCCGGCTCCCACCGCGCGGCGAAGTCCAGCAGGTTGCGGCAGCGGTTGAGCATCGCCGCGTGACGCTCCTCCCACGACGGCACCGGCCCCCCGTACGCCTCGAAGAAGTGACGCAGGTGGGGAACGTGCTCCGGATGGTGGGCGCGCACGATCCACTCGCACCACGCCAGATCCTCCACCGGCCGGCCGGGATGCGCCCACTCCCAGTCGAGGATCGCCACCGCCTTGAACGTCTCCGGGTCGAACAGCATGTTCTGAGGCCCGTAGTCGCCGTGCACGAACCCCATCCGGTGCAGCCGGGACAGCGCGCGACCGCACTCGGCGAGCACCTCGACAGGGTGACCCTCGTCGAGCAGGTCCTGACCGTGGACGCCCGGGATGTAGTGCATGCTCACGCTCGTGTCGGTCACCGCGTGCAGCTTCGGCACCGGCATCCGTCTGCGCAGCCGCCGCAGGAACCGCGCCTCCGTCCGGAGCCGGACGGCGGCGTCGGGCCCCTGGTAGCACTTGACGACGAGAGCGCCGTCTCCGACCGTGCTGTTGGTGTACCCGTGCTCCACGAGAGACGATTGTGGCGTACTCCTGAGGTCGGTGTGAGGGGGCACGCCCAGACTGACCCATCTTGTACGAAACGTCGGGTGATCGACACGCTGCGGGATAAATCAATTGCCGATCAACCAGGGACTTTGCCACTGTTGACTGGCTATGCGCTCCCTTCCTGACGCCGACCCCGGCCTGCCCGACATCCGCAGCCCGTTCCGCTATCTGTGGTGGAACGCGCGGCGGCAGAGCCGCGCCCTCCTGGCCGGCATCGCCTTCGCCACCACCTGGTGGCTGGCGCAGGCGCTGGTCCCGGCCGCGCTCGGCATGGGCATCGACGCGCTCAGGCTGAAGGACACCGGCGCGCTGCTCGCCTGGTCGGGCATTTTGCTGGGGCTGGGGCTGGTGCAGGCGTTCACCGGGATCATGCGGCACCGGTTCGCCGTCTACAACTGGCTGTCGGCCGCCTACCGCACGGTCCAGCTCACCACCCGGCAGGCGGCCAGGCTCGGCGCCACCCTGTCGAAGCGCCTGTCGACCGGCGAGGTGGTCAGCGTCGGCAACTCCGACATCGCGCACATCGGCAGCTCCATGGACATCCTGCTGCGCGGCACCGGGTCCGTCGTGGCGATCGTCGCGGTCACCGTGATCCTCATCTCGACCTCGCCCGTACTCGGGCTCATGGTGCTGATCGGCGTGCCCGTGATGACGGCGGCCGTCGGGCCGCTGCTGCGGCCCCTGCACCGCAGGCAGAAACATCAGCGCGACCTGACCGGCGACCTGGCCACCAGGTCCGCCGACATCGTGGCCGGGCTGCGGGTGCTCCGCGGCATCGGCGGCGAGCAGGTGTTCGCGGAGCGCTACCGGGAGGAGTCGCAGCGGGCCCGCCACGCGGGCGTCGGCGTCGCCCGGGTGGAGTCGCTGCTCGAAGGCGCCCAGATCGTGCTGCCCGGCCTGCTCATCGCGCTCGTGACCAGCGTCGGCGCGGCCTTCGCCGTCGACGACCGGATCACCGTCGGCCAGCTCGTCACCTTCTACGCGTACGCGGTGTTCCTGGTCGCGCCGATGCGCACGATCACCGAGGCGGCCGACCGGCTCACCAAGGGACACGTCGCCGCCCGCCGGGTGGTGCGGATCCTGTCGATCGAGCCGGAGGTGACCGGCGGCACGGGCAGCACCGCGGGCGGCGTGCTGCGCGACAGCCACAGTGGTGTCACCCTGCAGCCCGGCTCTCTCACCGCGCTCGCCGCGGCCCGGCCGGAGGACGCCATCTCCATCGCCGACCGGCTGGGCCGCTACTCCGACGGCGACGTCACGTTCGGCTCCGCCGACCTGGCGTCGCTGCCGGTGGAGGAGGTCCGGGCGCGCGTCCTGGTCGCGGACAACGGCGCCCGCCTGTTCACCGGGACCCTCCGGGACGAGCTGGACGTGCGCGGCACCGCGACCCCCGAGTTGATCAGCCGGGCCCTGCACGCGGCGTGCGCGGAGGACATCGTCGAGGCGCTGCCCGGCGGGCTCGACGCGCAGGTGGCTGAGGCGGGGCGGGAGTTCTCCGGCGGCCAGCAGCAGCGGCTCCGGCTCGCCCGGGCGCTGCTGGCGGACCCCGAGGTGCTCATCCTCGTCGAGCCGACCAGCGCCGTCGACGCCCACACCGAGGCGCGCATCGCCGACCGGCTGGCGGCGGCGCGACGTGGCCGCGCCACGCTGGTCTGCACGACCAGCCCGCTGGTGCTGGGCCGGGTCGATCACGTGATCTACGTCGAGGACGGCCGGGTTCAGGCGGAGGGCACCCACCGCGACCTCCTGACCACCTGCCCGGCATACGCGGCCACGGTCACGAGAGGGGAGACCTGACGAGATCCCGCACCCTTCGGAGTTTCGGACCTCCAGAGGTGGGCCTGAGGGGATCAGCGGCGAAGAGGAGAAACGGCCCCCGACCAAGGACTGCGCGGGCGGCACGGCCCCCGGGAGGCGAAGGGTCGCACATCGGGAGGCAACGTGTCCGCAGGAGGAGCCCGACGCAGAGCGGAGACAGGACAGGGCGGCATCGGGCGAACGGGGGGAGCGGTAAGTGCGGAGATGGGCTCCAGTGACTCCGGGTGCACGGCGGGAGCAGTGACGGCGGAGGCAGGGCGGGTCGGCCCCGCGTGAACGGCGGGAGCAGTGACTGCTAAGGCGGGACGGGGTGGCTCCGGGTGAACGGGGGAGCGGTGAGTGCGGAGATGGAACGGGGTGGCCCCGGGTGCAACGGCGGGAGCGGTGACTGCGAAGGCGGGGCGGGTCGGCTCGCGTGAGCGGTGGGCGCGGTGACTGCGAAGGCGGGACGGGGTGGCTCCGGGTGAACGGGAGAGCGGCGACGGCGAAGGCGGGGCGGGTCGGCTCGCGTGAGCGGTGGGCGCGGTGACTGCGAAGGCGGGACGGGGTGACTCCGGGTGAACGGCTGGAGGTTGGCTGCGGAGCCGGGACGGGGCGGCTCGGGGTGAGGGCAGGGGCCGGCCTCGGCCTCGGCGGAGGCCGGATGGGGTGGGTTAGGACGAAGGCCGGGCCGGGAGTCTGAGGGATCGGGTGGAAGGGCTGGCCGGGAGTCCGAGGGATCGGGTGGGGGCCGGCAGGGAGTGGGACGAGAAGTGGATGTCGAGCTGAGAGGGGAGGGGTGACGGGGATGGCCCGCGAGATTCTTCCGGTCGCCGATCGGAAGCAGGTGCGCGCCTACGCGCGGCGGTTGACGTTGAAGTATCCGCGGCGGCTCGCCACCGCCCTCGCCCTGCACGCGCTCGCCGCCGTCGCCGGGCTGGTGGTGCCGTGGCAGCTCGGCATGCTGGTGGAGGACGTCGAACGAGGCGTCGCGGTGAACGTGGTGCTGTTCGCGGCCGGCGTCGCGGGGTTTCTGCTGCTGCAGGGCGTGCTGGTCAGGTATGCGGTGCTGGCCTCGGCCAGGCTGGGCGAGAAGGTGCTGGCGGAGCTGCGCGAGGAGTTCGTCGAAAGGGTGCTGGCCCTGCCGCTGTCGACGGTGGAACGGGCCGGCTCCGGCGACCTGCTCACCCGCACGTCGCGCGACGTCGACTCGCTGTCGAGGACGGTGCGGCACGCGGTGCCGGAAACCCTGATCGCGGTCGTCACGTTCGTCATCACCATGGGCGCGATCGTTCTGGTCAGCCCGCTGCTCATGCTGCCGATGCTGCTGGCCGCGCCGCTGCTGTTCTTCTCCACCCGCTGGTATCTCCGGCGGGCCAGGGACGGCTATCTTCGCGAGAACGCCGCGTACGCGGAGATGACCGAAGGGCTGGCCGAGACCGTCGAGGGCGCCAGGGCCGTGGAGGCGCTCGGCCTGGAGCGGCGGCGGCGCGAGCGGGCCGACCGCGACATCGCCGGTTCGTTCGCCGCCGAACGCTACACGCTCGGGCTGCGCACCGTCTGGTTTCCCTCGGTGGAGCTGGGCTATGTGGTGCCGCTCGTGGCGACGCTGCTCGTCGGCGGGTTCCTCTACAGCGCCGAGTGGGTGACGCTGGCGCAGGTCACCTCCGCCGCGCTCTACGCGCAGCAGCTCGTCGACCCGCTTGACCGGTTTCTCATGTGGATCGACGAACTCCAGGTGGGCGGGGCGGCCATGGCGCGGCTGCTCGGGGTCGCGAACGTGCCCGACGACCGCGAGCCCTCCGGCGCCCGGCCCGCCGGTGAGCTGCTGAGTGCCGACCAGGTGCGCTACGCCTACCGGGAAGGGCGGGACGTGCTGCACGACGTGTCGCTGACCGTGCGGCCCGGCGAGCGGCTGGCCATGGTGGGGCCGTCGGGCGCGGGGAAGTCGACGCTCGGCAGGTTGCTGGCCGGCATCCACGGCCCCGGCGCCGGCACCGTCTCGGTCGGCGGCGTGCCGCTGGTGGACCTGCCGCTGGACGAGCTGCGCGGGCACGTCGCCTTGGTCACCCAGGAGCACCACGTGTTCAAGGGCACCCTGCGGGACAACCTCGTGATCGCCAGGCCCGGCGCCGACGAGGAGGCGGTGCGTGAGGCGCTCGCGGCCGTGGACGCCCTGGACTGGGTGCTCGGCCTGCCGGACGGGCTGGACACGGTGGTCGGCTCGGGCGGACTGGCGATCTCGCCCGCGCACTCGCAGCAGCTCGCGCTGGCCAGGCTCGTGCTCGCCGACCCGCACACGCTGGTGCTGGACGAGGCCACGTCGCTGATCGACCCGCGGGCCGCCAGGAACCTGGAGCGCTCGCTGGCGGCGGTGCTGGACGGGCGCACGGTCATCGCCATCGCCCACCGGCTCTACACCGCGCATGACGCGGACCGGGTGGCGGTGGTGGAGGACGGACGGATCATCGAACTGGGCTCCCATGACGAGCTGGTGGCGGAAGGCGGCTCCTACGCCGCTCTCTGGCAAAGCTGGCACGGCACCTCGGACCGCGCTCCGGTCTGAGCCGGTCTGCGATGCGTGTCTGACGGCCCGCTCGGCCCGCCGGAGCATCCGCGTTCACGATGGTCAGCACTTCGCCGGGGTCGGGGGCAGGGTCTTGTCGGTGAGGTAGCGGTCGATGTGGGTGCGGGCGCAGGGGTTGGAGGTGTAGAGGGTGTGGCCGGGGCCGTCGTGGGTGATGGTGACGCTGCCTGGGACCGTGCTCATGGCTCGGGTGACCGCGTCGGACTCGCCCCAGGCGCCGGCGCCCAGGAGGGGTGGGAGGGTCTTGGGAAGTGGGGCGGGCGGGTTGGTGACGGGGACGGGCCAGCCGACGCAGGCCAGGCCCGCGGTGGCCATGGTGTTGGCGGCGCCCGCGTTGGGGGCGGCCTTGCGCAGGCGGGCGGTCATGGCGTCGAGGGCGGACCGGCTCGTGGGGCGCGGCCAGTCGGTGCACTCGGTGACCCCGGTGGCCTGGTCGGGGTAGCGGGCGCCGCGGGCGGGGAGGAAGGCCGAGGCGTCGCCGCCGTGGGCCTTGCGGATCGCCGCGGCCAGGCCCGGCCAGGCGGCGCGGCCCTGGCGAGCCGAGGAGACGGCGAACGAGCGCAGATCGCGGCCCGTGTAGGCGACGCCGTCGGCGGCGCGGACCGGCTCGCGGTCGGCCCCGGCGACGAGCGAGCGCCACTTGCGGGGGACGTCGCGGCAGCCGCCGGTGGCGCACCAGTCGAAGAAGCGGGTCAGCGACCGCTCGTTGCTCCTGGCCATCGCCTCCACCTCCTTGCCCCAGTCGGCCGGGCTGTGGTTCCACGTGCCGTCGAGGACCATGGTGCGGACCTGGCCGGGGAAGAGGCGGGCGTAGGCCTGGCCGTAGAAGCCGGCGTAGGAGGCGCCGTAGTAGTTGAGCCCGCCGTCGCCGAGCGCCTTCCTGATCGCCTCCATGTCACGGGCGTGGTCGGCGGAGCTCATGTTGGCGAACAGCTCGGGGTCCTTGTGGCGGCACGCCTCGGCGAGACCGCGGTTGGTGTCGGACAGGCGCCCCCACTCGGCGTCGTCGCGCGGCGCGGCAGGGATGGGGACGCGGGTCCAGACGCACGGCAGGCCCGTGCTCCGGCCGCGGAACTGCTCGCCGTAGCCGCGGGTGTCCCACACCACGACGTGCATCCGCTTGCGCAGCCCGGCCCAGGTGTCGACGATCGGCTCGGTGTAGGCGATGCCGGGGGCGCCGGGGCCGCCGTAGGCGACGAGCGCGGAGCCCTCGGCCCGGCCGGTGGCCTTGAGCCGGCCGAGCTTGAGCGTGATTTGCCGCCCCTCGGGCTTGGACCAGTCGACCGGCACCCGCAGGTCGGCGCACTCCATGCCGATCTTGTCGCCGGGGCACGCGGCCCAGTCGAGTGAGGCCGTCTCCTGTGCGGGCGCGCCGCCCGAGAAAACCAGCGTCAGGGCCATCGCGATTGACTTCAGCATGCCGATCACGATGGCCGAACGCCCCGCCCTGCCACATCGGACCACGGTCTGGTTTCAGGAGGGCCGAATCAGACCGTGGTCTGTCATCCCGCTACAGGTGCAGCGACTTCTTCAGGAAGTCGACCTGGAGCAGCAGCAGGTTCTCCGCCACGATCTCCTGCGGCGTCATGTGGGTGACGCCGGACAACGGCAGCACGGTGTGCGGCCGGCCCGCCGCCAGCAGCGCCGACGACAGGCGCAGCGTGTGGGCCGCCACCACGTTGTCGTCGGCCAGCCCGTGGATGAGCAGCAGCGGCCGCTCCAGCTTGGCCGCGTCGCCGAACAGCGACGACGTGTCGTACACCTCAGGCTGCTCGTCGGGATGCCCGAGGTAGCGCTCGGTGTAGCAGGTGTCGTACAGCCGCCAGTCGGTCACCGGCGCCCCCGCCACCGCCGCGTGGAACACGTCGGGCCTGCGCAGCACCGCGAGCGCCGCCAGGAAGCCGCCGAACGACCATCCGCGGATCGCCACCTTCTCCAGGTCGAGGTCGTCGGGGTACTGCTCGGCGACCCCATGAAGGGCGTCGACCTGGTCCTCCAGCGCGGGCGTGGCCAGGTCGCCGAGCACCTCCCGCTCGAACGCGGGCCCGCGCCCCGGGGTGCCCCGCCCGTCGGCCACGACCACGGCGAACCCCTGCTCGGCGAACCACTGGCTCTCCAGGTAGCCGCCGCGCCTGTTGAGCACCCGCTGGGCGTGCGGGCCCCCGTACGGATCCATGAGGACCGGCAGCCGCCGCGAGCCCGGCTCGTGCCAGGAGGGCAGCACTACGGCGGTCGCCAGCTCGCGACGGCCGGAACGGCCGAGTGAGACGCGCAGGTCGAGACCGGGACGCTCGGCGTAGGAGGGGATCGGGACGGCCACGCCGTCGCGGCGCACGACGGTGGTGGAGACGCCCTCGGTGTCGAGGTTCTGCTCGGTGAGCACGCCGACGCCGCCCGCCATCCGGCCGGTGAACACGCCCGACCGGGTGGAGACCGGCAGCAGCGAGTGGCCGTCCCAGGTCCACAGCTGGATCTCGGTCGGGTCGCCGCTGGCGCTGAACAGCACGCTGTCGTGGTCGACGTCGAGCACCGCGCGCACCTGCAGGGTGGGCGGGGTGACGGGGCGGTCGCCGACGAACAGCCGGTGGCCCCCGTCGGCGGCGGCCACCCAGACCAGCGAGCCGTCGTCGAGGTGGGCGGGCACGCCGGAGACGACGTCGACCCAGGCCGGGTCGGTGTCCTCGCGCACGAGGGTGGACTTCCCGGTCTCCGGGTCGACCGAGAGCAGGCGCATCGTCTTCTGGTCGCGGGAGAGCGTCACGATCGACAGCGCGTGGGAGTCCCACGCCGCCGCCGCGAGGTATTCGTGCTCGTACGGGACCGCGACCCTGGACCCGTCGAGCCCCAGCACGAACAGCTCGGTCACGGCGTTGGGCGTGCCGGCGGCGGGATAGCGCTGGACGGCCGGGGGCCGGCCGGGGTTGGCCGGGTCGGCGATGTGCCAGGTGTGGACCGGCGCCTCGTCGGCCCGCTCCACCAGGAGGGCGTCGCCGGAAGGCGACCACCAGTGGCCGCGCATGCGGCTCATCTCCTCGGCGGCGATGAACTCCGCCAGACCGTACGTGACGGTCTCCGACTCGGGGGTGGCGAGCACGCGGTCGTCGCCGGTGGACAGGTCGTGGACGTGCAGGGCGCCGCCGGTGACGTAGGCGACCCGGCGGCCGTCGGGGGAGAGCCGGGGGTCGATGACCGCGCCCGCCGTCTCCAGCCGCCGGGTGCGCGCGGCGGCCAGGTCGGTCACGTAGAGGCCGCCGGACAGCGCGAACGCCGCCGTGGTGGCCTCCGCGTCGGTCGAGTAGGACACCACGCCGCCGGCCTGCTCGCGGCTGCGCTCGCGCCGGGCGCGCTCCTCCGGCGGCAGGTCCTCGTCGCCGGAGTCGAGCGAGCGCGGATCGACGACCAGCCGCTCCACGTGAGTCTCGGTGTCGAGCTCCCACAGACACGTCACAGGGTCGGTGCCCGACTTGGTGCGCAGGAACAGCACCCGCGCGCCGTCAGGGGAGATGGTGAAGCCCCTGGGCACTCCCAGGGTGAAGCGGCGGGTCCTGGCCGACAGGCGCGGGAAGCTCTCACTCATGGGCCCAATCCTGCCAGTTGTTACGCTCGGAGCATGATTGACCGACGGCTGCTGCTCGTGCACGCCCATCCCGACGACGAGTCGATCGGGACCGGCGCCACGATGGCCCGCTACGTCGCCGAGGGCGCCCACGTCACGCTCGTCACCTGCACGCTGGGCGAGGAGGGGGAGATCATCCCCGTGGAGCTCTCGCACCTGGCGTCCGAGGAGGACGACGTGCTCGGCGACCACCGGATCGGTGAGCTGGCCGCCGCCTGCGAGGCGCTCGGCGTCGAGGACCACCGCTTCCTGGGCGGCCCAGGGCGCTGGCGCGACTCCGGGATGATGGGGGTCGCCACCAACGACAGGCCCGACGCGTTCTGGCGGGCCGACCTCGACGAGGCGGCGGGCGAGCTGGTCGCGGTCATCCGCGAGGTGCGGCCCCAGGTGCTCGTCACGTACGACGAGAACGGGCATTACGGTCACCCGGACCACATCCAGGCCCACCGCGTCTCCCGGCGGGCGTTCGAGCTGGCGGCCGACCCGGGATTCGGCGAGGGCGAGCCGTGGCGGATCGCGAAGTTCTACCACACGGCCACGCCGAGGTCGGTGCTGGCGCGGTCCAACGAGGCGCTGCTGGAGGCGGGCGCCCCGTTCACCGTCGCGAGCGTGGACGACATGCCGTTCGGCGACCCCGACGGGGTCGTCACCACGGAGATCGACGCCCGGCCCTGGCTCGGCCACAAGGCGGCGGCCATGCGCGCGCACCACACGCAGATCACGGTGTCCGAGCCGTGGTTCGCGCTCTCCAACCACGTCGGTCAGGAAATCCGGGGAGTCGAGCACTTCGTGCTGGCCATCGGGGAGCGCGGGCCCGCCGTGCCCGGTCCTCCGGTCGAGGCAGGAGGGCTCGGCGAGCCGTACCAGCGGGAGAACGATCTGTTCGCCGGCATCCACTAACCTCGACCGACATGGAGCAACGCAGCCAGGTCGAGTCGGCGCTGGGGGGAGCCGCCTACGGCATGCTCTTCGTACTGGGCGTCGTCATGGGCGTGGTGGGCGGGTTCACCCACAGCGCGTGGCCGGGTCTCCCGGTCGTCTCCGCGGTGCTCTGGCTGGTGCTGATCTTCGGTGTCTCCCTGGGGGCGGGCAGGCTGATGGGCGGGCGCGCGGCCGCCGCCGTCACGTCGGCCGGGTGGGTGCTGGTGTCGTCGGCGTTCTCGCTGAGGCTGGGCGCGGGGGATCTGGTGATCGCCGGGGACGCGTCGGGGCACGTGTACCTCTACGGCGGGATGGTGGCCGCGGTCGCGGCATTTCTGATGTTGCCCTCGTCGGGGGGATCGTGGCTGTTGCGCGGATATCCGGAAGAGGGCTCGGCTCCGCCGGGTAAAGTGCAGCAGGGCCGATGAAAGCGCTGCTTAATAGCGCGACAGGCATGTGAATGATCTGTCGCCGCGCGCTATATGAAATTCACTGGATTTAGCAATATGTTTCTCCCGGCCCGGCGGCTGAAGGGAGGCCGCCGGGCCGGGGAAACGTGATCACTGCGCCGGTGGCGTCACGGTCTCCGTCGGGGGCGGGGTGTCCGTGGGCACATCGGTCGGCGTGTCGGTCGGGGTGTCGGTCGGAGTGTCAGTCGGCAGGTCGGTGGGAACCTCCGTCGGGATCTCGGTCGGCTCCGGACATGTCGGGATCTCGGTCGGGCTGATAGTCGGATCCACCGTCGGGTCGACGGTCGGGGAGATGGTGGGATCCAGGGTCGGGTCGACCGTCGGGTCGACGGTGGGATCGACGGTCGGGTCCACTGTCGGGTCGACGGTCGGGTCGACGGTGGGATCAACCATCGGGTCCACTGTCGGGTCGACGGTGGGATCAACCGTCGGGTCCACTGTCGGGTCGACGGTGGGATCGACCGTCGCTGTAGGCGTCAACGTGGGGGTTTCCGTCGGAGGCGCGGGCTGACAGGTGAACGTGACCGTCGCCGTGGCCGTCTCGGTGACCGTTTCCGTGACCGTCACCGGGGGTTCCGTGACCGTGACCGTGGGGCCGGGGAGCGGCCACATCCTGATCCTCGGCTTGCCGCGCAGCCAGTAGTCGCCGCGGCCGAGCCGCTTCGCGGCCTCGCCCGTGCCCGAGGCCACCGTGAGCCCGACACGCACCGTACGGCAGGACTTGCGCTTGCAGACCCGCTGCCTGACGCTGAACTTGGCCGCGGTCTCGTACGTGACGGCGACGTCCAGATAGGTCACGCCGTCTCTCTCGACGATCTCGGTCTTCGCCACGTACGCCCCCGGGGCGGTGGTGGCGGGTAACGCCGCCGCGGCGGCGGCTGGGGAGTCGGCGACGCGTAAGGGGACGGTGGCTGATGTCTGGGTGATCGCGATTCCGCCGGCTCCGGCCAGTGCCGCGGAAGCCAGCAGCGCGCCCAGGATGGTGAATCTCATAAATCCTGCTCTTCTAGGAGATTTCAGGACTCAGATCATTATTCCGATTTGTCAAGATTGGTCAAGACTGAGACGCATGGACAGGCGATATCGGTTCCGCCGAGTCATCAATTTTCTTAATCTCACCACTCCACTCGGCCTGCTCATCGCCGCGATCGGCGGCGCGACCAGGCGATCCGGCCCGGACGGGCTCGTGCTCGCCTGCGGCTACCGCTTCCGCTTCCCCATCGCCGGGGCGTTCACGGTGGGGAACGTTGTAATCACCAGACGTGACGGTCTCGACGAGACCCTGATCGGTCACGAGAGCAGGCACGCCACCCAGTGGGCCTGGTGCGCCGGTCTGCCCATGCTCCCGCTGTACCTCCTGGCGATGCTGGTCTCGGTGATCGTCTGCGGCGACCAGGCGTCGTACAACCCCTTCGAACGGCTCGCCGGTCTGGACGAGGGCGGCTACCGGCGGGCGCAGCCCCGCTGGCGCGGACGCGCAGGTGAGCCTCCACGCGCGTGACTGATCCATTACGCGGGGCAGGGGATCTCCATGACGCAGATCATCCGTGCTCCGAAGAGACCCGAGAGCTATCGTGACCGCCTCACCGACACCCCGTCGGGGCTGCGGGAGGTGCTCAGCATCGCCTGGCACACCGCCTTCCCCCCTGACTTGAGCGAGGCCGCCCGCATCCCCGTGGCGGGCGGCGGACTGCCTCCGGTCGCGCGGGGGGAGACGTCCGTGACGTGGGTCGGGCACGCGACCTACCTGCTCCGGACGGGCGGACTGTCGATCCTCACCGACCCGGTGTGGTCACGGCGCATCCCCGGGGTGCGGGCCCGCGTGAGCATGCCCGGCCTGGACTGGGAGGACCTGCCGCCGATCGACGCCGTGGTCATCAGCCACGACCACTATGACCACCTGGACTGGCCCACCGTGCGCCGGTTGCCCAGGACGACGCCGATGCTCGTGCCTGCCGGGCTCGCGAAGTGGTTCACCGATCGCGGCTTCACCGAGGTGATCGAGCTGGACTGGTGGGAGTCGGCCACCGTCGGCGGCGTGAGCTTCGAGTTCGTGCCCGCCCACCACTGGAGCAGGCGCACGCTCTTCGACTTCTGCAAGACGCTGTGGGGCGGGTGGGTGATCGGCGGGTCGGTGTACTTCGCCGGCGACACCGGTTACGGCGAGCGGCTCGCCCAGATCGGCGCCCGCCACCCCGGCCTGGACCTGGCGCTGATGCCGGTCGGCGCCTACCAGCCGCCGTGGGCGATGGAGCCCGCCCACGTCGACCCGCCGCAGGCCGTACGGGCCTTCCTGGACGTGGGCGCGCACCGGATGGCCACCATGCACTGGGGCACGTTCGTGCTGTCCGGTGAGCCGCTGCTGCGGCCCCTGGAATGGATCCGCGAGGAGTGGGCCGCCCACGGCCTGCCCCGCGAGTGCCTGTGGGACCTGGCCGTGGGCGAGTCGCGCGCCTTCGCCACCTGAATGGTCAGGGGCGGAGCCGGAGCGTGTGCACGGCGGCCTTGGTCACCGAGCCCGCGTCCGAGCGCATCGGCAGCATCTCGCCCCTGGCCCACAGCTCCGCCTGGTCCCAGTAGTTCTCGTGGAAGGCGTGCCCCGACGCGCCCGTCAGGTTGATCCACCGCGACTCGTCCAGGTCACCCAGGTCCACGACCATGCGCATGGACGGCACCGTCGTGACCGCGTACCCCTCCAGCACGTTCCAGCCGGTGGCGTTCACCGCGTCCTTGCCGCCCGCCGAGGCCAGCGGCCCCCGGTTGAACAGCGCCTCGATCGGCGCGATCCCCGAGGCGCCGAGCGAGCCGTGGGTGAGCTTCAGCCCGTGCAGGTCGCCCCAGCGCCACGCCTTCACGTCGTCGCCGAGCAGCTCCGACAGCTCCTGGAAGGCCGAGGCCATGGCCTGGCGCAGGATGTCGTCGCGCCGCTCGGTGATCCCCTCGGTGCGGGTGTCGTCCCAGTACGGGTCGTCGGGGTCGCGCAGGAGCCCGGCGACGACCTCGTACCAGCGGTCGCCCCCGTTCGGCCTGGCGCCCTCCGGCAGCTCGTCGTGGAAGGTCAGCTCCAGCAGGTGCCGCCAGACCGCGTTGAAGTACGCCGCGGCGGCCGATCCCGCGTCCTGGGCGCCGTCCCAGCCGTCGAGCAGCCCGCGGGCCTCCTTGGCGGGCCCGGCCAGGTCCACGGCCATCAGCGAGGGCACCAGGGTCCCGGCGAACAGGTTGCGGTCGTCCCGCTGGACGCGCGCCATCGTCGCGGCGTCCACCTGACCCTTGCCGATCTCCTCGCGCAGCAGGTCGAGGATGCGCTGCGAGCGGTATCCGTACGACCAGTCCTCCGTCAGGTGCGGCCGGTAGCGCCGGGGGTCGATGACGGCGTTGTTGGCCGTGACGACGAACCCCTCCGCCGGGTTGCGCACCGACGGAAGCTGGTCGTACGGGATGGGCGCGGTGTTCCAGTCGTACTCGCCGGTCCAGCCGGGCACGGGCACGGTGCCGTCGCCCGACTTGCGCACGGGGATGCGGCCGGGCGCCTGGTAGCCGATGGTGCCCGAGGTGTCGGCGTAGACCAGGTTCTGCGCGGGCACCTCGAAGAGCGCGGCCGCCGCCCGGAACTCGTGCCAGTCGCCCGCCTGGTTCAGCTCGAAGATCGCGTCGACGGTCCGGCCGGGCATGAGAGCGGTCCACGACAGGGCCACCGCGTTGGCCTCGCCGCTCGGTTCCACCGCGCCCATGACCTCGTTGACCAGCGGCCCGTGCAGGGTGCTGCGCACGGTGATGGTGACCGGGGCGCCGCCCGCCACCTCGATCCGCTCCTGACGGGTCTCCAGCGGGACCTGCTCGCCCTGGTAGAGGTACGTGTCGCCGTCGACCTTCTCCAGGAACAGGTCGGCCACGTCGGGACCCAGGTTGGTGAACCCCCAGGCGATCTTGTCGGTGTGCCCGATGATCACACCGGGGACGCCCGAGAACGAGAACCCGGTCACGTCGTACGGGCACGCCTCGCTCGGCACGCGGCAGTGCAGGCCCACCTGGTACCAGACCGAGGGCAGCTGCGCCGACAGGTGCGGGTCGTTGGCCAGGAGCGGCTTGCCGCTCTTCGTGTGCTCGCCGGAGACCACCCACGAGTTGGAGCCGATGCCCTCCCGGTCCGTCGCGCCGATCGTGCTGGGCACCGCGTCGAGCGCCCGCGCCGCCTGGGCGAGGGCCCGCGCGCCGGTCCGCGTGTCCTGCCGGGTGCGCGGCTCGGCGGTCTGGTCGAAGCGCTCCCGGTCGATCGTGCCCCGGGTGACGATCGGCTCGTGCTCGTCGTACGGATAGCCGGGGTAGAGCTGGGCCACCCGCTCCGGCGGCAGCGCGGTGAGCGCCAGGGCGCGGTCGATCTCGTCCTCGAGGTTGGAGCGGAGGTCCCAGGCCATGGCCTTGAGCCAGGCGACGGAGTCGAGCGGGGTCCACGGCTCGGGGTCGTAGGCGCCGTTCTGCGCCTTGAGAATCGAGTATTCGAGACTGCGGTCGGAGGCGTTGGGGTTGGCGGCGGTCCAGGAGTTCACGCCCTTGGCGTAGGAGTCGAGGAAGCGCCTGGTGCGCTCGGTCAGCTCGGGCAGCTCCTGCTCGGCCACCTTGCGCCAGCCCATGGTCCTGATGGCCTTGTCGCTGTCGAGGGTCGTCGCGCCGAACAGCTCGGAGAGCCTGCCGGCGGTCACGTGGCGGCGGAAGTCCATCTCCCAGTAGCGGTCCTGGGCGTGCACGAAGCCCTGGGCCATGAAGAGGTCTTCGGCGGTGTCGGCGTAGATGTGCGGGATTCCGTATTTATCACGATAAATCTCCACATTCCCGGTTAAGCCGGGGAGCCGCACCGTACCCTCCACCTGCGGGAACGACTGCCGCACGGTGACCACGAGCACCGCCGCGAGCATCAACGCGATCGCCAGGAGAACGGTAACCACCCGCGCGAACCACCGCAGCGGCCCCGGCATCCACGCGTACGGCCTCAACCTCACGAAAACCTCCATACTCCCCGCGCTGGCACCCAGTTTGGCAGTCCTCGCCGACTCCTCTCGCCGCCGTCACACCGCGTTTTCCTCCACGCACCGGGAGGTACCTCGCAACCCAGATGCAACCCGAGATCTGCCTATCGTTTCGCTTGGCGCGCTACCGTCCACACCCCCGCACCAGGACGGCGCCATCCCGGGCGGACGGCTCCTGCCATGCCGTCCGCCCGACCTCACACCGCGACGGGCCGCCCGCTCAGGGCCGGGGCTTGCCGATGTCGGCGGGCAGGTCGAGAGCCAGGACGTGGTCCAGGTGCAGGAACGACTCGAACTTCGCGCCCGGCGGCACCGAGTCGTCGCGCTCCAGCTCCTCCAGGACACGCAGCGCGGCCGGGGTGTCGAGGTCGTCGTCCAGCGCGGACTCGGCCCGCCGGACGTACGCGGCGGCCATCGGCGCGCTCGGCGACTCCGACCATTCGGCCACCCGGGCGCGCAGGCGGCGCAGGGTGCCGTCGGCGGCGCGCAGGACGTCCCAGGTGAGGTCCAGCGGGCCGCGGTAGTGGTGCTGCAGGAACGCCAGCCGCACCGCCAGCGGGTCGAGCCCGGCCTCCGCCACTTCGGCGAGCTCCCGCGGCCCGTCGCCGGGCGTCACCCCGTCGGGACCGGGCGCACTGCCGCCCGGCGCCAGCCCTGCGCTGTGCGCCCAGCGGCGGACCACCTCGTGCCCGGCCGCCGCGTCCGACTGGGCGCGCATGGCCTCGTGGTGCGGGAAGATCAGCTCGGTGCCGCCGGTCTGGATGTCGACCCGGTCGCCCAGCCGCCGCGACGACATCGCCGAGCACGCGACGTGCGGGCCGGGCACTCCGCGCCCCCACGGCGAGTCCCAGGCCGCCTCGCCGTCCGCGGGCCGCCACAGCACCCAGTCGGCCGGGCGCCGCCGCTCCGGCCCGTCGTGGGGGAATCCATCCCCGCCGTCGTGCGGGGACCGCTCCCCGTCGTGGGGGAATCCATCCCCGCCGTTCGGGTCCTTCTCCCCGGACAGCTCGCCGTACGAGGGAGAGCCGGCGGAGTCGAAGAACACCCAGCCGCCGTCGGCCGCGTACGCGTGACCGCGCTCGACCAGCGCGGCGACCAGCTCGACCACCTCGCCGGCGTGCTCGGCGGCGCGCGGGGACAGCTCGGGCGAGCGCAGGTTGAGCGCCGCCGCGTCGCGGGCGGACGCCTCCTCGTACGCCCGAGCGCTCTCCACCGGGCAGCCCACGTCGTCGACGCCCAGGCAGACCACCATGCGCACCCGATGCCGTTCCAGGACCCGGCGGATCAGATCGGACAGCAGCGCCGGGCGCAGGTCGCCGAGGTCCGCCCGGCGGTGGACGGGCGGCGCGCAGGCGTACATCCGCAGCCCCCGGGCGGGCGCGATCTCCTCGACCTGCCCGGTCAGCGTGTCGTAGATCCGCAGCATGCCTCGACCCTAGCCGTCATCTCCCCAGGAAGCCGAGGATGTCGCGGTCACCCCGCTCGCGCAGCCGGGCGAGGACCTCCTCGCGGGTGGCGGTCTCGGGCAGCCCCACCCGCGCGCCGATCAGCCGCAGCCCCTCCAGCTCGGAGTTCACCGGCGCGGTGTAGCCGATGAGGTAGAGGGCCCGGTTCAGCGCGGGCATCCCGGGAGGGGCGGCCGGCAGGTAGCGGGTGAGCAGCTCCCCGCCGTCGGAGACGGTGAGGAACACGTGGTCGCCCTCGCTGGCCTTGAAATCGGCGAGTACGTTGCGTATCGAGCCCATCGTCGGCTGGTTGTGCCAGCTGATGACCACGTCGCCCGAGGGCGTCGAGGCGGTGAGCGACCCGCCCGGCGCCATGCCCAGGTGCGCGGCGAACCCGGTCGGCAGCGGCGAGCCGGAGCCGCGCAGGTGCTCGGCGTTCACGTCCACCCGGTGCCACCAGCGCCCGTCGCGGCTGCGGAAGCTGCGCCGGGTCTCCGAGACGTCCTTGCGCGGCTGGTACGCGCCCGCCTCCCCGGAGGGTGAGGTGCCCGCCACCCGGATCCAGCCGCGCTGGCTGCGCTCGAACCCGGGACCGCCCGAGTAGGCGCGCACCGAGCTCTCGCTGACGTCGTAGCGGGAGGTCAGGTTGGCCACGATCGTGCTGACCGGGGCCTCGCCGCCGGCCCGCTCGATCTCCCTGACGATCATCTCCCGGATGCCCAGGTACTGGTCGCCGCCCCAGCGGGTCAGGCCGTACTTGTTCCTGTCGAGCCGCAGGAACCGGTCGTCGGCGGTGAGCTGGTTGCGGATGCCGACGAGGCTGTAGTCCTCGCCGATGCGTTCCTGGATCTCCTCCGGGGACATCGGCTTCCCGGAGACGGCCAGCACCGCCTCCGCCTTGTCGTTGATGCTGCGCGGCCACGGCACCACGTGCCCGTCGAGCACCCGCAGCTGCGGCACGGCGAGTATCCACCGTTCGGCCACGTCCTCGCGGACGCCGAGCTGGGTCACCATGGTCACCGCCTCGGCGAGCGGGTGCGGCCCGTCGGCGAACAACTGGCGGGTCTTCTCGCGCAGGTCGTCGGCGCCGCCCGCGATCAGCCAGCCGTCGGTCTGCTCGTAGCCCGTCAGCAGCGTGCGCACGAACCGCCAGGCCGGGATGCCCAGCGTGCGCAGCTCGGCGCGGTGCCACGGCACGGCCGCCGTCAGGTCGTCGGCGGGCGCGGCCGAGCCGAGCCGGCCGCGCAGCCAGGTGACGTGCGCGACCAGCGCCGCCGCCTCCGGCCCCGCGAGCCACAGCTCCACGTGGTCGCGCAGGTCGCGCTCGATCTGCCGGATCCGCTCCCTGGTCACCGAGAAGCGCTGGGCCAGCTCGTCCAGGGTGGCCCGGTCGGCCGCGTACAGCCGGTCGCGGGCGATGGCCCGCTGCCGCTCGTCGAGCGCCGCGAACAGGGCGTCGACCAGCTCAGGCAGCGGCTTGTCCTGCTGGACGGGCGCGGCGACCGCGGCCGCGGGTTCGAGCAGCCGGTCGAGCACGCCGCCGAACAGCTTCTGCACCACGTCCTTGCCGAGCGTCTCGGGTGTCCGCTCGGCCTCGGCGGGGTCGGAGAAGCGCAGCAGCGGCAAGATGTCGCCCAGCACCAGATGCCCCCAGAAGGCCACGGCGAGGTCGGCGAGGCGGCCCGCCACGACCTGCGTGCCCACGATGGCGCACGCCCGGTCGAGCGGGATCGCCTGCCACCATGCCTCGGGCAGCTGTGGCTCCTCCGCGATCGGTGCGATCTGGCCAGGTGCGGTCCAGCGCAGTGGTGGCGCGATGTCGCTCAGACTGAGGTTCATTGGGGTCCAACCGGCAACGATAGATATCCGCAGTTCAGACTATGTGATCAGAAGGACAGAAAAGGGCTACCTCTTCCGGAATGCGAAATGTAGAGCATCGTCCGGGCCCGGGTGCACGCCACGAACAGCATGCTCCGTTCCCGTTGCAGCGCGCGGGCCCGGGCGCCCGGATCGTCGGGAGGGCGCTCCGGCACGACCCCCTCGGCCACGCCGATGAGCGCCACCCTGTCGAACTCCAGCCCCTTGAGGTTGGCGAACGTCGACACCCGTACCGGAACGTCCCGCAACACCCGCTTGGCGGCCCGTACCAGCCCCTGGTTGCGCGCCCCGACCGCGATCCGGTCGGCGGGCACGCCCTCGTCGAGCCAGTCGGCGACGGTGCGCTCCAGGCCGGCCAGCTCCGCCTCCTCGCTCTCGTACGCGCGGACCACCGGCCGTGGCCCGAACCGCCCCGACCGGAACCCGTACAGCGCCGACATGCCCTTGACCAGCCCGGCGGCGGGCCCGCCGCCGCGCAGCCGGACCGCGAACGTCAGCAGCTCCTGCGGCAGCCGGTGCGAGACCCTGAGCGTGTACTGGACGGCGGGGATGCCGACGGCGCCGAGCGCGACCCGCGTGTCGGTGACGCGCTGGTGCGGGTCGCCGACGATGAACAGGTCGTCCGCCGCGCGCGGCGCCGCCGCCCGCAGCAGCCGCCACTGCGCGGGGCTGACGTCCTGCGCCTCGTCCACCACGATGTGCCGGTACGGTTTGTGCCCCGGTTCGACGTCGTCGAGCAGATCTCCCGTGGTCCTCGACAGCAGCCGGAGCGCCTCGTCGATCAGCTCGTCCATGGTCCGCGCGCCCGGCCCGACCAGCGCCGGGCGGCGGCCCTCCACCTGGGCCACGATGCGCATCGCCAACCGCTCCGGGTTGTCCACCTCGACGCGCTTGCGCATCGGCTCGTCCTGGACGAGCTGGTCCAGCCGGCCGGTCAGCTCGTCGCAGAGCCCCTGGGAGAACGTCACCAGCAGCACCGGCCCGCTGCCGTGCGCGGCCAGGTGAGCGGCGCGGCGCAGCGCGAGCACCGTCTTGCCGGTCCCGGCCCCGCCCACCACCAGCACCGGATGGTCGTAACGGGCCCTGGACAGCCGGTGCTGCGGCGGATGCGGGAACACGCACCACTCGGGCGCCGTCAGCAGCCGGTCCAGCTCCGTCTTGTCGGCGGCGAACGCGGCCCGGTCGGGGCTGCGCAGCAGCGCCTGGTGGAGGTCCTCGGCGTCGACCGGCTCCTCGGGGTCCTCGTCGAAGGCGCGGCAGCCGTCCAGCTCCCGCCACGCCTCGGCCAGCGTGCCGCCCCTGGCCAGCACCGCCAGCGGAACGTACTGGGTGGGCGGCAGCAGCGGCTCGAGCGCGGCCACGTCCGCCTCGGTGGTGATGAGCCGGACCAGCGGCAGCGCGTGCACGTCGATGCCGAGGGCCAGCAGGTCGCCGTCGCAGATCGGGTCGAACAGCCTCGCGACGCCCGCCGACCGGCGTAACGCGGGCTCGACCCGCTCCAGCGCCTCGGCGTCCCACTCCTCGACCACGCCGAGCACCGGGTTGATCCCGTACCGGTGCCGTGCGGCGTACGACCAGGCCTCGGGGTCGGGCAGCACGGTGCGCAGCCAGTAGACGTCCCGCCGGCGCACCACCACCCCCCGATGCCCCCCGGCGAGCCGGAGAGTCGCCACCCGGGGGTCCCTGGCGCCCCTGACCGACTCGGGATGCGGGGCGCCCGACACGTTCAGCAGGAACCGCCGCAGCGCGACCACGGCGTCTCGGCGCACCGGCTGTGCCAGTGCGCCGAGTTCCCTGGGAACCTCAGGGCCGATCGCGAGCCGCGGCACCGCATCAGTCCAGGAGTTGGAGAAGGTCGCGGTCCCCGCGCTCGCGGAGCCTGGTGAGCAGGTCCGGCAGCTTCACCGGGCCCGTCATGCCGATCCTCGTCGCGATCACCCGCGCCGCCTGGTCGCGGGTGCCGCCCGGGGCCGTGTAGCCGACCAGGCGGAGCGCCTTGGTGATCTTCTCCGCGCCGGCCGCGGCGACCGGCAGGTGCCGGGCCCGGAGCACGCCCTCGTCCGACAGCGTGAGGAACAGGTGACCACCCTCCTTCGCGCCGACGTCCGCCAGCAGCCTGTCGATCGACTCCAGCACCGGCCGGCCGTGCCAGGTCATGGTCAGCTCGCCCGCGGCGCTCCTGGCCGCCTTGCTCTCGCCCGGCGAGAGCCCCAGGTACGCGGCGAACCCGGTCGGCAGCGGGCACTCGCCGCCGCTCAGCTGCTCGGCCGTCACGTCCACGCGCAGCCACCACCGGCCGTCGGGCTGCCGGAAGCAGCGCCTGGTCTGCGAGACGTCCTTCAGCGGCTGGTACGGCTTGCCTGCCGCGCCGTTCTCCTCGCTCTGCACCGGCACCGCCGGGGCGAACGCCTGGAACTGCGACGGCACCGGATCGGGCGGCATGAACCCCGGCGGCAGCCCCGTCGGGGCCGGCTTCTGGACCGGCTTCGGTACTGGTTTCGGGGCGAAGGCGGGGGGCGGCGGCTCGGGCAGCTTGCCGTACGGCGCGCTGAACGCCGACGGCGACGCCGGCGAGCGCTGCGGCAGCGGCCGGTCGGGCAGCGTGGCGAGCACGAACTGCCAGGCGGGCACCTCCAGCGCCTTGATCTCCTTGCCGTGCCAGTCGGCGGCCTTGATCAGGCGCTCCTTGGGAGCGGACGGGCCGATCTTCTCCCGCAGCTCCTCCAGGTGCGCCCGGTACGGGGCGGCCTCGTCGCTGACCAGCCACTCGTCGAGCATGGCGCGCAGCCGGTCCTCGGTGGCGGTGATCTCGGCGGGGGCCACGGCGAACAGCTTGGCGAGCTGGTCCACGGCCGACGGCTGGTCGGTGAACACCCGGTTCTGGGCGACCGCCCAGCTCTTGTCGTCGAGATGGGCGAACGCGGCCTCTATGAGCTGCGGCAGATCCGAGTCTTCCTCCGGAGCCCCAGGGGCGGCCTCCACCGGTTCCCCACCGGCCTCCTCCTGCCGCCCATCCGAGCCCTGCACAGCGAAGAATCCCGGCGCGACGCCCTCCTCAGCCTCATCCTCCCGGCGGCCTTCCGGCGTCTCCGCCCCACCGGAGTCGCCACCTTCCTCGGCAGCCTCGGGCCGCTCGTCATCGGCGGTGTCACCGTCCTGAAGATCGGCGCCAACAGGAGCAAGCTCGCGCCCCGCCACACCCTCTTCACCGGAGCCGCGCTCATCGGAGACGCGCCCCTCGACGGAGTCGCGCCCTTCGTCGGAGCCGAGGTCCGTGCGAGCCGCCTGCTCCGGGTCGGAGCCCAGGTCCGTGCGAGCCGCCTGCTCTTCGTCGGGGCTGAGGTTTGCGCCAGGCGCTCGGCCCTCGTCGGGCGCGAGGTCCGCGCCAGACGCGCGGTCCTTGTCGGAGGCGAGTCCCGGACGAGGAGCCCCGTCCTCGTCGAGGGCGCGGCCCTCGCGAGGCGCTCGGGGCTCCTGGGCGGGGTCGCCCTGGAGGTCCTCTTCGGGGGTTTCCGTCCCGTCGGGGGCGTCGCCGTCTACGGAGGCGAGCTCCTTGTGGGACGTGGGGACCTGCGCCGCCTCGGGATGCTCTTCGTCGGCGGTGTCGCCGTCTACGGAGGCGAGCTCCTTGTGGGACGTGGGGACCTGCGCCGCCTCGGGATGCTCTTCGTCGGCGGTGTCGCCGTCTACGGAGGCGAGC
>NZ_JBITHT010000008.1:0-101994 GCF_044458265.1 Nonomuraea sp. NPDC050478 | reverse complement strand
GAGCTCTCTGTGGGACGCGGGGACCTCCGCCTCGGGTCGCTCGTCATCGGCGGTGTCGCCGTCCGTACGGGCCGCGTCGGCGCCAGCCCGGTCCGCGAGGTCGTGCTCTTCGCTGGAGGCGCGGTCCTCGTCGGGGCTGAGCCCCGCGCGAGGCGCCCGGTTCTCCTCGGGAGCGCGGTCCTTGCCGGGGTCCTCTTCTGGGGTGCGGTCCCCGCGAGGCGTCCGCTCCTCGTCGCGGCTGAGATCCGCGTGAGGCGTCCGGTCCTCGTCAAGGGTGAGGTCCGAGCGAGGCGTCCGGTCCTCGTCAAGGGCGAGGTCCCCGTGAGGCGTTCGGTCCTCTTGCGCGGGGTCGCCCTGGAGGTCGTTTTCGGCCGCGTCGTCGACGGGGGTGAGTTCCCTGGGGGTGGCGCTGTCCGGGAGGGGCGCGGGTTCGTCCACCGGCTGTTCGGCGAGGAGGGACGCGGGTTCCCCGGCGGACTCGCGGACGAGCGGCCGGGCGGTCCCCTCGCCCGGGGCGGCGCCGGACGACGGCGACAGACGCACCAGGGCGGCGGAGAACAGCGCCGTCAGCACCGGCCGGGCCTGGACGAAGGGCTGGTCCCTCAGCTCCCGGCTGGTGAGCGCCAGCAGCCCGGGCCACGACCCGGCCCGGTCGAGCGCGATCGCCACGTGCGGCTCGTCGGCCTCGTCCGGGTCGAGCATGTGCAGCGCCGGCAGCACGTCGCCCACGGCGGCCGCGGGCCAGTGCTCGATGGCGATCTCGGTGAGCAGCTCACCCAGCGACTCGGGCCCGATGGCCGCGAGCACCCGCGGCATGGGCAGGCTGCGCCACCAGGCGTCCGGCAGCCCCGGCTGCCCGGTGAGCAGCGTGATCGTGGACGTGTCGCTCCACCTCAACGGTGGTACGAGGTCGCTCAGGCAGAAATTCATCCCGTTCCGTTCACCAGCCCCTCACGCCGCCGTGCCGTCGCGGGCCATGCGACGCCGTGTCGCGGTGCCATCATCGCGCCACCCACTGAAGAGACCATAGTCCGGCAAAACAGCCCTACGCATCCTGCACTACGCATCAGCGCCGAACGGCGGCAAACCGTAGGCGCACGTAGTCGGCCATCCAGCCGGACTCCCGGCGCAGCGCGGGCGCCGCGAGCTCGTTCACCCGCCGGAGCAGGGGATCGACGAGGCCGGGGGCCAGCCCGTCGAGCGCCGAGGACGCGAACATCCTCACCCAGTCGGCGGCCCCTCCAGGGCACTCCTCCAGGGGCGTGGGCCGGTCGAAGTACTCCAGCAGCCGCACGACGAAACCCTCGGACTCCAGCCGCCGGGCGTACTCGGCGGGGGAGGGGAAGTACCACGGCAGCTCAGGCTCGCGCAGCCCGTGCTCGCGCCAGGCGGTCAGCATCGCCGTGGTCAGCTCGGCGCAGTTGCCGGCCCCGCCCATCTCGGCGACGAACCGCCCCCCGGGCAGCAGCGCCTCCCGCACGCTGGCGATCACGGCGTCGGGGTCGCGGCTCATCCAGTGCAGCGCGGCGTTGGAGAAGACGGCGTCGTACGGGCGGGCCACGGTGAAGTCGTGCGCGTCGCCGACGATGAAGTTCATGCCCGGATACTGCGCGAGCGCCTTCTCGATCATGGCGGAGGACCCGTCGATCCCCAGCACCTCGGCGCCGCGGAAGGCGATCTGGGCGGTCAGCACGCCGGTGCCGCAGCCGAGGTCCAGGACGCGCTCACCCGGCTGCGGGTCGAGCAGGTCCACCAGCGGCGCGCCCTGGGTGGAGACGTAGCCGAAGCTGCTGTCGTAGGCGCGACTGTTCCACCGCTCCAGGCCCGGTGTGTCATATCGCAAGACGATCAGCTCTCAATCGTGAGACATCGGGCCCCCGTGGCCGTAGTGTCGGTTCACTTTAGAGCCAGTTTGTCGCAGCGACATACCTGATCACACCGGTATCACCCCGTGCTTTTTGCCCACTGTTTCTTCACGTAGGTCTTCCCGGCGTCGGTCTGCGGGATCGTCAGCAGCACGGGCGGCCCGGGAGCCTTCGGCAGCTTGCTCGCCTGCTCGGTGTCGAGCGTGCCGCGCATGAGCATCGCCTCGCCCCGCGCCGGTCGCGTCCACCCCTTCTGGAACAGGTTCTGGCCCTGGTCGGAGAAGAGGAACTCCTGCCACAGCCGGGCGGCGGCGGGGTGCGGCGCGGCCTTGTCGATCGCCTGCACGTGGAAGGCGCCGAGCGGCGCGTCCCTCGGGATCACCACCTTCCAGGCGGCCGAGTCACGGGCCTCGCGGGCGGCGTTGACGTGGTCCCAGGTCACGACGGTGTTGGCGGAGGCCGGACTGGTGAGCTGCCCGGCCTGCTTGAGCTTGGCGAACAGCGCCACCCCCTGCTGCGGTTGCGGCGAGCCGGCCCGTAGGGAGGCGGCCATCACGCCGGAGAACGCCGCCTGGGAGCGCAGGGGGTCGCCGTCGAGCGCCACCTTGTACCCGGGCTTGGCCAGATCGGCGAAGGAGGCGGGGGCGGGCACCGCGCGGGGGTCGTACCCGATGGACATGTAGCCGCCGTAGGCGGCGTACCAGGCGCCGGCCGGATCCTTGACGTGGTCGGGCACGTCGAGCCAGCCCTGAACCTTGTACGGCGCGAACCGCCCGCCGGCGCCCACCGCCTCCTCCAGGGTGAGGTCGAACACGTCGGGCTTGAGCTTGGCGGCGGTGTCGAGCGCCCGGCGGCTGCTGGCCCCCGGTTCGAGCTGCTTGACCTCGATGCCGTACTCCTCGGCGAAGGCGTCGATGATCTCGCCGTAGTTCGCCCAGTCGCGGGGGAGCCCGACGACGGTGAGCGTGCCCTCCTTCTGGGCCGCCTGGACCAGCCGTTCCATGGTGCCGAAGCCCTCTTTGAGCGAGGCGGCATGGACGTTGACGGGTGGCCCGGAGCCGGGCTGCTCAGCGGACGGCGACGCGCCGCATCCGGCGCTGGCGAGGATGGCGGCTACGGCGGCGCAGGTACGTACGGTCACACAATGAATACTTACCGTTACTTCCGTCCAGGTCGAGGAGGCGCGGCCGGAACCACCCTGCCCGCGACCAGCGTCTCCTCCGGGATCTCGACGAGAGTGCCGTCGCGCTTGCGGACGCGCAGCACTCCGCCCTCCCACGATTCGAGCGTGCCGACGGCGTCTCTGAACCCTTCCGGGACCCGCCTGCGCGTGGTGACGCGCGCTCCGACGTCGGATGCTGAGATAGTGATCACGAGGCGAGCGGCCACGAGTTTGCCACCCTCCGTTTCAGTCGCCTGGCAGGCACGGCAATACTAGGGCGTAGCAAACCGCGGTCAGAGTCATGCCATGGTGCGGAGAAGAAGGAGCTCGAGGTGACCTACGTCATCGCGCAGCCTTGCGTGGACGTCCTGGACAAGGCGTGCATCGAGGAGTGCCCCGTCGATTGCATCTACGAGGGCGAGCGCATGCTTTACATCCACCCCGACGAGTGCGTCGACTGCGGAGCGTGCGAGCCTGTGTGCCCGGTCGAGGCGATTTTCTACGAGGACGACCTTCCCGAGCAGTGGAAGGACTTCTACAAGGCCAACGTGGACTTCTTCGAGGACCTCGGATCGCCCGGTGGCGCGTCCAAGGTCGGCAAGATCGAGAAGGACCACCCGGTCGTGGCGGCGCTCCCGCCGCAGAGCGAGTAACCGGAGCGGCCCGCGCGCGGGCCGCTCACACGGCGGGGCGGCAGGCCGTTGCCGCACGCGCCGCGTGCCCGCCGTGCGGGTGCGCGGTCCCAGCCCGTACGTATGAGCCTGGAGAACCGTGAACAAGCTGCCTGACTTCCCCTGGGACCGGCTGGAGCCGTACAAGGAGCGCGCCCGCGCGCACCCCGGCGGCATCGTCGACCTCTCGGTCGGCACTCCCGTGGACCCGGTGCCGGGGCTCGTCCAGGAAGCGCTGTCCCGGGCGGCCGACAGCCCCGGCTACCCCTTCACCCACGGGACCCAGGCGCTGCGGCAGGCGGCCGCGGGCTGGCTGGCGCGCAGGCACGGCGTACGGGTCGACCAGCGCGACGTGCTGCCGGTGATCGGCTCCAAGGAGTTCGTCGCCTGGCTGCCGACCTATCTCGGCGCCAAGCGGGTGGTCTTCCCCGAGCTGGCCTATCCCACCTACGACGTGGGGGCCAGGCTGGCGGGGGCCGCGGGCACGGCCGCCGACGGGCTGCTCGCGCTCGGCCCGCAGCAGGCCGACCTCGTCTGGGTCAACTCGCCGGGCAACCCGACCGGCAAGGTGCTCCCCGTGGAGCACCTCCGCAAGGTGGTGGCCTGGGCGCGCGAGCGCGGCGCGATCGTCGCCTCCGACGAGTGCTACATCGAGCTCGGCTGGGAGGAGCGTCCGGTGTCGATCCTGCACCCGGACGTGTGCGAGGGGTCCCACGAGGGCCTGCTCGCCGTCCACTCGCTGTCGAAGCGGTCCAACATGGCCGGATACCGCACCGGTTTCGTCACCGGCGACCCCGCGCTGATCAAGCGCCTGCTGGAGATCCGCAAGCACGCCGGCATGCTGATGCCCGAGCCCGCGCAGGCGGCGATGACCGCCGCGCTGGGCGACGACCGCCACGCCGACGAGCAGCGCGAGCGCTACGCCGCGCGCCGCGCCCTGCTGCGGCCGGCGCTGGAACGGGCCGGCTGGCGCGTCGACCACTCCGAGGCCGGGCTCTATCTGTGGGCGTCCGACGGCCGGAACTGCTGGGATCAGGTCGGCAAGCTTTCCGAAACCGGCATTCTGGTCGCGCCCGGTGAGTTCTACGGACCGGCAGGTGGGCGGCACATCCGGGTCGCGCTCACGGCCACTGACGAACGCATCGATGCGGCGGTGCGCCGCCTCCAGTAGGATCGCCCCTCAAACGCCCCTCCCGTCGTCGGAAGGGGCGAGCCGGATAGACAGCAACACAAGTAGATACCGGGCGTTCGCCGAGGCGAACCGCGAGTGGAGCGAGCCGTACGATGAGCATGACCTCCATGGTCGTTCTCGGGCTGAGCATCGCCACCGTCCTCCTCCTGCTTGGGGCGTTCCTGGCCACCCTGCGCCAGGACAGGAAGGACCGCACGGCGGTCGAGCAGCCGGTCGAGGTCGCTCCCGCCGAGCCCCCGCTACCTGCGCCGGTCGCGGCGGCCGGGCATGCCGGCATCGACTACACCGACCCGCGCACGCTCAGGGTCGGCGACAAGATCGAGGTTCTCGGGTCGCCGGTGCGCGTGCTCGGCGCCCTGTACGTGTCGTGGCAGGGCCAGCAGTGGGTCGAGTACCGCCTGCGCGACGGCGCCCGCCGCGTCCAGTGGCTGACGGTCGAGATGCGCAAGGGCCAGACCCCCGACCAGCCGCCGCACCTGGAGGTGCTGCTCTGGACCGACGTGCCCACCCAGGGCATGGTCCCGGCGCGGAGCAGCCTGATCATGGATGACGTCGAGTTCCACCCGCTGGAGCGGGGCACCGCCGCCTTCCGGTCGGAGGGCAGCACGAGCAAGCCCGACAGGGGGCTGCTCGACTTCGCCGACTACCGGTCGACCGACGGGCGGCTGCTGTCGTTCGAGCGGGTGCAGGGCCAGGCGTGGACGGCAGCGTACGCGCAGCCGCTGCCGCCCGGCTCGATCGGCATCATCAGCCGCGCCTCCTCCTAGTCAGGCCAGCTCGACCTTCCGGCTGCCGGACGCGCTGCCGTCGACCCAGCCTTCCACCCGCGTGTCGTTGGACCAGCGGGCGCCGGCGTACTCCACCCGGCTCAGCCCGTACTTCTGCGCGTGCGCCACCGACCAGGCGGCGATCAGCCAGCCGCGCTTGCTGCCGGTGACGGTGGTGCTGCCGAGCGCCCGCTTGAGCTGGCGGCGGGCCTGGGCCGTCTTGGGCCGGGGCGCGGCGGCCTGCTCGGCGCCCGCCTTGCCGCCGCTCGCCTGCGCATCGCCGGCCTGGCCCGTCTCCGGCGGATACCAGCAGTGGACGGCGCGCGGGACGCGCCCGGTGAACGCCGCCGCGAGGATCTCGGCCTCCTCCTGGTGGGGGCCGTAGGCGTAGCCGGCCGCCGAGCGCTGCACCTCCTGGGCGGCCTCCGCGACCGGCATCTTGCGGTAGCCCTTGACCTTGACCAGGGCGGCGAAGAAGCGTTCGGTCGCGTAGACGGGGTCCATGATCTGCTTCTTGGTGCCCCACCCCTGCGACTCGCGCTGCTGGAACACGCCGACCGAGTCGCGGTCGCCGTAGTCGAGGTTGTAGAGCTTGGACTCCTGCAGCGCCGTCGCGTACGCGATCACCACGGCCCGCTCCGGCAGCTTGCGCCGGGCGGCCACGGCCGCGATGGTGGCCGCGATCCGGGCCTGCTCGATGTCCATCTCCCGATCGCCGCCGGGGGTGCGCACGACGCAGTGGGCCTCGGGGACGGCCAGGGGCTTGGGCGCCCGCTTGAGCAACTGGTAGACGCCGAACGAGATGCCCACCGCGAGGATCAGCACGATCGCCGCGATGGTGATGACTCCCCGTGAGAAGCGCAGGTGCACGCTGTAGAACCTACCCGGCGGGATAGGCTCCGTGGCCATGACCGAAGTGAGCACCCTGTCACCGGCGATCGACCGGTTGTGGGCGCGGCGCGCCGAGCTGTCACCGGCCGACGCGGAGGCTCGCGCCGCGGTGGTGGCCGCCGTGGACCTGCTCGACCGGGGGCAGGCGCGGGTGGCGTGGCCGTCGGGTGACGAGGTGGTCGTGGACGAGCGGGCCAGGCGGGCGATCCTGCTGGCGTTCAAGGTGCTCGGCATGGCCAGGTCGCAGGTGGGCGACTTCCACCACCACGACAGGGTGCCGCTGAAGACCTCCTTCGACGGGGTCAGGGTGGTGCCGGGCGCGATCGTCCGCTGGGGCGCCTATCTGGCGCCGGGCGTGGTGCTGATGCCGTCGTTCGTCAACACCGGCGCCTACGTCGGGCCGGGCACCATGGTCGACACCTGGGCCACGGTCGGCTCGTGCGCCCAGATCGGCGCCGACGTCCACCTGTCCGGCGGGGTCGGCATCGGCGGCGTGCTGGAACCGCCGAACGCGGCGCCGGTGGTGGTGGAGGACGGCGCGCTGATCGGCAGCCGGGCGATGATCGTGGAGGGCGCCCGGGTGGGCCGCGGCGCCGTCGTCGGCGCCGGCACGATCCTGTCGGCGTCCATGCCCGTCGTCGACGTCCAGACCGGCGAGGAGCTGGCCCGCGGCCGCGTCCCCGACTGGTGCGTGGCGGTGGGCGGCACCCGCCAGAAGGAGTACCCCGGCGGGACGTTCGGGCTGCCCTGCGTCCTGGTGCTCAAGCGCCTGGAGCCGGGGCGGCGCCACGACAAGGCAGCGCTCAACGAGGTGCTGCGCGAACACGGAGTGAACACCTGATGCTTGACCTGACGCAGGACGTCCGCACGCTGACGGCGGCCGTCGTCGACATCGAGTCCGTGAGCGGCGCGGAGGAGCACCTCGCCGGGCTGGTCGAGCGGGCGCTGACCGGGCTGCCGCACCTGAAGGTCGACAGGTCGGGCAACACCGTCGTGGCCCGCACCACGCTGGGCCGGGCCGAGCGGGTGGTGATCGCCGGTCACCTCGACACGGTGCCCGTCGCCGGCAACCTGCCCAGCCGGGTCGAGGACGGCCTGCTCTACGGCTGCGGCACCTCCGACATGAAGGCCGGGGTGGCCGTCGCGCTGAAGCTGGCGGCCACGGTGCCCGACCCGGTCCGCGACGTCACGTACGTCTTCTACGACTGCGAGGAGATCGAGGCCGCGCGCAACGGGCTCACCCGGGTCGCCCGCGAGCACCCCGGCTGGCTGGCGGCCGACTTCGCCGTGCTGATGGAGCCGACCGACGGGGTCATCGAGGGCGGCTGCCAGGGCACGCTGCGCGCCGAGATCCGGGTCACCGGCAAGCGCGCCCACAGCGCCAGGTCGTGGTTCGGGGTCAACGCCGTCCACGGCATCGAGCCGGTGCTCGCCAGGCTGAACGCCTACGAGGCGCGGCGGCCGGTGGTCGACGGGCTGGAGTACCACGAAGGGCTGAACGCGGTCGGCGTGCGCGGCGGCGTGGCGGGCAACGTCATCCCCGACGAGTGCGTGGTCACCGTCAACTACCGCTTCGCCCCCGACCTGACGGTCGAGCGGGCGCGGGCGCACGTGCGCGAGGTGTTCGACGGGTACGAGGTCGCGTTCGTGGACGCGGCGCCCGGGGCGCGGCCTGGCCTGACCCACCCGGTGGCCGCCGCCTTCACCGCCGCCGTCGGCGGCACGCCGCGGGCCAAGCTGGGCTGGACCGACGTGGCGCGCTTCTCCGACCTGGGCGTCCCGGCCGTCAACTACGGCCCCGGCGACCCCAATCTGGCACACCAGCAGGGCGAGTACGTGACGCTGGAGAAGATCGTGGAGGGCGAGCGGGCGATGCGCGCCTGGCTCACCGGGGGCCGGAAACAGTGAAAGTGGCTCTCCTCGCCGGCCATTTGACGGGGAGAGCCACTTTCAGTCCCGAGCAGCACCCTCGCCGGTTAGACGCAGGGGTCGCGAAATCTGGTTCCAGGTTTCCCGGGAAGTTTTTCAAGATTCTTCCGGCGGCCTTCCTGGCGGCATCCCGGCCACGTCCCCGCAGGGTAGGCAGATACCGGACATCCAGCGAACTGTTGAGGGATAGCGTGGTCCGTATGAGAGCGAATCGCCGCGAACGGCGGCAAGGCCAGGCGGTGGTGCGCGGCAACCTGGTGCCCGAGTCGACCCATGACCAGAGGCTGCTGGCCCGTCAGGGGCCCGCCGACTGGGTGCACCAGGACCCGTGGCGCGTGCTGCGGATCCAGGCGGAGTTCGTCGAGGGCTTCGGCCAGCTGGCCGAGCTCCCCCGCGCGGTCACCGTGTTCGGCTCGGCCAGGACCCCCGCCGACTCGACGGAGTACAAGGTGGGCCGGGAGCTCGGCAGGGCGCTGGCGCAGGCCGGTTTCGCGGTGATCACCGGAGGCGGGCCCGGCGTCATGGAGGCGGCCAACCGGGGCGCCACCGAGGTCGACGGCGGCGTGTCGGTCGGGCTCGGCATCGAGCTGCCGTTCGAGCAGCGTATGAACGACTACGTGGACCTCGGCATCGAGTTCCGCTACTTCTTCGTACGCAAGACCATGTTCGTGAAGTACTCGTGCGGGTTCATCGCGCTGCCCGGCGGGTTCGGCACGCTCGACGAACTGTTCGAGGCGCTCACCCTGGTCCAGACCCACAAGGTCACCAGCTTCCCCGTGGTGCTGATGGGCTCGGAGTTCTGGGGCGGGCTGCTCGACTGGGTCAAGAGCCAGCTGTGCGGCACCGGCAAGATCGCCCCCCACGACCTCGACCTGATCACGGTCACCGACGACGTCGACGAGGCGGTGCGGATCATCACCGACTCCGAGCTGAACCGGTCGCGCCGGCGGGAGGACGAGGAGGAGTCCGTCAGGGCGCAGGTGGCCGAGCCGCAATAGGCTGGCTCTCCGTGAACATCTGCGTCTTCTGCGCCTCAAGCCGGCACATCGACGACAAGTATCTCCGCCTGGCGGCCGAGGTGGGGGGTGAGCTGGCCCGGCGCGGCCACACCCTGGTGAGCGGCGGCGCGACCGTCTCCTGCATGGGCGAGGTCACCAGGGCGGCCCGCGCCGCCGGCGGCCGCACGATCGGCGTCATCCCCCAGGTCCTCGTCGAGATCGAGATCGCCGACGAGGATTCCGACGAGCTGATCGTCACGGCCGACATGCGCGAGCGCAAGGGCCAGATGGACGCCAGGTCCGACGCCTTTCTGGTGCTGCCCGGCGGCATCGGCACGCTGGAGGAGCTGTTCGAGATCTGGACGGCCAGGGTGCTCGGCATCCACGACCGTCCCCTGGTGATCCTCGATCCCTGGGGGCTCTACCGGCCGCTCAGGGACCTGGTCAGCGGCATGTACGACGCCGGGTTCACCCGCGCCGGCGTCTTCGACGCCATCTCCTGGACCACCACGGTCGACGAGGCGCTGGCCCATCTCGAAGCCCGCGCGCAGCCCGTCCGGCCGAGCGTGGAGGAGCTGAGCGAGGCCGTCGACTGAGCGTCCGGCTGCGCACCGGGTGGGGCAAGTGCGGGACTCGTGCCCCGGTGGTATGAGTACGATGCCAATGTGCTGCTGGTCATCCTCGCCATCGCCGCGCTCGCCATCCTGGCCGGCGTGGTCCTGGTGTCCCTGGGCAAGGGCGGTGAGCTGACCGAGTTCCCGCCGGACGTGCCGCCGCTCAACCTTCCCGAGGCGGGC
This sequence comes from Nonomuraea sp. NPDC050478, assembly GCF_044458265.1. Classification (NCBI taxonomy): domain Bacteria; kingdom Bacillati; phylum Actinomycetota; class Actinomycetes; order Streptosporangiales; family Streptosporangiaceae; genus Nonomuraea; species Nonomuraea sp. NPDC050478. The sequence goes on along the minus strand of NZ_JBITHT010000008.1, from coordinate 91,722 downwards.
AATCTCGCGGCGGTCGACGTCCTGGCGTTGCAGTTGCCGGTCAATCTGATCGGTTACCACACGCAGAGCGTCGACGAGTCCCTGCGCCGGATGGCCAACGCCATCAGCGCGCGTGACACCAGGATCGCGATCCTGGAGCAGCGGGTGTCGGAGCTGCTGTCGAGCAGGCTGTACGCCCGCCAGGAGGTCTACGCCGCGCCGGGCAACGGGCCACGCACCGAGCACGAGCCGCCCGCCTCGCCCCTCGCGCTGACCGCCGAGAGCGGCCCGCCGTCCAACGGTCACGTGCCCCCGTCCGCGCTGGAGGCGCCGGCCGGCGTCGAGCACGAGCCGGTCTCCTGGGTGGGACCCGACGGCCAGGACCTCGCCGCATCATCCGAACACGACGAGCCCGAAGACCTTGAGACCGGGGAGAGTTCCGCGGAGCGGGACGGGTCTGAACCGTCCGAGGCCGAGCAGGGTCCGGTGGAGCGGGACGAGCAGGAGCGGTTCGAGACGGCGCAGAGCGCGGCGGAGGGGTCCGAGAGGGGCGACCGGCGACGGTCTTCCGAGGGGTCCGGCGACGTCGGCGAACTGGTGCGGGTCTCCGGCGACAAAGACGGCGACGACAAAGCGCGCGACGAGGACGGCGGCAAGGAGGGGGACGGGCGGGCGTGAGCGAGGTGATCCGCTGCTCGTGGGCGGGCATGGCCGACCCGCTCTACCTCGCCTACCACGACGAGGAGTGGGGCCGTCCGGTGCGGGGCGACGACCGGGTCTTCGAGCGGGTGACGCTGGAGGCGTTCCAGTCGGGCCTGTCGTGGCTGACGATCCTGCGCAAGCGGGAGAACTTCCGCGCCGCCTTCGACGGCTTCGCCATCACCAAGGTGGCCGCGTACACCGAGGACGACGTGCGGCGGCTGCTCGCCGACGTGGGCATCGTGCGCAACCGGGCCAAGATCGAGGCCACGGTCGCCAACGCCAGGGCGGCGATGGAGGTGCCGGGCGGCCTGTCCGACCTGGTCTGGAAATATGCCGACCCGTCCGCGCCGGTGCCCGCGACCATGGCCGACGTGCCCGCCGTGACCCCCGCGTCCAAGGCGCTGGCCAAGGAGCTGAAGAGCCACGGGTTCAGGTTCGTCGGCCCGACCACCTCGTACGCGCTGATGCAGGCGATCGGGCTGGTCAACGATCACATCAAGGGCTGCGTGGCGCGGGCCTGAGCCCGCGCGCCGTCAGCGACCGTGGAAGACCGGCTGCTCCTTGGCCAGGAACGACGCCGTGGCCCGCAGGTGGTCGTCGGTGGCCGCGCACGCGTCCTGCAGGTCGGCCTCCAGCGCCAGAGCCTCGGGCAGCGGACGCGCGGCGGCGTGGGCCAGCGCCCGCTTGGTGGCGCCGTAGGCCTTCGTCGGCCCCTGCGCGAGCCGTACGGCCAGCTCGTGCGCGGTCTTGAGCACGTCGTCGGCGGGCACCACGCGGGTGACCATGCCCAGCTCCAGCGCGCGGGCGGCGGTGACGGGCTCGCCGAGCAGCATCAGCTCCGTCGCCCGGCCCAGGCCGACCAGGCGCTGCAGCGTCCACGAGGCGCCCGAGTCGGGCGCCAGCCCGATGCCCGCGAACGCCAGCGCGAACTTGGCCTTCTCCGAGGCGATCCGCAGGTCGCAGGCGAAGGCGAGGGCGGCGCCCGCGCCCGCGGCCACCCCGTTGACCGCCGCGACGACCGGCTGGTCCATCGTGGTGATCAGCTCGATGATCGGGTTGTAGTGCTCGCGCACCGTGTTGTCCAGGCCGCGGCCGGCCTCCAGGTTGGCGGCGTGCTCGCGCAGGTCCTGCCCCGCGCAGAAGGCCCGGCCCGAGCCGGTGAGCAGGACGGCGCGCACGCCGGGGTCGGCCGCCGCCCGCCGCAGCGCGTCCAGCAAGGCGGTCTTGACCTCCGCCGTCAGCGAGTTCATCGCGTCGGGCCGGTCGAGCGTGATGGTGGCGACGGCGTCGGCCACGTCATAACGGATCAATGCAACTCCCTGTCGACGAACGCGGCGGCTGCGGGCAGCAGCCGGGCTGCCTCCTGCTCGAAGAACGCCCTGGCCTTCTCACCCGGCCAGCCCGCGGGCAGCAGCTCGGGCGGCAGGCCGGGGTCACGGAACAGGAAGTTCCGCCATCCGTGCACGAGCTTGCTCCTTGTCGCGAAGACTAGGTCGGGCCTGGCCTGGGCGGGCAGGGCGGTGATCAGTGTGTCGGCCTCGGCGTGCCACTGCTCGTAGGCCTCGCCGATGGCGTCCAGATCCCAGGCCCGCGCCACCAGCTCGCGCGGGTCTCCCTCCAGTGCCGCCTCGAACCTATCGGCCCGCACTCCCTCGCTCTCCAGCAGGTGGTCCAGCTCGGCGGAGGAACGCGGGCCGATCCAGGTGCTCTCGGAAAGCGCCGCGTAGCCGAGGAAGGCCAGCGTGATCCTGATCCGCTCGCGGCGCGGCCGTTCCTTGACGGGCGGGAACACGATCAGGTGCCAGCGGCTGTTCCAGCTCAAGGTTCCGGCTCGGTAAATTCTCAGCGCCGCCTCATCCAGCCGTCTGACGCACTTCGGGGTGAGACCGTAGCCGGGCCCGCGCGGCAGCCGGACCGGCCGCAGCCAGCCCTGCCTGACCATGCGGGAAACGGCTGTACGCACGGCCGGTGCGGCGATTTCCAGGGGTTTCATCAATCGAACGAGAGCGGCCACGGACGCCTGCCCACCGCGAGAGCGCAGGTGGTCTCCATACAGGTCGAACAGGGCGGCGCGTGCGTGCACGAAGTCCAGTTTGGATGGCTTCGCCCCGCTCGACAACGCATTCTGGGAGGAGATCGTTACCCATGAGGGCTCTCGATGCGGGAGAATAGGACATCACAGAAGACGTGAATACGCCGACCACCCGTTTCGGGAGGTCGGAGGTCGGAGATCGCGGGCCGCGGGAGCCCAAGGCAGGAAGGGATGCACGCATGGCGGCGATGAAGCCGCGGACCGGCGATGGTCCGCTCGAGGTCACCAAGGAAGGGCGCGGCATTGTCATGCGGGTCCCCCTGGAGGGGGGCGGACGGCTCGTCGTGGAGATCTCCGCGGACGAGGCCAAGGCTCTCGGCGAAGCATTGAAGAACGTCGTCGGCTAGAGCTTCCGACCGATCTTCACCCCACGGCCCTGGCGTGCACCCGCGTGCCAGGGTCGCCGACGTATGAGGAGAGAACGTGCCGATCGAGACCGCTGCCTCGGTGGTCGCCCAGGTTCCCGACGACGCCCCGCTGCTGGCCGTCCCTTACGACTCCGCGCTCGCCCCGGCGCTCCAGCTCGACCTGCACGTGCCGGTCGCCGGGCTGCTCGCGCACTACGAGGCCGAGGGAGAAGCGGGCGAGGTCGTCGAGGTCCCGGTGGCCAGGGGCGACGGCGTCGGCCGCGTCCTGCTCTACGGGGTGGGCGACGGCTCTCCGCGAGCCCTGCGCAAGGCCGCGGCCACGCTGACCCGCCGCGCCCGCGGCAAGGAGTCGCTGGCCGTGGTCACGCCCGAGGGCGACCCGCGGGCCTTCGCCGAGGCCGCGCTGCTGGCCGCCTACTCGTTCAAGATCGGTTCGGCGGGGAAGCGGCCGGTGGGCGCGATCACCTTCGTCGGCGCCGACGAGGAGCAGGTCCGCAGGGGCGAGAGCGTGGCGCGGGCCGTCGCGCTGGCCCGCGACCTGGCCAACATGCCGTCGTCGGTCAAGGGCCCGTCGTGGCTGGCCGAGCGGGCCGCCGAGCAGGGCGTCCCGATCCGCGTCTGGGACGAGGAGCAGCTCCAGGCCGAGGGCTTCGGCGGCCTCCTGGCCGTCGGCCGCGGCTCGGCCCGGCCGCCGCGGCTCATCCAGCTCTCCTACACTCCCGACGAGCCCGCCGAGCGCCACGTGGTGCTGGTCGGCAAGGGCATCACCTTCGACTCGGGCGGGCTGTCGCTCAAGCCCACCGAGAACATGAAGACGCAGAAGACCGACATGGCCGGCGGCGCCGTGGTGATCGCCGTGATGGGCGCGCTGGCCCGGCTCGGCCTCCCGATCCGGGTGACGGGCCTGGTGGCCGCCGCCGAGAACATGCCGTCCGGCACGGCCCAGCGCCCCGGCGACGTGATCAGGCCGTACGGCGGGCGCACCGTCGAGGTGCTCAACACCGACGCCGAGGGGCGCCTGGTGCTGGCCGACGCGCTCGCCTACGCCGACGCCCGGCTCGACCCCGACGTGGTCGTCGACGTCGCCACGCTCACCGGCGCCGTCACCGTCGCGCTCGGCCGCCACCGCGGCGGCCTCTACGCCTCCGACGACGAGCTGGCCAAGCGGCTGCTGGAGGCCGGGGAGGCCAGCGGCGACCGGCTGTGGCGGCTGCCGCTGATCGACGACTACGCCGGGGCGCTGGAGTCGCCGGTGGCCGACCTGGCCAACGTCGAGATCGGCTCCCGTTACGGCGCCGGTTCGATCACGGCCGCGCTGTTCCTGCGCGAGTTCGCCGGCGACCGGCCGTGGGCCCACCTCGACATCGCCGGGGTGGGGCGGAGCACGGTCGACGAAGGGCTCCTGACCAAGGGCGCCACCGGGTTCGGCGTGCGCGTGCTGCTGGAGTGGCTGTCCGGGCTGTGACGCGCCTCAGCCGGAGACCTTGACCGCGGCCAGCAGGCCGTCGCCGAGCGGTATGAGCAGCGACCGCAGCCGGTCGTCGGCCTGCACGAGCTTGCCCAGCTCGCGCAGCGACACGGTGTCGGGGTCGCGCTGGGCGGGGTCGGCCACCCGGTGGTGCCAGAGCACGTTGTCGAAGGCCACGATGCCGCCGACGCGGAGCAGGCGGACCGCCTCGGAGAGATAGTCGGCGTACTCCTGCTTGGCCGCGTCGGCGAAGACCAGGTCGTAGCCGCCGTCGGAGAGCCGCGGCAGCACGTCGAGCGCCCGTCCGGTGATCAGCCGCACCCGGCCGCCCGAGAAGCCCGCCTCCGCGAACGCCTGCCGGGCGAGCCGCTGGTGCTCGGGCTCGACGTCGACGCTCGTGAGCGTGCCGTCGGCACGCATGCCCCGCAGCAGCCACAGCCCCGAGACGCCGCAGCCGGTGCCGACCTCGACCACCGACTTGGCGTTGATCGCGGTGGCGAGGAAGCAGAGCGCCGCGCCGCCGCCGGGAAGGATGGGCGGGGCACCCATCTCCAGCCCGCGCTGCCGCGCCGCGTGCAGGATCTCATCCTCGTGATGGAACTGCTCCGCATAGGCCAGAGTGGCCTCCAACGGACTGGTCATCGGCCTCCTCCCCCCACTTTCGTGCGATTGGTCACCGATCGCAGCCTAGGGGAGTAGTGCCGGGACGGGAACTCAGGAGGGCCTCGAGGCGTTGCAGGTTTAAACGGGCTTTGCCGGTCCGGATGGCAGTGAGTGCGCACGAAGGGACAAAACCAGGCACTATGACGGTAGCGGTGGTCCCAGAGAGAGGAGTGCTGGTGGACGAAAGTGACCACCAGGCCGATACTCCGTTGTCCGATGTCCCCGGCATGGTCCCCGAACCGGAATGGACCCCTCCCACCTGGGAGGAAGTGGTGCGGACCCACTCCGCGCGTGTCTACCGGCTGGCGTACCGTCTCACCGGCAACGTCCACGACGCGGAGGATCTCACCCAGGAGGTCTTCGTCCGGGTCTTCCGATCTTTGTCCAGTTACACCCCCGGCACGTTCGAGGGCTGGCTGCACCGGATCACGACCAATCTGTTCCTCGACATGGCGCGGCGCAAGCAGCGCATCAGGTTCGAGGGACTGGCCGACGACGCGGCCGAGCGGCTTCGCGGCCGGGAGCCGTCGCCGGCGCAGGCCCTGCACGACGCTCACCTGGAGCCTGACATCCAGGCCGCTCTCGACGCGCTCGCACCCGAGTTCCGGGCGGCGATCGTGCTGTGTGACATCGAGGGATTGTCCTACGAAGAGATCGCGGCCACGCTCGGCGTCAAGCTGGGAACGGTCAGAAGCCGGATTCACCGTGGCCGGGCACAGTTGCGCGAGGCGCTCGAACATCGGGCACCCCGTAATTCCCAACTCCCCCCGACCGTAACCCGTGGGGAGGAAGTCTGACATGGCTCACCTTGAAGAACGCATATCCGCGCTCGTCGACGGCGAACTCAATCACGCCGAGCGAGAGCGCGCGCTGGCCCACCTGACGTTCTGTGCCGACTGCAGGAGAGAAGTGGAGTCGGTGCGGGCGCTCAAGTCCCGCCTGCGCTCGCTGGAGACCCCCGCGCTGCCCGCGGACCTCACCATGTCGCTGCTGCGCATGGCCGAGCCCGGCGGTCCGCTGCCGCCCAGGGAGCGGCCTTTCCCTACGCGTACGTTCGGAGGGGTGCCCATCCCGGGGCCGCACAGCATCGCCCCTTTGGACAACCGGCCCCGAAGGAACGGCACTGGTGGCGCCTCCTCGGGCCCTGGCCGCGCGACTAGGCGCGGCACGTACGTCGCCGTCAGCGTCGTGTCGGCGGCCGTGGCGCTCGGCACGTTCTTCGCCGTCTCCGGCGCCGGGCAGACCACCCAGACGCCGCCGGTCGAGCTCGTCAAGCGCGTGCAGCCGACGCCCACGGGCGCGCCGTCCACCGCCACTCCTTGAGACCGATCCCGGCTGGGATACTCGTGATGGCGTAGTCCATGGCGTGAGGGGCATACGATCTGAGATCGGGATATGTCAGGAGAATCGGGCTGACAATTGCTTTACAGCACCCGTATGCCGTACAGACCATGGTTGCGGTGTCGTGAGCAAGGAGTGGTGGATTAGATGACCGACGAGACGCGCCCCGAAGGACGCACGCCGTCGGGACACCCTGAGCCACAGGGCCGGCCGGAGTTCCTCCCCGCCGGAGACCGGCAGGACGGGCGGCCGCCCGCCCCCGGCGGTGACGACGCCGGCGAGACCTCCGTCTTCGGCACCTCCCACCCTTACGACGAGCCGGCCCGCCCGGGCGACACCCGCGCGTACGAGCCCCCCGGCCCGCCCCCCGCCTTCGGCCACCCCAGCGGCGAGAGCCCGTCCTTCGGCAACCCGAGCGGCGAACGCCCCTCTTTCGGACACCCCGGCGGCGAAGGCCCGCCCTTCGGCCATCCGGGCGGCGAGCGTCCGTCCTTCGGCAACCCGAGCGGCGAGGGCCCGTCCTTCGGTCATCCGGGCGGCGAAGGCTCGCCCTACGGCGAGTCACCCCGTTTCGGCGACTCGGGCGAGGGCCCGCCCTTCGGGCATCCGAGTGGTGAGCGTCCCTCTTTCGGGCACCCCGGTGGTGAAGGCCCCGGTTTCGGCAACCCCGGTGGCGAGCGTCCGACCTTCGGGCATCCGGGTGGGGAAGGACCGGCTTTCGGCAACCCCGGCGGCGAGGGTTCGTCCTTCGGGCATCCCGGTGGTGAAGGACCGCGCTTCGGTGGCCCGGCCGGCGAGAACGCGTACGCGACCGGCGAGTGGCCGTTCTTCGGCAGCGGCGAGAAGCGCCCCGGCTCCTTCACCAACCCCAGCGGCGAGGGCCCGTTCGGCGGGAGCGGCCCGCCGCCGCCGCCGAACGCCCTGCCCATGGGCGCCAACTGGGCGCCGCCGCCCGGCGCCACCAGGGTCGCGGCCCCCCGCCGCGGCCCCAGCACCCCGATGCTGCTCGTGCTGGCCCTGGTCGTCGCCCTGGTCGCGTCCGGGCTCGGCAGCGTCGGCACCTACCTGCTGACCCGCCCGAGCGGCAGCACCGACCCCTCCTACAGCCTCGGCCCCATCCCCACGGGCAACGTCGACCGCGCCCCCACCTCCGTCGCCGGCGTGGCCGCGCGGGTGCTGCCCAGCGTGGTCTCGCTGGAGGTCGGCAACGGCAGCAACACCGAGGGCGCCTCCGGCTCCGGGTTCCTGATCAAGAACGGGTACGTGGTGACGAACAACCACGTGGTCGCCCTGGCCGCCGGCGGCGGCGACATCAAGATCATGTTCAACAACCGCAAGACCACGACGGCCCGCATCGTCGGCCGCGACCCCGGCTCCGACCTCGCGGTGCTCAAGCCCGAGGAGACGTTCGGCACTCCCGAGATCACGCTCGGCAACTCCGACCAGGTGGTCGTGGGCGACCCCGTCATCGCGATCGGCTCGCCGCTGGGCCTGACCGGCACCGTCACCACCGGCATCGTCAGCTCGCTCAACCGGCCGGTCATCGCCGGCGACGAGAGCGGCGGGGGCGGCGAGGAGACCGCGTACATCAGCGCCATCCAGACCGACGCCGCCATCAACCCCGGCAACTCGGGCGGCCCGCTCGTCAACGGCCGCGGCGAGGTCGTGGGCGTCAACTCGGCGATCGCCACCCTCAGCCGGTCCATGACGAGCCAGAGCGGCAGCATCGGCCTCGGCTTCGCCATCCCGGTCAACCAGACGCGCCGCGTCGCCGAGGAGCTCATCACCACCGGCAAGGCCAAGCGTCCCAAGATCGGCATCGTGCTCGACACCGAATACCGCGGCGAGGGCGTACGCATCGCCTCCGGCATCCAGAACGGCCGCCCGCCGATCGACGAGGGCGGCCCGGCGGAGAAGGCCGGGCTCAAGCCCGGCGACATCATCCTTGAGGTCGACGGCCTGCGCCTCCAGGACGGCAACGAGCTCATCGCGCTGATCCGCAGCAAGGCGCCGGGCGCGAAGATCAACATCAAGTACGAGCGCGACAACGAGGAACGCACGGCCACCCTCGTGGTCAGCGCCGACGCTCCCACGCCTACTCCGTCCTGATCTCGCGCGCTCCCGCCGAAGGGAACCCCCTCGGGTGTGGCGCCGTGACGCGTGCCTCGGGGGGCAACCCGAAGGGGCCCCTCGGGTGAGGCGCCGTGACGCGTGCCTCCGGCCCGCTCGGCTGAAAAGCCGGGGGAGGTCCTGGAGCCTCTTCGGAGGCGGGATTCGTCCGCGAGGAGGAGACCGAGCTACCCGTTAGAGCCCTTAGTCTGTGGGATAGCCGGGGTTGTCCCCGGGGCGGTTGACTGCTTGGAGCTGACGGTGTTCGGACTTGGCTGGCTGGAAGTCGGCGCGCTGATCATTATCGCGCTGCTGGTCTTCGGCCCGGATAAGCTGCCCCAGGCGGCTTCCCAGGCCGGGAAGACCCTGCGCAACCTGCGCCGCATGGCCAACAACGCGCGTGACGACCTGCGGGCCGGCCTGGGGCCCGAGTTCTCCAATTTCGACCCGGCCGACCTCAATCCGCGCAACTTCGTCCGCAAGCATCTGCTGGAGGACGACGAGGACGACTGGAAGAAGCCGGCCGCGGCCGAGCTGGAGCCCGCCGACACCGTCCCGGTGGGCGGCGAGCTGGGCGTGGGCGAGATCCCCCCGTACGACAACGAGGCGACCTGACCCACGCCCGTCGCGGGGTCAGCCCCGGTTGGGCGAGAGCCCGAGCTGCATGCCCTTGAGGCTCGACGAGCGCTTGCCGAGCGTGGCCGCGATCGAGCGGAGCTGCGTCGCGGCGGGGGAGTCGGGGTCGGTGAGCACCAGCGGCTTGCCTTCGTCGCCGCCCTCGCGCAGCCGCAGGTCGATCGGGACCTGGCCGAGCAGCGGCACGCGCGCGCCGAGGATGCGGGTCAGCGCGTCGGCGACCGTCTGGCCGCCGCCCTCGCCGAAGACGGCGATGCGCTCGTCACAGTGGGGGCAGGGCAGCCAGGCCATGTTCTCGATGACGCCGGCGATCTGCTGGTGGGTCTGCGCCGCGATGGAGCCGGCCCGCTCGGCCACCTCGGCGGCGGCCATCTGCGGGGTGGTGACGACCAGGATCTCGGCCCCGGGCAGCCGCTGGGCCACCGAGATCGCGATGTCGCCGGTGCCGGGCGGCAGGTCGAGCAGCAGGACGTCCAGGTCGCCCCAGTAGACGTCGGCGAGGAACTGGTGGAGCGCCCGGTCGAGCATCGGCCCGCGCCACACGACGGGGGTGTTGCCCTCGGGCTTGAACATGCCGACCGAGATGACCTTGATGTCATGGGCCATCGGCGGCATGATCATGTCTTCGACCTTGGTGGGCCGTTCGGCCGCGCCCAGCATGCGGGGGACGCTGTGGCCGTAGATGTCGGCGTCGACGATGCCGACCTTCATCCCGCTCGCGGCCATGGCGGCGGCGAGGTTGACCGTCACGGACGACTTGCCGACGCCGCCCTTGCCGCTGGCCACCGCGAAGACGCGGGTCAGCGAGCCGGGCTTGTTGAACGGGATCTCCTTCTCGGGACCCCGGTCGCCGCGGAGCTTGGTCTGCAGCTCCTTGCGCTGCTCCTGGCTCATCACGTCGAGTTCGAGCTCGACGGCGCTGACGCCGTCGACCTTGGCGACCGCGGCGGTGACGTCGCGCCGGATGGTGTCCTTCATCGGGCAGCCGGCGACCGTGAGGTAGACGCCGACGCGCACCTTGCCGTCTGCGGCGATGTCGACGCCCTTGACCATGCCGAGGTCGGTGATCGGGCGGCGGATCTCGGGGTCGATGACGGTGGCGAGGGCGGCCGTCACCTGGTCCTGGGTTGGTGCCATCGAAGTCTCGGCACGCCCGGGTGAGGGGGTGCCGTCCCTCCTTTGCCGGTATATGTGTGACAGGCGCTGGACGCCAGTTGAGGATGCCCCTCCATGGTATGAACCTGGAAGCCGGTCCCGTTAATCCAGTCGGATCCGTCGGTTTTCCGGGCAGCCCTCCAAGGTTACTCCCTGGCTCCCACGGCGTCAGCGCCGCTCCTTGAGCTCCTCGCTCAGCCGCTGCAGTTCGGAGCGCAGGTAGTCGCGGGTCGTCACCTCGCCGAGCGCCAGCCGCAGCCCGGCGATCTCGCGGGTGAGGTACTCGACGTCGGCGCGGTTGCGCTCGCCCGTCTCCCGGTCCTGCTCGTACTGGACGCGGTCGCGGTCGTCCTGCCGGTTCTGCGCGAGCAGGATCAGCGGGGCCGCGTACGAGGCCTGCAGCGACAGCATGAGCGTGAGGAAGATGAACGGGTACGGGTCGAACTGGAACCGGGCCGGGGCGGCGACGTTCCAGCTCACCCAGACCGCCACGAACACGGTCATGTAGACCAGGAAGCGCGCGGTGCCGAGGAAGCGGGCGATGCGCTCCGCCAGCCGCCCGAACACCTCGGGGTCGTAGTGCGGGCGCAGCGAGCGGCGCAGTTCGCGGGGCTGGTCCAGGCGTTCGGTGGTCACGTCAGAGCCTCTCGCGCCAGTCTTCGGGCAGCAGATGGTCGAGGACGTCGTCGACGGTCACCGCGCCGACGAGCCGGGCGTGCTCGTCGACGACCGGGGCCGCGACGAGGTTGTAGAAGGCCAGGTAGGCGGCCACGTCGTGGAGCGGCAAGTCCGGTTTGATCGGGTCGATCGACGGGTCGATGACGCTGCCGAGGAGGGTGGAGGGCGGGTCGCGGAGCAGCCGCTGGAAGTGGCTCATGCCGAGGTAGCGGCCGGTCGGGGTCTCGTTGGGCGGCCGGGTGATGAACACCTGGGCCGCCACCGAGGGAGTCAGCTCCTTCTGCCGGACGTGCGCGAGCGCCTCGGCGACCGTGCTGGTCGGGGGCAGGATGACCGGATCGGTGGTCATCAGGCCGCCGGCGGTGTCGTGCGGGTAGGTGAGCAGCCGCCGCACCGGGGCGGCCTCCTCCGGCTCCATCAGCGCCAACAGCGCGGCCGCCTGCTCCGGGGGCAGGTCGTGGAGCAGGTCGGCGGCGTCGTCGGGGCCCATCTCCTCCAGCACGTCGGCGGCCCGCTCCGGTTCGAGCGTGCGCAGGATGCCGACCTGGTCGCCGGGCGGCAGCTCCTCCAGCACGTCGGCCAGCCGGTTGTCGTCGAGCGCGCGGGCCACCTCCTCGCGCCTCTTGCCGGACAGCTCGTGCAGCGCGCTGGCCAGGTCGGCGGCGCGCAGCGACTCGAACGAGGCGATCAGCCCGGCGGCGCCCTGGTCCTTCTGCAGGATGTCGAAGCCCGACACCTCGCTCCAGTCGACCACCCGCGCGTCACGCCGCCTGCCCCGGTGGACCGCGATCCGGGTCACCTGCCACTCGGACCGCTTGACCTCGGCGACGGCCACGTCGTAGACGGTCATCGGCTCGCCGTCGACCCGCACGGTCAGGTCGAGCATCTCGCCGATCACCAGGGTCTCGGTGGGCCGCTGCTCGAACCGGCGGACGTTGAGCCTGCCGGTGAAGATCACCGCGCCCGCCTGGATGCCCCGTACGCGGGTGATGGGCAGGAACACCCGGCGGCGCGGGCGGACCTCGACCACCATGCCGTGCACCCGGGGCGGGCGCGTGCCGCGCAGCCCGACCACCACGTCTCTGATGCGCCCGATCTGGTCGCCCGCCGGGTCGAAGACCGGCGTGCCTGCCAGGCGGGCGACAAAGATCTGCACGTCAGCAGGCTAACAGTGCTATGGCATTGCGCCGCGGACCCCCGGCGTGTCAGTATCAAACCCGCTAAACAGTGATTACTTCTCACGGGGGTTCGCGTGCGCTACGCGGGACTCGCGATGGCGTTCGCGTCCTCGCTCTGCTTCGCCTTCTCCGGGCCCATGGCCAAGTATCTCAACGAGGCCGGCCTGGCGCCGCTGGAGGCGGTCTGGGTGCGGATGGCCGGCGCCGGGCTGCTGCTGCTCGCCGTGCTGGCCGTGGTGAAGCCGTCCGCGCTGCGGATCGCCCGCTCGCGGCTCCCGTTCTTCGCGGTGTACGCGATCGTCGCCGTCGCCGGTGTGCAGTCACTGTACTTCGCGGCCATCACCCGGCTGCCCGTGGGGATCGCCCTGCTGCTGGAGTTCATGGCGCCGGTGATGGTGGTGGCGTGGGTGCGGATCGTGCGCAAGATCCGGCTGGCCAGGGCCGCCTATATCGGCGCGGTCATGGCCGTGGCCGGGCTGGCCATCGTGGTCGAGGCCTGGGAGGGCATCCGGCTGGACGTGATCGGGCTGGTGCTGGCGCTGATGGCCGGGGCGTGCTGCGCCGGATATTTCCTGATGAGCGATAGCTTCGGGGACGACGTCGACCCGCTCGGCCTGATCGCCTGGGGCATGACCGGCGCCGCCGTCGTGCTCGCCCCCATCTCCCAGCCCTGGAACATCCCCTGGGACGCCTTCACCCTGACCGTCGCGCCGGCCGGCGGCGCCACGCTCCCGGTGCTCGGCGCGTACCTCTGGATGGTGCTGGCCGCCACCGTCGTCGCCTACATCCTCGGGGTGAACGCGGTGCGCAGGCTCTCGGCGGCCGTGGGCGCGACCGTCGCCTCGCTGGAGGTCATCGCCGGCGCGGTCGTGGCCTGGCTGCTGCTCGGCCAGGCGCTCGGCGCGTATCAGATCCTGGGCGGGGCCATCGTGCTGACGGGCGCGCTCCTCGCGCAGACCGCGACCGTCAGCCGTCAGGCGCCCGCGCTCGCCGAGCCGGTCGCGCCCGTGGACGTGGGCGTGAGCCGCAGCACCGTCGACTCCTGAGCCCAGCGCCCGGGCAGGCCCTCGCTGTCGCGGGCGTTGAGCCGCTCCTTGGCCAGCACGGCCACCACCTCGGGCGCCGCCGCCTGATCGACGACCGCCACGGCGGCGTCGAACTCCACCAGCCGGGCCCCGTTGTCCTTGCTGCGCAGCGTGACCCGTACGCGCTCACGGCTGGTCAGCCCCGGCAGCTCCTGCTCCTCGCCGCCGGTCACCAGATAGATCGCGCCGTCGTGCCACGCGTGCCAGGCCAGTCGCGGCCGGTCGAGATCGAGCCAGAGGATGCCGGACTTCTTGGCGCCCTCCTCGATTGCCAGGGTGTTGTCGGTCACAGCTTGAATGTAACCGGCCCGGGTGCCGTTACGGTGTGGCTCATGTTGCGTTCGCGTAGATCCGTCCTGGCCGTGCCCGGTAGCAACCCCCGGTTCGTGGAGAAGGCCCGCGGCCTGCCCGTCGACGAGGTGTTCCTGGACCTGGAGGACGCGGTCGCGCCGCTGGCCAAGGAGGAGGCGCGGCGCAACGTGGTGGCCGCGCTGCGCGAGGGCGGCTGGGACGGCAAGACCGTCGCGGTGCGGGTCAACGACCTGGCGACGCAGTGGGCGTACAAGGACGTGATCGAGGTCGTCGAGGGCGCCGGCGACCGGCTCGACTGCCTGATCCTGCCCAAGGTGCAGGACCCGACCGAGGTCGTGTGGCTCGACACCCTGCTCACGCAGATCGAGAAGGCCATGGGTTACGCACCCGGCAGGATCGGCATCGAGGCGCAGATCGAGAACGCGCGCGGGCTGGTGAACGCCGACGCCATCGCGGGCTCGTCCGGACGGCTGGAGACGCTGGTCTTCGGGCCGGCCGACTTCATGGCCTCGATCAACATGCGCACCCTCGTGGTGGGCGAGCAGCCGCCCGGTTACGAGGAGGGCGACGCCTACCACTACATCCTCATGCGCCTGCTCATGGCCGCCCGTACGCATGACCTCCAGGTCATCGACGGCCCCTACCTGCAGATCAAGGACGTCGACGGGTTCCGCAGGGCCGCCCGCCGCTCGGCCGCGCTCGGCTACGACGGCAAGTGGGTGCTCCACCCGCTGCAGGTCGACGCGGCCAACGAGGTGTTCTCGCCGCCGCAGGACGACTACGACCGCGCGGAGCTCATCCTCGACGCGTACGAGCACTACACGACGGTCGAGAAGCGCGGCGCGGCCATGCTCGGCGACGAGATGATCGACGAGGCGTCCAGGAAGATGGCGCTCGTCGTCGCGGCCAAGGGACGGGCCGCCGGGCTGAAGCGCACCACGCGCTTCAGCCCGGAGGGTTAGACCTTCAGCCCGACCGCGGTGAAGAACCAGAACGACGAGGTCAGCCAGAGACCGACGAGCGCGGCGAACACCAGCCCGCCGATCACCGGCAGGGTCCAGCCGGGGGCGTCCTCCTTGCGCAGGGCCAGCATCTTCGTGGTGAACACCCCGTAGAAGAAGCAGCCGAGCAGCGAGTGGACCATCACCCTCGGCACGTCGTACTGCAGGCCGAGCGCGTACAGGCAGTGGAAGGCCACCGGGATCGTGAGCAGGAACGCCAGCCTGCCCGACCACCGGTGGACCCCGGCGGGGATGTCCACCCCGAGCTTGCCCCACATCGACAGGGCCGAGACGACCTGCACCACGGCCAGCGCCGCCGAGGCCGTGGTCAGCCAGACCTTCATCGGCAGCGCGGCCGAGAAGCCCGCGACGCCGACGGCGAAGCCGGTGGGGGCGTGCACGCGCCCGTACACGCCGAGCGCGACCATGAGGACGCCGCCGGCCAGCAGCGGCACCAGCAGCGAGACGGCGCCGCGGGCAGGGCGGTGGTGGAGGGCGGTCATGACATCTCCTCGATGAAGCCGTCGACGTCCTCGGGGGTGACCGTGGCCCCGTTGACGGAGACGGGGCTGGTCGGGTCGTCGCCGTCGAGCCGCGGGATGTCCACCGGCTCGCCGTCCTGGGAGGCGGCGCCGACCTGCGTGTAGCCGCCCGACGGGTTCCTCACCACGATCCAGCCCGCGCGGACCTGGGCGCCCCTCACGACGGCGCTGGCCCGGTACAGGCCCGAGGGCTTCTTGGCGGTGCCGGCGACGAAGCTCCACTTCCTGCCGCCGACGGCGACCTGCCCTTCGGCCCCGCCGTCGCCGAGCTCGGCCTTGACCGTGGCCTTCCCCGAGCCCTTCAGGGTCAGCCGGTCGCTGGTCGCGTTCCCCTTGAACCAGGCCTCGGTTTTGCCGTCGCAGAAGTATCCGACGGCCTTGCCGTCGCGGATCGAGATCGCGATGAGGCCGCCGTTGTCCTTCACCCGGCCCGCGTAGTCGGCCTTCTCCGGGACGAGCGGCTCCGGCTCCTCGAACGTCGGCGTCTCACTGGGCGAGGGCTCGGCCGCGGCCGTCTCCTCGCCGGTTTCCGGTGATCGCGTCGCCTCATCGGCGGTGGCGACGGCCTGCTCCGCCGCCGGCGCCGCGGTGATGCTGGCGACACCCAGCCCCGCGGCGAGCACCGCGCCCGCCGCCAGGGTGACGATAGGTCCC
Organism: Nonomuraea sp. NPDC050478; assembly: GCF_044458265.1. Classification (NCBI taxonomy): domain Bacteria; kingdom Bacillati; phylum Actinomycetota; class Actinomycetes; order Streptosporangiales; family Streptosporangiaceae; genus Nonomuraea; species Nonomuraea sp. NPDC050478. Next base: position 75,759 of record NZ_JBITHT010000008.1, on the reverse strand, counting down.
AGCCTTGACATGGCTTGCTCCCAGGGTCGACATGCGTACGTCCCGAGCATCCGCCGAAAAGGCCGCGCCGTCTGTGAACTATTGCGCACCGGATGGACAGAATATGGAGATGCAGGATAATCCCGAGCCTTCACCAGGCCCTTACGGCGGTCCGCCGGCGGGCTATTACCCGTACCCGCCGCCACGACCGTCCTGGTACGCGCCCGTGCCGCATGACGCGCGGTACGACCAGCTCGCCAGGACCCCGGTCAGCCGGGTGTGGCGGCAGGTCGTGGGCACCCTCGCGGTCGCGGCCGCGTTCTTCGTCATCGGCGCGATCGTGCTGCTGGCGGGGGTGATCATCGGGGCCGTCCTGGGCATCCCGCAGCCCGAGCGGCCCGAGCAGATCTCCGGCGATCCGGTGTACGGGATGATCCTGCTGTTGTTGTCGATCGCGGCCGTGCTGCCGGTGGTGTTCGGCGTGGCCGCCTTGGTGCAGCGGCGGCGGCCGGGGACGCTCTCGTCCGTGGCCGGGCGGGTGCGCTGGTCGTGGCTGCTGATCTGCGTGGGCGCGGCCGTGCTGTCGATGGTGCTGGCCCAGATCGCGCAGGTGGTCCTGCTGGTCGCCACGGGGGAGCGGACCGAGGGCATCTTCGGGTGGACCGGGTGGGAGCGGTTCCTGCCGGCGCTCGTCGTCATCGTGCTGCTCGTGCCTTTCCAGGCGGCCACCGAGGAGTACCTGTTCCGGGGGTGGCTGCTGCAGGCGTTCGGGGCTCACCTGCGCAACCCGTGGTGGGGGATCGTGATCAGCTCGGTGCTGTTCGCGTCGTTGCACGGATACCAGTGGGCGGGGCTGCTCGACGTGTTCGCCTTCGGCCTGGCCATGGCGGTCCTGACGGTGTGGACCGGCGGTCTGGAGGCGGCCATCGCGCTGCACGTGCTGAACAACACGGTGGCGTTCGGCATCAGCGCGGCGGCGGGGCAGCTGGACCAGGCGCTGGATCAGGCGTCGGTGCCGGTGCCGTGGCAGTCGCTCGTGGGGACCGTCGTGCAGTTGGGAGTGTTCATCCTCCTGGTGCTCTATTTCGCTAAAAAGCGGTCAATCAGCACTACTTCTGGATAAATCAACCGGTGGGTGCCGGGAATCTCGCTAGAGAGGTCTCGCCATTCCGGCTCCGGCGTGCTGGTCTTGTTCTTGTGGACTCGGGCGTACGAGATGAGGGGTGATCGTTTCGGGCGGCGGGGTAGGAGTAGTCGTTGTGCGAGCGATCCTGTGGCGCGATGCCGGAGGAGGGGACGCGAAGGTCGAATTCAGTCCATATAGCGCATATGTTCGGATAAGTCATCCTTGGAACGGTCCCCCTGTTCCTGCCGGTTCCGCCGAGCAGACTCGAACCCGACCCTTCGAGCCGACCGGCCCGCCCGCTCCGGGCCCCGTCCCGCTCGACCCGTCCGACTAGGAGGTACGGCGCGTGGCCTCCGGCGCCAGTGACCAGCATCGGCAGCCGCCAGACGACCCTCGTCCCGGCGACGCCACAGCCCCGGACTCACCCCCCGCCGACGAACCCGCCTCCCCCGGCCCGGGAGCCCCCGGCGACGTGCTCGCGCCCGGCCCGGGAGCCCTCGACGACGTGGTCGCGCAGGGCCTGGGCGGCGCCCCGTCCGACCCCGCCGGGCTGGAAGCCTTCGGCCGCGGCGAGCCCGTCCCGCCGGCCGAGTCCTCAGCCCCGGGCGGTGCGCATGCGCGGGAGCCCCGCATCCGGCACAGCCCGCCGGGGCCGACGGACGACCGGGCGCGCGGGTTACCGCTGACCTCGCCCTGGGGGATGCCGCCGTTCGCCGCGCCCACCCCGGAGGACGAGCCCCAGGAGCTCCCCAAGGGCCGCCGCCCCTACAGCTCCCCCACCGCGGAGCCGGACACGGAACCCAGGCGTCGCCGCCGCACGGTCGACCGCCCCGACAAGCTCGTGGCCAGCGGCCCGCCACGCCCCATCCCACCACCCCACGGTCCGCCACAAGAGCCCGAGCCTTCCCCGCCCGGCGAGGGGGCGGGGAAGGACCTCGGCTCCCCCCACGACACCACCGGCACCCATCCCAATGCCGTCGCCGCCGGGAACAACCCCCCCACGGAAGCGGAGCCCGCCCCCGAAACCCGGACCAGGCGAGACGCCCGCACGGCCCCGTACGGAATCGCCCACCAGCCTCCGGCGCCAGACCGAGGAGACGACGCTCCGAGGGGTGGGGAAGCCCTCGGCACACGGGCTCCCGGGAGCGGCGAGGTCACTGGCACCTCGGCTCAGGCTGGAGAGGAAGTTCGTACGGCTCCGTACGGGATCGCGCATCAGCCCGGCCGAGGGGAGGAGACCAGCGGTGAGCCGTCACGGGCGGTCGCTTCCGGCGGAGCCGGGAACGCGGGGGACGGGCAGGACGAGAACGCTGATGGGGACGAGCCGGTGCGGCGGGTCGGGAGGCCGCCGGGCGGCAGGCCGGCGCGGCCTGATCTGCTGGTCGCGTCGGGTCCCGAACGACCCGGGGGAAGGCATCAGAGGGGCCCGGCCCCGGCGGCGATGCGGCGGGCGAGTCCCGTGCGGCGGGGGCGCAGCCCGGCCGTGCCGATGGCCGTGGCGCTGGCGGTCGCGCTGCTGGTGGCCGCCGGCGTGCTGGTGTGGCAGTGGCGCGCCGACGACGAGGCCCGGCTCAGGCTCGCCACCGGCACCGGCAGGTCAGGCGACGACCTGTTCACGGTCCCGGCGGCGGCCCAGGGCACCGACCAGAAGCTCAACGACGTGGCCGCCGTCGGCCGCGCCGTGGTGGTCGTGGGCAGCGACACCACCGGCCCGACGCCCAGGCCCCTGTTCCTCTACTCCGCCGACGGCGAGAAGTGGCAGCTCGGCCGCGTCACCGGCGCGAGCACGCCCATCGTGCAGCGGGTGGCCGGCGGCGACGGCCGCTGGCTGGCCACCGGCGGCGACGGGGTGCGCGAGCGAGGTCTGTGGACCAGCGCCGACGGCCTGAACTGGCAGGCGGTCGGCGGGGGAGAGGCCTTCAGGGACGGCGACCTGATCCACGACATCGCCAGGACGGGCTCCGGGTTCGTCGCGGTGGGCGAGGCGGCGCTGCGCGACGGCGGCGCGGGCCCGGCCGCCTGGCACTCCGCGGACGGCCACGCCTGGGAGCGGGTGGAGACCCGGGGCCTGGAGGCGGGCGAGATCCGCGCCGTGGTCGCCAGAGGCGACACGGTGGTGGCCATGGCCAGGCCCGCGCAGGGCGACGGCTCCCGCGTCCTCAGGTCGGCCGACGGCGGCCGCACGTGGCAGGCGACCGGCTTCCAGCTGCCGGAGGCGACGCCCAAGGCGGGTTCGCTGGCGGTCGCGTCGAAGCGGTTCGTGCTGGTGGCCACCAGGCAGCGCACGATCACCGGCGACGTGCGCGCCTACTGCTCGCCCACCGGCGCCGAGTGGTCGCAGTGCGGCACGATCGACGGCCTGCCCGCGGCCAGCCCCGGCGTCGAGCGGCTCGTCTCGTACGAGGACGGCGTGGCCGCGGTGAGCCAGGCGGGGATCGGCTCGTACGCGGTGCTGACCAGCACGGACGGCCGCTCGTGGAGCGGGCGGGCGGGCATCGGGGAGCTCCGGGGGGCGACGCTGCGCGGGTTCGCGATCGCCGCGGGCGGCACCCTGTACGCGGGCGGCGACCGCGCGGTCTCGGACGTGGACAACGAGCCTGTCCTCATGGCGGCGCCCCGGCGCGGCGAGCCCGTGCGCGTGCCGCTCGACCAGGTCCGCGGCCTGACCAGGATGGCCCGCGAGACCAGCGGCCTGGCCAGCCACGACGGCCGCTACGTGGCCGTCGGCTCGGCCGGGGGCGAGGCCGGCGTCTGGACCAGCCAGGACTGGAAGGACTGGAGATCCATCGGGCTCGGCGGCCCGCGACGGCAGCAGCTGAACGACGTCGCGTTCGGCCGCCGCGGCTGGCTGGCCGTAGGCGGCACCCAGGCCGGCCTCCAGGAGACGGAGCCGCTGCTGGTCAGTTCCGGCGACGGGCGCGCCTGGAAGAAGGTGCCGCTCTCGGGCGATCTGGCCAGGCCGGGCGATCATCCGTACCTGGACGTGCGGACGGTCGCGGCGGGCCCCGACGGCTACCTGCTCGCGGGCGAGGACCGCGGCCCGGCGGGCACGGCGGCGGCCGTCTGGTTCACCCCCGACCTGCGCTCGTACACCCGCTCGGAGCGGCTGCCGCAGGGCGGCTCGGGCGTGCGCCTGCACGACGTGGCCGCCACCCCCGACGGGTACGTGGCGGTCGGCGGCGCGGGCGCGGGCGGGAACGAGAGCGGCATCGTCTGGGTGTCGCCGGACGGGCTGAACTGGACGGCCCGCGAGCGGCTCTCCCCGCCGGACGCGTCCTCGGCCGGGCTGCGCCAGGTGGCGGTGCACCAGGACAGGCTGGTGGCCATCGGGACCGCCTCGACCACCTCGGGCGCGTCCAGGGCCTTCTCGGCGATCTCCGAGGACGACGGCGTGACCTGGGAGACGTCATGGCTGCCCGCGGAACGGGCGGCCGGCGTGTACGACCTGGCGGCGGCCGGGCAGGGCCTGGTCGCGGTCGGCTGGCACGGCGAGCAGGGCGAGGGCGACAGCGCCGCCTGGATCTCCCAGGACGGCCTCTCGTGGAGCCGGCTGGACCTGAAGGAGGACCGCCTGGCCGGGCCGGGCGCCCAGTGGCTGGCTGCGGTGACGATCTCCGGCGAGGAAGTGGTGGCGCTGGGCCGGTCCACCACCTACAGCGACGACCACCTCATCCTCTGGACGTCCACCCTGACCGCCGGCCGCTGAGCCCCGCCAGGGTCCGCGGCGTCACGTGGGCAGGACCCGCCAGGCGCGCAGGGTGTCCAGCAGGCCGGTGGTGAGCGGCAGCCGGGCGAGCTCCTCCCGCGTGCACCAGCGGGCGTCGGCGGCGTCGTCGCCCGGTGTGAGGGTGCCGCCGACCACGGTGGCGCGGTAGTCGCGGACCGCGTACGTGTCGCCGCCGGGAGCGGGCAGGTCCACCGTGCCCGCGAGCGGGCCCACGGCCACCTCCAGCCCGGTCTCCTCCAGCACCTCGCGCCGCACCGCCACGGCGTCGGACTCGCCGGGCTCCACCCGGCCGCCCGGCAGCGACCAGCGACCCACGTCCGGAGGGTGCCCGCGCCGGATGAGCAGAAGGCGGCGCGCGTCGTCCAGGACGATCGCGCCGACACAATTTACGCGCACATGGTCAAGATTACGACGTGATAACGGACTGCGGTCTTGACGGGGCGGTGCCCGACGAAGCACCGTGGGTAGCTGTGAGAGCGGCTCCAACCTGCCCACGGTGCTTCGGCCCGCTGCACGCGCCGAGCGTGTGGTCCAGTGCCTGGCGTTGCGATGCGCACGGCGACGTCCTGCCGTACCAGCCGCCCTGGCCGCCGTCGCAGACGGCCGCGGAGGCGATGCGCAAGACCTCGCTGGTGCCGGTCTGGCTGCCCTGGCCGCTGCCGTCCGGATGGCTGGTGACGGGGTTCGGCGAGGTCGGCGACGAGCGCAAGGGCATACGGGCGAGCCTGGTCGCGCTGTCCGGGCCGTCCTTGACGCAGGGGCCCGCGGACATCCTCGTCATCGCCGAGGAGCCGGGCGTCGGCCTCGGGGCCGCGTTCGCCGGTCTGGACGGGGCCGACCCCGGCGAGGGGTTCGACTCGGGCCCGCCCAACGCCAAGATCGAGGTCCTCGGGCATCCGGCCCCGCTGTGGTGCGTGAACGGCGCCGCCGACCGGGCCGTCTACGCCGGTGAGGCGCTCGGCAACTGGCTGTGGGTCATCGCCTGGCCCGCCGAGGCCGGCTGCCTCATCGTGCTCGCCGAGCTGAGCCTGATCGACCTGCGCGACCATGACCTCGACATCCCCTTCGGCGCGTTCTCCCCCCGGCTCGAAGACTGATGCCCAACGGGATTCGCTCACCGGTGCGGACGGGCTAGAGTTCGGAGGCGTGACAGCGCGTATCGAGCGAGTGGTGACCGAGGGCCTCGTCGACATCGACGGCACCGAGCACAAGGTCGAGAACAACACCTGGATCATCGGCGACGACGAGGAGGCCATCGTCATCGACCCCGCCAGGGACGCCGAGAAGATCCTGGAGCAGGTGGGTGAGCGCGAGGTGCTCGCGGTCATCTGCACCCACGGCCTGCCCGACCACGTCGGCGCCGCCATCGAGGTGGCGGCCAGGGACGAGGCGGTCGTCGCACTCCACCCCAAGGACAAGCCGCTCTGGCGGGAGACCTGGACCGAGACCTGGCCCGACATCGACATGGAGGACGACGGCATCTTCCAGGTCGCCGACGTCCAGCTCGACGTCATGGAGACGCCCGGCATCACGCCCGGCGGGGTCTCGCTCTACTGCGAGGGCCTCGGCGCGGTCTTCTCCGGAAAGACGCTCCAGGCCGACGGGCCCGGCAAGCTCGGCGGCGAGTACCCCCGCCTGGCCGACCAGCTCACCGCCATCGGCGGGCGGCTGTTCACGCTGCCCGGCGACACGCGGGTGCTGCCCTCCCACGGCGAGGAGGTCACCATCGGCGACCTGGAGCCGCACTTCGACGACTGGATCGGCGGTTCGCTGACGCGGGTCGAGACCGAGCCCGAGGAGGAGGGCCCGCTCGTCGACGGCACCAGGGCCGCCCGCATCAGGCTCGACTCCGGCGACGACTAGGGTGTACGACCAGCTTCCGCTGGATGGGATGCCGCGGCGGCTCTACTCGTGCACGCCGTCGCGGCTGAACGCCTGGCTCGACTGCGGGCGCCGCTACCGGTTCACCTACCTGGACCGGCCGCAGCCGTCGAAGGGCCCGGGCTGGGCGCACAACAGCGTCGGGGCGAGCGTCCACAACGCGCTGGCGGCGTGGTGGCGGGAGCCGTACGAGCGGCGCACGCCGTTGACGGCGGCCGTCTTACTCACCAAGGGCTGGATCACCGAGGGGTTCAGGGACGAGGCCCAGTCGGCGCAGTGGCTCGGCCGCGGCCGCGACCTGGTCTCCGGATACGTGGCCACGCTCGACCCGTCCGACGACCCGGTCGGCGTCGAACGCACCGTGGCCACCCGGACCTCGGTCATCGCGGTCTCCGGCCGCATCGACCGGCTCGACCGGCGCGGCGACGAGCTGGTGGTGGTCGACTACAAGACCGGGCGGCGGCCGCTCACGCAGGACGACGCGCGCTCCTCGCTGGCGCTGGCGATCTACGCGGTGGCGGCGTCCCGCATGATGCGCACCCCGGCCCACGCCGTCGAGCTGCACCACCTGCCGACGGGCGAGATCGTGCAGTGGCGTCACACGGACGAGTCGCTCGACCGCCATCTGCGGCGCGCCGAGGAGATCGCGCTGGAGGCGGCGGAGGCGGACGCGCGCTACCGGACGGTGATGGGCGAGCCGGCCCAGGCCAAGCGCCCTCGGCCCCGCGACGCGGGCCGTTCACCGGCGGCCCGTGACGACGCGCCGGCCCCCGAACGGCGTGACCGGCCCCTGGTGAGCCCGCCACGCGTGCCCGCGGAGCTGGACGAGGTGTTCGCCCCCAGCCCCGGCCCGATCTGCGGCTGGTGCGACTTCCGCCGCCACTGCCCCGAAGGCCTGACCGCCGCCCCCGAGCACCGCCCCTGGGACGGCCTGGCGGAGTGACGCTGTCAGGTGGCGCGGGTGTCGAGGGTGTGGCTCTCGGCCTCGTTCCAGAACCTGACGAGCGCCGCCGCCGTGGTCTCCGGGGCCTCCACCGCGGGTGAGTGGGCCGCGCCCGGCACCACCACGCAGTCGGCGCCCAGGGCCGCCGCCATCTCCTGCTGCGTCTCGGCGGGCCAGCCGTCGTCGTGTTCCCCGTACAGAACGAGCGTGGGCACCTCGATCTGGCGCAGTTCCTCGGTGCGGTCGCGCACGGACACCACCTCCTCGGCCATGCGCGCCAGACCCGTCGGCGAGTTGGACAGCAGCCGTTGGCGCAGGAAGGCCAGGATGTCGTCGGGCACGCCCGCGGCCAGCGCCTCCGGCTCGAAGCCGGCATGCCACACGTGTTCCAGCCCCGACAGGGGGATCGTGCGCGTCAGCCATCGGGCGTGTCCGGCGCGCTTGCCGGTGATGCCCGCGGGGCCGGAGCCCATCAGCGTGAACGAGGCGAACTTGGTGCGCCCGTCGATCGCCGCCTCGCGCGCCACCAGCCCGCCGAAGGAGTGGCCCACCAGGTGGACCGGCTCGCCGTCGCCGAACCGCTGGGCGAGCGCGTCGACGTCGGCGCCCAGCGCCGCGCAGGTGTAGGCGGCGGGGTCGTCGAGGCCCGGCGTCTCGTACTGGCCGCGCAGGTCGACGGCCAGCACGCGGCGGCCCGACAGGGCGAGCGTCTGCAGCACCGCGATGAAGTCTTCCTTGCTGCCCGTCAGGCCCGGGAGAAGGATCGCGGGCCATCGCTCCACCACGCCGGTCGCCGGCAGCGCCTCGAGGGCCGCGAACATGCCGCGGTCGGTCTCGATCTTGCGTGGGGTGACGCCAGGAGGCAGGTGCAGGAATCGCGGCGTACTCACGTGGGGCAACAATACCCAGAGCCCACCACCTCGACACCGGTGAACACGGTACGCCGGTGCGATCTGGGGCGAGTCGTGCCCATGTCCGTGAGAAAGCCCGTGACATGCGGAAAGGCGCGCACCCCGACCGGGATGCGCGCCTTTCGCCGAACGTGTCAGCCGGTGCGGCGGCGGTTGCCGCGGTTGCCGCCGCGGCGCTGCTGCTTGCGCTCCGTGGCCGCCGACGGCGCGATGTCGTCGTCGTCCGTCGCCAGGTCAGGTGACTGGAAGATCACCGTGAACGGGCTGGCCGGGATGATCCGCTCCGGCTCGCGCCGGGGTGCGGCGAACTCCGGCTCGCCCGGCGCCGTGGCCTCGTCACGCGACGAGGACTCGGTCTCCTGGCGTGCCGGCGGCACGACCTCGTCCCGCTGGGAGGCGGCGATCCGGTCACGCGACGGCGTGGCGACCTCGTCCCGCTGGGCGGCCGGGATCCGGTCACGCGACGGCGGCACGACCTCGTCCCGCTGGGCGGCCGGGATCCGGTCACGCGACGGCGGCACGACCTCGTCCCGCTGGGAGGCCGCGACCCGATCACGCGACGGCGTCGCGATCTCGTCACGCGGAGGGGCCGGGATCCGGTCGCTCGGCGGGGCCGTGACGGACCGCTCCTGGCGGGCGGTGACGTCCGCGACCTGTTCCTCCTGGACGGCGGACCGCCGGGTGCGGCGGCGCGGCTCGGCGGCCGTCGCCACCTCCTCCGTGGTGATGATCGCGGGCGTCTCCTCCTGGTGCTGGCTGGAGCGACCGGTCACGAGCTCGACCTCCGGCGTCTCGACGGCAGGGCTGCCCGCGGGGCTCTCCTCCGCGGACCTGCCGCCGCGGGTGCGGCGGCGCTGGCGCGTGCGGGCCGGACGCTCCCGCTCCCGCTCTCGCTCCTCACGCTCGTCGCGGCGCCGGCCGCGCGCGCGTGGCCGGCCCGTCTCGCCGAGGTCCTCGATGCGCTCCGCGGAGAGGCCCGCCCGGGAGCGGCTGGCGTGCGGCAGCACGCCCTTGGTGCCCTCGGGGATGTTGAGCTCGGTGTAGAGGTGAGGAGAGGTGGAGTAGGTCTCCTCGGGCTCCGGGAAGTCGAGGCCCAGCATCTGGTTGATCATCTTCCAGCGGGTCAGCTCCTCCCACTCCACGAACGTGACCGAGATGCCCGTGCGCCCGGCCCGGCCGGTGCGGCCGATGCGGTGCACGTAGGTCTTGTCGTCGGTGGGGCAGTCGTAGTTGACCACGTGGGTGACGTCGTCGATGTCGATGCCGCGAGCCGCCACGTCGGTGGCGACCAGCACGTCGACCTTGCCGTTGCGGAACGCCCGCAGCGCCTGCTCACGCTGGCCCTGGCCGAGGTCGCCGTGGACGGCCGCGACCGCGAACCCGCGGGTGTCGAGCTGCTCGGAGACCATGTCGCAGGCGCGCTTGGTCTCGCAGAAGATCATCGTGAGCCCGCGGCCCTCGGCCTGCAGCAGCCGGGACACGATCTCGATCTTGTCCATCCGGTGGGCGCGCCACACGATCTGGCGCACCTGCGGGGTCGTCTCGGCCTCGCCGCTCTCGTTCTCGGCGCGCACGTGGGTGGGGCGGCTGAGGTACTTGCGGGAAAGGGTGACGATCTCGCCCGGCATGGTGGCGGAGAACAGCATCGTCTGCCGCTCCGCCGGGATCAGCTTGAAGATCCGCTCGATGTCCGGCAGGAAGCCCAGGTCGAGCATCCGGTCGGCCTCGTCGAGGACCAGCGTGTTGACCTGGCCGAGGTCGAGATGCTTCTGCTTGACCAGGTCGAGCAGCCGGCCGGGGGTGCCGACGATGACGTCGACCCCCGCCTTGAGCGCCTCGATCTGCGGCTCGTACGCGCGCCCGCCGTAGACGGTGAGCACCCGCGAGCCGAGCTTGCCGGCGGCGGTGACCAGGTCCTCGCTCACCTGGGTGGCGAGCTCGCGGGTCGGCACGACGACCAGCCCGCGTGGCTTCTTGCGGTTCTTGCGCGGCTTGCCGATGCTCTGCAGCATCGCGATGCCGAACGCGTAGGTCTTGCCGGTGCCCGTGCGGGCCTGGCCGATCAGGTCCTGGCCGTTCAGCGCCAGCGGAAGCGCCATTTCCTGGATCGGGAACGGTGTCGTGATGCCCTCGGTCTCGAGGGCATCGGCGATTTCTGGTGTGACTCCGAGGTCTCGGAAAGTCGTCAGCGTGGCCTGCCTCAGTCTCAAATGAAGGCGGGCCTGCCGGGACCTACGGGCGGAAATCCGACCTCGTATCTGGGTCCTCGCGGTAGAGCCAGCCCTCTCGCGTCATTACGACCGCGCACCCGGGGATCGGGGGATTCGGAGGAGAGACCCCCGAATGTACACAGTGCGGTCGCACTTTCTCAGAGCAGTGTACTCGATACCACAACGCTGACCAGGCTTACGGATGTTCCCGAAGATTCCCGGAAGTACGCTGCCTTCCATGAACGAGTCTCCTGGGGTCGCCGACCTGCTCGGCGTCCTGGCCTATGCCGAGCTGAGCGCATTCACGAGGATGACCGAGGACGCCGCCACGCTGGCGCCCACGCTCGCCGACCGGACGGCGCTGTGCGAGCTGGCCGTCGCCGAGTATCAGCACTTCCGGCTGCTCTACGACCGGCTGCGGGAGCTGGGGGCGGACCCGGAGCGGGCGATGCAGCCGTTCGCCGGGGCGCTGGACGCCTGGCACACCCAGACCAGCCCGGCCGACTGGTTGCAGGCCCTGGTCAAGGCCTATGTGGGGGTGGGCATCGCGCTCGACTTCTATCGTGAGGCGGCCCGGAGGCTGGACCCGTCGATCGTGGAGCTGGTCGACGAGGTGCTGACGGACGAGGGGCGGGCGGAGTTCGCCGTCGAGCGCGTACGGGCCGGCGTCGCGGCGGACCCGGCGGTGAGCGGGCGGCTGGCGCTGTGGGCCAGGCGGCTCGTCGGCGAGGCGCTCAGCCAGGGCCAGCGGGTGGCGGCGGAACGCCCGGAGCTGGCGCTCATGCTGGTGGAGTCGGGCGCGAACGACCAGGCGGAGATCTCCCGCCTGTTCGCCAAACTGACGGAGCAGCACGGTAAGCGCATGGCGGCGCTCGGCATCTGAGGCGTCACGCCCGGGAGCCGCGCCTCAAGGCGGCTCCCGGGCGGCGGCGCCTAGAGGGTGCCGCCGAAGCCCACGGGACGCGACTCGTCCTCGCCGATCTCGATGAAGCCCAGCGACGCCACCGGCACCACCACACGCCTGCCCTTCACGTCGGTGATGGCGAACACGCCGCGATCGGCGGCAAGGGCCTTCCGGATTTCCTCCTCGACCTGCTCGGACGACAGGTCGGTCTCCACAACGAGCTCACGGTGCACCGAACGCACGCCGATCTTGATTTCCATCATGCTCCCTTTCCACGGGGCGGGGCTTCCCTCATCGTGGCCGTTCGACGCCGGAAAAGCGCAGCTGATCGCGCCCAGCGAACGGGTTAAGCCGTACGCGGAAAACCGCTGATGCCCCGCCAGGCGAGCCGGGCCATGAGCTGCTCGGCCGCGTCCTTGGGGATGGAGCCGTGCTCGCTGACCCAGTAGCGGGCACTCACCTCCGCCATGCCGACCAGCCCGACGCCCAGCAGGTGGGCCTCGTCGCTGGTGCAGCCGGTGTCTTCCTGGATCACCGCGCTGACCATCTCGGCGCACTCGTTGAGCGAGCGCTCCACGCGCTGCCGCACCGGCGCCACGTTGCGCAGGTCGGACTCGAAGACCAGCCGGAACGCCTCGCCCTGGGTGGAGACGAAGTCGAAGAACGCGCTGAACGTCGCCTGCACCCGCAGTTTGTTCTCGGTCGTGGAGGCCAGCGCCTCCCTGCACCGGGTGACCATGTCGTCGACGTGCAGGTCGAGCAGCGCGAGGTAGAGCTCCAGCTTGCCCGGGAAATGCTGGTAGAGCACCGGCTTGCTGACCCCCGCGCGGTCGGCGATCTCGTCCATGGCGGCCGCGTGGTAGCCGTTCTCCACGAACACTTCCTGCGCCGCGCTCAGCAGCTGCCTGCGGCGGGCGAGTCGGGGCAGCCGGGTGCCCCGGGGCTTGGCGTCCGGGGTAGCGGTCACACGGGTCTCCAACGGGTTTCGTGCCGGGTCTGCCGACATCCTACGGGCGGGTAGTCATCACCTCAGCGATAGTCGTCGTCGTCGTACCCGACCACGCGGTCCTGCTCGATCGCGTCGGCCGGGTTGACCTCAAGGGGAAGCTCGAGGCGCCACTGCTCGTCGTCCTCCCGCAGCGGGCGCTGTTGCTCGGCGGCGTCGGCCGGCGTCGCCTCGATCGGCAGCTCCTGGTCATCGGCGAAGTTGTCGTCGTCCCCGCGTACGTCCATCTCCGACATGTCGGTCCCCCTCTTCGTGTGGACTGAACCAGATTACGCCCGGCTGAAAAGGTCGCCGTGCTTCTCCATCCTGGCCAGCACGTCGGACGACGTGAACACCAGGTCTTCCGGGCTCTCGCAGCGTTCGACCTCCTTCCACAGCAGTGGCGTGGAAACCGTCGGACGCGTCCTGGCCCGCAGCGAGTATGGCGCGACCGTGGTCTTGGCGGGGTTGTTCTGGCTCCAGTCGATGAAGACCTTGCCCGGCCGCTGCTTCTTCGCCATCACGCTGACGATCCGCCCGGGGTGCCGCTTCGCCAGCGCCTGGGCCAGCCGCTTGGCGTACGCCGACGGCTCCTCGCGGCCGTCCCACGCGGCGTACAGCTGCATGCCCTTGCTCCCGCTGGTCTTCGGCCTGGCCTCCAGGCCGTCGGCCGACAGCACCTCGCGCAGCATCAGGGCGACCTCGCAGCACTCCACGATCGTCGCGGGGGGCCCGGGGTCCAGGTCGAACACCAGCGTGTCCGGCGGAAGCGCGCGTCCTTCCCCGTCCACCCGCCACTGGGGCACGTGCAGCTCCAGCGCGGCCAGGTTCGCGTAGTAGACCAGCCCCGGCAGGTCGTCGATCAGGGCGAAGTCGATGGTGTCGCGGTCCTTGGTGCTGCCGGGCGCCGGCAGCCGCGCCCTGCGCACCCAGCCGGGGGTGTGCTCGGGGGCGTTCTTCTCGAAGAACGACATGCCCTCGACGCCGTTCGGGAAGCGCTTGACCGTCAGCGGCCGGCCTTCCAGGTGCGGCAGGAGCACCGGGGCGATCCGGCTGTAGTAGTCGATGACCTCGGCCTTGGTGAAGCCGGACTCGGGATAGAGCACCTTGTCCAGGTTGCTCAGGACGAGCTCCCGCCCGTCCACCCGCACCGGGACCTTGCTCGCCGGGCTCATCGGGCCGTCACCTCCGGGGGCAGCTTCTCCGGGCCCGCGCCACACGGGACGGCGCGGCCTTCGTGTACGCCACCTCCCCGACGAGGTCGGGTCTAACCCATCGATAACGCCACAGGACCGGCCCGCATGGGTTCGACGAGCTATGGCATTGGTCGCACCGGGACGGGTATGTCCCCGTTGGCGAACCGCCCGACACTACTGAGGAGTTGCCCATGCGCAGCATCTGGAAAGGTGCGATCTCCTTCGGGCTGGTCACGATCCCGGTGAAGCTCTACTCGGCCACCGAGCAGAAGGACGTCAGCTTCCACCAGGTGCACCGCGAGGACGGCGGCCGCATCCGCTACAAGCGGGTGTGCACGCTCGACGGCGAGGAGATCGCGTACGCGGACATCGCCAAGGGTTACGAGCTGGCCACGGGCGAGATGGTCGTGCTCACCGACGAGGACTTCGAAGGGCTGCCGCTGAGCACCTCCCGCCGGATCGACGTGCTGCAGTTCGCCCCCGCCGAGCAGATCGACCCGATCTACTTCGCCAAGTCCTATTACCTGGAGCCCGACGCGCAGGGGGCCAAGTCGTACGTGCTGCTGCGCGACGCGCTGGAGAGCTCCGGCCAGGTGGCGGTGGTCAAGGTGGCGCTGCGCCAGCGCGAGTCGCTGGCGACGCTGCGGGTGCGCGACGGGGTGTTCGTGCTGGAGACCATGCTGTGGCCGGACGAGATCCGCAAGCCGGACTTCGAGTTCCTGGACGAGGACATCGACGTGCGGACGCAGGAGCTCAAGATGGCCGAGTCGCTGATCTCCACGATGGAGGCCGACTTCGACCCGGCCGAGTACCACGACACCTACCGCGAGGCGCTGCAGGAGGTCATCGAGGCGAAGGTGGCGGGCAAGGAGGTCATCACGCCTCCGGAGGCCGAGGAGGAGGGCGGCCCCGCCGTCGACCTCATGGCGGCGCTGCGGGCCAGCGTCGAGGCCGCCAAGCGCGAGCGCGAGGGCGCTCCCGCCAAGCCGAAGCGGGCCGCCTCGGGCAAGGCGAAGGCCAAGGACGACAGGGCCAAGGACGAGAAGGCCAAGGAAGAGAAGGGCCAGGAAGAGAAGGCCCCCGCCAAGCGGAAGGCCCGCAAGTCGGCCTGACGCCTCCTGCCCCTGGACTCACCCCCGCTGTCCGTTCTCACGCGCGGCCACACGGTCGCGTACCCGGATGATCCTGCCGGCGCTTGCCCTGCATTAGCGGACATATCGGACAATTCGTGCAGTTACATTCTATAAACGCTTAATTTAAGCAATAGCAACGCTAATGCATAGCAAAATGGAAGGATGACTGTTTGCTCACCCAGAGTGACGGGAATATCACTTACCGGATGAGTCTTCAGCATCATCCGGGGACCTTTCTTGGACCTTAAGAAAGGTCCTGAGTACGGGGCAATCGAACCTTTAGGGGGAAAACGCAATGCCCAAGCTCAAGAGTGTTCTCGCGGGCCTCGCCCTCAGCACCGCCGTGACAGGTGGCGTCGTGGTCGCGGGCGCGACCATGACCACCACCAGCGCAGCTGCCGCCACTCAGGTCAGCGCGGGCACGTCGGTCCTGACCGGCGGGCACTGCGGCCACCGCTGCTGGTGGCGCAAGCACCACCGCAAGCAAGTCCGGGTCATCGTCGAGAACTTCAACATCAACCGGAACCCGAACGAGCACCGGCGCCACCACCGGAACTGGGGCTGGGACGACCTCGACTGACGTCGACAACCTCGCCGGCCGTCGCATGGCGCAGCCAGTGGATGACACGTCGGCTAGTGATCAATCGTCGTTGACGGCGCAGGAATGAGTGCTCGTTCTCATTGAGGATCGGTTCGGGCCCCTTTTCCGGGGATACGGTTTCCGCTCTGTGGTGAATTCCGGGCTCTCGGGGACGGGTCGCGTTCTATGGCGCGGCCCGTCCTGAGTTTTCCTTTCTCGTCTCCACGGCAACTTCGAGGGCTCCGCCGGCACTGGCGCCGGGGGAGCCCTCTCTTTTGTCGTGCACGGGCGCATCCCCGGAGGCGGGGATTTCGGCATGTCCCTTGTCGGGCTGTCTTACGGGAGCGCTGAGAGCCCTTGTGACGCGCGACGCGAACCTGGCTCAGGGGTGCGCAGGGGACATGGAAGAGCCCGTATCCAGCGGTGCGGCCTTTCGTGAGAAGGGCCGCACCGATGGATACGGGCGTCGGCGGTGCGCGGGAGCTCGGCGCCTGGGCCGACTCCAGGAGCGGATCCTGAGGGCTCGGAAGCCCCGGCCGTCCATGAGACGACGCAATGAGGGCCCCGCCGGCGCCATTGCCGGCGGAGCCCTCGAAGTTGCCGTGGAGACGAGAAAGGAAATCTCAGAACAGGCCGCGCCATCGCACACGGCCTGTCCCGAGAGCCCGGAATTCACTACGAGCCGGGAAACCACATCCCTGGAAAGGGACCGGACGACCATCAATGAAAACGAGCGCTCATCCCATCCGCACCCGGCGGTCGGCGAGGTCGCTCGCCCTAGTTGATGAGGTTGCCGTGGTGACGGCGGTGGTGGTGACGGTCGTGGCGGCGCTGCTTGTTCTCGTTGAAGTTGAAGTTCCGCACCACGACGCAGATGTGCTTGTTCTTGCTGCGACGGCCCCAGCCGCCGCCGTGGTGGTGGCCGCACCTGTGGCGGTTGCCGAAGTGGTGGTGCCCGAAGAAGCCGAAGCCGAGGCCGTTGTTGAAGCCGAAGTCGTCGCCGAAGTCGTCGTTGGCGACGACGGGCGCGGTGGTCGGCATGGCGACGGCGGCGGTCGCACCTCCGGCGACCAGGCCGCCGGTAAGCGCGGTGCTGACGGCGAGGCCCGCGATAACACTCTTGAGCTTGGGCATTGCGTTTTCCCCCTAAAGGACGGATTGCCCCGTTCTCGACGATCTGGACGGCTACTAATGAGTCATCCTGTGAATGTCATTTCCGGCCTGTGGCCTATGAAACGGAGTTCGCCCTATTTTGCTATGCAATAACAGTCTTATTGCTCAGGTTGTAGATCTTTCTCGCAAAATGGCATGATATGTCCGATTCAGGTGGAAATGGGGTGCGGCTGCGAAGGTGGAGCACCGCCTTTCCGGCCTGTTCTCCCGCAACGAATTCTCTGCGGAAACGGGCAGGCCGGAGCGCCCTCATGAATGCTGTTCCGGAAAAGAAGAAACGCGCGAACATGTCCGATCGCTGCTTCTTCTGCCATGTTCGCGCTGAAAACGGCGGCACCCAGCGAGCGAATTATCGCGGGGGCGCTTCCATGACCGGCGTCAACCGGAGGAGGCATGTGACGGGCTCCTCCGGCGCATGCCGTGGATGTGGCGCCATGTGCCGCGTCGTCGACCCTGACCGTTCGTCACGATGAGTGCCGTTGACATCACGCTGGGTGCCGCTGCTCTCATGTTTTCCGGCGATGGCTGCCATAAACGGCATGTGGTGGCTTTTGCCATGTTCTCGGCGTATCAAAAGATCGATTAGATCCCTAAGCAGGAAAAATCGGGACCTGTCCGGTCAGCGGGTGTCGATCCGCCTCAGGTAGTACGCGTGGCTGAACCCGAGCCGATCCGCGTCCACCCCCCGCACCTTCCGCCACCTGCCGAACTTCCGGCAGCTCCCCCACGCGTAGTCGCCCGGGTAGAGCTTGTCCACGATCCGGTACCGGGTCCCCGGCCCCCCGCGCACGTTGAGCCTCGTCTCGATCCGGCGCACCGCGTACCTGCACCGCTTCGGCGCCCGCCCGTCCCCGTCCCGCGCTCCCCCGACAGCGGCGGCCACCGTCGGGGCCTGCCCCCGGGCGGACCCCGCCGTGCCGGTCGCGAACCCGCCGCCCGCCACGACCGCGACCGCGAGCACCACCGCGACACGGCTGAACCTCATCACATTTCCCCTGTCCGTATCGTTGGACGTACGCGGCTGATGTCCTGCGGCGCGAGGTGAAAACGCGTCTGTACGGAATGCAGACCGCCCCTAAGCAGGATGGTTATGAGGAGGAGCCATGGCAGAGCCGGTCCCGCACTGGCCGGGACGGATGATCGGGCCCGTGCACGTCAGATCGACCCCGCAGGGCGCCCCCGAGCAGGCGGTGTTCGTGCACGGCCTGGCCGGCTCCGCGACCAACTGGACCGACCTGATGGACGAGCTGAAGGACGTCGTCACCGGTCACGCCGTCGACCTGCCCGGATCCGGATGCTCGCCCGCCGCCTCCGACGGCGACTACGGCGTCCCCGCGCACGCCCGCGCGGTTATCGGCCTGCTGGAGCACACCGGCCCGGCCCACCTGTTCGGCAACTCGCTCGGCGGCGCGGTCTCCGTGCGGGTCGCCGCCACCCGCCCCGACCTGGTGCGCTCGCTCACACTCGTCTCGCCCGCGCTGCCCGACCTGATCCCCAGGTACGGCCCGGTCCGGGTCGCGGCGGCCGCCACGCCCTGGGTGGGGGAGTGGCTGGCGGGCAGGCTCAAGCTGCTCCCGGCGGAGCGGCGTGTCGAGGCCACGTTCGCCATGGTCTGGGCGAACGCGCGGGCGATCCATCCGGTACGGCTGAGCGAGGCGGTCGAGGAGCTGCGCCGCCGCGACGACCTGCCGCACACCATCGCCGCCATGCTCGGCTCGGCCCGCGGCATCGTGGCCGAATACCTGCGCCGCGGCCCGCAGTCGCTGTGGCGGTTGGCCGCCAGGGTCGAGGCGCCCACGCTGATCATCCACGGCAGGCACGACCGGCTCGTGAGGCCCGCCATGGCCGCCCGGGCGGCGCGCACGTTCCGCCAGGTGAGGCTGGTTCTGCTGCCCGGATCCGGGCACGTGGCGATGATGGAGCAGCCCCGTCTCGTCGCGCTGGAGACGCGTCGTCTGATCGGTGAGACGCGATTGGGGAATGCCCCACTGCCCGGCTAGGTTTCAAAGGGAGATAAGACCCCTGGAACGGGAGCGTAGAAAGTGTCGTTGCCACCGCTGGTCGAGCCGGCTGACGAGCTGACCGTTGACGAAGTGCGCCGCTACTCGCGCCACCTGATCATCCCCGACGTGGGGATGGCCGGGCAGAAGCGGCTGAAGAACGCCAAGGTGCTGTGTGTGGGCGCCGGCGGCCTCGGTTCGCCCGCGCTGCTGTATCTCGCCGCGGCGGGCGTCGGCACGCTCGGCATCATCGACTTCGACGTCGTCGACGATTCCAACCTGCAGCGCCAGGTCATCCACGGCCAGGCCGATGTCGGCCGGCCCAAGGCCGAGAGCGCCGCCGACTCCGTGCGCGCCATCAACCCGCTGATCGACGTGGTGATCCACAACACCACGCTCACCACCGAGAACGTCATGGAGATCTTCTCCCAGTACGATCTCATCCTCGACGGCACCGACAACTTCGCCACCCGCTACATGGTGAACGACGCCGCGGTGCTGCTGGGCAAGCCGTACGTGTGGGGCTCGATCTACCGCTTCGACGGTCAGGCCAGCGTCTTCTGGGCCGAGCAGGGCCCCTGCTACCGCTGCCTCTACCCGGAGCCCCCGCCTCCCGGCATGGTCCCGTCCTGCGCCGAGGGCGGCGTGCTCGGCGTGCTGTGCGCGTCGGTCGGCTCCATCCAGGTCAACGAGGCCATCAAGCTGATCACCGGCATCGGCGAGCCGCTGGTGGGCCGGCTGATGATCTACGACGCCCTGGAGATGAAGTACCGCGACGTCAAGGTCCGCAAGGACCCCGAGTGCGTCCTGTGCGGCAAGAACCCGACGGTCACCGAGCTGCTCGAAGACTACGAGGCGTTCTGCGGCGCGCTGTCCGACGAGGCCGCCGAGGCGGTCTCCGGCTCCACCATCACCGCCCGCGAGCTCAAGGCCATGCAGGACAACGGCGACGGGATCTTCCTCGTCGACGTCCGCGAGCCCAACGAGTACGAGATCGTGAGCATCCCCGGCGCCACGCTGATCCCCAAGGGTGAGTTCCTCAACGGCTCCGCCCTGGAGAAGCTGCCGCAGGACAAGCGCATCGTGCTCCACTGCAAGTCGGGCGCCCGCTCCGCAGAGGCCCTGGCGGTCGTCAAGGACGCAGGGTTCTCCGACGCCGTCCACGTCGGCGGCGGCGTGCTGAGCTGGATCAAGACCGTCGACCCGAGCCTGCCGGAGTACTAGACCGGCGGTCCGGTTTCTGCGGATGGCGGAGGGTCGGCCGCATTAAGGTCGATCCTGTGGACAACGCTCGCCTCTGGCCCATCCTGGTGGTGGCCTCCGCGCTGACCTCGGTCTGCGCGGTGGCCGCCGGGGTCGCGGCGAGCTCGGTGAGCTCGGAGCTCACCCGCGGCCCGACGGCCGCCGAGCTCAGGGCGGCCTCCCAGCGCGAGGTCGCCGAGCGCTGGCGCACCTGGGACGCCGGCCGCATCTTCCCCGCCACGCTGTCCTACTCCGCCGAGCAGGGCGGCAAGGAGCGGGCCCGCAGGCTGGGCATCTCACCGACGACCGGCTGCGCCGGCGCGGTCGACGCCGTGGCCGTCCCCGCGCTGACGGAGTCGGGGTGCCGCGCCGTGCTGCGCGCCACGTACATCGACGCCCTGCGCGGCGTGCTCGTCACCATCGGCGTCGTCGCCCTGCCCGACGCGGCGCGCGCCGCCCGGGCCAAGTCCGCGTTCCCCGCCGGCGGCGAGCCGGTTCCCGGCCTGCTCCCGCTGGCCTTCCGCGGCACGGTGGCCGACCGGTTCGCGCCGGCGGTGCGCCAGCGGGGCTCGGTACGCCAGTCCGGGCCGTACCTGGTGCTGACCACGGCCGGTCAGGTGGACGGACGGCCCGGTGGCGCGGCCGAGCAGCGGCCGGCCGTCTTCGCCTTCGCCACCGAGATCTCCGAGCGCGTCCTCGCCGAACTGACCATGCCGCGGATGCCCGACTGCGCCTCCGAGGACTGGCAGTGCTGACCCGCCGCCCGCGTACCTCGCGCCCCGGCAGAGGCGGGCGCGGGCAGGCCGCGCTGACCGGGACGCTGGCGGTGGCCGGGGTGCTGTTGCTCGACGCGGCGCCCGCGGTGGCCGACGAGGTGCGGGCCAGTCAGGAGCGGGTCATCAAGACACTCGACCTGCCCGCCGCCTGGGAGGTCAGCCGGGGCGCGGGCGTCACCGTGGCCGTGCTCGACTCCGGCGTCGACCCCGGCCACCGCGACCTGGCCGGCTCCGTGACCGTGGGCGAGGACTTCACCGAGGGCGCCAACGCGCCGGGGGTGGCGCCGCGTCGCCTGCACGGCACGTACATGGCGTCACTGATCGCCGGCCACGGTCACGGCCCCGGCGGCGCCGACGGGATCATCGGCGTCGCCCCGGAGTCCGAGGTGCTGTCAGTACGGGTGATCCTGGAGGACGAGGAGCCGGGGTTCCGGACGTTCAACGTCGACCCGAGGTTCGAGGACGTGGTGGCCAGGGGCATCCGCTACGCGGTCGACCAGGGCGCCGACGTCATCAACCTGTCCATCTCGAAGGAGCTGGCCAGCAAGGCCGACCGGGCCGCGGTCCGCTACGCCATCGGCAAGGGCGTCGTGCTGGTCGCCGCGGCCGGCAACGAGGGCACCCGCAAGGTGGCGGGGGCGGCCCCGTACTCCTACCCGGCGGCCTTCCCCGGCGTGGTGGCGGTCGGCGCGGCCGACGCGGGCCTGCGGCGGGCGGCCTTCTCCAACGGGAACGCCTCGGTGCTGGTGGCCGCGCCCGGCGTCGACATCATGGGCGCGGGTCCCGGCGACGAGTACTGGACGGGCCGGGGCACCTCGCAGGCGACCGCCCTGGTCTCCGGCGTCGCGGCTCTCGTCAGGGCGAAATACCCGAAGATGTCGCCGCCGCTCGTGGCCCGCGCCCTCGCCGCCGGGGCCGTCGACAGCCCGCCCACCGGCTACGACACCGGCACCGGCTTCGGCGTCGTCAACGCCGCCAGGGCGCTGGCCGAGGCGGCCAAGCTCGCCGGACACACGGAGGCCGCGCCCGCCGCGCTGGCGCACGACCCCGACCGGCCGCTCGGCGGCGGCGCCGCGGGCCCGGTCAAGGTCGTCCACAGGGACGAGCGGCGCGTCGTGCTGCACGCGTCGATCGCGGTGGCGTCGGCCGGAGGCGCGGTCGGCTCGGTGGCGGTCATCCTCGCCTTGGTGAGGAGGGTGCGACGAGCGCACAATGACCAAGACGCATGATCCGCCCTGTTACGGGGACGAATGACACAGAAAGCCGAGCTTGGGAACGAGGCGGTGGTGAAGGCACGTAGGTCCACCACAGGGCTGCCGCGCGCCGCGGGGGACGCCACGCCGGGACGGAAGAACCCGCTCGGCGCCGGTACCGGCCGCAGGTCGCGGGTGCGCGACTGGTCGCCGGCGACCGGCCGGTCCATGTCCAGGCAGCGTGCCAGGCAACGGGCCGAGACCGACCAGTTGCAGCAGGGCGTCCGCTACCGGCGGGCGTTCGTGGCACTGGTGGGCGTCATCGTGGCACTCTCGGCCGTCGTCGTGCTGCTCGGCACCGTGGGCCTGTTCAAGGAGACGCGCTCGCGCCCGCTGACCGCCGAGGAGCAGAACCGCTACAAGCAGGAGGAGATCGCCCGGCGCTGGCAGTCGTGGCCCACCACCGGCATCTTCCCCGAGGAGCTGAAGTACCTCGGCCTCGACCGCACCCAGCAGTACGCCAGGCGGGTCGGCATCGCCCCCGAGGCCAGGTGCCGCGACGCCGTGGACCCCGCGGTCGGCGCGATCCTGGCCGAGCACGGCTGCGTGAGCCTGCTGCGCGCCACGTACGTCGACCAGAGCTCCACCTTCGTCTTCACCATCGGCGTGGCCGTGCTCAAGGACCAGGAGGCCAGGGCCTCGGCCGGTGGGGACCTCACCCAGGACGACCGGGTGGGCGTGCTGCCCGTCGCCTTCCCCGGCACCGTGGCCGAGCGGTTCGGCGCCGAGCAGCGCCAGCGCACCGGCTGGGCCGGCGCCGGGCCCTACCTCGTCTTCACCACCGGCGGCTACGCCGACGGCCGCACCAGGGCCGCGATCCCGCCGGAGGAGGAGCTGCACAGCGAGCTCTGGCCGGCCGCCCGGTCGATCGGCAACCAGATCGCCTACTTCCTGGCGGATCCGCCCAAGGTCCCGCCGTGCACCCAGGGGAACGTGTGCTGACCGTCGTGCGCGCCCTGGTCGCCGCCCTTCTCCTGCTGCAGACCCCGGCGCACGCCGCGCCCATCCGCGACCGGCAGCAGTGGGTGCTCGACGCGCTCAACGTCGAGCAGGCGTGGCGGACCACCAAGGGCGCCGGCGTCACCGTGGCCGTCATCGACAGCGCGGTCGACCCCGACGTCAAGGAGCTGCGCGGCCGGGTCACCGTCGGCCCCGACATGAGCTCGGGCGCGGTGCGCCGCGAGGTGACCCCGGGCCGCCACGGCACCGCGATGGCGGGGCTCATCGCCGCCTCCGGCGCCGACGACGGCTACGTCGGCGTCGCGCCCGAGGTCCGCGTGCTGTCCCTGCCGCTGGCGGTGGCGGAGGACCCGGACCGGGTGGACCCGCCGCTGGCCGACGACCGCGCGGTGATCGAGAGCCCGCTCGCGCGGGCCCTGCGGTACGCGGTCAACCAGGGCGCGCAGGTCGTCAGCATGTCCATCGGCACGTACGGGGCCCACAGGTCCGAGCGCGAGGCGGTCTCGTACGCGCTCGGCAAGGGCGTGGTGCTGGTCGCGGCCGTCGGCAACGACGGGAAGACGGAGTACGCCAGGGAGAACGGCACCTCCTACTGGAGCTTCCCGGCCGGATACCCGGGCGTCATCGGCGTCGCGGCCGTCGACAAACAGCGCAGG
This sequence comes from Nonomuraea sp. NPDC050478, assembly GCF_044458265.1. Taxonomy (NCBI): domain Bacteria; kingdom Bacillati; phylum Actinomycetota; class Actinomycetes; order Streptosporangiales; family Streptosporangiaceae; genus Nonomuraea; species Nonomuraea sp. NPDC050478. The sequence continues at coordinate 52,124 of NZ_JBITHT010000008.1, read as the reverse complement.
GTGGCTTCGTACAGCAGTGACAACCTGTCGGTGCTGGTCGCGGCGCCGGGCTCGGGGGTCCCCGTGGTCAGGCGCGGCAGCGGCTATGAGCTGTCGGAGGGCACCAGCTCGGCGGCGGCTCTGGTGTCGGGGGTCGCCGCCCTGATCAAGGCGCGTTACCCCGGCCTGCGGCCCGACCAGGTGGCGCAGGCGCTGGCCGCGGGCGCGAAGGGCAGGCCGGCCGACGGCTATGACGAGGAGGTCGGCTTCGGCGTGGTCGACGCGGGCGCCGCGCTGGACGCCGCGGCCACGCTCGGCGGGCAGCGCCGCAGCGTCCCCGTACCCGACGATCAGCACTTCGGGCAGGGGGAGGACTCCCCGCCGCCGGCGGCGCCGGGGCCGGACGCGTGGCGGCTCTGGCTGTACGGGATTGGGGTTCTAGTGGCCCTTGTCATGTTCTGCGGTGGAATCGTGGTTCTCAACCAACGCAGGGAGTGAAGATCCGCTAAGGTCGCGCCCCATGGGATACGAACTGCGCGTGGTTCGTGAGTCGCCGATCGCCCTCGCGGACCTCGCGAAGGCGATCGAGCCGGCGGGGTTCGAGCTGCGCGGTTCCGAAGAGATCGTCGCCAGGCACGGCGACGGCGCCCACGCGGTGGGGGCGTGGCGCGGCCAGGTGGTCGGCGAACCCGGCTCCGACTGGCAGGTGGCGCAGCTCGTGAGGCTCTCGGCGGCGCTCGGCGCCCGGCTCGTGGGCGAGGACGGCGAGGTCTACGCGCTGCGCGACGGCGCGGTCGAGGTGCTGGCCGAAGGACTGGCGACGGAGCTCGGCAGGCTCGACGAGATGCTCCGAGCGGGCCCGGCGGCGTGGACCCCCTGAACCCGTACGCCGAGCGGGTGCTCGACGTCGTCGACCGCATCCCTCCCGGCAAGGTCATGTCCTACGGCGACGTCGCCGAGTATCTCGGCGAGGGCGGCCCGCGTCAGGTCGGGCGGGTCATGTCCACCTGGGGAGGCGGCGTGCCCTGGTGGCGCGTGGTACACGCCGACGGCACGGGCGCCCCCGGACACCAGGCACGATGCCTGTCCCACTGGCGCGAGGAGGGCACCCCGCTGCGCGGCGAACGGGTCGACATGCGCCGGGCGCGCTGGGACGGGCGTTCAGCGGATTCACAGGAAGCCCGTTGACCTGCCTCTTCGCGAACTGTGCGAATTCACATCTTGTGACTCCTATTACCATGGGCTGAACATAACGGCGGCCTGAAAGGCGGTGCCTACCGCGATGGCTAACGGCCTGACAGCCCAGAGCCCCGGCGGCGAAGCGATCCCCGACCGCCTGAAGGCTGTCCAGGACCTTTGCGACCGCGGCGAGCCGCTCGACGAGATCATGGCCCTGGTCGGGACCGGCGGGCGCAGCGCGGAGTTCGACACCGAGGTGCTCAGCGGGCCGCTGGGCGCGCGGATGGACCTGGCGGTCAAGCGCGGCCCCGACACGCGGCGCGAGCTCCTCACCCTCGTGCGCCCGTACCTCTCCGGGGTGGACCCGAAGGTCAAGCGCGAGCTGCCGGTCGCGCGCCGCCTCATGTGCCACCTCATCGAGACCCGCGCCGACGAGGAGCTGGTCGAGGGAGAGACGCTCGCCCAGGTCGTGGCGGCCGCGGCCGAGCCGTCCAAGCGCATCCGCAAGGGCCTGCGCTGGTACGCCGACCTGCCTCTCAAGGACGAACTGCCGGCCGACCTGTACCGGCTGCGCAAGGCCGACCTCGTGCCCGTCACGCACATCGACGACATCGTGTGGGACGGCCGCAAGCTGCGCATCTCCGGCTACGCCTACCTGGCCGGGCTCTCGGTCCGCAGCCGCCGGGCCAACTGGGCGACGGTGGTCCTGCGCGGCCCGCGCTGGCTGCCGCCGGTGCGCCTGCGCACCAGGCGCGTGCTGGCCCCCGAGGCCACCCACGGCGCCCGCGAGGTCGGCTGCAACTACGACTGGTCCGGCTTCACCGCCGAGCTGAACCCGTGGGCGCTGCGCTGGCGCGGTGCGGCCAGGGGCATGGTCTCCGCGGTGCGCCGCCGGCTGCGCCGCCGCCCGGCCGTGGCCGACACCACGACGTGGCGGGCCGAGATCGTGTTCTGGAGCCGCGGCGCCCGGGCCACCGGCCTGCTGCGCGGCTACGGCGTCGGGCGCAGCGAGCGGCCCGCCGGCCGCCAGCTCAGCCCCGGCTGGTGGGTCAGGCCGGTGTGGACCTCCGACCGCGCGCTCCAGGTGGCGTTCCAGCCCAACCGGGCCGAGCTCACCGGCGTCCGCGTGGACGACGAGCACCTGCAGTTGAAGATCACCCTGGCCGGCCGGGTCGTGACCAAGGGCCACGCCCGGGTCGGCGGCCACCGCATGGCCGCGGACTTCACCCCCAAGGGCGCCGCCACCGAGGTGACGCTCGACCTCGCCGTGCCCGCGCTGCTGCAGGAGAAGGACGGCCGCCGCCTGTGGGTCGAGCCCAAGGGCGACCCGGCCGCCACCGTCATGCTCGGCGACCTGGGGGAGACCAGGTTCACCAGCGGCGACCGCGAGATCACCGTGCTGGGCGACCGGCGTGACCGCGTGATCATCTCCGCCCACCGCATCCGGCCCGTCATCGTCTCGGCCGTGTGGGAGGGCACCACGCTCGTGCTGCGCGGCCGCTACCCCGACGCCGCGGGCCCGCGCGCCGTCTCGCTGCGCCACCGCTCCGGGCTGTCCTACCAGCTGCCGATGACGCGTACCGGTGAGGACTTCGAGGTGCGGTTCGAGCCCGGCGCGATGGACCGCTTCGGCGAGCCCGTGCCGCTGGCCTCCGGCACCTGGAACATGTCCATGCGGCACCCGTCCGGCGAGATCGTCCCGGTGCGCATGGACCACGCCGCGCTGGAGGGCCTCGACGAGAGCCCGCGCACGGCCGGCGGCCACTGCTTCCGCATCGTGTCGACCCGCTTCGACGTGCCGGTGGTGCTGTCGGAGGAGGACCGGCCCGCGAACGAGAAGGGCCTGGCCGGCACCCACGTGCTGCGCAAGGTCTTCTACCCGCAGCAGCGCACCGAGCCGCTGGACGACGCCACCGTCTACGTGGTCAACGAGGGCCGCCTGTACGCCGACAGCGTCCGCGCCATCTACGAGGAGCGGCTGCGCCGCGGCGACGACCGCGAGCACATCTGGATCGTCAAGGACGGCGCGTTCACCCCTCCCGGCCCCGCCACCGTCGTGCGGGCCGGCAGCCGCGAGCACAAGGCGGCGCTGGCCAGGTCCCGCTACATCGTGACGAACTCGTTCCTGCCCGTCTGGTTCCGCTCCCGCGAGGGCCAGGTGGTGCTGCAGACCTGGCACGGCACCCCGGTCAAGCACATCGGCAATGACCAGCCGCACATGCGCCGCGACCCCAGACCGCCGGTCTGGCACCGGCAGGCCGCCGACGTGCGCGGCTGGGACGTGCTGCTGTCGCAGTCGCCGTGGGCCACGCCCGTGCTGCGCAAGGCGTTCGGCTACCAGGGCGAGGTGCTGGAGAGCGGGCTGCCCCGCAACGACGTGCTGACCTCGCCCGACCGCGAGCAGCTCGCGGCGAAGGTGCGCGCGCGCCTCGGGCTGGCCGAGGGCAAGCGGGTCGTCCTGTACGCGCCCACGTGGCGTGACTACGACCGCAAGAACGCCATGGTCAAGCTCGACCTGGCGAAGGCCAGGGAGGCGCTGGGGGCGGACCACGAGCTGCTGGTGCGCGCGCACCCGATGCAGGCCGCGCCCGCCGTTCCCGACATCGCTCACGACGTCACGACTTATCCGGATATGGCGGATCTGCTGCTCGTGACGGACGTCCTGGTGACCGACTACTCGTCCGTCCTGGCCGACTTCGTCGTGACCGGCAGGCCGATCGTCCTGTACGGCTACGACCTGCCCAAGTACTCGGCCAAGCGCGGCCTCTACCTGGACCTGCCGGAGATCGCGCCGGGCCCGGTGCTGCCGACGTCGGCCGAGGTGATCGACGCGCTGCGGTCGATCGACGAGGTGGCGGCGGCCCACGCCGACCGCTACGACGCCTTCCGCGCCACGTTCGCGCCCCGCGACGACGGCAAGGCCACCGCCCGCGTCGTGGACCACATCTTCTCCTGACGCCCGTGTTCCCGCCCGGCGTGTCGGGCGGGAAAACTCAGATTTGCCCCGCTACCCTGGACGATCGCTCGGGAGACCGGTCAATCCGGCACGATCTACCCCTGTGGTCTGGTGGAATCTAGGGTTGTGAGTGGTCAGACCTGGCGGCTGGTGCGCCGTGGCAGTGGGGGGCCTGCTGAGCCTCCTGTGCTGGACGAACATCAGCGCGCGGTGGTCGGCCATCCCGGCGGCCCGCTGCTCGTGCTGGCCGGGCCCGGCACCGGCAAGACCACCACGATCGTCGAGAGCGTGGTCGACCGGATCGAGCGCCGGGGCGCCGACCCCGAGCGCGTGCTGATCCTCACCTTCAGCCGCAAGGCGGCCGAGGAGCTGCGCCGCCGCGTCACCGGGCGGCTGCGCCGCACCACCCGCACGCCGGTGGCCATGACGTTCCACTCCTACGCCTACGCGCTGCTCCGCCGCGCGGCGGTGCTGGCGGGCGAGCCGCCGCCCCGGCTGCTGACCGGGCCCGAGCAACTGCTGGAGGTGCGGCGGCTGCTCCACGGCGAGCTGGAGGACGGCGCGCTCGACTGGCCGGAAGACCTGCGCGAGCCGCTCCGGACCCGCGGGTTCGCCGAGGAGCTGCGCGACTTCCTGTCCCGCGCGGCCGAGCGCGGGCTGGACGGCGAGCGGCTCAGGGAGCTCGGCAGGCGGCACGGTCGTGGCGACTGGGTGGCCGTGGGCCGCTTCGCCGACCGCTACGAGACCCGCTTCGACCTCGATCCTGAACGGACGCTCGACTACGCCGAGCTGATCGCCGAGGCGGGCAGGCTGCTGGCGGACCCCGGCGTGCGGGCGCGCGAGCGGGCCGCGCTCGACGCCGTGTTCGTGGACGAGTACCAGGACACCGACCCGGCCCAGGAGTTCCTGCTCCAGCAGCTGGCCGGCGACGGGCGCGACCTGGTCGCGGTGGGCGACCCCGACCAGTCGATCTACGGGTTCCGCGGCGCGGACGTGCACGGCATCCTGGGCTTCCCGCAGCGCTTCCGTACCCTCGACGGCCGCGACGCGCCGATCGTGGCGCTGCGCGTGTGCCGCCGCAGCGGCGCCGACCTGCTGGCCGCGACCCGGCGCGTGGCCGCCCGCCTCCCCGCAGCCCCCCTGCCGACCACGGACCCCGCGCCGAACCCCGCCGCACCGGAGCCCGCCGGGCGGGCCTTCGGCGGGCGCGGGCATCGTGACCTGGTGCCGTCGCCCGACGCGCCGCCGGGTGAGGTGCGGGTGCTGCTGGCCGACAGCACGAGCCAGGAGGCCGCGGTGGTGGCCGACACGCTGCGCCGCGCCCACCTGATCGAGGGCGTGCCCTGGCACCGGATGGCGGTGCTGGTGCGCTCGGCCAAGCGCCAGGTGCCCCTGCTGCGCCGGGCGCTGGTCAACGCCGGCGTGCCCACGATGATCGCCGGCGACGAGGTGCCGATCGCCCAGGAGCCCGGCGTCCGCCCCCTGCTGACGATGCTCAAGGTCGCGGTCGACCCGGCCGAGCTGGACGAGAACGTCGCCGAGGAGTTGCTGACCGGCCCGCTGGGCGGCACCGACATGATCGGCGTGCGCCGCCTCCGCCGCGCGCTCAAGATCGCCGAGAACGAGCTCGCCGCCGACCCCCCGGAGCTCCCGTACGTGCCGCGCTCGTCCGGCGAGCTGCTGGTCGCCGCGATCAGGGACCCCCGCGAGCTCGTACGGATCGAGCCGCACGTCGCGGTGCCCGCCGAGCGCGTCGCCAAGCTGCTGGCCACCGCCCGCACGGCGGTGGAGGAGCAGGGCAGCGCCGAAGAGGTGCTGTGGGCCGTCTGGCAGGCCGCCGGACTGGCCGGGAAGTGGACCGACACCAGCCTGTCCGGCGGCACCAGGGGCGCCCAGGCCGACCGCGACCTCGACGCGGTGGTGGCGCTGTTCGACCAGGCCGCCCGGTTCGTCGACCGGATGCCCAAGGCCGGGCCCGAGGTGTTCCTGGACGACCTGGCGTCCCAGGAGATCCCCGGCGACACGCTGGCCGAGCGGGCCCCCGACGGCGACGCGGTGCGCGTGCTGACCGCCCACCGGGCCAAGGGCCTGGAGTGGGACATCGTGGTGGTGACGGGCGTGCAGGAGGCGGTCTGGCCCGACCTGCGGCTGCGCGGCACCATGCTCGGCGTGGAGGACCTCGTCGAGGTGGTCGAGGGAGGCCGCCCGAACGCGGCCTCGCTCGCCTCCAAGCTGCTGGCCGAGGAGCGGCGGCTGTTCTACGTGGCCGCCACCCGCGCCCGTCATCGGCTCGTCGTCACCGCGGTCGGCGGCGAGGACACCGACGAGCGGCCGTCCAGGTTCCTGTCCGAGCTGATGCCGGGCGCGGTCGAGGAGGCCGGCGTCGGCGACCGGTCGCGCTGGCTCAGCATGCCGGCGCTCGTGGCCGACCTGCGCAGCGCCGTCACCGACCCCACCAAACCGGCGAAGATGCGCAGGAACGCGGCCAGACAGCTCGCCAGGCTCGCCGCCGCCGGCGTGCCCGGCGCCCACCCCAACGACTGGTACGCGCTCACGCCGATCTCCGACGACCGGCCGCTGAGCTGGCCCGACAACGTGGTCACCATCTCCCCGTCCGCCGTGGAGAGCTTCACCAAGTGCGGCCTGCGCTGGCTGCTGGAGACGGCCGTCGGCGCCGCCGGCACCAGCACCGCGCAGGGCCTCGGCAACGTCATCCACGCGCTCGCCGTGATCGCCGCCACCGGCCTGCCCGACGAGGACATGCTCGGCAAACGCCTCGACGACGTCTGGAAGGAGCTCGACTTCGGCGGCGTCTGGTTCAACCGCAAGCAGCGGCAGGTGGCCGAGCAGATGATCGGCAAGTTCCTGCGCTGGCAGGAGGACAACGGCCGCGACCTGATCGCCCTGGAGGAGTCGTTCGTGGCCACCATCGCCGAAGGCGTCCAGATCAAGGGCCGGGTCGACCGGCTGGAGCGCGACGAGGACGGCCGCGCGGTGATCATCGACCTCAAGACCGGCGGCTCCAAACCCAGGCCCGGCGACCTCGACCGCCACCCCCAGCTCGGCGTCTACCAGCTCGCCGCGCTGCTGGGCGCGTTCGCCAGGCACGGCATGGACGAGCCGGGCGGCGCCGCGCTCGTCCAGCTCGGCAAGGCCGCGGGCAAGCACGACGCGATCGAGCAGAAGCAGGACGCGCTCGCCGACGACCAGAACCCCGGCTGGGCCAAGGACCTGGTCGACACCGTGGCGATAGGCATGTCCGGCCCCCTCTTCCAGGCCAGGACGAACGACGGCTGCCGCACCTGCGCGGCCAGGGCGAGCTGCCCCGTGAACGACAGCGGGGGACAGGTGTGCTGAACCCGGTCGAACTGGCCGACAAGCTCGGCATCCTGCCGCCCACCGCCGAACAGGCCACCGTCATCGAGGCCCCGCTGGAGCCGATGGTCGTCATGGCCGGCGCGGGCTCGGGCAAGAGCGAGACCATGGCCGGCCGCGTGGTCTGGCTGGTCGCCAACGGCCTGGTCAAGCCCGCGAACGTGCTCGGCCTGACGTTCACCCGCAAGGCCGCCGCCGAGCTGGCCACCCGCGTCAGGGAACGGCTCGCCGGGCTCGCCGAGGCCGGCCTGGTCGAGCCCGAGCTGCTGCACGACGAGCCGACCGTCTCCACCTACCACGCCTACGCCTCGCGCCTGGTCACCGACCACGCGCTGCGCGAGGCGCTGGAGCCCACCATGCGGCTGGTCACCCCGGCCGTCTCCTGGCAGCTCGCCTCGCGCGTGGTCGCCATGTACGACGGGCCGATGGACAGGATCGAGCTGGGCCCCGCCTCGGTCACCGCCGCCGTCCTGGAGCTCGCCGGTGAGCTGTCGGAGCACCTGCGCGGCCCCGGCGACGTGCGCAGGATCGGCGAATGGCTCCGCGATCGGCACGCCGAGCTGCCCGGCCGCGTCACCAAGGCGCAGGGCCGGCCGGTCGTCGTGCACGAGGCCAGGGAGCAGCTGCTGCCGCTCGTGGAAGCGTACGAGAGACTCAAGCGCAGGCGGGAGGTCATCGACTACGGCGACCAGATGGCGCTGGCGGCGCGGATCGCCGCCGGACACAAGGAGGTCGGCGAGATCGAGCGCTCCCGCTTCGCGGTGGTGCTGCTCGACGAGTACCAGGACACCAGCCACGCCCAGCTCGTGCTGTTGCGCTCGCTGTTCGGCGGCGGGCACCCCGTCACCGCCGTCGGCGACCCCTGCCAGTCCATCTACGGCTGGCGCGGCGCCTCGGCCGGCAACCTGCGCCGCTTCCCGGCCGACTTCCGCGCCGCCTCAGGAGACCCGGCGCCGGTGCGGCAGCTCAGCGTCAGCTTCCGCAACGGCGACCGGGTGCTCGACGTCGCCGCCCGGGTCCAGCTCCCGCTGCGCATGGAGGCCCGCGAGGTGCCTGTGCTGGTCCCCGGCGCCAACCGGGTCGACCGGGGCCGGGTCACCTGCGCCTTCCACGAGACCGCCGAGGACGAGGCCGCGTGGATCGCCGGCATGGTCGCCAAGCTGATCGGCCAGGAGGTCGCGCCCGACGGGCTGCCCTGGGGCGACAAGGAGCGCAAGAAGACCCTCGCCATCCAGCCGCAGGACGTCGCCATCCTGGCCCGCAAGCGCTCGCAGTTCCCCGCCCTGCGCAGGGCGCTGGAGGACCGCGACATCCCGGTCGAGGTGGTCGGTCTCGGCGGCCTGCTCACCGTGCCCGAGGTGAGCGACATCGTGGCCACGCTGCGCGTGCTCTACGACGCGACCGCCGGCGACGCGCTGGCCCGGCTGCTGGCCGGGCCGCGCTGGCGGATCGGCCCCGCCGACCTGCGGGTCCTCGGCGACCACGCCCGCGAGCTGGTCCGCCAGTCCCGCGAGAGCCGCCACGAGGACGACCCGCTGGAGCAGGCCGTCGCCGACCTGGCCGACGAGCAGGGCAGCCTGGTCGACGCGCTGGACGAGCTGCCCGACAGGGAGGAGTGGCTGGCGTCGTTCTCGCCGCTGGCCGCCACCCGGCTGGTCGCGCTCGCGCACGAGCTGCGCCAGCTCCGCGCGCACACCGCGCAGCCGCTGCCCGACCTGATCAGCGAGGTGGAGCGGCGGCTCGGCCTGGACATCGAGGTGGCCGCCCGCAGCGGCACGGCGAGCGCGTTCGCCGCCAGGGCCGACCTGGACGCGTTCCTGGACGCGGCCTCCCGGTTCGCGGGCGACGCCGAGGACCCGACGCTGGGCGCGTTCCTCGCCTACCTGGAGGCGGCCGAGAGCGAGGAGTTCGGGCTGGAGGGCGGCCGGGTCGGCGAGAGCAACAGCGTCAAGCTGATGACCGTGCACGCCTCCAAGGGCCTTGAGTGGCCCGTCGTGGTCGTGCCCGGACTGTCGCAGCTCCTCAGCTCCATGGGCACGATCACCACGGGCAGCGTGTTCCCCGCCACCCCCGTCGTGAACGGCCGCTGGACGGAGAACCCGCGCAAGCTGCCCTACCCGCTCCGCGGCGACGCCGCCGACCTGCCCAGGCTCACCGGCCTCGGCAAGGAGGAGCTGGCCGCCTTCGACGAGCACTGCCGCGCCAGGGACCTCATGGAGGAGCGGCGGCTGGCGTACGTGGCCGTCACCCGCGCCCACTACCACCTGATCGCCTCCGGCTACCGGTGGGGCACCGCCTCCAAGCCGCTCGCGCCGTCGGAGTTCCTGCTGGAGATCCGCGACACCGCCGACCGGGTCGCGGTCTGGGCCCCGGACCTCGAACCCGGCGCCACCAACCCGCTGCTGGCCGAGCCTCCCCAGGCCATCTGGCCGGTCGAGCCTGCCGGTCTGCGGTACGAGTCCGTCCTCGACGGCGCCCGGCTGGTGGAGGACGCGCTCGCGGGCGGCCTGGACGGCGACGAGGACGAGGCGTTGCGCGCCTTCGAGGAGGAACGCGTCCAGGCCTGGGAGCGCGACACCGACCTGCTGCTGCGCGAGCGCGAGCTGCACCGGCGGCCCGACTCCACCACCGTCGAGCTGCCCGCCAGGCTGACCGTCTCGTCCCTCGTCACCCTGGCGGACGATCCGCGCGAGCTGGCCCGCAGGATCCGCCGCCCGGTCCCGATCAAGCCCGCGCCGCTGGCTCGGCGCGGCACCTCCTTCCACAGGTGGCTGGAGACCCGCTGGGACCAGCAGCGGCTCATCGACGACTTCGAGCTCGGCCTGGACGTCGAGCCGGAGGAGGCGGACGTGCGGCTGGCTGAGCTGCAGGAGCGGTTCGAGCAGAGCGAGTGGGCGGATCGGCGGCCGGTCGACATGGAGGTGCCGTTCGAGACCATGATCGCCGACCGGCTGGTGCGCGGCCGCATGGACGCCGTCTTCGAGCTGTCCGACGGCCGCTACGAGGTCGTCGACTGGAAGACCGGGCGCCCGCCCAAGGGCAAGGCGGCCCGCGCCGCGTCCGTGCAGCTCGCCGCGTACCGCCTGGCCTGGTCCCACCTGGCCGGCGTGCCCCTGGACCGCGTCGGCGCGGCCTTCCACTACGTCCGCGCCAACCTCACCGTCCGCCCCGTCAACCTGCTCGACGCCGACGGCCTGGTAGCGCTCATCGAATCGGTCCCCACAACCTGACCCCACACCCCACCGCCGCGCATCCGCCCTCCGGAAAGGTCAGCACCACTGGGGCGCGGTGGCGCGTCTGGGTTGAGGGCGTCAGCGTAGGCGTAGGTAGTTCGGGCCGCTCATGCGTGGCGGCTTGGTGGACAGCCGCTTCGCTGACGCCAGCGTGCCGGCCGTCAGCCACGGCCTGCCGGTGAGCCTGGCCGCGTCGAGCGTTCTGGCCCGTAGCAGCCTGGCCGTCGGATGGGCGTCGTACGGTCGCAACGCCTCCTCCAGCGAGCGGCGCAGCAGCGCGGCCGCGTCGGCCGGAGGCAGCACCGCGAACGCGACCGCCGCCGCGCCCAGATGCAGCGCGCCCGTCACGAACGCGTCCGCCAGCGCGTGCGGGTCGTCCGTCAGCATCCGCTCGGGCAGCCCCGGCGCCACGATCCCCGCCGCGGCCAGCCTCGCGGGCGAGACCAACACCCCGTCATGCCCCTGCACGAGCACTTTCACCGCGCCATCCACCAGCACCAGCGCCGCGTCGTGCCACCGGACCTCCGGCACCACCCCGTACTCCACCAGCAGCCGCACGCTCCACCGCAACAGCGCACGCACATAGGCGACCGGCACATCCACCACCTCGCCAGGCACCCCGCCTTGCAGCTCAGCTTGGAGCTCGCCTCGCACCCGACCAGGCATCTCGCCCCGCACTCCGCCAGGCACCTCGCGTTCCGCCCCGCCAGGCACCTTGCCCTGCAATTCGCCCTGTGCCTCCCCTTGCAGCTCGACTTCAGCACTCACGCTGGTCCGGGCGCGCGGACCCGGGCGGCGCAGATTGCCAGGCTGGTCTTGTGCGCCGAGTTCGTCCGGGGCTTCAGGCAGGGTCAGCGCCGCCACTGGGACGCGACGGCCCTCCGGCAGTCGGCGCACCAGCCAGGCGAGGTGTTCGTGCCCGGCGCGCGCGTACTCCTGTTCGCCCGCCACCAGCACGTCAGGGCCGGCCAGCGCGCGCAGGAGCGGCTCCGCGCGGGCTGCCGCGCTCAAGCTGCCCGGTTCGATGCCGAGGTGGTCGCGCGTGCCGAGGACGCTGACCGGCAGCGGCAGCACCAGGTGCGTGCGCGGCCCGGCCTCGACGGCGCGCATCGACGCGGTAGGTCGTACGGTGCCGCGCCGTACGTCGAGCACCCGCGCCCCGGCCCGCCGCGCCTCGTCAACCGCCAGCGGATGCACAGGGAACAGGACCTCGTCCGGCCCGAGAGGCTCCCGGGGGAACGCACCGGCACCCTGGGACGCCAGGACGTCCGGCGGCAGCCGTGGCGCCGAGCCCGGCTCCAGCATGCGACGCGGCACCGCCGCCCAGCGCAGCTCGAACACGGGCCCGAACTCCGGCGCGTACGCGGCCAGCTCTCCGTCCGGCACCCCGGGCCGTGCCCGCGCGGTCGGATAGCAGGGATGGTCGGCGAGGGCCGCCAGCGTCTCGTACGACCGCACCCCCGGAGGCCGCGCGTCGTGCAGCTCCAGCGCGGCCAGCGCCGCCACGCACTCGTCGAAGAACGCCTTGACCCCGTCGGCGTCCTCCTCGGGAGCGATCTCCGCCAGCGTGTCCAGCACCTGCTCCAGGCCCAGCAACTCCCCGGCCGCCACCACGAAGTCCTGGAAGGGCGCACCCGACGCCAGCTGCACCAGTCTCCCGTCGGCCAGCGTCAGCCCGACACCGCCCCGGCCCCTGACGACCTGGGACGACAGGCCGCCGTAGTCTTCGCGCAGCAGCGCGTCCAGCACCCGGGCGGCCAGGTGAGACTCCCGCACGCGGCACCCCCGGGCCCTGCAAGTAAGGTCTGCCTAACTACCCAAGATCCTAACCCCTTCGAAGATCTTCCCGAAGCAGCCATAGGATGACAGAGAGTTTGGAAGGGTGGACCCTGTGGAAACGCAAGCGGAAGAGCAACTCATCGGACCGCTGCTCCTGGCCCGGGGCACCATCGACAGATCGGCCGCCCTGAGATCCGACAGCGCGTGGCTGGAACGTGCCTGGAACGCCCCCTCCACCCGGGTGCTCGTCATCGACAACGGCCGCACCCTCGTCGAACGCGCCGGCGACGAGGTGCGGGCGGTGCTCTACACCACGGCCGACGCCCCGGCCGGCGAGCGCTTCCTGCTCGGCGTGGCCGACGGCGTCGCCTACTTCGCCGTGGCCGCCCCGCTGCCCGGTTCCCCGCCGGGCGACGTCAACGGGCGCGTCACCGTACCGATGAGCCCGCACGACGCCCCCGAGGGTCACCCGGTGCCGGCGGGGCTGCGTCAGGCGGGCGGTCTGCTCGGCGACCGCGACGCCGGCCTCCTGGTCTACGCCGTGGCGCTGGAGGCCTGGCACAGCACCCACCAGTTCTGCCCGCGCTGCGGCGCGCGCACGGCCGTCGAGGCGGGCGGCCACATCCGGGTCTGCCCTCACGACGGCAGCCAGCACTTCCCCCGGGTCGACCCGGCGGTCATCATGCTGATCCGCGACCCCGACGACCGCTGCCTCCTGGCCCGCGGTCCTCAGTGGCCGGAGGGACGCCTGTCGATCCTGGCCGGGTTCGTCGAGCCCGGCGAGTCGCTGGAGGCCGCCGTCGTCCGCGAGGTGGCCGAGGAGGTCGGCATCCTCGTCACCAACCCGCGCTACCTCGGCAGCCAGCCGTGGCCCTTCCCGCGCAGTCTCATGCTCGGCTTCTTCGCCCAGGCGCTCTCCACCGACCTCACCCCGGACGCCGAGGAGATCGCCGAGGCCCGCTGGTTCTCCCGCGAGGACCTGGCCCGCGCGCTCGAAACCGGCGAGGTCCGCCTCCCGCCGCCGGTCTCGATCGCCCGCCGGCTCATAGAGACCTGGTACGGCAGCGCTCTGACGGGCGACTGGTAGAAGACCTGGGTGATCCACGCACCCAGGTCTTCGGAGGAGTCCGTCTCAGGCCGGTTCGAGGAGGGCCTTGACCTCGCGGGCGGACGGGTTCGTGCGGACGATGCGCCCGTTCGGGGTTTCGATGACCACCGTGGGCACCACCTGGTTGCCGCCGTTGACGCTCATGACGAAGGTGGCCGCGTCCGGGTCACGCTCGATGTCGACCTCGGTGAAGCTGATGCCCTCCCGGGTCAGCTGGGACTTGAGGCGCTTGCAGGGGCCGCACCACGTGGTGCTGTAGACCGTGAGCGTCATCGCTGGGGAATCCCTCCAAGGTCAGGGGAAACGAAGGCGTTCGGTGCAACAACGCGGGTGGCCTGGTTAATCCCTCACCCGATGCGGCTGGCGATCCATGCCTGGACGCGCTCGGCCACGCCCATCTCGCGGTAGAGGGTGGTGCTGTGGGACTGGCCCGGGACGGTGATGATCTTCACGGGCACGCCGAGCTTGCCGAGAGCGTCCTTGACCAGCTCGCTCTGCTGCGGCGGCACGAACTCGTCCTGGGCGTGCACGGTGAGCATCGGCGCGTCCTTGCGGCTGGCGTGCCAGGCGACCTCCATGCTGGCCCACACCCGCGAGCACTTGCCCTTGGGGTGGCAGCCGCCGGCCAGCCGGACCGCCGCCTTGCGCAGTCGTACCTTGTTGGGCTGGGTGGCCGCGGCCCCGTCGGTGTAGGCGCGCAGCGGGGAGATGATCGGCGACAGCCCGACCACGCCCTTCAGCCCCTGCGTGCCGTTGCCGAAGGTGCCGACGGCGGCGGCGATGTGGCCGCCGGCGGAGAAGCCGACCACCACGTAGTTGTTCGCGTCGAACGCCCACCGGTCGGCGTGGCGGCGGGCGGCGGCGATCGCGGCCAGCGCGTCGGTGCGCTGCGCGGGCCAGGCGGCCTGGGTCGACAGCCGGTAGTTGATGTTGAAGACCGTGTAGCCCATGTCGGCGTACGAGCGGGCGATCTGGGTCATGCCCCGCTTGTCGCCGCTGGACCACCAGCCGCCGTGGACGATGAAGACTCCGGGCCGTTGCATGCCGTCGGGAGTCCACCACACGTCCATCTGCTGGCGGCGGTGCTTGCCGTAGGAGATGGTCTCCGTGGCATGCCCGCCGATGCCGTCAGGGTCGGTCGGCATGGTCACCGCGGGACCCGGCGTCGGATCCTGCGCCGCCTGCGCGCCCACCGGGGTGAGCGCGACACAAGCGAGCGCGATCGCGCTCAGGGAAACCGCTGTACGCACGGCTTTCCTTCCTCCCCGCCAGATGGTCGGGCCCCATTGTGGTGGAAGAGACCGGTTGTTTGCATCTCGTTGCCTGTGAAACGGGTGCGGCCACCTGTTGCCAGAATGGCTCTCGGACCGCCACCGGCTGGGAGGATGGACAGGTGAGCAGCGTGGACGACGTGTTGTCCGGGCTCGACCCCGAGCAGCGCGAGGTGGCCGAGACCGTGCGCGGCCCGGTGTGCGTGCTGGCCGGAGCCGGCACGGGCAAGACCAGGGCCATCACCCACAGGATCGCGCATGCCGTGCGCAGCGGGGCGGTCGACGCGCGGAGCGTGCTCGCAGTGACGTTCACCACACGTGCCGCGGGCGAGCTGCGCCAGCGGCTGCGCGAGCTGGGCGCGCCGGCGGTGCAGGCGCGCACGTTCCACGCCGCCGCGCTGCGGCAGCTCACCTACTTCTGGCCGCGGGTGATCGGCGGCGAGGCGCCGTCGGTGATCGAGTCCAAGCTTCCGGTGCTGGTCGAAGCCTGCCGCCAGATCCGGAAAAATCCCGAACGGTCCGAGCTGCGAGACATCGCCGCCGAGGTCGAGTGGGCCAAGGTCACCCAGATCGGCCCCGACGACTACGTCGCCGCCGCCGCCAAGCACCACCGCACCCCTCCGGTTCCCGCCGAGGAGGTGGTGCGCCTGTACGAGGCGTACGAGCGGATCCGGCGCGAGCGCCACCTCGTCGACTTCGAGACGATCCTGGAGCTGACCGCGGCGGTGATGACCGAGCACGCCGAGGTCGCCGCCCAGATCCGCCAGCAGTACCGCTACTTCGTCGTCGACGAGTACCAGGACGTCAACCCGCTGCAGAAGCTGCTGCTCGACACCTGGCTCGGCGGCCGCGACGACCTGTGCGTGGTCGGCGACCCCAACCAGACGATCTACAGCTTCACCGGCGCCACCCCGCGCTACCTGACCGGCTTCGCGGTCGAGTTCCCGAACGCCGCGGTCATCAAGCTGGTGCGCGACTACCGCTCCACCCCCCAGGTGGTCAACTTGGCCAACCTCGTCATCGCCAAGAGCAAGTCGCCTCACCGTCTGGAGCTCGTCGCGCAGCGCCCCGACGGCCCCAGGCCGGTGTTCGCCGACTACGACGACGAGCCCGCCGAGGCCGCCGGCGTCGCGCGCGGCATCCGCAAACTGATCGACCAGGGCGTCCCGTCCCGCGAGATCGCGATCCTCTTCCGTACCAACTCGCAGTCCGAGTCCTACGAGGAGGCGCTGTCGAAGGCGGAGATCCCGTACGTGGTGCGCGGCGCGGAGCGCTTCTTCGAGCGGCCCGAGGTGCGGCAGGCCGTCGTGCTGCTGCGCGGCGCGGCCCGCTCCCACAGCGGCGAGCCGCTGGCCTCCGAGGTCCACGACATCCTGACCGGCGTCGGGCTGACCCCCTCGCCGCCCGGCGGCGGCAAGGCGCGTGAGAAGTGGGAGTCGCTCAAGGCCCTGGCCGACCTGGCGGAGGACCTGGCGGCCGAGGGCGCCGACCTGCCGGCGTTCGTGGCCGAGTTGGAGCGCCGCGCCGCCGAGCAGCACGCGCCGCCCGTCGAGGGCGTCACGCTCGCCTCCCTGCACGCCGCCAAGGGTCTGGAGTGGGACGCCGTCTTCCTGGTCGGTCTCACCGACGGCATGGTGCCGATCATCTACGCGGAGACGCCGGAGCAGATCGAGGAGGAGCGCCGGCTGCTGTACGTCGGCGTCACCCGTGCCCGGCTGCACCTTTCGCTGTCGTGGGCGCTGGCCCGCGCGCCGGGCGGGCGCAGGAGCCGCCGCCCGTCCCGGTTCCTCGACGGGCTGACGGGCCGCCCGTCCGCGCCGTCGCGGCCCGCCGCGCCCGCCCGCGACCGCAGGGAGGTGGCGGCCCCGGTCAGCTGCCGGGTCTGCGCCAAGACCCTGGTGGCCGCGGCCGAGCAGAAGCTCGGACGGTGCGCGACCTGCCCGGCAGACTACGACGAGGCGCTGCTGGAGAGCCTGAAGGCCTGGCGCACGGCCACGGCCAAGGAGGCCAAGATCCCGCCGTACGTCGTGTTCACGGACGTGACGCTGCAGGCCATCGCCGAGCGGGCGCCGACGACCGAGCAGGAGCTGCTGTCGATCGCGGGCGTCGGCCGGGTCAAGCTCGACCGCTACGGGGAGGCGGTGCTCGGCCTGTGCCGCGGCTCCTGACCCTGACCCCGCGTATCCTGTCCTGTCGTCTCCGGCTCAGGACGACACCGTCGTAACCACCGCGAAACCACGGGATGCCACCATAAGGGGGCGAGCCCGGGGGGTTGCTCGCGCGTGCCGCGTGAAGGGGGATGAGTGAACGAGGCCCTGAAGGAAGTGCTCGACCTGCTCGACCTGGAGCAGATCGAGCAGGACATGTTCCGCGGCCGGAGCCCGGAGGAGCGCGTCCAGCGCGTCTTCGGCGGGCAGGTCGCCGCGCAGGCTCTCGTCGCCGCCGGGCGCACCGTCCCGGCCGGCAAGAACGTCCACTCCCTGCACGCCTACTTCATCCGCCCCGGCGACCCGGCCATCCCGATCGTCTACGACGTCGAGCGGGTCCGCGACGGCCGGTCGTTCTCCACCCGGCGGGTGGTGGCGATCCAGCACGGCAAGGCGATCTTCACGATGTCGGCCTCGTTCCACGTCGAGGAGCCGGGCATCGAGCACCAGGCCTCGGCGATGCCGGTGGTGCCCGCCCCCGAGACGCTGCCGACCTTCCAGGAGCAGATGACCGCGCTGGTCGGGGAGGACCACGAGCAGCGCGAGTGGCTGGCCCGGCCGCGCCCGGTCGACGCCCGCTACGTCTCCCCGCTGGTCTGGGAGGCGCATCTCGACCCCGACCTGCGCAGCACCGAGACCAACGTGTGGTTCCGCTTCGACGCCGACCTGCCCGACGACCCGCTGCTGCACGTCGTGCTGGCCGCCTACGCCTCCGACTACACCCTGGTCGACACGATCCTGCTCGCGCACGGTCTGGCCTGGGGCGCCTCCGACATCATGGGCGCCTCGCTGGATCACGCCATCTGGTTCCACCGGCCGTTCAGGGCCGACGAGTGGCTGCTCTACGCGCAGCAGTCGCCCTCCGCCGGAGGCGCCAGAGGGCTCGCGCGGGGGGAGATGTTCAACGCCTCGGGCGAACTCGTGGTGTCCGTGGTCCAGGAGGCCATGATCCGCACGAATTTGTCACGAAATCGCAGGTAGAAAATACGTTGCCCAACCCCGAGATCCGGGTTTAGGGTCATGGTCAAGCGAGTCGGGCGTCCCTGCCCGACGATCCCAGAGCGGAGGTGAGTCACAGTGATCAGCATCAACAACACGCCGGCCACGCAGTGGCTGCTTTCCGCGTGCCGTGACTCGGTGAGGCTCGTCAGTGGGCCGGCCAAGCTGCGGCAGGACGAGTCTGCCCGTCGCCAGGAGTCCCTGATGTATGCGCGCGCCCACGCCGGCGCCGCCACCTCGGGCGCTCCCGTCTTCGCCGCAGCCGTCGCTCTGGGCGTTCCTGCGGGCAGCGCAGGCGCCGAAGTGCCGACCCAGCCGATCGCCAAGCGTGGAGTGGGTCCGCAACCCTGGAGGGATGCTCCGGTCATAACCTGACCGGCACACAGCAGCCCCCAGGCCGCGGATCCGCAGACAGGATCCGCGGCCTCTTTGTTTGTCCGTGATCCCGATCACCCACGAGGTGTGTCCCGACCAAGAACAACGTGTTCGATCAAAGGAGAATCCTGATGGGGGCGAAGACGATCATGGACCTGATCGACGAAGCCGAGATCCCCTGTCGTACCGACCCTGACCTGTGGTTCGCCGAGTCGCCGGAGGACGTCGAGTTCGCCAAGGCGCTCTGCACCGGGTGCCCGATCCAGAAGGCCTGCCTCGAGCGCGCGCTCGAGCGCGAGGAGCCGTGGGGCGTCTGGGGCGGCGAGCTCATCCTCCGCGGGACCATCGTGCCCCGCAAGCGTCCGCGTGGCCGTCCGCGCAAGCACCCGGTCGCGGCCTGACCCACCGATCCAGCAACACCAGCAGAAAGAAGACGATCTGATGAGCCTCATCCCGACGAGCGGCGAGTTCTCGGCCCCGTATCTCTACCATGAACTGGTCAACGACCGAATACGGACCCTCCACCGCGAGGCGGAGGAGCAGCGCTTGGCCTCCCGCATCAGCCGCGTCCGCAGGGCGCAGCGTGGTGTCCAGCGCGCCAACGAGCGCCTGAACCGGGCGTTGCGACTGGTGCTATGACAGGGGAGGTCCTGCCGCCGGCGCAGGACCTCTCCGCCGAGAATCAGGCCCGCGCGGAACGACGGTTCCGCGCGGGTCTTCCGCGTTCGGTTCTACGCGTGCTGGCCGGCCGGTCTCCTCACGGGATCGGCCGTCCCGGCGGCGGCGAAGAGGCGGGCCGACATCCACGCGATGCCCGCCGCCGCGACGACCAGCCCGCCGAGGTAGGCCCACTCCGGCACGACCCCGCGCAGCGACCCGGGCACCATCCCCGCCGCGTAGAGCAGCAAGGCGGCGACCGGCAGCGTCCCCGACCGGATCGCCGCCACGCCGAACAGCAGCACCCCCGACAGCAGCACCGCCGAGGTCACCAGGAACGCCGTCCCCGTCCCTCCGGCCAGCAGCCCGCTCACCGTCGCGCCGGGGAGCGACGGGAAGACGAAGTGCAGCGTGTACTCGACGGCGAACGCCCCGGCCAGCCCGGCGCCGTTGAGCACGTACCCGGCCAGCCCGAGCCCGCCGGTCCCGCTCCGGATGAGCAGGTAGAGCCCGGTGATCGCGAACAGCCCGGACAGCGCCGCGAACGGCGCCAGCGCGTGCGTGACCGGCGTCTCGGGAACCACCCCGGCCCGCCGGAACACGTTGAAGACGAGCAGCACGGCGCAGACATAGCCGGCTGACCCGGCCATGCGGAAGAGACCCATCCCGGATCCCGCCTTTCACTCGACGATGGTTGCCGCCATCATCAGGCGCGCTTTCCGGCCGGGCCGATGGCCCGCCGCCATCCGTAAGAACCCCGAAAGAGGCCACGGGGACGTCCGAACCGACGGCGGCCACCCACGGAACGCGCTGGTCGTCGACGCCTTCACCACCTCGCACCGCGAACAGCCGCCGACCGCACCCGCCGCCGGTCGTCCAGGTACCGGCCCGTGCGCGCCCGGCGGCATCCTCCGCCGGTCGTCCAAGTGCCGGCCCATACGCCCGGCCGCATCCGTCGCCGGTCGTTCAGGTGTCGGCCCGTGCGCGCTCGGCCGCATCCTCCGCCGGTCGTCCGGATGTCGGCCCTCTGCGTGCCCGGCCGCATCCGCCGCCGGGCGTTCAGGGTGTCCGGGCGGGTGTCGCGCGGTCGAGGAACGTTTTCGTGCTGTGTGCCGGAGTGAGGTCGAGCCGGCGCAGCAGCTGGGCGTTCAGCGCGACCACGACGGTCGAGGCCGACATGAGGATCGCCCCGACGCTCATCGGCAGCACGAACCCGATCGGCGCGAGCACCCCGGCGGCCAGGGGCACCGAGATCAGGTTGTAGCCGGCGGCCCACCACAGGTTCTGCTTCATCTTACGGAAGCTCGCCCGCGACAGATCGATGACGGAGAGCACCGAGCGCGGATCCGAGGAGACGAGGATCACCCCGGCCGAGCCGATCGCCACATCGGTGCCGGCCCCGATCGCGATGCCGACGTCGGCCTGGGCCAGAGCGGGGGCGTCGTTGACGCCGTCGCCGACCATGGCGACCTTCCTGCCCTCCGACTGCAGCTCCGCGACCTTGGCCGCCTTGTCCTCCGGCCGCACCCCGGCGAACACCCGGTCGATGCCGAGCTCGGCGGCCACGGTGTCGGCGACGGCCCGGGCGTCACCGGTGATCATCACGACCTGGACGCCCACGGCGTGCAGGGCGTCGACGGCGTCGCGGGACTCGGGCCGGATCTCGTCGGCCAGCCGGAGCGCGCCGATCACCTGGCCGCCGGCGAGGACGTGCAGGATGATCGCCCCCTCCGTCCGCCACTCACCGGCGACGGGAAGCTCGTCCAGGCCGTGCTCGTCGAGGAGGTACGGGCCGCCGACCTCGATCACGGTGCCGTTCGCGGTCGCCTTCACGCCGACCGCGGGGGAGGAGGAGAACTCGCTGGCCTGGGGCACGTCCAGCCCACGCGTACGGGCCGCGCCGACGATGGCCTTGGCCAGCGGATGCTCGCTGTCGCTCTCCGCCGCCGCGGCCAGGGCCAGCACCTCGTCCGCGCCGCGACCGCCGACCGGCTCGATCCCGGTCACGGTGGGTTCGCCCTTGGTCAGGGTGCCGGTCTTGTCGAACAGGACGGCATCGACGGTGCGCATCGACTCCAGCGCGAGACGGTCCTTGACCAGCACGCCTCCCCGGGCGGCGCGCTCGGTGGCGATGGACACCACCAGCGGGATCGCCAGGCCCAGAGCGTGCGGGCAGGCGATGACGAGCACGGTGATGGTCCGCACGATCCCGCTGTCGGGCAGCCCGACGAGGGCCCAGACGACGGCGGCGATCGCGGCGGCACCCAGGGCGAACCAGAACAGCCACGCCGCCGCGGTGTCGGCGACGCGCTGGGCACGCGAGGACGAGGCCTGGGCGTCGGCGACGAGTCGCTGGATGCCCGCCAGGGCGGTGTCGTCGCCGATGGCGGTGACCTCGACGCGGAGGCCGGAGTCGGTGGCGACGGTGCCGGCGACCACCTGTTCGCCGGCCTCACGGCGCACCGGCTTGGACTCTCCGGTGACCATGGACTCGTCCATGCTCGCGGAACCGTCGATGATCTTCCCGTCGGCGGGCACCGAGGCGCCGGGACGGACGATGACGACGTCACCGACCACCAGGTCGGCCGGGGAGACCTTGACCACGTCGTCGCCGTCGACCTTCTCGGCCTCGTCGGGCAGCAGGGCCGCCAGGGAGTCCAGGGCCGAGGTGGTCTGCGCCAGGGAGCGCATCTCGATCCAGTGGCCCAGGAGCATGATGACGACCAGCAGGGCCAGCTCCCACCAGAAGTTCAGCTCCTCGTCGAGCACGTGCAGGCTGGCACCCCAGGAGGCGACGAACGCCACCGTGATAGCGAGGCCGACGAGCAGCATCATGCCGGGCCGGCGGGAGCGGATCTCCGAGACCGCCCCGGTCAGGAACGGCCGTCCGCCCCAGAAATAGACGACGGTGCCCAGCACCGGTGAGACCCACGGCACCCACGCGGAATCAGGCAGGCGGTAGCCGATGATGTGGGCGAACATCTCGTTGAACCCCACCACGGGGACCGCCAGGACCAGCATAATCCAGAACAGCCGCCGAAACTGCCCGACATGATCACCATGCCCGCCGTGACCGCCATGCCCGCCGTGACCGCCATGCCCGCCGTGACCGCTATGGCGGCCGTGGCCTTCGTGAGCGCCATGGATGCCATGACCGTCGTCATCGGCCTGATGGCCGGGTGTGTCCGGTCCTGGAGTGTGCGGATGGTTGCGGCGCGTACTCATGCTCGGATCTCAACCCCGGTATGTCGGCGGGAAGGGAGCCCGTTCCTCCACGGAGGAGGAGCGGGCATTCATACCCCGACTTACGCGTGTTCCACCAATCCGCAGTGATACGCCCGTTCGAACCTGGTCAAGGCGCGGGTGCGGAGATCAGGTGGTGACGAGGGCCATGTCGTCGGGGTCGATGGTGTCGTCGGAGAAGCCCGGAACCCAGCGGATCACCTCGTCGCGAAAACGTGCCGTGGTGCCCAGCTGGCACAGGACCCCGATCCCCGCCATGTGAACCCGGTGGATGAGCACGTACGAGGCCGGCAGGTTGAGCTGGCGGACCACGTTGCCGGGCCGCAGGTCGGTCGCCGAGGCGGCCTGTGTCTGCAGCCAGGCGCGGCTGAACGTGAACTCCTCCACCGCCGTCGGCTCCACGTAGGGCGAGAGGAAGGCGCGCAGCGCGTCGGGGTCGATCTCGATGTCGGGCCGGATGAAGCCCTCCGCCCGCAGCCCGGCGATCACGGTGTCCATGTCGCCCTGGTTGAAGATGCGGGTGAGCTGCCCGAACGCCAGCGGGTAGCCGCCCCGGTTGACGGCGCCGAAGTCGAGGACGCCCAGCTTGCCGTTGGGCAGCATGCGGAAGTTGCCCGGGTGGGGGTCGGCGTGGAGCATGCCGACCCTGGCGGGGGAGCAGAACAGGAAGCGGACGAACAGCAGCCCGGCCCGGTCGCGCTCCTCCTTCGTGCCCTCGGTGATGACACGCGACAGCGGGACGCCGTCCATCCACTCGGTGACCAGCACGGTCTCGTTGGCGGCGATGACGTCGGGCACGTGGAAGTCGGGGTCGTCGTGGAACTCGAGCGCGAAGGCGTGCTGGGCCTCGGCCTCGCGGAGGTAGTCGAGCTCCTCGGCGACCCGCTCACGCAGCTCGGCGAGGACGGACTTGATGTCGAGGCCGGGCATGAGCACCCCGAACAGCTTGCCGAGCCGGGCGAGCTGGGCGAAGTCGCCGAGCAGGGCCTTGCCGGCGCCGGGGTACTGGATCTTGACCGCGGCCTCCCTGCCGTCATGCCAGACGGCCCGGTGGACCTGGCCGATGGAGGCGGCGGCGGTCGGCTCGTCGTCGAAGGACTGGAAATGGTCGCGCCAGTCGTCACCGAGCTGCTCGGTCAGCACCTTGTGGACGGTGGCGACCGGGAGCGGGGGCGCCGCGTCCTGGAGCTTGGTGAGCGTGGCGCGGTAGGGGGCGACGATCTCGGGCGGCAGGGCGGCCTCGAAGATGGACAGCGCCTGGCCGAGCTTCATCGCGCCGCCCTTGAGCTCGCCCAGCACCTTGAAGATCTGCTCGGCGGTGCGCTGCTGGATCTCCTCGGCGACCATTTCGGCGGACTTGCCGCCGATGCGCTTGCCCAGCCCGAGGGCGGTGCGTCCGGCGAAACTGAGGGGCAGGGTGGCCAGCTTGGCGGAGCGCGTGACGGCGCGGCGAGGAAGATCGCTCATCCTGATGTGCGGAATCTCAGCCGAGATGCCGCTTCCCCCCTTCGTCGGTCGTTACCTGGGCTTGTGAATCGCAGGTAGCTGACATGACCATTGTTAGCGGATATGGATAGGTTCGTATACAACGACATTGCGGGTGGATTGTCCACGATCGGTGCTTCCAATGTCGATCAGGCGATATGTCGGTTGTGCCGTTCGTCACAGCCGAGGCGTGACCATCGAGGAAGTTCAGGGCATGACCGGCCACCGCGGCGGCGACGGAGGCCGCCAGGGAGGCGTCGCAGGCGATCTCCCCGGGGGGATAGCCACCGAGCCCGGCGGTGACGACCGGCCAGGCCGGATCGTGATCCCGTCTGGTCAAGTCTAGGCAGTGCAAACAGGCGGTCTGTCCAGGTACAACGAGCGGACCCGCGGATCCATGCCCTTCAAAGGCGGATCCGAGCAGATGCGGGATGCCCAGCGCCGTCAACTCGTTGACCAGCACCATGTCCAGCGGCCGCACCGGAGTGAGGATCACGAGATCGGGACGCTCGGTCCCGTCACCCAGATACGGCCCGCCCGCCCGCACCTCCACCACCGCACGCTCACCCAAGCCGCTGACCGCCCGTCGCTGCCCTGCGGCAACGCGACCCGCACCGGCACGAGCGGCCCGCCCCCCACCATCGCCGGCACCAGCGGGTCGTCCCGCTCCGTCACCGGCACGAGACCGCTGCCCGCCGCCGGAACGAGCCGGCCTTGGGCCATCCCGGCCCTCGCCGCCACGAGCCACCCCCGTGCCTTCCCCGCCCTCGCCGGGATGGGTCAGTCTCGCGGCCACCGCGACCGCGCCGTCCTGCCGCGGCATCCCCACCTCCGCCCACGTCAGCCCGCCGGGCACCAGGTCGCGGGGCCGCGTGGGATCAGGGTCGAACACCCGGATCCCGCCCACGCCGCCCGCCGCAAGCAGCGCGACCACCTGCGCCCCCACCCGGCCCGCGCCGTAGACCCGCACCCGCGACCGCGCCCTGCGCAGCAGCGACTCCCGCCCGCCGCCGGGCGCGGCCCCGGCCAGATCCATCGCGTCCAGATCGGGCCGCATCCGGTCGAGCTCGGCCAGCGGCAGCGGCAGGGCGGGCCCGCCCGCGTCGTCGAGCACGCCGGACCGGCCGAGGTGATCGAGCAGGTCACGGGCGGCGACCTCCGGCAGCCCGGCCGACCGCGCCTCGCGCAACGCCCCGGCCAGGTCGCGGACGCCGTCGAGCCTGTCGAGCCACCGCCGGGCGGCCCTGCTGAGCCCGGTCAGGACGACGGCCCGCCCGGGATGCGCGCCGAGCTGGAGCGTCCGCTCGTCACGGTCGACACGGGGGAGGGCGGGATGCACACGTGGCCTCATGGCCCGAAGATTTGCACGTGAATTCAAGATCCCGCTCCGGAACGCCCGCCGCTGTGGATAACCGGCCAAGCCCGCGAAACCCTGTGGACAACCGCTGACATTAAATTCTTGGTAAAGTCGAAACCGCAGAACGATCCCACCGCGAGCCCTTGACCGGATGTCACCCAGCTCTTGAATCCACGCTCAGAACGACACTTCCGGCGTGCCGCGGTGATCAGGATCGGGAAACCGCGCTTGCCCAAATTCACCGGCTCTTAATCATCTGACCAGCAGAAACATGACTCGCCCTCTGGGGAATTCCGCGAGTGTCGGCTACCGTGCATATGTGCCCCCCGAGACAGTCGAGGTCCGTCGCAGTTCTCGTCGCCGGCGTACGGTCTCCGCTTACCGCGACGGCGACAAGACGATCGTGCTCCTGCCCGCCTGGCTCAGCGGCGAGGACGAGGACGAATGGGTGAGCCGGATGCTCGATCGGCTCGCGGCCAAGGAGCGCAAGCGACGGCCGACGGACGAGGCGCTGCTGGAGCGGGCGAAGGACCTTTCCGCGAAATACCTCGACGGCAAAGCCCGGCCCGCGAGCGTGCGGTGGGTCGACAACCAGCACCACCGATGGGGCTCCTGCACCCCGGAGACAGGCACGATCCGCATCTCGACCCGGCTCAAGGGCCTGCCCGAGTGGGTCATCAACTACGTCATCGTCCACGAACTCGTCCACCTGCTCGTGCCCAGCCACGGCCCCCGGTTCTGGACCCTGGTGGAGCGCTACCCGAAGGCCGAGCGCGCCCGCGGCTTCCTGGAGGGATTCTCCGCCGCCGCCCAGAACGCCCCGGAGGAGTGTTGACGCGTACCGTCGCGGTTCTCGTACAGGAGCGCATGGCCCGATCCGCGCCGCCAGGGGTCGACCCCGCCCGCTGGCTGGAGGCGATCGCGGAAGACACCTACGAGATGGTCGCCGGCCTGGAGCTGGTCACCCCCGTCCTGGCGACGAGCGTCCCCGGTCTCGACGACCTCGTCTGGCCCGGCACCGAGATCCTCGAAATAGGCGAGGACGACCCGGTCAAGGACGTTCTGCAGCTGCTCAAGGGCGATCAGGCCGCGATCGTCGCCGCCGACGCGCCCGACCTGCCGCCGCTGCTGATCGGCAAGCTCTTCCGCGAGCTCGGACGCGCGCTGATCACCGTCAGCCCCGCAGAAGGGGGCGGTGCGGTCGCGCTCGCCTGCCACCTGCCGCCGCCCGCCTGGGCGGATCCCGACCTGGACGACCCCGATCCGGTGGCGGCGCTGCGCGCGCAGGCGCCCGGCCGTCGCATGGTGGCGGCCACGCCCGGCTGGCACCGGCTGCGCGCCCCCGGCGACGCCGAGCGTCTCGACCCCGGCCTCGAAGGCTGGGAGAGCACCCGCGCCCTGCTCACGGCACGCTGAGCTCCGCGAACACCGCCCGGTGGTCGGTGCCCGGCACGTCGTGCACGCTGACCGCCTTCACCCCCACCCGCTCGTCCACCAGCACGTGGTCGATCGTGATGATCGGCGGGATCCGCCTGTTGGCCGGCCACGTCGGGATCAGCCCGGCGCCCACCTGGTCGGCGGCGTCCTTGTAGCCGCGGGCCAGCAGCCGGCGCATCGGCACGTGGTCGAGCGAGGCGTTGAAGTCGCCCGCCAGGATGCGCACCGTGCCTCCGGACGGGCCGGGCAGCGACTCCAGCGCCTTCTGCCAGGCGGCGGCATGCGGCCCGATCGGCGGCACCGGATGCACGTCGAAGAGCTCGACCGGCGCCCCGCCGGGCAGCGACAGCCTGGCCACCGGCATGTTGTGGCCCTCCAGCGGGGGCAGCGCGTCATCCAGCGGCTCCAGCGGGAAGCGGGAGAAGATGCCGCTGCCGCCCGCGCTCCACTCCGCCTGCAGCACGCGGTGCGGCATGACCTCCGTCAAACCTGCCGCGTCGAGCCCGTCGACCGCGCCGGGCGTCAGCTCCTGGGTGTTCAGCACGTCGGGCCGCAGCTCCCGCACCATGTTCATGATCGTCTGCGTGTCGGCCCTGCCGAACAGCAGGTTGACGGTCAGCACCCGGAGCGGCCGGCCCGCCGTCGCCTCCGCCACGCCGAGGGTCCTGGGCAGCACGCTGAACCCCAGCACCGTGCTGGCCAGCAGCGCGACCGCGGTGGCGGCCCGCCTGCGCCCGAGCGCGGCGATCATGAGGGGGACCAGCGAACCGGCGGCCGCGTACGGGGTCGCGGTCATGATCTGGGTGGGGATCGCCCCCCGTTCCAGCCCTGCCAGCCTCGTCACCGCCCACGCCGCGAACGGCGTCACGGCCAGCCACGTCAGCACGGCCCCGGCGCGCCCGGTGCGCCGCCGGCGCGCGGGCGTGACGATCGTCCCGCCGACGGGACTCTCCGAGGACACGCCCACTGCCAAAACCTCTCTGGAACGTTACGAAACCTCAGCGGCCTCCGCTGACGGCCGGTCCGCCGGTCAGCCAGCCGTCCCCCGACCGGCGGCGACCCTCTCCGCCAGCGCGGCGCGTCCCCTGGCCGCGAGGCGGCGGGTGGCCTCGTCGGACAGCTCGGGGATCTCCTCCACCGGGAACCAGCGCAGGTCCAGGGACTCCTCGCTGATCACCGCCTCGGCGCCCTCCGGGGCGACGGCGGCGTACTCGACGTCGAGATGCCAGCTGTGCGGCGGATGGCACCACACCCGGTGGCGGTCCAGCGCGAGCGGGCCGGGCAGCGGCTCCAGGTCCGCGATGCCGGACTCCTCCTCGGCCTCGCGCAGCGCCACCCCGGCCAGCGTGGTGTCGGAAGGCTCACAGTGGCCGCCCATCGGCAGCCACATCCCGGCCTTCGGATGCAGGGTGAGCAGCACCCGCGCGCCGTCGTGCGACAGCACGGCCGTGGTCGCCGTGAGGTGGCCGGGCACGCACTCGCGCAGCATGGCGTCCTCGTGAGCCGCCAGGTGGTCGAGGAACTCCGCGCGCAGCGACTCCTCCCCGGCCGTCGGCGCGGTCCACGCGGTGAGCACGGCCACCGCGTCGTCGTGCAGGCTCAACTCTGGTCGCCCTCGTCGCGGGGCTTCTCCTCCAGCTGGGAGATGTCCCACGTGGTCTCGCCCCGGACGAACGCCTCGGGATCGTCGAGGTCGTCGGCCGTCGGGATGAGGTCGGGGTGCGACCACAGCGCGTCGCGGCCGTCGACGCCGCGCGCCTCCTTGACGGCCTGCCACAGCTTGGCGGCCTCGCGCAGCCTGCGCGGGCGCAGCTCCAGCCCGACGAGCGTGCCGAAGGTCAGCTCGGCCGGCCCGCCGGTCGCGCGGCGTCGTCGTACGGTCTCGGCCAGGGCGACCGCGGAGGGCAGCTTGCCGGCGGCGGCGTCGTCGACCACCGTCGCGACCCAGCCCTCGACCAGGGCCAGCATCGTCTCCAGGCGGACCAGGGCGGCCTTCTGCCGCTCGGTCTCCTCGGGCTTGAGCAGCGCGCCGCCGCTCAGCGCCTCCTGGAGAGCCTGCGGGTTGTTGATGTCGAGCCCGCGGATCTGCTCCTCAAGGGCCGAGGTGTCGACCGTGATGCCCTTGGCGTACTCCTCGACGGCGCCGAGCAGGTGGCCGCGGAGCCACGGCACGTGCTGGAACAGCCGGTGGTGCGCGGCCTCGCGCAGCGCCAGGTAGAGCCTGATCTCGTCGGCGGGGTGTTCGAGGCCGGAGCTGAAGGAGGCGACGCCGCCGGGCAGCAGCGCGGCCGTGCCGGACAGCGGCAGGCCGATGTCGGTGGTGCCGATCACCTCACGCGCCAGCGAGCCGATGGCCTGGCCGATCTGCTGGCCGACCATCATGCCGCCCATCTGCTTGAGCATGCCCATCAGCGGCCCGGCCATCTGCTGGGCCTCGGGTGGCAGCCCGGAGCCGCCGATGGCGCCGCCCATGGTCTCGACCATGCGCTCGGCGATCGGCTCGGCCAGCTTGCGCCACACCGGGATCGTGTTCTCGATCCACTCGGACCGGCTCCACGCCTGCGGGTTGGACACGCCGCTGGGCAGCGTGGTCGCCTCGTTGAGCCACAGGTCGGCCAGGCTGAGCGCCTCGACGATCTGGCGGCGCTCGCCCTCCATCACGCTCGGGTCGCCTTGCGCGACGACGGCGTGGCGGGCGATGTTCTTGGCCATGTCCCAGTTGACAGGGCCTGAACCCTGGGGCGCCGACAGCATGTCGGCGAACTGGCGCATCGCCTGAGCCATCTGCTCAGGGTCACCGAACATGGCGAACGGGTTTTCGTTGGGGTCGTTTTCACGACCTGGCAGGTCAGTCACCGCGTTACCTCGTGCAGGATGGAGGAGTCCACATCCGCCACGTTAGTCGTCCTGTGGCGGATCAGTGCAAAGTGAGGACCTGGTGCCTACCTCGAAACGCTCGCGCCGACCAGTCGTAGCCGTCACCGGCGCCGCATCCGGCCTGGGCCGCGAGCTGCTCGTCAGGCTCGTCACCTCCGCGGATTTCCGCAGAGTCGTGGCCATCGACGAGGAGCGCGGTGACGTGCAGGAAGCCACCTGGCGGGTGATCGACGTACGGGATCCGCTCTTGGCGAACCGGATCTCCGACATCGACGTCGTGGTCCACGTGGCCGGCGACTACGCCCTCGACTCCGATCCCGGCGAGCGCCGCGCGTACAACCTGAGAGCCGCCCAGACCGTCCTCACCGCCAGCGCGGCCGCGCGCGTCCGGCGCGTGGTGGTCGTCACGAGCGCGATGGTGTACGGCGCCGCGGCCGACAACGACGTGCCCCTCGCCGAGGACGCCCCGGTGGCGGCCGAGCCAGACACGGGCGTGGTCGGCGACTACCTGGAGATCGAGGCGCTGGTGCGCACGTCGCTGCGCAGCCATCCCGGCCTGGAGGTCACGGTGCTGCGGCCGGCCGCGGTCGTCGGGCCCGGCATCGACACCGTGATCACCCGCCACTTCGAGTCGCCGCGGCTGCTGACGGTCAAGGGATGCGCGCAGCGCTGGCAGTTCTGCCACATCGACGACCTGGTCTCCGCCCTCGAACTGGCCGCCAAGGGCGCCGTCACCGGGGTGGCGGCCGTCGGCTGCGACGGCTGGCTCGAACAGGAGCAGATCGAGGAGCTGTCCGGGATCCGGCGGTTCGAGCTGCCGGCCGGGCTGACCTTCGGCACCGCCCAGCGCCTCCACCGGCTGGGCATCACGCCCGCGCCTGCCACCGACCTCCACTACGTCGTCTATCCGTGGGTGGTCGACTGCGCCGCCCTGCGCGAGGCCGGCTGGAAGCCGTCGTGGACCAACGAGACGGCCTTCAACCAGCTCCTGGAGCTGCGCGAGAACCGCACCACCGTGGTCGGCAGGCGGCTGCCCGTCAAGGAGGCCACCCTCACCGCGGCCGGCGCCACCGTCGCCGTCATCGGCACCGCCGCGATCGTCCGTCAGGTGCGCAAGAAGCGCCGCCTGTGAGAAATATGTAGGCTCTTCGCGTGGACGTCATCCGGTTGCTCGGCATTCGTGACACCCCGCTGTCCGTCGACGAGGTGACGGCCGCGGTGGCCGACCACGCGGCGGGCGGCACGACCCTGTTCGTGGGCACCGTGCGTGAGCAGGATCACGGCAAGCCGGTGACGAAGCTGTCCTACTCCGCCCACCCGTCCGCCGAGCAGGAGCTGCGCTCCGTGGCCGAGAAGGTGGCCTCCGACTTCCCCGTGACCGCGCTCGCCGCCGTCCACCGGGTCGGCGACCTGGCGCTCGGCGACACCGCGGTGATCGTGGCCGTGGCCTGCGCCCACCGCGACGAGGCGTTCAAGGCGGCGCGCAGGCTGATCGACGATCTCAAGTCCCAGGTGCCGATCTGGAAACACCAGGAGTTCGCCGACGGATCGACCGAGTGGGTCGGCGCCTGCGAATAAGCTCGGATCCATGTCACGACGTGCCTTGACCCTGCTGGTTTCGGGCTTCCTCGTGCTCGCGCTCGGCATCGGCGGCGCGCTCGTGGACGTTCCGTACGTCGTGCTCAGCCCAGGGCCCACGGAGAACACCCTCGGGCAGATCGACAAGCAGCCGGTGATCAAGATAACCGGGCGTGAGACCTATCCGACCAGCGGTTCGCTCCGGCTCGTCACCGTCGCCTACCAGGGCGGGCCGACCTCCCAGATCGACCTGCTCACCGCGCTGCGCGGCTGGATCGACCCCACCGTCGCCGTCGTGCCGCAGGAGACCATCTTCGCTCCCGACCGCAGCCAGAAGGAGGTCGAGGAGGAGAACACGGTCGAGATGACCAACTCCCAGGACGACGCCACGGCCGCCGCCCTGAACGAGCTGAAGATCCCGTACAGGACCGTCATCTCGGTCGTCTCCGTCGCCAAGGACAAGCCCGCCGCGGGCAAGATCGAGAAGGGCGACGAGATCACCTCCGTCGACGGCGAGCCGGTCACCAAGACCGAGGAGGTCGGCGAGGCGGTGCGGGCGCGCCGGGCGGGCGAGGAGGTGACGTTCGGCATCACCAGGGGTGACGAGGATCTCAAGATCACCGTGCCGACCGTCGCCGCCGACGGCGAGCCGGTCGTCGGGGTGAGCATGCGGGCGACCTACAAGTTCCCCTTCGAGGTCGACATCAACGTGGGCGAGGTCGGCGGGCCGAGCGCGGGGCTGATGTTCTCGCTCGGCATCGTGGACAAGCTCACCGAGGGGCCGATGACGGGCGGCAAGCAGATCGCCGGCACCGGCACCATCAAGCCCGACGGCACGGTGGGCCCGATCGGCGGCATCCCCCAGAAGCTGGTCGGCGCCCGCGACGCCGGCGCCACGATCTTCCTCACGCCCGCGGGAAACTGCGCCGAGGCCATGAAGGCCGTGCCTGACGGGCTTCGGCTGGTCAAGGCCGAGACTCTCAACAGTGCGAGGCTGGCGATCGAAGCCTTGGTCTCAGGTAAAGGCAAGGTCCCGTCTTGCTCTGGATGAAACTTCCCTCGATCGCCGCGCGTTAGCCGTAGTGGTGACACTGCGGTGTAGGTTGCCAGACACGGACCGTTTCTTCATCACGACGAGGGGTTGGCCTTGAGCTTCCGGACCCCAGGAGCCGGCGGCAGGGCGATGCGCTTGCCCCGCCGACCGCGACTGCTTCTGCCCGTCGCGATCGCACTCGTGGCGATTGTGGCGCTCTTCTTCCTATTTTCCGGGATTTATACCGACTATCTATGGTTTAGCGCTGTCGACTACACGCGGGTCTTCTCCAGCGTGCTGCTGACCCAGGTGGTGCTGTTCCTCATCGGAGCGGTGCTCATGGTCGGCATCGTCGGCGGCAACATGCTGCTCGCCTACCGCACGCGGCCGACGTTCGGCCCGGCGGTCTTCGGCGGGGGCAGCGGCGCCGACCGCTACCGCGCCGCGCTCGACCCGCACCGCAAGCTGATCTTCATCGTCGGCCTGGCCCTGCTCGCGCTCTTCGCGGGCTCCTCTCTCGCCGGCCAGTGGCATACCTGGATCGAGTTCGCCAACGCCCAGCCGTTCGGCACGACGGACGCCGAGTTCAAGCGCGACATCTCGTTCTTCATGTTCGAGCTCCCGTTCATCAGGCTGGTGCTCAACTTCCTGTTCACCGCCGTGATCCTCTCGGCCATCCTGGCGGCGATCACCCATTACCTGTACGGCGGGTTCCGGCTGCAGTCGCCCGGCGTGCACGCCTCCAAGGCCGCGCGCATCCACCTGTCGGTCCTGCTCGGCGTGTTCGTCCTGCTCAAGGCCATCGCCTACTGGTACGACCAGTTCGACCTGGTCTTCTCCGACCGCGGCTTCGTCCACGGCGCCTCCTACACCGACATCAACGCGGTGCTTCCGGCCAAGAACATCCTCGCGATCATCGCCCTGATCTGCGCCCTGATGTTCTTCGCCGGCATCTTCCGGCCGGGCGGCATGCTTCCCGGGGTCTCGTTCGGCCTGCTCGCGCTCTCGGCGGTGCTGATCGGCGGCGTCTACCCGATGCTCGTCGAGCAGTTCCAGGTCAGGCCCAACCAGCAGGCCAAGGAGTCCCCCTACATCGCCCGCAACATCGAGGCGACCCGAGACGCCTACAACGTCGACGACGCCAAGGTGGAGCCCTACAGCGCCGTGGCCGACCCGAGCCAGGTGCGGGAGAACGCCGCCGGCGACACGTCCGTGACCGGCGTCCGCCTGCTCGACCCCGCGCTCGTGTCCGCCACCTACGAGCAGACCCAGCGCATCCGGGGCTTCTACAACTTCGCCGACCAGCTCGACGTCGACCGCTACCCCGACGCCAACGGCAAGCTCACCGACCACATCGTGGCCGTGCGCGAGCTGACCGGCCCGCCCGAGGGCCAGAACAACTGGATCAACCGCCACCTGGTCTACACCCACGGCTACGGCTTCGTGGCCGCCCCCGGCAACCAGGTCGACTCCAGCGGCCTGCCCGCCTACGACGCCAAGGACATGCCGGTCACCGGCCCCCTGGCGGAGCGCACCGGCCTCAAGGAGTCGCGCATCTACTTCGGCGAGACCACCGGCGCCGACTACGTCATCGCCGGCGGCAACCCCGAGCGCCCGCAGGAGCTCGACTACCCGGAGACCGGCGGCACCGGTCAGAAGAACACCACCTACACGGGCAAGGGCGGAGTCCCGGTCGGCTCGTTCATCAACCGGCTCTTCTACGCCGCCAAGTACAGCGAGGTCAACATCCTGCTGTCCGGCGACGTCAACGACAACTCCAAGATCCTGTACGAGCGCAGCCCGCGTGACCGCATCGCCAAGGTCGCCCCGTTCCTGACGCTCGACTCCGACCCGTACCCCGCGATCATCGACGGCCGGGTCACCTGGATCGTGGACGCCTACACCACGTCCAACTCCTACCCCTACTCGCAGAGCGAGAGCCTGCAGGAGATGACCCGCGACACGGCCACCGACCGGTCCAGGGTGATCGCCCAGCAGCCGCAGGACAAGATCAACTACATGCGCAACTCCGTCAAGGCCACGGTCGACGCCTACGACGGCACCGTCACGCTCTACGCCTGGGACCCGGACGACCCGGTGCTCAAGACCTGGAGCAGCGCGTTCCCCGGCATCATCCAGCCGAAGACCGAGATGAGCGAGAGCCTGCTCGCGCACGTCCGCTACCCCGAAGACCTGTTCAAGGTGCAGCGCTACACCCTGTCGCGCTACCACATCACCGACGCCGCGGCCTTCTACAGCGGCCAGGACTTCTGGAACGTCCCCAACGACCCGTCGCAGGGCGAGCAGAACGTCAAGCAGCCGCCCTACTACCTGACCACCACGATGCCGGGTGACCAGCCGAAGTTCTCGCTGACCACCACGTTCGTGCCACGGCAGGGTCCCAACCTGGCGGCGTTCATGGCCGTCGACTCCACGGCCGGCGATGGCTACGGCAAGCTGCGCATCCTGCGCATGCCGTCCAACACCCCGATCCCGGGCCCCGGCCAGGCGCAGAACGCCTTCCAGAGCCGGTTCGCGGGTGAGCTCAACCTGCTGGGCGTCGGCGCCTCCTCGGTCCGCTACGGCAACCTGCTGACGCTGCCGTACGCGGGCGGCCTCGTCTACATCGAACCCGTCTACATCCAGGTCGCGGCGGGCGGCGGCCAGGAGCCGTACCCGATCCTGCAGCGCGTCCTGGTGTCGTTCGGCAGCGAGATCGGCGTCGCCCGCAACCTGGACGAGGCGCTGGCCCAGGTCTTCGGCAAGGAGCAGACCACCGGAGACCAGCAGCAACAGCAGTCTCAGGAGAACCAGCAGCAGGAAAACCAGCAACAGCAGCAGTCCGCCCTGCAGACCGCGATCGGCGACGCCCAGAAGGCGTACGACGACGCCACCAAGGCCCTGCAGAGCGACCCGCCCAACTGGGAGGAGTTCGGCAAGGCGCAGCAGCGCCTGGACGACGCCCTGGAGAAGCTCCGCACCGCCGGGGTCCAGGCGCCGGTCACCCCGACCCCCTCGCCGACCGGTTCACCGTCACCGTCACCGTCGCCGTCCCCGACCGGGTCGGCGACCCCGGCGCCGACCGAATCACCGGAGCAAGGGTCCTAGCTCTCTCGATTTGCGTGAGTCCCGCGTCGGGGATAGTCTTTAGATACACACCGACGCGGGGTGGAGCAGTTCGGTAGCTCGCTGGGCTCATAACCCAGAGGTCGCAGGTTCAAATCCTGCCCCCGCTACCAAGAGGAAATGCCCTCCAGGATCATCCTGGAGGGCATTTCGCATGTACAGCCATCTTCAGGCAGAGGAAGTCGATCTTCCCGCGGGCGCCCGTCGATTTGCGCGATCTCCCGTTTCAGGGATACTGTCAATACACACCGACGCGGGGTGGAGCAGTTCGGTAGCTCGCTGGGCTCATAACCCAGAGGTCGTGGGTTCAAATCCTGCCCCCGCTACGAAAAGAAACGCCCTCCGGGATCATCCCGGAGGGCGTTTCGCATGTCCGGGCAGCGGAGCCGCCCGTTCCCGCAGGGCCCGCGCACGCCCAGTCCCTGGCTGGAGCGTTCAGCTCCGATGGACAGCCTCCGGCGCGGGTTCCGGCCGGTACCCGAGCCGGCCGCGCGTCGCGACGAGCACCACGAGCGCCGCCGTGGTGCCGGCGAGCAGAGTGACGTGGGACGCCTGCTCGGCGGTGGCGAGCGAAGGGAACACGTCCGCGTACATGATCGACATGAAGTTGTTGACGCTGACGTGCAGCAGCATGACCAGCGGAAGGCTCTGGCCGGTCCGGTTGAAGACCCAGGTGACGACCACGCTGAAGACGCAGGCGAAGGCGACGAACTCGCCGACCCTCATCCAGGTGACGTCCGGCCACCCGCCCCACTCGCTCAGGAACAGCGGCAGGTGCCAGATGCCCCAGAGCGGGCCGAGGACGAGGGTCGCGCCCAGCGGGCCGAACCGGTGCTGCATGCGGGGCAGGGCGAAGTCACGCCAGCCGGGCTCCTCCGCGAGGCCGGTCGTGACCATCTGGATGAGCAGGCCCGGCAGGTAGGCCACCAGCATGACGGCGGACGGCAGGCGGATGTCTCCGCCCGACAACGCGAGGCCGCTGACGATGATGGCGGCGGGCACACCGACGGCCGTCGCGACGTACCAGACCCAGCTGACCCGCCACTTGGTCATGCGGCCGATCCACCGGCGGACGCCTTCCCTGCCGTCCGCGACCGCCGTGACGATGAACGCGGCGAGGATGGGACCGAGATACGCGCCGGGGAGGACGCCCAGGATCTGCGTGCCGCCGAGCGCCGAGGGGAAGGTGAAGTCCAGGACCCCGAGACCGGTCGCCGAGAGGATGTAGGGCGTCCAGGCGGCCCAGCTCATCAGGTTGGCCAGGACGAAGAAGCTGATCAGCGGACGGCGGCGGATGAACCCCCGGATCCCGGTCCGGATCGGCGGCTGATCGACACCTGGCGGGCTGTCGACTGACATGACATCGCTCCTTGGGGAGTGGCTTGGCTGACGCTGATCAGCACACCAGCCGCGGCCCCGCCGGTCGCTCCCGCGTACGCCCCAACCCGCGGTACAGCCAGGGGTACCGAGTCGGCCCGGCAGGTGTCAGGCGGTCGCCGGGCGGCCACGCGGGTAGAGTGATGCGGTCCGCGGGGTGAGCACGGCAGGGGTAGGACGATGATCGACATCATGGGCGAAGGCGGCCGGCGCCGGACGTTCGCCGTCATCAGCCACCCCGACGCGGGCAAGTCCACCATGACCGAGGCGCTCGCCCTGCACGCCTCGGCGATCACCCAGGCGGGGGCGGTCCACGGCAAGGCCGGGCGCCGCGGCGTCACCTCCGACTGGATGGAGATCGAACGCTCGCGCGGCATCTCGATCACCTCCGCCGCGCTGCGCTTCGACTACCGGGGCCACGTGTTCAACCTCGTCGACACCCCCGGCCACGCCGACTTCTCCGAAGACACCTACCGGGTGCTGGCCGCCGTCGACTGCGCGGTCATGCTCATCGACGCGGCCAAGGGCATGGAGCCGCAGACCATGAAGCTGTTCGAGGTGTGCCGCCACCGCCGCATCCCGGTCATCACGTTCGTCAACAAGTGGGACCGTCCCGGCCGCGACGCCCTCGAACTGCTCGACGAGATCGAGGACCGCACACGCCTGCGCCCCACGCCGGTCACCTGGCCGATCGGCGCCGCCGGCCACTTCCACGGGGTGATCGACCGGCCGGCCGGGCGCGCGGTCCGCTACGAGCGGACTCCCGGCGGCGCCACCAAGGCGCTGACCCGCGAGCTGACCGACGAGCAGGCCCTGGCCGAGCTGGGCGAAGACTGGCGGCGCGCCGGTGAGGAGACCGCGCTGCTGTCGGCCATCGGCGCCGACCACGACCAGAAGGCCTTCGAGGCCCACGAGTCCACCCCGGTGCTGTTCGGCGCGGCGCTGCCCAACTTCGGGGTGGCGCGGCTGCTGGACACGATGGTCGAGCTGGCCCCGCCGCCGGCGCCGCGTCCGGACGTGCACGACACGCCCAGGGCGCTGGACGCGCCGTTCTCCGGGCTGGTGTTCAAGGTGCAGGCCAACATGGACCGCGCGCACCGCGACCGGATCGCGTTCGTCCGCGTGTGCTCCGGGCGGTTCGAGCGCGGGATGGTGCTCACCCACGCCGCCACCGGGCGGCCGTTCGCCACCAAGTACGCCCAGAGCGTGTTCGGCCAGGATCGCACCACTCTCGACGAGGCCTACCCGGGTGACGTGGTCGGCCTGGTCAACGCCGGTGCGTTGCGGCCCGGCGACACCCTGTTCGACGGGCCGCCGGTGACCTACCCGCCGATCCCCAGCTTCGCCCCCGAACACTTCGCGGTCGCCCGGGGACGCGACTCCGGCAAGTCCAAGCAGTTCAGGCGCGGCATCGACCAGCTCGATGCCGAGGGCGTCATCCAGGTGCTCCGCTCCGACCTGCGCGGTGACCAGGCGCCGGTGCTGGCGGCGGTCGGGCCGATGCAGTTCGAGGTGGTGCAGCACCGCATGGCCGCCGAGTTCGGCGCCGAGATCAGCCTCGACCGGCTCGACTACACGCTGGCCCGCCGCACCGACGCCGCCTCGGCGCCGGCCCTCGACCGCGAGCGCGGCTGCGAGGTGCTGATCCGCTCCGGAGACCAGGCGATGCTGGCGGTGTTCACCGACCAGTGGCGGATGCGCACGATCGCCCGCGACCAGCCCGGCCTGACCCTGGAGCCGCTGATCGCCGACACCAGCCGGGAGCAGCGCTGACCGGCCCGCGCCGCTAGCCGTTCTCCGCCAGCCAGCGGTCCAGTTCCTCCCGGTCCCGGCGCAGCTCCGGAACCCGGATCCCGGCGTCGCGAGGGTCATACTTGAGCAGCTCGGGGATGTCCGCGTTCCAGTCTTCGGCGATCTCGGCGACCGCCTCACGGAGCTTGGCCTCCAGCTTGCTCCGCACGAACAGCAGGCCGACCGCCGCGAGCGGCCGGACCCAGCCGCGTCCCCGCACGACCACCGTGAGGCCGAGCCACCACTTCCCGCCGCCCTCGGCCGCCGCCCTGACCAGCAGGCGCGCCTGCCCGTAGTGATGACGGAGCAGCACGGTCACCGGCGCCTGCCCGCCTCCGCCCTCCACCTGGCGCCACCACTGCCGGAAGTCGAGCCGAGCGGCCCACGACAGCAGGTGGAGGCGCTTGGCGGCGTGGTGCTCGCCCCCGGCCACGAGCGACCGCGGCGCGCCGGGGTCGGACAGCTTCACCGTCCACGTGGTCTTCTGGTCGTCGGGGTGCCAGGTGGTGACGGCCGCGCTCACCTCTCTCGTACGCTCCCATGAGGTGATCAGCAGCTCGCTGGTGGTGCCGTTCCCGTCCTCGCCCTCCGGCGGGTCGGTGTGGCGCTGGTAGCGCGCGCCGGCGGTCAGGTGGTCGCCCTCGATGAGCGCGACGTCGGCGAGGTCCTCGTCGCCCTGGATCCAGCCTTCCTCGTCCGTGCGCAGGTCCTCCGCGCGGTCGAGCAGGGCGCGTACGTACTCCTCGAACCAGTCGCGGGGGATCGCCTCGACGACGGCTGCTGCCTGTAAACGGGCCATACGAAGCATGGTCGCGGCGAGACCGGACCCGTGTCCACAAGCCGGCGCCCTCCGGGGTCTCCCTCGGAGGGCGCCGGTCGGGGCATGGGGGTCCTTACGCCATCAGCACCTCCTGCGGCTGTCCAGGGCTCTGTCTCTCGGGAAGCCACGGTCATGGAGAGGTACGGAGGAGCGGGCGGTCGAGTTCACCCCTGGCATCGCTCAATCGCCCCGGAGTGCGCGGAGCACGGCCGCCTGCTCGGCTGTCGTGCCCGCCTCGCGGGCGCGGGCGGCGTCCGCGGCCGAGAACCCCGCGACCACCCAGGCGGCGACCTCGGTACGCGGTATCGCCGCGTCCCACCAGTCCCGCATCAGGCCGAGCGCGTCGACGCCGCGTCCGGCCAGGGCGGCGGCCTCGGCAGGAGTGAAGCCGATGGCGCGGTAGACGGCCGCGCCGGCCGGGTCGATGCCGGTTTCCGCCCAGGACACGGCCACGGCGCCGGTCCATCCCGCGTCGAGATAGGCACGGGCCGTCGCGGCGGGCACACCGCCTTCCAGGAGCGCCCGCATGGTCTCGCGCTGCTCGCCGTCGAGCGCGCTGGGCCGGGGCGAGCGGGAACGGAGCAGGGTGCGCAGCCACCCGCGCGGGCCGGGACGCTCCCCGGCGAGGTGCCGCTCGGCCGCTTCCGCGTGCGGGTAGCCGAGTTCGTGCCAGCGCACGGCGTCGCGGGGCGTCATGCCCGCCCGCAGGAGAGGCTGCACCGTGTACGGGGAGAGGCCCGCGGTGCGCCAGGCGAGGGCCTGATCGGGGGTGTGGACACCGCCGGCCCGCCATCGTTCGGCGGTGTCCAGCGGGAACCCGCCGCCGATCCAGCGCCGCGCCTCGGCGACGGTGAACCCGCGGGCGGTCCACTCGTGCAGGTCCTCGGGCTCGGGGCGGTCGGCGTAGGCGATGCTCATGATCTCTCCCGGTCGAGGTCTTCGTCTCGGATCGTGACGGTGTGGGCCCAGGCGGGCGGTCGTCCGGTGCCGACGAGGCCGACCAATACGAGGACGGGCGGCCGGTGCTCCGGCCACGGGGTCTGCCCGTCGGTGAGGACGACGACCAGGTCGGGGCGCGGGCGCAGGGCCAGGGCGGCGGTGATGCCTTCGCGCAGGTCCGTTCCGCCTCCGCCGGTCAGCTCGATGTCCTCCGTCCTGCGTACGGTCTGGACGGGGTGCGCGTGCAGGTCGCAGCAGATCACCCGCAGCCGCCGTCCGGGACCCCGGGCGAGAGCGGTGATCTCGGCGAGGAACCGGGTCAGCATGGGCTGCGGGATACTGCCTGAGGTGTCGGCGACCAGCACGATCTCGGGCGCCGGGGCGACCATCGCGGGCAGCACCACGCCGTTCACGGGCGGGCGCCGCGCGGGCCGGCGGTAGGAGAAGTCCACCCGTCCCGAGGCCTGCCTTACGCCGCGCCGGACGCGCGCGCCGAGCTCGGCCCGCCAGTCGACGGCGGGACGCAGGCGTTCCCCGGCCCAGCGCCGCCACCCGCCGGCCACCGGAGACCGGGCGGCGGCCCTGGTCTCGATCTCGCGGGCGATCGCGAGTTCGAGGATGTCGCGCTCGACGCCGTCCAGCCCTCCGCCGGAGATCTCGTACGGGCGCTCCACCCCGTCCGCCGCGCTGCCGCAGTCGATCAGCTCGGCGAGCGGGCGGCCGCCCCGGCGGTGCGCGGCGTCGAGAACCTCGATCAGCGACAGGTACTCCTCCGCCATCCGCCCTTCCGGCAGGCCGAGGGCGCGCGGGGAGATCACCCCTGCGGGCGCGCCGGCTTCGAGATCGTCGTTGACCTCGGCGTCGGCGGCCTGGATCCAGTGCGGTGACGGCCCGGGGGAGCGGGCGGCGTGGTGGCGGACGAGGTGGCCGATGTGGTGCAGCAGCCACCATCCGATCTCTCCGGCGGGCGTGGCCAGGGTCGTGCCGGGGTCGAGGTGGACGTGCCACCGGGTGTCGGTGGGGAAGGCGCGGAACTCGGCGTCGGCGACGGGCTCGCCGGTCACGTCGTCCAGATACGGTTCGAGGACGACCGGCCTCAGCGCGAACAGCGCGCTCGCCAGGTAGGGCGCGCGGGCGGCGGCCCACACCCGCGCCTCGGCGAAACGCCGCAGCACGTCGGGGGTACGGTCCACGGGGTTCATGGCATGAGGCCCGCGGATCGCAGGATCGGCGCGAGGTCGAGGAGCGCGGAGGGCAGGTCCGCCCCGGCCGGCCGGTTCGCGGCCAGCGTCCGCGCCGAGGCCGCGGCCACGTCGGGCGTCGTCTTCGAGACCCGGCCGATCACCGTCCAGGCGCGTTCCCAGGTCACTGCGCCGCCGTCGGCCACCACGTGCGCGACCAGCCCGCCCAGCAGCGCGTGCAGCCGGTCCGCCCGATCCGGCAGCGGCGCATCGGGGTCGTCCAGCAGGGTCTCCGGGTCGGGCAGGTCCAGCGTGCGCAGCCAGGACAGCAGCTCGAACCCGGCCGCCTCGCCCACCGCCCCGATCACCAGCGCCGCCACCCCCGCTTCGGTGGCCGCGTTGGCCTCTCCGGCGGCCAGCGCGATCGCGGCCATCTCCCAGCTGCGCGGGCTCGGCCAGCTCCTGCCCGCGCGCTCCGGCGTACCGGGCACGGCGAGCACCAGCTCGGGCCTGACCCGCAGGAAGGCGCCGACCCGCGCCTTCGCGGCGGCCACCCCCGCCCGCGACGGAGGGACGACCCGGACGGCGTCCGGCTCGGGGAACCCGTGGGCCAGGCCGTCGGCCACGTCCACGGGCGAGACCTCCCAGTCCAGGTGGACGAGCCGGTTCGCGAGCGGCGCCGACAGCTCCCAGCCGTCCGCGGCCAGGTCCGGCGGGTTCGCGGCGGCCACGATCCGCACCCCTTCGGGAAGTACGAGGTCGCCCACGGCGCGTTCCAGCACCACCCGCAGCATCGCCGCCTGCACCGCCGGCGGCGCCGTGGTCAGCTCGTCCAGGAAGAGCAGCCCCGACCCGGCGGACGCCAGCCGTTCCGCCCAGCGCGGCGGCGCGAACCACGTCCCCTCCTGGCGGACGACCGGGAGACCGGCGAAGTCGCCGGGCTCGCGGACCGATCCGACGACCACCTCCACCGGCAGGTCCAGCTGCCGCCCGAGCGCGACGACGGCGGACGTCTTGCCGGTGCCCGGCGCTCCCCACAGCAGGACGGGCAGATCCGCCCGCACCGCCAGGGCGAGGGCCGTGCGCACGCTGTCGTTCTTCGTCATGGGAATCCTCCAAGGTGTCGCGTCAACCATAGTTGACCCCTCGGAAAGCGGTCAACTACGGTTGACGGAGGTGGAGGTGTCCGAAATGATGTCGCCCCGCGCGGCCACGAGCGCGTCGACGTATGACTGGATCATGAGCGCTCGCTACGACGGCCTGGCCGAGTGGTACGACGAGTTCAACGCCGAAGGCGCCGCAGGGAACGCGCCCGAGCTGGCCGAGCTGCTCGGCCCGGGCGACGGCCCATGCCTGGACCTGGGTTGCGGCACCGGCCAGTATCTCGACGCGATCCGCGCGACCGGCAGGACCGTCGTCGGGCTCGATCGGTCAGCCGACCAGTTGCGGCTCGC
Organism: Nonomuraea sp. NPDC050478; assembly: GCF_044458265.1. Classification (NCBI taxonomy): domain Bacteria; kingdom Bacillati; phylum Actinomycetota; class Actinomycetes; order Streptosporangiales; family Streptosporangiaceae; genus Nonomuraea; species Nonomuraea sp. NPDC050478. Next base: position 9,308 of record NZ_JBITHT010000008.1, on the reverse strand, counting down.
GCGCCGCAGGGATCCGGCGCCGCTGTTCCAGGGTGACGGCCACGCGCTGCCGTTCCGTGACGGCGCGTTCGGGACCGTCGCCGCCCTCTGGGTGTCCACCGACATCCCCGACTTCGCCGCGCTGACGAAGGAGGCCGCCCGGGTGCTGCGCCCGGGCGGCCTCCTGCTGTTCTACGGGGTGCATCCCTGCTTCAACGGCCCGCACATCGAGAAGCGCGAGGACGGCGCCGTGACCATCCACCCCACCTACCGCAGGACGGGATGGCATCCCAAGGGGCCGTGGTGGCGGGAGGGCGGCATCAGGGACAGGCTCGGCATGAGCCACGTCCCGCTGCCCGACCTCATCAACGCGTTCATCGACGCCGGGCTGGTGATCGAGCGGCTGGCAGAGCCGCGCGAGCATCCCGTGCCGTTGATCCTTGCTGTGCGCGCCGTCAGACCACAGTGTCCGCCGGGCCCGTGAGCATCGTGACGCCGGCGCCCGCGAAGTTCGCCAGGTCCGTCACCGCCTGCTGGCCGACGTCGCTGCCCATGGCGGTGTTGAACGCGGCCTCGTCGTCGAACGTCAGCACCGCCACCAGGTAGTAGGCCGGCTCCGCGCCCCCGGGCCGGGTGGCCGTGTAGGAGCGCAGGCCGGGCAGCCGGGCGGCGAGGGGCGCGTGCACCTCGTCATAGTGCTTGTCGAACGCGGCCGTGCTCTCCGGGTGGTGGTAGAGCGCGAGGAGCTGGTACGCCATGACGCCTCCAGATGTCGGTTGCCTCGATCCAACATCGGCGGGGCCGTGAGCGGTAGCCCCGGCCAGGAGTGCGGACCACGACGCGATACATCATGACAAACGGTTGTAAACGCGAGTATGTGGCGAGTTGGATATCAAACTCTCAACTTTTGTGACGCCGGGTTGTAGCCCGTGACCCTCAGCGGCATAGTGGGGCAAATCACAGCGCGCATCCGTCGCGGGAGTGCTCTGCAGGCACTCGCCGCCTCTACGGCATCGACTATGCGCAGGCACGCGCGGATTGGATGAAGCGTATGAGAGCCGCCCCACCGATCCGCTCCAAGCTGGTCCGCATCCTCATCGTCCCGCTGGTCTCGCTGATCGGCTTATGGATCTACATCGCGTACACCATGGTGGGCGAGACCTCCGGATTCGCGGGCAGCCGCAGCGAGTGGGACGCCGTCGGCGTCCCCTCCCGCGACCTGATCACCCAGCTGCAACGCGAACGGCAGCTGACCGCCGAGGCCGCCGGGAACACGTCGGGCAACGCCCAGCTCGGCACCCAGCGCCAGCACACCGACCAGGCCGTGGCCCGCATCAGGGACGTGGCCGCCACGTTGATGGGCGACGTCAGCACCCCGCCCGACGCGGTGCGCGACCTGCTCGGCGAGCTCGACGGGCTGCCCAGCATCCGGGCCGGCGCCGACCTGGACCAGGTGCCGGTGCTCGCCACCACCGAGAAGTTCAACAACGTCATCAGCGTCGCCAACCGCCAGTTCGCCGGCACCGAGATGATCACCGCGGTCTCCTCGTACCGGGTGCTGCGCGGCCTCGGCTACTACGGCGCCGTCGACGAGTACGTGGCCAGGGAGAACGCCATCCTCACGCCGGCGCTGCAGCGCGGCGAGATGACCAGGGCCGAGCACGGCGCGTTCGTCGCGGCGATGGCCGGCCGCCGCGTCCAGCTCGTGAACGCCGAGCGGGACATGGGCCCCGAGCTGCGGGTCTGGCACGAGCAACTGCTGGCCGAGCCCGCCTACCAGCGGTTCACCACCGCCGAGGACGCCGTCTTCCACTGGAACAAGAGCGGCAAGCCGCCGATCCTGGCCGAATCGTGGCGGCGGGACGCCGGCGCCGTCCACACCATCCTGAGCGACAACTACGCCAAGGAGCTGGCCCGCGCCTCCGCCAAGGGCGAGGACCTGGTCTTCGCCGGCTTGATGCGCATCGTCCTGGTCGTCGGCCTGGGCCTGCTGGCCGTGGTGCTGTCGATCGCGCTCTCGTACCGGTTCGGCCGGTCGCTGGTCAACGAGCTGAAGAAGCTGCAGGGCTCGGCCGTCGAACTGGCCGAGGTGCGGCTGCCCCGGCTGGTCGAGCGGCTGCGCAAGGGCGAGGAGGTGGACCCGGCCGAGACGCCGGAGCTGGAGAGCGCCCGCACCGCCGAGGTGGAGCGGGTGGTGCAGGCGTTCTCGGCCGTGCAGCGCACCGCCGTCGAGGCCGCCGTCGGCCAGGCCACCCTGCGCAAGGGCGTCGGCCAGGTCTTCCTGAACCTGGCCCGCCGCAACCAGGCGCTGCTGCACCGCCAGCTCTCGCTGCTGGACGCGATGGAGCGCAAGGCCGAGGACCCGGACACCCTTGAGGGCCTGTTCAAGCTCGACCACTTCACCACCCGCATGCGCCGCCACGCGGAGAACCTCATCATCCTGTCCGACGCCGCCCCCGGCCGCCGCTGGCGGGACCCGGTGCCGATCTTCGACGTGGTACGCAGCGCCGCGCTGGAGGTGGAGGACTACACGCGCGTCACCATCCAGCCGATGCCGGACAGCCCGCTGCTCACCGGCGGCGCGGTGACCGACGTCATCCACCTGGTCGCCGAGCTGCTGGAGAACGCCACCGCCTTCTCGCCGCCCAACACCAGCGTGCAGGTACGCGGTCTCACGGCGGCCAACGGCTTCGCCCTGGAGATCGAGGACCGCGGCCTGGGCGTGAACCCCGGCACCCTGGAGGAGCTGAACGCCCAGCTCATCACCCCGCCGGAGTTCGACCTGGCGCGCAGCGACCGGATGGGCGTCTTCGTGGTCTCCCGGCTGGCCGCGCGGCACGGCATCAAGGTCACGCTCCGCCCGTCCCCGTACGACGGCACGACCGCGATCGTGATGCTGCCGACGTGCATGCTCGCGGAGCGCGCGCCGGTCCCGTCGCAGCTCAGCCAGTCGCTGTTCGAACCCGTCCGGCAGGTCCCGCCCCCGCCGCCCAGGGAGGTGCGCGCGTCCGGCCCCGTGCGGACGCTCGACCCGCCCACCGGGCCGATCCCGCGGCAGACGGAACCGGACGACGACCTGGACGGCCTGCCGGTCCGGGTACGCCAGGCACATCTGGCACCACAACTAAGGAAAACACGTCCGGAGCAGGAGCCCGAGGTCTCCGCCCGCGCCCCCGAGGAACTGTTCAGCCTCATGACCTCCATGCAGGAGGGCTGGCGGCAGGCGCGCAGGGAGACGAACGGCGACCGCGACGTGCGCGACGAAAGGGACTCCCATGGCTGACGCGAGATCTGAGCTGAGCTGGCTGCTCGACGACCTGGCCAACCGGGTCGCGGGAGTGCGGCACGCGATCCTGCTGTCCGCCGACGGCCTCACCATGGGCGGGTCCCAGGGGCTGACCAGGGAGGACACCGAACACCTCGCGGCGATCGCGGCAGGCAGCCACAGCCTCGCGATGGGCGCGGGCCGGCACTTCGGCATGGGCGGCGTCCGCCAGACGATCATCGAGCTGGAAGGCGGCTTCCTGTTCGTCACCGCGGCCGGTCAGGGCGCCCGGCTGGCGGTCCTGGCCGCGGGCGACTCCGAGCTGGGCCTGATCACGTACGAGATGGCCCTGCTCGTCCGGCGCGTGGGCGAGCACCTGACCGCGCTGCCGAGAGGCGCGGCGCCCGCGCCGGTGTGGAACGGGATGACACCGTGACAGACGACGATCCGGGGCCTCTGATCCGGTTGTACGGTCTCACGGGCGGCCGGGCGCGGCCCCAGGGCGAGGCGTTCGACCTGGTGGCCATCGTCGCCACGGTCCACCTGCCGCAGGAGCCGTCCGTGCTGAACCCGGAGCATCACACCATCCTGCGCATCTGCCGCAGGCCGACCCCCGTGGCCGATGTCGCGGCCGGGCTCGGCCTGCCGCTCAACGTCACCCGCGTGCTGCTCGGTGACCTGCGGCGCGAGGGGCTCGTGAGCATCACCCCGCCGAAGCCCGCCAACCAGTCGATCGATGAACGTACCTACAGGGATGTACTGCATGGAATTCGCAGGCTTTGATCGCCCCCGGCCCTCCGGAGGGACGCTCACCGCGACCGCCCTGAAGATCCTGGTGGCCGGCGGCTTCGGCGTGGGCAAGACCACCATGGTCGGCACGATCAGTGAGATCCGCCCTCTGCACACCGAGGAACTCCTCAGCGACCGCGGCGTGGGCGTGGACGACGTGTCCGGCGTCGAGCGGAAGGTCGCCACCACGGTGGCGCTCGACTTCGGCCGCATCACCATCCGCCAGGATCTGTGGCTGTACCTGTTCGGCACCCCAGGGCAGGACCGTTTCTGGTTCATGTGGGACGAACTCGCGCTCGGCGCGCTGGGCGCCGTCGTGCTCGCCGACACCCGCAGGCTGGCCGACTGCTTCCCGGCCGTCGACTACTTCGAGCAGCTCAAGCTCCCCTTCGTGGTCGCGGTGAACTGCTTCGACGGGGCCCGCCGGCACGATCCTGGGAAGGTGCGGCGGGCCGTCGGACTGGACGAGACGACTCCGGTCATCATGTGCGACGCGCGTAACCGGTCCTCGGTCAAAGAGGTCCTGACCATGCTCGTCACCCATGCCATGGAGGTCCGCTAGCGGGCTGTGCAGGCGATCGGCGCCGGGGTGGCGGCCGAGCCGTTGGCCAGGAAGCCGAACGTGGTGGTGCCGCCCGCGGCGACCGTGCCGTTCCAGCCGAGGTTGCCGACCGTCACGGACGAACCGGAGGAGCTCAGGTCGCCGTTCCAGAGCTGGGAGATCGACTGGCCGCCGGCGAAGGACCAGCCGACCTGCCAGCCGGAGATGGCCGACGCGCCGGTATTGCGCACGGTGACCTCGGCCTGGAAGCCGCCCTGCCAGCTGTTGACGATCGTGAACGCCGCGGCGCAGCCCTGGCCGGTCGGGGTCACGGTCGGGGTGACCGTCGGGGTGACGGTGGGCGTCTGGGTCGGCTCGCCCGCCGCGATGGCCAGGTCGTAGGCGCGCTGCGGCACGAACTGGCCCGCCGCCGCGATGCAGCCGTCGGCCTCACCCGGCGGCTTCACCCACAGGAACGCGTCGATCATCGAGTCGCCCGTCGCCGTGGTGCTCCACGTGCCCGTGGCGCGGCCCGCGGGGTCGCACCACTCGCTCCCGGCCGGGCCGTTGCCGTTGCGGCTGGTGTCGATCACGGCGCGCAGTCTGGAGTCGCCGGTCGCCGCTATGACGCTCTTCGCGTACGACACCAGACCGGGCGACGAGCGGTAGTTGGAGGTGTTGACCGCGATGCCGTCGGCGCTGCTGGACACGTTGGCGCCGCGCAGCCGGTTCGCCGCCTCCCCGGCCGACAGCCAGGCGTCGTGCCCGATGTCGTAGTACACCTTCACCTGCGACGACGTCGCCTTGAACCGCTGGCCCGCGTACGACATCGACGCCTGCACCTGGGCCTGCTCGGTGGAGTTCATGCAGTTCGACATGATGGCCAGGGCGTCCGGCTCCAGCACGATCGTGGCCGGGCGGCCGCCGAGACCGGCCGCGATCTGGTCGATCCAGGCCCGGTACGCCGTGTGGTCCGGCGCCCCGCCCGCGCTCGGGCCGCCGCAGTCGCGGTTCGGCATCGCGTACACGGACATGATCGGGATCTTGCCCGCCCTCGACGCCGCGCCCACGTACGCGTCGACCTGCGCCCGGACGGTGGACGGGTTGTACGTGGCGAACCAGCGGCCCTGCGGGACCGCGGCGATCCGGTCCCTGATCACCGGGGCGCGGCTGTCGCCGGGGTTGGCGGCCACCCACTTGGCGGCGTTCGTCTCCGGGTCCACGTAGAACGCCGAGTCGGCGGCCTGGACGGCGGAAGAGGTGAAGACGGCCGCCCCCGCCACGGCGGTCGCGACCGCGGTGAAGAGGGCGGCCAGCACGGGCCTTCTACGAGACATGGAAACTCCGTCCTGATATGGGAGCGCTCCCACGCATGGTAGGGAGCCCCCGCCTCCCGCCAGAAGCGCGATCGGCCGCCGGAAGGCAAAGGCACAGGCGGGAGGCCGATGAGCGGCTGAAACTTTCAAGCGGGATTACGACTGACGGCGATCGCGCCGGTCAACCGGCCTGCTCTTGCTAGGGTCCCGTGTGTGCGTGTCCCCGTGACGGGTTCCACCGGCAGGGTGCGGTGGCTCTGGCTCGTGGCGCCGGCCACACTCGCGGCCCTTCTCACCCTCATCGCGATGGTCTTTCCCGGCGGCAGCCTTTATGTCCTGTCTTACGCGGTCCTGTTCTGGATCCTGACGACGGCCCTGTGGATCGTCCTGCTCTGCGTCCCCCGCTACCGCCGCAGCCCCGGCATCGCGGTCGCGCCGCTCGTCGCCGCGCTCACCTGCGCGACCGTCGCGGCCGACCTGCCGATGCGCGCGGCGTTCGCGGTGTCGGAGCCCGCGCTGACCGCCTACGTACGGTCGCTGCCGCTGCATCCCGACAGCGTCACGGTGGGCGACGCCGAGAGCGGGCTCGGCGTCGAATGGGTCGGGCTCTTCCCGGTCGGGCGGGCCGTGCGCCACGTCGACCGGGCCGACCTGGGCGTCATCGGGTCGGGAGGCTGGCTGGAGTTCTGCGGTCTCACGTACGTGCACGGGGAGCGGCTGAGAACCTACCGGTTCTCGTCCGTCGACCGGCTCTCCGACAGTTGGTACGCGACGTGCGAGGACTTCTAGGGCCTGCGGCTGACCAGCAGATAGCGCCAGAAGAGGAGGCGCCTGACCCGGGCGCCGGGCAGGAGGCGGGCGGTGTGCTCCCTGACCTCGCCGAGGGTCATCACCGGCGGCCTGACCGGCGCCTTCACCGGTGCGGAGCTCCGGCGGCTCAGCGCCAGGCGCGCGGCGGCGTTCACCGGGACGGCCGCCAGGCTGGTCAGGTGGTCGGCCGCGGTGCTCTCCCGGTAACAGCCGAGCACCGCGAGCACCCCACCGGGCACGAGCGCCGCACGCAACCTGACCACCGTCTCGAACGGCACGTGGTGCAGGCTGGCCAGGCACGAGATGAAGTCGTAGTGGGCCTCGGGCAGGTCCATGGCGGTGACGTCGGCGCGCGCGTATCGGACACCCGCCGCGCGCGGCGCCGCCTCGATGACCTCCGGCGACGGATCGATCGCGTCCACGACCACACCACGGGCGGCCAGCCGGCGCGCGAACAGCCCGGTGCCGCAGCCCACGTCGAGCGCGGTGGCCGCGCCCGCCGGGAGATGGCGGAGCAGCAAAGGGTGGTAGTGGTCGTTGTGATCGAAGGTCATGGATCCGAGTATCGGAGGTGTTGCCGGGCCGACATCATGATGATTACATGATTACATGACCGAAGACGGCATACCGACGCTTTACGAATGGGCCGGCGGCACGGATGCGCTGGAGCGGCTGACCGAGGTCTTCTACCGCCAGGTCGTGAAGGACGACCTGATAGGGCCGCTGTTCGCGCACATGGATCCCGGCCATCCCCGGTACGTGGCCATGTGGCTGGGCGAGGTGTTCGGCGGGCCCGCCCGCTACACCGGCGAACGCGGGGGATACTCGCACATGCTGGCCCACCACCTCAACCGGGGCATCACCGAGGAGCAGCGGCGCCGGTGGGTGAGCCTGCTCATGGACGCCGCCGACGAGGTGGGGCTGCCGGACGACCCCGAGTTCAGGGCCGCGTTCGCCGGCTACATCGAATGGGGCACCAGGATCGCCCGCACCAACTCGCAGCCCGGCGCCACGCCGCCGCGACAGGCGCCGGTGCCACGGTGGGGCTGGGGCGTCGCTCCTCCGTACCAGCCTTAGAACTCCAGCTGCGGCGGGTCCTCGACCTCCATGGGGTCGATGAAGGTGTCGGACTCGCGGGGGTCCTCCTCGTCCACCCATCTGGAGATGCCACGCGGGATCTCGTCGTCGATCTCCACGATCTGGTGCTGCTGGGGGAACACGTCCTCGTACATCGCGGCCCACGACTGCTGCGGGTCGTCCCCCAGATCCTTGCCGATCTCGTACGGTTGCTCACTCATCGAACTCACGCCTTGCCGATCATCTCGACCGTCTTCCTGGCGGCCCAGCCGAGCAGGGACAGGGCGACCACCACCTGGGTGGCGCGCGACCAGAAAGTGGAGGTCACGTCCGCGTAGACGACCACGCCCAGCCACATCAGGTTGAATATGGCTACCAGCGCGATGGCCGCCCAATTCATCCCTCTCTGCCACATATGCGCAGTCTTACAGTCACCACCCCAAGCCCGGGTATGCGTTGGGTCACCGCCGCGTTGTTTGCCGTCCCAGCCCGCCTGTCGAGAGCAAGCCGCGCGGGGGCACGGGCGGAAGCAGCTCGTCTGTTGAGAGCGCGCCGTGCGGATCACGGCGGAAGTCAGCGACGCAGGCTGCGGACCGGGCCGACGCAGCGGCGCAGCCGCATGCTGTCACGGGGGCGCGGCTTGGTCTGCTGCTCCGCCAGGCAGGCGAGCAGGGCGGCCGCCGCCTGGGCGTCCGACAGGATGCGCTGCACGGCCTCTCCGGGCTGCGGAAGCTGCCCCCGCTCGTCGAGCTCGTGCCTGACGAACGTCAACGGGTCCGGCGCGCCGGCGTACTCGGCGGCCACGGTCGCGCGAGCGGCGGTCAGCAGCCGCAGGTAGTGCGTCCGCAGCATCGCCTCGCGCATGCGGGCCTGCTCCAGGTCCTCCACCAGGGTCCTCGCCACGTCCAGCAGGTCACCCGCCTGGGTCGCCGGGTCGGCGAGGAAAGCACGGATGTCGTCGTATTCCGAGCGGGTCATGCCGGACACCTCCGAGAGCGCGGGACTGCTCGTGGCAATTCGTACCGCCGGGGCATTGCGGACCACTTGCTGTTCGCTTGCCCTGGGCCCTCCCGGACCAGTGAGGTTTGGGTGTCCCCTGGGGAGGGAAGGACCTGATGATTACCTCTGTGGGCCCGAGATGGTCTTGGAGGCTGCTACAGTTGCTCAGGCACGGGCAGCCACGGACTCACCAGAGTCCCGGAGAAGCCCGGCGAGTCCCACTCCACACTGATCGTCCGGATGGTTCGCATCTGTCCGGATCGGCCGGTAAGGTAGAGGGGTTGCCTCGGAGACGGGGCGGTTGCCGATTTTTGAAGCTCGATGGGGTTCGCGTCAATTTGACACGAACTTGGGGGGCTGCGAAGATTGGTAACACAAAGACGAAATGAACGCCTCTTCGGCGGGGGCCGCTGGTCGGGTCTTGCCGGGGTGTACGTGTCCGTTTCTTGAGAACTCAACAGTGTGTTAAAAGCCAGTGCATGATGCACAACCCCGTCATGTATTTCTGTGACGGATTCCTTTTTGGTTGGGA
>NZ_JBITHT010000007.1:0-633073 GCF_044458265.1 Nonomuraea sp. NPDC050478 | reverse complement strand
CGATGGTACTGCACTCGGGAGGGTGTGGGAGAGTAGGTCACCGCCGGACAATTTTCATATGGGAAAGGCCCCGACAGGTTCTGTCGGGGCCTTTCTCGTGGGTGGGCCCTGAGGCTTCGGTCTCGGGGGTTTTTCTTGTGGTGAGCCCCGAGGCTTCGGCTTCGGGGCTTTTCTCGTTTTCTGGGGCCTCGGCATGCTTGCCGAGGCCCTTTGTGTTTCAGGAGGTCGCCTCCTGGCGGAGTACGAAGACACCCCAGCCCAGATACTCCCGCCCGTACTCCAGATGTGAACGCCTGGCCGTCGTCAGGAACTCACGCATGGCGTCGGCGTCGGGATCTCCGGGGTTGGCGCGAAGCCAGTCGCTTATCGTCCACCACTGGCTCGCCACGTACCGATCCCAGCTGTCCGGGCTGGCCAGCACCATTTCCAGCAGCTCGAATCCCGCCTGCTCGAAACGCTCCCCCGTACCGGAAAGAGAGGTGAAGGTGTCCTCTTCCAGAGAGAGGGCCCGCACCGCTTCGGGCGGGGGCGGGGCCGTCCAGTAGCACTCTCCCACCAGGGCGAGCCCGTCACGGCGGAGGGGGCGGCGCATCAGGTCGAGGGTGCCGGAAAGGCCGCCGCCGATCCACGTCGCGCCGATGCAGGACACGATGTCGAACGCTTCCGGTTCGGCGTCGTATGTGCCGGCGTCCGCTTCGACGAACTGGACGCGGTCGGAGACCCCCAGTTCACCGGCGCGATCTCTCGCCGCTTCCAGGAACACCTTGCTGATGTCGACGCCGATGCCCTGATGGCCGTAACGGGCGGACCAGCGATTCAACATTTCGCCCTTGCCGCACGCCAGGTCGAGTTGCCGCGTTCCCGCGTCGACACGGCAGATCTCGCCCAGCAGATCGAGCTTGTCATCGGTGAGCGGATTGAGTATGCGGTGACGGGCTTCGGCTATTTCATGGAAGCGCAGAGACATGGGGTCAGTCTCACGGAAGCGGTCTCGGCCCTGCCACTCAATATGCAGGTCACTCGGATGACCGGCGGCTTCAGGTTGGCCGGATCCGTGGTTGTGCGGGTTCCGGACATGCCCCGGCTTGCTAGGCTGGGGGAGTACCGGGCCACCCCAACCACGGGTGGCCTTCGTCGCGTAAGGCCCGGGATGGGCGGCGACCAGCCACGGCGGGCCCGTACGGGTAATAGAGGCTCGCTGAGTGAGCCAACGAAATGGACCAGAAGTGAACAGAGATAGCGGATCGGACGGCGAGCAGCGCGGGCGCGGCGATAACGGGGGCGAGCGCTCGCATGGCGACAGGAACGGCGGATCCGGTTCCCGCGGACGCGACGATCGAGACCGTCCGTTCCGTTCAGGCGGCGACAGGCGTTCCTATCAGGACCGAGGCCGGGGAGGCCAGGGGCGGGGCGAAGGCGGCGGCCGGCCGTTCCGCGACCGCGACGATCGCGGGCCGCGCGGCGCCGGGGGTTATCGTGATCGCCGTGAGGGCGACGACCGCCGTTCCTATCGCGATCGTGACGAAGGTCGTCCTTCCGGAGATCGTGGCGAGAGCCGGCCGTACCGGGACCGTGATGACCGCGGTCCTCGGCAGGAGCGTGGTTACAGCGGCGAGCGCCGGTCGTTCCGGGATCGGGACGACCGTGGCCCGCGTGGTGAGGGCGACCGTCGTCCCTTCCGTGATCGGGACGACCGCGGCTCCCAGCGTGGCCCGTCAAGGGACAGAGACGAACGTCGGCCCTACCAGGACCGGGGGGATCGTCCGTCCTATCAGGATCGTGGGGAGCGTCGGCCGTACCAAGATCGTGGGGACCGTCCCTCTTACCAGGACCGTGGCGAGCGTCGCCCCTATCAGGACCGGGGAGACCGCCCGTCCTACCAGGACCGGGGTGACCGTCGGCCGCACCAGGATCGTGGGGATCGTCCGTCCTATCAGGATCGTGGGGAGCGTCGGCCGTACCAAGATCGTGGGGGCCGTCCGTCCTATCAGGACCGTGGCGAGCGTCGCCCGTACCAGGACCGGGGGGATCGTCCGTCCCATCAGGATCGTGGCGAGCGTCGGCCCTATCAGGACCGGGGTGATCGTCCCTCCTACCAGGATCGTGGCGAGCGTCGGCCCTACCAGGACCGTGGGGACCGTCGGCCGGATCAGGATCGTGGCGAGCGTCGGCCCTATCAGGACCGGGGTGACCGTCCCTCCTACCAGGACCGAGGCGAGCGTCGGCCCTACCAAGACCGCGGGGACCGTCGGCCGGATCAGGATCGCGGCGAGCGTCGCCCCTATCAGGACCGGGGTGACCGCCCGTCCTATCAGGATCGTGGGGAGCGTCGCCCGTACCGCGATCGGGACGAGAGCCGTCCTCCCAGGGATCGTGATGAGCGTCGTCCGTACCGGGATCGCGACGATCGCGGCTCCAGGAGCGAGGGTGAGCGCCGTCCCTTCAGGGAGCGCGACGATCGCGGACCCCGGCGTGACGACCGTGGCCCGCGCCGTGAGGGGGGCTCGCGTCCGTTCTCGCGGGAGGAGCGGCCTGGCACTCGCGCCCGCTTCGGCAGGGACGACCGCGAGGGTGACCGGCCGCAGCGCGAGCCGCTGCCTGAGGTCGCGCCCGACATCAGCGCCGACGACCTCGACAAGGAGGTGCGCGAGGAGCTGCGGTCCCTGCCCACGGATCTTGCCGAGCTGGTGGGCCGGCACCTCCTCGCCGCCGAGCGCGCCCTCGAAGAGGACGATCCCGACAAGGCTCACGAACACACCAAGGTGGCGCGCAGGTTCGCGGCCAGGATCGGTGTCGTACGGGAGGCGGCCGGCATCGTCGCGTACCGGGCCGGACACTTCAGCGAGGCGTTGAGCGATCTGCGCGCCGCCAGGAGGATGACCGGTTCGGAGGCGTACCTGCCGGTCATGGCGGACTGCGAGCGCGGGATGGGACGTCCGGAACGGGCGCTCGACCTGGTGCGCTCGCCGGAGGCCGAGCGGCTTGACCGGGCCGGGCGGATCGAGCTGACGATCGTGGAGTCGGGGGCGCGTCGCGACCTCGGCCAGCACGACGCGGCGGTCATCACGCTCCAGCGGCTTCCGGAGCTGCGCGACCCGCAGCCCCGTCCGTGGTCGGCGCGCCTGGCGTTCGCGTACGCGGACGCGCTGGAGGAAGCGGGACACCACGACGCGGCGGTGGACTGGTTCGGCAGGGCGGTGGCGTTCGACGAGGACGGCGAGACGGACGCCGCCGAGCGGTACGCCGAGCTGACCGGCGCGACGATCGAGGACGTCGAGGAAGGCTACGACGAGGACTTCGTGTCCCCGGGGGACGCCGCTTCCGTGGCGTCCACGGAGGCCGGCGGCGAAGGCGAACCGGAAGCTCGTGACGCCGGACCGGCCGCGCAGGATGCCGGCAAGGCCGGCAGCGAGGCGGAGCCGGACGCGCCGCGTGCTGAAGAGGCCGACCATGACGCCGAGCAGGGCAGGTCGTCCGAGCGGCCCGGCGCGGACAACCGCCGTGAGCAGGCCGAGAGCGTCCCGGCTGCGTCGCCTGAGCAGTCCGGGGACGACAGCGACTCGGCCACGTCCCCCGAGCAGGCTCGGGGGGAGGCAGGTACGTCGGCCGAGCGGGCTGAGGGCGAGAGCGACGCGGCCACGTCGCCGGGGCAGCCTCGGGAGGCGGGTACGTCGGCCGAGCGCGCCGGGGACGAGAGTGTCGCTACGTCGCCTGAGCGGGCTGAGGGTGAGAGCACCTCGGCCGTGTCGCCCGGGCGGGCTCGGGAGGAGGCGGGTACGTCGCCTGAGCAGGCCGGGGGCGCGTCGTCCAAGCGAACCGGCGGGGCGGCACGACCCGGTCAGACGGGCGAGCCCGTAGCGGGCGAGCCGGACGCACCGACGGATGCCGAGCACGGAAAGCAGGGCGGCGCTTCATCGGTGCCGATCTCCCCGTCCTTCATCGAGCCGGACTTCGGTGACCATGCTGGGGACGAACCCGGTAAGCAGTCCGAGTAGGTGACGTTCTCGGGTACGCACTCCCGTTCTGGCGAGTGCGTACCCGAGGTCGCGTTCACGGGGAGACGCGGTCCAGCCAGTGGAGGATGCCGGCGACGTTCGACGGGGCGCCGCTGAGCAGCTCGAACTGCTCGGCCGTCTCGTCGTCGCCGGCCAGCGCCTGGTAGCGCTCTCTGGTACGGTCCCGCACCATGGCCACGGCGTGGTCCAGGTCCAAGCCTTCGGCGTGGGCCTGGCGGGTGAGGTCCACCCAGATGCGCAGCTCCTCAGCTGATCGGTCGAGCGTGTCCCGTACCGCGTCGACCGGCCCGTAATGGCTGAACAGCAGCCGTTGTGGCTGCAGTGCCTGGAACAGGGCGATCGAGTCGAGGGCGGTCTGCAGGTCGAAGTCCGGAGGCGGGGTGGCCGGGCGCAGATCGCCGGTCTGCGGCAGGTAAACGCCCGCGGCGTCGCCGACATAAAGGTCACCGGTGGCGGAGTCGATCAGCCCTACGTGGTGCTTGGCGTGGCCGGGAGAGTAGTGGCTGCTCAGCGTCCTGCCGTTGCCGAGGTCGATGGCGCCGGTGTCGCCCAGGGCGACGATGCGTTCGGCCTCGGTGGGGGAGAGCTCGCCGAACAGCGTGTCCAGGCGGTCTCCCCACACCATTCTGGCGCTGGCCATCAGCCTGGCCGGTTCGGCCAGATGCCGGGCGCCCTTCTCGTGCACGACGACCTGCGCGGACGGGAAGAACTTGGCGATGTCTCCCACCCCGCCCGCGTGGTCGAGATGAATGTGCGTGACCACGACGGTGGCCAGATCGTCCGGGCCGACGCCCAGCGACGCGAGCGCGTCACGCACGACGGGGGCCGAGGTGGATGTCCCCGTTTCGACCAGGCAGGGACGATCACCCAGGATGAGGTAACCGGCGGTGATACCTGAGTATCCGGCCATCTTCGTGTCGATCTCATAGACGTCGCCGCCCAGGGCGGTGATGTTGTCCACAGGCACTCCAGAGCCGTGTCCGCTATCCCCAGAACGGCGTTCGAGCCGAACTGGACTTCCTCACATCGTAGAGAGTGATCTCCACCCGATCACCAATGGGAGGACGACAGTGGACCGCAACGAGGTCTTGCTGGTGGGACGGCTGTCCGCGGCAGTCGAAGACCGGAGTCTGCCGAGCGGCGACACCATGACGAAGTGGCGGCTGCTGGTGCGCCGCCGCAGGCACAGGCGGGACGGCATGGTCACCGACAGCATTCCGTGCGTCAGCTTCAACCAGGAGGTGGCCGACGTCCTCCGCACTCTCCGACCCCGTGACGCCATGGAGGTCACCGGTGCCTTCCGTTGCCGTGTCTTCGGTCCGGCGTCGGGCAAGGTCTGGGCCTACGAGGTCGAGGTGGCCACGGTCAGGGTCATCGAGGCCGACCCCCTCCCGGCGGGCGAGCCCGGCGAACCGCCGGTCCCTTCCGCGCCCCGCCCGGTCGCCGTCCTCGCCGAGGCGGGCTGACGCCGGAGGGTCCGCTAGGCGTGCTGTCCGTGACCGGCGGTCCGCTAGGCGTGCCGTCCGTGACGGGCCGGTGCTCTCCGCCGTCGGTGCTCGTGACGGGGGAGAACGGTCAGCGGATGGCGAAGGTTCTCAGGACCAGGCCCGTGCGGGGCTTGGGGCCGAAGGAGGTCGACTTGCGCGGCACCCGCTCGCCGCCCGACGCCACCGCGAGGACGTCGGCGACGTCCAGCGGCCTGAGGATCACGGCGGTGCCACCCGTGGCGGCGGCGAGCTGCACGGCGGCGTGCGGGTCGTGGTGCACGATCCGCACCGTCTCCTCGTCGTCGCGCAGGCCCCACAC
The DNA here is from genome assembly GCF_044458265.1 of Nonomuraea sp. NPDC050478. NCBI lineage: Bacteria > Bacillati > Actinomycetota > Actinomycetes > Streptosporangiales > Streptosporangiaceae > Nonomuraea > Nonomuraea sp. NPDC050478. The sequence continues at coordinate 627,251 of NZ_JBITHT010000007.1, read as the reverse complement.
CTTGGGCAGGACGAACTCGGTGAGGATGGAGGTGTTCAGCGAGTTCCACCGGGCCGAGCGGTCCGCCGGCATGGCCTGCGCGAGCTGCAGCGGGTCGGGGCTGGTGAGGAGGTGCGCGCCGTTCTCGCAGGCCAGCAGGAAGGCCGGGCCTTCGGTGTGGTGGAGCGCGTGGAGGCCCTCGTCGAGGTCGCTGAGATCCTGTACGCGCCACGAGCCCTTGGCCCTGGCCACCGCCTCCTCCAGCGGGAGCCCGGGGATGACGCGATGGATGGCCTTGAGGTCGGGCGGGTACGCGTCGGTGTCCACGAGCAACGCCAGGCCGAAGTCCCACGGGCTCCGCTTGACCTGCTCCGAGTCCTGGGCGCCTCGGCCGTCGTCCTCACGGCCGTTCGAGGGGATCCCGTCCTGGGCGGGGTGGCCGGGTCCGGTGGGTTCGGCGTGCAGGGCGTGTTCGCGGCGCTGGAGTATGCGGTACGTCGCGTACCTGTGATGGCCGTCGGCGATGAGGGCCTGGCGGGGATGGAGGTCGGCGTTGACGGCGGCTATCTCCGCGTCGTCGGTGACCGCCCAGAGCCGGTGGGTGAGGCCGTCCTCGGTGTGCGCGGTGACCAGGGGCTCGCGGTGGGTGGCCACCTCGTCCACGAGGCGGGTCGCCGCGCCGTCCTGCCCGTTGTAGAGGAGGAAGATGGGCTCGAGGTTGGCCTGGGTGGTGCTCATGAGGGCCAGGCGGTCGGTGATGGGGCCGGGTAGCACGTCCTCGTGCGGCAGGATGATGCGCTGCGCCGGATCCGGGAGGCAGACGTCGCCGATGATGCCGCGCTGCAGCACCCCTGGGCCTCGCTGCTCGTACACGTAGAGCGCCGGCTGCTCGTCGGGGACGAGGACACCGGACGCGAGCCACGCTTCCAGCGTTCTTCCCGCCTCCTGATACCTGGAATTGGGCGAGACTTGGATCTGACTTTGGGAGGAAACGAGAGGATTGTCAGAGTTAATGGTGTTCTGGTCTGTAGAGGTAGAGGGATCGGAAGGGGGCTTCTGAGCATCAGTGCCGGGTCTGCCGGGAACGATGAGACGGACGACGTTGTTGGGATGAGCGTCCAGCAGGGCGCTCACATCGCCGTCGGAGATCAGGTCGTAAGGCGGGGAGGTCACCTTGGCGGGATCGTCTACGGCGAAGCGGACGCCCCGGAACGGGCGAAGGATCAGCCCGTCCGGTATCGGCAGTTCAGAATTCCCCATACCGGGCATGCTGCCATAAACGCCCGAGTCTTCCCGTAGTCGCCTCAATGCCCCGCTGGGATCCGATTCCGTAACTCCGTCGTATGCCGATGTAGGAGGGCTCACGCATGATGGAAGGTGCCGACGGCCGCGCAGATTCCCCCGGCACCCCCCAGGGTGACGTGTACGACTGGTACCAGCGGGGTGTGAAGCTCTTGAAGGAGGGCAGCCCCGCGGCCGCCGCCGCGCTGCTGGAGCGTGCCGCCGACGCGGAGCCGGATTCGCGCAGCATCAGGGAGGCGCTGGCACGGGCCCAGTTCAACTCCCGCCGGTACGCGGAGGCGGCCAGCAGTTTCCAGTGGATCGTGGACGACAACCCGACGGAGGATTACGCGTACTTCGGGTTGGGGCTGTCGCTGTGGCGGACCGGCGACATCGAGGCGGCCCAGGAGCCGCTGGCGATCGCCGTCGCCATGCGGCCCGACGACCGCAACTACGTGTCGGCGTTGCGCAGCGTCCGGGCCACCTTAAAGGCCCGGAGGGACATGTGAGGCGCGGCTGCCGTCACGGAGGGCTGATCACGTACTGGAGTATGCCGTCCGCACCGCCCCTGGGCACGGCGCCCAGGCGCCGGGCCAGGCGCTGGGAGGCGACGTTGCCCTCGTCGGTCTCCAGCAGGATCTCCTTGAGGCCCGCTCGCCGGCCCGTCTCCAGGACGGCGAGGGCGGCCTCGGTGGCCAGGCCCGAGCCCCAGAGGGCGGGTTCGAGGCTGTAGACGATCTCCACCTGGCCGCTGTCGTGCCGGCGAAGGCCGCACACGCCGACGAACTCGTCCCGCAGGTATGCCTTCCACAGGCCGTACCCGTGTTCGGTGAAGTCGTCAGCGCTGTCGGCGAGGAGCGTGGCGGCGAGTTCGGCGGAGACCTCCCGGTCGTCGAACAGGTACCGCCTCACCTCCGGCTGGTTCCAATGCGCGACCAGGATGTCCAGGTCGGCCTGACTGGCCGGGAGTAGTTCCAGCCGGTTGGTACGAAGAACCGTCACACCATCCAGGAAACACGTGTCATCGCCGTCACGCAGCCCGATAGAGCTCCTGTCGCTGTATGACGGCCTCCCCAGGGGAACTCGCCACCGGGGATGAGTGCACCGTTCGGCGTGCGGCCTCGGCGGGTCGGACGTGACTGACGGTAAGAGCAGCGCGCCTCGCGGCCACTGTCCACGGCAGATCAGCAGGGTGTCTGCATGGCGGGTCTAGGCGGTGAGCCTGGGTGGCGGGTCTGCGAGATGCGTCTGGGCGGTGAGTCTGGGTGGCGGCTCTTCGTGGTGGGTCTGTGCGGCGGCTCTGCGTGGCGGCTCTGCGCGGCGGTCCGCGTGACAGGTTTTCGTGGCGGGTCCGCGTGGCGGGTCCGCGTGGCGGGTCCGCGCGGTGCGTCTGTGCGCCGGGTCCACGCGGTGCGTCTGTGCGGCGGCTCTGCGTGGCGGTCTGCGTGACAGGTTTTCGCGGTGGGTCCGCGCGGTGGGTCCGCGCGGTGGGTCCGCGCGGTGGGTCCGCGCGGTGGGTCCGCGCGGTGGGTCCGCGCGGTGGGTCCGCGCGGTGCGTCTGCATGTCGGATCAGCGTGGCGGATCTCCAAAGTGGATCTGTACGGAGATCCCTCACAGCGGTCTCCCGGGTGGGGTTCCACTGCGGGGCCTGGGGTGTTGTGTGTCGACCTCTGAGTCGGTCGTGGGGTGGGGCCGGTAGCAGATCTCCACGGTGGGTCTCCCGAGGCAGGGCTCGACGGCGTCGCATGGGCCTGTGGGCGGTCTCATGTGGTTCTGCGGCGTCCGGTGGCAGGAGCTCTGCGGCCGGGGTCATGCGGCTCTGCCGGTCGGGGTGGCGGGTGTGCGGGGAACGGGACACGCGAGGGGAAGGGGATTCGCGGGGGTATGGGCGCGGACGTGGCGGTGGAGCGGCGGGCTAGAGTCTCACAGGATGTGAGCCGGAGACGGAAAGAGGCGCGGTGCTGATCGACGGTTACGACACCCTGCTGCTCGACCTCGACGGCGTCGTGTATCTCGGGCCAAGGGCCGTGCGCGGCGCGGCCGAGGCGCTGGAGGAGGCGGGGCGGCGCGGGGTGAGGCTGGCGTACGTGACGAACAACGCCTCACGGACGCCTGCCGCCATCGCCGCCCATCTGCGGGAGCTGAGGGTTCCCGCCGAGCGGGACGACGTGGTGACGTCGGCGCAGGCGGCGGCGCGGGTGGTGGCCGAGCGGGTGCCGGCGGGGGCGAAGGTGCTGGTCGTCGGCGGGGCCGGGCTGCGGATGGCCGTGCGCGGGCAGGGGCTGAGGCCCGTCACGGCGGCGGCCGAGGGGCCCGCGGCCGTGGTGCAGGGGATGTGGTCGGGGCTGTCGTACGGGCTGCTGGCCGAAGGGGCGCTGGCGGTGCGGCAGGGGGCGCTGTTCGTGGCCGCCAACCGCGACTCGACCATGCCCACCGGGCGCGGCGAGGTGCCGGGCAACGGGGCGATGTCGCGGGTGATCGCGTCGGCGACCGGGGTGGAGCCGCTCTACGCGGGGAAGCCGGATCCGCCGCTGCACCGGGAGTCGATGATCCGTACGGGGGCGCGGCGGCCGCTGGTGGTCGGCGACCGGCTCGACACCGACATCGAGGGGGCGCGGAACGCGGGCGTCGACGGGCTGCTGGTGCTCACGGGGGTGGCCAAGCCGCTCGACGTGCTCACCGCGCCGCCGCACCAGCGGCCGACGTACGTGGCAGAGGATCTGTCCGGCCTGCTGGCACCGTATCCGGAAGTGCGGGACGGGGCGTGCGGCGGGTGGCGGGCCCGCTGGGTGGACGGGACGCTGCGGCTCGACGGCGACGGGAGCCGGATCGACGGGCTGAGGGCGGCGTGCGACGCGGCGTGGGCGGCGGCGGGGGACAGCCCCGCCGAGGAGGACGCGGTCAAGCCGGTGCTCGATCGGATCGGCTGATCCGGTGCTCGGTCGGATCGGCTGATCCGGTGCTCGGGACGATCGGCTGACCCGGTGATCGAGACGATCGGCTGACCCGGTGATCGGCGGAGGGCGCGACCCGGACCGGCCACGCCGGCTGCGGTGAGCGGGCGGGCGGCTCGGTCAGAGGAGCCGGCGCAGGCGGAGCAGGTCGCCGAAGCTGGCGTCGATCCTCACCCGGCCGCCGAGCAGCGCACGGGCCAGATCCAGCTCTCCGTCGACCAGCGCCACGAGGTCGTCGCTGACGATCGTCAGCTTCACGTCGGCCGGCCTGCCGTCGGCCGGCGGCGCCTCCAGGAACGGGTCCAGGCCCCCGTGGTGCAGGCGTCCGTGGAAGGTCACGTCGAGATCGGAGACGCGGCAGCTGACCGTGCGCTCGACCACATGCCTGGCACGGTCCTCCTCGTCGATCTCGTCGAACTGCGCGACGAGCTTGACCAGTGCCGCCCGGCACTCCTCGACGCTTGCCATGATCGCTCCCTTTCTACTTCCTTTACGGTCGGTAGCGTTCCACACCGAGCGCCCCGTATGACCCTTCAACGCGTGACACGCCTGCCAAGGTCCCGCGCGCTCGCCCGAGGCGTTACCGTCGAGTCATGAGTGAGCTGCCAGAGGAGACCGGCGACGCGCGGGTCGACGCGGTCCTCGCCGGGCTGGGCCGGCTGCCGGGCCTGCCGGTGAGCGATCACGTGGCGGTGTTCGAAGAGGCGTTCTCCGGGCTGGAGGCCGCGCTGGGCGCCGTGGACGCCCAGTGAGCCGCAGAGTCCGGCTCGACAGCGAGCTCGTGCGGCGCGGGCTCGCCCGCTCCCGGGAGCAGGCGGTCCAGCTCATCGAGGCGGGCCGCGTCACCGTGGGCGGACGGCGGGCGGCCAAGCCGGCCACCCAGGTCGACACCGCCGCCGCCGTCGTCGTCGCCGAGTCCCAGGACGGCCCCGACTACGTCTCGCGCGGCGCCCACAAGCTCATCGGGGCGCTCGACACGTTCGGGAGCCTCACCGTCGAAGGGCGGCGCTGCCTCGACGCCGGCGCGTCCACCGGCGGGTTCACCGACGTGCTGCTGCGCCGCGGCGCGGCGCACGTGCTCGCCGTCGACGTCGGCTACGGCCAGCTCGCCTGGTCGCTGCGCACCGACGAGCGGGTCACGGTGATGGAGCGGCTCAACGTCCGCGACCTCACTCCGGATCTCGTCGGCGAGCCGCCCACGCTGGTCGTCGGCGACCTGTCATTCATCTCGCTGCGGCTCGTGCTGCCCGCGCTGGCCGCCGTCGCGGCGCCGCGGGCCGACTTCGTGATGCTGGTCAAGCCGCAGTTCGAGGTGGGCAAGGACCTCGTCGGCGCGGGCGGGGTGGTGCGCGACCCCGAGCTGCGGGCGGGGGCCGTGCGCGCGGCCGCGGCCGAGGCGGCGCGGCTGGGGCTGGCCGTGCGCGGCGTCACCTACAGCCCGCTGCCCGGGCCGTCGGGCAACGTCGAGTACCTGCTGTGGCTGGGCAAGGGGGAGGGCGAGCCGCCGGTCGCCGACCTCGAGCACGAGATCCGGCGGGCCGTCGCGGAAGGGCCGCAATGAACCGGACCGTCCTGGTCACCGTCCACACCGGCCGCGAGGCCGCCGTCGAGAGCGCCCGCCTGGTCATCCGGCGGCTGCTCGACGCGGGCCTGCGCGTACGGGTCCTCGACGTGGAGGCCGGCGAGGTCGGCGCGGAAGGCGTGGAGGTGGTGCCCGCGGAGCCGAGCGCTGCCAAGGACGCCGAGGTGATGATCGTGCTCGGCGGTGACGGGTCGCTGCTGCGCTCGGCCGAACTGGCCAGGCCGACCCGCACCCCGCTGCTCGGCGTGAACCTGGGCCACGTCGGGTTCCTCGCCGAGGCCGAGGTCGCCGACCTGGACGACGCCGTCGACGACGTGGTCGCCGGCCGCTACGACGTCGAGGAACGCATGACCATCGACGTGCTGGCCCGCCAGAACGGCAACGTCATCGCCGACACCTGGGCGCTCAACGAGGTCACCGTCGAGAAGCAGGAGCGCATGCTGGAGGTGGTGGCGGAGATAGACGGGCGGCCGCTGTCACGCTGGGGCTGCGACGGCGTGATCTGCGCCACCCCGACCGGGTCCACCGCCTACGCGTTCTCCGCCGGGGGGCCCGTGGTCTGGCCGGAGGTCGAGGCGCTGCTCATGGTCCCGATCAGCGCCCACGCCCTGTTCGCCCGGCCGCTCGTCATCTCGCCGCGCTCCACGGTCGCCGTCGAGATCCTTCCCGACACCCCGGGCGGGGTGCTGTCGTGCGACGGCCGCCGCCGCTTCGACCTGCCCTCCGGCAGCCGCGTCGAGGTGCGGCGCGGCGCCGAGCCGGTGCTGCTGGCCCGGCTGCACGGCGTCGAGAGCACCGGCGCCCCCTTCACCGACAGGCTGGTCGCCAAGTTCGAACTACCTGTGCAGGGCTGGCGTGGGAGGGTGCGACCCTGAATGAATTGAAGGGCCGAACACGTAGGATCGCATACGCACACGTGTTCGGGCCGCGGCGCGGTTGATCGTATTCTCGCAAGTGACGGGAGTGGGCAGTGCGACCAAGGGTCGAGGAGGTCCGCATCCAGGGGCTCGGTGTCATCGATGAGGCCGTGCTGGAGCTATCGCCGGGCTTCAACGTGGTGACCGGCGAGACCGGCGCGGGCAAGACGATGGTCGTCACCGGCCTCGGGCTGCTGTTCGGCGGCCGGGCCGACCCCTCCCGCATCAGACCGGGCGCCGACAAGGCCACCGTCGAGGGCACGCTCGTCATCGAGCCGGGCGGCCGCGTGTCCCAGCAGGTCGAGGACATCGGCGGCCAGGCCGAGGACGGCGAGCTGATCATCTCTCGCACGGTCTCCGCCGAGGGCCGCTCGCGCGCCTGGCTCGGCGGCCGGTCCGTGCCCGTCGGCACGCTGACCTACCTCGCCGACGACCTGGTGGCCGTGCACGGCCAGATGGACCAGCAGCGGCTGCTCCAGCCCGCCAGGCAGCGCGCCGCGCTCGACCGCTACGCCGGCAACGACCTGGTCAAGCCCCTGCGGGCCTACCAGCAGGCCTACAAGCGCCACAAGCAGGTCGGCGCGCAGGTCGAGGAGCTGACCACCAGGGCCAGGGAGCGGGCGCAGGAGGCCGACCTGCTCAGGTTCGGCCTGGAGGAGGTCGAGAAGGTCGACCCCAAGCCCGGCGAGGACGCCGCGCTGCGCGAGGAGGAGGAGCGGCTCTCCCACGCCGACGCCCTCCGCACCGCCGCGACCGGCGCCCACACCGCGCTGCTCGGCGACCCCATGGAGGCGGCCGACGGCGGCGCCCACGACGTGATCTCGCTGCTCGGCGAGGCCCGCGCGGCCGTCGAAGCGGTCCGCGACTATGATCCCGCGCTGGCCGCCGTCGCCGACCGGCTGGCCGAGGCCGGCTATCTGATCTCCGACGTGGCCACCGACCTGGCCTCCTACGCCGAGTCGGTCGAATCCGACCCCGCCCGGCTGGCCGCCGTCCAGGAGCGCAGGTCCGTGCTCACCGGCCTCATCCGCAAGTACGGCGAGGACAGCGCCGCGGTGCTGGCCTGGGCGCAGCAGGCGGCCGCCCGGCTGGCCGAGCTGGAAGGCGACGACGACCGCGTCGGCGAGCTCACCCGCGAGTACGACGAGCTGACCGAACGGCTGACCGAGCTGGCCGGCGAGCTGACCCGGGTGCGCGAGGCCGCCGCCGAGCGCTTCGGCAAGGCCGTCACCGAGGAGCTGACCGCGCTGGCCATGCCGCACGCCCGGGTCGTCGTCCAGCTCGCCAGGGCCGCCGAGTTCGGCCCTGACGGGGTCGACGAGGTGGAGCTGCGCATGGCGGCCCACCCCGCCGCGCCGCCGCTGCCGCTCAACAAGGGCGCCTCCGGCGGTGAGCTGAGCCGGGTGATGCTCGCCATCGAGGTCGTGTTCGCCGGCGCGGACCCGGTGCCCACGTTCGTCTTCGACGAGGTCGACGCGGGGGTGGGCGGCAAGGCCGCGGTGGAGATCGGGCGCAGGCTGGCCAGGCTGGCGCGCACCGCCCAGGTGATCGTCGTCACCCACCTGCCGCAGGTCGCGGCCTTCGCCGACCAGCACCTGGTGGTGGAGAAGGCCGGCGACGGCAGCGTGGTGCGCAGCGGTGTGGTCACGCTCGACCACGAAGGGCGGGTGCGCGAGCTGTCGCGCATGCTGGCCGGCTTGGAGGACTCCGAACTGGGCAGAGCGCATGCGGAAGAACTTCTAGGGTTGGCGGCGGCCGACAGGTGATTCCGTGTGACATAGCGGACACGCCCGGTCATGCGTGGCCTCCCCGGTCTTTTGCTCTGGCAGGATGGTCTTGATGAAGGTTCCGGGGAACAGGATGCCGGGCCTCCGCGCGAAGAAGGCCAACGACCTTCCCGGCGTCACCGGTGTGGCGAGGATCGACCGGCGGACCAAGAGGCTCACCAAGCGCCTCCAGCCCGGCGAGATCGCCATCATCGACCACGTCGACGTCGATCGGGTCAGCGCGGAGGCCCTTGTGGCGTGCGGAGCGGCGGGCGTGGTCAACATCGCCGCCGGCATCAGCGGCCGCTATCCCAACCTGGGCCCCCAGATCATCGCCGAGGCCGGCATCCCGTTCGTCGACAATGCCAGCCAGGAGCTGTTCGAGCGGGTCAAGGACGGCGCCGTCGTCCGGCTCCACGAGGGCATCGTCTACCTGGATGACGAGGTCGTCGGCAAGGGCGAGGAGCAGACGGCCGAGTCCATCGAGGCGGCCATGGCCGAGGCCCGCGCCGGGCTGGCCGTGCAGATCGAGGCGTTCGCCGTCAACACGATGGAGTACGTCCGCGGCGAGGGCAAGCTGCTCATCGACGGCGTGGGCGTGCCCGACATCCGCACCAAGATCGAGGGCAGGCACGCGCTCATCGTGGTCCGCGGCTACCACTACAAGGAAGACATCGCCACCCTCCGCCCCTACCTGCGCGAGTACCGTCCCGTCCTGATCGGCGTCGACGGCGGCGCCGACGCGCTGCTGGAGGCGGGCTACCTGCCCGACGTCATCGTCGGCGACTTCGACTCGGTCTCCGCCAAGGCGCTCACCTGCGGCGCCGAGCTGATCGTGCACGCCTATCGCGACGGCCGGGCGCCCGGCCTGGAGCGGGTCCACCAGCTCGGCCAGGAGGCGGTCGTCTTCCCGTCGACCGGCACCAGCGAGGACATCGCCATGCTGCTGGCCGACGAGAAGGGCGCCGAGCTGATCGTCGCCGTCGGCACCCACGGCACGCTGGAGGAGTTCCTCGACAAGGGCCGCTCCGGCATGGCGAGCACGTTTCTCACCCGGCTGCGCGTCGGCAGCAGACTCGTCGACGCCAAGGGCGTCAGCATGCTCTACCGCAGTCGCATCACCACCTCCCAGCTGTTGCTCCTGGCGGCCACCGCGCTGGTCACCATGGGCGTCGCTCTCTCCGCCTCACCGCTCGGCCAGATCTGGCTGAACGGCCTGCAAGACGTCTGGAACGCCTTCATCTTCTGGTTGGTCGGGCTCTTCTCGTGATCGATTTCCGCTATCACCTCGTCTCCATCGTCGCCATCTTCCTGGCGCTGGCCGTCGGCATCGTGCTCGGCACGAACCTGCTGCAGGATCCAGCGATCAAGACGGCCAACGAGATGACGCGTCAGCTCACCCAGACCAACGAAGGGCTGCGCGGCGAGCTCGACGTGATGAAGGGGCGAGAGCAGGTCCACCAGGAGTTCATCACCACCCTCACCCCGCAGCTCGTCCAGGGCGGGCTCGCCGGCGAGCAGGTGCTGCTGGTGGAGGCGCCCGGAGCGAGCTCCACCTATCGCGAGCTGACCGAGCAGGTGCTCGCCGAGGCTGGCGCGAAGGTCACCGGCCGGCTCCTGCTGCTCGACAAGTTCTTCGACCCCAAGAGCGCCGGCGTGCTCGACGGCCTGGTCAACCAGCTCAAGCCCGCCGAGATGGCCTTCGCCGACACGGCCACCGTGCACGACAAGGCCGCCACCCTGCTCGCCGCCACGCTCATGACCGCCGACCCGGCGCTGGCCGGCACCCCCAACGAGGCCACGTCCGCCGTCGTCGACGGCCTCCAGACGGGCGGGTTCATCGACGTCGACTTCATCGACGACAACGACGAGCCGCTCAACCGCGCCACGCTCGCCGTCCTCTACTCGCCCGACGCGCCGTACGAGGGAGACAACGCCGAAAGCCAGGCGGCGGCGCTCGTCTCGGTGGCGGGCGGGATCGACGCCGGCGGCAAGGGCGCCGTGATGGCCGGCGCCGCCGCGACCTCCGCCGCGCCGGGCGGCGCCATCACCGCCCTGCGCGACGACAGCGAGACCGCCAAGCGGGTCTCCAGCGTCGACAACGTCGATATGCCTGAAGGCCAGGTCGTGATCGTCTACGCTCTGCGAGAGCAAGCGACCGGGGGCGTGGGCCAGTACGGCACCGGCGCCGGAGCCACGGCGTTCCAGCCGGTGACACCCAGCCCGGCCCCGTCGTCCACCGAGTCAGGGAGCTGACATGGCCCGTGGCCTGCTCTACGCCCTCGCGGGCGCCGCGATCGGCGCCGCCGCGGCTCGTGCCGCCTACGCCGCGCTCACCCGTACGCAAGGCGGGGGCGGCGACCCCGCCAGCCGCTGGACCCGCAAGAACCACCGCGGCGAGCCCATCACGCTGCTCGAAGGGCCCGCGTTCGTGGCCGGGGCGAGCGCCGCGGCCACGCTGGCGCCCGGCCTGCCCGCCCGCGCGCGGGCGGCGGCGCTGCTGGCCGGAGCCGGCAGCGGCGCGCTCGGCGCCTACGACGACCTCTACGGCACCACCTCGTCCAAGGGGTTCAAGGGCCACCTGAGCGCGCTCGCCCGGGGCGAGGTCACCAGCGGCGCGGTCAAGATCCTCGGCATCGGCGCGACCGGGCTGGCCGCCGCCGCGCTGGTGTCCGACGGCCCCGCCGACACGCTCGTCAACGGCGCCGTCGTCGCGGGCGCGGCCAACCTGGCCAACCTGTTCGACCTGCGGCCCGGCCGGGCGATCAAGGTCGGGCTGCTCACCGGCGGGCCGCTGCTGGCGGCGGCCGTGGCCGGCGACTCGCCCGCGACGGCCGCGCTGGCCGCCGTGCCGCTGGGCGCCGCCGCCGCGCTGCTCCCCGACGACCTGGGCGAGCGGGCCATGCTCGGCGACGCGGGCGCCAACGCGCTGGGCGCGCTGCTGGGCCTGGCCGCGGTGACCAAGCTGGGCCGTCCCGGCAGGCTCGTCCTGCTCGGCACCGTGGCCGCGCTCACCGCCGCCTCCGAGAAGATCAGCTTCACCAAGGTCATCGCGGGCAACAAGGTGCTCAACCGGCTCGACCTGCTGGGCCGCCGCCCCGCCGACGCGTGACCCGTTGACCGAACGCGAGGCGAGGCTGGCCCGTGGCGTGGCCGGCGGCGCGCTGCTCATCGGCGCGATCACCGTGCTGGCCCGGGTGGCCGGCTTCGCCAAGCAGTACGCGCTCGCGCGGACGGTCGGCACCAACTGCCTGACGTCCGCGTACTTCACCGCCAACCAGATCCCGAACATCGTCTTCGAGGTCGTCGTCGGCGGCGCGCTGGCCGGCATGGTCGTGCCGGTGCTCGCCGGAGCCGTGTCCGAGGACGCCAGGGAGCGGGTGGGGCGGATCGCCTCCGCCCTGCTCACCTGGGTGCTCGTGGTGCTCGTGCCGGTGGCCGTGCTCACCGCGCTGCTCGCCGGGCCGATCATGGGACTGTTCGCCATCGAGGGGTGCGGCCGCGCCGCCGTCGACGTCGCCGCCCGCATGCTGGTGATCTTCGCCCCGCAGATCCCGCTTTATGGGATCGCGGTCGTGCTCTACGGGCTGCTGCAGGCGCACCACCGGTTCGCCGGGCCCGCGCTCGCGCCGCTGGTGTCGAGCATCGTGGTCATCGTCGCGTACCTGATGTTCGTGCCGCTCAGCGGCGGGATCGCCACGCCGGAGGGGGTGCCGCGCGCGGCCGAGCTGGCGCTGTCGGCGGGCACCAGCCTCGGCGTGCTCGCGCTCGTCCTCACCGTGATCGGGCCCACCGCCCGGCTCGGCGTGCGGTGGCGGCCCACGCTGCGCTTCCCCGACGGGGTGGCCGGGCAGGTGCGCAGGCTCGCCCTGGCCGGGATCGCCGGGCTGCTCGCCCAGCAGGCCGCCATGGTCGTGGTGCTGCTGCTGGCCAACGACGTCATCGGCGGCGGGGCGCTGGCGGTCTACAACTACGCCTGGGCGATCTACCTGGTGCCGTACGCGGTGCTGGCCGTGCCCATCGCGACCAGCGCGTTCCCCCGGTTGTCCGCGCACGCCGGCGTGGGGGAGGACGAGGCGTTCGCCCGGCTCGCGGCGAGCACCACCCGGGCGATCGTGCTCGTGTCCGGGGTGGCCGCCGGGGTGCTGGCCGCCGCGTCCGAGCCCGGGGCGGCGGTGTTCCTGGCCGACAAGAGCGACGTGGACCCGCTGGCGCTGGCGCGGGCCGTGGCGTTGTTCGCGCCCGGACTGATCGGATACGGGCTCATCGCGCACCTCAGCCGGGTCCTGTACGCGACCGGCCGGGGGCGGGGGGCCGCCGTGGGCACCGTGTCCGGGTGGTCGGTGACGATCGTGGCGCAGACGGTCTTCGCGCTGTCGCTGCCGGACGGGTGGCGCATCGCCGGGCTGGGGCTCGGGATGACGGTGGGGATGACCGCGGGCGGGGCGCTCATGCTCGGGTACGTGGTCGCGGCGCGCGGGCGTGCGGCCATGGCCGGGCTCGGCCGGGCGCTGGGCGCGGCCGTCGCGGGAGGCGCGGCCGGGTTCCTGGCGGGTGCCTGGGCGGCCTCCGGGATCGGGGCGCACGGGGTGTGGGCGAACCTGGGCGTCACGCTGCTGGCCGCCGTGGTGGCGGCCGCGGTGGGCGCCGGCGTGGTCGTGCTGGTCGACAGGGACGACGCCCGGGCGGTGGCCGGGGTCCTCCGGCGGCGCGCGCCCGGAGGGTGACCGGGCCGGGCTGGGTGGTGGCGGCCTCGATGCTGGAGAGGGAGGGGTACGGGTGCGAGTGGCTTACGTGGTGGGCACCACGACGGGAGGGACCGGGCGGCATGTGCGCATGCTGGCCGCGGGGCTGGTGCGGCGCGGGCACCGGGTGGTGGCCGCCGGTCCGCGGGAGGTCGGGGAGCAGTTCGGGTTCAGTGCGGCCGGTGTCCGGTTCGTCGAGGTTCCGGTGTCCGATCGGCCGCATCCGGTGAACGACGCGCGAGCGGTGCTGGCCGTCCGGCGGGTGGTGCGGGGGGCCGACGTCGTGCACGCCCATGGTCTGCGCGCCGGCGCGCTGGCCGCCCTGGCCATGCCCCGGCGTGCCGAGGCGGCCTCCGCTTCCCTCGGGGCGCCGGCGGGGGCGAGGGTGCCTCTGCTCGTGGTGACGCTGCACAACGCGCTGACCGCCGGAGGGTTCGTCGGGGCCGTGTACGGGGTGCTGGAGCGGATCGTGGCCCGGCGGGCGGACCGGGTGCTGGTGGTCTCGCCCGATCTGGGGGAGCGGATGAGCGCGCTGGGAGCGCGGGACGTCAGGCCCGCCGTCGTGCCCGCGCCGCCCCTGCGGGAGCCCCGGCGGACGCCCGGGGAGGTGCGGGCCGAGCTGGGGGCGGGTGACCGGCCGCTCGTGCTCACCGTCGCCAGGCTCGCCCAGCAGAAGGGCCTGGAGACGCTGCTCGACGCCGCCGCCGGCCCGTGGCAGGGCCCGCCGCCGCTGTTCGCGATCGCCGGAGAGGGGCCGCTGCGGGGCGAGCTGCGCCGCCGGATCGATGCCGAGCGCCTGCCCGTGGTGCTGCTGGGCAACCGGGACGACGTGCCCGACCTGCTCGCCGCCGCCACCGTCGCGGTCTGGGCCAGCCGGTGGGAAGGGCTGCCGCTCAGCGTCAGCGAGACGCTCAAGGCCGGCACACCCGTCATCGCCACCGCCGTCGGCGGCGTTCCCGGCCTCGTCGGCGACGCGGGGATCCTCGTCCCCTACGGTGACCCGGCCGCCCTGCGCTCCGCCGTACAGGATCTGGTCTCCGATCCCGGTGAGGCGGCCCGGTGGGCGGCGGCGGCCGCCCGCAGGGGCGAGGAGCTGCCCGGAGAGGACGACGCGGTGCGGAGCGCGCTCGCGGCCTACAGCCGGTCGTGACGGACCGCACCGGTTTGTGATCCAGAGGGAAGATGACATTGCACTGAGACGTTCTCGTATACTGCGTGAGTTGGGGAGGGGAGTATCCCTTCGCGGCAGCCTCGTCATCACGGTGTAGCCCCGATCCACGGGGCCCCCGGGGCTGCCGGTCCGCGGGTTTGGCGGGCGGGAGAGACCTCCGGCAGTCAGTCCTGCGTGCCGGAGGTTGTACAACGTGACCGAACCCTTGTGGGCGTGGATCGTCGTGATCGGCGGTCTTCTGATCGTCCTCGCCGTGGACCTGTGGATCGTCGACCGCGGCGAGGCCCGCGAGTTCTCCATGCGCCAGGCCGGCGCCTGGGTCAGCTTCTACGTGACCCTGGCCGTCATCTTCGGCGTGATCCTCTGGTTCACCTCGGGGCCGGAGAAGTCCGGGGAGTTCTTCGCCGGATACATCACCGAGTACAGTCTCAGCGTCGACAACCTGTTCGTCTTCTTCATCATCATGAGCCGGTTCGCGGTGCCGAAGGCCTACCAGCACAAGGTGCTCCTCATCGGCATCCTGCTCGCGCTGGTCATGCGCGGCATCTTCATCGCGCTCGGCGCCGCCGCCCTCGAACGGTTCGGCTGGCTGTTCTACGTCTTCGGCGCCTTCCTGATCTACACGGCGATCAACATCATCCGCGGCCACCTGAAGGGCGAGGCGGAAGAGGTCAACGAGAACCTCCTGCTCCGCTGGGTGCGCCGGAGCCTGCCCACCACCGAGGGATACGTCGGCTCCAAGATCACCGTGAAGATCGACGGCAAGCGCATGGTCACCCCGATGCTGATCGTCATGATCGCCATCGGCAGCACCGACCTGCTGTTCGCCCTCGACTCGATTCCGGCGATCTTCGGGCTCACCACCGACCCGTTCATCGTCTTCACCGCCAACGCGTTCGCCCTGATGGGACTGCGTCAGCTCTACTTCCTGCTGGGCGGCCTGCTGCAGAAGCTGGTCTACATCAGCTACGGGCTCGCGTTCATCCTGGGATTCATCGGGGTTAAGCTGGTTCTGGAAGCTCTGCACTCCAGTGGAGTCTCCTGGGCGCCCCACATCCCGATCTGGGTGTCCCTCACGGTCATCGGCTCCACGATGGTGATCACCACCGTGGCAAGCTTGATCAAGGCCCGCGTCGACATGCGCAAGAGTGTGAAGGCGGCCTCGGAGAAGGTCTAGCTAAACGGCTTTCGAGGCGCTTTGCTGGAGAAGCTGTATCGTGTCATAGTTGCGGGTTCTGTACCATCACGGCAAAAGCGCTCCGTTCAGTCACCATCAAAGGTTGTACGTGTCAGTCGATTCTGCAAAGTCGAGCCGGGTCAGGCTCGCACGCGGGGTCTCCCCGTGGCTCCTCCCCACGACGGCCGCGGCGGCCGCCACCGCGCTGCTGACGCGACGGGACCGCCGATGGGCGTTCGCGGCCGTGCCGCTGGGCGCTCTCACCGGCGCGATGCTCTGGTTCTTCCGCGACCCCGACCGCACGGTCGGGGACGGGCGGATCCTGTCACCTGCCGACGGCGTCGTCCAGAGCGTCGACCCGTGGCCCGACGGCCGCACCCGGGTGGCCATCTTCATGAGCCCGGTGAACGTCCACGTCAATCGTGCACCTCTTGCGGGAAATGTCACCTCCGTGCAGCATGTGGCGGGTGGGTTCCTGCCGGCATTCAACAAGGACAGCGACCAGAACGAGCGCGTGGTGTGGCATTTCGCGACAGCGCTCGGCGACGTCGAGATGGTGCAGATCGCGGGCGCGGTGGCGCGCAGGATCGTGCCCTACCTGACTGCCGGCGCGAAGGTCGCGCAGGGTGAGCGCATCGGGCTCATCCGCTTCGGTTCCAGGGTCGACATCTACCTTCCCGAAGGGATCTCCTCCGCGGTGTCCGTGGGCGAGAAGACGGTTGCGGGGGTGACCAGAATTGACCACGGCTGACGCCGGTGGCTGGCAGGCGGCTGAAGAGGAAGAACCTCGCGGCCCCGTCGGCAAGGCGTTCCGTCTGTCCGCCGCGGACTCGTTGTCCCTGGGCAACGCGCTGTGCGGGTTCCTCGCCGTGTGCGTGCTGGCCGCGTCCGTCTTCGACGCGCTGCGCACCAGCGGCGACTTCACGCCCGCGCCCGGCTACTTCGCCACCGCGGTGGTGCTGCTGCTCATCGGCGCCACCTGCGACCTGTTCGACGGGCTGGTGGCCCGGCGCTTCCGCGCTTCCGCGATGGGCGCCGAGCTCGACAACCTCGCCGACGTGATCAGCTTCGGCTTCGCGCCGGCGTTCATGGTGGTGATCTGGGGCGGCTTCACCGATGCCGTGCCGTTCGCCGCCGTGGTCACGGCCGCCGCGGCGGTGCTGGTCGCCGGAGTGGTCCGGCTGGCGCGGTTCGCCTGCGTCAAGACCAAGAGCGGCGACTTCATGGGCCTGCCCATCCCGATGGGCGCGATGACCGTGATCTCGATCGTGCTGCTCTTCGAGCCCAGCGTGTGGACGCTGCTCGGGGTGCTCGCCGTCGCGTGGCTGATGGTCAGCCGCATCGAATACCCCAAGCCCAAGGGCCAGCTCGCCGCCGTCGTGCTCGCCTGGATCATGGTGAACGTGGCGTTCCTGACGTTCTGGGTCGCCTGGCCCGAGGGCGGCGACATGCCGATCAAGATCGGCGCCACCATGCAGATCGCCCTGGTCGCCGCCATCCCGCTGCGGATGATGTTCTACAAGCGCGAGCTCCGGCGCGAGGCCGCCCGCCTCGGCCAGTGACCCTCCGGCGCCGGGAAAGTGCGGACTTTCCCGGTGTCATCGGCTTTCATGGAAGCATGCCGGCCAACCCGCGCGAGCACACGCGCACGTACTTCCTCGCCAAGCTGGCGGGGGAGCTGGAGCGTCACGGGCTGACCGCCACCCTCCGGGCCGATCCGCCCGTGCTGCGCGTCAGCGATCCCGACACGGTGATGCTCGCCGAGACCGTCGACTGCGTGCCGCTGGCCGACGGCTGGTTCTACCGCTGGTCGTGGGGCGAGCTCGTGGGCCTGGTGGACGAGCCCGCCCGGGCGGCCGAGCGGATCGTGCGCGTCCTGTCGCGCGGCTGACCCGCGGACCGGCCGCGCTCCTACCAGCCGCGTGCTTTCCACTCCGGCAGCGACGGGCGCTCGGCGCCCAGCGTGGTGTCCTTGCCGTGACCCGGGTAGACCCACGTCTGGTCGGGGAGCCGGTCGAAGATCCGCTCCACCACGTCGGTGTAGAGCTGCTCGAACCGCTCCGGGTCCTTCCAGGTGTTGCCCACGCCGCCGGGGAACAGCGAGTCGCCGGTGAACAGGTGCTTGTGGTCGTCGTCGCCCTCGTACAGCAGGGCGATCGAGCCGGGGGTGTGGCCGCGCAGGTGGATGACCTCGAGCGTGACGTCGCCCACGTTGATCCGGTCGCCGTGCTCGACCGTGCGGCCGACCGGCACGGGCAGGGCGGGCGCGTCGAGCGGGTGCGCCACGACCTGGGCGCCGGTCATCTTGCTCACCTGGTCGAGCGCCTGCCAGTGGTCGCCGTGCTGGTGGGTGGTGATGATCGTGCTGACCGGCTTGTCGGCGATCAGGGCGAGCAGCCGGTCGGGCTCCGCGGCCGCGTCGATGAGCAGGCCGTCGCCCGTCGCCCGGCAGCGCAGCAGGTAGGCGTTGTTGTCGTAGGGGCCGACGGCGAGCTTGGAGATGCTCAGATCGGTCAGCTCCCGCACGTCGGCGGGGCCGCCGACCTGGACGTCGCCGGTGTAGGTCATCAGTAGTCCTTCGGAGGCGTCGCGGGCAGGTCAGCGGGGGCGACGCCGGTCAGCCACGGCGGTGGCGGCGGGACCGGCCGTCCCTCTGTCACCACCCTAACCCGATCTCCCTCCGACCTCCCGGTCAGCCAGGCCAGCATGTCGGCCGGCGTGCCCATCACCGCCGGGCCGTCGCCGAGGTCGGGCCACTCCTCCAGCGTCTCGCCGCCCGGGCCGACGAACCGGGCCGCGCCGATCGTGCTCCGGTCGCGCGGCCACGTACGCAGGCAGTCGCGCAGCTCCCTGGCCACGAACGCGTCCGTCCAGTCGGCGGGGCCGTATCCCGCGTCCAGGTCCACATGGTGCATCCCCACCTCGCGCAGCCGCCTGACCAGGCAGTACCAGGCGGGGTGACGGGGCGGGCGCAGGCCGCCCACCGGCGCCCGCCAGGCGTCCGGGGGCAGCTCGCGGACGGCGCGGTCCAGGCGCGCGGCGCTGTCGCGCAGGTCCGCCACCTGCTCGGCCGCCGGGCGGGCGGCGCCGGCCTCGATCCCGGCCTCGCGGGCCTCAGGGCTCGGGTACTGCGGGGTCTCGACGCCCGTCCTGGCCCAGGTGAGCAGGTTGACGTGGCTGTCGGCGTTCCTGGCCAGATGGGTGAGCACGTGGCCGCGGGTCCAGCCGGGCAGCCTGGACGGGGCGCGGACTTCTGGGTCGGTGAGGGCGGCGGCGGTGGCCAGCAACCGGGCGGTCTCCTCGGCCAGTTCCTCCCGCACCGCGGCAAGCACAGTCATGAACCGATATTTCATCACGCGCTCCGGCGCAGCGGGGCACGGGCATAAAAGCACAGGTCATGCGGTTGACAACGGAAGACCTCCTGCGCTGTGCCCTGGAGGCCGTAATCTGAGAGGGACGGAGTTCCGGCGAGCGGCACCGGCCGGCCGGGATCGGCTCAGCGAAATTGTCGGGGCCCCCGTCTACCATCCCCCGTGGACCTATCCGCCTTTCGACTTCCGGGATCGCCGTGGCAGACCGCCTGATCGTGCGTGGTGCACGAGAGCACAATCTCAAGGACGTCTCGCTTGACCTGCCGCGAGACTCTCTGATCGTTTTCACCGGCCTCTCCGGCTCCGGCAAGTCCAGCCTGGCCTTCGACACGATCTTCGCCGAGGGGCAGCGGCGTTACGTCGAGTCGCTGTCGGCCTACGCCCGCCAGTTCCTCGGCCAGATGGACAAGCCCGACGTCGACTTCATCGAGGGCCTGTCTCCCGCGGTCTCCATCGACCAGAAGTCGACCAGCAAGAACCCGCGGTCCACGGTCGGCACGATCACCGAGGTCTACGACTACCTGCGGCTGCTGTGGGCGCGCGTCGGCAAGCCGCACTGCCCGGTCTGCGCCCGCCCGATCGCCCGCCAGACGCCCCAGCAGATCGTCGACCGGGTGATGGACCTCGACGAGGGCACCCGCTTCCAGGTGCTGGCCCCGGTCGTCCGCGGCCGCAAGGGCGAGTACGCCGAGCTGTTCCGCGAGCTGCAGACCAAGGGCTTCGCCCGCGCCCGCGTCGACGGCACGGTCGTGCGGCTGGAGGAGCCGCCGACGCTCAAGAAGTACGAGAAGCACGACATCGAGGTCATCGTCGACCGCCTGTCGGTCAAGGAGTCGGCCAGGCGGCGGCTCACCGACTCGGTCGAGACCGCGTTGCAGTTGTCCGGGGGCACGATCACGCTCGAGTTCGTCGACCTGCCCGAAGGCGACCCCGGCCGTGAGCGGTTCTACTCCGAGCACCTCTACTGCCCCTACGACGACCTGTCGTTCGAGGAGCTGGAGCCGCGCTCGTTCTCGTTCAACTCGCCGTTCGGCGCCTGCCCGGAGTGCACGGGTCTCGGCACCAAGATGGAGGTCGACCCCGACCTGGTCGTGCCCGACCCGGAGCGCACGCTCCGCGAGGGCGCGATCCACCCGTGGACCGGCGGCCACGCCAGCGAATACTTCGGCCGCCTGATCGAGGCGCTCGGCAACGCGATGGGCTTCACCCCCGACACCCCGTGGGAGAAGCTCTCCAAGAAGGCGCAGAAGTCGCTGCTGTTCGGCCACGGCGAGCAGGTCCACGTCCGCTACAGCAACCGTTACGGCCGCCAGCGCGCCTACTACACCACCTACGAGGGCGTCATCCCGTGGGTGCAGCGCCGTCACGCGGAGGCGGAGAGCGACTCGACCCGGGAGCGGTTCGAGGGCTACATGCGCGAGGTGCCCTGCCCAGCCTGCAAGGGCGCCAGGCTCAAGCCGGTCACGCTGGCCGTGACCGTCGCCGACAAGTCGATCGCCGAGGTTTCCTCGATGTCGATCGGCGAGTGCGCCAAGTTCCTGGCCGGGCTCAAGCTGTCCGACCGTGACATGCACATCGCCGAGCGGGTGGTCAAGGAGATCAACGCCCGCATGGGCTTCCTGCTCGACGTCGGTCTCGACTACCTCTCGATGGACCGCGCCGCCGCCACCCTCGCGGGCGGCGAGGCGCAGCGCATCCGGCTCGCCACGCAGATCGGCTCCGGCCTCGTCGGTGTCCTGTACGTGCTCGACGAGCCGTCCATCGGCCTCCACCAGCGCGACAACATGCGCCTGCTCGACACGCTGATCAGGCTGCGCGACATGGGCAACACGCTGATCGTGGTCGAGCACGACGAAGACACCATCGCCGCCGCCGACTGGGTGGTCGACATCGGCCCCGGCGCGGGCGAGCACGGCGGCCAGGTCGTCGTCTCCGGCACCGTCCAGGATCTGCTGACCAGCGAGGAGTCGATCACCGGCCAGTACCTGTCGGGGCGCAGGAGCATCCCGGTGCCGGCCACCCGGCGCAAGCGCGACAAGAAGCGGCAGATCACCGTCAAGGGCGCGCGCGAACACAACCTCAAGGGCGTCGACATCGACTTCCCCCTCGGCGTGTTCACCGCCGTCACCGGCGTGTCGGGGTCCGGCAAGTCCACGCTGGTCAACGACATCCTCTACAACTCGCTGGCCAAGGAGCTCAACGGCGCCCGCACCGTCCCCGGCCGCCACTCCAGGATCAACGGCATCGACCAGGCGGACAAGGTCGTCCACGTCGACCAGTCGCCGATCGGCCGCACGCCCCGGTCCAACCCGGCCACCTACACCGGCGTGTTCGACCACGTGCGCAAGCTGTTCGCGGCCACCACCGAGGCCAAGGTGCGCGGCTACCAGCCGGGCAGGTTCAGCTTCAACGTCAAGGGCGGGCGCTGCGAGGCGTGCTCCGGCGACGGCACCATCAAGATCGAGATGAACTTCCTGCCCGACGTCTACGTCCCCTGTGAGGTGTGCCACGGCGCCCGCTACAACCGCGAGACGCTGGAGGTCCACTACAAGGGCAAGACGATCGCCGAGGTGCTCGACATGCCGATCGAGGAGGCGCTCGGCTTCTTCGACGCCATCCCGGCCATCAAGCGCCACCTGCAGACGCTCCACGACGTCGGTCTCGGCTACGTCCGGCTCGGGCAGCCCGCCACCACGCTCTCCGGCGGCGAGGCGCAGCGCGTCAAGCTCGCCTCCGAGCTGCAGCGGCGGCAGACCGGGCGGACCGTCTACGTCCTCGACGAGCCCACCACCGGCCTGCACTTCGAGGACATCCGGCGGCTGCTCGGCGTCCTCGGGCGGCTGGTCGACGGCGGCAACACCGTCATCGTCATCGAGCACAACCTCGACGTCATCAAGACGGCCGACTGGATCATCGACATGGGTCCCGAAGGCGGCTCGCGCGGCGGCACCCTGGTGACGGCGGGCACCCCCGAGGAGGTGGCCCTGGTGGAGGAGAGCCACACCGGGCGCTTCCTGCGGAAGATCCTGTCCGTGTGACACGGGGTCGGGGGGGGGGGGCGGGGGGGGGCCCCCCCCCCGGGGGGGGGGGGGGGGGTGGGGGGGGGGGGGTGGTTTTAGGGGTGTGACGGGGAGGGGAAGTGCGGGCCCGCCCCCCCCCCCGGGGGGGGGGGCGCCCCCCCGGGTGGGGGGGGGCGGGTGCGCGGCCCCCCCCCCCGGGCCGGGGGGGGGCCCCCCCCGGCGGGGGGGGGGGGGGGGGGGGCCCCCGCCCGCCGCCCCCCACGACCGGGGTGCGGGTGGGCCCTTGTCTTCCGACGGGTGGTTTGACAGGGTCTGACCGTGTCGGAAGATGCGCCGCGGCCCCTCATGCTGGGCGGTGTGTGCGTGCACGAGCTGCTGGAGCGGCCCCTCGTACGCCTCGCGCGGCGGCTGGTCGGCGAGTTCGCCGCGGAGATCCCGCTCTACCGGCGGCTGCCCCGGGAGGAGCTCGACGGCGACATCACCCGCATCACCGAGCACAACCTGCGGCTGATCAGCGGGATGTTCTGCGAACGGCGCCCGCC
The DNA here is from genome assembly GCF_044458265.1 of Nonomuraea sp. NPDC050478. NCBI lineage: Bacteria > Bacillati > Actinomycetota > Actinomycetes > Streptosporangiales > Streptosporangiaceae > Nonomuraea > Nonomuraea sp. NPDC050478. Next base: position 604,745 of record NZ_JBITHT010000007.1, on the reverse strand, counting down.
GACGCGGGCCGAGCTGGCGCCGCTGCGCGCCTCGGCCGCGCGCCGCGCCCAGGAGGGGGTGCCGCTCGACGCGCTGCTCGCCGCCTACCAGCTCGGGGTGACGAAGGTGTGGGAGAGCCTGTTCGCGCACGCCGGGCCCGGCGACCTCGACGACGTGCTGGAGGCCAACCGGCTCATCCTCTGCTACACCGGCGCTGTGACGTCCGCGGTGTGCGCCGCGTACCTGGAGGAACGCGAGGCGATGCTCAGCCAGGAGCAGCACACCATGCACGCGACCGTCGCCGCGCTGCTCGCCGGTGACCGGGAGGCGCTGGCCGGGGTCCGGCTCGCGCCCCGCTACCTGGTCGTCGCCACCGCGCTCGGCACGCACCCGGACGAGACGGCAGACGACCAGGGCGGGCCGATCGCCGGCCTGCGCAAGCTGCACCGGTTCCGGGCCGCCTGGCAGCGGCACGCCGCCGGGCAGGTGCTGTCGGCGCTCGACAGCACCGGCGGGCTGGTGCTGGTGCCGCTGGGCGCCGGCGAGCCCGGGTGGTGCCGGGCCGGCGAGCTGGTGACGGCGGCGGGCCGCGCCGCGGGCGTCCCGGTGTGGGCCGCGGCCGAGCCCGCCGAGCCGGCCCGCGTGCCCGCCGCCGCCAAGCTGGCCGAGGAGGTGCTGGAGGTGGTGCGGTCCCTGGGCCGGCCGCCCGGCGCGTACCGGCTCGCCGACGTGCTGCTGGAGTATCAGCTGAGCAGGCCCAGCGAGGCGCTGGCGAGCCTCGCCGGGCTGCTGGATCCGCTGCTCGGCAACCCCGATCTGCTGCGCACGCTCAAGGCGTACCTGGACGCGGGCCTGGACCGGCGGCGCACGGCCGAGCGCCTGCACGTCCACCCGAACACCGTGGACTACCGGCTGCGCAGGGCCGTCACCCTGACCGGGCTGGACCCGATGGACCCGGCCCAGCTCCAGCGCATCGGCGCGGCCCTGGCGGCCCGACGCACGCTGAACGGCGGGTGAGCGTCAGCGCGCGGCGTTCACGGCCGAGGTCACGATGGTGGCGAAGTTACGCATGCCCAGGGCGTTCGGGTGGAACGGGGCCGCGGGCGAGGCCGGGACGTACGGCTCGATCCAGCGGGTGCCCGAGGAGGCGCACGGGTCGTGGCCCACGCTGGGGGTCTGCAGGTCGATGAAGCCGATCCCGGCGGCGGCCGCCTGCTCGGCCAGCATCTGGTTGAAGTACTGCAGCGTCGCCCGGATGTAGTTCGCGTCCTGCCTGATGATCGGGACGCGGGGATAGCAGCCGTCGGGCCGCGCGTACGTGGCGTACCCGACCATGAAGATCCTGGCCTGCGGCGACCGGGCCCGGATGTCGCCGGCCAGCCTGACCAGCGTGGGCCGCAGGGCGTCGGTCTTGACCCGCCAGCTGTCCTGGCCGTCCGGGGTGCGGTAGTCGTCGTTGCAGGCGTCGCCGACCGGGGGAGGCAGCAGGTTGAGGCAGTCCTCGATGAAGCCGGTCAGGCCGACGTCGTTGGCGCCGATGTGCACCGTGACCAGCGTGGTGTCCGGGCGCAGGGCGTCGAGCTGCGGAGCCACCGAGCCGAGTTCGGTGTTCTGGCGCTCGTACATGTCGCGGGTCTTCGCGCCCGAGCAGGTGACGTCGCGGAACGACGCGGCGCCGATCGCCTGCGCGGTCAGGCGGGGGTAGTTGCGGTCGGAGCGCAGGCAGCCCAGGTCGGGCAGCACCTGGTTGGGGATGAGCGGGCCGGCCGCGGCCGAGTCGCCGAGCGCGACGTACGACTCGGCGGCCCGCGCCTGGGCGGGCGGGGACAGCAGGAGGACCAGCAGGGGCGCGGCCAGGGCAGCGGTCAGACGTCGGATCATGCGGGGCACCTCTCGGGGGGAGTGGGGGGTGGAGCGGTGCTGGGGGCGGATTCAGTGGCGGAAGGGGCCGGTCACCTCGTACGTGACGCCGTCCAGGCCCGCGCTGCCGCCGCTGGAGCCTCGCTGGGAGGAGAAGTACAGGCGGGTGCCGTCGGGGGAGAACGCGGGCCCGGTGATCTCGGACCCGTCGTGGCCGTCGACGCGCAGGACGGGCGCCACCACCCCGTCCGGCGTGATGATGTTGATCTCCATGTTGCCGCCGTCCTCGGCCACGTACAGGTCACCCGTGGGCGCGCCGGTGATGTTGTCGACCCCGTCGAGCGTGCCGCCGCCGTCGTAGACCGAGCCGAGCCGCTCGCGGACCGCGTCGTACGCCCACACCTTGCGGTCGCCCTTGGCCGTGAAGTAGCAGACGCCGTTGGCGTAGTGGCAGCCCTCGCCGCCGTCGAAGTGCCTGGCCTGGCTCACCTGGTGCCGCGTCTGCCGCTGCAGCACGGCGGGCGTGGGGTCGGGGACCTGGCGCCACACCACCGGGTCGCCGCCGCACAGCACCTCCAGCCGGCCGCTCGACAGGTCGCCCCACGTGGACGGGACGAACCGGTAGAAGCAGCCGTCGTCCTCGTCCTCGGTGAGGTAGACGACCCGCCGGTCGGGGTCGCACGCGGCCGCCTCGTGCTTGAACCGGCCCATCGCCGGCCGCGGCTGCGCGATCCGCACGCCGTACGGGTCGGTCTCGTAGACGCGGCCCCGGAAGATCTCTTCACAGGACAGCCAGGTGTCCCACGGCGTCCTGCCGCCCGCGCAGTTGAGGTTCGTGCCGTCCAGGATGCGGTACGCGCGCTCGATCGAGCCGTCAGCCCGGAACCTGATCGCCGACGCGCCGCCGACCAGCGGCACCTCCGAGTTGGACACGTAGATCCAGCCGCCGCCGTCGGCGAAGCAGGCGCCGCCGTCGGGCGCCGGATGCCAGAGGATGCCGCCGACCGGCCTGCTCGACCGGGCGACCACCCGGCTGGTGAACCCCGCGGGCAGCGCGACGCCGTTGCCGTCGGGAGGGCCCAGCGGCCCGTACGGGCTCGCGCCCCGCACCACCCCGGCCACGGCCGCCTCCTGCCACAGCGAGCCGGGCAGGGCGACAGCGCCCAGACCCGCGGAGACCGTACGGAGGAACGTCCGGCGATGCATGGCGGCTCCCGAGGGGGTACGCGACGGCGTCCACACACGATGAGCCGTGGACGGGATCCTGTGAATTGGACGGGAACGTAAAGTCGGCGGCCGGTTGCTGTGACCCGTCACAAAACCGGTGCGGGGCCTGTGAAGGGGATTGACGGGACCGGGCGGGAGGCTGATCATCGGTACGCCCGACCGCTCTTCAGAAGGTGCCGCCCATGCGAGCCGTTGCCCGCGCCCTCACGCTCGCCACGGCCCTCGTCACGGCGCTCGTCACGGCGCTTCCGGCCCCGCCCGCCGCCGCGCGCCCGGCTGTCACCACCGGCCCGGCCGCGCCCGGATGTGATCCGATCGACCCGGCCGTCTGCCTGCTGCCGTTCCCCAGCGACCACTACACCGTGGCGGACCGGGGCACCGCCACCGGCCGCCGCGTCGCGTTCCCCGTCGAGGCGATGCCCCGCTCGGTGGCCGGAGTCCCCGTCGACCCCACCGCGTGGAACGGCAACGACGGCTTCTCGCCCGGCTCGATGATCCTCACCCTCGTCCCCGGCCTCGACCTGGCCAGGACCGGCGCGGCCCCGATCACCGACATCGGCGCCTCGCTCGGCAGGGACGCGCCCATCGTCCTGCTCGACCTGGACACCGGTGAGCGCTGGCCGTACTGGGCCGAACTGGACGCGAACGCGCCGGAAGGCCGCCGGGCGCTCATCGTCCGCCCCGCCCGCAACCTGCGCGAGGGACACCGGTACGCGGTCGCGCTGCGCCACCTGCGCGACGCCGGCGGCGACCCGATCCCGCCCGGGGCCGCGTTCGCCGCCATCGCCGGCGCGCCGCTGCCGCACGGGCACGAGTTGCGGGACCGGCAGCGGGAGCTCCAGCCGGTGCTGCACGCGCTGCGCCGCCACGGCGTCCGCGCCGGCGGCCTCCACCTCGCCTGGGACTTCACCGTGGCCAGCGAGCGGAACCTGGCCGGCCGGGCCCTCGCCATGCGCGACGACGCCCTGCGCGGGCTGCGCGGGAACGCGCCCCCGTACGAGGTCACCGCCGTCACCGACCTCACCCCCGAGCAGGACGACAGGATCGCGCGCCGGGTCGAGGGCACCTTCCGGGTGCCGAGCTACCTCGACAGGCCCGGCGGGCCGCCCGGCTCCGGGCTGAACTACGGCCCGGACGGGCGGCCGGCCAGGCTGCCGGGGAACGAGCAGGTCGCCACCTTCCGCTGCGAGATCCCCCGCGTCGCCTTCACCCGCCCGGCCAGGCCCTCCCTGTACGGGCACGGGCTGCTCGGCAGGCACACTGAGGTGGGCGCGTCCAATGTCAGGACGATGGCGCAGCGGCACGGGTTCGTGTTCTGCGCCACCAAGTGGATCGGCATGGCGGACGAGGACATCCCCAACGTCATCGCCACTTTCGGCGACATGTCACGCTTCCACACCGTGCCTGACCGTACCCAGCAGGGCTTCCTGAACTTCATGTTCCTGGGACGCGCGATGACGGCCCGCGACGGCTTCACCGCCCACGCCGCCTTCAGGAACGAGCGCGGGCGGCCGCTCATCGACACCCGCGCCGAGCTCGTCTACGACGGCAACAGCCAGGGCGGCATCTTCGGCGGCGCGCTCGTCGCGCTCTCCACGGACATCCGGCGCGGCGTGCTCGGCGTGACCGGCATGAACTACAGCACCCTGTTCAACCGCAGCTCGGACGCGGCGCCCTTCCAGGCGGTGTTCGACCAGAGCTATCCCGACCGGCTGGAGCAGCAGATCATCCTGGCGCTCATGCAGATGCTGTGGGACCGCGGCGAGGCCAGTGGGTACGCCGCCCACATGACCGACGACCCTTACCCGGGCACGCCCCGGCACCGGGTGCTCATGCAGGTGGCGTACGGCGACCACCAGGTGGCCACGGTGACGGCCGAGGTCGAGGCGCGCACCGTCGGCGCCCGGGTCCGGCTCCCGGCCCTCGCGCCCGGCCGCTCACCCGACGCCGAACCGTACTGGGGCATCCGCGGCTTCCGCACCGCGCACGCGGGGTCGGCGCTGGTGGTGTGGGACAGCGGCACCCCGTCGCCGCCGCTCACCAACACGCCGCCGATGGAGGGCCCGCACGGCACCGACCCGCACGAGGACCCCCGCCGCACCCCCGCGGCCCAGCTCCAGAAGGCCGTCTTCCTCAAGACGGGAGTGGTGACGGACGTCTGCGGCGCTGCCCCGTGCCTGTCGGCCCCCGAGTGAGAGCACCGTGACCGGCCCGAAGATCACGTGCAGGGTCGGTCAGCGTCCCGGCGTCCGCTGGCGTCGCGGGTCGTTCGGGGCGGGGCGGAAGAGAGGGCGACGGGGGGTGGCCCTATCGTGAAAAGCCGGTAATGCGCAGGCCATGAAGGTCAGGGGAGGGCATGACGGTGGACGGGGGCTCCGTGATCGGGCGGCGGCAGGCGCTGGGCGCCGCGGGGGTGGCCGCGTGCGGCGTGTCACTGGCGGCGTGCGGCGGCGAAGCGGAGGACCGGCAGGTGCCGGGCATCAAGGGCAAGGTCATCGCCAAGACCGCCGACGTCCCGGTCGGCGGCGGCACGGTGGTGAAGAAGTACAAGATCGTGGTGACGCAGCCATCGGAAGGCGTCTACAAGGCGTACGGGGCGTCCTGCCCGCACCGCGGCTGCGCCGTCAGCACCCCGCGGGACAACGTGATGACCTGCCCCTGTCACGGCAGCGAGTTCGACGCCGGCACCGGGCAGGCCACGAAGGGCCCGGCCACCGGAAGCCTGGTCTCGTACCAGGTCAAGGTCGAGGGCGACGGCATCGTGGTCGTGTGAACCGGTAATTGTGCGTGGTTCTCCCGGGTTGGTGCGCGGCACGCTGAACCGCAGTCAGGTCGCCGGACGTACCTGAAGTGAAACCCGAACCTGGGAGGACGCACCATGACCGAAACGACGCGCCGGGCGGTGATGTTCGGAGCGGGCGGGGCCGGCCTCGCCGCGGTGCTCACCGCTTGCGCCAGCTACGGCTCACCGGCGGCGGAGCCGGCCCCGGACACGGCGGACCTGGCGGAAGAGCCCGACGGCGAGGAGTCGGCCGCCGCGCCCAAGAAGAAGAAGCCGAAGGCACTCGCCGACACCAGCGACATCCCCAGCGGTGAGGGAAAGATATTCAAGAACCAGGACGTGGTCATCACCCAGCCGTCGGAGGGTGAGTTCCGGGCGTTCAGCGCCACCTGCACCCATCAGGGCTGCGCGGTCGCCAGCGTCTCCAACGGTGTGATCAACTGCCCGTGCCACGGCAGCCAGTTCAGCATCGAGGACGGATCCGTGGTCCAAGGTCCGGCCGGCGAGCCGCTGGCAGAGAAAAAGATCAGTGTGTCAGGAGGCAAGATCAGGCTCGCCTAAGGCGCCTTTCATGGTTTTCTCACCTGGCTGCGGTTGGCTGTGGCGCATGGGAGAAGACCTCAAGAGCCGTAGAGCGGTGATCGCGGGTGTCGGCGCGGGTGGGCTGACGCTGGCACTGGCCGCCTGCGGCGGCAGCGACACCACGGCCGCGACGCAGGAACCGGCCGCTCCGGCCTCGTCCAGCGCCCCCTCGCAGGCCGCGCCCGCGCAGGGCGGGGGGCTGACCACGACCTCCGAGATCCCGGTCGGCGGGGGCAAGATCTTCGCGGACCAGAAGGTCGTCGTCGTGCAGCCGGCGCAGGGGCAGTTCAAGGCGTACGGCATCTCGTGCACCCACCAGGGCTGCCCGGTGGACAAGGTCGAGAACGGCGCCATCGTCTGCCCGTGCCACGGTAGCAAGTTCAAGATCGAGGACGGCTCGGTGAGCGACGGCCCGGCCACCAAGCCGCTGCCGGAGCACCAGCTCACCGTGGAGGGTGACCAGATCTCGCTGGCGTGACGTCCCGGCGCTCGCCCGTCTTCGCGGCGGGCGAGCCTGTCGGTGACGGCCACTAGGCTGGAATCGTGGCGCGATCAGGTGGCAGTCCGTTGAGTTTCCGTCCCCGGCCCGGCTCCATCCCCGATTCCCCCGGGGTCTACCGGTTCAGGGACGCTCACGGACGCGTGATCTACGTCGGCAAGGCCAAGAGCCTGCGCCAGCGGCTCAACTCCTACTTCGCCGACTTCTCCGCCCTGCACCCTCGCACCCAGACCATGCTGACCACGGCGGCCGACGTCGACTGGACCGTGGTCGCCACCGAAGTGGAGGCGCTGCAGCTCGAATACTCCTGGATCAAGGAGTTCGACCCGCGCTTCAACGTCAAGTACCGCGACGACAAGTCCTATCCGTACCTCGCCGTGACCATGGGCGAGGATTTCCCGCGCGTGCAGGTCATGCGTGGCGCCAGGCGCAAGGGCACCCGCTACTTCGGCCCCTACTCGCACGCCTGGGCCATCCGCGAGACCGTCGACCTGCTGCTGCGCGTCTTCCCGGTCCGCACGTGCAGCGCGGGCGTGTTCAAGCGCGCCGGCCAGATCGGCCGGCCGTGCCTGCTCGGCTACATCGACAAGTGCTCGGCGCCGTGCGTCGGCCGCGTCACCCCCGAGGAGCACCGCGCGCTCGCCGAGGACTTCTGCGACTTCATGGCGGGCAACACCAGCCGCTTCATCAAGCGGCTGGAGCGCGAGATGCGCGAGGCCGCCTCCGAGCAGGAGTACGAACGCGCCGCCCGGCTCCGCGACGACATCCAGGCGCTGCAGCGGGCGCTGGAGAAGCAGGCGGTCGTGCTCGGCGAGGGCACCGACGCCGACGTCGTCGCGCTCGCCGAGGACCCGCTGGAGGCCGCCGTCCAGGTGTTCTACGTGCGCGGCGGGCGCATCCGCGGCCAGCGCGGCTGGGTGGTCGACAAGGTCGAGGAGGCCGGCCCCGGCGAGCTGGTCGAGCAGTTCCTGCTGCAGATGTACGGCGACGCCGCCGCCGAGTCGATGCCCCGCGAGGTCCTCGTGCCCGCGCTGCCGCCCGACGCCGACGCCGTCGCCGACCTGCTGACCGAGCAGCGCCGGGCCCGGGTCGAGGTGCGGGTGCCGCAGCGCGGCGACAAGAAGGCGCTCATGGAGACCGTCGAGCGCAACGCCAAGGAGTCGCTCGCCCAGCACAAGATCCGCCGCGCGAGCGACCTGACCACGCGCAGCAAGGCCCTGCAGGAGATCGCCGACGCGCTCGACCTCGACCAGGCGCCGCTGCGCATCGAGTGCTACGACGTCTCCCACCTGCAGGGCGAGAACGTCGTCGCCTCCATGGTGGTGTTCGAGGACGGCCTGGTCCGCAAGAGCGAATACCGCCGCTTCGCGGTCAAGACCAAGGAGGGCGACGTCGCCGCCATCCACGAGGTCATCCTGCGCCGCTTCCGCCGTTACCTGGAGGAGCGCTCCGCCACCGGCGAGCTGACCCCCGAGGACGACGACGGCCACGGCCCCATCGACCCCGAGACGGGCCGGCCGCGCAAGTTCGCCTACCCGCCCAACCTGGTGGTGGTCGACGGCGCGGGCCCGCAGGCCGCCGCCGCGCAGCGGGCGCTCGACGAGCTGGGCGTCGACGACGTCGCCGTGGCCGGCCTGGCCAAGCGGCTGGAGGAGGTGTGGCTGCCGGGCGACGACCAGCCGGTGATCATGCCGCGCTCCAGCGAGGGCCTCTACCTGCTGCAACGCGTGCGTGATGAGGCACACCGGTTCGCCATCACCTACCATCGGGCCAAGAGGTCCAAGTCCGTCAAGGAGAGCGCGCTCGACAGCGTGCCCGGCCTCGGACCGGCGCGCCGCCAGGCGCTGCTCAAGCACTTCGGTTCCGTCAAGAAGCTGCGCGAGGCCACCGCGGAACAGATCCGCGAGGTCCCGGGCATCGGCCCCGCCACGGCCGAGGTGATCGTGTCGACCCTGAAGGGGGAGAGGCAGTGAAGACCACCGAGCCGGCGTTCGTCATCGTCACCGGCATGTCGGGGGCCGGGCGGAGCACCGCGGCCAAGGCCCTGGAGGACCTCGGCTGGTTCGTGATCGACAACCTGCCGCCCGGGCTCCTGTTCGCCATGGCGGAGGAGGCCGGCAAGGTCAAGCTCGCAGCCGACAAGGTGGCGGCCGTCGTCGACGTGCGCAGCCTGGCGTTCACCACCGACCTCAACGCCGCCATCGAGGAGCTGGAGACGCGCGCCGTGCGGGTGCGCGTGGTGTTCCTTGAGGCCAGCGACGAGGAGCTGGTGCGCCGCTTCGAGAACGTCCGCCGCCCCCACCCGCTCCAGGGCGACGGCCGGCTCGTCGACGGCATCACCCGCGAGCGCGGCATCCTGCGCGAGGTGCGGGCCAACGCCGACCTGGTGATCGACACCACCGCCCACAACGTCCACGAGCTGCGCAACAGGATCGTCGCCTACTTCGGCGGCGACGACCGTCCCGGCCTGCGGCTCAACGTGGTCTCGTTCGGCTTCAAGTACGGCCTGCCGGTCGACGCCGACCTGGTCGTCGACTGCCGCTTCCTGCCCAACCCGCACTGGGTGCCCGACCTGCGCCCGATGAACGGCACCGACCCGGCCGTGCGCGACTACGTCCTCGGCCAGCCCGGCGCCAAGGAGTTCCTCGACTCGTACGAGGAGGTCCTGCGGGTGGTCGCGACCGGCTACGGCCGGGAGGGCAAGAGCTACGCCACGCTCGCCGTCGGCTGCACGGGCGGCAAGCACCGCAGCGTCGCCATGGCCGAGCAGCTCGCCGCGCGCCTGCGTGACCGCGGCATGGAGGTCCAGGTGAGCCACCGGGATGTGGGGCGGGAGTGACCGGTGGCAGCGGGCGCGGGTTAAGCGAACCACCTTTCTGGGCGGGGTCGCAGCCGCCGTCCGGAGGGCCCCGCGTGGTCGCCCTCGGGGGCGGCCACGGACTGTACGCGTCGTTGTCCGCGCTGAGGGTGGTGACCGACGCGCTGACGGCGGTGGTCACCGTCGCCGACGACGGCGGCTCCAGCGGCCGGCTCAGGCGCGAGCTGGGCGTGCTCCCGCCGGGTGACCTGCGCATGGCGCTGGCCGCGCTGTGCGGCGACGACGAGTGGGGCAGCACCTGGAGCGAGGTGGTGCAGCACCGCTTCCGCAGCGAGGGCGAGCTGCACGGGCACGCCGTCGGCAACCTGCTCATCGTGGCCCTGTGGGAGCTGCTCGGCGACCCCGTGGCGGGCCTCGAATGGGTGGGCCGGCTGCTCGGCGCGCACGGCAGGGTGCTGCCGATGGCCTCGGTGCCTCTCGACATCGTGGCCGAGGTCGAGCTCGACGGCGTGATCTCGACCGTGCGCGGCCAGGTGGCGTGCGCGCTGACCCCGGGCCGGGTGCAGGCGATCTCGCTCGTGCCCGAAGACCCGCCCGCGCGGCCGGAGGCCGTCGAGGCGGTGCTGGAGGCCGACTGGGTGGTGTTCGGGCCGGGCTCGTGGTTCACCAGCGTGCTGCCGCACCTGAAGGTGCCCGAGCTGGCCAGGGCGCTGCACGACACCGGCGCCAAGCGGCTGGTCACGCTCAACCTGGCGCCGCAGCCGGGCGAGACCGACGACCTCTCGCCGCAGCAGCACCTGGAGGTGCTCAGGCAGCACGCGCCCGGTCTCTCGCTCGACGTGGTGCTCGCCGACGTCGGCGTGGTCGACGACCTGCCAGCGCTGGAGAAGTCGGCGGCGGCGTTCGGCGCCAGGCTGGTGACGGCCGACGTGGCGGCCCGCGACGGCTCCCCCCGGCACGACCCACGACGTCTTGCCTCCGTCCTGGACGAGATTTTCCTCCAGAAGCGTTGATCCTGGTCGGCGTGGCGCGAAGGTGCGAGAGGATGCTGTGAGCCGGTCTGTTTGGGGGAGGACTAACGCTCATGGCGATGACGGGTGTGGTGAAGGACGAGCTGAGCCGACTGTCTGTGCTCAAGCCCTGCTGCCGGAAGGCGGAGGTGTCGACGCTGCTGCGGTTCGCCAGCGGCCTGCACCTCGTGGGAGGGCGCATCGTAATCGAGGCGGAGCTCGACACCAACGCCACCGCGCGGCGGCTGATCAAGGACATCGGGGAGGTGTTCGGCCACAAGGCCGAGGTGCTGGTGCTGGCTCCCGCAGGGCTGCGCAAGGGGTCTCGCTACGTCGTGCGCGTCTACCGCGACGGTGAGGCGCTGGCCCGGCAGACGGGACTGATCGACAACCACGGGCGGCCGGTGCGGGGCCTGCCGCGGCAGGTGGTGGCGGGCGCCTCGTGCGACGCGGAGGCGGCCTGGCGCGGCGCGTTCCTCGCCCACGGGTCGCTCACCGAGCCGGGGCGTTCGATGTCGCTCGAAGTGACGTGCCCGGGTCCGGAGGCCGCGCTGGCGCTGGTGGGCTCGGCCAGGCGGCTGAAGATCCACGCCAAGGCGCGCGAGGTGCGCGGCGTCGACCGGGTCGTGGTGCGCGACGGCGACGCCATCAGCGCCCTGCTGACCAGGCTCGGCGCCCACGACAGCGTGCTGATGTGGGAGGACCGGCGGATGCGCCGCGAGGTCAGGGCGACCGCCAACCGGCTGGCCAACTTCGACGACGCCAACCTGCGCCGCTCCGCCAGGGCGGCGGTGGCGGCGGGCGCGCGGGTGCAGCGGGCGCTGGAGATCCTCGGCGACGAGGCGCCGGTGCACCTGGTGGTCGCGGGCCGGCTGCGGGTGGAGCACAAGCAGGCGTCCCTGGAGGAGCTGGGCCAGCTCGCCGACCCGCCGCTGACCAAGGACGCGATCGCCGGGCGGATCCGCCGGCTGCTGGCCATGGCCGACAAGCGCGCGGCCGACCTCGGCATCCCCAGCACCGAGGCCAACCTCACGGTCGACATGCTGACGTCCTGAGCGGCGCTCAGGCCTGGCCGCGGTCCGGCGGGAGGAAGAAGCTGCCGGTCGCGGTCGGGTCCTGCTTGGGCGGCTGGAGCGGCTCGAACGGAGCCCGGTACTCGGGCTCCGGCTCCTTCTCCGCCGTCTCCTCCGGGTCCCGCTGCGGCTTCTCGGCCGCGGCGTGCCTGCCCGTACGCCGCAGGCGCAGGGCGCGGGAGAGTACGAGGACGAACGCGGGCAGGGCGGCGGCCGCCATGATGGCCGGCAGCGGCCACGAGGGGTCGAGCGAGTTCCAGAACTGCCGGGCGGCGCCCGGGAGCGCGTCGAGGAAGCCCTGAAGGGTCAGCGGCGCGGCCGCGGTGTCCGCGCCGAAGCGCTGCGCGCCGACGGTCGAGAACACGTACGCGCCCATGACGATCAGGCCCCCGGGCACGGCCGCGGCCGCGAACAGGGCCGCGAAGAAGGACAGCAGGACGCTGCGGGGGCGGACGAGGCGGATGGCCCAGCCGACGAGTACGCCCACGACGAACGCGAGCGCGGCGAGGACCGGGATCCCGTCCCCGAAGGCGCGCAGCGACGAGGGCAGCCGGTCCATGAAGATGACGGCGGTCCCGAATCCGGCAGTGCAGATCAGCATCGTGATCAAGCCGATGACCAGGCCTGAAAGCAGGCCGGATCGTTGTCTTGACATCTCAGCCCCCAGAGAATGCCCGAGTTTACTCCGATGAGTCGGGCACTTTACTCGAAGTGCACAAAGCGCGCGTAACGAACCGCCATTCACGGCGAGGCGGGACCGCGTGGTCTAAACCAATTTAGGTCCGATAGGGTTTCTGGAGTTGAGGTATCAGCCCGCCATCACGTACGAGGAGATCGGTTCCGTGAGCATCCGCGTAGGCGTCAACGGCTTCGGCCGCATCGGTCGCAACTTCTGGCGCGCGGTGGCCGCCAGTGGCAAGGACATCGAGATCGTCGCTGTCAACGACCTCACCGACAACGCGACGCTGGCCCACCTGCTGAAGTACGACAGCATCCTGGGCCGCCTCCCGTACGAGGTGAAGGCTTCCAGCGACGAGATCACCGTCGACGGCAAGGCCATGAAGGTCTTCGAGGAGCGCGACCCGGCCAAGCTGCCCTGGGGCGACCTCGGGGTCGACGTGGTCGTCGAGTCGACCGGCCTGTTCACCGACGCGACCAAGGCCAGGGTCCACGCCGACAACGGCGCCAAGAAGGTCATCATCTCCGCGCCGGCCAAGAACGAAGACGTGACGGTCGTCATGGGCGTCAACCACACCGCCTACGACCCGGCCCAGCACACCGTCATCTCCAACGCCTCCTGCACCACCAACTGCCTGGCCCCGATGGCGAAGGTCCTGCACGACGCCTTCACCATCGAGAAGGGCCTTATGACCACCATCCACGCCTACACGCAGGACCAGAACCTCCAGGACGGCCCGCACAAGGACCTGCGTCGCGCCCGCGCCGCCGCGCTCAACGTGGTGCCCACCTCCACCGGCGCCGCCAAGGCCATCGGCCTCGTGCTGCCGGAGCTCAAGGGCAAGCTCGACGGCTTCGCCATGCGCGTGCCGATCCCCACCGGCTCGGCCACCGACCTCACCATCGACGTCAGCCGTGACGTCACGGTCGAGGAGGTCAACGCCGCGGTCAAGGCCGCCGCCGACGGCCCGCTCAAGGGCATCCTCACCTACACCGAGGACCCGATCGTCTCCGCCGACATCGTCACCGACCCGGCCTCCTGCATCTTCGACGCCGGCCTCACCAAGGTCATCGGCAACCAGGTCAAGGTCGTCGGCTGGTACGACAACGAGTGGGGCTACTCCAACCGCCTGGTCGACCTCATCGAGCTGGTGGGCGCGGACCTGTAGGACGACGGGCGAGCGAGGAAAGGGAGCCAGTTGCGCAATCTCGACGATCTCGACGTGAAGGGCCGGCGCGTGCTCGTGCGCGCGGACCTCAACGTGCCGCTCGACGGTGAGACGATCACCGACGACGGTCGCATCCGCGCGTCGCTGCCCACCGTCCGGGCCCTCGCGGGCAACGGGGCGAAGGTCATCGTCTGCGCCCACCTGGGCAGGCCCAAGGGGCAGGTCAAGCCGGAGTTCTCGCTGCGGCCGGTGGCCCGGCGGCTGGGCGAGCTTCTCGGCCAGGACGTCGCCTTCGCCTCCGACGTGGCGGGCGACGGCGCCAGGGCCACCGTGGAGGGCCTCCAGGAGGGCCAGGTGGCCCTGCTGGAGAACCTCCGCTTCGAGCCCGGCGAGACGGCCAAGGACGACGCCGAGCGTCGCGCCTTCGCCGAGCGGCTGGCCGGGCTGGCCGAGCTCTACGTGGGCGACGGGTTCGGCGCCGTGCACCGCAAGCACGCCAGCGTCTACGACGTGCCGGCGCTGCTGCCGCACGCGGCGGGCGGGCTGATCGCGGCCGAGGTCGACGTGCTGCGGAAGCTGACCGAGGACACCGAGCGGCCCTACGTGGTCGTGCTCGGCGGCGCCAAGGTGAGCGACAAGCTCGGCGTCATCGCCAACCTGCTCACCCGCGTCGACCGGCTCCTGATCGGCGGCGGCATGGCCTACACCTTCCTCAAGGCCCAGGGCCACGAGGTCGGCGGGTCGCTGCTCCAGGAGGACCAGCTCGACCAGGTCCGCGGCTTCCTGACCGAGGCGGCCGAGCGCGGCGTCGACCTGGTGCTGCCGGTCGACGTGCTGGCCGCCACCCACTTCGCCGCCGACGCCGCCTTCGACGTGGTGCCCGCCGACGCGATCCCCGCCGACCGGCAGGGGCTCGACATCGGGCCCCGTACGCGGGAGCTGTTCGCCGGCAAGCTGGCGGACGCCAGGACCGTGTTCTGGAACGGCCCGATGGGCGTGTTCGAGTTCGACGCGTTCGCCGGCGGCACCCGCGCGGTGGCCGAGGCGCTGATCTCGTCCGACGCCTTCACCGTGGTGGGCGGCGGCGACTCGGCGGCCGCGGTGCGCAGGCTCGGCCTGCCTGAAGACGGCTTCTCGCACATCTCCACCGGTGGCGGGGCCAGCTTGGAATACCTTGAGGGCAAGACCCTCCCCGGACTCGCCGCTTTGGAGGACTGAGCGTGAGAAAGCCCCTCATCGCCGGCAACTGGAAGATGAACCTCAACCACCTTGAGGCGATCGCGCTGGTCCAGAAGATGGCCTTCGCGCTCAACGACAAGGACTTCGACCGCGCCGAGGTGGCGGTCCTGCCGCCGTTCACCGACCTGCGCAGCGTGCAGACGCTCGTCGACGGCGACAAGCTGCGCATCGTCTACGGCGCGCAGGACCTGTCGCCGCACGACGCCGGCGCCTACACCGGCGAGATCTCCGGCGTCATGCTCGCCAAGCTGGGCTGCACGTTCGTGACCGTCGGTCACTCGGAGCGCAGGCAGTACCACCGCGAGGACGACGACCTCGTCAACGCCAAGGTGCTGGCCGCGCTCCGCCACTCGCTGACGCCGATCCTGTGCGTGGGCGAAGGGCTGGAGGTGCGCCAGGCGGGCGGTCACATCGCCCACTCGCTCGGCCAGCTCGACGGGGCGCTGCGCAAGGTCCCCGCCGAGCAGGCGAAGTCGATCGTGGTGGCCTACGAGCCGGTGTGGGCGATCGGCACCGGCGAGGTGGCCACTCCCGACGACGCCCAGGAGGTCTGCGGCGCACTGCGGCAGCGACTCGCGGAGCTGTACGACCCCGAAGTGGCCTCGGCGGTCCGTATCCTTTACGGAGGCTCGGTCAAGTCGGCGAACATCGCGGGGATCATGGCTCAGCCGGATGTCGACGGTGCGCTCGTGGGTGGAGCCAGCATCGACGCCGGGGAGTTCGTGAAGATCTGCCGATTCTCGGATATGGCAGGCTAACTGAGCCGTTCGGTGGGTGCGACTTGACATGAGGTCGTACCCTCTAGAGGCAAGTCTGAATCGTCACGCGTACCAAACCATTGAAGGACTAGGCATACCGTGGAACTCGGAATCTCCATCGCCCTCATCCTGACGAGCCTGCTGATGATCTTGCTCGTCCTGCTCCACAAGGGCAAGGGTGGCGGCCTGTCTGACATGTTCGGCGGCGGTTTCTCGTCGAACTTCGGCGGTTCCTCGGTGGTGGAGCGTAACCTCGACCGGCTCACCGTCATCACGGGAGTGGTCTGGTTCGTCTGCATCATCGCTCTGGGCCTGCTCGTCAAGCCCTGAGGCCAGACAGAACGCGTGACAGTGATTCTCCCCCCGTGGCTCACGGGGCGATCGAGCGAGGAGTTCATCCGTGGGTAGTGGCAACGCGATCCGTGGCAGCCGAGTCGGTGCCGGTCCTATGGGGGAGGCCGAGCGCGGCGAAGCGGCTCCGAGAGTGCGGGTCTCGTTCTGGTGCGCCAACATGCACGAAACGCGCCCCAGCTTCGCCAGCGACGCAGCGATCCCCGAGCTGTGGGACTGCCCGCGTTGTGGCCTCCCGGCCGGTCAGGATGAGAATGCGCCGCCTGCCCCCCCGAAGAACGAGCCCTACAAGACGCACCTCGCCTACGTGAAAGAGCGCAGGAGCGACAAGGACGGCAAGGCCATCCTCCAGGAAGCCCTGGAGCGGCTGCGCAACAACAAGTCCCCCTGGTAGGGCCAGACCACCCGAAGGGCCCCGGCGTCGCGCCGGGGCCCTTCGGCGCGTTCAGGCCTTCTCGTACACGGCCTCGCCGTCGACGAACGTCATGCGGACGCGGGTGGTCCAGATGTCCTCGGCCGGCAGGGCGAACGGGTCGCGGTCGAGCACCACGAGGTCGGCGGGGCGGCCCGGCTCGATCTTCCCGGCGGGGGAGCGGTTGATCCACGCCGAGCCCGCCGTGTACGCGGTCATCGCGGTGGCCAGGTCGACGCGCTGCTCGGGCAGGAACGGCGTCTGCGCCGTCGGGTAGCCGGCGTGCACGGACCCGCCCGGTTCGGTGCGGTTGACGGCCACGTGCATGCCCTGCAGCGGGTCGGCGTTCGACACCGGCCAGTCGCTGCCGGCGCAGAACCGGGTGCCGTGGCGGAGCAGGTCCGCGAACGGATACTGCCAGGACGAGCGCGGCTCGCCGAGGAACGGCAGCGTCAGCTCGTCCATCTGCAGATGGTGGGTGGCCCACAGCGGCTGCAGGTTGGCCGTCACGCCCAGCTCGGCGAAGCGCGGCACGTCCGACGGCTCGATGATCTGCAGGTGCGCGATGTGGTGGCGGTTGGCCGGATCGGTGCCGGCGAAGCCGTCGAGTGCCTCCCGCACCGCGCGCTCGCCGATCGCGTGGACGTGCACCTGGAAGCCGAGCCGGTCGAGCTCGGCGACGTACTCCCTGAGCTTGGCCGGATCCACGTACGACAGGCCCGTGCCGCCGCACCGGCAGTAGGGCTCCAGCGTGGCGGCGGTGAAGTTCTCCGTGATGCCGTCCTGCATGATCTTGATCGAGGTGGCGGCGAACCGGTCCAGCCCCTCGGCCGACGCCCGTCGTGAGAGCAGGTCGTCGATCTGGTCCAGGCCGCGGGTGCGGTCCCACCACAGCGCGCCCACCACGCGCGCCCTGAGCCGCCCTGAGCGGGCCGCGGACAGGTAGGCGGGCAACTGGTCGTCCGAGCCGGCGTACGAGCCCACGATCGCGTCCTGCCAGCCCGTGATGCCCAGCGTGAACAGGTGCGCCTGGGCGTCCATCAGGGCGGCGTCCAGGTCCGCTGCGGTGGGGCGCGGGGTGAGCAGGCCGACGAGGTCCATCGCGCCCTCGTGCAGCACGCCCGTGGGGGTGCCGTCCGGGTCGCGCTCGATCCGGCCGTCGGCGGGGTCGGGCGTGTCCTTCCCGATCCCGGCCCGTTCCAGCGCGCGGCCGTTGACCCAGGCGGCGTGGTGGTCGCGCTGGATCAGGTAGGCGGGCCGGTCCAGGAAGTCCAGTTGCTCGCGCCTGGGCAGCCCGCCGGGGAAGGCGGACATGTCCCAGCCGCCGCCGTCGATCCAGGCCCTGTCCGGGTGCGCGTCCGCGTAGGCGCGGACGGCGTCAAGATACTCGTCCAGCCCGTACCGTTCCGAGAGGTCGCATCGGGCCCGCTCCAGGCCCGCCTGGACCGGGTGCATGTGCGCGTCGGTGAAGCCGGGCGTCAGCAGGCCGCCGTCCAGGTCCACGGTCTCGTGCCCGGGCGCCCGGGCGGACAGCTCCCGCTCGGCGCCGACGGCGGCGATCACTCCGTCGCGCACTAGGACGGACTCGGCGAAGTCGCCCTTCGCGGTGAACACGCGTCCGCCTCGGAAGAGTATGTTCATGCGGCCTGCTCTTTCGTACAGGTAGTTGAGCGGTGAAACACGACGTTAGCGGCAACGTAACAGGTACCCGGCATCCTTCTCATATGGGATTTCTGCGCATCCGCACCACCGTCGACGAGCGTCCCGGACGACTCGCCTCCCTCGCCGCCGCGCTCGCCGAGCGGGGTGGCAACATTCTCGGCCTGAGCGTCCAGTCCGACCCTGACGGCACCGTGGACGAGTTCGTCGCCGACATCCCCGCGAACCCCGAGACGGTGCGCGAGGCGCTCGAAGCGGCCGGCGGGCGGCGCGTCGTGGTCGTGCCCGCGACCGCGCACGAGCTGACCGACGAGCCCACCCGCGCCCTCCTGCTCGCCTCCCGGCTGCGCGCCATGCCGTGGCGGCTCCCCGAGCTGCTGGCGGAGCTGCTGCGCGCGGACGACGCCAGGTGGACCTATGGTGATGCGGTGAGTGATTTGCCTGATCCGACCCAGCTTGTCGTGCCGGTCGCGGCCAAGAGAGCCGTGCGGCTGCGTCGCGCGGAGCTGCCGTTCACCCTGACCGAGGCTGCCAGGGCCGCCTCCTTCGCCCGGCTGGCCCAGCCGCCCGTGGAGCAGGCGGGCGGTGAGACCGCGGTCAAGCTGGCCGACGGCGCCGAGGTCGTGATCAAGCCGCTCACCCCGGTCTACCGCGAGGCGGTACGCGACCTGCACGACCGTTGCTCGCCGGAGTCGCGCCGGTTCCGCTACTTCACCGCGATGCCGTCGCTGCCGCCGCGCATGTTCGAGCGGCTGTGCGATCGCCGCCGCGGCCACTCGCTGGTGGCGGGCAACGACGGGCAGGTGGTCGCGCTGGCCAACCTCGTCTTCACCGCCGATCCGGGCATCGCCGAGATGGCGTTCCTGGTCGAGGACCGCTGGCAGGGGCGCGGGCTGGGCTCGGTCATGGCCAGGGCGCTCGTGCGGGAGGCCAGGGACCTGGGCTACGCCGAGGTCAGGACCTCCATGCTCGCCGACAACGTACGCATGCGCAGGCTGCTCGTCTCGCTGGGCGCCACGCTCGCCTACACCGACGACCCCGGCGTGGTGGAGGGGCGGCTGCCCGTCGGCGCCATGACGTCAGTCTGACGGGCCGGGCTCCGGCCCGATGCCGAGATGCCGCTCGATGCGTTCGAGGCTCTCCTGGATCTGCGCGAGCCGCTGGGCCACCGTCGAACTCGCGGTGAAGTACGTCTCACCCGGCCGCTCCTTCGGGCCCCGGTCCAGCCGGTCCAGGACGCGCTGCCGTATCGCGACGAAGTCGGCCCCCGTCGCCGCGAGCGCCTGCGCGCCCAGGCCCTGGCCCTCCTTGAGCAGGCCTAGCAGGATGTGCTCGCTGGAGATGTAGGTGTGGCGGAGCTGCAACGCCTCGCGCAGCGACAGCTCCAGCACCTTCTTGGCCCTGGGGGTGAACGGGATGTGCTCGTCGGGCCCGCTCTCGCCGGTGCCGATCTCGCGCACCACGAACTCCCGCACCGGCTCCAGGCTCGCCCCGCAGTCGGCCAGCACGCGCGCGGACGCCCCCTCGCCCTCCCGCATGAGACCGAGCAGCAGGTGCTCGGTGCCGATGTAGTTGTGACGCATGGCCCTGGCCTCCACCTGGGCGAGGACGACGACCTGGCGGGCACGGTCGGTGAAGCGCTCGAACACGGGCGGCCTCCGTTCGAGTGGGCTGTCTCCACTATGCGCTAGAAAACCGGCCATGTGGGGTACCTCACATGTGTGGATCTTGATGAGGTCACCGGGCGGCTGTACGCGCTGCCGCCGTCCGATTTCACCGCGGCCCGCACCGCCGAGGCCCGGGCGGCCAAGGAGGCGGGCGACGCCGCGCTGGCCCGCGAGATCGGCAAGCTGCGCAAGCCCACCGTCTCCGCCTGGGCGGTGAACCGCGCCGCCCGCGAGCACGCGGACGAGCTGGGCGAGCTGCTGGCCGTCGGTGAGGAGCTGCGCGCGGCGTGGGCGGCCCAGGACTCCGACGCGCTGGCCGCGGCGACCCGGCGGCGCGGCGAGGTGACCGGCCGGCTGTCCCGGCTGATCAGGGAGACGGCGGACCTGTCGGCCGCCGCCGCGGCGGAGGTGGACCAGACGCTCGACGCCGCCGTCGTGGACGCGGACGCCGCCGATGAGGTGCGCCGCGGCCGCCTGGCCAAGCCGCTCAGCTACAGCGGTTTCGCGCCCGCTCCCGTGAGCGCCGCTCCGGCGGCCCGCAGGAAGAAGCCGCCCCCGCCGGAGGACGAGGCCCGGAAGGCGAAGGAGCGGGCGGAGGCCGAGGCCAGGGAAGCGAAGGAGCGGGCGGAGGCCGAGGCCGCGCACCGCGAGTGGAGCGGGGCCCTGGCCGAGGCCGAGCAGGAGCACGGCGAGCGCGCCGACAAGGTGGCCCGGCTGGAGAAGAGGCTGGCCAAGGCGCGCAAACGGCTGGAGGCCGCGGCCCACCGGCTCGACGTGGCCCGCCGCGAGGAACGCCACGCCCGCGCCCGACTGGACGGCTAACGTCTCCCGGGGCAGAGGCGCCGCCGGCTATGTACGACGGCGCGGCTATGTACGACGGCGCGGCCATGTACGACGGCGCGGCCATGTACGACAGCGCGGCCACGAAGGTCATGCCGGCCGCCATCCCGGCCGAGCACAGCTCGTCGCCGGTTCCCCTTCGGCTCCTGCCCCGCTCGGGCAGGACGCGGACAAGGTCGCAGGTCCAGGTCCACCACGGCTAGCGAACCGCCCCCGTGCGCGTGGCCGGGCGGAGCGCCGGACGTCGCCAGCACCAGGAGGACGGACATGAATACGAGGTCGCCGATGTGAGGACCGGTGTCCGCACGGTGGGAGGAGTGCCGCAGAGCCAGCCGAGGGTCAGGGAGAATCTGACAAGATGATGGCAGATTCAGGCGGAAAACCTTCCGGGCGAAGCCGGGCCCGGCCTAAGGTCGTCGGCATGACCATCGACGCCTTCATCGACGCCCTGCCCAAGGTCGAACTCCACGTCCACCTGGTCGGATCCGCCTCCGTGCCCACCGTGCTGGAGCTGGCCCGCCGCCACCCCGGCAACGGCGTGCCCACGAGCGAGGAGGAGCTGCGCGCGTTCTACACCTTCCGCGACTTCCCGCACTTCGCCCAGGTGTACGCGGCCGTCAACGCGCTGGTCCGCGAGCCGGAGGACATCGCCACTCTCGTCACCGGGCTGGCCCGCGACCTGGCGGGACAGGGCGGGCGCTATGCCGAGCTGCAGGTCACCCCGTACGCGCACCACATCACCGGGATCCCCAGAGGCGAGGTCACCCGGGCGCTCGACCTGGCCGCGCGGCGGTCGCTCGACGAGCACGGGGTCGAGATCGCGTACATCTTCGACATCCCCGGCGAGTTCGGCGAGGAGGCCGCGAAGATCACGCTCGACCACGCGCTCGAAGAACCTCCCGCGGCATTGGTAGGTTTCGGCCTGGGCGGGATCGAGCAGCGGCGGCCCCGCTACCGCGACGCCTTCCGCGACGCGTTCGCCGCCGCGCGGGCGGCGGGGCTGCACAGCGTCCCGCACGGCGGCGAGATGACCGGGCCCGAGACCGTCTGGGAGGTCATCGAGGGCCTCGGCGCCGAGCGCGTCGGTCACGGCATCGCGTGCCTGGCCGATCCCCGGCTCGTCGCCCACCTGCGCGAGACGCAGCTCCCGCTGGACGTGTGCCCCACCTCCAACGTGTGCACCGGCCAGGTGGCGCGGATCGAGGACCACCCGCTGCCGCGCCTGCTGGAGGAGGGCCTGTTCGTCACGCTCAACAGCGACGACCCGCCCATGTTCGCCACCACCCTGGCCGGCGAGTACCGCGTGGCGGCCCGCGTCTTCGGCCTCGGCCGTACGGAGCTGGCCCAGCTCGCCCGCAACGCGGTGACGGCGTCCTACCTGGCTCGGGAGCGCAAGAAGGCACTCCTGGCCGAGATCGACGCCCTGGCCGCCTGACGATCCCGCGATTTGTCGGCGGGACACCCTAAGGTCCCGATCATGACGAACGCCTGGGAAGAGGTCAGGGCCGCCATCGAGGCGGTAGACACGCCCGCCGTGGTCAAGCTGGTGACGGGGCTCGACGACGAGCAGCGCCGCGAAGTGGCCGCCGCCCTGCCGGGACACCTGCCGGTCGCCCAGGAGGCCGGCCGGCGCAGGGAGCACGAGCGCGCCGAACAGCGCATGGCCGCGGTCCGTGAGCTCGCCGGCAGGAGGGGCCGGTCGATGTACGAGTTACCCGAGTACCACGAGCACGTCCGCTGGTCGCGGCATGACCTCTGGATCGAGCCGATGCGGGTCGCCGGGGCCGCCACCATCGTGGGCGCCGCCGCTGTCGCCACCTGGCTCAGCAGGCCAGACCTGCAGCGCCAGTGGGACGAGCCCGGGCGCGACGACGTGCCGTTCATCCTCGACGTCGTGTCGGCCCGGCCGGTCGCCTGGCAGCAGGACCTCGCCGTACGCTTCGCGCTGCGGCTGCGCGGTACCCGCCCCACCCGCGACCGGCGCGTCCAGCTCGCCCTGAGGCTGCTGCGCCACACGGGCGCCGTCCCGCCCGCGCACGACCCGCTCACCCTCGCCTGGATCGTCGGCACCCCGCCCGACCGGCTGTCCGGCGACCCGCTCCTGGACACGATGGTGCCCAGGCTGTTCGAGACCGAGGGCGCGGGCCGGCTGCTCACCGACGACGCCTGGCCCGCCGCACTCGCCGAGCTCGCCCGTACCGGCAGGATCGCCCGGCAGGTGCTGCTCGACGGCTGCCTCACCCGGTTCCTGCGCGGCGGCGAGGCCACCGGCCTGCGCTTCTTCGTCCGTCTCCACGAGCGGCTCGACCCCGCCCCCGAGGAGGTCGCCGACCGCCTGGGCGACTACCTGGCGCTGCTGCCCGCGTCCGCGGCCAACGTCGCCGACCTGGCGCTCAAGCAGGTCCAGCGGGGCGGTCCGGTGCCCGCCGCCGACGCCGGCGAGGCCGTCCAGGGTCTGCTGTTCCGCAAGGAGGGCAAGCTCGTACGGGCCGGCCTGGCCTGGCTCGACCGGCTGCTCAAGGACGGCGACGACGACCTCGACGCCTACGCGCCCGCGCTGGCCGCCGCCCTGCTCTGCGAGGCCGCCGGCGCCCGCGAGCGCGCGGTGAGGCTGGCCGTCAAGCACGCGGCCCGGTTCGGGCCGGCCGGAGCCGAGACACTGCGCGAGGCGGTGGCGACGCTCCCCGCCCACCAGGGAGCCGCGCTGGCCGCGGCCTTCGGAGGCGACGTGGCGGCGGAGCCGGAGCCGGAGACGTTCACGCCCGGCACGCTGCCGCCCGCGCCCCAGGCCGCCCCGATGCCGCCGCCGCTCCGCACTCCCGGTGAGCTGGGCAACTTCATGCCCAAGGAGTCCAGCTGGATCAGGACCGAGCGCTGGCTGGACGCCTTCGTCAGGCTCTTCGCGGGGCGGGAACGCGACCGGCTGCCCGCCGCGCTGACCCGGCACGCGACCCCCGACAACGAGTTCAGGGGAGCGCCGTGGTGGCACGCGAGCACGTGGGCCGGCGCGATGATCAGGGAGCTGACCGATCCGGGGGCCGAGAGCCGGATCCGGGACGCCGCCCCGGTGGCGAGGCGGATCCCGGAGATGACGCACGCCGCGGTCTGGAAGCTGATGCCGCTCATCCGGTACGCCGAGGTCTACCAGGCCCTGGTCGAGCGGCGGCTGCCGCCGTACCTGCTGGCCACGCCCACCCGGGTCAACGGGCTGCTCGACCCGGGGACGCTGGTGGAGCGGCTCGAAGGGTACGAGCGCGCCGGCGTCGAGGCGCTGCCCGTGGACCTGCGGCAGGCGCTGCTGCGGCTGGGGCGGTCCGTGGAGCCCGAGGTGGCCGCCCGCGCGGCGCGGCTGACCGGTGAGGCGGGACGCCGGGTCGCCCGCTGGCTCACCGACCGGCCCGCCGACCCCGTGGTGACGCTCCACAGGGGGGAGCACCTGGACAGGCCCCACACGTTCTCGGAGTTCTCGTCCGGGCCCGAGTATCAAGAGGTGCTGGGCGACCTGCTGGTGCACCGCTGGCACGAGGAGGAGCTCGGCCGGACCCTCGCCGTCTTCGCCGGGCACCGCGAGCTGGTCGCCGCCCGCTGCGTACGGTACCCGGCGACGTACGGGTACTTCGGCGCGTACAAACCCGCCGACGTCGCCCTGCTGGCCGACGGCGACGGCCCGGCGGGGCCCGGGATGTCGTTGATGCTGGCGTACTCGCTGGTCGACGACGGCCGGGACCTGGCGGTGGAGGCGTTCCTGCGACTGGCCGCGGGGGGCGGTGTGGCGGGGGAGGAGGCCGGCCGGCGACTCGCCGAGGTGCTGCGGCACGGCGGGGAAGGGCCGAAGCGCGCTCTCGCGGCGCTCAGGGAGGCGGCGCTGAAGGGCGCGCACCGGGAGGTGTGGGAGGTGATGGCCGGCTGGCTGACCGCCTCTCTGCCGGGGCCGGGGGAGCGGGCCACCGCGGGGCACACCCGGATGGTGTCGCTCGCGGCCGACGTGGCCTCCTGGGTGGGTGCGCGGGGCGAGTTGCCGATGATCGCCGAACTGGCGAGCCGCCGACCCGGCAGCGAACTCGTCCGCCAGGCCCGCCGCCTGCACGCCTGCCTCACCACCCCGCCCGCCTGACGTCGTCACCAGGCGGCTCGTTCCTCCTGCCGCGGCGTTGATCGTTCTCAGGACGGCTCGCTAGGGTTGATCGCCTTTCGTTCACCCGTTCCCCTTCTCGGGAGATGTCCCGTGCGCCGTTACCGTTTCGGCTGGATCGCCGCCCCGATCGCCGTCGCCTTCGGGGGCGCCGCCGTGGTCGCCGGCGTCTTCGCGCTGGTCACCGGCGACGCCGCCGTGCTGCGGGCGCTCGTCGCGCACGGCTGGGGCACGGACATGGTGCCCTACACCTGGTGGGTGGAGGTCATCCTGGCCGGGGGCGGGATCCTGACCGGCTGGGCCCTGTGGCAGATCCTGCGCGGGCGGCGGGCCGGCGAGGCGCCTGTCCTGGCGCGGCCGGTGCGGCTGCTGCGGGCCGCGCTGTACGTGAGCCTTGCCTGCGCCCTGGCGTACGAGGCGCCGATCCCGTACCAGTGGTGGCTCGAACTGCCCGGCACGTTGACCCAGTTCGCCATCGTCTGGCTGTTCTTGGTGGTCCTCGCCGGATCCGTCCCCCGGTGGCTGCGGATCGTGGCACTCGTGGCGGGCCTGGCCGACACCGCCGTGGACCTGGTCGCCATCGTCGCCTACGGCCTGGGGCAGTACTGGGACCTGCCGCGGCTGGGCAACGTGCTCCACTTGCTGTGGGTGGTGCCGGTGCTGATCGGGCAGGCCCGGGACGGGCGCTGGAGCCGGGGCACCGTGCGGGCGGGCATGGTCGCGGCGGTGCTGGCGTCGCTGTCGTCCGGATCGTTCATGATCGTCGGGTTCGGCGGCATCGCGGACCACGGCACGGTGATCCTCATGGTCCGCACCATCCTGAGCGTCTTCGAGCTGATCTGGATGGCGCGGACGGCCCACGAACTGGCCGGGCCGCCACCGGAGCCGTCCACGCGCCGGGGCGAGCGGGCGGCGGTGCGCCCGTGGCCGCTCGCCGCCGTGGCCGTGGTGCTGCCGTCGGTCCCGGCCGCCGTCAACCTCGCCCAGGGGATGCCCTTCTGGACCGGCCCCAGGGGCGCGGTGGACATGTTCTTCCGCGAGTACTCCAGTTACCCGGCGGGCCTGGCCTGGGTCGCCGTGGACGTGCTCGTCGGGGTGGGCGCCCCGGCCGTGCTCGTCCTGGTGGCCGTCATCCGCAGGAGCAGGCGGCTGCTGACCGGCACGATCCTGTTCCTGGTCCTCGCCGCCGCGGCGGGCGTCGTGACGGCGCTCACGGCGCGGCCGGAGGAGGACTGGCAGGTCGTTCCCGAGATGGCCGAGGAGCGGCTCGCCGTCTACCCGGACGGGCAGTTCGGCGGGGGCCTGGACGGTCAGCTCGTGTTCGGCCTCTCGCCGCTCTGGTACAGCGCGGCGCTCGCGGTCTCCGCCCTCGTCCTGTTCCTCCTGTACGCGGCCCCGCTCGCCGCCCGGCGGGGGCGCCGGGTGTTCGCGATGGCGCTCGCCACGGCCGTGGCGCTGGTCTTCGTCCCGGCCGCCGACCGGTCGCAGGGCCCGGTCACCACCGCCGCGGACTGTTCACCACCGGACCGCCGGCATACGGAGGTGGAGCCCGCGCCGCTCACGGGCGAGCGCGCGTTCATCTGCGAGGTACGCACCGGCCAGGTCCTGGACATCCCCGCCACCATGCCCGACCAGGCGCTGCTCGCCTACGGCCGGAGCCTGTGCGGTGTCTACACCCGTGACGACCCGCGCGAGCTGGCCCGGGTCGAGTCCGAGGAAGGACTGCGGGTCCGGGACCTGTACTGGGCGATCGACCACATCTGCCCCGCCGCCGCGGCGAAGGTCAAGACCGAGCGGGAGGCGGACGACCAGGAGTTCGCCGCGTTCCATGCCGAGGAGCGGGCCAAGTGCGCCGCCACCCCGCGTCACCGTCCGCTCATCGAGCCCGTCAAGGCGGTCCGGCTCGATGACCCGGTGTGGCCGGAGACCGGACTGGAGATGCGGGACACGGCGGGCACCGGCGATTCCGGCGGCGGCCGGCACGACGACCTGGTCGAGTCCGGCCCCGGGCACCTGACGGTGTCGGTGGACTCCGAGTACCACCTCTGCGTCACCCTGGAGACGTACTCCCGCCGCCCGCCGGTGGAGACGAAGGGCTGGGACCACGTCACCGAGGCCGGCTACACCAGCACGGACGGCGAGCTGGTGTTCCAAGACGTCCTGGCCGGCATCGTACTGCCCGACCTGTCGCCCGACGGCCGCCGGGGCCGCTACCGCATCCGCGTCCACCACGCCTGGTTCCCGTGGAAGGGCGAGGAGAGGGGCACCCAGCGGCTGCTGATCATGGCGTACCCGGGGAAGGACGACAAGCTCGTCACCTACCGCAAGCCCGCGGGGAGCCGGTGAGAGTCCCGCTCCCCGGCCAGGGCGGTCACGGCCCTTCCGGCGGGGGGCTTCCACGTCGCCCGAACCAGCCGAAAGGGCGGGGCTGCCCGAAGGCGGCCCCGCCCCGATCAGGCGGCGAATCGGTCGCTACCCGGCGTAGGTCTCGAACTCGGCGACCCTCGGCGTGCCGGACGACCCGGTGATCCGGAAGGTGATCTTCTTCAGCGTGGTGGGGGTGAAGGTGATGGCGCCCGCCCCGCTGCCGGATGCCAGCACGGCGGAATTGTCGTGGTTGACGAGCTGCCAGGACCCGATCGAGGAGCCCGACGCCTCACGGATGACGACCCTGGACACCGTCTTGGCCGAACCCCACTTGACCGAGATGTCACCGGTCGAGCCGCTCGGCGACCAGTGGGTGCCCGCGTTGCCGTCGATCACGTTGCCGTAGCTCGTCCCGGAGGCCTTGCTGGAGCCGTCGGCGCCGGCCCCGATGCTGAGGTTGGTCCCGCCGCCCGTCGGCGTGGTCGTCGGGGTCGGGCTGACCGTCGGGGTGGGGCTGTTCGTGGGGGTCGGCCCCGGTGTCTGCGGCGTGCAGCTGCCGTTCGACACCCGCATGCCCTTGTTGGCGCCCGCCGTCTGGGCGACGACGTTCGGCACGCACGAGGCCCCGTCCATGCTGTAGCCGTACGGGACGCTCACGCTGGTGTTGGACTGCGGGTTGGGCCCGGCCGGGTTGTTGTCGCCGCTGCGGCTGGACCAGGTCACGTTGTCGAAGATGTTGCCGGCGACCTGCCAGTAGCCGGCCTCACTGGTGTAGAAGGTGCCCAGGACGTCCTTGGAGTTCCTGAAGTAGTTGTTCTCCACCTTGGCCCGCCCCCCGGCCCGGGAGTTGATGCCGGACTCGTGGATGCTCACGTACGAGTTGTTGTAGATGTGCGCGATGCCGCCGCGCAGCAGGGGCGTACGGGAGTCGATGTTCTCGTACAGGTTGTGGTGGAAGGTGACGAAGCCGTTCGAACGGTCGCTCTCACTGGACCCGATGAGCCCGCCGCGGCCGGAGTTGCGCAGAATGCTGTACGACAGCGTCACGTACTGGGTGTTGTCCTTCATGTCGAAGAGGCCGTCGAACCCCTCCGACTCGCCGCCCGAGGCCTCCAGGGTGACGTGGTCGACCCAGACGTTGCGTACATCGCTCTCCATCCCGATGGCGTCGCCGCCGTTGGAGGTGGGCGAGCCCGACTTCTTGACGTTCCGTACGGTCACGTTCTGGATGATGATGTTGCTGGCCTCGCGGATGTGGATGCCGAGCTGGTCGAAGACGGCGCCGTTGCCGACCCCGATGATCGTGACGTTGCTGATCTGCTTGAGCTCGATCACCCCGGCGGCGGTGTTGCAGCTTCCGCCCGACACCTTGGTGGTGTTGCCGTGGTTGATGGTGCCCTCGACCTCGATGGTGATCGGGGTGCTGCTGCTGGCCCGGTTGCACAGGGCCGCGTGGATGGCGGTGCCCGTGGTGGCCCGCACCGTCTGCCCGCCCGCGCCGCCGGTGGTGCCGCCGTTGGCGGTCGCGTAGCCGGTGGCGCTGCCGACGGCCGCCGTGGCGTTCAGTGCCGGTAAGGCCACACCCAGCGCGGCCACCAGGGCCGCCGTGGACAGCGCGGCCGGGAGCCGCCATGCGCCTGCTCGTCTCATCCTTGTCTTACCTCTCTTCTCAGGCTGGTCTTCTCAGGCTGGTCTCGCTGTGGCTGGTGAGGTCGGTCAGAGGCGGGCGCCGACGTCCGCGCCGTTGGCGGGCCGCAGGAAGGACGAGGAGCGGATCGAGCCGTCCGCGGCGCGCGGGCCGGTGATCGTGCCGCTGTCGGTGCTCGCGAGCGTCCACGTGCCGCCGAGGTCCCAGGAGTTGCCGGAGCTCGACGACGAGCCCGGCGCGGCCTGCGTCCGGTTCGCCACCGACAGGTTCCTGGTCAGGACGGAGACCGAGTCGGCGTAGTCGAAGCCGGTGCCGCCGTTGCGCCAGGCGGTGCTGCGGTCGGTCACCAACCGGCCGGGGTTGCCGTTGTCGGTGAAGCCGTGCACCGCGTTGTCGAAGGCCATGGAGTTGCGCACGGCATGGCCGACCGCTGGGTCCGGGTCGCCGCCGCCGAGCTTGAAGCCGTTGCCGTCGCCGGTGTAGTCAGGCAGGTTCCACCGGTTGAACCCGTTGCCCCAGGCCACGGACGACTCCACGGTGACCTGTCCGAGGAACATCCAGAAGTCCAGGCCGTCGTCGGAGTTGTTCCACAGCCGGGCGCCGCGGATCACGTTGCCGCTGCCGGACCCCTCCTTGATCGCGACCCCGTCGGCGCTCTCGCCGTTCTTGCGCGGGTCGCGGTTGCCGTGGCTGTCGAGGTCGACGATCAGGTTGCCGCTCGACGCGCCCTGCAGGTGCAGGCCCGACTCGTAGTTGTCCCTGGTGACCAGGCGGTCGAAGACGTTGCCGCTGGCGTCCAGGCCGAAGATCCCGTACGGGCCGTTGACGATCTCCAGCCCGGCCAGCCGCCAGTGGTCGCCTTCGATGTGGACGGCGCCGCGCTCGGCGCGCGGGATGCTGGAGCCGACCGCGCCCGGCGTGTGGGGCATGTTCTCGCCGTCGATGATCACCCGCTCGCCGTCGTGGGCGGTCATGGTGATCGGCTGCGCGGGAGTGCCGTCCTTGAGGATCCGGATGTTCGTGCCCGGCGCGTACGTGCCGCCCCGGATGAGGATCGTGTGACCGGGCTGCGCCAGGTCCACCGCCCGCTGGATCGTGCGCAGCGGCGAGGCCAGGGTCCCTGGGCCGGCGTCGTCGCCGTTAGTCGCCACGTAGAGGGTGTTCGCCGGCTGCTCGCCGCCGGTCTCGGCGTCCAGGTAGTCCAGGTTGGGCAGGCCCGCGGAGGTCGTCGGGTTCAGCCGGACGGTGTTGGCGCCGGAGTTCACCGGGACGGTCACGGTCGCGGTCTGCCACGTGGACCAGGCGCCGGTGCCCTCGAAGGACAGGGTCCCCGCCGCGGCGCCGTTCACGGTCAGCCCGGCCGGCCGGGAACTCGTGGTCCCGTTGGCGAAGCGGATCCGGAGCGTGGCGGTGCCGCCGGCCCCGGCGGTCACGGTGAACTGGGCGTGGGCGCCGGCGGCGTTGGCGCCGTTGCAGAAGCCGCTGCCGGAGTAGCCGGCCCAGTTGGACTCGATGGCGCCGGTGCAGACCGCCGGTGCGGATTCGGCCTCGTACCGGGTGGAGGCGGCGTGCGCGGGTGACACCGCCGCGAGGGTGCCGGCTACGAGGCCGGCGCAAGCGAGGAGCGTTCTGAGGCGCATCGTCCAACTCCCGGTAAGCGCTTTCCGAATGCTGCCGACTCAAGCACAGCACCGGGATCACGGAAAGAACCCCCGGCCCCGGCGCCGCTCACAGCCGGTCGCGCCACGCCTCGCCGGCCGTCATGAACCACGGGTCGGCGCAGGTCGGCAGCGGTGCCGGGGGGAGACGGGAGGGGCGTGCCCGGCCGGGCCGAAGGGATGAAACTTTCATCGCCGGCGCCGGGCGGGGTGGGCGCCGGGTGACGGTCGGAGCCAGGAGGGACTCGCCCGCCGCGACCACCCCGATGCCCCGGAGCAGGTCGGCGGGCGGGGTGTCCTTGAGCAGGAAACCCGTCGCGGTGCTCGCCGCGTGGGCGGTGGCGCCACTGGCGATCTCGATGACGGCGCGGACATGACGGGGGCCGCCCTCGGCGAACGCCGGCGGCGGCCCGGGAGGACAGAGGGTCAGGGGGAGGCGATGCGGCCCAGGCCGGGCGGGATCTTGCTGGCCGCCGCGCGGTCCAGCAGGAACAGGGTGCGGCCGCGGGCGCGCGCGCCCGCCGCCGGGACCTGCACCGGGCCGGACTCCTCCAGGGCCAGGCGGACGGCGCCGGACTTCTCCTCGCCGGCCGCCACCACCCACACCTCGCGCGAGCCCTGGATCACCGGCAGCGTCAGCGTGATCCGGGTCGGCGGCGGCTTCGGGGCGCCGTGCACCGCCACCGCCGGGCGGGTGTCGTAGAGCGCCGGCATCCCGGGGAACAGCGACGCGACGTGCGCGTCGGGGCCCATGCCCAGCAGCATCACGTCGAAGCTGGGCGCCGGCCCGTGGTCCTCGGGCCGGGCGGCCTTGGCCAGCTCGGTGGCGTAGGCGTCGGCCGACTCCTCCGCCGACAGGCCCGAGTCGGGCCCGGCCATCACATGGACCCGCGACGGGTCGACGTCGACGTGGTCGAGCAGCGCCTGCCGGGCGCCCGTCTCGTTGCGCTCGGGGTCGCCCGACGGCAGGAACCGCTCGTCGCCCCACCAGATGTCGAGACGCCGCCAGTCGACGGCGTCTCTGGCGGGGGTGTCGCGGATGGCGGCCAGCGTGGCGATGCCGACGGTGCCGCCGGTCAGCACTAGGGACGCGGAGCCCTTCGCGGACTGCGCGTCGACCAGCCGGGTGATGATCCGCGCGGCCACGGCCTTGGCCAGCACGTCGGCGTCGCGGTGCACGACAACAGTGGGAACGCTCACCCGTATCACCTTAGTGTGCGTACGTCCGGGCCAGGCGCTTGACGGCCAGCTCGTAGGTCTCGTCGGAGTCGAGCCGGCGCAGCTCCTCGGCGAGCAGTTCGGACAGGTGGCGCCGGGTCAGGGCCACGTTCCGGTCGGGCTGGCCGGGACGTGACAGGGTGGCCACCCGGGCGTCGTCGCGCGTCACCGACAGCTCGCCGTCGTCGAGCGTGAGCCGCACCTCGGTGAGCCCGGGCCCGTCGGACTCGGCGGTGCCGACCGGCACGTCGAGCCGCTCCGCCAGCCAGGCGGCCAGCAGCGGCGCGCTCGGGTTGTCGGCGGAGGCCGCCACCTGCCCGCCGTACACCTTGCCCACCGGCTGGTCGAACGCGGCCGCCAGCAGGCTGCGCCACGGCGTCAGCCGCGCCCACGCCAGGTCGGTGTCGCCGGCCGAGTAGCCCTTGGCCCTGGCCACCAGGGCGGCGACCCCGTCGGGGGCGGACCTGGCGTCGGTGAGCCGCCGCTGGGCGAGCGTCCCGATCGAGTCCTCCGACGGCACGTCGGGCGCCCGGCCGGGCCACCAGGCGACCACCGGCGTGTCGGGCAGCAGCAGCGGGCTCACCACCGAGTCGGCGTGGTCGGTCAGCTCCCCGTACAGCCGCAGCACCACCGTCTCGCCCGGCGCGGACTCGCCGATGCGCAGCTCGGCGTCGAGCCGGTTGGCCTCCTCGGTCTCCCTGTTGATCACCACGATGATGCGGGACGGGTGCTCGCGCGCCGCCTCGGTGGCCGCGCGCACCGAGTCGTACTGGTCGCGCTCCTCGCACACCACCACCAGCGTCAGCACCATGCCGACCGCGGGCGCGCCCATCTGGTGGCGCAGCTGCGTGAGCTGGCTGGAGATCTTCCCCGCGGTCGTGTCGGCCAGCATGAAGGTAGTCACGACGCCTCCCGCGCCGGTCTCGTGCCGCGTCCAACGCCTGTCACTAGAGCCTCCTCCACACGCGCCCGTCGCGGGCCATCATCTCGTCGGCCGACGGCGGCCCCCACGACCCGGAGGGGTAGGGCTCCGGCTGCCCCTGGGTGGCCCAGAACTCCTCGATCGGGTCGAGGATCGTCCACGACAGCTCCACCTCGCGCTGGTGCGGGAAGAGCGGCGGGTCGCCGATCATCACGTCGAGCAGCAGCCGCTCGTACGCCTCGGGCGACGTCTCCAGGAACGACTCGCCGTAGGCGAAGTCCATGGACACGTCGCGCACCTCCATCGCGGTGCCCGGCACCTTCGAGCCGAACCGCACCGTGATGCCCTCGTCCGGCTGCACCCGCACCACCAGCGCGTTCTGCCCCAATATCTCGGTGTCGTCCTTGCTGAACGGCAGGTGCGGAGCCCGCTGGAACACCACCGCCACCTCGGTCACCCGGCGGCCCAGCCGCTTGCCGGTGCGCAGGTAGAACGGCACGCCGGCCCAGCGCCGGTTGGCGATCTCCAGCTTGACCGCGGCGTACGTCTCGGTCATCGAGTCGGACGAGATGCCGTCCTCCTGGAGATAGCCGGCCACCTTTTGGCCGCCCTGCCAGCCCGCGGCGTACTGGCCGCGCGCCGTGTTGAGCGCCAGGTCGGACGGCAGCCGCACGGCCCTGAGCACCTTCTCCTTCTCGCGGCGCAGCGCCTTGGCGTCGAAGGAGGTCGGATCCTCCATCGCCACCAGCGCCAGCAGCTGCAGCAGGTGGTTCTGGATCACGTCGCGGGCCGCGCCGATGCCGTCGTAGTAGCCGGCCCGGCCGCCGATGCCGATGTCCTCGGCCATCGTGATCTGCACGTGGTCGACGAAGCTGCGGTTCCAGATCGGTTCGTACAGGTTGTTGGCGAACCGCAGCGCCATGATGTTCTGAACGGTCTCCTTGCCCAGGTAGTGGTCGATCCGGAAGATCGAGCTCTCCGGGAAGGCCGACGTGGTGATCTCGTTCAGCTCGTGCGCCGACTTCAGGTCGTGGCCGAACGGCTTCTCGATCACCACCCGCCGCCA
Organism: Nonomuraea sp. NPDC050478; assembly: GCF_044458265.1. Taxonomy (NCBI): domain Bacteria; kingdom Bacillati; phylum Actinomycetota; class Actinomycetes; order Streptosporangiales; family Streptosporangiaceae; genus Nonomuraea; species Nonomuraea sp. NPDC050478. Next base: position 571,130 of record NZ_JBITHT010000007.1, on the reverse strand, counting down.
CGAGCCGTCGGGCGCCTGCGCCAGCCCCGTCCGCTTGAGCTGCTCCACCACCACGGGGAAGAACTTCGGCGGCACCGAGAGGTAGAACGCGTAGTTGCCGCCCGTGCCGCGCAGCTCGTCGATCTCCCGCAGCGCCATCGCCAGCGCGTCGAACGCGCCGTCGTCGGAGAACTCGCCCGGCACGAAATGGATGCCCTCGCGCAGCTGCCGCCAGACCTCCTCACGGAACGGGGTCCGGGCGTGCGTCTTCACCGCGTCATGCGTCAGCTGGGCGAAATCCTGGTCCTGCCAATCACGCCGGGCGAACCCGACCAGCGAGAAACCGGGCGGCAGCAGCCCTCGGTTGCCCAGGTCGTAGATGGCCGGCAGCAGCTTGCGTTTGGCCAGGTCACCCGTCACGCCGAACAGCACCATCACACACGGGCCCGCCACCCGCGGCAGCCGCTTGTCACGCGGGTCGCGCAGCGGGTTGGCGGCCGCCACCTCGATCGTCGTCGAGGTGCCGGCGACGGCGGCCGCGACCGCGAGCGCCTCCTCCGGGGGCCCTGCCGGGTCACTCATCTCAAACCTCCTGTGCGGGTGCGCCGCGGCGGAGGAGCCGGGCTCCTCGCCGCGGCGCCGGCGGTCTAGGGGACCAGGTTCTTGCGTACGCTGTCGAGCAGTTCGTTCCAGGACGCCTCGAACTTCTGCACACCCTCATCCTCCAGCACCCGCACCACGTCGTCGTAGTCGATGCCGGCGTCCTTGAGCTCGGCCATGGTGTTCCAGGCCTGCTCGTAGAAGGGACGCACACTGTCACCGCCGACGTCGCCGTGGTCGGCGGTCGCGTCGAGCGTCTTCTCCGGCATGGTGTTGACCGTGCCGGGCGCCACCAGCTGGTCGACGTACATGGTGTCGGCGTAGTCGGGGTTCTTGACGCCGGTCGAGGCCCACAGCGGGCGCTGCGGCCGGGCGCCGGCGGCGCGCAGGCGCTGCCAGCGGTCGGTGTTCATGATCTCCTCGAACGCGGCGTAGGCCAGGCGCGCGTTGGCGACGGCGGCCTTGCCCTTCAGCTCGGGCCTGCCGAGCTTGTCGAGGCGGCCGTCGATCTCGGTGTCGACGCGGCTGACGAAGAACGACGCCACTGACTCGATCGTCGCTAGGTTGAGCCCCTTGGCCTGGGCGGCCTCCAGACCGGCCAGCCAGGCGTCCATCACGGCGCGGTAGCGTTCCAGGGAGAAGATCAGCGTGACGTTGACGCTGATGCCCTCGCCGATCGCCTGCGTGATCGCCGGCAGGCCTTCGAGGGTCGCCGGGATCTTGATGAACAGGTTGGGCCGGTCGACCAGCCACCACAGCGCCCTCGCCTCGGCGACCGTCTTCTCGGTGTCGCGCGCCAGGCGCGGGTCGACCTCCAGCGACACCCGGCCGTCGACGCCCGAGGTGGAGTCGTACACCGGGCGCAGCACGTCGGCGGCCCACCGGATGTCGTAGGTGGTGATGGCGCGCACCGCCTCGCCGATGTCGACGCCGCGCACCGCCAGGTCGTGCATCTGCGTGTCGTACGCGTCGCCCTTGCTCAGCGCGCTGGCGAAGATCGTCGGGTTGGACGTCACCCCGACGACGTTCTTCTCGCGGATCAGCTGCTCCAGGTTGCCCGTGCGCAGGCGCTCGCGGCTGATGTCGTCGAGCCAGATGGCCACGCCCTGGCCCGACAGCTTCTTCAGGATCTCGCTCATGTCACTCAGTTTCCCGTCGTCTCGCCCTTGTCCTGGCCCAGCTTGGCCAGGGACGCCCTGGCCGCCGCGGCCACGCGCTCCGCCGTCAGCCCGAACTGCTCGTACAACGTCCTGTACGGCGCGGAGGCGCCGAAGTGTTCGAGGCTCACGACCTCGCCGCACTCTCCGACGAACTCGTGCCAGCCGAGGGCGATGCCCGCCTCGACCGCGACCCGAGCCCGGATCGACGACGGCAGGACGGTCTGCCTGTATGCGGAGTCCTGCCCCTTGAACCACTCGACACACGGCATCGACACGACCCGTGCCGGAATGCCTTGCGACTCCAGCAGCTCGCGGCCGTGGATCGCGATCTCCACCTCGCTGCCGGTCGCGATGAGGATGACCTTGGGCTGGCCGTCTGAGGCCTCGCGCAGGACGTAGCCGCCGTGGGCCACGCCGTCGGCGCTGGTGCCCTCCAGGACCGGCAGGTTCTGCCGGGTCAGCGCGAGCGCCGCGGGCCGGTCGGTGTGCTCCAGCACCGCCTTCCAGGCCGCGGCCGTCTCGTTGGCGTCGGCCGGGCGCACCACGTCCAGGCCGGGGATGGCGCGCAGCGACCACAGGTGCTCGATCGGCTGGTGGGTCGGGCCGTCCTCGCCCAGGCCGATGGAGTCGTGCGTCCACACGTACACGACCGGCAGCTTCATCAGCGCGGCCAGCCGCACCGACGGGCGCATGTAGTCGGAGAACACCAGGAACGTGCCGCCGTAGGGGCGGGTGCCGCCGTGCAGCGCGATGCCGTTGAGAATGGCGCCCATGGCGTGCTCGCGGATGCCGAAGTGGAGCGTGCGGCCGTAGCGGTTGCCGGGGAACTCCTTGGTCTGGAACTCCTCGGGGATGAAGGACGGCTCGCCCTTCATCGTGGTGTTGTTGGACTCGGCCAGGTCGGCCGAGCCGCCCCACAGCTCGGGCAGCACCGGCGCGAGCGCGCTCAGCACCTCGCCGGAGGCCTTGCGGGTGGAGATCGAGCCGCCCACGTCGAACGACGGCAGCGCGCCCGCCCAGCCGGCGGGCAGCTCGCGGTGGGAGATGCGGTCGAGCTCCGCGGCCCGCTCCGGGTGGGCCGAGCGCCAGCGCCGGTAGCCGTGCTCCCACTCGGCGTGCTCGTGACGGCCGCGGGCGGCCACCTCGCGGGCGTGCTGGAGCACCTCGGCGGGCACGTCGAAGGTCTTGGCGGGGTCCATGCCGAGCACCTGCTTGGTGGCGGCGACCTCCTCGGCGCCGAGCGCCGAGCCGTGGATCTTGCCCGTGTTCTGCTTGTTGGGTGAGGGCCAGCCGATGATCGTGCGCAGCCGGACGAACGAGGGACGGTCGGTCTCGGCCTTGGCCGCCTCCAGCGCCTCGTGCAGCGCCTGCACGTCCTCGGCGTAGTCGCCGGACTGGGTCCAGTCGACGCTCAGGGTGTGCCAGCCGTAGGCCTCGTAGCGCTTGACCACGTCCTCGGACTTGGCGATGAGGGTGTCGTCCTCGATGGAGATGCGGTTGTCGTCCCAGATGACGATGAGGTTGCCCAGCTTCTGGTGGCCGGCGAGCGAGCTGGCCTCGTGGCTGATGCCCTCCTCGATGTCGCCGTCGCTGACGACGCACCAGATGTGGTGGTCGAACGGCGACCGGCCCGGCTCGGCGTCCGGGTCGAACAGGCCGCGCTCGCGGCGGGCCGCCATCGCCATGCCCACGGCGTTGCCCAGGCCCTGGCCCAGCGGACCCGTCGTGGTCTCCACGCCGGCGGTGTGGCCGTGCTCCGGGTGACCGGGCGTGAGGCTGTCCCACTGGCGCAGCCGCCGCAGGTCGTCCAGCGTGAGCCCGTAGCCCGACAGGTAGAGCTGGATGTACAGCGTCAGGCTGGTGTGCCCGGCGGAGAGCACGAAGCGGTCGCGGCCGATCCAGTTGGGATCGGTCGGGTCGTGCCGCATCGCACGCTGGAAGAGCAGGTATGCGGCGGGAGCCAGACTCATCGCGGTGCCTGGGTGTCCCGAGCCCGCCTTCTCCACTGCGTCCATCGCCAGCGCTCGGACCACGTCGACAGCCTGCTTGTCGAGGTCGGTCCACTCAAGGGCTGGCACGAGTTCGGTGCTCAAGCTCGATCTCCGGAATCTATTCGTCTGCTGATGGTGCCTGTTGGCAAAATCCCGCCCACACGGGACCCTAACCGAGTGGAGACGGCCATCGATTCCCTATCCACCCGAGCGTGTCCGCGAACAGGCCCACGCACCCCCTTGGCCGGACCGCCCATCCCTGCGACTACAGTTTGCTTGTTCCCAGGGACGCCCCGGCTGCCCTCACGAATCCGCTTCAATCCGAGGTTACGCGTTGACTCCGCACGTGCTGGAAGCGCCTTGACGGTGCTGACGAACAGGCAGGCGAGCAGGCCGCACGACGCCCCCGGCCACCGGGAGACCACTCCGGCGCATCCCGCGCCGCGGTCGATCGGTGAGGTCGTCATGGCCTACGTAGCCCTCACCAAGCCGCGCGTCATCGAGCTGCTGCTGATCTCGACGCTGCCCGTGATGTTCCTGGCGGCCGGCGGCCTGCCGCCGCTGTGGACGGCGGTGTCGGTCATGGTGTTCGGCACGCTCTCGGCGGGCAGCGCCAACGCGCTCAACTGCTACATCGACCGCGACATCGACCAGAAGATGCGCCGCACCCGGCGCCGCCCGCTGGCCAGGCACCAGGTGTCGCCGCGGGCCGCGCTGGTCTTCGGCATCGTGCTGGGCGTGCTGTCCACCGCGGGGCTGTGGCTGACGACCAACTGGCTCGCGGCCGCGCTGTCGACCGCCGCGATCCTCTACTACGTGCTGGTCTACTCGCTGATCCTCAAGCGGCGCACCGCGCAGAACATCGTGTGGGGCGGCATCGCGGGCTGCATGCCGGTGCTGATCGGCTGGGCGGGCATCACCGAGCGGCTCGACTGGGCGCCGCTGGTGCTCTTCGGCGTGGTGTTCTTCTGGACGCCGCCGCACACCTGGACCCTGGCCATGCGCTACAAGGAGGACTACGCGGCGGCCAAGGTCCCGATGCTGCCCGTGGTCGCCACCGAGCGCCGGGTGATCCTTGAGTCGATCGCCTACACCTGGGCGACCGTGCTGTGCTCGCTGGCCCTGTGGCCGGTCGCCGGCACCACGCTGTTCTACCCGGCGGTGGCCGCCGTGCTGGGCGCGCTGTGCCTGTGGGAGGTGCACGCCCTGCTGACCCGGCTCAACGCCGGCAAGACCGGGGTCGACCTGCGGCCGATGCGGTTCTTCCACTGGTCGAACGCCTACCTGGCGCTGCTGTTCCTGGCCGTCGCCATCGACCCGCTGCTGTCCTGATCCCTTGCCGCCTGTAACCGAATCGCAGGTAGGACATCACATTCCTGATCGGTTACAGTCACCGTATGCCGTCCCATGATCCACGCTGGGTGTTCAAGGACCGCCCGTCGTCAGCGTTGATCATCGGGCTGGTCCTCACCGGCATCTGCACGCTCGTGTCGTTCTCCTTCGACGTGCTCAACGGCGAGCCGGTGCAGTTCTTCATCGCGCTGGCCCTGGCTCTGGCGCCGGTGCCGCTGCTGCTGGCCGCCGTGCTCGCGCTCGACCGGATGGAGCCGGAGCCGCGCAGCAACCTGATCTTCGCCTTCGCCTGGGGGGCGGGCGTGGCCGTGCTGGTCGCGGGCGTGGTCAACTCGCTCAACCTGCACTACATCATGGACACCGTCAACCTGTCGGAGGCCAGCGCCCGCAACATCGCGGCCACCTTCGGCGCCCCCGTCGTCGAGGAGACGATGAAAGGGCTCGTCCTGCTCGGGATGCTGCGCTTCCGCAGGTTCGAGCTCGACGGGCTCACCGACGGCATCATCTACGCCAGCATGGTCGGGCTCGGCTTCGCCATGAGCGAGAACGTCAGCTACTACCTGGCCGCGCTCAACTCCGAGGCCGGCGGGGTGGGGCTGGCCGTCACCGTGGTGCTGCGCGGCATCCTGTCGCCGTTCGCGCATCCGTTGTTCACCTCGATGATCGGGGTGGCGGTCGCCTTCGCGGCGCAGCGGCACGGGCCGGAGCGGACCTTCTCCATCATGGCCGGCTGGTCGGGCGCGATGATCCTGCACGGACTCTGGAACGGGCTCGTCTCGTACGGCGGCTTCCCCGGGCTGGTCGTCGCCTACCTGGTGCTGATGGTGGTGCTCGTGGTGCTGATCGGCGTCGTGGTCCGCGACCGGCGCCGCATCGTCGCGCTCATCCAGCTCTACCTGCCCCCGTACGAGCCGACCAAGCTGGTGACCAGGGACGACATCCACATGCTGTCGGCGCTGCCCCGGCGCAGGCACGCCCGCCAGTGGGCCCGCATGTACGGCGGCAGGAAAGGGCTGCGCGCGATGAGCGACTACCAGCTCGCCGCGACCGAGCTGGGGCTGCTGCACGAGCGCGCCGCCCGGCGCATGGTGGACGAGCAGACCTTCCACGAGGAGCAGCGGGCCCTGCTGGAGTGCATGAGCACGGCCCGCGCGGAGTTCCCGGTGCCGCCCGCGCCCGCCGGCACGGCCGGTTACGCGCCCGGCTGAGCCCCGGGAGGGGCGGACGAATGCCGCGAAAGGCGCCTCGCGCGGTGGGGGAGTGGCGGACTTCTCACCCCAAAGCCTGACAGACAGGCACGGGTCGCGGAGGGCGACCGGGTGGGGGAGTGGCCGGGGCCCGGTCAGGCGGGGGCGGCCTCGGCGACGGGCCGGGCGGCGGGCTCGTCCAGCGGGTCGTGCGTGCGCAGCGCGGTGACCACCCGGAGCGCGCAGATCCACACCAGGGTCGAGCCGAGCACGTGCAGCGTCACCAGGGCGGCGGGCACGCCCAGGAAGTACTGGACGTAGCCGATCACGCCCTGCAGCAGCTCCACCGCCAGCAGCGTCCACGCCGCCCGTCGGGCCCGCAGGGGTGCGCCGGTCACGCGCAGCGCGAACGCCAGGGCGAAGGTGAGCCCGACCACCAGGTAGGCGACGTCGGCGTGCAGCCGCGCCACGGTCTCGATGTCGAAGCCGAACCGCGAGGCCACCACGTCACCCGAGTGCGGCCCCGTACCCGTCACCACCACCCCCGCGACCACCAGCACGAACACCGCCGCCACCAGGACCTGCCCGAGCCGCCGGAGGTCGCGGTGGACCACCGGGCGGGCCGGCGCGTCACCCTCGCCGGCGCGCGCGTAGAGCGCCCAGCAGGCGGCGGTCAGGCCGATCGACAGCAGGAAGTGCATGCTCACCGTGATCGGGTTGAGCATGGTGCCGACCACCACGCCGCCCCACAGCGCCTGCGCGGCGATGCCCACCGGCTGCAGCCAGGTCAGCCGCACCAGCGACTCGCGCCGCGGCGACAGCCGCATCGCCGCGACGACGCAGGCCAGGCCCACCACCAGCACCAGGAACGTCACCAGCCGGTTGCCGAACTCGATGGCCATGTTGAGGGGGTCGACCTCGGGGTGCGCGACCGGGACGAAGCTGTCGGGGGTGCAGCGCGGCCAGGTCGGGCAGCCCAGGCCCGAGCCGGTGACGCGCACCACCGCGCCGCTCACGGTGATGCCGGCGTTGACCACCACGGAAGCCAGCGCCCAGCCCCGCATGGTCGCGGGTGTCGGCGCCCAGAAGGAGAACAGGCGCCGTACGAGGGGGGAGTGATGGTCCGTGGGTAGCTTCACGTCATCGATGGTACGGGCCCCATGGGCCGGTCCTTTCACCGCCTTTTCAACCTCCGGCGTATGTGACATATTACTGAAGGGAGGTGGGCGATGTCCGACGTCATCGTGGTCGGCGCGGGGGTCGTCGGAGCCGCGTGCGCCTACTACGCCGCCCGCGCCGGGCTCGACGTGACCGTCCTCGACCGCGGCCCCGTGGCCGGCGGCACCACCGGGGCGGGCGAGGGCAACGTGCTCGTCTCCGACAAGGAGCCAGGCCCCGAGCTGGAACTCGCCCTGCTGTCCAGCCGCCTGTGGCGGGAGCTGGCCGCGACGGGCGGCGGCTTCGAGTACGAGCCCAAGGGCGGCCTGGTCGTCGCCGAGACGCCCGAGGTCCAGGAACGGCTGGTGGAGCTGGCCGCCGAGCAGGACGTGCCGCACGAGGTCGTGCCCGCGGACGGGCTGCGCGCGCTGGAGCCCGAGCTGGCCGGCGGGCTGGCCGGCGGCGTCCGCTACCCGCAGGACGCGCAGGTCCAGCCCATGCTGGCCGCCGCCCGGCTGCTCCGGCACGGCGCCGACAGCTTCGGCCGCGGCGCGCTGAAGGTGCGGCTCGGCGTCACCGTCACCGGCTTCACCCGCTCCGGCGACCGCGTCACCGGCGTGCGCACCAGCGAGGGCGACATGCTGGCCGGGGCCGTGGTCAACGCCGCCGGCACCTGGGGCGGCGAGCTGGCCGCCCGCGCCGGGGTGACGCTGCCCATTCTGCCCAGGCGCGGGTTCATCCTCGTCACCGAACCGCTGCCCCGGCCGCTCATCCGGCACAAGGTCTACACCGCCGCGTACGTCACCAACGTCGCCAGCGACTCCGCCGGGCTGGAGACCTCGGCCGTCGTCGAGGGCACCCCGGCGGGCACCGTGCTCATCGGGGCCAGCAGGGAGCGGGTCGGGTTCGACCGGACCACCTCGCTGCCGGTGCTGTCGCGGCTGGCCGCCCAGGCCGTCGCCCTGTTCCCGGCGCTGCGTGAGGTGCGCGCCATCCGGTCCTACTGCGGGTTCCGCCCGTACTGCCCCGACCACCTGCCCGTGATCGGCGCCGACCCGCGCGCGCCCGGGCTGCACCACGCCTGCGGCCACGAGGGCGCCGGCATCGGCCTGGCGCCCGCCACCGGCCACCTGCTCGCCCAGGTGCTCACCGGCCGCCGGCCCGACCTGGACCTTTGGCCGTTCCGTCCTGACCGCTTCCGCTCCGGGGAGGACCGTTGACCTTCGAGATCACCGTCGACGGGCGGCCCGTGCCGGCGCGGCCCGGCCAGACGATCGGCGCGGCCCTGCACGCGGCGGGCATCCGAGCCTGGCGCACCACCCGCGTGGGCGGCCGGCCGCGGGGTCTCTTCTGCGGGATCGGGGTCTGCTTCGACTGCCTGATCAGCGTCAACGGCGGGCCCGTGGAGCGCGCCTGCCTGGCCGAGGCCCGTCCGGGGGACGAGGTGACCACCTCATGACCGTCTACGATCTCGCCGTCGTCGGCGGCGGGCCCGCCGGGGTGGCGGGGGCGCTGACGGCGGCGCAGCGGGGGCTGCGGGTGGCGCTCGTCGACTCCGGGGTACGGCCCGGGGGCCAGTATTTCCGGCACCGGGACGTACCGGACGAGCCCGCGACCAAGGGCTTCGAGCGGTTCGCCCGCCAGGTGCGGGCCCTGGAGGACCGCGCCGACGTCATGACGCGACGGCAGGTGTGGGCCGTCACCCGTGAGGACGACGGGTTCACCGTCCACTGCCTGGGCGGGGCCGCCGTCCGGAGCCGTCGGCTGCTGATCGCCACCGGGGCGCACGACCGGCCGCTGCCGTTCCCCGGGTGGGACCTGCCCGGGGTGCTCACGGCGGGCGGGGCGCAGGCGCTGCTCAAAGGCCACGGAGTGGTGGCGGGCAGGCGGGTCGTGGTGGCGGGGACCGGGCCGTTCCTGCTGCCCGTCGCGGCGGGCCTGGCCGCGGCGGGGGCCGAGGTTCCCGGCGTGTACGAGGCCAACGGCGGGCTCGGCCTGGCCCGGCACCCCCTGCTCGCCCTGGACAAGGCCGGAGAGGCCGCCGGATACCTGGCGGCGCTGGCCCGTCGCCGCGTCCCGTACCGGACCCGCCACGCGGTGGTGGCCGCCCACGGTGACCGGGAGCTGGAGGCCGTCACCGTCGCCCGCCTGGACCGCGACTGGAACGTGCTGTCGGCCCGCCGCGTCCCCTGCGACACGCTCGCCACCGGCTACGGGTTCGTCCCGCAGCTCGACCTCGGGGCCCAGCTCGGCTGCGCCACCCGCCCGGACGCCGACGGCACCCCGGTGCTCTCCGTCGACGCCGCCCAGCGCACCACCGTCCCCGGCGTCTGGGCCGCGGGCGAGCCCACCGGCGTCGGCGGCCGCCACCTGGCCGAGCTCGAAGGCCGCGTCGCGGGCCTGTCCATCGCGGCAGCCCGCGAGACCGCCCCGGCGACACGCGCCGCCGGCGTGCCGGAGGTCCTGCTGAGGAGGCGGACGCGGATGCGCGCGTTCGCCGCCGCGCTGCTGGCCGCCTACCCCGTCAAGGACGGATGGCGCGGCTGGCTGCGGGACGACACGGTCGTCTGCCGGTGCGAGGAGGTGCCGCTGGCCCGGATCCGCGAGGCGCGGGAGCTGGGGGCCACCGACGCGCGCTCCGCCAAGCTGCTGTCCCGGGCCGGCATGGGCTGGTGCCAGGGACGCGTCTGCGCCTACCCCGTCGCCTGCCTCGTCGGCGGCGGCCAGGCCGCGCCCCGCCGCCCCATCGCCCAGCCCGTCACCCTGGCCGCCCTCGCCGAACTCACCCTGGAGGAACCCCATGACTGAACGCACCCGCCCCTGGCACGGCATCATGGTCGCCACCACGCTCCCGCTGCACGACGACCTGTCCGTCGACTACGACGGCTACGCCGCGCACTGCCGCTGGCTGGTGGAGAGCGGCTGCGACGGCGTCGTCCCCAACGGCTCGCTCGGCGAGTACCAGACCCTCACCCCCGAGGAGCGCGCCAGGGTCCTGGAGACCGCCGTCGAGGCGGTCGGCGGCGACCGCGTGATGGCCGGCGTCGGCGCGTACGGCGCGGCCGAGTCGCGGCGGTGGGCCGAGAAGGCCGCCGAGCTGGGCTGTGGGTCGGTGCTGCTGCTGCCGCCGAACGCCTACCGGGCCGAGGACCGGGCCGTCTTCGCGCACTATCGTGAGGTGGCCGGAGCCGGGGTGCCCGTCGTCGCGTACAACAACCCCTACGACACCAAGGTCGACCTGACCCCGGCGCTGCTGGCCAGGCTGCACGAGGAGGGGCTGATCGTGGCGGTCAAGGAGTTCACCGGCGACCCGCGGCGCGCCTACGAGCTGGCCGAGCTGGCCCCCGGGCTCGACCTGCTCATCGGCTCCGACGACGTGCTGCTGGAGCTGGCGCTGGCCGGGGCCAAGGGCTGGATCGCGGGCTACCCGAACGCGCTGCCCGTCTCCAACGTCGCCCTCTACCAGGCCGCCACGGCGCACGACCTGGCGACGGCGCTGCCGCTCTACAAGCAGCTGCACGCGCTGCTGCGCTGGGACTCCAAGACCGAGTTCGTCCAGGCCATCAAGCTCTCCATGGACCTCGCCGGCCGCCGCGGCGGCCCGTGCCGCCAGCCCCGGCAGCCGCTCACCGCCGAGCAGGAGGCGGCCGTCCGCGCCGTCACCGAGAAGGCGCTCGCGGAGGGCCTGCGATGAGGACCAGGCGGGTCTTCCACGCCGTCGACTCGCACACCGAGGGCATGCCGACCCGGGTCATCACCGGCGGCGTCGGGGTCGTCCCCGGCGCCACCATGGCCGAGCGGCGGGTCCACTTCCGCGACCACCTCGACCACGTACGCAAGCTGCTGATGAACGAGCCGCGCGGCCACGCCGCCATGAGCGGCGCCATCCTGCAGCCGCCCACCCGGCCCGACGCCGACTGGGGCGTGCTGTTCATCGAGGTGTCCGGGCTGCTGCCGATGTGCGGCCACGGCACCATCGGCGTGGCCACCGTGCTCGTCGAGACCGGCATGGTCGAGGTCACCGAGCCCGTCACCACCGTCCGGCTGGAGGTCCCGGCCGGGCTGGTGGAGGTGGACGTGGCGGTCCAGGACGGCATGGCGATGTCCGTGACGCTGCGCAACGTCCCGTCCTACGCCGACCGGCTCGGCGCCGTCGTGGAGGTCCCCGGGTACGGGGAGATCCGCTACGACCTGGCGTACGGCGGCAACTTCTACGCCATCGCCGACCTCGACGCGTACGGGCTGCCGTTCGACCGCAAGGCCGGCGGGGAGATCCTCGCCGCCGGGCTGGCCACCATGGAGGCGATCAACGCCGCCGCCGAGCCGGTGCACCCGGAGGACGACCGCATCCGCGGCTGTCACCACGTCTACCTCGCCGCCCCCGGCTCCGACGCCCGCCACTCGCGGCACGCCATGGCCATCCACCCCGGCTGGTTCGACCGCTCGCCGTGCGGCACCGGCACCAGCGCCCGGATGGCCCAGCTGCACGCCCGCGGCGAGCTGCCGATCGGCCGCGACTTCGTCAACGAGTCGTTCATCGGCACCCGGTTCGTGGGCAGGCTGCTGGAGGACACCAGGGTCGGCGGCAGGACCGCCGTGGTGCCGTCCATCACCGGCCGCGCCTGGATCACCGGCACCGCCCAGTACTTCCTGGACCCGCGCGACCCCTTCCCGGAGGGCTTCGAGCTGTGACCATCCCCACGACCATCCCGACAACCGTCACGACGGTCGACTACCACACGGCCGGCGAGCCGTTCCGGATCGTCACCGGCGGCGTCCCCGACATCCCGGGCGCCACCGTCCTGGAACGCCGCGCCAACGCCGCGTCCGCCGACCACGTCCGCAGGCTGCTCTGCCACGAGCCGCGCGGCCACGCCGACATGTACGGCTGCTTCCTCGTACCGCCCGACGACCCCGGCGCGCACCTCGGCGTGCTGTTCTGGCACAAGGACGGCTACTCCACCGCGTGCGGCCACGGCACGATCGCGCTCGGCGTGCACGCCGTGCGCGAGGGCCTGGTCGAGGCCGCCCCCGACGGCGAGACGGACGTGGTCATCGACGTGCCCTCCGGCCGCGTCACGGCGCGGGTGCGCCGCGCCGGCGGCCGCGTCACCGCCGTCACCTTCGTCAACGTCCCCTCGTACGTGGTCGCGCGCGGCGTCGAGGCCGCCGGGGTGAAGGTCGATGTCGCGTACGGGGGAGCGATCTACGCCTCGGTGCCGGCCGCGGCCGTGGGGCTGAAGGTCGGACCCGAGCACCTGACCGAGCTGATCGCCTGGGGACGGCGCATCAAGGCGGACCTGGCCGGGCACCCGGCGGCCCGCCACCCGGGCGACGACCGGCTGTCCGGCGTGTACGGGGTCATCTTCCACGAGGAGCTGGACGGGGAGCCCGGGTACGCGTGCCAGCGCAACGTGACGGTGTTCGCCGACGGGGAGGTCGACCGGTCGCCGTGCGGGTCGGGCACCGCCGCCCGGCTGGCGCTGCTGCACGAGGACGGGCTGCGCGACCCGCTCGTGCACGAGAGCGTCGTCGGCACGACGTTCCTGGGACGGGTGACCGGCGTGACCGATGCCGGGGTGATCCCCGAGATCGAGGGCATGGCCTACCGCACCGGGCGGCACTCCTTCGAGCTCGACCCCGACGATCCGCTCGGCACCGGGTTCACGCTGCGATGAGCGGCCTGCCCTACCTCGACGCGGCCGCCGTGGCGCGGCTGGTGCCCGCCGCGCGTGCCGTACAGCTGCTGGAGGACGCGCTGCGCGCCGGGCTCGACCCCGACGAGACGCCGCGGCGGCCCGTGGTCGAGCTGCCCGCCGGGCAGCTCCTGCTCATGCCCGCCGCCTTCGGGCGCTACGCCGGCGTGAAGGCGGCCACCGTCGCGCCCGGCAACGCCGCCCGCGGGCTGCCCCGCATCCAGGGCACCTACCTGCTGTACGACGGCGAGACCCTGGCGCCGCTGGCCGCCATGGACGGCATCGCGCTCACCTCCCTGCGCACGCCGGCCGTCTCGGCGCTGGCGGCCCGCCACCTGGCCGACCCCGGCGCGGGCGACCTGGTGGTGTTCGGCACCGGGCCGCAGGCGTGGGGCCACGTCCTGGCGTTCGGCGAGGTCCGCCCGCTGCGCCGGGTCACCGTCGTCGGCCGCGACCCGGCCCGCGCGGAGGACTTCGCGGCCCGCTGCGCGGCCCTCGGCCTGGAAGCGGGCGCACTCACCGCGCGGGTGACGGACGAGGTGGCGGAGGCTGTCGGAGGGGCCGATCTCATCGCCTGCTGCACGACCGCCAGGGAGCCGCTGTTCCCCGGCGGGCTGGTCCGCGACGGCGCCACCGTCGTCGCCATCGGCTCGCACGAGCCGGACGCGCGGGAGCTCGACGGCGACCTGATGGCCCGCTCTACGGTGGTCGTGGAGGCCAGGACCGCCGCGCTCGCCGAAGCAGGCGATGTCGTCATCCCGATCAGCCACGGTACGATCACCACCCACCATCTCGCCGGCGACCTCGCCGACCTGGTAGCCGGCCGGGTGGCCGCCGGGGCCGGGCCGCGCGTGTTCAAGGGCACCGGCATGGCATGGGAGGACCTGGTGGTCGCGGCCGCCGCGTACGAAGCCTGGCATGGTGAGACCTGAGCGAAGGGAAGGGCGATGGCTGCCGAGGACCGGCTCGACCTGCCGATGGTGGGCGAGCGGCAGAGCCTGCGCGAGCAGGTGGCGCAGGCGCTCAGGGCGGCGCTGATCACCGGCGAGATGCGGCCCGGGGTGGTCTACTCGGCGCCGGTGCTGGCGGCCCAGTTCGGCGTCTCCGCCACGCCGGTCCGCGAGGCCATGCTCGACCTGGCCAAGGCGGGCCTGGTGGAGGCCGTGCGCAACAAGGGCTTCCGGGTGACCGAGCTGTCCGAGCGCGACCTGGACGAGCTGACCGAGATCCGCGAGCTCATCGAGGTGCCGACGGTCGCCCGGATGGCCGACGCCGGCCGGGCCGCCGACTTCGAGCGGCTGCGCCCGGCCGCCGAGGAGATCCTCGCCGCCGCCCAGCGGGGCGACCTGCTCGCCTACGTCGACGCCGACCTGCGCTTCCACCTGGAGCTGCTCGGCCTGTCCGGCAACGGCCACCTGGTCGAGGTGGTCAAGGACCTGCGCACCCGCGCCCGCCTCTACGGCCTGTCACAGCTGTCGGAGCGCGGCATGCTGGCCGACTCCGCCAGGGAGCACCTCGCGCTGCTCGACGCGCTCAAGGGCGGCGACGAGCGAGCCGCCGAGCACATCATGAGCGAGCACATCCGGCACGTCAGGGGCATCTGGGCGGCCCGCGAGGGCTAGCGCCGCCGCACCGCCCTGGTGGTGCCGAGGCTGGCCGCGACGATGCACACCACGGCCACCCACTGCTGGACGTGCAGCACCTCGCTGAGCACCAGCACGCCGATCAGCGCGGCCGCGGCGGGCTCCAGGCTCATCAGGATGCCGAACACGTGCTTCGGCATCCGGCGCAGCGCGTTCAGCTCCAGCGAGTACGGGATCACCGACGACAGCAGCCCCACGCCCAGCCCGATCAGCAGCAGCTCGGGCTGGAGCAGGTCGGCCCCGCCGGAGACGACCCCCACCGGCGCGACGACCACGGCCGAGACCACCATCGCGAACGCCAGCCCGGTCGTGCCGGGGAACCGGCTCCCGGCCGCCGCCGACAGCAGGATGTAGGCCGCCCAGCAGGCGCCCGCCGCCAGCGCGAACGCGATGCCCACCCAGCTCGCCGACGCCGACTCGCCCCAGGGCGCGAGCAGCACCACCCCGGTCCCGGCCAGCCCCACCCAGACCAGGTCCAGCCGCCGCCGGGAGGCGGCCACCGCCACGCCCAGCGGGCCGAGGAACTCGATGGCGACCGCGACCCCCATCGGCAGCCGCGCCAGGGCCTCGTAGAAGGTCAGGTTCATCAGCGCGAGCGTCACGCCGAACCCGATCCCCACGGCCCAGTCGCGCCACGCCATGCCCTTCAGCCTCGGCCGCGCCACCGCACCGATGATCAGCGCGCCCATGGCGATGCGCAGGAACACCACCGCGCTCGGCGGCAGCGCCGTGAACAGCTGCTTGGCGAACCCGGCCCCGAGCTGCACGGAGAAGATCGCCAGCAGCACCAGCCCGGACGGCGGGATGGAGTCGGCGGCGGTGCGCAGCAGGTTCCCCGGCCGGGGCAGGCCGCGGTCGACCGGGTCGTCAAGGGTGAAGGCGGGCACGGAACTCCTCGTATCGGACACAACGCCCTGAAGCGTACCGACCTCGCCCGACATTCCTGTCAGAGGGTGTTTTACTGATCAATATCCCCTCAAACGGATGCAGGAGCACATGAGCGCCTCAGCCCCGCCCGTCACCCTCACCCGGCCGCCGGCCGCGCTCGCCGCCGCCTCGTTCGTCAGCAGCTTCGACCGCCTGGTCGTGACGCCGCTCCTGGTGCTCATCGCGGCCGAGCTGGAGGTCCCGCTGGCCACCGCGGTGGCCGTGGCCAGCGGCTACTACCTCGCCTACGGGGTGTCGCAGCCGGTCTGGGGGGTGCTGTCGGACCGGTTCGGGCGGGTGCGGGTGATGCGGCTGGCCCTGCTCGGCGCCGGGCTCGCGGGCCTGGCCTCGGCGGCCATGCCGGCGCTGCCCGCGCTCATCGTCGCCCGGGTCGCCGCGGGCGCCTGCTTCGGCGCGGTCATCCCCACGTCGCTGACGTACGTGGGGGACACGTTCCAGGTGTCGGTACGGCAGCGCGCCCTGTCCGACCTGATGGGCCTGATGGCGCTGGGCACCGCGCTGGCCACCGGGCTCGGCGGCGTGCTGGGCGACCTGGCCGGCTGGCGGGCGGCGTTCACCGTGCCCGCGGTGTGCGCGCTGGCCTGCGCCGTGGCGCTGCGGACGCTGCCCGAACCGCCGCGCGCCGAGATCGGCGGCCTGGGCAGGCACGTCGGCGCGGTGCTGCGCCGCCCGTGGGCCCTGCTGGTGTTCGCGCTGGCGTTCGTCGAGGGCGCCGTGCTGCTCGGCATGCTGACGTTCCTGGCCACGGTCCTGCAGCACCAGGGCGTCTCCTCCGCCCTGGCAGGCCTGGCCGCGGCCGCCTACGGCCTGGGCGTCTACCTGTTCTCTCAGGTGGTCAAGCGGCTGGCGGGAGGCCGGCCGGTGTGGTCGCTCATCCTGATCGGCGGGGCGCAGATGTGCGCCGGGTACGCGATCGTGGCCGTGGAGGCGAACCTCGGCACGGTCGCGCTGACCGCGCTGCTGCTCGGGGGAGGCTGGTCGTTCATGCACTCGTCGTTGCAGACCTGGGCCACCTCGGTGGTGCCGCAGGCGCGCGGCACGACGGTCGCGTTCTTCGCGTCGTGCTTGTTCATGGGCAGCGCCGTCGCCTCGTGGGCGGCCGGTCCGCTGGCCGGGAGCGGATCGTACGGGCTGCTGTTCGGCCTGGCCGCGGCCGTCGCCGCGCCGCTCACGGTGGTCGCCGCGGTCAGCCGCCGCCGTTACGGCGCGCGCGCTCCCGAGGAGGACGCCGCGCCCCGCCCCGAATGATCACTCCCAGCGGAAGGTCCTGGCGGCCAGCACGAGGGAGACGACGGCCCACGCGGCCAGCACCGCCACCGCGGCCACCGGCAGCGCGCCGCCGCCGAGCACGGTGCGCAGGCCGCCTGTCAGCGCCGAGATCGGCAGCAGCTCCAGCACGGGCCGCACCGACTCGGGGAACTTCGCCAGCGGGAACACCACCCCGCCCGCCGCCAGCAGCAGCAGGTAGACCAGGTTGGCCGCGGCCAGCGTCGCCTCGGCCCGCAGCAGACCGGCCATGAGCAGCCCGAGCCCGCTGAAGGCGGCGGTGCCCAGCAGCACCAGCAGCGCGCAGCCCAGCACCGCGGCCACCGGCGAGCCCTGCGGGCTCCAGCCCAGCGACAGCGCCACCGCGACGAGCACCACCACCTGGACGGCCTCCACCGCGAGCACCGCCACCGTCTTGGCCAGCATCAGCCCGCCCCTGGACAGCGGGGTCGCGCCCAGTCGCTTCAGCACCCCGTAGCGCCGCTCGAACCCGGTCGCGATCGCCTGGCCGGTGAACGCCGTCGACATCACAGCCAGCGCCAGCACGCCCGGCGCCAGGAAGTCGACCCGGCTGCCGCCGCCCACGTCGATCAGCGGCGCCACCGAGAAGCCGACCAGCAGCAGCACCGGGATGATCATGGTGAGCAGGAGCTGCTCGCCGTTGCGCAGCATGCCGCGGATCTCGGCCCCCGCCTGCGCCAGCACCATCCGCGGGAACGGCGCCGCTCCCGGTGCGGGCGTGAAGTCGAGTGTGGGTGTCGTCACCGCAGCTCCCTGCCCGTCAGCTCCAGGAACACGTCTTCCAGCGTGCGCCGCTCGATGCGCAGGTCGTCGGCCGTCACGCCCTCCGCCGCGCACCACGCGGTCACGGTGGCCAGCAGCCCGGGGTCGACCTGCCCCTCGACGATGTAGTGGCCGGACGGCGACTCCTTGGCCGCGCTGCCGATCGGCAGCGCGTTGAGCAGCTCCTCCAGCGCCAGCCCCGGGCGGGCGCGGAACCGGAGCTGCCGCTCGGCCCCCGTCAGCGCGGCCGGGCTGCCCTCGGCCACCACCCGGCCCCTGTCGATGATCACCACGTGGTCGGCCAGCCGCTCCGCCTCGTCCATGTGGTGGGTGGTCAGCACCACCGACACCCCGGCGGCGCGCAGCTCGCCCACCAGCTCCCAGCAGGCGTGCCGCGCCTGCGGGTCGAGCCCCGCCGTGGGCTCGTCGAGGAACACCAGCTCGGGCCGGCCGATGACGGCCGCGGCCAGCGACAGCCGCTGCTGCTGCCCGCCCGACAGGCGCCGGAACGGGGTCCGTACGTGATCGGAGAGGCCCAGCCTTGACAGCAGGGCGCCCGGATCCAGCGGCCGGGCGTGGAAGCGCGAGACCAGCCGGAGCCACTCGCCGCAGCGCGCGGCGGGCGGCACGCCGCCCGACTGCGGCATGACACCGACCCGGGGGCGCAGCGCGGCCGAGGCGGGCGGCAGGCCCAGCACCCGCACCGTGCCGCCGTCGGCCGTGCGGAACCCCTCGCAGATCTCCACCGTCGAGGTCTTGCCCGCGCCGTTGGGGCCGAGGACGGCCGTCACCGCGCCGCGGGCGGCGCTCAGCGTGAGCCCGTCGATCGCGGCGGTGCTTCCGTACCGCTTCACGAGGTCGACGATCTCGACGGCTGGGGATGTCATGAGCACGAGTCTAGGGACCGCCGGGGGTGGTTCGCCGGTCAGCCCCGCGTCGGCTTGTCAGGGAGGTTTCACCTACGAACGATACGTTTACCGGAAATTTCCGGAAACCGGGAATGAGTATTACCAGAAAAGGGTTTAGTCCTCTCGGTTCATGTCCGCATCTCACATTTTGGCCCGCATGGAGAGGTAAACGCGCATGTCCGTGGCAGAAGCCGCGCAACCGGTCGTCCAGGAGAGCCGCCGCCGCGCGGGGCTCCTGCTCTTCATCCTCGGGGCGCTCTCCGCGATCGGGCCCCTGTCCATCGACATGTACCTGCCTGCGCTGCCGGCCATCACCGAGGAGATGCTCAGCGTCCCCGCCCAGGTCCAGCTCACGCTGACGGCCTGCCTCGTCGGCGTGTCCGTCGGTCAGGTGGTGGCCGGGCCGCTCAGCGACGTGCGCGGCCGGCGGGTGCCGCTGATCGTCGGCGTGGGCGGGTTCATGGTGGCGTCGCTCCTGTGCGCGTTCGCCCCGTCCGTGCCCGTGCTCATCGCGCTGCGGCTGGTGCAGGGCATGCTCGGCGGCGCGGCCCTGGTCATCGTGCGCGCCGTGGTGCGCGACCTGTACGACGGCGCCGCCATCGCCCGCATCTTCGCCAGCCTCATGCTGGTCAGCGGCCTGGCGCCGATCCTGGCGCCGATCGCCGGGGCGCAGCTGCTGGAGTTCACCTCGTGGCGGGGCGTGTTCGTGGCGCTGAGCCTGGCCGGGCTCGTGCTGATGCTGGCCGTGCTGGCCGGGGTGCGCGAGACGCTCCCGGCCGACCAGCGGGAGAGCGGCGGTTTCAGGCACACCCTGCGCAGCTTCCGGCGCCTGCTGCGCGACCGGCCGTTCATGGGCTGCGCGCTGACCGCCGGGCTCGCGTTCGGCGCCATGTTCGCCTACATCTCCGGCTCGCCGTTCGTCCTCCAGGACGTGTACGGGGCCTCGCCGCAGCAGTACTCGCTCATCTTCGGGCTCAACGCGTTCGGCCTGATCGCCATGTCGCAGGTCGGCGGGCGCCTGGCCGGGCGGGTGCCGCAGGTCCGGCTCATCCTCGCCGGTCTGGGCGTCGCCCTGGCCGGCGGGGCGCTCCTGCTGCTGGCCGTCGTCATCGGGCTCGGGCTGACCGGGGTCGTGGCCGGGCTGTTCGTCATCATGTGCGGCCAGGGCCTGATCCTGCCGGGCACCGGCGCGCTGGCCCTGGCCGGACAGCCGCCGCAGGTGGCCGGAGCGGCCTCGGCGCTGCTCGGCGTGCTGCAGTTCGCGCTGGGCGCGGTCGCGGCGCCGTTCGTCGGGCTGTTCGGCGCGGACACGGCGCTGCCCATGGCCGTCGTCATGACCGGCCTGTTCGCCTGTTCCGCCGTGGTCTTCGCGATCATGGCCCCGAAGTCTGTTAGGTAAGCCTTACCTGAGTGAGAAATTGCATTGACCCGCTGCTCGGAACCGTTTGTGGACCGGGAAGGAATTAGGGCACACTGATGTTGTGAAAAACGTGCCCTTGATAGAGCCAGGCAGCGAGCGCAGCACCCGTGCGCGCGTCGCCCGGCTCATTCTGGAGCACGGGCCCATCGCCGCGTCGGCGCTGGGCGAGCGGCTCGGGCTCACGCCCGCGGCCGTCCGCCGCCACCTCGACGCGCTGCTCGCCGACGGGATGATCGAACCCCGTACGGTGCGGCCGCGCGGTCAGCGGGGGCGCGGGCGTCCGGCCAAGCTGTTCGCCATCACCGACGCGGGGCGCAGCGCCTTCGAGCACGCCTATGACGACCTGGCCGGGAGCGCGCTGCGTTTCCTGGCCGCGCGTCTGGGGGAGGAGGCGGTGGCCGACTTCGCCCGCACACAGGTCTCAGGCCTGCTGCGGCGGCTGGAGCCGGTCATGCGGCAGGTGCCACCCGACCAGCGCGTCCAGGTGCTGGCCCAGGCTCTGTCCGCGGAGGGCTACGCCGCCTCGGCCACCAAGGCCAAGTCGGGCGGCGACCAGCTCTGCCAGCACCACTGCCCGGTGGCCCACGCGGCCGCGGAGTTCCCGCAGCTGTGCGAGGCCGAGACGGAGGCGTTCGCGCAGCTGCTCGGCACCCCCGTGCAGCGGCTGGCCACGATCGCGCACGGCGACGGGGTCTGCACCACGCACGTGAGCCCCCAGACGCTGGGGGTCCCACATAGAGCAACTGCCGAGAAAAGCACTCGCGAGAAGAGCAAGGAGACCGGAGGGTGACTGTCACCGACCGCCCGGAGCTGGAAGGCCTCGGGAATTACAAGTTCGGCTGGGCCGACCCCGACGCCGCCGGCGCGGCGGCCAAGCGAGGCCTGTCCGAGGAGGTCGTACGCGACATCTCCACGCTGAAGAACGAGCCGGAATGGATGCTCGACCTTCGCCTGAAGGGCCTCCGCCTGTTCGACAGGAAGCCGCTGCCGACGTGGGGCTCCGACCTCACCAGCATCGACTTCGACAACATCAAGTACTTCGTGCGTTCGACGGAGAAGCAGGCGACGTCCTGGGACGAGCTGCCCGCCGACATCAAGAACACCTACGACAAGCTCGGCATCCCCGAGGCGGAGAAGCAGCGCCTCATCGCCGGCGTCGCCGCCCAGTACGAATCCGAGGTCGTCTACCACAAGATCCGTGAGGACCTCGAGGAGAAGGGCGTCATCTTCGTCGACACCGACACGGGCCTGAAGGAGCACGAGGAGCTCTTCAAGGAGTACTTCGGCTCCGTCATCCCGGTCGGCGACAACAAGTTCGCCGCGCTCAACACCTCCGTGTGGTCCGGTGGCTCGTTCATCTACGTGCCGCCGAACGTCGAGGTCGAGATCCCGCTGCAGGCCTACTTCCGGATCAACACCGAGAACATGGGCCAGTTCGAGCGGACCCTGATCATCGTCGACGAGAACAGCTACGTCCACTACGTCGAGGGCTGCACCGCGCCGATCTACTCGTCCGACTCGCTCCACTCCGCGGTCGTCGAGATCATCGTGAAGAAGAACGCCCGCTGCCGTTACACGACCATCCAGAACTGGTCCAACAACGTCTACAACCTGGTCACCAAGCGCGCCGTCGCCTACGAGGGCGCGACCATGGAGTGGATCGACGGCAACATCGGCTCCAAGGTCACGATGAAGTACCCCGCCGTCTACCTCATGGGCGAGCACGCCAAGGGCGAGACCCTGAGCGTCGCGTTCGCGGGCGAGGGCCAGCACCAGGACGCCGGGTCCAAGATGGTCCACCTCGCCCCGCACACCAGCTCCACCGTCATCTCCAAGTCGGTGGCGCGCGGCGGCGGACGCACCTCCTACCGCGGTCTCGTGCAGATCGAGGAGGGCGCCCACGGCAGCGCCAGCACCGTCAAGTGCGACGCCCTGCTCGTCGACCAGATCAGCCGCTCCGACACCTACCCGTACGTCGACGTCCGCGAGGACGACGTGTCGATGGGTCACGAGGCCACGGTCTCCAAGGTCAGCGAGGACCAGCTGTTCTACCTCATGAGCCGCGGGCTCGACGAGGACGAGGCGATGGCGATGATCGTGCGCGGCTTCGTCGAGCCGATCGCGCGCGAGCTGCCCATGGAGTACGCACTCGAGCTCAACCGGCTGATCGAGCTGCAGATGGAAGGAGCCGTCGGCTGATGGGCCTGAACGAGAAGCCCCTGTCGACCCTGCACGAGAAGGCGTCGTACGACCTGGCCGACTTCGAGGTGCCGGCCGGGCGCGAGGAGGCGTGGCGCTTCACCCCGCTCTCGCGCCTGAAGGGCCTGCACGACGGCAAGGCCGTCGCGGAGGGCCACGTCAAGGTCGACGTGGACGCCGCGCCCGAGGTCACCGTCGAGACCGTGGGCCGCGACGACCCGCGGCTCGGCAAGGTCTACGTGCCCGCCGACCGGGTCAGCGCGCAGGCGTTCAACGCCTTCGAGAAGGCGACCGTGCTCACGGTGCCGCGCGAGGCCGTCACGTCCAAGCCGACCGTCGTCACGCTCACCGGCGCCGGCGACGGCGCCGCGTACGGTCACCTGCTGGTCCAGGTCGAGCCGATGGCCGAGGCCGTGATCGTGCTCGACCACCAGGGCAGCGCGGTCTACGCCGACAACGTGGAGTTCGCCGTAGGCGACGGCGCCACGCTGCGCGTGGTCAGCCTGCAGGACTGGCAGGACGACGCCGTCCACGTCAGCCACCACCACGCCAGGCTCGGCAGGGACGCCACCTTCCGCAGCTTCGTGGTGACGCTCGGCGGCGACCTGGTCCGGCTGTCGCCCAGCGTGTCCTACGACGGGCCCGGCGGCGACGCCGACCTCACCGGCGTCTACTTCGTCGACGCCGGTCAGCACCTGGAGCACCGCCTCCTGGTCGACCACTCGCAGCCCAACTGCAAGAGCAACGTCGACTACCGCGGCGCCCTCCAGGGCGAGGACGCGCACGCCGTCTGGATCGGCGACGTGATCATCCGGGTCGCGGCCGAGGGCACCGACACCTACGAGCTCAACCGCAACCTCATCCTCACCGACGGCGCCCGCGCCGACTCGGTGCCCAACCTGGAGATCCTCACCGGCGAGGTGGCCGGCGCGGGGCACGCCTCCACGTCCGGTCGGCTCGACGACGAGCACCTGTTCTACCTCCAGGCCCGGGGCATCCCGTACGACGAGGCGCGCCGCCTGGTCATCAGGGGCTTCCTCGGCCAGCTCGTCGAGAAGATCCAGATCCAGGAGATCCGCGACCGCGTCATGGCGGCGCTGGAGGCGGAGCTCGCCCGATGAGTTTCGAGAAGGTCTGCCAGATCGGCGACATCCCCGACGGTGGCGTCATCGCCGTCGAGCTCGGCGAGACGCCGGTGGCGCTGGTGCGCAAGGGCGGCGACGTGTTCGCCCTGCACGATGTCTGCTCCCACGCCGAGGTGCGGCTCAGCGAGGGTGACGTCTACGACGGCACGCTCGAGTGCTGGCTGCACGGCTCGTGCTTCGACATCCGCACCGGCAAGCCCACCGGCCCGCCCGCCACCAAGCCCGTGAACGTCTACACAGTCAAGATCGACGGCGACGACGTGCTCGTCTCGCTCTCGAAGGAGTCCTAAGCAATGTCCACCCTTGAGATCCGTGACCTGCAGGTCGCCGTCGAGGACAAGGAAATCCTGCGCGGCGTCAACCTGACCGTGAAGTCGGGCGAGACCCACGCCATCATGGGCCCCAACGGCTCCGGCAAGTCCACGCTCGCCTACGCGATCGCCGGTCATCCGAAGTACACGATCACCGGCGGTCAGGTGCTGCTCGACGGCGTCGACCTGCTGGAGCTGTCGGTCGACGAGCGGGCCCGCGCGGGCCTGTTCCTGGCCATGCAGTATCCCGTCGAGGTCCCCGGCGTGTCGGTGTCCAACTTCCTGCGCTCGGCCGTCACCTCCGTCCGCGGCGAGGCGCCCAAGCTGCGCCAGTTCGCCAAGGACCTGAAGAACGGCATGGACGCGCTCGCCATCGACGGCTCCTTCGCCCAGCGCAACCTCAACGAAGGCTTCTCCGGCGGCGAGAAGAAGCGCCACGAGATCCTCCAGCTGGAGCTGCTCAAGCCGAAGATCGCGGTGCTCGACGAGACCGACTCCGGGCTCGACGTCGACGCGCTGCGCGTGGTGTCGGAGGGCATCAACCGCTTCCGCGAGTCCGGCGAGACCGGCGTCCTGCTGATCACGCACTACACTCGCATCCTGCGCTATGTGAAGCCCGACTTCGTGCACGTCTTCGCCAACGGCAAGATCGTCGAGGAGGGCGGGCCGGAGCTGGCGGACAAGCTCGAGTCCGAGGGCTACGAGCAGTACACGAAGGCATCTGCATGACTCAGACCAGCTTTGACGTGGAGAGGATCAGGAAGGACTTCCCGGTTCTCTCCCGCGAGCTGCCCGGCGGGCGCCCGCTCGTCTATCTCGACTCGGGCAACTCTTCCCAGAAGCCCACACAGGTCATCGAGACCATGCGCGAGCACCTGGCGCTGCACTACAGCAACGTGGGGCGTGCCATGCACGCCCTGGGCGCCGAGTCCACCGAGGCCTACGAGAGCGCCCGCGACAAGATCGCCGCTTTCGTCGGCGCTCCCTCGCGTGACGAGGTCGTCTTCACCAAGAACGCCTCCGAGGCGCTCAACCTGGTCGCCTACTCCTTCGGCAACCCGGCCAACACCGACGACCGCTTCAGGCTCGGCCCCGGTGACGAGATCGTCATCTCCGAGATGGAGCACCACTCCAACATCGTGCCGTGGCAGCTGCTCGCGCAGCGCACCGGCGCGACGCTGAAGTGGTTCGGCGTCACCGACGAGGGCCGGCTCGACCTGTCCGGGCTCGACGACCTGGTCACCGAGCGGACGAAGATCATTTCGATCGCTCACCAGTCGAACGTCCTCGGCACCGTCAACCCGGTCGCCGACGTGCTGGCCCGCGCCCGGCAGGCCGGCGCGCTGGTGATGCTCGACGCCTCCCAGTCGGTGCCCCACCACCCGGTGGACGTGGCCGCGCTGGGCGTCGACTTCGTCGCCTTCACGGGCCACAAGATGGTCGGCCCCTCCGGCATCGGCGTGCTGTGGGGCCGGGGCGAGCTGCTCGAGGCCATGCCCCCGTTCCTGGGCGGCGGGGAGATGATCGAGGCGGTCTGGATGGACCGCTCGACCTACGCCCCCATCCCGCACAAGTTCGAGGCCGGCACGCCGCCGATCGTCGAGGCCATCGGCCTCGGCGCGGCCGTCGACTACCTCAGCGGGGTCGGCATGGCGGCCGTCGAGGCCCACGAGCGCGAGCTCGCCGCGTACGGCCTCGACGCGCTGCGCGAGCTGCCGGGGCTGCGGCTGATCGGCCCCGACTCGCTGGAGATGCGCGGCGGCACGCTCGCGTTCACGCTGGACGGCATACACCCGCACGACGTGGGGCAGATCCTCGACGACGCGTTCGGCGTCGCGGTGCGCGTCGGTCACCACTGCGCGCGCCCGCTGCACCTGCGGTTCGGAATACCGGCGACCACGCGGGCGTCGTTCTATCTGTACAACACCACGGGCGAGATCGACGCCCTGGTGCGCGGCCTCCACCACGTCCAGAAAGTGTTCGCATAGCGATGATCGGCGAGTCGATGTACCAGGAGCTGATCCTGGAGCACTACAAGCACCCGCAGGGGCGGGGGCTGCGCGAGCCGTACGACGCCGAGGTTCACCACGTGAACCCGACGTGCGGCGACGAGATCACGCTGCGGGTCAGGGTGGGCGAGGCCGGCAAGATCGAAGACGTCTCCTACGACGGTCAGGGCTGCTCCATCAGCCAGGCCGCGGCCTCGGTGCTGCACGAGCTGACGACCGGCTCGACCGTACGGGAGACCCTGTCCGTGGTGGACGAGTTCACCCGCCTCATGCAGGGCAGGGGGCAGGTGGAGCCCGACGAGGACGTGCTCGGCGACGCGGTGGCGTTCGCCGGGGTGGCCAAATTCCCCGCGCGCGTCAAGTGCGCGCTGCTGTCATGGATGGCCTACAAGGACGCTGTGGTGAGGAGTGCTGCACAATGAGCAAGCCTGTCGAGACCCCGACCGGCTTCGACGGTGACGCGACCGTCGAGGAATTGATGGAGGCGCTCAAGGACGTCGTCGACCCCGAGCTCGGCATCAACGTCGTCGACCTCGGCCTGATCTACGGCCTCAACCTCGATCCCGGCCAGGACGGCAAGCCCGTCGCCACCATCGACATGACCCTGACCAGCGCGGCCTGCCCGCTGACCGACGTCATCGAGGACCAGGCGCACTCCGCGCTCGACGGCATGGTCTCCGACGTGAAGATCAACTGGGTCTGGCTGCCGCCGTGGGGCCCTGACAAGATCACTGACGAGGGCCGCGACCAGCTTCGTATGCTAGGCTTCAACGTCTGATCTTTTCTGCTGGAGGCTGGCGCCTCGGCGCCGGCCGCTTCAGCATGCCGGAGGTCCCCGGAAAGTCCGGAGATCCTCCTCGGGAATAAGCGTGATCTCTCCCGTGTTGGCACCCAAGGACACCTGACGCCTCATCGCGCGTCCCGCGCCGCCTGCGGCCGGCGCCCTCAGGTGCGCCTTCCCCCAAGCTCCGCCCCGATGGCGGGCGCACTGCAATGTGTACGGCAATGTCGCCGTACGTCCTGGCTCGTCCTTTCGCAGAAGTGACGTGCCACTTCGACTGAAAGGCACGAATTTCGTGACCATGCTTGACGCTGTCCTGCCCGAGACGACCCCCGAGCAGGGCCCGTCCGAGTTCGAGCTGCTCGGCCTGCCCAAGCCGCTCGTGAACGGCCTGGCCAGGCAGGGCATCGGCTCCCCGTTCCCCATCCAGAGCGCGGCCATCCCGGACGTGCTCGCCGGCGCCGACGTGCTCGGCCGCGGCCAGACCGGCTCCGGCAAGACCCTCGCCTTCGGCCTCCCCATGATGGCCCGCATCTCCGGCGTCAAGCCGGCCCCCGGCCGCCCCCGCGCGATGGTCCTCGTCCCCACCCGCGAGCTCGCCCTCCAGGTGCACGACGCCCTCGAACCCCTCGGCCGCGGCCTCGGCCTGCGCATGAAGGTCGTCGTCGGCGGCATGTCCATGGGCAAGCAGATCGAGGCGCTGCGCCGCGGCGTCGACGTCGTCATCGCCACTCCCGGCCGGCTCGGCGACTTGATCCGGCAGGGCGAGTGCTCGCTGGAGGACATCGAGATCAGCGTCCTTGACGAGGCCGACCACATGTGCGACCTCGGCTTCTTCCCGGTGGTGACGGAGCTGCTCGCGCAGACCCCGCCCAGCGGGCAGCGGCTGCTGTTCTCCGCCACCCTCGACGGCGACGTCGACAAGCTCGTCCAGCGCTTCCTCAAGGACCCCATCAGCCACTCCGTCGCACCGGCCACCTCGCCCGTCGACACGATGGAGCACCACGTGCTGCAGGTGACCCGCGACGACAAGTTCGACATCACCGCCGAGATCGCCAACCGCGAGGGCCGTACGATCATCTTCGTGCGCACCCAGCACGGCGTCGACCGCCTCTGCAAGCAGCTGGCCAGGGTCGGCGTCAAGGCCGGCGGCCTGCACGGCGGCAAGCGCCAGAACCAGCGCACCCGCATCCTGGCCGAGTTCCGCGAGGGCTCCGTCAACGTGCTCGTCTGCACCGACGTCGCCGCCCGCGGCATCCACGTCGACAACATCAGCCTGGTGCTGCACGTCGACCCGCCCCAGGACAGCAAGAGCTACCTGCACCGGGGCGGCCGCACGGCCCGCGCCGGCGAGAAGGGCACCGTCGTCACGCTGGTGCTGCCGAACGAGCGCCGCTCCACCGAGTCGCTGACCCGGCGGGCCGGCATCCACCCGTTCCGCCTCAAGGCGACCCCCGGCCACCCCCGGGTGGCGGAGGTCACCGGCGCCCGCGTGCCGAGCGGCGAGTCGATCCCCGTGTGGGAGCCGGACGTCCGCAAGCCCCTGCGCCCGCGCCGCGACAACCACAACGGCCGCTCCCGCCGTCCCCGTCGCGACTTCGACGGCGAGCGCCGTCCCCGGCGTCACGAGGACGGTTTCTCCGGCCCTCGCCGTCACGAGGACGGCTTCTCGGGTCAGCGCCGCCACGAGGGCGAGCGGCCGTTCGGCGGCCCGCGCCGCCACGACGGCGGAGACGCGCAGCCGCGCAGCTTCGGTGAGGACCGCCGCGACCGCCCCTTCCGCGAGGGCGACCGTCCCCGTGGCGGTGGCTACCGTGACGACCGCCCCAGCGGTGGTTACCGCGACGACCGTCCCGCCCGCGACGGTGACCGTCCCCGTGGCGGCGGTTACCGTGACGACCGCGGGACGCGAGGCGGCGGGTTCCGTCCCGACGACCGCGGCAACCGCTACTCCGCCGACCGCGGCCGCCCCTCCACGGGTGACCGCGACCGCGGCGGATACCGCTCCGACGACCGTCCCCGCGACGGCTACCGTCCCGGCAACTTCCGCTCGGACGACCGCGGCACCAGGGGCGGCGGCTACCGCCGCGGCAGCTCCGGCCGCAGCTTCGACCGCTGACCCACACCGCCCGTGACGGGTTCCGTCCATCCGACGGGGCATCGCAAGGCCAGGCCATACGAACACCCCTGTTCCGTTCACCCGAACGGTGCGGGGGTGTTCGCGTGTGCGGGGGTTTTACGGCGGATCGTGGGTGGTGATTGCGCTCCATCCGGCAGGGCACGCAAGGCCGGCGCCATACGAACACCCCTGTTCCGTTCACCCGAACGGTGCGGGGGTGTTCGCGTGTGCGGGGGTTCTACGGCGGATCGTGGGTGGTGATTGCGCTCCATCCGGCAGGGCACGCAAAGCGAGGCCATACGAACACCCCCGCGCCATTCACCCGAACGGGCGCGGGGGTGTTCGTGTGTGCGGAGGTGTTGGTCAGTGGTGTGTACGGCGGGTCGTGGGTGATGTGTTCGGCGGGGCGCGCACGACCGCAAGTCATGTGAGCGCCCCCGTTTCCGTTCAGTCGAACGGTGCGGGGGTGTTCGCGTGTGCGAACGTTTGGGTCAGTGGGGCGTGTTGTTCGCGCTCGCGAGTTGCGGACCGGGTGTTGTGGCTGGGGTGTGGGGCGGTGGGGGGTGTTGTTCGCGCTCGCGAGTTGCGGACCGGGTGTCATGGCTGGGGTGTGGGGCGGCGGGCTTGGTTGGCTTCGCGGACGATGGCCCAGGCGTCCGCGACCGGGCCCAGGTGGCGGAGCTTGTCGGGGTTGATCACTGCGCGGATCGTCTGGACGCGGCCGGAGAGGATGTCGAGGGTCAGGGTGTTGACGATCCTGCCTTCTCGGTCGCGGAAGATCGCGCCCGGCTGGCCGTTGACCTCGTGCGGCTGCACCACGCCGCCGATGCGGACGAACGGCCCGGCGATCCCGGCCAGGACCCTGGCCACCTTGCCGGCGCCGAAGACGCCCGTGCCCCACAGCGGGGCGTTGCCGCCGCTGTCGCCGACCATCCGCACGTCGGCGGCGAGCAGGTCGCGCAGCCCGTCGACGTCCCCGTCACGGAAGGCGTCGAAGAACCGTCCGGCGAGCTCGTCCCGCTCGCGGCGGTCGGTCTCGAACCGGGCGCGTCCCGCCTCCATGTGACGGCGCGCCCGCACGGCGAGCTGACGGCACGCCGCCTCCGAGCGCCCCACCGCCGCGGCGACCTCGCCGAAGCCGAACCCGAACACCTCCCGCAGCACGAAGACCGCCCGCTCCAGCGGGCTGAGCCGCTCCAGCAGCAGCAGGGCCGCCATCGACAGCGAGTCGGCCAGCTCCGCCGACCGCTCCGGATCCTCGTAGGGGTCGGCCAGCAGCGGCTCGGGGAACCACCGGCCGGTGTACTGCTCCCGCCGGACGCGGGCCGAGCGCAGCACGTCGATCGCGATCCTGGACACCGTGGCCGCCAGGAACGCCTTGGCCGACGCCGGTCGCCCGGGGTAGGCGTCGTAGCGCAGCCAGGCCTCCTGGACCGCGTCCTCGGCCTCGCCCACGCTGCCCAGGATCCGATAGGCGATCGAGAACAGCAGCGGCCGCAGCTCCTGGAACTCCTCCGCCCTGGTCACGCCAGCTCCTCCTTGAAGCCCAGACGCCAGGAAGGGTGGCGCAGCCGCCAGCCGAGCTCCCGCTTGGCCTTGGCGTTGGAGAAGCCGCGCCCCTCGGTCATCATCGCCACCGCGGTCCTCCCGGCCAGCGGCCTGGCCAGCCAGACCGGGATCCGCATCGGCGGTTTGGCCCCCGCGCACGCGGCCAAATATGGCAGCCACTCGCGCGCCGGGGCCGGCTCGTCGTCGACGATGTTGAACACGCCCCTCGCCCGCTGTTCCACGGCCAGGACGGTGGCCTCGGCCGCGTCGTCGAGATGCACCCACGAACTGTAGCCGCCGCCGTCGCCGATGACCGGATACTGCCGCTTACGCACCAGCTCGACCTGGGCGTCGGTGGCCCCGGGCCCGTAGAAGGCGCCGTAGCGCAGGACCGCGCCCCCGGCCGCGGCGACCACCTGTTCGAGGTGGCGGATCGCCGCCGCCCCCTGGCCCGTGCTCGTCGGGTCCAGCGGATCCTCCTCCGTCTTCACCCACCCGCCCGTACGGATGCCGTTCCACGAGGCGTAGCTCTGCGCGACGACATGGGAGACGCCGGTCGCCTCGGCGGCGGCCAGCAGGTGGTCCGTCCCCTCGGTGCGCAGCCGGTTGGTGGTGGCGAACCAGCGGTCGAAGTGCTTGATGTCGGGCTTGCCGCCGATGGCGGTCATCTGGTGCACGATCACGTCCGGCCGGGCCCTGGCCACCGCCTCGCCGACCGCTTCCGCGTCCAGCCCGTCCATCACGACCGCCTCGGCGCCGAGGCGCTCCAGGAGGCCCAGCTTGCCCGCGCCCGTCGTCGTCGCGGTCACCTGGTGGCCGCGCGCCACGAGCCGCCGCACCAGCCGCCGTCCCAGCACCCCGGCCCCGCCGGCCACGAACACCCGCATGACCATCACCTTTCCCACGTCACTGGCTGTTTCCGCCACCCGGGACGAGACAGCACAGCCGTCTGTGACATCGGCCGTGCATGTCACAGCGCGGCCGGCCTGTCTCGTCCCGGGGCGGACAGACTCACCGAGACAGGAGCTTGGCCATGGACGAGCGGAACACACACCGGAAGATCGCCCTGATCACCGGGGCGAACAAGGGGATCGGCCGGGCGACCGCGGAGCGACTCGCCGAACTGGGCGTGACGGTCCTGATCGGCGCCAGGAACGCGCGGCGCGGCGAGGAGGCCGCGGCGGCGGTGCGCGCGGGAGGCGGCGACGCGCACGCCGTCACCCTCGACGTCACCGACCTCGCCACCGTCGAGGCGGCCGCCGGATGGGTCGAGGAGCGGTTCGGCCGCCTCGACGTGCTGGTCAACAACGCCGCCATCACCGGCTCCGGCCAGGTCCCGCCCGAGGACGCCGTCGACCAGATCCCCAGCGGCGTCGACCTGGACATGGTCCGGTCGGTGTTCGAGACCAACGTCTTCGGGGTGATCGCGGTCACCAACGCCATGCTCCCGCTGCTGCGGCGGTCGCCGGCGCCGCGGATCGTCAACCTCAGCAGCGGCGGCGGGTCGCTGGCCCTCAACAGCGAGCCGGGCGGCCCGCTGAGCGGGCTGCCGCAGTCGGCCGCGTACTCGCCCTCCAAGACCGCGCTCAACGCGCTGACCGTGCAGTACGCCAACGAGCTGCGGAAGGACGGCATCCTGGTCAACGCCGCGGCCCCCGGCTACGTCGCCACGGACATCAACGACCACCGCGGGTTCCTCACCCCCGCGCAGGGCGCGACGGTCGTGGTACGACTGGCGACGCTGGACGCGGACGGGCCGACCGGTGGATTCTTCAGCGAGGACGGCCCCGTGCCCTGGTGACTGCCGGTTGAACGGACCACTCCACCCGAGAGGCCGGGCGCGACGCGCCAGGGAACGCGCCCGGCCGCGGGTGAGTCCGGTGCCTGGCGCAGACTAGGCTTGAGTAGCATCCCTGCCGAACGACGAGAGAGATCATGAAGACCTTCGAAGAGCTGTTCGCCGAGCTGTCCGAGAAGGCGCAGACCCGGCCCGCGGGCTCGGGCACCGTGGCCGCGCTCGACGTCGGCGTCCATGCCATCGGCAAGAAGGTCGTCGAGGAGGCCGCCGAGAGCTGGATGGCCGCCGAGCACGAGTCGAACGACCGGGCCGCCGAGGAGATCTCGCAGCTCCTCTACCACGTGCAGGTGCTGATGATCGCGAAGGGCATCGGGCTCGACGAGGTGTACAAGCATCTCTAGGGCGCCCCGCGCCCGCCTCCGCCCGTCCCGCACGTTTCGCGACCCATCCGAGGACCACTGACATGCTACGTCTGGCCGTACCCAACAAGGGCGCTCTCAGCGAGGCCGCCCAGACCATGCTCAAGGAGGCCGGCTACCGGCCCCGCAGAGACAGCAAGGAGCTGTTCGTCGTCGACGAGGCGAACGGCTGCGAGCTGTTCTTCCTGCGCCCCCGCGACATCGCCGTCTACGTCGGCGAGGGCACGCTCGACGCCGGCATCACCGGCAGGGACATGCTCATCGACTCCGGCGCGCCCGTCGAGGAGATCATGCCGCTCGGCTTCGGCGCCTCCACCTTCCGGCTGGCCGCCAAGGCCGGCACCCTGACCAGCGTGCACGACCTGCAGGGGCTGCGGGTGGCCACCTCCTACACCGGGCTGCTCGAGAAGTACCTGTCCGACCAGGGCGTCGACGCCCGCGTGATCAAGCTCGACGGCGCCGTCGAGACCGCCATAAGGCTGGGCGTCGCCGACGCGGTGGCCGACGTGGTCGAGACCGGCACCACCCTGCGCAACGTCGGGCTTGAGGTGTTCGGCGAGCCGATCATGCGCTCGGAGGGCGTGCTGATCAAGCGGAACGGCACCCCCGACTCGCCCGCCATGCAGCAGATCGTCCGCCGCATCCAGGGCGTGGTGCACGCCCGCGACTTCGTCATGATGGACTACGACATCCGCGCCGAGCGGATCGAGGAGGCCATCGCGCTCACGCCCGGCATGGAGGGGCCGACGGTCTCGCCGCTGCACCGTGAGGGCTGGGTGGCCGTCCGCGCGATGGTCCGCCGCCAGGGCCACCAGCAGGTCATGGACAAACTGTGGGACCTCGGCGCCCGCGCCATCCTCGTCACCGACATCTACGCCTGCCGGCTCTAGTAGCGCAACCCGTAGTCGGAGCGGCGGGCCGGGCGAAACGCGTGCCCGAGGCGGGAACCCTCACGGGAGGACGTCAGGCGAGTCCTTTCACCGCTTCGACGGCGTGGTCGACCTGCTCGGGCGTGGTGACGATGCTGGTGCCGAAACGCAGCAGTGACGGCACGTACGGGGTGGTGGAGGCGATGACCTTGCGCCCGTGCAGGCGGGACACCGCCTGGGCCGCGTCCATGCCGTCGATCGAGCAGCACACGAGCCCCGCCGAGAGGCCGGGGGAGTCGGGGGTGGCCAGCCGGACGTGCGGGAGCGCGCGCAAGCCGCTCTTGAGCCGGGTGGCCAGCTCCTGGGTGCGCCGCTGGATGCGGTCCTTGCCGATCGCCTTCTGGAAGTTGAACGCCTGTGTCATCGCCCACCGGTGCTCGAACGCCTTGTAGCCGCCCGGCGTGGCCAGGTCGGCCGTGGTCTCGGCCGGCCCCTCGCCGCGCTGCCAGGCCACGAACGAGGACCGCCCGAAGCCGGGGATGACCGGGGCGAGCGCGTCCCAGGCCCGGCCCCACAGGATGCCGGTGCCGCGCGGCCCGAACAGCCACTTGTGCGTGCCGCTGGCCATGAAGTCGCAGCCCAGGTCGCCCATCTCGTCGGCCATCGCGCCGAACCCGTGCACGCCGTCGACGCACAGCAGCGCCCTGTCGGCCTCGTCGCGGCCCCGGTTGGCCTCGGCCAGCATGTCGGCGATGGCCCGGATCGGCAGCCGCACCCCCGTGCTGGAGTGCACCCACGTCACCGCCACCACGCGGGTGCGCGGCCCCAGGCCGTCCTTGATCGCCTCGACGATCCGGGCCTCCGACGCCTGGGCGGGGTCGTCGTACAGCCTGACCCTGCGCACCTTCGCGCCGGTGCGGTCGGCGAGCAGCCGCACCCCCTCGTGGGTGGCCAGGAAGTCGTGCTCGGTGGTGAGCACGTCCTGGCCGTCCTTGAGACGCATGCCGGAGTAGAGCAGGCCCAGGCCCATCGTGGTGCTGTCGGTGAGCGCGAGCTGCCGGGCGTCGGCGCCGACGAAGCGCGCGGCCGTCTCCCGTACGGTGGCGTCAGGAGAGGCGTTGCCGGCGGGCAGGTAGTGCGGGTCGGCGTCCAGGCCCGCGCGGTGCCGCTCGATCGCCGCCCGCACCGGGGCCGGCGCGGGGGCCAGCACGAACGCCGCGAACTGCCCGTACGCCGGATCGAGCGTGAACTGCGCGCGCACCGACTCCCAGTCGTCCGCGTCGAAGGCCGGAGACGGCTCGGGGGCGGGGGAGGAGGTGCAGGCCGCCACCCCGGCGAGCATCCCCGCGCCGAGCACCGCCCGTCTGTTCAGCTGCCGCGTCACGCTCCCTTCCTATCCCGGGACGCGCCGATCTGCCCAGAGCGCCGGGCGAGTCGTTACCTGCCTGATCAGGTCCGAGATCCGGACGATGCCCAGGCAGCGGTTGACCTCGTCGGTGACCACCAGGTCGTCGTAGACGCGGCCGGTGTCCCGGCCGGCCGCCTGCATCGCCGCCACCGCCGGAGTGGTCCGCGGCACCGTGCGGGGCGGATCGGCCAGCCGCCGCGCCGGTTTCGACCCGTACAGCGCGTGCCCGTACCGGGAGGCGATCGAGAGCAGGAACCGGCCGCGGTCCAGGCTGCCCAGCGGACGCTGGTACTCGTCCACCAGGACCACGCTGGTGATCGTCGGCTCGCGCCCGAACGCCTCCACCGCCTGCTCCGCCTTCGC
Organism: Nonomuraea sp. NPDC050478; assembly: GCF_044458265.1. NCBI lineage: Bacteria > Bacillati > Actinomycetota > Actinomycetes > Streptosporangiales > Streptosporangiaceae > Nonomuraea > Nonomuraea sp. NPDC050478. The sequence goes on along the minus strand of NZ_JBITHT010000007.1, from coordinate 536,069 downwards.
CGCCTCGGGCAGCGTCACCGCCGGCAGCAGCAGCTCCTGCACGCGGGGGCCGAGCGTCGCCTCCGGCTGGTCGTCGGCCGTGCCCAGCGGCACCCGTACCAGCCCGTCGGGGCCGGGCGACAGCAGCGGCCCGGTCGCCATCCGCGCGCCCCACGAGCGCGCCGCGGCCAGCTGCGCCTCGTCCTCGATCGCGGGCGCCAGCACGTGCGCGCCCACGCCGCGCGCCAGCGTCACCACCGCGCGCGCCGCCGCCACCGCCCGGTGGTCGCGGGGCGCCCGCGCGATCAGCTCCGGCGCGATCCCCACCAGGTACGGGGACGCGTCCGCGATCAAATCGAGCGGCACGTGCTCGGTCCCGGCGCCGCCGAATCCGAGCAGGTAGCCGTGGGCCCGCAGCCCGTCGAGCGCCACCCTGAGCAGCCTTCGCTCCTGCGGCGCGCACGGGCCGCTCAGCAGCAGGATCAGCTCGCGCGGATGCCGGCCGGCGCGGCGCAGCGCCTCGTGCAGCGGGGCCATCGCCCCCGCGCCCGACAGCACCACCTGGACCGGGACGTCCAGGACCATCGGCAGCGGGGCGGCCCGCAGATTCCCCGACGGGTCGAGCATCGCCGGCCGGGCGATCACCGAACCCGTGTCGAGATCCACAAGAGGGCCTGTGAGCAGGGAGGACACGTAGCGATGATGGGCTGGTCCGGGACCCCGCGACAGTCTCCCGCGGTGGAATTCACCGACATTTCCCCGGAGATTCCCCGGCCGGTGAACGCGCGCCGCCGGTCGGTTAGCCTTCCGGCATGAACGCGCGACCGGCGAAGGGCGGCGGCCGGTGGGTCTCCGTGCCGCCTGAGCGGCTGAATCCGTGGATCGACGGGTTCGCCGCCCGCCACGGGCCCTTCGAGGCCGCCGGCGACGACCGCCTGGTGCGGCTGACGGCGCGCGACGGGGCGGTGGCCGAGCTGCACGTGCCCTTCCCGCCGATGCGTCCGGGCCCGCCGCACGTCACCCGGCTCGTCGAGCACTCCCGCGCCGCCCGTCGGGTGGGGGTCGTGCTGGTGCGGCTCGGAGGATACGCGGCCGGGGTGTTCGACGGGACCGCGCTGGTCGCGTCCAAGGTCGGGTCGCGGCTGGTCCAGGGGCGCACGGCGGCGGGCGGCTGGTCGCAGCAGCGCTTCGCCCGCCGCAGGTCCAACCAGGCGGGCAAGGCCTTCGAGGCGGCCGCAGAGACGGCCCTGCGGGTCCTGACGCCGCACGAGCTGGACGCCGTCGTGCTGGGCGGCGACCGCAGAGCGGTGGACGCCCTGCGCGCCGACCCGCGCCTGGCGCCGCTGCTGGCCCTGGAGACAGAGCCGTTCCTGACGGTCCCCGACCCGAAGCTGGCGGTGCTCAAGGAGACCCCGGCCCAGTTCCGGGCCGTCCGCGTGCGCGTCACCGACCCCGCGTGACCGCGCCCGGCGGAGGAGGTCAGGCGCCGAAGGCGTGGGCGTGGTCGGCGAGGAAGGCCGTCAGGGGGCGCGGCGGGCGGCCGGTGAGGTCCTCGACCGCGGAGGTGACCGAGGCCCAGTCCTCCGTCTCCATCTCCCGCATCATCGTGGCCACCTCCGTGGCGGCGCCCTGCGGCACCCCCTGGGCGGCCAGGTGGGCGGCCATGGCGGGGACCGGGAGGTCGACGTAGGTCACCGGCCGGCCGATCGCCGCCGTGACCGCCGCGGCGATCTCGTCGTGGGTGTGCGCCTCGGGCCCGGTGAGCGTGTACGTGGCGCTCGGGCCCACCGGCGCGGTCAGCAGGGCGGCCGCCGCCGCGGCGATGTCCCGGGCGTCGATGTAGCTGACCTTGGCCGCGCCGTACGAGCCGTGGATGCGGCCGTCGCGCACCTCGCCCGGCAGGTTCTGCATGAACCCGCCGGGCCGCAGGATCGCGTGCGGCAGGCCGGACGCGCGCAGGTGCTCGTCGATGCGGCCGTGCGGGTCCTGACCGAGCCTGCCGCCCGGCCTGGCGTGGCGTACGGAGACCGTCACCACCTGCGCCACCCCGGCCTCCCGCGCCAGGTCGACGACCGCGCGGTGGGCGTCCACCACGCCGGGCCAGAGCGAGCTGTTGAGGAACAGCCGGTCGCCGGGCGACAGGTGCGCGCCGATCGACTCGGGCCGTTCCAGGTCGCCCGGCACGTACGGACCGCCGAGACCGGCGGGCTCGCGGGTGACGGCGGCGACCTCGCCGGGCGGGAGCAGGGCGACGAGCGCCCGGCCTATGGAGCCGGTGGCGCCGGTGACCACGATCATGGACTTCCCCTAAGTGGATGACATCATTCCGGTTAGGGGGACCGTACAGGAAGCGGAATCTCGTCGTCCACTTATTCGGGGCGGTACGATTTCCTCCGTGCGGGCGGACGCCAGGCGGAACCTGGGCAAGATCGTGGAGGCCGCGGCGGCCGTCATGGCCGAGCGGGGCTCCGCCGCGCCCATGGAGCTCATCGCCCGCCGCGCGGGCGTCGGCGTCGGCACGCTCTACCGGCGCTTCCCCGATCGGGCCGCGCTGCTCGCCGCCATGGGGGAGCACTACGTGCACTCGCTGGGCGAGGCCCTCGACCGCGCCGTGGCCGAGGAGCGCGACGCCTGGAGCGCGCTGCGGGCGTTCGTGCTGTGGGCGGGCGACTCGGGGCGGGGCGTGCTCGCCGCCGTGCTGGCCGGGGTGCCCGAGGAGGCGACGGTCGGGCCGGGGTTCGAGGAGACCCGTCAGCGCTGGCTGGAACGTTTCACCGCGCTCGTCCGGCAGGCCCAGGCCGACGGCCGGATGCGCGCCGACGTGGGGGTGGACGACGTGGTGGCGCTGCTCAACCTGTTCGCCTGCCATCCCGGCCCGCTGCCCGCGCACGTCGCGGCCCGGCCCACCTGGTTCCTCGGGCTGATGCTGGACGGGATGGCGGCCGGGGCCGCGCAGGGCTGATCACGGGATCGCCACGTCTTTGAGACGATTCAAAAAAATCTTCAAGGCCGCTATGATGAACCCGTTAACAGCGGCACGGCCTCGTGAGGATCAATGGGGACCAGGAGCATCAAGGAGGTCGCGCAGCTGGCGCGGGTCTCGGTCGGCACCGTGAGCAACGTGCTCAACCGCCCCGAGATCGTCTCGCCCGCCACGCGTGAGCGGGTCTTCGAGGCCATCCGCGAGCTGGGGTTCGTCCGCAACGAGGTGGCCCGTCACCTGCGGGTCGGGCGCAGCCGCACGGTGGGGCTGGTCGTCCTCGACGTCTCCAACCCGTTCTTCGCCGACGTCGCCCAGGGCGCCGAGGCGGTGGCCGACGAGCACGACACGATGATGATGCTCTGCAACAGCGCCGCCGACCCCGACCGCGAGCGCCGCCACCTCGACCAGCTGGAGCAGCAGCGGGTGCTGGGCGTCCTGATCACCCCGGTCGACGCCGCCAGCCCGCGCCTGGCCCAGCTCACCGCCAGGGGCACGCCCGTGGTGCTGGTCGACAGCGCCGCCACCGGCATGCAGTGCTCGGTCGCCGTCGACGACCGGCTCGGCGGTCAGGTGGCCGCCGCCCACCTGATCGAGCGCGGCCACCGGCGCATCGCGTTCGTCGGCGGGCCGCTGTCGATCAAACAGGTCGCCGACCGCCACGCCGGGGCCTCCGCCGCCGTGTCCGCCGCTGTGTCCGCCTCCGCCGGGGAAGGCGCCGAGCTCGTCGACTTCGAGACCACGGCGCTGGGCGTGGCCGCCGGGCGGGCCGCCGGGGAGCGCCTGGCCGCGCTGCCGGGGGCCGAGCGGCCGACCGCCGCCTTCTGCGCCAACGACCTGCTCGCCCTCGGGTTCCTGCAGGCCATGTCGTTGCGAGGGCTCAAGGTGCCCGACGACGTGGCGATCGTCGGCTACGACGACATCGACTTCGCCGCCGCCGCGGCGGTGCCGCTGTCGTCGGTGCGTCAGCCGCGTGAGCTGCTCGGCCGTACCGCCATCGAGCTGCTGCTGGAGGAGGTCTCCTCACCGGACGAGCACCGTCACAGGCAGGTGATCTTCCAGCCCGACCTGGTCGTCCGCGAGTCGAGCAAGGCGATCCGCAGAGACGCCTGAGCGGCGCTCCACCGTCCGGGAAGCGGACGCGTGCCCGCTCGCAGGGACGACGCCTCGCCGGTCGTGTGGAGTGTGCGTCCGCTCGTGCCTGGCGGGGCGACGGCGAGAGCCGAGGAGATCGCGCTGATGTGCCGGCGTCCGGCCGAGATGCGGATCGAGTGAGGCATCCGGCCTGTCCGCGAGCAAGGGCCGGCGATCGGGAAAGATCGTTGCATACCTGCAATCTGCGAGAGCCAAGGCTTCCACCTGGTCGCGCAGGGGGTGGACCCGCCGCCGGCGGTGCACGACGCCGACGGCCGTACGCGGTCGCGCTGCACGTTCAGGTGACGCGGTGACCTTCGCGGTCAAGGGCCTGACATTGGTCCGCTGGACCGGCGACGGCTCCGTGAAGGGTCCCGCCGCTGACGGGCGGACGGGTGAGGTTCAGCCAGGTGGCGGCGAGTCCGGGAATCCGGGGGTGGCGACGCATTGACTTTGAGTCGATTCAACACTACTTTCGCAGCAACCGACCGCCGTTCACCCCCGCGTAACGGGACGGGAACCAGCATGCAACGGCTCCCGTCCCCGGGTCCGCGCACACGCCACGAGAAGGTGCTGCCGGATGAGCCATCCCGCCATGTCAATCAGGTTGCAGGCCGCCTGTTCCGAGGTGGTCTGGGCGGCCCGGCTGAACGTGCTGTGGATCGTCTTCACGCTACTCGGCGGCGTCGTGCTCGGGCTCGGGCCCGCCACCGTGGCCGCGTACACGCTGGCCCGGAGGCACGCTCGTGGTGAATCGATTCATGCGCTGCCCGAGTTCTGGCGCGTCTACCGGCGCGAGTTCGTCCGCGCGTCCCTGCTCGTCCTGCCCCTGGCGGTGGTCGCCACCGTCCTCGTCGGCAACCTCCTCTACTTCGCCGCACTCGGGCCCGGCGCCAGGGCGTGGCAGGTGGCCACCCTCGTGGCCCTCGTGGCGCTCGCCTGCGTCGGGTCCTACCTGGGGCCGCTCTACGCGCACTACGACCTGCCGCTGCCGGCCTACCTGCCGAAGGCCTCACTGCTGGCGCTCACCCGGCCGGCCTCGTCCGTGCTCCTGCTGTTCGTGCTCGCCGCGATCGTCTTCGCGACGGTGGCGGCCCCCCTCCTCGCGCTCCTCCTCAGCGTCGGCGCGTGGATCTGCCTCAACACGTGGCTGTGCCTGCGGTTCTTCGAGGAGAACGAGGCGCGCCTGCACTCGAAAGGGAACCGATGACCGCATCCCGTCGTCGCCGGCTGGCCGCCGGTGCGTTAACGCTAACAGCAGCTCTCGTGGCGTCCGCCTGCTCCAGCGGCGCCGGTGAGGGGGCGGCGGAAAGCGACACGCTGACCATGATGGTCCCGCTGTTCCAGACCGCTCCCGACCCCAAGGGCGAGATCCAGCAGGCCGTCGAGAAGCTCGTGGGCAAGAAGCTGCAGATCACCTGGGTGCCCAACGCCGAGTACAACGACAAGACCAACGTCATGCTGGCCTCCAACGCCATCCCGGACGTGGTGGTCATCCAGGACAACAAGGGCGCGTCGTTCGTCCAGGCCGCGAAGGCGGGAGCGTTCTGGGACCTGACCGACAAGCTCGACAAGTACCCGAACCTCAAGCCGAAGTCGCAGCAGGCCTGGATCAACTCCAAGACCGACGGCCGCAACTACGGCATCTACCGGGTCCGCCCCCTGCTGCGCTCGGCGGTCGTGCTCCGCAAGGACTGGCTGGAGAATCTGGACCTGGAGCCGCCCAAGACCACCGACGACCTGTACGAGATCGCCAAGGCGTTCACCGAGAAGGACCCCGACGGCAACGGCAAGAAGGACACCTACGGCCTCATCCTGCCGAAGTGGCCCGCCCCCGTGTTCTCCGCGTCCAGCCCGTACAACGCCATCGACGTCTGGTTCGGCACCCCGAACAACTACGGCATGCGCGACGGCAAGCTCGTCCCCGAGTTCGACGTGCCGGAGTTCTGGGAGGCGCAGAAGTACACCAAGAAGTTCATCGACGAGGGCCTGGTCAACCCCGACTGGGCCACCCTGGACACCGGCAAGTGGAACGACCCGTTCCTCCAGGGCAAGGGCGGCATCATCATCGACGTCAACGTCCGGGCCGGCGAGCTCTTCGACAAGTTCAAGGAGCTGGACCCGGAGACCTACGACCAGAAGGTCGCGATGGCGGGCAACCTGACCCGGCCCGACGGGCAGAAGTTCTCCCTGCCGTTCACCGGCTACAACGGCATCGTGGCTATCTCCAAGCAGCGCGTCCAGACCGAGGAACAGCTCGACGACGTGCTGACCACGCTGGACAAGCTGGCCGGCAAGGAAGGCTCGATCCTGTTGAACAACGGCATCGAGGGCCGCAACTTCAAGGTCGAGGACGGCTACGCCGTGAAGATCAACGAAGACGACCCGGCGGTCAAGGTCATCAACAACGACGTGCAGTTCGGCTTCATCCAGCTCGGCACGACCGCCAGCGTCGGCGTCGCCGGTGACGCGTACGAGTGGATGCGCCCCAGCCAGGCCGAGCAGGACTGGCTCAAGCAGCGTGACGAGCTCATGGAGCTGGACCTGCAGACCGCCGTGCACGACCCGTCGCTGCCGGTCATCTCGCAGACCGCGGTCGAGAAGGGCGCCACGCTCGGCCCGATCCCGACCGACGCCCGGATCAAGTATCTGGCGGGTGCGCTGACCGAGGACGAGTTCAAGGCCGAGATCAAGCGCTGGTACGACAGCGGCGGCACCCAGATCCTCGCCGAGCTCCAGGACGGGATCTCCAAGATAGGCGGCTGACCGGCTCGACCGAGAGGCCCGGGGGCCACCCGGGCCTCTCCTTTCGAAAGGAGGCCGCCGTGGCCACCGATCTGGCGTCGCCCGTCACCGAGGCGGCCCCCAAGAACGACCGGGACGGATCCGGCAGGGTGTCGGTCCGCGCGGCGCTGACGCGCTACCGCTGGCTGTACGTGATGCTCATCCCCGGCCTGGCCTACTTCGCGATCTTCAGATACCTGCCGTTGTACGGCCTGACCATCGCCTTCCAGGACTTCGTGCCGTTCCTCGGCTACTCCGGCAGCCCCTGGGTCGGCCTCAAGCACTTCGAGGCGCTGTTCACCGGGCCGGACTTCGCGCGCCTGCTCTTCAACACCCTGTTCCTCGCCCTGCTGACCGCGATCTTCGTCTTCCCGGCGCCGATCATCCTGGCGTTGCTGCTGAACGAGCTGCGGGTAAGCGTCTACAAGCGGTACGTGCAGTCGCTCATCTACATCCCGCACTTCCTGTCGTGGACGATCGTCTTCTCGCTGACGTACCTGCTGTTCGCGGTGGACTTCGGCGTGATCGCGGGCTGGATCCACAGCCTGACCGGCGGCGGCCCCAAGGTCGACTACATGGCCCAGCCGGAGTGGTTCAGGCCGCTGGTCATCCTGCAGCTGCTGTGGAAGACGTCAGGCTGGGGGACGATCATCTACCTGGCCGCGCTGGCCAGCGTGGACACCCAGCTGTACGAGGCGGCGCGGATGGACGGCGCCGGCCGCTTCCGGCAGTTCTGGCACGTCACGCTGCCGGCGATCCGGCCCACGATCGTGGTCATGGCGATCCTGACCTCCGGCAACCTCCTCGACCAGAGCTTCGAGCAGATCTGGCTGCTCACCAACTCGCTGAACCGCTCGACGGCGGAGGTGTTCGACACCTTCGTCTACTACGTCGGCATCGCCGGGGGCGGCTACAGCTACGCCACGGCGGTCGGCCTGTTCAAGGGCATCGCCGGCGTCATCCTGATCTTCGGCGCCAACTGGCTGGCCAAGCGCATGGGCCAGCGCGGACTTTTCTGAGGAGCGCGCGGCCGTGTCCGACAAGAAACCTGCCAACACGCCGATCAAGCACTACAGCTCGCTCGGCAGCCGCGTGTTCGACATGCTGAACGTCGTCGTGCTCGGCGCGGTGGCGCTGGTCACCGTGCTCCCGTTGTTCTACGTGCTCGCCGGGTCGTTCGCGACCGAGGCGGAGATCTCCACCCGGCCGTTCTTCCTGTGGCCGGAGAAGTTCGTCACGAGCACGTACGAGTACATCTTCGCCAACGACACCATGCTGCGGGCGCTGCTCACCACCATCGCGGTGACCGCCGTGGGGACGGTGCTGCAGGTCGCGCTGACCTTCACCATGGCCTACCCGCTGTCGAAGCGTTACCTGCCGGGCCGCACCCTGGTGCTCAACCTGGTCGTCTTCACGCTGGTCTTCGGCGGCGGGATCGTGCCGACCTACCTGGTGGTGCGCGACCTGGGGATGCTGGACAGCTACTGGGCGCTGATCCTGCCGCTGGCGATCAACCCCTTCTACCTGATCATCGTGAAGTCGTTCTTCCAGGAGCTGCCGCAGGCCCTGGAGGAGGCGGCGCGGATCGACGGCTGCAACGAGCTCGGCGTCTTCTTCAAGATCGTCATGCCGCTGTCCAAGCCGATCATCGCCACGTTCTCGCTGTTCTACGCGGTGGGCATCTGGAACGACTACATGTCGCCGCTGCTCTACATCAACGACAACGACAAATGGACCCTGCAGGTGCTGGTCCGGCAGCTCACCAGCCCCGACGCGGCCAACGCCATCAGCGCGCTGGACACGGTGTTCTTCCCCGCGAGGGGCCTGATGTTCGCGGTCGTGGTGATCGCCACGCTGCCGATCCTGTTCTTCTACCCGTTCCTGCAGAAGCACTTCGCCAAGGGCGTGCTGATCGGGTCGGTGAAGGAGTGACCGGAGTGGAGACCTCGCTGCGCTGGCTGGACCGTCCAGGCGGCGGACAGGGGGTGACCTGGGGCGTGCCGTGGCCGCGCGGCGCCGTCGCCCCCGGCGCCCCCTTCGCCCTGACCGGCCCCGGCGGGGGAGAGGTGCCGGTGCAGAGCTGGGTGACCGCCACCTGGCCGGACGGCTCGGTCAAGTGGTCCGCCCACGCCGCGGCGGCCGCCGGGGAGGACGCGTACGTCCTCGTACCGGGAAGGGAGCCCGCGGCGCCGCGCGTGCCCGTCACCGTCACCCGCGAGGGCGGCCTGATCAGAGTGAGCACCGGGACCGTCGCCTGGACGATCGAGCCGTCGGGGGACACGCTGGTCCGCTCCGCCGGGCGGGACGGCAGGGAGATCCTCCGCGACGTCCGCCTCGTCAGCCTGCGCCAGGACGGGCCCACGCCCGACGACGGGGGCGCGGTCCGACGGGAGAGCGCCACGGGACGGATCGAGCGGGTCACCGTGGAACAGGACGGGCCGGTGCGCGCGGTGATCAGGGCGGAGGGCCGGCACGGCGACTGGCTGCCCTTCACCGTCCGCCTCTACTTCTACGCGGGCGCCGAGGACGTGCGGATCGCGCACACGTTCGTCTGGGACGGCGACCCCGGCCGCGACTTCCTCGCCGGGCTGGGGCTGCGGGCCGGCGTCGCGATGCGGGACGAGCTCCACGACCGGCACATCCGGCTGGCCGGCCGCGACGGCTTCCTCACCGAGGCCGTGCGCGGCCTGACCGGCCTGCGCCGCGACCCCGGCGAGCGGGTGCGGCGCGCCCAGGTCGAGGGCCGCCCGTGCGGGCCCGTCGGCAACCCCGAGGTGGCCGGCCGTCTCCACCTCGTCCCCGCCTGGAACGACTACACGCTCGACCAGAACTCCGCCGACGGCTACCTGCTGCGCAAGCGCACCGCCGAAGGCCACGCGTGGGTGACGATCCCGTCCGGGACCCGCTCGGCCGGGTACGGCTACGCCGGCGGCACGAGCGGCGGCCTCGGCTTCGGCCTGCGCGACTTCTGGCGCCTCCACCCGGCCAGGCTCGACGTCCGCGACGCCGCCACCGGCCTGGCCACCGCCACGGTCTGGCTCTGGTCGCCGTCCGCGCCCGCCATGGACCTGCGGTTCTGGCACGACGGCCTGGGCCAGGACACCTTCGCCGAGCAGCTCGAAGGCCTGGAGATCACGTACGAGGACCACGAACCCGGCTTCGGCGACCCGTACGGCATCGCCCGCACCCACGAGCTGACCCTGCGCGTGTACGGGGCCACGCCCACGCACCCGGACCTGGCCGCGCACGCGGCCGCGATGAACGAGCCGCCGCTGCTGGTCGCCAGCCCCGAGCGGATCAGGGCGGCGGGCGTGTTCGGCGACTGGGCGCCGCCCGACCGCGCCACCCCCGCCCGCGCCGCGATCGAGGACCGCCTGGACTTCCTGTTCGACCTGTACGCGCGCGAGCGCGAGCAGCGCCGCTGGTACGGGTTCTGGGACTACGGCGACGTCATGCACACCTACGACGCCGACCGGCACACCTGGCGCTACGATGTCGGCGGCTACGCCTGGGACAACTCCGAGCTGTCGCCCGACCTGTGGCTGTGGTACCAGTTCCTGCGCACCGGGCGGGCCGACGTGTTCCGCTTCGCCGAGGCCATGACCCGCCACACCGGCGAGGTCGACGTCTACCATCTGGGCCGGTGGAAGGGCCTGGGCAGCCGGCACAACGTGCAGCACTGGGGGTGCAGCTGCAAGCAGTTGCGGATCTCCAGCGCCGCCTACCGCCGTTTCCTCTACTACCTGACCGCCGACGAGCGCACCGGTGACCTGCTCGACGAGGTGGCCGGCGCCGAGGAGGCGTACGCGGCGCTCGACCCGCTGCGCAAGGTCCGCGAGGACGACTACACGCCGGACCCGTCGGCGCTGTCGGTCGGGCTCGGCGCCGACTGGGGCGCGCTCGCCGCCGCCTGGCTGACCCGCTGGGAGCGCTACGGCGACGAGCGGGCCAGGGACAAGCTGCTGCGCACCATGGCCGGCATCGGCGCGCTGCCCCACGGGTTCCTCACCGGCGAGGCCCGCCTCGACCTGGCCACCGGCCGGTTCGACACCTCGCGCGACACCGTCGCGGTCTCGCACCTGTCGGCGGTCTTCGGTCTGCCCGAGGTGTGCTCCGAACTGCTCTCGCTCGGACTGGACGTGCCCGGATTCGAGCGGGCGTGGCTCGACTACTGCCGCCTCTACCTCGCCACGCCCGAGGCGCAGGCCGCCGAGACCGGCCGCCCGCTGACCGGGATCTCGCTGATCCAGGCGCACAGCCGCCTGGCCGCCTATGCCGCCGCCCGTCTCGACGACGCGGACCTGGCCGCGCTGGCCTGGCGCAGGTTCTTCCACGACGAGGGCGACCAGCTCAACAGCAACCCGTTGCAGCGGGAACCCGACTGGCGGCTGACCCGGGTCGAGGGGCCGCACGTGCCCGCCCCCCTCTGGGACGCGCCGTTCGTCAGCACCAACGACGCCGCCCAGTACGGCCTCGCCGCGATCCAGAACCTGGCCCTGATCGCCCGGCACCTGCCGGAATCGAACGACGGCCCCCCGGCGTTCCCCGCTGTGTGACGCTTCGAGAGAAGGCGGAGCTCCAGGCACGGGCCCTACACTGATCCGTATGCACACTCCCGATTGACCGGCGTCGCACGCCCTCATCCCTCGTTTCCTAGCACGGGAGTGCTTCGTCAATCATGATCATTGCCACTGACATCGAACTGCGTGCGGGCTCGCGCCTCCTCATCGAGAACGCCTCCTTCCGGGTCAACCCCGGCGACAAGATCGGGCTCGTCGGGCGCAACGGCGCCGGCAAGACGACCCTGACCAAGGTGGTGGCAGGCGAGGCGCTGCCCGCCGCCGGCACCGTCACCCGCACCGGCAGCGTCGGCTACCTGCCGCAGGACCCCCGCACGGGCGACCTGGAGGTGCTCGCCCGCGACCGCGTCCTGTCGGCCAGGGGCCTGGACGAGGTGCTGCGCAAGCTGCGCGAGGCCGAGGCCGGCATGTCCTCCGCCGACGAGCGCACCCGCGAGAAGGCCGTCAGGCAGTACGGCCGCCTGGAGGACCAGATGCACGTGCTCGGCGGCTACGCCGCGGAGTCGGAGGCGGCCTCCATCGCCTCCAGCCTCGGCCTGGCCGACCGGGTGCTCGGGCAGCCGCTGAAAACGCTTTCTGGCGGCCAGCGCAGGCGGGTGGAATTGGCGAGAATTCTTTTCAGCGGGGCGGAAACTCTCCTTCTCGACGAGCCGACAAACCACCTAGATGCGGACTCAATCGGGTGGCTTCGTGATTTTTTGCGCTCTCATCAGGGCGGCTTGGTGATCATCAGCCACGACGTCCAGCTTCTTGAAGCCACGGTCAACAAGGTGCTCCACCTCGACGCCAACCGGTGCGTCGTCGATCACTACAACGTCGGCTGGAAGGCCTACCTCGCCCAGCGCGAGACCGACGAGAAGCGCCGCAAGCGCGAGCGCGCCAACGCCGAGAAGCAGGCCGGCGCGCTCCTCTCGCAGGCCGACAAGATGCGCGCCAAGGCCACCAAGGCGAAGGCCGCGCAGGACATGATGCGCCGCGCGCACCGCCTGCTGGCCTCCACCGAGGAGGAGCGCGTGAGCGACAAGGTCGCCCGGCTGCGCTTCCCCGATCCCCAGCCGTGCGGCCGCACCCCGCTGATGGCGGAGGGCCTGTCCAAGTCCTACGGGTCCCTGGAGGTCTTCACCGACGTCGACGTGGCCATCGACCGAGGTCACCGGGTGGTCATCCTCGGGCTCAACGGCGCCGGCAAGACCACGCTGCTGCGCCTGCTGGGCGGGGTGGAGCGGCCCGACACCGGGGAGATCCGGCCGGGCCACGGGCTGAAGATCGGCTATTACGCCCAGGAGCACGAGACGCTCGACAGTGACAGAACCGTCCTGGAGAACATGCGTTCGGCAGGCGGAACGTTCACTGACACCGAGCTGCGCAAGGTCCTCGGCTCGTTCCTGTTCACCGGGGACGACGCCGACAAGCCCGCCGGAGTCCTGTCCGGAGGCGAGAAGACCCGCCTGGCGCTGGCCACGCTGGTGCTGTCGAGCGCGAATGTCCTGCTGCTCGACGAGCCGACGAACAACCTCGATCCGGTCAGTCGTGAGCAGGTTCTCAACGCTCTGAGGTCGTATTCAGGAGCGATCGTGCTGGTGACCCATGACGAGGGTGCCGTTGACGCCCTGTCACCGGATAGGGTGATCTTGCTGCCAGACGGAACTGAAGACGCGTGGAGCGAGGAATTTTCCGATCTTGTGGCACTTGCCTGATCTTAATTTGGGTGGGTACGGATCTTTTCCCGTGGAGTAGGTAGCCGATCCCGCTGAAATGACTGATCATGGCGGAGTAACGCTGCGGAAGTCCGGCACTACAGGAGGTACTCGTGGCCGAGACACTGAAGAAGGGCACCCGGGTGACGGGGGCCGATCGCGAGAAACTGGCCGGCGATCTGAAGAAGCGCTATGCCGCGGGCGAGAGCATCCGCGCCCTGGCGGCTTCGACCGGCCGGTCCTACGGGTTCATCCACCGCATCCTCAGCGAGTCCGGGGTGACTCTGCGCGGACGCGGAGGGGCGACCCGGGGCAAGTCCAAGCGCTGACGGCCGCCTCGGAACGCGCGACCGCAGCCGCTCGTCCCTAGTCAGCCTGCCGTCGCGCCCGGGCCAGAATCTCATTCTGTAAGCTCGGGCGCGACGGTACAGCGAGGAGGGCAGCGGTGATGGGCGACGCGAAGGCGCCACAGCAGCGCGGGGGGTACGCGGAGGAGGTTTCCGCCGAGGAGCTGGCGGAGATCGGCCTACGCTACGAGGTGGACGGTGAGATAGCCACGGTCACTCTGAACCGGCCGGACAAGCGGAACGCGCAGACGTCCGCGACCTGGTCGGCTCTTGCACGCATCGGCGCCGGCCTGCCGGAGCAGGTGCGCGTGGTCGTGGTGAAAGGTGAGGGACCGTCCTTCTCGGCAGGCATCGACCTGCGGATGTTCACGAAAGAAGGGGTGCCGGGGCAGGGCTCGTTCGGCTCGGCCGGCAGGCAGGACGACAGCTCGCTCAAGCGACTGGTCGACCAGGCTCAGCAGGGTTTCCTGTGGCTGCGCCGCCCCGAGATCGTCTCCATCGCGGCCGTGCAGGGTCACGCGATCGGTGCGGGCTTCCAGCTCGCGCTCTCCTGCGACCTGCGGATCGTGGCCGACGATGTCAAGTTCTGCATGAAAGAGCCCGCGCTCGGGCTGGTGCCCGATCTGACCGGCACCAAGCCCCTGGTGGAGCTGGTGGGCCTGGCCAAGGCGATCGACATCTGCCTGACGGCCAGGATCGTGGAAGCCGACGAAGCCTTCCGCATCGGCCTGGCCGAACACGTGGTCGCGGGGGGCGACCTCGACAAGGCCGTGGCCGACAAGGCCGCGCAACTGCTGTCGGCCAACCGGGACGCGGCGGCCGCGACCAAGCGGCTCCTTCAGGGCGCGTCCGCGCGCACCCTGGAGGAGCAGAGAGCCGCGGAGGGCGCCGAGCAGGCCGAACGCCTCAGGGCCCTCTTCAACGCCCAGTCTTGACGGGGCGGGGCGGTTTCGCCAGAAGCTGATAAGGGAATCGACGGACGGCCCCGCGACGCTTAGCTGGGGGAGTGAGAGGATTTCCCCTGGATGGCGATGATGGGAGGGGGTTTCGGCCCCCAAGTGTGGGCGTCGCTGCGGCGGGACGGCTCGGTGACCAAGCAGCGGCTCGCGCCCGGCACGGTGCGGCGGATCGCCGGCTATGCCCGCCCCTACCGGCGGCAGATCGCGGCGTTCCTGCTGCTGGTGGTGGCGGGCGCGGTCGTCGTCGTGGCCAACCCGCTGCTCATGAAGGCCATCATCGACGACGGCATCCTGCCGAAGCGGACCGGAGTGGTGATCGGCCTGGCGGTGGCGATCGCCACGCTGGCGGTCGTCGACGCCGGGCTGACCCTGGCGCAACGGTGGTTCTCCGCCCGCATCGGCGAGGGCCTGATCTACGACCTGCGCACCGAGGTCTTCGACCACGTGCAGCGGATGCCGGTGGCGTTCTTCACCCGGGCCCAGACCGGGGCGCTGGTGTCACGGCTCAACACCGACGTGATCGGCGCCCAGCGGGCGCTGACCAGCACGCTGTCGTCCGTGGTGTCCAACATCGTCAGCCTCGTCCTGGTGCTCGCCGCCATGCTCGTGCTGTCGTGGCAGGTGACGCTGGTCGCCCTGGTGCTGCTGCCGATCTTCATCGTGCCCGCCAAGTGGGTCGGCCGCCGCATGTCGGCGCTGACCCGCGAGCAGATGCAGCTCGACGCCGAGATGAGCAGCGTCACCACCGAACGGTTCAACGTGGCCGGCGCGATGGTGGCCAAGCTCTACGGCCGGCCCGAGGACGACGCCGCCGTCTTCGGTGAGCGCGCCGCCCGGGTGCGCGACATCGGGGTGCGGGTCGGCATGTACGCCGCCGTCTTCCGGGTCGCGCTCGGCCTGGTCGCCGCCCTGGCGACGGCGCTGGTGTACGGGATCGGCGGCGTGCTGGCCGTGGGCGACGTGTTCGAGCTGGGCACGCTCGTCGCCCTGGCCGCGCTGCTCATGCGCCTGTACGGGCCGCTCACGTCGCTGTCGAACGTGCACGTCGACGTGATGACGGCCCTGGTGAGCTTCGACCGGGTCTTCGAGATCCTCGACCTGAAGCCGATGGTGGCCGAGCGGCCCGGCGCCCGTCCGGTGCCGGACGGCCCGGTCACGATCGAGTTCGACGACGTGAGCTTCCGCTACCCGTCGGCGGATGAGGTGTCGCTGGCGTCCCTGGAGTCGGTCGCCAAGCAGGACACCGGCCCGTCGGCGCAGGTGCTCGACGGCGTGACCTTCACCGCCGAGCCCGGCAGGCTCATCGCCCTGGTCGGCCACTCCGGCGCCGGCAAGACCACGATCACCTCGCTCGTCTCCCGGCTCTACGACGTCACCGGCGGAGCCGTCCGGATCAACGGCCTGGACGTGCGCGACGCCACGCTCGCCTCGCTGCGCGACACCGTGGGCGTGGTCATGCAGGACCCCCACCTGTTCCACGACACGATCGGGGCCAACCTGCTCTACGCCCGCCCCGGCGCGAGCGAGGAGGAGATGTGGGCGGCGCTGCGGGCCGCGCAGATCGGCGAGCTGGTCGAGGCGCTGCCCGACCAGCTGGAGACCGTGGTCGGCGAGCGCGGTTACCGGCTGTCCGGCGGCGAGAAGCAGCGCCTGGCGCTGGCCCGGCTGCTGCTCAAGGCGCCGCGCGTGGTCGTGCTCGACGAGGCGACCGCCCACCTGGACTCGGAGTCGGAGGCGGCCGTGCAGCAGGCGCTCAAGACCGCGCTGACGGGCCGCACCTCGCTGGTGATCGCGCACCGGCTCTCCACGATCAGGGAGGCCGACGAGATCCTGGTCGTGAACGCCGGCCGCGTCGCCGAGCGCGGCCGCCACGAGGAGCTGCTGGCCCGCGGCGGGCTGTACGCCGAGCTCTACCGCACCCAGTTCAGCTCGTCAGGTAGCCCAGCCGGGTGAGCTCCTGGCGGGCCACCTTCTCCACCAGCTCGGCGTCCTCCGCCCGCAGGCGGGCGCGCCAGCCGCCCACCCGGGGCGCGGGCCCGTACAGGGCGACCTTCGGCACCCGCGTGTCCAGGAACTCCGACAGCCTGGCCGCCTCCTGCGCGGGTCTGAGCGCCAGGTCCTCGTAGCGGACCGTGATGAGCTGGTCCTCCGGCAGCTCCTGGCGGAGGGTCGCGTTCAGCCGCACCGCGCTGCGCCAGCGCAGCGCGCTCTTGCCGGCCACCGGCATGGTCTTCCAGCGGTCGCGGTGCTCGTCGCGGTTGACACCGAGGAACTCGTTGGGGAACTCGGTGTCCTCCGGCAGCATCACGGGCTTGAACCAGGCCAGGCAGGCCGGGTCGTCGAGCATGTCGGCGGTGACGTCCCGGCCGTCGCGGATGAGCTGCACGAACCGCGCGTCGGGGAAGGCGCGCCGCAGCACGGGCACGGCGTAGAGCAGGTCGGGGCTGGCGTCGCCGAACCTGGTGACCTCGCCGGTCGCCACGCACGGGCCGGTGCTGGTCACGCCGCCCGCCTCCCGGCAGGCGTCGGAGCACAGCCCGCACGAGCCGTTCAGCACCTGCCACGACTCGGCCAGTGCGTCGCGCAGCACCCGCACCGCGCCGGAGGTGCGGCCGATCGACGGCCGGCGGGCGAAGGCGTACACCACGTGCGCCACGCACGCGCGGCCCGTCGTCAGGTGGAACCCGGGCGCCCGTTTGAGGGCGCGGGCCAGCAGGTCCGTGCCCGAGTGCGGGGCGCCGACCAGGAACACCGGCCTGCGGACCTTGATGCCGTTGACCACGAGGATGTGGGGCGGAAGTCGCATACGAGAGGTAAGTGTGACACCGTTTTCCGGGTGATAGAGACAACCGGATTCTTGCACCATGACGCCACCGTCGCCGTCGTGTCCCCGTCGGGCCCGGCGGACGCCGCCGTGCTGAAGCGGGGGGTCGAGCGCCTGGAGGGGCTCGGCATGAAGGTCATCGTCGGCCCGCACGCGCTCGACCGCCAGGATCTGCCCTACCTGGCCGGTGAGGACGCGGCCCGGGCGGCCGACCTGCAGGCGGCGTGGTGCGATCCGGCGGTGTCCGCGGTGTTCTGCGCCAGGGGCGGCTACGGCGCGGCCCGGCTGCTCGGCCTGATCGACTGGGACGCGATGCGGGCCGCCGGGCCGAAGGTGCTCATCGGCTCCAGCGACATCACCGCGCTGCACCAGGCGTTCGCCGTGGAGCTGGGCGTGCCCACGCTGCACGGCCCGATGCCCGGCAACGTGCTGATCGGCGGCGAGCAGGGCCCCGAGCCGGTCACCTGGGACGCGATGCTCGCGGCCCTGTCCGGCGCCGCCGCGCCGGTCACGGGCGATCGGGTGCTGGTGCCCGGCCGGGCCGAAGGGGTGCTGACCGGCGGTAACCTGTCGCTGCTGGCCTCGCTGTGCGGCACGCGCCACCAGCCGTCGTTCGACGGCCGGATCGCGTTCCTCGAAGACATCGGCGAGGAGCCCTACCGCGTCGACCGCATGCTCACCCAGCTCCTGCAGGCCGGCGCGTTCGCGGGCGTGCGGGGGATCGCGCTCGGGTCCTGGGTCGACTGCGGCGATCCCTACCCGGTGCTCCGTGACCGCCTGGAGCCGCTCGGGGTGCCGGTCGTCGCGGGGCTTCCCGTAGGGCATGGATCGCCCCAGATGAGTGTGTGGCTTGGGGCTCTTGGGGCTATTGATACCGAATCGTGCTCCCTGACCGGCCCCTACTGGAACGAGGACCAGGCAAGGTAGGACAAGAAGGGGACAAAACCGACAGAAAGGGACACGGCGCGTGCCATCCTTCCCACAGGAGCCCTCGCGACGATCGGTGGAGGACGTCGACCTCGACTCGCTGCTCGCCCTCGTCACCGAGTCCCTCGGCTACACCTGCGTGTTCGCGGCCGACGGCGCCTCCCTGACCATGCGCGGCCCCCGGGAGATCCGGGTCAGGCTGACCGGGTTGCGCAGGGAGGCGGTCCGCCGGGCCCGCGAGGACTGGCCGACGCTCGTCTCCGAGCACCTGGCGCACGCCGTGGCGGGCGGCCCGCTCGACTACTGCGACCTGGAACAGGTCCGGCCGCTGCTGACCACCCGCGTGGAGCCGGCCGGCGAGGTGGCCGACCCCGCCCGGGTGGTGGGCCGCCACCTCAACGGCGACCTGGTCGAACTGCTCGCCGTCGGCGACCGCCCGGTACGGCCCGAGGAGGCCGGCTGCTGGCCGGTGCCGGCCGCGCGGGCGCTGGAGCTGGCCGTGTCCAACGTGCGGCTCGGCGTGCGGCTGACGACCGAGTCCGTCGAGCTGTCCGGCACCCCGGTCACCCGGCTCACCGCGGCCACCCCGGCCGCCGCGACCCACCTGCGCTGGCTGGAGGAGTATCTCCCGGTGCCCGCCGACGGGGCGCTGGTCGTCCTGCCCGACCCGTACACCCTGCTCGTCCACCCGGTTGACGGGATCGGCGTGGTGCGCGCGATCGAGCGGCTGCGCGTGCACGCCGCCCGTACCGGCGGGCTCAGCTCGCAGGTCTACTGGTGGCACGACGGCCGGCTCGCGCTCATCAGGGCCGACATCGAGCTGCGGCAGGGCCAGACGAGGCTGGTCGTGGCCCCGCCGCCGGAGTTCGCCGAAGTGCTCGCCAGGCTGGCCGTCTAGGGCTCACATGAGCTTCGACAGCGCCCGCGCCGCGTGGATCAGCGGGACGTGCGAGAACGCCTGCGGGAAGTTGCCCACCAGCCTGTCGTAGCGCGGGTCGTACTCCTCGGCCAGCAACCCGACGTCGTTGCGCAGCGCCAGCAGCCGGTCGAACAGCTCGGCCGCCTCCTCCTTGCGCCCCTGCATGGCCATGACCTCGACCAGCCAGAAGCTGCACGCCAGGAACGCGCCCTCGCCGCCGGGCAGCCCGTCGACGTCGTTGTCCTCGGCCACCGGGTAACGCAGCACGAAACCGTCGGCCATCAGCTCCTTCTCGATGGCCGCGACCGTGCCCGTCACCCGGGGGTCGTCGATCGGCAGGAACCCGAGCATGGGGATGAGCAGCAGCGCCGCGTCCAGCTCGTGGGAGCCGTAGGACTGGGTGAAGGTGTTGCGGTGCGGGTCGTAGCCCTTGTCGCAGATCTCGGCGTGCATCTTGTCGCGCGCCGCGCGCCAGCGGTCGGCCGGGCCGGTGCGGTCGAACCGCTCGACGTACTTGACCGCCCGGTCGAGGGCCACCCAGCACATCACCTTCGAGTGCACGAAGTGGCGGCGCGGGCCGCGCACCTCCCACAGGCCCTCGTCCGGCTCGTCCCAGTGTTCCTCGACGTAGTCGAGCAGCTTCCGCTGGATCGACCAGGCCCGCTGGTCCGGCCCCAGACCGGAGGTACGGGCGAGGTACAGCGAGCTCATCACCTCGCCGTACACGTCGAGCTGGAGCTGGTCGACCGCCTGGTTGCCGATCCTGACCGGCCGGGAGCGCTCGTAGCCGTCGAGCCAGCCGAGCTCCAGCTCCGGCAGCCGGCGCTCGCCCGCGACCCCGTACATGATCTGCAGGTCCTGCGGCCGGCCCGCGATGGCGCGCAGCAGCCACGCCCGCCACGCGGCGGCCTCCTCCAGGTAGCCGGAGCCGATGAGCGCGTCCAGCGTCATGGTGGCGTCGCGCAGCCAGCAGTAGCGGTAGTCCCAGTTGCGCACGCCACCGATGTCCTCGGGCAGGGAGGTGGTGGGCGCGGCCACGATGCCGCCCGTGGGGGCGTAGGTGAGCGCCTTGAGCGTGATCAGGGAGCGGATCACGGCGTCGCGCCACCTGTCCGGCCCCTGGTAGGAGCAGGCGCCCACCCAGTCGCGCCACATGACCTCGGTCTGCACGAGCTGGTCCTCGCACTCGATCTGGGGCGGCATCGGCTCGTGTGACGGGTGCCAGGTGAACACGAACGGCAGCCGGTCGCCCGCCTTCACCTCGAAGGTCGCGGTGTGCGCGTAGTCGCCGCCGCGCAGCGGGATCGGGGAGTGGAGCCAGGCCGAGTCGGGGCCGCCGACGGCCTGCAGGTGGCCGCCGTTGCGGCGCATCCACGGCACGATCCGGCCGTAGTCGAAGCGGACCCGCAGCTGGGTGGACATCTCGACGGTGCCCGACACCCCCTCCACGATGCGGACCACGTCGGGGTTGACGTCGCGCGGCGGCATGAAGTCGATCACCCGGACGGTGCCGGTGGGGGTGTCCCACTCGCTCTCCAGGATCAGCGTGTCAGGCCGGTAGCGGCGCCGGTCGGCCGGCCGCCTGCCGGTCGGGCCGAGCCACCAGTGTCCGTTGCGGTCGTTGCCCAGCAGGGCGGCGAAGCAGGCTGGGGAGTCGAACCTGGGCAGGCAGAGCCAGTCGATGGAGCCGTCCCTGCCGACCAGAGCCGCCGACTGCATGTCACCGATGAGCGCGTAGTCCTCGATCCGCATGCCCCGACACTAACCTCAATCGAGCGGGAACCAGCGGGTGAAGAGCTGGGTGAGCGGTCCGATGGCGAGCGCGAAGGCCAGGGTGCCGAGCCCCGCCGTGCCGCCGAGCAGCCATCCGGCGGCCAGCACGGTGATCTCGATGAGGAACCGGCTCAGCCGCACCGAGAGGCCGAGCTTGGTCAGGCCGGTCATGATGCCGTCACGCGGGCCCGCGCCCATCCTGGCGCTGATGTACAGGACCGTGGCCAGCGCGACGGACGTCACGCCGAGCGCGACGTAGAGCCAGCCGACGACCGGGTGCCCGGGGGAGGGCAGCAGGTGGAGCGCGGCGTCGGCGAACAGGCCGATGAAGATCACGTTGCTGATCGTGCCGAAGCCGGGCCGCTGCCGCAGCGGTATCCAGAACAGCATGACCACCGCGCCCACTATGATGATCATGGTTCCGATGGAGAGGCCGGTCCACAGCGCGGTCCCCTGGTGGAAGACGTCCCAGGGGCCGTTGCCGAGGCCGGATTCGATCTGGAGCCCGATGCCGCCCCCGTAGAGCGCCAGGCCGCCGTAAAGGCGGAGCAGGCGTCCGGGCAGGGAACCGGCATGCGGGATGGTCGCTTCGCTCATGATGACCTCACCGTGGCACACAGCCGGTTTGCCAAGA
This sequence comes from Nonomuraea sp. NPDC050478, assembly GCF_044458265.1. NCBI lineage: Bacteria > Bacillati > Actinomycetota > Actinomycetes > Streptosporangiales > Streptosporangiaceae > Nonomuraea > Nonomuraea sp. NPDC050478. The sequence continues at coordinate 514,532 of NZ_JBITHT010000007.1, read as the reverse complement.
CAGGGCCAATCCTGAAAAGTGGCCTTATGCGGTTTCTTTCGGCAGGTCAGGTGGCCCGGCTCGTCGACGCCGGCCCGCACGCGCGGCCCTACTACCGGGCGCTCGCCGACGCGATGCGCGCCGCCGTCATGGGCGGGCAGATCCCGGTCCGGGTACGCATGCCCGCCGAACGCGACCTGGCCAGGACGCTCGGCGTCAGCCGCACCACCGTGACCGCCGCCTACGACCTGCTGCGCGAGCGCGGCTTCCTGGAGAGCAGGCAGGGCTCGGGAAGCTGGACCGCGCTGCCCGACCCGGCCGTCACCGCCGACAACCCGTGGCTCGCCGTCGACGGCGAGGGCCTCATCCAGCTGCACGCCGCCGCCCCGCCCGCGCCGTCCGCGCTGCGCGCGGCCATGGCGCAGGCCGTCGAGGAGGTGCCCAGGTACGGCATGGGCAACGGCTACCACCCGCTCGGGCTGCCCGTGCTGCGCGAGCGGATCGCCGCCCGCTACACCGAGCGCGGCCTGGCCACCCGCCCGGAGCAGATCCTCGTCACCACCGGCTCGCAGCACGCCATCATGGTGGTGCTCGGCGTGCTGGCCGGCGCCGGCGACGCGATCATCGTGGAGTCGCCCACCTACCCGCACGCCATCGACGCCGCCCGCCGGCTCGGCGCCCGGGTCACGTCCGTCGGCGTCTCCTCGGGCGGCTGGCCGGAGGACCTGGTCTCCGGCGCGATGCGGCAGGCCGCCGCCCGGCTCGCCTACCTCATGCCCGACTTCCAGAACCCGACCGGCGCGCTCATGGACGACGCCACCAGGTCCGCCGTCGTGGGCGCCGCCAGGCGGGCCGGCACCTTCCTGCTCGTCGACGAGACCTGGTCGGAGCTGGCCCTGGACGAGGTGCCGCGCACCGCGCCGATGGCCGCGTTCGACACCGGTGGCACGGTGATCAGCATCGGCTCGGCGTCCAAGCTGTGGTGGGGCGGGCTGCGCATCGGCTGGATCCGCACCACGGCCGCGCTCGCCCGCCGGATGGCGCAGCACCGGGCGTCGGTCGACATCGCCAGCCCGGTGCTGGAGCAGCTCGTCGTGGCCGCGCTGTTCGAGCGCCTGGCGCAGACCAGGGCCGAGCGCCGCCGCACGCTGCGCGCCTCACGCGACGCGCTCGTGACCGAGCTGCGCGCACGGCTGCCGGGCTGGGAGTTCGCGGTGCCGCCGGGCGGCGGCACGCTCTGGATCCGGCTCGACTCCGGCTCGGCCGTCTCCCTCGCCGAGGCCGCCGCCTGTCATGGCGTACGGATCGCGCCCGGCCCCTGGTTCGGCCTGGAGGGGACGCTGGACGGCTACCTGCGGCTGCCCTTCACCCAGCCGCCCCAGGTGCTGAGGGAGGCGGTCACCCGGCTGCACACGGCCAGGCGCCTCGGCCTGACGGGGGCGGTGCGCAGGCCGGACGCGCTCAGCCCCATGGTCTGAGCGGTCATTCGCCGACGCCGCGGGCCAGGGGGGCGCGCCAGTTGTACCGCATCGCGGCGATGCGCAGCCCGAAGGTCAGCACCGCCGCCCCCAGCGCCACCGGCCAGCCGTTCAGCCCGGCCCACGACATCCCGGCCATCGCCGCCGAGCCGATGAGCGCGGGGACCGCGTACAGCTGCCTGTCGTACAGCAGCGTGGGGATCTCGCCCGCGAGCACGTCACGCAGCATGCCGCCGCCCACGCCGGTGGTGACGCCGAGCAGGGTGGCGTGCAGCGGGCTGAGCCCGTACTCCATCGCCTTGGCGGTGCCGACGGCGCAGAACAGGCCGAGCCCGGCCGCGTCCAGCACCAGGATGAGCGGCATCACCCGGGTCACGTGCGGATGCCAGAAGAACACCACGGTCGCCGCCGCCAGCGGCACCAGCACGTAGCCGAGACTCTGGAAGGCCACCGGGGAGACGTTCAGCACCAGGTCGCGCATGATGCCGCCGCCGAGCGCGGTGATCTCCGCCAGCACCGCCATGCCCACCACGTCCAGACGCTTGCGCACCCCCATCAGCGCGCCGGTGAGCGCGAAGACGAAGATGCCGACGAGATCGAAGAGTTCTGCCACGCTGGACTGTCTACCGGACCGGCGGCATCGCGGGTGGCGCGTGGTGCTCGGCCATCATGGCGCGCAGCTTGCGGTTGAACGCGAACAGCCCCAGCCCCGCGACGATCGCCATCGCGGCCAGCAGCAGGTAGTAGGCCGGTTCGGACATCACGTCGCCGAGCCGCCCGGTCTGCCCGCCGACCGCGTCGCCCACCGACACCGCGATGAACCAGACCCCCAGCATCTGGCCCTTGAACGCCCGCGGAGCCAGCTTGGTCGTCACCGACAGCCCCACCGGGCTGAGCGCCAACTCGCCGAACACCTGCACCAGGTAGACCAGCACCAGCCACCACACCGACACCCGGCCGCTCTCCGCCAGGTTCGCCGCCATCGCCATGACGACGAAGCTCAGCCCGACCATGACCAGCGCGAAGCCGAACTTCTGCGCCGTGCTCACCCGGTCGCCGAGCTTCACCCACAGCGCCGCGAACACCGGCACGAAGATCATGATGAAGAGCGGGTTGAACGACTGGGTGGTGGCCGCGTGGATCGGAATGCCGAACAGCGACAGGTCGGTGTTGTTCTCGGCGAAGAACAGCAGCTTGCTGGGCGCCAGGTCGTAGATCATCCAGAAGATCGAGGCGGCGGCGAACAGCCAGATGTAGGCCTTCATCCTGGACCGCTCGTCCTCGCTCAGGTCGTGCGCGCCCAGCATGATGTAGCCGAAGTAGGCGATCGGCACGGCGATGATCACCGCCGTCATCACCGCGGTGAACCGGCCGAGCGTGAACGTGCCCGTCGCCGCCCAGGCGCCCAGCGCGATCGCGACCGCCACCGCCACCCCCGCCGCCGTCAGCCCGACCCGCCGCAGCTCGTGCGGGTGCAGCGGGACCTCCGGCCGGTCGCCGACCCCGCGCAGGCTGACCCGGCCGCCGATCGTGTACTGCAGCAGGCCGAACGCCATGCCGACGGCCGCCGCGCCGAAGCCCAGATGCCACCGGTCGCCGGCCGCCAGCGAGCCGACCACGATCGGCGCGAAGAACGCGCCCAGGTTGATGCCCAGGTAGAACAGCGAGAACCCGGCGTCCCTGCGCGCGTCGTCGTCCTCCGGGTACAGCTTGCCCACCATGACGGAGATGTTGGGCTTGAGCAGCCCGGTGCCGAGGACGATCAGCAGCAGGCCGAGCCAGACATAGGCGGGCGAGGAGACCGGGACGGCCATGCTGATGTGGCCGCACATGATGACGAACCCGCCCCAGAACACCGACCGGCGCGCGCCCAGGATCCGGTCCGCGATCCACCCGCCGGGCAGCGCCACCAGGTAGATCAGCGCGCCGTAGATGCCCACCACGGCCTGCGCGGTCTCCTGCGACAGGCCCAGCCCCTGATGGGCGGGGGAGGCGACCATGAACGTCGCCAGGATGGCGCGCAGCCCGTACCAGCTGAACCGCTCCCACATCTCCGTGCCGAACAGAGTCGCAAGCGCCCACGGGTGACCGAAGAACGTCTTGCCGTCGTTGCTCATCCGGGCCCTCCGGTCACAGGAAGCACGTGAATAATCACTGTACGTGACGGCTTCTCCAGATACTTGCCGCTACTCGCGCCGTATGGTGCGATGCATCCCAGCTGCGCAAGTGATTACTGACTGAAGGCGGGTGTCATGGCCGACGTCCTCGAGGTGCGGGCGGAGATCGAACGTTCCATCGCCGGGCTCACCCTGTGCGAGCAGTTGAGAAAGACCGCCGAACAATACCCCGACGCCCCCGCCTACTCCGATCCGGACGGCGACGGCTGGTCCACCCTCACCTACGGCCAGGCCAGGGAGCGGGTCCTGGAGATCGCGGCCGGCTTCGCGGCCCTCGGGCTGGAGCCCGGCGACGCGGTCGCGCTCATGATGGTCAACCGGAGCGAGCACGTGCTCGCCGACCTCGGCGCGGTGCACGCCGGAGGCGTCGGCTGCACCATCTACGGCACGTTCGCGCCGGACCAGGTCGCCTTCGTGGCGGGCGACGTGGCCGCCAAGATCGCGGTGATCGGCGGGCCCGCCGAGCTGGCCCGCTGGGAGCCGTCGCTCGACCGGCTGCCGGACCTCCGCAAGATCATCATGCTGGAGGGGGCGCCGGAGGGCGACCGCTTCATGTCCTGGCAGGACTTCCTCGACCTGGGCCGCGCCCGGCTGGCGGAGGACCCCGCCGCGGTCGAGGCCCGCTGGCGGGCCGTCACCGCCGGCGACCCCGTCACCGTCCTCTACACCTCGGGCACCACCGGCCAGCCGAAGGGCGTCCCGCTCAGCCACGCGAACGTCTTCTACGAGGTGGCCTGCACCGACCGGATGGCGAACCTGCCGCTGGAAGGCACCCAGATCTCCTATCTGACGTACGCGCACATCGCCGAGCGGGTGCTGAGCCTGTACCTGCCGCTGGTCAAGGTCTCCCACGTCTACTTCTGCACCGACCTGGCCAACCTCGGCGCGACGCTCGGGCAGGTCAGGCCCGTGCTGTTCTTCGGCGTGCCGCGCGTGTGGGAGAAGATGATGGCCCGGCTGCTCGCGGTCATGTCCACCCAGCCGGAGGAGCAGCAGGCCGCCGTGCGCCAGGCCATGGCCGCCGGCGTCGCCTGGGTGGAGGCCGGACAGTACGGCCACACCATGACGCCGGAGATCGAGGCCGCGTACGAGAAGGCCGACAGCTCGCTGCTGTCGATCATCCGCGGCATGATCGGGTTCGACCGCGCGGAGTGGACCGCCACCGGCGCCGCGCCGCTCCCCGGCGAGGTGCAGCGCTTCTACGCCGGGCTCGGGCTGAAGGTCATCGACGTGTACGGGATGACCGAGACGACCGGGGCGTTCACCGGCAACGCCCCCGACTGCTACCGCCTGGGCACCGTGGGCAGGGCCGAGCCGGGCGCCGAGGTCCGCATCGCCGAGGACGGCGAGATCCTCACCCGGAGCCCGCTCAACACCAGCGGCTACCTCAACCGGCCGGAGGCCACGGCCGAGCTCATCGACGCCGACGGCTGGGTGCACACCGGCGACATCGGCACCGTCGACGAGGACGGCTTCTACCGGGTGGTCGACCGCAAGAAGGAGCTCATCATCACGGCCGGCGGGGAGAACATCTCGCCCGCCGAGATCGAGAACCACCTCAAGGAGCACCCGCTGATCGGCCAGGCGCTCGCGTACGGCGACCGCCGCCCCTACCCGGTGGCCATCCTCACCCTCGACGGCGAGATCGCCCCCAGCTGGGCGCAGTCGCGCGGCATCTCCTACACCACGCTCGCCGACCTGGCCGAGCACCCGGACGTGCTCAAGGAGGTGGGCGGCGCGGTGGAGACGGCCAACGCGAAGCTGGCCCGGGTGCAGCAGATCAAGAAGTGGGCGCTGCTGGGCACCGAGTGGACGCCCGAGAGCGAGGAACTGACGCCCAGCCTCAAGCTCAAGCGGCGGGTGGTGCACAGCAAGTACGGCGATCTGATCGAGAGCCTCTACACCGGCTGAGCCGGTTTTGCCATCAGGGGCGTGTGTCGTGGCCCCGGTCATGGCCGAGCGGTTCCTACCGTCTTGCGCATGATCAGATGCCTACTTCTCGCCTCGTTCGCGGCGGCGGCGCTGAGCGTGCCCGCTCCGGCGTCCGCCGCCGAGGACGAGCCCGTCATCAGGGAGATCGACGTACGGCCCGCCGCGCCCGTCGTCGGAGCCGAGGACTCCGTCCGTCTGGTGATCGACGTGGTCGCCAGGGGAGTGAGCGGGCGGCACGGGGTCGTCGTCGAGGTCGAGCCGGGCGCTCCGCCGGGGCCGGTGCTCGACAGCCGCCGGCCGGTCCGGCCGCCCGCCGCGGACGAGCGCGAGGAAGGCCGGTTCCCCCAGGAAGGCCCCGGCGAGCCCAAGTCGAGCGGGTCCATCGCGGCCACGATGGCCTCCCGCCTGGTCACCGACGGCTGGCAGACCTGGCGGTTCCTGCCCGACAAGCGGCTCAACCGCTTCTATCCGGCCGGCACCTGGACCGTGACCGTGACCGCCAGGGGCGAAGGGGGAGCGGAGCGGACCGAGTACGCCTCGTTCCAGCTCAGGCGGGAGACCAGGCTGGCGGCCGTGAAGGCGGAGCGCGACGGTGCGGGCGTGCGGGTGAGCGGCCGCCTGAAGAGGCTGGATCCGCGCGGCTACGCCGGATTCCTGCCGTTCCGCGAGCAGCGGGTCGAGATCCTGTGGCGGCGGGACGCGTCGGACGGCTGGGAACGCGCGGCCGAGGCCGTCACCGACGGCCAGGGCGCCTTCTCGCGCACCGTGCCCGGCCGGGAGGACGGCGAGTGGCGGGTCCGCTACCCCGGGAACGGTCAGCAGGCCGAGGACGACTCGAAGATCCACCAGTTGTAGGGACAGCCGGCGGCGTTGCGGAATCGTGATCGGCTTTACCGCAACTTTTCCTTACCCTTACGCGTCATTGGCGTTGACGCGCCCTGTCGTGGGGCGCGTCCTCCTACGGGGAAGGAAGTCACTTTCATGATGCGACGACTCGCCGCCGGAGTGGCGGCGGCCGCCATGGGCGCCGCGGTGCTCGCCGGCACGGCCACCCCGGCGATGGCCGACGACGGGGGCCGCACGCGCCTGCAGATCGACGTCAACCCCGAGCCCGCGTGGCGCGGTCAGCCGCTGTCGGTCAAGGGCAAGCTCTCGGTGAAGTGCGACGAGGACTACATCGACGGCTTCGTGTCGGTCCACCACGCCGACCACTGCGACGAGACGGGCACCTGGCACCACCTCGGCTGGAAGCGGATCGTCATCCTCTTCAAGCCGGCCGGCAGCGGCAGGTGGGAGCACGTCGACACGGTCAAGACCTACCGTGACGGCTCCTTCCACACCAAGGTCAGGGCCCGCACGTCCGGCACCTGGCGCGGGGTCTTCGAAGGCTCCCGCCACCTGGCGCCCTCCGAGGGCGCCGACTGGGTGAAGGTCCTCGGCCACCGTCACCGCCACTGAGAAACGCACGATGTCGCCCGGTCCCCCCTCGCGGGGCGACCGGGCGATCTACTTTGTAAAGGCGAAGCTCCGGTCGGCCCGGTTGCGGCGGAACCTGCCCAGCCGCTCGAAGTCCAGCTCGTACGCGGCGACGGCGGCCGACGGCTGGGCGGTGAAGAACCCCGCGCCGTCAGCCGGCGACGGGTTCGCCAGGCCGGTCACCCCGGCGCAGGGCTGCCCGTGGTACCCGGCCTCGTGATGCCAGTCGCTGACCGCCACGTACGTCATGAACTCGTACGCCCGCGCCACGCTCATGTGCTCCCACAGGCTGCGCGCCGGGCCGGGCGTGGGCCACTGCGTCACCGAGAACGCGGGCACCACCACCACGTCGGCCGGCGGGCCCGCCAGGCTCCCCGAGTACCACAGGTCGGCGCAGAGCAGCACCCGCACCCGGCGGCCGGCCACCTCGAAGCCGTCCCCGATCGGCGCGGGCACGACCCCGTCGTCCCGCTCGACCCCGTACGGGTGGGACTTGCCGTACCCGGCCAGCACCTCGCCGGACGCGGAGACCGCCAGACCCTGGTTGACCTTGCCGGCGCCGGCGGGCGCGTAGTGGGAGCCGCCCACGACGGCGGCGCGGGCCCGTGCCGCCAGGCCGCGCAGCCGCTCCAGGTACTCCCGCCGCGGCAGCTCGGAGCCGGCCAGCTCGGGGAGCACCACCAGGTCGGCGGGCGGGGCGCCGGTCAGCAGCGTCTCGACGGCGGTGAGGTTCGCGTGGCCGTCGGGGGACCAGCGGGAGGGCTGGACGAGGAGGATCCGCACGAATCCGCTCCTTCGGGGGTTTTCCTCGCATCATGCCAGGCGGCCCCGAGGCGGCCTCGGGCCGTCCCCCCGCTGAACCCGGGTCTGCCCTGGCGCGTACCTTCTCACGTTCTGTTCAGGTGCCATGGAGGTGTCGTGGAGCTCAGCCTTTTGCGTGCCCAGGCGCACAGCCCTTCGTACTTCTCGTTGCTGCGCGGCTCCGACGGCCAGCGCCCGCCGGTGGACTTCTGCATCCCGTGCAACCCGTACTTCCCCACGCCGGAGATCTTCGAGCACCTGGGGAGGAACCTGGAGACGATCCTGAAGTTCTACCCGAGCGGCGCCGACACCATCACCGCCGAACTGGCGGCCACGATGGGACTCCACCCCAAGACCGTGGCCATGGGCAACGGCTCCACCGAGCTGATCACCTGGATCGACCACCTGCTGGTGCGGGAGAGCCTGGCGATCCCCATCCCCACCTTCGGCCGCTGGACCGACCAGCCGATGGAGACCGGCAAGCGGGTCGACATGTATCCGCTGCTGGAGAGCCGGGGCTTCGCGCTCAACGTCAACGACTACGTGTCGTTCATCCGTACCCGCGGCTCCCGCGTCGCGGTCATCTGCAACCCGAACAACCCCGACGGCGGCTACCTGCCCAAGCACGAGGTGCTGCACCTGCTCGACCAGCTCATCGACCTCGACCTGGTGATCGTGGACGAGTCGTTCGGCGACTTCGTGGACGCCGAGCCCTACCCCGGGGTGGCGGCGGAGGCGGCGGTGCGGCCGAACGTGATCGTGCTGCGCAGCCTCGGCAAGAACTTCGGGCTGCACGGCATCCGCTTCGGCTACCTGGTCGCCAACCCGGCGCTGGCCGGGAAGATCGCGGACGCGCTGCCCAAGTGGAACCTGAACTCGTTCGCCGAGGTGGTCGTGTTCATGATGAAGCAGTGCATGGGCGAGTACCAGGAGAGCCTGCGGCGGCTCGCCCAGGACCGGCGCGCCATGTACCACCAGCTGTCGTGCATGCCGGAGCTGACGGTGTTCCCGTCGCAGGGCAACTTCCTGCTGGTGAAGCTGCCGTCCGGCTTCGACGGGGTGCCGCTGCGCGACCACCTGCTCGCCGAGCACGGCGTGTACGTCCGCGAGTGCGGCAACAAGCTGGGCACCACCAGCCGGTTCCTGCGCCTGGTGGTGCGCCCTCAGGAGGACGTGCGGCGGCTGCTGGTCGGCATGACCCAGTTCCTCTACTCGGGGAGCCTGCACGAGGTGCCGGTGATCGGGGTGCACCACCGTCACCCGAACTCGCTGTCGGCCTGACAGGCCTGGTAGGTCTGGGGGGCGCGGCGGCTGACATGCCGCGGCGCCCCGCGGTGGGAGTCGCGAGGCGCCGCGGTCTCCTCCACACGCCGCGTGAGGAGAAGCTCAGCAGGCTGTCAGCGGGCGGCGAAGTTCTGGGTCCAGTAGATCTGGCCCGAGGAGTTCTTCACGGCGCCGACGCCGATCAGGTTGTACGAGCAGTTCATGATGTTGGCCCGGTGACCCGAGCTGTTCATCCAGGCCTTGACCACGTCGGCCGGCGTGCGCTGGCCCATGGCGATGTTCTCGGCCCAGCCGCGGCCGCCGGTGAAGCCGGCCTGCCGGATGCGGTCCATGAACGAGCGGCCGTCCTGCGAGGTGTGGCTGAAGTAGCCGTTCCTGGCCATGTCCGAGGAGTGCCCGGCGGCGGCCTTGTTGAGCTGCGCGTCGTGCTTGAGCGCCTGGCAGCCGCCCTTGGCGCGCTCGGCGTTGGTGAGGCGGACGACCTCGTTCTCCTCGGCCGTGCCCACGGTGCCGGGCGACGAGGTCGTGGTGGGCTGGGGAGCCTGGGTGGCGGTGCGGGTGGGGGTCGGCCTGGGCGTCTGCGTCGCCGTGCGGGTCTGGGTGGGCGTCGGCCTCGGCGCCTGCGTGGCGGTGCGGGTGGCCGTCGGAGCGGGCTGGGGAGTCCTCGTCGCGGTGGGGACCGGCGTGGCGGCCAGGTCGCACTCCTTCACGCGGACCGCCCGGGACTTGCCCGCGTGGCCGCGGTAGTCGGTGGCGACGGCGTAGTACGTGCCCGGCGCGCACGCCATCGCGACGGTGACGCGAGGGCTGCGGCCCCGGTCGGCGCCGCTCTTGAGGATCCGGTCCTTGCCCGGCACCGCTCGCAGGATGCGCACGCGTACCGTGCCGTAGGTGTAGCAGCCGCGCAGGGCGGCGGTCGCCCGGATCTTGCCGTCGTCGGCGAGACGCGGCTTGGTCACGGAGACGCGGCAGGCCGACTGGGGCACCGTCGCGGCGTTCGCCGTGGCGACGGGTGCCGAGAGCGCGGCCGCGCCCACGAGGCAAGCGAGTACCCCTAAGGGTCTACGCATGGGGGGATTCCTTCCAGTTTGCGGTAGAGAGGCTGGATGGATTCCGCATTCTGCCGAGTCCGTCTCGCCTTTGTCACCAAAAACCGGATATTTGTGTAAACCAAAGGGGCCTCTCAGGCGTCTGGGACGCCTGCGAGAGGCCCCCTTCTCATGGGGATACGCGGACAGGTGGGACTCGGTTCACCACTGCCGCCGTCGAACGCGCGGCCACCGGCCCGCGCGGAGGCCGGTCAGCCGAGCCCGAAGGCGTCCAGGAGCCCGGCGATCCTGAGCTGGTCGAAGACCCGGGGGGTCGGGTTGACCACCCTGAACCCGGCCTCGACCTCCCACGCCGACTTCATGGCGTCGACCAGCACGCCGACGCCGGAGGAGTCGAGGAACGTCACCTCGCCCATCTCGACCCGCACCGCGCGGGGCCGCCGCGCCGACACCGCGGAGGAGATCGTCTCCCGCACCCGCGCGGCGTTCGTGAAGTCGATGTCGCCGCGCAGCACCACGGTCAGCGTCCCGTCCGTGACCTCGCCCACCGAAACCACGTCCATGTCGCGTTCGCCTCCTCGGAGCCTGGGCGAGCCTCGCCTGCTTGCCCGTACGCTGCCATACTCGGCCGCGTCCGGTCGAACCGGCCCGGCGCGGCGTCCGCGCCGGGCTTCCCCCACCGCTGTCTATCATCGGGACCTCCGCACCGCTACGGCGGGCTGCCGGTCGATCGTGCGGAGGGACGCCGCCGCCCCCGCCCGGCGAGGTGCGGGCGGGGGCGGCGGCGTGTGCGGGGACGGCCGGGCGGCCGGTCAGCGGGCGCCGAGCAGGTGGTCCATCGCCAGCTGGTCCAGGCGCTCGAACGCCATGCCGCGGCCGCCCGCCGCGTCCGCGTCGAACTCCTCGAAGGCGGTGCGGTCGGCCAGCAGGTCCGCCAGCGACTCCCCGTCCGCCAGCGTCGGGCGGGCCAGGTCGTCCAGCCGGGCCGCCCGCAGCGCCTCCTGCACCTCCGGGTCCGCGCGGAACGCCGCCGCGCGCTCCTTCAGCAGCAGGTACGTCCGCATGTTCCCGGCCGCCGAGGCCCAGACGCCGTCGATGTCCTCGGTGCGCGGCGGCTTGAAGTCGAAGTGCCGCGGGCCGGTGTATCCGCCGGTCTCCAGCAGGTCCACCACCCAGAACGCGTCGCGCAGGTTGCCGGCGCCGAACCGCAGGTCCTGGTCGTACTTGACGCCGGTCTGGCCGTTCAGGTCGATGTGGAAGAGCTTGCCGTGCCACAGCGCCTGGGCGATGCCGTGGGTGAAGTTGAGCCCGGCCATCTGCTCGTGGCCGGTCTCGGGGTTGACGCCGACCAGCTCGGGATGGGCGAGCTCCTCGATGAACGCCAGCGCGTGGCCGACGGTGGGCAGCAGGATGTCGCCGCGCGGCTCGTTCGGCTTGGGCTCGACCGCGAAGCGCAGATCGTACCCCTGGCCGAGCACGTACTCGCCGAGCAGGTCGAAGGCCTCCTTGAGCCGGTCCAGGGCCACCCGCACGTCCTTGGCCGCGCCGGACTCGGCGCCCTCGCGCCCGCCCCACGCCACGTACACCTTGGCGCCCAGCTCGACGGCGAGGTCGATGTTGCGGATGGTCTTGCGCAGCGCGTAGCGGCGCACGTCGCGGTCGTTCGCGGTGAACGCGCCGTCCTTGAAGACCGGGTGCGTGAACAGGTTCGTGGTCGCCATCGGCACCACGAGGCCGGCCGCGTCCAGCGCCTGGCGGAAGCGCTTGACGTGGCCCTCGCGCTCGGCGTCGGTCGAACCGAACGGGATGAGGTCGTCGTCGTGGAAGGTCACGCCGTACGCGCCCAGCTCGGCGAGGCGGTTGACGCTCTCCACGGGGTCCAGCGGGGCGCGGGTGGCGTCGCCGAACGGGTCGCGGCCCTGCCATCCGACGGTCCACAGGCCGAACGAGAACTTGTGCTCCGGGCGGGGAGTGAGGCTGTCAGTCATCGGACTCCTATTCGTAAGGGCAAAAAACAAATTAATATGCGGGAGCGCGGTAGGGAAGCCCACAACCGGGAGGCACCATGTCGGCACAGCGCGTCGTCATCGGCATCGACAGCTCCACCCAGTCGGCGAAGGCCGTCGCCGTGGACGTGGACACCGGCGCGATCGTGGGAGAGGGCCGCGCCCCGCACAGCGTGACCTCGGGCGCGGGCCGCGAGAGCGACCCGGAGCAGTGGTGGCGGGCGCTGTGCGCGGCCGTCGAGCAGACCGGCTGGGCGGGCCGGGCCGGCGCGGTCTCCGTCGGCGGTCAGCAGCACGGCCTGGTCACCCTCGACGAGTCCGGCGCGCCCGTCCGTCCCGCCCTGCTCTGGAACGACGTCCGCTCCGCCGGGCAGGCGGCCGCGCTGGGCGACAAGTACGGCCCCGAGTCGCTCGCCCGGCGCACCGGCAGCGTGCCGACGGCGGCGTTCACCATCTCCAAGTGGCTGTGGCTGCGCGAGAACGAGCCGCACCACGCCGCGCGGGCCGCGGCCGTCCGGCTGCCGCACGACTACCTGACCGAGCGACTGACCGGCGAGGGCGTCACCGACCGCGGCGACGCCTCCGGCACCGGCTGGTGGACACCCCAGGGGTACGACACGGACCTGCTGCGCGACATCGGGCTCGACCCGGCGCTGCTGCCCCGGGTCGTCTCGGGACGGGCGGGCACCGTACGGGCGGGCGGGCCGCTGCCCGAGGGCACCCTCGTCGCCTCGGGCACCGGCGACAACATGGCCGCCGCGCTCGGCCTCGGCCTCGAACCCGGCACCCCCGTGCTCAGCCTCGGCACCTCCGGCACCGTCTACGCCGTCACCCGGCAGCATCCCGAGGACCCGACCGGCATCGTCGCCGGGTTCGCCGACGCGCTGGACAACTGGCTGCCGCTGGCCTGCACGCTCAACTGCACCCAGGCGATCGACAAGATCGCCGCACTGCTCGGCCGGGACCGGGAGGCGGTCGAGCCGGGCGGCGACGCCGTCGTGCTGCCGTTCCTCGACGGCGAGCGGACCCCCAACCTGCCGCACGCCGCCGGGCTCGTGTACGGGCTGCGTCACGACACCACCGCCGGGCAGGTGCTGCAGGCCGCCTACGACGGCGCCGCCGCGGCCCTGCTGGCGGCGCTCGACGACGTGCTGCGCGCCGGCGGCGAGCGGCCCGACCCGGCCACGCCGCTGCTGCTCATCGGCGGCGGCGCCAGGGGCGCCGCCTGGCGGCAGACGATCCTGCGCCTGTCCGGGCGGCCGGTGCTGGTGCCGGCGGCGGCCGAGCTCGTCGCCCTCGGCGCCGCCGCCCAGGCCGCGGCCCTCCTCACGGGCGAGGCCCCGGACGCGGTCGCGCGCCGCTGGGGCACGGCCCGCGGCGAGCTCCTGGAGCCGGTGCCCCGGGACGTCGCGGCGGTGGAACGCATCGCCGGCACCCTGCCCCGCGCCGGCCAGCTCTTCACCCGGCTCTGATGTCGGAAGAACCGCCATGCGTCCCCACCGGCTCTGATCCGAGAGAACCGCCATGCGTCCCTTCCCCCGGCCCCACGCCACCGGCCCCCCTGCCCGCCCAACCCTCCACCCCCCGCCCCTCGTACCCGACCCCCGCACCCTCCCTGGTCCGTCTTCCCTCCTGTACCGGCGCGGAGACCTGCTGACCACGCCGGGAGCCCTCGCACGCTGTCCCCGGCCACGGCGCGTACGCTCCCTGCTCCGGGCCGCGTGCGTTCCCTGCTCTGGTCCTTCGGTCAGGACCGGGTACGCCGCCTGCTTCGGTTCTTCGGTCCGTGCGATGGGGGCAGTGCTGGGGATGCCCGCCGGTCTTGGCCATCCGGCGTGGGCTGTGTGGGGCGCTCCCCACTCCGGTTTTCCGCCCGCACGAGTACGCTCCCCGATCTGGTTCTTCGGTCTGTGTGATGGAGGGTGACGCGCGGGTGACCGTTGGTCTGGGTTTTTGGTGGGTGCGCCCGGATGTCTGGTTGTTGCTTCGGTACGGTTTGCGCCGTTGGGGGTGGTCGGTCAGGTGAGGTCGTTGTTCGGGGGAGGTCCGGGGTGAGAGGCGGGACGCGGCCCGCGTCGCAGCGGAGCATGCGGCAGCACAACCTGGCCCTGGTCATGGGCACCGTCGCCGGGCGCGGCCCGGTGTCCAGGGCGGCCGTCGCCGGGCACACCGGGCTGACCAGGGCGGCCGTGTCGAGCCTGGTCGACGAGCTGTTCGCCGCCGGGCTGCTGACCGAGCTGGGACCGGCCGCCAACGGGCGGGTCGGGCGGCCGGGCAGCGCGCTCATGGTCAGCGACCGGGGTCCCGCCGGGCTCGGGCTGGAGGTCGGCGTCGAGCACCTGGGCGTGTGCGTGACCGACCTGCGCGGCCAGGTACGCGCCTGGACGGTGGTGGACAGCCCGAACGCCGCTCTGCCGCCCGCCGAGGTGCTCGCCCGGCTGTCCGCGCTCGCCGACGACGCGACGGCAGACGTGGCCGGGCTGGGGTTGCGGCCGGTGGCGGCGGTGATGGCCGTGCCCGGTCTGGTCGCCGACGCCTCCGGCACCGTCGGGAGCGCCCCCAACCTGGGCTGGCACGACGTCCCCGTGGCGGACCTGTGGCCGGGCGCGCTGCCGCCGCGGGTCGAGAACGAGGCCAACCTGGGGGCGCTCGCCGAGCTCTGGGCGCACCCGGTGGCGTCCGACTTCATCCACGTCTCGGCGGAGAGCGGCATCGGCGCCGCCCTGGTGGTGGGCGGCCGCCTCTTCACCGGCGCACGCGGCCTTGCTGGCGAACTGGGCCACATGCCTGTCCACCCCGACGGCCCGCCCTGCTCCTGCGGCGCCCGCGGCTGCCTGGAGCAGTACGCCGCCAAAGCCGCCGTCCTCCGCACCGCCGGCCTCCCTTCCCCCTCCGCCCCCACCACCCCTGGGGTAGAACCTCGGATGACGGCCCTTTCACCTGACCTGGGTGCCGCGCCGGCGAGGCAGCAAGCGGCTCCTTCCGGTTCCGGGGACCCTCCGGCGACGTCTTCCGGGAGCGGGGGCACTCCGGCGGATTCTCTCTACGATTCAGGCGCCCCCGGGCGGCAGGCGGCTCAGCCTTACGGCGTGGCTGCCGGTGAGGCTGGGCACCGCGAGGCGGCTCCTTCCTCCGGTTCCAGAGGCCCGGGGGCAGGGCTCCCGGCGGCTCCTCCGTACGGGCGCAGGGGCGTCTCGGCAGAGGGCCGTGCGACGGTTCCCGATGCGCACGAGGCGGGGCTTCCGGCGGTTTCCTCTGATCCCGGGACACTCGTGGCGGGCCTCCTGATGGATCGCGATGCGCCCGGGGCGGGGTCTCGCGGATCGGGGGGACGGATGCCCGGTCCCGATGGGATCGGGTTGCTGGCTGCGCGGGCGCGGGAGGGGGACGCGCGGGTGGTGGCGGCGCTGGAGGAGGCCGGGAGGGCGCTGGGGACGGCGCTGGCCGGGGCGGTGAATCTGCTCGACCCGGCCGCCGTGGTGCTCGGCGGGGCCTATGCGGAGCTGGGGGAGTGGCTGGTGCCGCCGATACGGCGGGAGCTGGCCGCGCGGGTGACCGTACGGGAGTGGGACCCGGAGGCGCTGACCGTGTCGGAGCTGGGGAGGCGGGGGCCGCTGCTGGGAGCGGCGCTGGCCACGGTGCGCTCGGTGCTGGAGGACCCGGCCGCGCTCTGGGCCTGAACCCCGAGGGTGCTCTCCCGGGCGATCAGCGTGTGGGAGGCGCACACCTCCTGGGGGCGCCGGTCGGGGGCCGGGCCGGCCAGGAGGCCGGCGAGCAGGTCGACGGCCGTCTGGGCGATGCCCGCGCGGTCGGGCGCGATGGTCGACAGCGACGGGGTGGAGAACCGCCCGTCCTCGATGTCGTCGAAGCCGAACAGCGCGATGTCGTCCGGCACCCGCACCCCGCGCGACAGCAGCGTGCGCAGCGCGCCCAGGGCGAGCGTGTCGTTGAAGCAGAAGACCGCGTCCGGCTCGGCCCCGGAGTCCAGCAGATCGGCCATCGCCCGGGCCCCGTCCGCGCGGTGGAAGGCGTCGACGGGCACGACCAGCGCGGGGTCCTCCGCGAGCCCGGCGGCGGCCAGCGCCTGCCGGTAGCCGCGCAGCCGCAGCCGCGCCGTCGCCCCGGACGCGGCCTGGCGTGCGCCTATCGCCGCGATGCGGCGCCTGCCCAGCCCGGTCAGGTGCGAGGTGGCCTCTTCCGCCGCGGCCACGTTGTCGATGCAGACATGGTCGTACGCGGTGCGCCGCCGGCCGATCCGCTCGCCGAGCAGCACCATCGGCGTGTGGTCGGCGCGCTGGGCGAGGTCGGCGGCGGTGAGCGCGAGCGGGCTGAACAGCAGGCCGTCGATGAGGTGGGCCCGGATGCCCGACACGACCAGGCGCTCCTTGGCCCGGTCGCCCTGCGTCTGGTCGATGAGCACGGTCCAGCCGTGCCGGTCCGCGGCGGTGATCACGTTGGTGGCCAGCTCGGCGAAGTAGGGGATGTCCAGGTCGGGCACCGCCAGCGCGATCACCCCCGACCGGCCCTGCCGCAGGTTGCGCGCGGTCAGGTTGGGCCGGTAGTTCAGCTCGGCGATGGCCCGCTCCACCCGCTCCCGGGTCTCCGGCTTGACGAACGGATAGCCGTTGACGACGTTGGAGACCGTCTTGATCGACACTCCGGCGAGCTCGGCGACGTCCTTCAGTCGTGGCTGCACAGAGGCACTATAGCCGGGTTTCCAACGATGTAACACTTCAGTCTCCTCCTGTTTACAACGTTGGATTCATCGATGTAGAAATGCGGTCATCTCACCACCGTTGGGGAAGTGATCGTGATGACCGAGACGTCTACCCACACCCTCACCCGCCGCGGCCTGCTCGGCCTCGGCGCCGGCGCCGGCACCGCCCTGCTCCTCGCGGCCTGCGGCGGAGGCGGCGGTCCCGCCGGCCCCGCGGCCCGCCGATCCGGCCCCGCCTCCGCCGCCCCGACCGCCTACACGGGCCCGAACGTGACCCTGTCCTTCTGGAACGGCTTCACCGGCGGCGACGGCCCGTACATGAAGAAGCTCGTGGACCAGTTCAACGGCGAGCACCCCAACATCAAGGTGACGATGAACGTCTACCAGTGGGCGGACTACTACGCGAAGGTGCCCGCCGCGGTCACCGCGGGACAGGGGCCAGACCTGGGCATCATGCACGTCGACAGCGTGGCGACCAACGCCGCCCGCCAGATCGTGCTGCCGCTGGACGACCTGGCCGCCTCGCTCCAGCTCGCCGAGGCCGACTTCTCCCCGCCGGTCTGGCAGGCAGGCACCTACAAGGGCGGCCGGTACGCGATCCCGCTGGACGTGCACCCGCTCGGCATGTTCTACAACAAGACCGTCATGCGGGAGGCCGGCCTCGACCCGGAAAAGCCGCCGCAGAACGCCGCCGACTACCTGGCCGCGCTGGAGGAGCTGAAGAAGGCCGGCGTGCAGGGCCACTGGGCGACCCCGTTCCCGTTCACCGGCACGTTCCAGTTCACCAGCCTGCTCTACCAGCACGGCGGCACGCTGTTCAACGACGACGCCTCCAAGGCCATGTTCGGCGGGGACGCCGGCGTGCAGGCCCTGACCTGGCTCGTCGACCTGGTCAAGAAGGGCTACAGCCCGAAGAACGTGGGCCAGGACGCCGACGTCATCGCGCTGAAGAACGGCAAGGCCGCCTTCAACTGGAACGGCATCTGGACCATCAACACCCTCAACGAGGTCGAGGGCCTGGAGTGGGGCGTCGCGCCGCTGCCGCAGATCGGCTCCCAGCCGGCGGCGTGGGCGGGCTCGCACCAGTTCGTGGTGTTCAAGCAGCGCAGCCAGGACGACGACAAGCTCACCGCGGCCAAGGTGTTCATCAACTGGATCAGCCGCCACTCCCTGGAGTGGGCCAAGGGCGGCCAGGTCCCCGCCCGCAAGGCGATCAGGGAGAGCGCCGAGTTCCAGGCGCTGAAGGAGCAGGCGACCATCGGCTCCCAGATCGACCACCTGTTCTTCCCGCCGCCGGTCGCGGGCGTCGCCGACGTCAGCCCGCTCATCGACACCGCCGTCAACAGCGCGATCCTGCTCAAGAAGGAGCCGGCGGCCGCCCTGTCGGACGCCGTGACCAAGGCCGACAAGCTCCTGGAGCAGAACCGCAAGAAGTACGGCGGCTGATCCCGTGGTGGACGTACGCATCCGGCGGCCCGCACCGGTCGGGGGAGGCATGACGGCGCCCCCCGTGCGCAGGCGCGGGCGGCTCACGCCGCTGTTCTTCCTGAGCCCGTACCTGCTGCTGTTCTGCCTGTTCGTGGCCGTGCCGGCGGTGTACGGCCTCTACATCAGCCTGCACGAGTGGGACTACCTGCTGCCCGGCAAGCCGTTCGTCGGGCTGGACAACTACGCGGCGTTGTTCGACCCGGACTCGCCGGTGCACGACAACTTCTGGACCTCGATGAAGGCCACCGGCGTCTTCACCCTCGGCAGCGTGCCGCCGCTGGTGGTGCTGCCGCTCGGGGTGGCGATGATCCTGAACCGGCGCTTCCCCGGCCGCACGTTCTTCCGCGCGGTGTTCTTCCTGCCGTTCGTGCTCGGCGTCGCGGTCATCGGCGTCATGTGGCGCATCCTGCTCGACCCTAACCTGGGCTTCGTCAACCACCTGTTCGGCCTGGACATCCCGTGGACGACCGACCTGCCGTGGGCGTGGGTGTCGCTGATCGGCATCACGGTGTGGTGGACGCTCGGCTTCAACGCCGTCATCTACCTGGCCGGGCTGCAGGACATCCCGCGCGAGCTGTACGACGCCGCGTCCGTGGACGGGGCGGGCGCCTGGCAGCGGTTCGTGCACGTCACCCTGCCAGGGCTGCGGCCGGTGGCGGTGTTCGTCACCACCGTGACGATCCTGGCCTCGGCCAACATGTTCGGCCAGGCGCTGCTGGTCACCCAGGGCGCGCCCGGGATCGAGACCCGCACCGCGATCATGTACATCGCCCAGGAGGGTCTCGTCGACTACCGGATGGGCAGCGCCGCCGCCATGAGCTACGTGCTCACCCTCGCCCTCATCGTGGTCAGCGTGATCAACTTCCGGATCTTCAGGAGCAGGTCATGAAGACGCTGAAGGCGTCCGCCTGGTACGTCATGCTCGTCGGCTTCGCCGCGATCGTGATCGTGCCGCTGCTGTGGATGCTGCTCACCTCGCTCAAGACCAACGTCGAGGCGACCCGGATCCCGCCCACGTTCGTGCCCGAGGAGTGGAGCACCGGCGCCTACCGGACGCTCGCCGAGGGCACCAGCGAGACGCCGGTGCTGCGCTGGTTCCTCAACAGCATGGTCGCCGCCACCGGGCAGACCGTGCTCGTGCTGGTGGTCGCCTCCACCGCCGCCTACGCCCTGGCCCGGCTGGAGTTCCGCGGCCGCGGCCTGCTGTTCGGGATCATCGTGGGCACGCTGCTGGTGCCGAGCTTCACGCTGCTCATCCCGAACTTCCTCGTCGTGGACCAGCTCGGCTGGCTCGACAGCCCGTGGGCGCTCATCGTGCCCGGCGCTGCCAGCGCGTTCGGGGTGTTCTTCCTGCGCCAGTTCTTCCTGTCGCTGCCGCCCGAGCTGGAGGAGGCCGCCACCCTGGAGGGCGCCAACCACCTGCAGATCTTCCTGCGCATCGTGCTGCCGCTGGCCCGGCCCGCGCTGGCCACGCTGGCGGTGCTCACCTTCCTGAGCAACTGGAACGAGTTCATCTGGCCCATCTACGTGCTGTTCAGCCCGGACCAGTTCACGCTGCCGCCGGGGCTGTCCATCCTGCAGGGCGCCTACACCATCGACTATCCGGTGATCATGGCGGGCGCGGTGCTCGCCAGCGTCCCCGTCCTCGTCCTGTTCGTCATCGCCCAGCGCTACGTCATCGAGGGCGTGTCCCGGTCGGGCCTCAAGGGCTGACCCGTCCGCATTTCAAGGAGCTGTTTACGTGGAGACCGCACGGCTGACCCTGGACCGCGACTTCACCATCGCCCCGGTCGGCAGGCGCCTGTTCGGCTCGTTCGTCGAGCACATGGGCCGCTGCGTCTACACCGGGATCTTCGAACCCGGCCATCCGACCGCCGACGAGCACGGCTTCCGCGCCGACGTGCTGGAGCTGACCCGCGAGCTGGGGGTGAGCGTCGTACGGTACCCCGGCGGCAACTTCGTCTCCGGCTACCGCTGGGAGGACGGCGTCGGCCCGGTCGCCGACCGGCCCACCCGGCTGGACCTGGCCTGGCGGCAGATCGAGACCAACCGGTTCGGCCTCGACGAGTTCATGACCTGGACGCGGGCCGCCGGGGTGGAGCCGATGATGGCGGTCAACCTCGGCACCCGCGGCATCCAGGAGGCGTGCGACCTGCTGGAGTACGCCAACCACCCCGGCGGCACCCGGCTGTCCGACCTGCGGGCCGAGCACGGCAGGCCCGACCCGTACGGGATCCGGCTGTGGTGCCTGGGCAACGAGATGGACGGGCCGTGGCAGGTCGGCCACAAGACCGCGGACGAGTACGGCCGGCTCGCCAACGAGACGGCGCGGGCCATGCGGCTCGTCGACCCGGACGTGCGCCTGGTGCTCTGCGGCAGCTCCAACAGCCGGATGCCGACGTTCGGCGGCTGGGAGGCGACCGTGCTGGAGCACGCCTACGACGCCGTCGACTACCTGTCGCTGCACGCGTACTACGAGGAGGACGGCGACCTGCCAGGCTTCCTGGCCAGCGCGGCCGACATGGACCGGTTCATCTCCTCGGTGGTCGCCACCGCCGACCACGTCGCCGCCAAGCAGCGCACCCGCAAGCGGATCGACCTGTCCTTCGACGAGTGGAACGTGTGGAACCAGGCCGACTACCACGGCCGCGAGCGGGAGCCGTTCGAGGAGGCGCCGCGCCTCATCGAGGACACCTACACCGCCGCCGACGCCGTCGTCGTCGGCGACCTCCTCATCACGCTGCTGCGGCACGCCGACCGGGTGGCGGTCGCCTGCCAGGCGCAGCTCGCCAACATCATCGCGCCCATCCGCACCGAACCCGGCGGCCCCGCCTGGCGGCAGAGCATCTTTCACCCGTTCGCGCTGACCGCCCGGCACGCGCGCGGCGAGGTGCTGCGCGTCGAGCCGGTGTCGCCGGCGCTCGACACCGGGCGGCACGGCGAGGTGCCGCAGCTGTCCGCGGTGGCCACGCTCGACGAGGACGGGGTGACGCTGTTCGCCGTCAACCGGTCGCCGGACCGGCCGCTGGAGATGACCGCCGACCTGCGGGACGTGCACGCGGACCGCGTCGTCGAGGCGTGCACCCTCGCCGAGGACGACCCGCACCGGGTGGGCGGCCCCGCCGAGGAGGTGCGGCCCCGGCCGCTCGACGGCGTGAAGGCCGACGGCGGGACGCTCACCGCGGTGCTTCCCCCGGCCTCCTGGACAATGGTCAGACTGGGGCGCCGGGCATGAACCCCCGCGTCCTGGCGGGCGCGCTCCTGTGCCTGCTGGCCGCCTGTTCGACGGCAACCCCCACGGGAGAGAGCATGACCTTCACCAACCCGGTCCACGACGCGAACTTCCCCGACCCGGGCGCCCTCCGGGTGGGCGCGACGTGGTACGCGTACGGGACCAACGGGGGCGGCGCGAACGTGCCCCTGCTCACCTCGCCCGACCTGGTGACCTGGACGCCCCGCGGCGACGTGCTGCCCGAGCTCGGCTCGTGGGCCGAGCCGGGCCACACCTGGGCGCCGGAGGCGATCCAGGTGACCGGCGACCGGTTCGCCCTCTACTACACGGCCCGCGCCGCCGGGACCGGCCGCCAGTGCGTCGGCGTCGCCACCGCCGCCCGCCCCGAGGGGCCGTTCAGGGACGACTCCGGCACCCCGCTCGTCTGCCAGGCCGGCGAGGGCGGCTCCATCGACGCCAGCCCGTTCCGCGACGCCGACGGCGCGCTCTACCTCTACTGGAAGAACGACGGCAACGCGATCGGGGAGACCACCTGGCTGTACGGGCAGCGCCTCACCCCCGACGGGCTCGGCCTCGAAGGGGAGCGGGTGCGGCTGCTGGCGAACACCGCAGCCTGGCACGGCAAGGTCGTCGAGGCGCCCCAGCTCGTCCGCCACGAGGGCCGCTACTACCTGTTCTACTCGGCCAACGCCTTCGACGCCGCCGCGTACGCGGTCGGGTACGCCACCTGCGACACCCCGCTCGGCCCCTGCCACGACGCCCCCGAGAACCCGATCCTGTCCAGCGGCGAGGGGGCGGAAGGCCCCGGCCACAGCTACCTGGTGACCACGCCGGCCGGGCAGACCTGGCTGCTCTACCACGCCTGGCCGCCGGACGCGATCGGCAGCGTGGAGCCGGGGCGGCGGCTCTGGCTGGACCGGGTCGACTGGGAAGACGGCAAGCCGATCGTGCGCGGCCCCACCGCGACCCCCCAGCCCCACCCCGCGTAGGAGGGCCGGCCTAGCGTCTCCTGTCCTGGCGGCGGGCCAGCAGCGCCAGCCCGCCCGCCAGCGCGAGCAGGCCGCCGCCCGCCAGCCAGGGCAGGCCGGCGGCCCCGTCCGGCGGCTTCGCGGCGATCGTGAACACCACGTCCGAGCACGAGTAGTACGTGTCCGGAGTGTCGGTGTTGCGCCACACCGTGTAGATCAGGTGACGCCCCGTCTTGCCCGCGGGCAGGCGGCCCTCCATGACGTATGAGCCGTCCCGCATCGGCGGGTCGGTCGCCTCCACGAACGGGCGCGGCTCCAGGTCGTCCCAGCCGAGCGGCCGGGCGGGGTCGTAACCGTCAGCCGTCACGTACAGGTGGAAACTGCCCCGGTGCGGGATCGTGCCCCGGTACCTGAAGGTGAAGTCGCCGCCCCGCACGAGCGTGGTGGCGGGCCAGTCGGCGCGCGGCAGGTCCAGGCCCCGGTAGGCGTCGAGCCCGCCGCTGCACAGCCTGCCGTCGGGGATCACCTCGCGATCCCGCCCGCCGACGTCCGCCACCCGCAGGTCGTCCCACGCGTCCGGCAGGCCGCCGCCGCTCGCCGCCGCCGCGGCGGCGCACGCCGGCTCCCGCGGCGCCCCCTCCGCCCCGCAGGCCGCCGCCCGGCTGACGGGCTCCTCCAGCGCCCCGTGGGAGCCGGTCGCCCACAATCCCAGCACCGCGACGGCCACTCCGGCGATCCGCTGACGCACCTCGGCCGACCTCCTCCTCCGGCGACACCCTGCGCTCAGAGGTACGCCGCCGGGCCCCGGGCAGTTCAGGCCCATGGCGTAAAGGGGACATTGAGCAGTTAATGAGCGTAGAACGACCTGTTGAGTGAACAATGCCCCGGCGCATGCTCGCCGGGTGAACAGGGGGCAGGACAAGGCGTACGAGAGCCGGCACCGCAAGGCGGACCGGCTGTACGAACTCGACGGGTTACGGCTGGCGGCGGCGCTGTGCGTGGTGCTCTTCCACTACACGTTCTCCGGGCCGGTGGGCGGCACGACGACGATCACGTATCCGGAGATCTCCGGTCTGACCCAGTACGGCTACCTGGGCGTGGACCTCTTCTTCCTCATCAGCGGCTTCGTGGTGCTGATGAGCGCCTGGGGCAAGAGCCCGCGCGCGTTCGCCGCCTCCCGGCTGGCCCGGCTCTACCCGGCCTACTGGCTGGGCGTGGCCGTGACCGCGCTGGTGACGGTGACGCTCGGCCAGGGCATGTTCGAGGTCTCGCCGGTCCAGGTGCTGGCCAACCTGACCATGTTCCAGTCGGTGGCCGACGTGCCGAACGTGGACGTCGTCTACTGGACGCTCTGGGCCGAGATGCGGTTCTACTTCCTCATCCTGGCGTTCGCCTGGGTGGGGATGACCAGGGGCCGGGTCATGGCCATGCTGTGGGGGTGGCTGGCCATGACCGCCCTGGTCCAGGCCGGGGTGCTGCCGGGGGTCGCCGACCTGGTCGTGCAGTCGGAGTTCGCGCACTACTTCATCGCCGGCATGGCGCTGTTCATGGTGTACCGGTTCGGGGTCACCTGGCAGACGCTGCTCCTCGTGCCGCTCTGCCTGGCCAACGCGGTGTACCGCGGCATCGGGTACGCCGACGCCGTCGGGCGGCGGTACGGGGCCGAGTACGACCCGTGGGTGATCGCGATCGTGATCGCGGCGGCGTTCCTGGTCATGACGCTGGTCGCGGTGCGCGCGCTGCGGCCGCTCGCCCGGCCCTGGCTGGTGACGGCGGGAGCGCTCACCTACCCGCTCTACCTGCTGCACGGTCACATCGGCTTCGTCGTCATCGAGCGGACCGGCGGCGTCGTGGACCGGTGGGTGCTGCTGGCGGCGCTGGTCGCGGTCATGTGCCTGGCCGCCCACGCCGTGCACCGCTGGGTGGAGCGGCCCGCCGCCCCGCTGGTCAGGCGTCTGGCCGGGCCCCGAACACCTCCTGGTGCCACAGGATCTCCGCCACCCGTTCCAGTCCGGCCGCCAGATGCCGCCGGTAGGTACTGAACGGCAGCCCCAGCCTCTCGGCCGCGGCCTCCTGCGTGGGGACGCGGCCGAAGTACGTGGTGGCCAGAGCCCGGTGGAAGCGGTCCGCGCGCGGGTCCTGCCGCACCTGCTCGACCGCCTGTTCCAGCAGGTCGCGCACGGCCCGCGCGGGGTCGCGCTCGGGGTGCACGGCGACCAGCCGGCACCGGGCCAGCGCGTTGCCCGCCAGCGCGTCCGGCCGCGACACGTTCCGCAGCGCGTCGCGTACCGCCGCGTCGAAGTCCGTACGCGCCAGCACCGCGAGCTCCTTGCCCTGCGGGGACGCGGGCCTGCGCAGGCCCAGCCCGCGCGTGCTCATCCGCTCCAGCCAGGCCTCCGGCGTGATGGTGCGCCAGTCGTGCGCGAACAGGCCGAACGTCTCGCGTCCCAGCGGGATGCGGGCGCCCAGGTCGTGCATGTCGTAGTGGCCCAGGTAGCGCCGCCACGAGTCCGGGTCCCGCATGACCAGGAACGTCCAGGCCAGCCGGTCGGAGCGCAGGCACTCGCCCACCGCGCGCCACTGCACCAGGTCCATGACCGGCGACCTGCCGTGGAAGGGGGGCAGCACCCAGGCGCGGGCCAGCGCGATGTGCTCGCCGGGCCGCGGCGGCGCGGTCTCCTCCACGTGCCGCCACGCCGCCGCGATGAGCGGGCAGTCGGCGTCCGGCTCGGCCGGGCCGCTCACCCGCACCCACGACATGAGCGCGACCGGCTCGCCGGTCTCGGTGCGCCGGTGCACCCAGAACCCCTCCGGCTGCCGGTCGATCCAGTAAGCGGCGTCCGAGGCCGACGCCTCGCCCTCGGCCTCGGCGGCCATCCGCAGGACCTCGTCGCGGTCCTCGGGGTTGAAGGCCTCCTCGTGCACCTCGCCGTCGCCGCGCCAGTTCTGGAACTTCGAGGTCACCCCGTCGTGGCGGTGCAGGAAGAACAGCGAGCCCATGGCCGTCAGCGTGTCCTGCCCTGCGGCGGCCCGCACCTGCGCGGCCAGGTGGGCGTGGATGCGGTGGTGCATGTCCGCGTACCCCTCGGGGTCGCGCCAGCGCAGGTCCGCCTCCAGCGCGTCGCGCACCACGTCGTGCGGGAACAGGCCGTGCCGGCCTGACTCGATGAACGGCAGCCGCCGCAGCCAGTCGAACAGCGGTTTCGGATGGTCGGGCAGCACCGCGCGCAGCAGCTCCTCGGTGGTGGCGTGGGCGTGGGCGCACACCTCCAGGGCGTGGCGGTGGGCCGCCGAGGGCACCTCGCCGACGAGCTGGTCGAGCAGCGTCTCGGCGAGCTCCTCCGGGATGTCCTTGTCCAGGGTCCAGCGGGCCGAGGCCCGCTCGTCCTTGGCGGCGACGGCCGCGCCCAGGCACAGCGCCAGCGGGTGGCCTCCCGCGAAGGCCAGCAGGGGCTCGCGCAGGTCCGCCGCCACCCCGCGGGCGTCGATCAGCGCCATCGCCTCCTGCGGCGCGAGCGTGCGCAGCCGGATCACCCGCAGCACCTCGGCCCAGCCGGGGTCGGCCTGCCAGCGCAGGTCGGGCGGGTTGCGCCCGGCGACCACGACGAGGGCTCCCGCCGGCACCCGCGGCAGGAACCTCTCGCGCAGCCAGCCCTCCAGGCCCTGGCACCGCTCGAACGTGTCGACCAGGAGCACCCCGCGCTCCACGGTGAGCACCTGCCCGGCCTCGGCCTCGAAGCCGCCGGGCGACGGGTCGACGGTGTGCCCGTCCACCGTCACCACCGGACGGCCCGCCGCGGCCGCCTCGGCGCCGAACCGGCGCAACAGCGCCGACTTGCCGATGCCGCCCGAGCCGTGCACGAACAGGACCATGAACGAGCGGTCCGTGCCGAGCGCGGATCGGAAGAGGGCCTGCTCCTCCTCCCGCCCCACGAACGCACGGTCACGGGCGGCCTCCAGGCGCTGCCCCAGTGACGAGAAATCCGCCTCAGGACCCGATAACATGCGGGCCACGATAGCTGTGTGATCTTGACAAGGTCCGGCTAATACAGATCGTCAAACGTGAAAAATTCAACAGAATTTGCTCGCGAGTCATGTTGGCCGAGCACGCGCGGGGCCGTGCTAGTCTTAGAGACGTTGCAGTTCTGGTACCCATGACTTCGTGTGCGCCTAACGGTATGTAACCGTCGGGCGCATTTTGTTTTACCGGTCATTTCCGGATGGGTCCGGACACTCCGGCTCTGTACTCATCAAAGGAGAAATGACATGGCCACAGGCACCGTGAAGTGGTTCAACGCCGAAAAGGGCTTCGGCTTCATCGAGCAGGACGGCGGCGGCGCCGACGTCTTCGCCCACTACTCCAACATCGCCGCTCAGGGCTACCGCGAGCTGCGTGAGGGCCAGAAGGTGAGCTTCGACATCACCCAGGGCCAGAAGGGCCCGCAGGCGGAGAACATCGTCCCCGCCTGACGCTCCACGGCCGAGGGCCCGCATCCCGTTCCGGGGTGCGGGCCCTCGCTCGTTCCCCGGCAGCTCCTCGGCCGCGCCGGTCGCTCGCCGCCAGGCCATGGCGCTGCGGGTGCCCGCGACGTGCTAGACGGGACGCGCCGGAGGCTGCCAGTCGTCGCCGGGGACGGGCGGCTCGTCGCGCTTGCGGATGAGGTAGGGCGGCAGGGCCAGCGCGTGCAGGCCGGTCTTGCGCAGGGTGCCGACCGAGTGCTCCGGCGTCTCGGTGAGCGGGTCGCCCGGCCCGTTCAGCGAGGCGTTGACGAGCACCGGGCAGCCGGTCCTCTCGTGCCAGCGGGTCAGCAACTCGTGCAGGAACGGCGTGCGGCCCGGCTCCACCGTCTGCGGCCGGGCGGTGCCGTCCACGTGTGTGACGCAGGGCAGCTCCTCGCGGTGCTCGGGCCGCACCTCCGCCGCGTACTGCATGAACGGCGCCGGCCGGTCCACGTCGAAGATCCGCCCCGCGTGCTCGGCCAGCACCAGCGGGGCCAGCGGCCGGAACCACTCGCGGCCCTTGACCTCGACGTTGACGTAGTCGCGCAGCTCGGGCACCCGCGGGTCGCCGAGGATGCTCCGGTTGCCCAGCGCGCGCGGCCCCGACTCGGAGCGCCCCTGGTGCAGGCCCACCGTCCGGCCGCCCGCCAGCAGCTCGACGATCGCGCCCGCCAGGTCGGCGGGCCGCTCGGCCGTCAGATCCTCCGGCAGCGCCCGCACCGCCGCGTCGATCTCGGCCGGGTCGGGTTCGGGCCCGAGGAAGTCGTCGGCCCACCGGAAGCCGCTCTCGGCGCCCAGGCACTCGATCATCCCGTACAGGGCGCAGCCCACGGCGGTGCCGCCGTCGTGCGGGCTCGGCGGGATGAACACCTCGCGGAACGGCGACCCGCGGATCAGCCGGCCGTTGGCCGTGCAGTTCAGCGCCGTGCCGCCCGCGAACACCAGGTCCGCCAGGCCCGTCCGCTCGTGCAGCCAGGCCGCGAGCCGGTCGAGCGCCCGCTCGAACGCGCGCTGACCGGCGGCGGCCAGGTTGGCCGACCGCTTGAACGTGCTCGCGCCGTTGGTCACGTAGCGGAACGCCGCGCCCTGGTCGAACGTGTCCAGCCACGCCCGCGGGATGAACACCTCGTGCCCGCGCACGTCCAGCTCCGGCAGTCCGAGCGCGTCCGGGTCGCCGAACGGGGCCAGGTCCATCACCTTGCCCTCGTCGCCCCCGCCGCTCGGCCAGAGCATCCGCGTCAGCAGCGCGTAGAAGCAGCCCAGCCCCGCGGGCCTGGCCCAGTCGCCGTCCCAGAGCTGCTTGGCCAGGCATTCGACCCGGCCGCGCGAGCAGCGGTAGAAGGACGACACCTCCAGCAGGTCGCCCGGCGTGCCGCGGGGCAGCTCCACCCGCTCGGTGAAGTCCCGCACCCGGCTGCCCTGCGTGTCCACGACCAGCCCCGCGGCCTCCTCGAACGGCGACGGCGGGAAGGCGCTGTAGAGGTGGCTCAGGTGGTGCGAGACGAGCACGACCGGCGTGTCCCCGGTCAGGCCGAGGGTCTCGCGCAGCTCCGCACGGTAGGCGGCCAGATTGGCGATCTCGGTGTCGGACGAGTAGCCCTCCACCACGAGGTCCACCGGCCCGGCGAGCTGGGGCAGCCGGGGCAGGTAGTGGTCCGGCAGGTCGCGGAGCCGGCCCCGGTGGTGCTCGCGGCGGGTCATCCGCTCCTTCTGCAGGCTGTGGACCGAGGTCCGGCCGCGGGCGACCGCGATCGACCCGTCCCGGGTACGGTTGACGCCGATCACGACAGGACTTCCGGTCATCTTCGAACCCCCCGAACGAGCGACGAACCAGGAGTCCCGTACCCCGATATCACGATATGTCACAGTATGGTGACACAGTGCTCATGAAGGCCCGGCCGGATCCTCTTCCGGCAGCGACCGCACCCGCTCGATGATCGCCGTCGTGGACCGGTCCGAGACGTAGTCCAGCACCCGCACCTCGCCGCCCATGGCCCGCACCAGCGGAGCCTCCTCCAGCATCTCCGGCGTGTAGTCGCCGCCCTTCACGTACAGGTCGGGGCGGACCATCCGCAGCAGCCGCTCGGGCGTGTCCTCCTCGAACGAGATCACGTAGTCGACGTAACCGAGCGCCGCCAGCACCGACATGCGGTCCTCGCACGAGTTGATGGGCCGCCCCGGCCCCTTCAGCCGCGCCGTGCTCGCGTCGCTGTTGACCGCCACCACCAGCACGTCGCCGAGCCGGGCGGCCCGTTCGAGGTACGTCACGTGCCCCCGGTGCAGCACGTCGAAGCAGCCGTTGGTGAACACGATCCGCTGCCCGCGCCGCCGGTGCTCGTCCAGCCGGGCCGCCAGCCGCTCCGGCGTCTGCGCCCGCCCGTCCTCCCGGTGCAACGCCCGCAGCAGCTCCTGCCTGGTGCAGGTGGCGGTTCCCGGCCTGCGCACCACCACCCCGGCGGCGGCCTGCGCGGCCTGCGCCGCCTGCTCCGGGGCCGCCCCGCCGGCCAGCCACAGCGCGAACGCCGCCGTGTAGGTGTCGCCCGCCCCGGTCGTCATGTGGTCCGGCGCCGGCTCGGCGTAGGTCCGGTACGGCGGCCGTCCCTCCTGGTGCAGCAGGGTGCCCTCGCCGTCCAGCGTGGTCACCACCATCCGCGCGCCCGACTCCGCCAGCAGCCGGCCGGAACGCTCGGTCAGGAAGCGTACCCGGTCGTCGTGGCCGCCGTCCTCACCCAGCAGTTGCAGGACCTCGCCGTAGTTCGGCAGCACCACCGCGGGCGCGCAGGTCCGCCACGGCGTGATCGCGTGCGCGTCCACCACCAGCAGGGGCAGCCCGGCCAGCGCCCGCCGCACCGCGTCCGTGCACCCGCCCGCCCCGTAGTCGCAGGCGATCACCACGTCTGCGCCGGGCAGCGACTCCCGCAGCTCCTCGATCACGCGGGCCTCGGCCGCGGCCGGGATCGGGTCGCGGTCCTCCTCGTCGTAGCGGGCGATGAGCTGCTCGCCGACCATGAGCCGCTGCTTGTGCGGGGTGCGCCTGCCGGGCACGGTCACCATGCGGGCGTCCACGCCCAGCAGGCTGAGCGCCGTGGCGAGCTGCTCGGCGCAGGCGTCGTCGCCGACCGGCCCGATCAGCCGCACGCGCGCGCCCAGCGCGGCCAGGTTGGCCGCCGTGTTGCCCGCCCCGCCCGGCGCGTCCTCGGTGGCCTCGACACTCACCACGGGGACCGGCGCCTCCTGGGCGATGCGCTTGACCGGCCCGCGCAGCCACGAGTCGAGCATCACATCACCGACGACCACGGCCTGGATGTCCCTATCCATAGAAGGGCGACTACCAGGAGGAACGGTTCTCAAACGGTCGCGCTGATCTCACGACCCGGCAGGTCCCCGGACGGCGGCGGCGCACCCCGTGATCCGCGCGGTTCTCCCGCTCTATACAGTCGCCCCATGACGACCGTCCGCTCCCTGATCCTGTTCGCGCTGGCCGCCGTCGCGGAGATCGGCGGGGCCTGGCTCGTGTGGCAGGGGGTGCGGGAGCAGCGCGGGCTCCTCTGGATCGCCGCCGGCGTGCTCGCGCTCGGCGCCTACGGTTTCGTCGCCGCCTTCCAGCCGGACCCGCACTTCGGGCGCATCCTCGCCGCGTACGGCGGCGTGTTCGTGGCCGGGTCGCTGCTGTGGGGAGTGCTGGTCGACGGCTTCCGGCCCGACCGCTGGGACCTCGCGGGCGCGGCGATCTGCCTGGTCGGCGTGGCGGTCATCATGTACGCGCCGCGCGCCTAGTCGCAGAGCCGGGCGTCCGGCAGAGGGCGGCCCATCACCACGTCGGCGGCCGTCGGGAAGGCGCCGACGCACTGCTCGTTGATGCGGTAGAGGCTGGACGTGCCCTGACGCTCCACCAGCACGAAGCCGACGTCGGCGAGGATCTTCAGATGGTGGGACACGGTCGACTGGCCCACCCCGGACGCCGCCACGACCTCCCCGACGCTCATCGGCCCCCGGCGCCGGGCGAGCAGCGACACGATCTGGATGCGGGTGGCGTCGGCCAGCGCCCGGAACCAGCTCGCGTACTCTTCCGCCGCTGCGCGGTCCAGCGGCTGCGTCGACTCGTTCATCGGCCACCCACGATAGCCGTCAGGCGTCCCGCCGCAGCACCACGAGCGCCACGTCGTCCTCGCGCGACCCGAAGGCGGCCAGCATCCGGTCGCAGAAATGCTCCAGGTCGTCCTCGACCGTCTCCGCCAGCTCCCTGGCCCGCTCCAGGCTGACGTCCAGCAGCACATCGCGGTCTTCGAGCAGCCCGTCGGTGAACAGGACGATCGTGCCGCCCGGCGGGAGCATCAGGTGGTCCACCTTGTACTCCTCCTCCGCCACCCCGAGCAGCAGGTTCCCCATCCCGTGGTAACGCGCCCCGTCGCCGACCAGCAGGGGAGGGATGTGACCGGCGTTGGCGAGCTGGACCTCGCCGGTGCCGGGGTGCAGCAGCAGCATGCAGACCGTGGCCGTCATGCCCGGGTGGTAACGGCGCAGGACCTTGTTCAGCAGGCTCATCGAGGCCGCCAGGTCCACCTGGTCCATCACCGCGGCGCGCAGTGCGTGCCGCAGCTCGGCCATGACGGTGGCGGCGTGCAGGGAGTGGCCCATCACGTCGCCGATCGCCACCAGCACCCGGTCGTCGGCCTCCAGCACCTCGTAGAAGTCGCCGCCGACCTCCACGCTGTCGACCGCGGGCCGGTAACGCAGCCCCACCGACAGCCCCGGCACCTCGGGCACCCGCGTCGGCAGCAGGCTGCGCTGCAGGGTGAGCGAGATCGTGTGTTCCTGGGTGTAGGCGCGCAGCGCCTCCACGGCGAGCGCCAGCTCCTGGGCGAGCTGCCGCAGCAGGTTGATCTCGTTGCCGTCGAGTATGGGATCGGCCTCCACGCCCAGGAACACCGGCGGCCTGCTCTTCTTGGTGCGGCACAGCACACCCACGACGGGCCGCGTGACCTCCGAGCCGGGCATCAGCGTGGCCCAGTCGGCGGGGGAGATGGTGACCAGCTCGGCGCCGGCGCTCGGGCCCAGGACCATCTCGCACAACCGGTCGAGCAGGTCGGGCGCGACGTCCCTGGTGACGGCGCGCTCGCCCGGCTGGCCGAGGTAGCGGCGCAGCCGCCCGTCGGCCGGCACCGCCAGCGCCCTCGCCTGGCGGCCCAGGATCGAGGCGGTGCCCTGGACGGCCACCTCCTGCAGGCGTTCGAACGAGTCGGACCGGTTGATCCGCAGCGTCACCTCGGCCAGCTCGGCCAGCCGGTCGGCCATCACCTCCGCCCGCCGCCGCGCGCGCGAGTAGCGCAGCGTCGCCTCCACGGTCGCGATGAACTCACTCGGCTCGATCGGCTCCGCCAGGTAGGCGTCGGCCCCCCGCTCCAGACCCTCGGTACGGTCCTGCACGGTGACGGCGTTCCCCGACACCTGGATGACCGGGATGGACGCCGTCGCCGGATCGGCCTTGATGCGCTCGCACACCTCGAAGCCGCTCATGTCGGGCAGCCAGACGTCCAGGACCACCAGGTCGGGATGGTGCGCGTGCAGCACCGCCATCGCTTCCTCGCCGCCGCCCGCCTCGATCACGCTGTGACCGGCCCGGCGCAGCCAGCTGGACAGGATGTAGCGCTTGGCCGGCGTGTCGTCGACCACCAGCACGCTGGCCGGGCCGGAGTCAGGCACCGCGCCCCCTGGCCGCCTCGCGCACCGCCTCCAGCAGGTCGTGACGGCGCATCCCCTGCTTCGACAGCACGGGATGGCCCTCCGCCGCCTTGCCGGGCGCCACTGTCACCACGACCACCGAGACCTCCCCCAGGTTCTCGTCCTCCGACATCCGCTGCAGGAGCGCGTTGCCGTCAAGCCTGGGCATCAGCATGTCCAGCACGAGGACGTCCGGGGGCCGCGCCGTCATCAGCTCCAGCGCCTCGATGCCGTCGGCGGCCTCCTCGATCTCGCTCGCGACCCCGTACAGCATCCTACGGGCCAGCTCGCGGAAGCCCTGGTCGTCGTCGGCGATGAGCAGCCGCCCGATCTCGGGAGGCCCGTGGCGGCGGGGGAGCCGCAGAGTGGCGGTCGTGCCGGAGCCGGGCGCGCTGGTCAGCTCCAGCTGACCGTCGAGCGCCTCGGCCAGCCTGCGCGCGTACGGCAGGCCGAGGCCGGTGCCCTTGGTCTTGACCTGCAGCGCGTTGGGCACCTGGAAGAACTCCTCGAACACGCGGCTCAGGTGTTCCTCGGAGATGCCGATGCCGGTGTCGGACACCGTGATCACCACCTGGCCGGCCTCCTCGTCGAGGTGGGCGCTCAGTCGCACCTCGCCCTCCTGGGTGTACTTCAGCGCGTTCGCCACCAGGTTGCGCAGCACCCGGGTGAGCATGCCCTCGTCGGTGTAGATCTCGCCCACCTCCGGCGCCACCTCGGTGTGCAGGGCGACGTCGCTGGTGGGCTGCATGGTGGCTCTGAGCTGGTGCACGAGCCTGACGAGGTTCACGGACCCGAGCTGGGGATGCAGCGGGCCCGACTCGGCCTTGGCCATGTCGAGCAGCTCGCCGACGAGCGCCAGCAGCGTCTCCGCCGAGCTGCCGATGAACCCGATCTGCTGCTCCTGCTCCCCGGAGAGCGGCTCGCCGCCCGGGCCGGTCAGCAGCCGCACCAGGCCGATGATGGAGTTGAGCGGGGTGCGCAGCTCGTGGCTGACCGTGGCCCAGAACCGGTTCCTGGTCTCGGCCACCTCACGCAGCTGGCTGGACTTCTCGTCCAGCTCGGCGTAGAGGGCGACCACGCCCCTGTTGGTCTCCTCCAGCTCCGTGGACAGCTCGTTGTACAGGGCCAGCACGCCCGCGTTGGTCTCCTGCAGCTCGGCGTTGAGCCGCAGCACGTCGTCCAGGGTCGCGGCCAGCTCCCTGTTCTGCTGGCGCAGCTCCTCCAACGCGGTGGTGGGGGCCACACGGGCCAGCTGCTCGCGGATCCGCGCGGCCGGCATCGAGGGCTTGCGCCCCGGCAGCCGCTTGACGAGGGTGAACCGCCCGTCGTCCGCGGTGACCCTGTCCACCAGGCGGCGGGCCAGCGCCACACCGTCGGATCCGGCCGGGTCGGCGTCCGCGGCGTGCTCGATCGTGATGATCAGTTCGCCGTCCTCCAGCGTGGAACGTACGAGGGCGCCCGAACCGATCACCTCCCGGCCCACCTCGCTGAGCGCGGTGGCGATCCGGATCTGGTCCTGCGCCT
Organism: Nonomuraea sp. NPDC050478; assembly: GCF_044458265.1. NCBI lineage: Bacteria > Bacillati > Actinomycetota > Actinomycetes > Streptosporangiales > Streptosporangiaceae > Nonomuraea > Nonomuraea sp. NPDC050478. The sequence goes on along the minus strand of NZ_JBITHT010000007.1, from coordinate 480,200 downwards.
CCAGCCCGGCCAGCTCGGCGGCGGCACGGCCGAGCCGGCGCAGCACGAACACGTCCCGGTCCTCGGCCAGGCGCATCCTGAAAAGCTCAAGCGCGGTCACGTCGCGGCCTCACGATCACTACGCAGGCGTCGTCCCGCCGGCTGCCCGCGTCGCGGAGCAGCCCGGCGGCGATCACGGCGGGGGAGCGGGAGAACAGGCCCGGCATGGTGGTGGGCGACCACCGGTCCGTGAGCCCGTCGGAGTGCAGCACGACCGTCGCGTGCTCGTCCAGTTCGTACTCGTACTGCCTGAGGCGCCGCCGCTGGTGGCCGGTGATGCCGGGCACCGACACCATGCCCTGGCGGTCGTCGGCGTGCGTGATCCAGCCGGAGATGTTGCCCAGCCCGGCGTAGCTCACCCGCGCGGGGGTGACCCGCGCGACCGCGGCCGCGCCGCCGCGGGTGTGCGCCAGCCCGTCGTGCAGGCGGCGCAGGATGGCCAGCGGCTCGTCGGCCGGCCTCTCCAGGAAGAGCTCGACCGCCTCCCGGGAGGCGTGCGCGGCGGCCGGTCCGTGGCCCAGTCCGTCGAACAGCAGGACGGTGATGTCCTGCTCGCCGGTGGACACGGCGAAGGCGTCACCCGAGACGACCTCCTCGCCGATGGGGCGGACGAGGCCGCTGGCCGGCGGCGGCTCGATCGTTCCCTTCGCGGCGAACTGGACGGCGAGCAGCGTTCCCCGGCCCGGCAGCGAGTGCACGTCGTACGAGGACGCCATGCGGGTGATGGCGCCCAGTCCGATGCCGAGCGTGCCGGAGGTCGAGTAGCCGTCGCGCAGCGCCCGCGCCACGTCCGGCATGCCCGGCCCCCGGTCCAGCGTGATCAGTTCGACCACCTGCGGCGCGACGGGGCAGGGGCGGACCAGGGCCACACCCTGCACGGCATGCTTGACCAGGTTGGAGACGGCCTCGGTGACCGCCACCGCCACCTGGCCGACGCGCTCGTCGCCGAACCCGGCCGTCTTGGCGAGGTCGACGGCCAGCCTGCGCACCGCCCCCACCGCGCTGGGCTCCTCGGCGCGGATCCAGGCGTCGTCGCGGACCTGGTCGGCTTCGATCATCCTCGGGCCCACTTCGTCACGACGATCGTGGTGCCCTCACCGGGGGCGGAGGTCAGGTCGAACTGGTCGACCAGCCGCCGCGAGCCGCCGAGGCCGAGACCCAGCCCGGCGCCGGTGGTGTAGCCGTCGACCAGCGCCTGTTCGACGTCGGCGATGCCGGGGCCCTCGTCGCTGAAGGCCAGACGCAGCCCGCGACGCCGGCCGTCCTCGACGACCTCCACGGTGACGCGGCCCCCGCCGGCGTGCACCAGCACGTTGCGTGCCAGCTCGCTCGCCGCGGTCACCACCTTCGTCTGGTCTATCAGGGACATGCCCGCCTCGATCGCGACGGCGCGCACCTGCTGGCGGACCGCCACCACGTCGGCGTTGCTGGCGATGGGCATCCGGCCGCCGTCCGTCATCGCGTCGTGTCCCTGCCGCGGAGGTGGCCGAGCGCCGCGACGCCCTTCTCCAGGTCGAGCGCGGTGCGCACACCGCCGAGTGACAGACCGAGCTCCACCAGGGTGATGGCCACGGCCGGGCGCATGCCGACGACCACGGTGTCGGCGTCGAGCAGCCGGCACATGGCCGCGATGGTGGCGAGCATCCTGCCGATGAACGAGTCGATGATCTCCACCGCCGTGATGTCGATGACGACGCCCCGGGCGCCGGTCGCGACGACCCGCTCCGCCAGGTCCTCCTGCAGACTCAGCACGCTCTGGTCGTCGAGGTCGATCTGGATGGAGATGATCAGGATGTCGCCGAGCTTGAGGATGGGGACACGTTCCATCACGCGTCCTCCGCGCGGATCGCGATCTGCGTCCGCCGGCCCTCGCCGAACTCGATGCCGCTGCGCCGCAGCGTGTACGCGAGCGCGTCGGCCAGCGTGGCCTTGGTCACGATGTCGCCGAACTCGATGCCGAGCGTGACGATCGTGTACGCGATCTGCGGGCTGATGCCGGAGATCACGCACTCGGCGCCCATGAGCCGGGCGGCCACCACGGTCTTGAGCAGGTGCTGGGCCACCTGCGTGTCGACGGCGGGGACGCCGGTGATGTCGATGACGGCGTGCTCGGACCCGGTGTCGACCAGGGTCTGCAGCAGCTTCTCCATCACGACCTGGGTCCTGGCCGAGTCGAGGGTGCCGACCAGGGGCACGGCCACGATGCCTTCCCACAGCTTGACCACCGGGGTGGACAGCTCCAGGAGCTGCTCGGCCTGGTCCAGGATGACCTTCTCCCTGGCGGCCGCGTACGTCTCGATGGTGTACAGGCCCAGGTCGTCGATCAGCCGCGAGAACCAGATGAACCCGCGCAGCGCCTCGGGCTCCCCGTCGGCCTCGACGACCTCGTACACCGCCTCCTTGAGGCCGAACACCGCGCGTGCGGTGTCGGAGGGGGTGTGGCCCCGGCGGACGCGGTCGCGCGAGAGCTCCGCGAGCAGGCCGCGAATGTCGGCGAGGTCACTGCCTTCCTCCGCCAAGGCGGTGCGCAGGGCCTGGTAGAGCTCCTTCAGCTCGTCTACCGGGGCCTTGGCGAGGGCGCTCCAGCGGCGCAGGATCTGCTCGTCCGAAGTGCCCAGCAGCTCCTCTATGCGTCGCCTGGCGACGTCGGCATGGACGTTCAAATGGACTCCTGATGATACGTATGACGCACTGCCGGGCAAAGATTAACGCCCGATTGGTCCGGCAGGTGAAAGATGTGCGATTTGTCCCGAACCGTGTGCTCTCACGACGATATCCGATGCTGAGCACCACACCGCGTACCGAGATATTCCCGTGGTGCGAAAGCGGAAAGCCGCTGGCCGGGCCTGGTCAGGACACCGCCGCCGTGGTACGCCGGGGCACCAGCGTGGGCGTGATCGAGATGCGCGCCGACGCCGTCCGGCCGCCGATGCGCTCCAGCAGCAGCCGGCCCGCCGTGCGGCCCATGGTGACGCCCGACTGGTCGACGCTGGTGAGCGAGATGTGCGCCAGCGCGGCCAGCCAGCTGTTGTCGTATCCGGCGACCGAGACGTCGTCCGGCACGGCGAGCCCGGCCTCGCGCAGCGCGGCGAGGGCGCCGATGGCGGCCAGGTCGGCGCCCGCGAAGATCGCCGTCGGCGGCTCGGGCCGGCTCAGCAGCTCGCCGACGCCCTTGTGGCCGCCTTCCTCGGTGTACGTGGTCCACGCGATGTCGGCGTGCTCGCCCAGGCCCAGCCGGACCATGGCCCGCTCGTACGCCCGGGCGCGGATGGCCTGCAGCAGGGTGGCGGGCTCGCCCCGGCTGGAGTCGCGGTGGGCGATGTGCGCGATGCGGCGGTGGCCCAGGCCGGCCAGGTGCTCGACCACGAGCTCGGCGCCCACCTCGTCGTCGTCGAAGACGGCGTCGTAGCGGGGGGAGCGGTCGTGGCGGCCGAGCACCACGACCGGCACCGTGGCGGCGATCGCCTCCAGGTCGGACTGCGGGCTGAGGGGGGCGACCAGCACGATCCCGCCCACCGACTGGTCGATGAGCGCGTGGATGGCCCGCGACTCGCTCGCCGGGCCGCGGCCCCCCTGGCTGATCACGACCTCGTACCCGGTGCCGGCGATCTCCTCGACGACGCCGTCGACCAGGTCGGGGAAGAACGGGTTGCGCAGGTCGGGCAGGAGCACGCCGAGAGTGGAGGTGTGGCCGCGCAGCGCGCGGGCCGCCACGTGCGGCCGGTAGCCCAGCTCGTCGATGGCCGCCAGCACCCGGGCGCGCATGGAGGGGCTGACCCCGTAGGCGTCGCGGAGCACCTTGGACACCGCCGACCTGGACACCTGGGCGTGCAGCGCCACGTCCGCGATGGTCACCCTGGTCATCCGGCCTCCCCGTAGAACGAACCACACCAGACGTGCCGTCGAGCCTCTTGACGCCCCTCCGGAGCGGAGGATAGCAATGGAGAACGTTCTACATCCCGTCTCGGAGCACCCGGATTCCCTCGACACCGCCCGCTTTCACGACATAACCGGAAAGCGGCCTTTCCGCATGCCATAAATTTCCGGAAATATCACCGATGAGTAATTGTTATCCGGACAAAGTCTTGACGCTACCGAATCGCAAAGTTTAAGTTAGCGGCGATTGGGGGGTTTGAAACGATTTAATGGTCCACGCGAAATTCCTGGAGGGCGTCATGAAGGCCGCTTGCCTCAGAGTCGCAGCCGCCGCCACCGCCGTGGTCACGTCACTGACCTCATGCGGGTCGTCCGAGCCGACCTCGGCCGACGGGACCGTCACGCTCAAGCTGCTCATCGACAACGCCGAGGCCACCGTGGCCGCCGCAGAATCCGTGGTGCGGGCGTTCGAGGCCGCCGAGCCCACTGTCGAAATCGACACCGAGACCCGTCCCGGCGGCGCCGAAGGCGACAACATCGTCAAAACCCGGCTCTCCACCGGCGAAATGGCCGACGTTTTCTGGTACAACTCGGGCTCACTCATCCAGGCGCTCAACCCGAGCCAGACGCTCGTCGACCTCACCGGCGACCCCGTCCTCGCGAACGTGCAGGAGTCCTACCTGCCGGTGGTGTCCCACCAGGACAAGGTGTACGGGGTCCCGGCCGGCACCGCGGCCGGCGGCGGCATCCTCTACAACCGCAAGGTCTACGCCGACCTCGGCCTGGAGACGCCCAGGTCCTGGGCCGAGTTCATGGCCAACAACGACAAGGTCAAGGCCGCCGGCCTGGCGCCGGTCATCTCCACCTTCAAGGAGACCTGGACCTCGCAGCTGTTCGTGCTCGGCGACTTCTACAACGTCCAGGCCGCGGTGCCCGCCTTCGCCGCCGGCTACACCGCCAACAAGGCCAAGTACGCCACCACCCCGGCCGCGCTGTCGGGGTTCCGGAAGCTCGCCGAGGTGCACGCCGCCGGCCTGCTGAACGACGGGTTCGGCTCGGCCACCCTGGACAACGGGCTGAAGCTGCTGGCCGAGGGCAAGGGCGCGCACTACCCGATGCTCACCGGCGTGATGCCGGCCCTCATCGAGCAGTACCCGTCCGTCAAGACCGACATCGGATTCTTCGGCATCCCCGGCGACGACCCGGGCACCCACGGCGCCACCGTCTGGGAGCCCGCCGGCGCCTACATCCCCGCCTCCAGCGAGCACGTCGACGCGGCCAAGAAGTTCCTCGCCTTCATCGCCTCACCGGCCGGCGCCCAGGCGTTCTCCGAGGGCGTCGCCCCGGCGGGACCGTACCGGATCAAGGGCGCCGAGCTGCCCGAGGACGTCATCCAGGTGGCCAAGGACCTCAGCGCCTACATCGAGAGCGGCGCATCCGCGCCCGCGCTGGAGTTCGTCTCGCCGGTGAAGGGCCCGTCGCTGGAGCAGATCACCGTCGCCGTCGGCTCCGGGCTCACCACGCCGGCGGAAGGCGCGGCCCAGTACGACAAGGACGTGGAGAAGCAGGCCAGGCAACTGGGGCTGGCCGGATGGTGACCTCGGCCCGGCCTCGCCGGGCGGCCGCTCCGGAGAGCGGCCGCCGCCCGGCCCGGCCCAGGGCCCGCGCGGTCTACCCGTACGCGTTCTACCTGCCGGCCGGGATCGTCTACACCGTCATCTTCCTCGTGCCGACGGTGATGGCCTTCTACTTCGCGCTCACCCGGTGGACGCTGTTCGACAGCACGTTCGTCGGCCTGGACAACTTCCGCGACTTCTTCGCCGAGCAGAACCTGCGCGTCGGCTTCCGGAACACGATCGTCTACGCGGTCGTCACCAGCGGGCTGAAGGTGGTGCTCGGCCTGCTGCTGGGCGTGCTGCTCACCTCGAACCTGCGGCTGCGCGGCTTCCTGCGCTCGGTCGTGTTCTTCCCCGTGCTGGTCAGCACCGTCGCGGTCGGCATCACCTTCAGCGTCCTGCTCAAACCCGACACCGGCCTGGTCGACAAGGCGCTGGGCGTCTTCGGGATCTCCGGCCCCGACTGGCTCGGCGACGCCACGACCGCGCTGCTGTCGGTGGCGCTGGTCGACGTCTGGAAGGGCGTGGGCCTGGCCACCGTCATCTACATCGCCGGGATCATGTCGATCCCGCGCGACTACTACCAGGCGGTCGAGGTCGACGGCGGCAGCGCCTGGCACCGGTTCCGGCACGTCACGCTGCCGCTGTCCTGGCCCGCCACCTACTCGGTGATCATCCTGTCGTTCATCGGCGGCCTGCGCACCTTCGACCTCATCTGGACCATGACCCGGGGCGGTCCCGGCTTCACCAGCGACGTCATCGCCTCGATCATCTACAAGCAGTATCAGGCGGGCTTCTACGGCCTGGCCACGGCCGGGAACGTGATCCTGTTCCTCGCCGTCACCGCGATCGTGGTCCCGCTCGTCCGCCTGCTCGACCGCCGGGAGATCCACTCGTGAGGACAACCGCGCGCAGGATCGGCGCCGAGACGCTCGCGCTGGCGGTGGCCGCCGCCGTCTTCCTGGTGCCCTTCTCGTTCATGCTGCTCACCGCGGTCAAGGACGAGAAGCAGGCCGCCGACCTGGACTTCGCCTGGCCGACGAGCTGGCCCGTGGTGCGGAACCTGGTGGAGGTGATCTCCGCCCGCGACTACCTGCTGCTGACCGCGTACGTGAACAGCACCATCCTCACGGTCACCTCGGTCGCGCTGCTCGTGGTGTTCGCCTCCATGGCCGCGTTCGTGCTGCAGCGGCGGCCCGGCCGGGTGGCCGGCGTGGTCAACCTGCTCGTGCTGTCCGGGCTGATCATCCCGCCGGCCGTGGTGCCGACCATCTGGGTGCTGCAGGGCATCGGGCTGTTCAAGACGCTGCCGGGGCTCATCCTGGTCGAGGTCGCCTACAGCCTGTCGTTCGCGATGCTGCTCTACCGGGCGTTCATCGCCGCCATCCCGCGCGAGCTGGACGAGGCCGCCATGATCGACGGCTGCACCGGGATGGCGCTGTTCTTCCGGGTGATCTTCCCGTTGATGCGGCCGGTGACCATCACCGTGATCCTCACCACGTCCGTCGCCGTCTTCAACGACTTCGTCAACCCGCTCTACTTCCTGCCCGGCGACGACAACGCCACCGTCCAGCTCACCCTCTACAACTTCCAGAGCCAGTACAGCACCCAGTGGAACCTGCTGTTCATGGACATCGTCCTGATCACGATCCCGCCGCTGCTGGCCTTCGTCTTCTTCAACCGCAAGATCGTGGCCGGCATGACCGCCGGCGCGATCAAGGGCTGACCCACTCGCACGAGGAGCACCATGACCCGAGCGTCCGGCATCACCGTCGACGCCCCCCGTTTCGAGCACCACCGCTTCGACCCGCACCGGCCGCCCCTCGGCATCGGTGCGTCCAGGCCACGCCTGACCTGGACCGTCACCGCCGCACCACCGTCCTGGACGCAGGACGCGTACGAGATCGAGATCCGCACCGGCGGCGGCACCGCCAGCCACCTGGTGCGCTCGGCCGAGTCCCGGCTGGTGCCGTGGCCCGGCGAGCCGCTCGGCTCCGCCGAACGCTGCGCCGTCCGCGTCCGGGTGCACGGCGGCGGCCGAGCCGGCGACTGGAGTCCCTGGTCGGAGGCGGAGACCGGGCTGCTGACGGCGGACCGCTGGCAGGCCGCGGCCGCCGCGCCGCCGCCGTCGCTCACCGGCCCGCCCGACGGCCCGGCGCCGCTGCTGCGCCGCGGCTTCGATCTGCGCGAGCGGCCCGTGCGGGCCCGCCTGTACGTGACCGCGCACGGCCTGTACGAGGTCGAGATCAACGGCCAGGTCGTCGGCGACGACGTGCTCGCCCCCGGCTGGACCAGCTACGGCCACCGGCTCCGCTACCGCACCCACGACATCACGGCCCTGCTGCGGCCCGGACCCAACGCGATCGGCGCGATGCTCGCCGACGGCTGGTACCGGGGCCGCGTCGGCTTCCTGGACGGCAGCACCGCCACGTACGGGACGCGCACCGCGCTCATCGCCCAGCTCGAACTCGTCTACGCCGACGGCGGCACCGAGACGCTCGTCACCGACGGCTCGTGGCGCGCCGCCCCCGGCCCGATCACCGCGACCGGCCTGTACGACGGCGAGAAGCACGACGCCCGGCTGCTGCCCGGCGGCTGGTCGTCGCCCGGGTTCGACGACTCCGGCTGGCTGCCCGCGGACGTGCTCGACCACGACCCCGCCCTGCTGGTGGCCCCCGACGGCCCGCCGGTGCGCCGGGTCGAGACGCTCGCCCCCGTCGCCACCCTGACCGGGCCGTCCGGCGAGACCATCCTCGACTTCGGCCAGAACATCTCGGGCCGGCTGCGCATCCGCGTGCAGGGTCCCGCCGGGCACACCGTCTCCCTGCGCCACGCCGAGGTCCTGGAGGACGGCGCGCCGGCCGTGCGCCCGCTGCGCGGCGCGGCCGCGCACGACACCTACACCCTGCGCGGCGGCGGGGCCGAGGAGTGGGAGCCGCGCTTCACCATCCACGGCTTCCGCTACGCCGAGGTGACCGGCTGGCCGGGGGAGATCCCGCCGGACGGCGTGGTCGCCGTCGTCTGCCACACCGACATGCGCCGCACCGGCTGGTTCGGCTGCTCGGACCCGCTGCTGGAGCGGCTGCACGAGAACGTGGTGTGGAGCATGCGCGGCAACTTCGTCGACATCCCCACCGACTGCCCGCAGCGCGACGAGCGGCTCGGCTGGACCGGCGACATCCAGGTGTTCGCCCCGGCCGCGGCGTTCCTGTACGACTGCGCGGGCCCGCTCGCCTCCTGGCTGCGCGACCTCGCCGCCGAGCAGGCCGAGCTGGGCACGGTCCCGCCCTACGTGCCGTGGGTGCAGGTGCAGTTCCCGCCGCTGCCGGCCGCCGCCTGGGGAGACGCGGCGGTCCTCGTGCCGTGGGTGCTGTACGAGCGCACCGGCGACCTGGAGCTGCTGCGGCGGCAGTATCCGAGCATGCGGGCCTGGGTGGACCAGGTCGCCGAACTGGCGGGGCCGGACCGGGTGTGGTCCGACGGGTTCCAGTTCGGCGACTGGCTCGACCCGTCCGCCCCGCCGGACGCGCCCGCCGACGGGCGCACCGACCCCTACCTGATCGCCACCGCCTACCACTTCTCCACCGCCTCCATCCTGGGACGGGTGGCCGGGCTGCTCGGCCACGAGGACGACGCGGCCCGTCACGCCGCTCTGGCGGGGGAGGTGCGGGAGGCGTTCCGGCGGGAGTACGTCACGCCGTCGGGACGGCTGGTCGGCGACAGCCAGACGGCCTACGCGGTCGCTCTGCGCTTCGGGCTGCTCGACGACGGCGGCGAGCGGGAGAGGGCCGGGCGGCGGCTGGCGGAGCTGGTCGCCCGCGACGGGTACCGGATCGGCACCGGCTTCGTCGGCACCCCGCTGGTCTGCGACGCCCTCGCGGAGACGGGCTCCCACGACGCGGCCTACCACCTGCTGACGCAGCGGGAGTGCCCGTCGTGGCTCTACCCGGTGACGATGGGGGCGACCACGATCTGGGAGAGGTGGGACAGCCTCCTGCCCGACGGGTCGGTCAACCCGGGGGAGATGACCTCGTTCAACCACTACGCGCTGGGGGCGGTGGCCGACTACCTGCACCGCGTGGTGGCCGGGCTGGCCCCGGCGGCGCCCGGCTACCGCCGCCTGCGGGTCGCGCCGCGGCCGGGCGGCGGCCTCACCCAAGCCTCCGCCGCGCACGACACCCCGTACGGGCGGGCGGCGGTGTCGTGGCGGCGGGCGGGCACGGAGCTGACGGTCGAGGTGACGGTGCCGCCCGGCACGACGGCCGAGGTCGATCTGCCGGGTCGGGCCCCGGTGCAGGCCGGGCCCGGTGAGCACGTCTTCACCTGTGACTACCGCGCGGCGGATGACGACCCGCCGATCCCGGCCACGGCGGGCCCGTTCCCGCTCCCCGAACCCGTCGCGACGTCGTAGGTCACGAACGGGCGGGGCGCCACCGGCGTGGTGTCCCGCCCCTTCCTCACTCCGTCAGGTGAAGGGCCTGGCCACCTCGTCCAGGATCTCCTCGCCGACCTCCAGCAGGGACCGGGCCTCCTCCTCCTCGATCCACTGGAAGGTCGCCAGGCGCAGCGCCCCGAGGAAGGCCGCCGCCATCACCCGCGGCCGTGCCGGGGCGCGCCGGTCGGCGATGGCCTGCGCCAGCTCGCGTTCGAGTGCGGCGTGGTTGGCGAGCTGGCGTGCCAGCAGCGCCGGGTGCTTCTTGGCCAGCCGGGTGCGGATCGCCCACTCGCGGTCGGGGGTGCCGACCTCCTCGTACAGATCCAGGATCGTGGCCCGCATGGCCTGCCACGCGCTGTGGCCGGGAGGCTGCTCCTGCACCAGCGCCACCAGCCGGCGGAAGCGTTCCTCCTCCCCGTACAGGAGGGCGTCTTCCTTGCCGGCGAAGTAGTTGGAGAAGGTGCGGCGGGAGATGTTGGCGGCGTCGGCGATGGCCTCGACCGTCACGCCGTCGAAGCCGTGCTCGACGACGAGCCGCAGCGCCGCCTCGTGCACGGCCTGCCGGGTCTCGGCCTTCTTGCGCTCGCGCAGTCCCAGCGTCGTGGTGTCCATCTTGCGGTCACTCTACCCGCCGGGAATAGATGCGCAATGCGCAAACTTTCTCAATGGGAAGTAGAGTATCCGGTCGTCACCCCGAGATCCGAAACGGAGGTCGCGCGTGAGCGCACCCATGACAGCACCTGCCGAGCCGATGACGCATCGGCAGGTGCTGAAAGCCCTCAGCGGGTTGCTGCTGGTCCTGTTCGTCGCCATGATCAGCGGCACGATCGTGTCGGTCGCGCTGCCCCAGATCATCGGCGCGCTGAAGGGCACCCAGTCGCAGTACACCTGGGTCGTCACCGCCTCCCTGCTGGCCGCCACCGCGTCGACGCCCATCTGGGGCAGGCTGGCCGACCTCTTCAGCAAGAAACTGCTGCTCCAGATCTCCATCGTGATCTTCATGGTGACCTCGCTGGCCTGCGGGTTCGCCCAGAACACCGAGCAGCTCATCGCCTTCCGGGCGCTGCAGGGGCTCGGCATGGGCGCGCTGCAGATCCTGGTCCAGGTCGTGATCGCCGCGATGATCAGCCCCAAGGAGCGCGGCCGCTACAACGGCTACCTCGGCGCCGTCATGGCCGTGGCCACCGTCGGCGGGCCGCTGCTCGGCGGGCTCATCGCCGACACCTCGTGGCTGGGCTGGCGCTGGTGCTTCTTCATCGCCGTGCCCTTCACCGTCGTCGCCCTGGGCCTGCTCCACAAGACGCTGCACGTCGCCACCGTCCGCCAGGACAACGTCAAGATCGACTACGCCGGGGCGACCCTCATCGCGGCCGGCGTGAGCGTGCTGCTCATCTGGATCACGTTCGTCGGCAACTCCTTCGACTGGCTGTCGTGGCAGACCGCGGCCATGGCCGGCGGCGGCGCCGTCCTCCTGGCGCTGGCCACCTGGGTGGAGACCAGGGCCGCCCAGCCCGTGGTGCCGCTGCACGTCATCCGCCGCCGCACCCCCGCCCTGGCCATCGTGGCCAGCCTCGCGGTCGGCATGGCCATGTTCGGCGGCTCGGTCTTCCTGGGCCAGTACTTCCAGATCGGCCGCGGCTACACCCCGACCGAGGCGGGCCTGCTCACCATCCCGATGATGGCGGGCGTGCTGGTCTCCTCCACGATCAGCGGCCGCATGGTCTCCAGGAGCGGCAAGATCAAGCCGTACATCGTGACCGGCTCGATCGTGCTCACCCTGGGCTTCCTGGTGCTGTCGACGATGGACCACCAGACCTCGCTGTACCTCATCGGCGCCGCCATGGTGCTGGTCGGCGTGGGCGTCGGCATGTCGATGCAGAATCTGGTGCTGGCCATCCAGAACACCGTCCCGCTGCGCGAACTCGGCGCGGCCAGCGGCGCCATCACGTTCTTCCGCTCGCTCGGCGGCACCATCGGCGTCTCGGTCCTCGGCGCCGTCCTCGCCAACCAGGTCGCCACCAGCATCAGCCAGGGTCTGGCCAAGGCCGGCATCCCGGCCTCGGCCAGCGGCGGCGCGGCCACCCTCGACATCGCCGCCCTGCCGGAGCCGATCAAGACGATCGTCCGATCCGCGTACGGGGACGCGACCGGTCACATCTTCCTCATCTCGGCGGGGCTCTCGGTCGTGGGCGTCATCGCCACCCTCTTCTTCAAGTCCGTCACCCTCCGCGACACCCTGGACCTCCCGGACCCCAAGCAGGCGGACGAGCACCCGGTCCCGGCCTCCTGACACCGGCCCCTTCCCGTGCCGAGCCGCCAGGATGAATCCGTGACTCCTGATCATCGGGTGATCCGGGTCGAGAAGATGCTCGACGGCGGTACGGGGTTCAGCGCCGCCTGGACGGCCGTGGGGGACAAGGTCACCGTTCCCGTGGCGTCGCGGCCCGTCCCAGACTCCAGGCTCCTGTCCTCGATCGGGCGCGGCCTGCGTGCGTGCGGCCAGACCCGCGTCCTCGCCGCGCCGCTCGGTGCACGGCGAGTCGAGACGATCCTGGTGGGCGATGGCGCCCTCGCGCTCCCGGGTTCGTGGGCCGGCTCCGACGTCGTCATGACTTTGCCCGACATGTCGGGAGCGGTCCTCATGACCATGCGGCAGTACGCCCTCGTCTCCGGCCCTCGTGCGTTCGTCGCGGCCTGCCTCGCTTGCGGGACCGAACAGGCGAAGGCGGATTTCGCGCGGCTCGCGCGGCGGCTCGCCACGACGAATCCCTTCCTGCTGGAGGTCGCGGCGGCTCATCCGCCCCGATGGCCCTCCTGGCGGACGCCGGCGGAGGTGCCACCGGAGTCGGTCACCCGGAGGAAACTCTCGCTGATCGACGGGTTCGTGGCGGGCCGTCTCGACGTCGAGCGGTTCCGCCACGCTTGGGTGGCGGCGAGAAGGGAAGCCATGGCGGCGGGGGAGCGGGCGCACGGCGATCTCGGCCGGCTTCTCGACGAGGCGTTCCACGAGATCGACGACTACGACGTGTACTCCGACGAGCGGGAGTTCACGCGGAGGATGACCGTGCTGCACGCCCGGCTCCACCGCATGTCGCGCAGGCAGGAACCCCGCTGACAGTCGGGTTCGCCCACTCCACCCGCGCGGGTCAGTCCGCCTTCTTCCAGCGGGCGATCAGCTCGTCGTAGTCCAGGGTCTCCGGCTTGCCGCGCTCGTCCGGGAGCTTCGCCACGGGCGCGCCCGGCTGGTCGAACCAGTACTGCGCGTCCCGTTCCTGGTTCAGCTTGGGCGCGCACTGGCCGCCGTAGCCGCGGCGCTCCAGCCGGGACAGGATGTCGTCCTGCTGCTTGGCCAGGCTGTCCATCGACTGCTGCGGCGTGGTCTCGCCGGTGACGGCGGTGGCCACGTTCTGCCACCACAGCTGCGCCAGCCGCGGGTAGTCCGGCACGTTCGTCCCGGTCGGCGTCCACTGCACGCGCGCCGGGCCGCGGTAGAACTCGATCAGCCCGCCGTACTTCTCCGCGTTCTGCTCGAAGTACTCGCTGCGGATGTCGGTGTCGCGGATGAACGTCAGCCCGACGATCGACTTCTTCAGCGACACCGTCTTGGACGTGACGAACTGCGCGTACAGCCAGGCCGCCGCCCTGCGCTCGGCCGGGGTGCTCTTCAGCAGCGTCCACGAGCCGGCGTCCTGGTAGCCGAGCTTGTGGCCGTCCTTCCAGTACGCGCCGTGCGGGCTCGGCGCCATCCGCCACTTGGGCGTGCCGTCCTCGTTCACCACCGGCAGCCCCGGCTGGGTCAGGTCGGCGGTGAAGGCCGTGTACCAGAAGATCTGCTGGGCGATGTTGCCCTGCGCCGGCACCGGGCCCGCCTCGCTGAAGTTCATGCCCGCGGCCTCGCGCGGGGCGTACTTCTTCAGCCAGTCGACGTACTTGGTGAGCGCGTACACGGCGGCGGGCCCGTTCGTGTCGCCGCCCCGGCTGACGGACGAGCCGACCGGGCGGCAGTTCTCCACCCGGATGCCCCAGTCGTCCACCGGCAGCCCGTTCGGGATGCCCGGGTCGCCGTTGCCCGCCATCGACAGCCACGCGTCGGTGAACCGCCACCCCAGCGACGGGTCCTTGCGCCCGTAGTCCATGTGGCCGTAGACCTTCTGGCCGTCGATCGTCCCGTCACCGTTCACCTTGCTGGTGAAGAAGTCGGCGATGTCCTCGTACGCGGCCCAGTTGACCGGCACCCCGAGCTCGTAGCCGTACGCGTCCCTGAACTGCTTCTTGACGGCCGGGTCGGTGAACCAGTCGTAGCGGAACCAGTACAGGTTCGCGAACTGCTGGTCGGGCAGCTGGTAGATCTTCTTGTCGGGCCCGGTGGTGAAGCTGATCCCGATGAAGTCCTCCAGGTCCAGCGTCGGCGAGGTGACCGCCTTGCCCTCCCCGGCGATGTAGTCCGACAGCGGCAGCACGTAGTCGCCGCGCGCGTGGGTGCCGATCAGGTCGGAGTCGTTGACGTAGGCGTCATAGATGTTCTGGCCGCCCTGGATCTGCGTCTGCAGCTTCTCGATCACGTCGCCCTCCTGGATCAGGTCGTGCTTGAGCCTGATCCCGGTGATCTCGGAGAACGCCTTGGCGAGCTGCTGCGACTCGTACTCGTGGGTGGTGATCGTCTCCGACACCACGTTGATCTCCATGCCGCGGTACGGGGCCGCGGCCTTCATGAACCAGTCCATCTCGGCGAGCTGCTGCTCCTTGGAGAGCGTGCTCGGGGTGAACTCGGTGGACACCCACCGCTGGGCGGCCGCCTTGGCGTCGGCCTCCCTGAACTCGCCGCCGCCTGCCGAGCCGCCGCCCTGCGAGCAGCCCGTGGCCAGCAGGACGAGCACGGCCGCGCAGATCGTGCTCCTCTTGGGGATCTTCCTGCCGAACGGCATCGCCGCCTCCTTAGTCAGCCCCACATCCCGATCGCCAGCACCACCAGGAACGCCACCGCCAGCGCCAGCCACATGGACAGATCGGTGACGGCGATCCACCCGGCGAGCACGGCGGCCCCACTGATGAGGCCGATGTACAGCCGGTCCCCCCGATCGGTCTCGATGCGCAGGAACCCCCGCCGCGACACCGGCGGCGAGATCCTCGCCCAGATCGCCATCCCGCACAGCAGCAGGCCGAGGCCGACGAAGACGGCGGCGGTGGGCCCGGTCCACACCATCCAGTCGGGCATCGGCTACACCCTCCCCAGACTGAAACCCTTGGCGATGTAGTTGCGGACGAACCAGATGACGATCGCGCCCGGCACGATCGTCAGCACCCCGGCCGCCGCGAGCAGCCCCCAGTCGACGCCCGCCGCGCTCACCGTGCGGGTCATGGTGGCGGCGATCGGCTTGGCGTTCACCGACGTGATCGTGCGCGCGATGAGCAGCTCGACCCAGCTGAACATGAAGCAGAAGAACAGCGTGACGCCGATCGCCGACCGGATCATCGGCAGGAAGATCCTGACGAAGAACCGGGGCAGCGAGTAGCCGTCGATCGCGGCCGTCTCGTCGATCTCGCGCGGGATCCCGGACATGAAGCCCTCCAGGATCCACACCGCGAGCGGCACGTTGAACAGCATGTGCGCGATGGCCACGCCCAGATGGGTGTCGAACAGCCCGACCGCCTGGTAGATCTGGAAGAACGGCAGCAGGAACACCGCGGGCGGCGCCATCCTGTTCGTCAGCAGCCAGAAGAACAGGTGCTTGTCCCCGGCGAACCTGAACCGGGAGAACGCGTACGCGGCCGGCAGCGCGATGACGAGCGACATGACCGCGTTCATGGACGTGTAGACGATCGAGTTGAGATAGCTGGAGTACCACACCGGGTTGGTGAAGAACGTGACGTAGTTGTCGAACGTCACCCGCTCCGGGATGAGCCGGAAGCTGCCGAGGATGTCCTGGTTCGGGCGGATCGACATGCCGAACATCCACAGCAGCGGCAGCATCAGCGTGATCCCGTACAGCCAGAACACCGTCCGCGCCCACGGCAGCCTCCGCACCGTGCTCACCTCCCGGTCCTGGTCAGCACGGTGAAGAACACGTAGCAGACGATCTGCACGGCCAGGAAGTACAGCAGCGAGAACGCCCCCGCCGGCCCCAGGTCGAACTGCCCGACCGCGATCTTCGACAGCAGGACGCTGAGGAACGAGGTCGCGTTCCCCGGCCCGCCTCCGGTCACCACGAACGGCTCGGTGTAGATCATGAAGCTGTCCATGAACCGCAGCAGGATCGCGATCGTCAGCACCCCGCGCAGCCGCGGCAGCTGGATGTGCCGGAACGTCGCCCACGCCGACGCGCCGTCGATCTGCGCCGCCTGGAAGTACGGGTCGGGGATCGACCGCAGCCCCGCGTACGCCAGCAGCGCCACCAGCGGCGTCCAGTGCCACACGTCCATGACGAGCACGGTGATCCACGCGTCGGCGGCGTCCAGCGTGTAGTTGTAGTCCAGGCCGAGCACGTTGTTGACGGCCCAGCCGCCGAGCCCGATGTCCGGCCGGGCGAAGATCTGCCAGATCGTGCCCACCACGTTCCACGGGATGAGCAGCGGCAGTGCGACCAGCACCAGCGCCGCCGGCACGCCGAGACCGCGACGCGGCATCACCACCGCCACCGCCACGCCCAGCGGGATCTCCAGCAGCAGCACCTGCGCCGAGAACAGCAGCGTGCGGACGAACGCGGCCCGCACCTCCGGGTCGCGCGCCACCGACCGGAACCACTCCAGGCCGACGAAGAGCCGGTCGTCCGGGCTGAAGATGTCCTGCACCGAGTAGTTCACGACCGTCATCAGCGGGATGACGGCGGTGAACGCGACCGACACCACCACCGGCAGCACCAGGAACCAGGCCCGGTTGGCGCGCCGCTTGCCCGGGGCCCGGTCCTCGGCGGCCGGCTCCGTCCGCCGCGAGGGGAGGGCGGCCGTCACGGGGCGCTCCCCGGCAGCGGCTCGACCACCCCGCACCGGACCGCGTCCCTGAACAGGAACGCCCGGCCCTCCGCGAAGCGCAGGAAGGTCACGGAGCCCGGCTCCCGCACGGCCGCCGCGTCCGTGCGGGCGACCAGCGGGTGCCCGTTCACCTGGGTGTGCACCAGATCGTACGCGCCCATCCGGTCGATCCCGGTCACCCGGGCGGCGAGGCCGGGCGGCGCCTCCTCGCTTGTGAGCCGCACGAACTCCGGCCGCACCCCGATCCGCACCGGCCCCGGCGGCAGGTCGCCGGACGCCCGGCCGACTGCGGCGTCGCCCACCCGCACCAGCCCGCCGGCCACCGCCCCGTCCAGCACGTTCATGCCGGGCGAGCCGATGAAATGGCCGACGAACTCGTGCGCGGGCGACAGGAACAGCTCGCCCGGCTCCCCGGCCTGCACGATCTCGCCGTCGTTGAGCACCACCACCTCGTCGGCGAACGTCAGCGCCTCCGTCTGGTCGTGGGTGACGTAGACCAGCGTGTGCCCGGTGTCGCGGTGGATCTCCTTGAGCTTGCTGCGCAGCGTCCACTTCATGGCCGGGTCCACCACGGTCAGCGGCTCGTCCAGCAGCACCGCGGCCACCTCCGGGCGGACCAGGCCGCGGCCCAGCGCCACGATCTGCTGGCGGCCCGGGTCCAGCCGCCGCGACCGGCGGCGCAGGTGCTCGTCCAGCCCGAGCAGGCCCGACACCCGGCGCACCCGCCGGTCCACCTCCTGCCTCGGGTACCCGCGGTTGCGCAGCGGGAAGGCCAGGTTGTCGTAGACCGACATCTGGTCGTATAACACCGGGAACTGGAAGACCTGCGCGATGTTCCGCCCCGCCGGCGGCACCCCGGTCACCTCGCGGTCGTCGAACCAGATCCGTCCCCGCGTCGGCGTCAGCAGCCCGCTGACGATGTTGAGCAGCGTCGTCTTGCCGCACCCGCTCGGCCCGAGCAGCGCGTACGCCCGGCCGGTCCGCCAGGTCCACGTCATCGGCTTCAGCGCCCACGTGCCGCCGCCGTCGTAACTGTGCGCCACGCCTTCCAGGCGGATCTCAGCCATGCGGGCGGACCTCCGCCCCCAGCGGGGCATGCAGCCGCGCGCCGTCCTCGCCGAACACGAACACCCGCGCCGGATCCACGTACGCCACCGCCGGCTCTCCCGGCTCGTACGGGTGCGTGCCCGCCAGATGCGCCACCAGGTGCGTCCCGCCCTCCAGCAGCAGGTGGACGAACGTGGCGCTGCCCGTCACCTCCGCCAGCCTGATCTCGGCCGGGAACTCCAGCATCCCGGGGCCGGCCCGTTCGATGCCCACCTGGTGCGGGCGCACCGCCACCACCACCACCCGCCGGTCCGGCCCGGTCAGGCCCGGCGCGGGGAACGAGGCGCCCAGGCACTCGATCCGGCCGTCGCGCACCAGGCCGGGCAGCAGGTTCAGCGGCGGGTCGCTGAGCGTCGCGGCCACCTCCAGCGTCGGCGGCCCGGCGTACAGGTCCGCGGGGTCGCCCCGGTGCCGCACCCGGCCCTCGCCCAGCACCACCGCCGGCGCGGCGAAGGACAGCGCCTCGTTCGGGTCCGCCGTCGCGTACAGCACCACGCCGGGGGAGTCCCTGAACATCCGCTTGAGGTCGGCGCGTAACTGCTCGCGCAGCTTGAAGTCCAGGTTGGCGAGCGGCTCGTCGAGCAGCAGCACGTCCACCGGCCGGGCCAGGGCCCTGGCGATCGCGGTGCGCTGCTGCTGGCCGCCCGACAGCTCGCCGGGACGGCGGCCGAGCAGCTCGCCGATGCCCATCAGCTCCGCGACCTCGCGCACCCGCCGGTCCACCTCGCCCTTGGGGAACTCCGCGGCCAGGCGCAGCGGGGAGGCGATGTTCTCGTAGACGGTCAGCGACGGGTAGTTGATGAACTGCTGGTAGACGAAGGCCACCGACCGCTTGCGCACCGACACGCCGGTGACTTCCTCGCCGTTGACCACCACCCGCCCGGCGTCCGGCGGCAGCAGCCCGGCCACTACCCGCATCAGCGTGGTCTTCCCCGCGGTCATCGGCCCGAGGAGCGTCGTCATGCCACCGGATGACTCCAGGTGGATGTCGTCGAGCCAGATCTCCCCGCGCCGGCGTACGGAGACGCCATCGATGACGAGCGTCACTGTGCCCGGTCCTTCCCGGAACAGGTGTCAGCTACCGCGACGATCGAGACTTTTCACCTCTAGTTAACATGATCCACAACCTCGTGCAAAGGCCGGATTTTGTGGTGCGAAGCGGGATTTATCCGGCGGGAAGATGAGAATCCACAGGCACCTCTTGTACGCAGAGTTACTTTGTGATTACGGTGGGTAGCAATCCCGGGGTGACCCGATTACCCGCCCAAGGAGGGCACATGCGACCCACCACCCGCTCGCTGACGGCCGCCGCGCTCGTGGCCGCCGGCCTGCTCGCCGCTACCCCCGCCCACGCCGTCGTCGACCCGGTCGCGGTCTCGCTCTGTCTGGCCGAGAGCGCCGCCGGTGCGACCAGTCTCGTCGACCCCAGCTCGCCGGGCATCCCGGCCGAGCTCCCCGCCGTCCACTGCCTGGCTCCCTGACACCTTCCCCCAGGCCGGTGGCGAGGGCGGCGCGGTCTCCAGCCGCGCCGCCCGGACGGATCCCCCGGTCCCCGCCCCCGCGCGCGTCCCCCCACTTATGAACGAAGGAGCTGCGATGTCCGACCGAGCCCTGGCCGCCGCCCTCGCCGCGGCGGCGATCGTCCTGCCGCCTCATATCGGCGGCGAACCGATCGCCCGCCTGGAGGCCGTGGTCCAGCACGTGAACATCCTCACGTCCTAGATGTATCCGCAGCTGCGCACCCTTCCCGCCCGCCGGCGCGCCGCCAGCCGGCTCGGCTATGTGATGTTCCTGAGCCGCTGGATCCAGGCGCCGCTCTACTTCGGCCTCATCGCCGCCCAGGTGGTCTACGTGTGGCGGTTCATGGCCGAGCTCGTGCATCTCGTCCATCTGGGATTCACCGGCCATCCGGCCGAGACCACCGTCATGCTCATCGTGCTCGGCCTGGTCGACGTGGTGATGATCTCCAACCTGCTGATCATGGTGATCGTCGGCGGCTACGAGACGTTCGTCTCGCGGCTGCGCATCGAGGGCCACCCCGACCAGCCGCAGTGGCTCTCCCACGTCAACGCCAACGTGCTCAAGGTCAAGCTCGCGATGGCCATCATCGGCATCTCGTCCATCCACCTCCTCCAGATCTTCATCAACGCGGCCAGACCGGCCGTCACCGACAGGGAGCTGCTTTGGAAGACACTGATCCACCTGACCTTCATCGCCTCGGCGGTGGCGCTCGCGCTGATCGACCGGATCATGCAGAGCAGCCGCCACCGCTCCGACCAGACGGCCGGTCCCGCCGGCGCCTCGCCGTCACGGGTCTCGGCGGCGTGATCGCCGGCCTGGTGTGCGCCGCCGCCCCCGCCGCCCCCGCCGCCGCCGAGGCTCCCGAGACCGCCAAGCCCGCCTCCTCCCTGATCGGCGATGTGATCATCTTCAACGACGAGATCGTCGAGCCGGTCTCCGCGCCGGTCAGCACCTGCGGGGCCGCGCTGAAGCTGCTCAGCACGGGCACCAGCACCTGCGCCGACGCCTCCCGGGTGTCGGACGACGACGCCTGACGAGGGCCCACCAGACCGTGCCCGCCCCTCATCTCCCCCAGCGGGGGCGGGCACGCCATCATGGAGAACAGGCACTTCGCTCGATGAAAGTTTCACGAGATTGCCGATAATTTCAGCTCTCCACCTGCTCTAACAGCAGCGTGCGCGCGCGGGCATTGACCCTGTCTCCTGCCTGTCCCTACCGTCCCGGCAGGGATCCCGAAGACGCCGAAAGATTTCGGGACCGGATCTTGGCAAGCTTCCGGAGGTAGGTGCTCGTGCTTTCGTCAACCCCCATCAGACCCGGCAGCCGGCCCAGGACGCTCGCGGCGGCGGCCCTGCTCGGGCTGCTCGCCGTGTTCTTCCTGCCGGCCGGCCCCGCCGACGCCTCGGCCCCACTGCGCCAGCACGCCGCGGCGCGGGGCAAGTTCATCGGCACCGCGCTCGCCACCGGACCGCTGTCGAACGAGACCCAGTACCGGAACATCGCGGCGACCGAGTTCAACCAGATCACCGCCGAGAACGCGATGAAGTGGGACGCCACCGAGCCCAACCAGGGCCAGTTCAACTTCTCCGGCGCCGACACCATCGTCAACTTCGCCACCCAGAACAACCAGCAGGTGCACGGCCACACCCTCGTCTGGCACAACCAGACCCCCGGCTGGGTGCAGGGCCTGGGCGCCACCGCCATGCGCTCGGCCATGCAGAACCACATCAGCCAGGTCGTCGGCCGCTACGCCGATAACGCCGCCGTCGTCTCCTGGGACGTGGTGAACGAGGTCTTCGAAGAGAACGGCAACCTGCGCTCGTCGTTCTGGTACAACACGCTGGGCCAGAGCTACATCGCCGACGCCTTCCGCTACGCCCGCGCCGCCGACCCGGACGCCCGGCTGTGCATCAACGACTACAACGTCGAGGGCATCAACGCCAAGAGCACCGCCATGTACAACCTGGTGCGCTCGCTGCGCGAGCAGAACGTGCCCGTCGACTGCGTCGGCTTCCAGAGCCACCTGGCGATCCAGTACGGCTTCCCCAGCGACCTCCGGCAGAACCTGGAGCGCTTCGCCGCCCTCGGCGTCCAGGTCCGCATCACCGAGGTGGACATCCGCATGCAGATGCCCCGCAGCTCCAGCAAGGACACCACCCAGGCCAACTACTACCGGGACGTGATCCAGGCCTGCCTGGCCGTGAACGCCTGCGCCGGCGTCACCATCTGGGGCTTCACCGACCGGCACTCGTGGGTGCCCGACACGTTCTCCGGCGAGGGCGCCGCGCTCATCTACGACGAGAACTACCAGCAGAAGCCGTCCTACACCGCCGTCCACAACGCGCTCGACGGCGGCACTCCCTCCGACACCACCCCGCCCACCACCCCGGGCACCCCGGTCGCCTCCAACGTCACCGGCAGCTCGGCCACGCTGACCTGGTCGGCCTCCACCGACTCCGGCGGCAGCGGCCTGGCGGGCTACAACGTCTACCGCGAGCAGGGCACCACGGACCCGCAGCTCGGCCAGTCGTCCACCAACTCGATCAACCTGACCGGGCTGTCCGCCGACACCCAGTACCAGGTGTACGTGCGAGCACGTGACGGCGCCGGCAACCTGTCCAGCCCGTCCAGCGCGGTCACCTTCACCACCACCGGCGGCGGCGGCCCGAGCGGCCCCTGCACCGCCACCGGCACCGTCCAGACCCAGTGGGGCAACGGGTACGTCATCCAGCCCGTCACCGTGACCAACAGCGGATCGTCGGCCATCAACGGCTGGACCGTCACCTTCACCCTCCCCGCCGGCCACAGCGTCACCGGCTCCTGGAACGCCACCCTCACCACCAGCGGCCAGACCGTCACGGCCAAGAGCATGGGCTACAACGGCAACCTCGGCCCGAGCGCCAGCACCTCGTTCGGCTTCCAGGTCAGCCGGCCCAACGGCAACACCCAGACGGTGTCCGGCTACACCTGCGCCTCACCGTGAGATCCCCGCGCGGGTTCGAGGGAGGCACGGCGAGCGCCGAGGAGCCCGCGCGGTCACCCCTCTGACCCTCCGCCCGCGTTCCGTTCCTCCGTCCCCGTGACTGCCTCGACGGGGCGGAGGAACGGAACCACCCCGTCCCGCCGCCCCGTCCCGTCCGGGACACCCCTCTCCGGTACGAGACGGGGGCCGGCGGGACGGGGTTTCCGTCCGTCCCGCCCCGGCGCGCGTACCATGATCCCTCTGCCGTACCGTCTGCTCCAGGGGACGAGAGGGGAGCGCCGATGGTGACGGAGCCCGTGCGGGCGGAGGCGCTGCGGCTGGCCGGCGGGGGAGACCTGCCCGCCTACGTGTACGACCTGCCGGCGCTGCGTGCGCACGCCGCCGGAGTGCGCGGCGCGCTGGCCGGGACCGCCGAGCTCTACTACGCCGTCAAGGCCAACCCGGCCGCCGAGATCCTGCGCGCGCTCGTCCCGTACGTGGACGGCTTCGAGGTGGCCTCCGGCGGCGAGCTGGCGCACGTGCGCGAGGTCGCCCCTGACCTGCCGATCGCCTTCAGCGGACCCGGCAAGACCGACGCCGAGCTGGCCCTCGCCCTGACGCCCGGCGTGCACCGGCTGCACGTGGAGAGCCCCCGCGAGCTGGCCCGCCTGATCGCCCTCGGCGCCCCGGCGGACGTGCTGCTGCGCGCCAACCCGGACCTGCCCGGCGAGGACACCCGGCAGGCCGCCGCCAGCCCGTTCGGCATGGACCAGGACGGCCTGGCCGCCTGCCTGCCGCTGCTGGCCGCCGCCCCGCACATCCGGGTGCGCGGTCTGCACACCCACCTGACCTGGGCCCAGCACGACGCCCCCGCCATGGCCGCTCTGGCCCGCCGGGTGACGTCCTGGGCGCTGCCCTGGCTCCGCGCACACCTGCCCGGCCTCACCGAGCCGGAGCTGGACCTCGGCGGCGGCATGGGCGTCGACTACCGGGCGCCGGACCAGGTGTTCGACTGGAAGGCGTACGCCGCCGCCCTGCCCGCCGCCCTGCCCGCCACAGGGGCGCGGCTCCGGGTCGAGCCCGGCCGGTCGCTCACCGCGTACCACGGCTGGTACGTCACCGACGTGCTCGACGTCAAGCGCAACCACGGCCGCGACTACGCCGTCCTGCGCGGCGGCACCCACCACCTGCGCACCCCCGTCGCCCGCGGCCACGACCAGCCGTTCACCGTCCTGCACCGGGCGATCGCCGGCCCCGCGCTCACCGGCCCGGCCACCCTGGTCGGCCAGCTCTGCACGCCCAGGGACGTGCTCGCCCGCGACGTCCCGGTGACCGGGCTGCGGCCTGGCGACCTCGTGGTGTTCGAGCTGGCCGGCGCGTACGCCTGGAACCTGTCCCACCACGAGTTCCTCATGCACCCGCCGCCGCGCTTCCGCTACCTCGACTGAGACCGTGCCGGGTCGGGTATCTACCGGCTCTCCTACCAAGGAACGGGTGCGAATGATCTTTGACGACCAGCGGGAACCGTTGCGGGTGTGGCAGTACGCCGAACGGTATCTGGGCGCGGGCACCCGCGCCTACAGTCGTTTCTCCGCGGACCTGGAGATCTCCGAGCCGTACCATCCGCAGCTCGGCCTCGACCGGTTCGCGGTGCCGACCTTCCGCGTGCCGCCCGAGCGGGGGACCTTCCTGCGCAACGCGCTGGAGTCCACCACGGTCAAGCTCTACCGGGGCGGCGACGGGTTCCTGCTGCCCGTGCACCCCGAGACGCTCGCCTTCCCCGGCCTGCCCGACCGGGACGCGCTCACCGAACGCGGGCCCGACCTGACCGTGGTGCCGTCGGCCAACGCCCGCACCGTGTTCGTCGAGCGCATCGGCGACGAGCCGGTGGAGCCGCACTTCGTCAAGCTCCACTACCCCCGGCGGCTGTCGCGCTTCACCCGGCGGCTGCGGCGGCCGATCATCTCGGTGCAGCTCTGGGCGGCCGAGGAGCTGTCGGCGGCCGGGCTGCCGGTCCTCCCCGAGGTCGCCGCCGGAGTCCTGGGCGCCGACCCGGCCGAGGCCTGGGGCTTCCTGATCCGTGAGATCCGCCCCCACCTGCTCCCCGGCCCGGCCCGGGGGACCCCGCGGTTCACCGTGCCGCTGTTCGCGCTGTACGGGCAGGACGTGCGCGGCCCCGACGACCCGCCGCTCATGGCGCAGCTCGCCGCCCGCAGCGGCGAGGACCCCACCGGCTGGCTGGCGAGCCGGGTCGTCGCCCCCATGGTGCGCCTCTGGCTGCGCGCCGTCTCCGCCACGGGCTGCGTACCGGAGCCGCACGGCCAGAACACGCTGTTCGCGTTCGACCCGGACGGCCGCCGCACCGCGATCCTGTACCGCGACTGCGGCGTCTACATCGACCCCGCCACCCGCGCCGAGCGCGGCCTGACCCGCGACCTGCCGCCCGTGAACGTCATCTCCCGCGACGTCGAGCAGCCGCGCGAGCGCGTCTTCAGCCTCACCTACGACAGCTTCATGGGCCACCACGCGCTCGAACGCCTCGCCAGGGTCGCCGCGGACACCCTCGGCGTGGACCCGGAGCACCTGCGGCGCGCCGCACGGGAGGAGTTCGCCGCCGGGCCGCGCGTCGGCCTGCCGCCCACCGTCCACTACTACGAGGACCGCCTGCATGCCAACGGCCGGTGGAACCTCGTCGACACCGGCGAGCCCCCCGCCTGGCGCTAGCTACAGCAGCGCCTGGTAGACGAGCTGCCGCAGCCTGCTCCTGATCGGATGGGTGTCCGAGGGGAGGAGCTGGGTCATGAAGACGACCGTCAGCTCCTCCGCCGGGTCCACCCAGAACGCGGTGCTCGCCGCCCCGCCCCAGCTGAACTCGCCCGCCGAGCTCAGCGTCCGGTGCCGGGCGGCGTCCCGCACCACCGCGAACCCGAGCCCGAACCCGACTCCCGCGTACGGCACCTCGGCGAACACCGGCCGCCCGAACTCCTCCAGGTCGGCTCCGCCCGGCAGGTGGTTGCGCGTCATGTAGGCGACGGTGCGCGGGCCGAGCAGCCGCACCCCGTCCAGCTCGCCGCCGCGCAGCAGCATCTGGGTGAACCGGTGGTAGTCGCCCGCCGTCGAGATCAGCCCGCCGCCGCCCGACAGGAACGACGGCCGCCGCAGCTCCGCGCCCCGCGTGTCCATGGGCACGGCCCTGCGGTGGCGGTCCGCCGAGTAGAGCGTGGCCATCCGCCCCGCCCGCTCCCCGTCGATCCAGAACCCGGTGTCGTCCATGCCCAGCGGCCGGAAGATCCGCTCGCTCAGGAACTCGTCGAGCGGCCGGCCCGACACCACCTCGACCAGCCGGCCGAGCACGTCGGTGGCCACCGAGTAGTTCCACTGCGTGCCCGGCTCGAACAGCAGCGGCAGCTCCGCCCACCGGTCGACCGCCTCGGCCAGGCTCATCCCGCGCGGCGCTCCCCGGTCGAACCCGGCCCGCCGGTAGAGCTCGTCCACGACGCTCACGTGCTGGAACCCGTACACCAGGCCCGAGGTGTGGGTGAGCAGGTGCCACACCCGCACCGGCTCCGCCGCCGGCCGGGTGACGGGGGAGAAGGTCGGCCCCTTCTCGTACACGCGCACGTCCGCGAACGCCGGAAGGTGACGGCTGACCGGGTCGGTCAGCTCCAGCAGCCCCTCCTCGTACAGCATCATCACCGCGACCGAGGTGATCGGCTTGGACATGGAGTAGATCCGGAACAGCGTGTCCGGCTCCACCGGGGCGCCCGACGCGACGTCGCGCGACCCGTACGCGGACAGGTGGGCGATCTCGCCGCGCCGGCTCACCAGCGCCAGCCAGCCGGGCAGCCGCCCGTCGTCCACGTACGGGGCGAAATGGGCGTCGATCCGCCGGAGGCGGGCGGAGTCGAGGCCGACGTCCTCCGGGTCGCAGGTCACCTTCAGCTCGCCCACCGCGCCTCCTCCGGAGCCCGGAACAAATCTAGAACAGGATTCTAGGCCGGTCGCGCGGCGTTGTGCAGCCCTCTGATCGCCAGCACGTACCCGTACACCCCGAAACCGACCACGATCCCTCTGGCAACCGGCGAGATGTAGGAGTGGTGCCGGAACGGCTCGCGGTGGTGCACGTTGGAGATGTGCAGCTCGATCACCGGCAGCTCCACGCCCTCGATCGCGTCGTGCAGCGCGACCGAGGTGTGGGTGTAGGCGCCGGGGTTCAGCACCGCGCCGACGGCCTGGCCGGCCTTGACCGCGGCGCCCGCCTCCTGGATCCAGTCGATGAGCTGGCCCTCGTGGTTGGACTGCCCGAAGACCAGCTCCAGGCCGAGCGCCTCGGCCTCCTCCCGGCACATCGTCTCGACGTCGGACAGGGTCGTGGTCCCGTACACCTCCGGCTTGCGGGTGCCGAGCAGGTTGAGGTTCGGGCCGTTGAACACGTAGACGGATGTCATCCGACTGATCGTACTCAGCCCTTGTAGTTGAAGACCTGCCGCAGCGTGTGCTGCACGGTGACCAGGTCCTTCTGGTCGTCCATCACCCGGTCGATCGGCTTGTAGGCCTCCGGGTGCTCGTCGACCAGCGCGGCGGCCCGGTCGGCGTTCCAGGTGCGGCCGCCCATCGCCGCCTTCAGCGACCTCGCCGACAGCTCGCGCTTGGCCTGGGTGCGCGACATCCGCCGCCCCGCCCCGTGCGCGCACGAGTGGTAGGAGTCGGCGTTCCCGCGCCCGCGCACGATGTACGACTGCGCGCCCATCGAGCCCGGGATGACGCCCTCGTCGCCGGTGTCCGCCTTGATCGCGCCCTTCCTGGTGATCCACAGCCGCTTGCCGTGGTGCGTCTCCAGCTGGGTGAAGTTGTGGTGGCAGTTGATGGTCCGCACCCTCCGGCCCGTGCCGACGACCTGGAACAGGGCGTTGACCAGGACCTTGTCCATGCGGGCCCGCGAGGCCATGGCGTAGTGCTGCGACCAGAGCATGTCCTCGATGTAGGCGTCGAACTCCGGCGTGTTCTGCACCAGGTAGGCCAGCGCCGGGTCCTCCAGGCCGATCGCCTGGCGCTTCATCAGGTTCTTCGCGCCGGTGATGTGCATGGTGGCGAGCTGGTTGCCGATGCCGCGCGAACCCGAGTGGAGCACGGTCCACACGCGGTCGCGCTCGTCCAGGCAGACCTCGACGAAGTGGTTGCCCGAGCCGAGGGTGCCGAACTGGCGGGCGACCTTGGTCTCCTGCTCCCGCGTCAGGCTCGTGTGCGGGTGGCCGAGCTCGCTGAGCGCCCGGTCGACCGACGGGTCCTGGTGTCCCTGGCCGACGCCGGCCGGGATGCGGCGCTCGACCAGCGACATCAGGGCGGCGAGCGTGTCGGGCAGGTCGGCGGCGGTCAGCGTGGTCTCCGTGGCGACCATCCCGCAGCCGATGTCGACGCCGACGGCGGCCGGGATGATCGCGCCCTCGGTGGGGATGACCGAGCCGACCGTCGCGCCGATGCCCACGTGCGCGTCGGGCATGAGCGCGACGTGACCGGACACGATCGGCATCCGGGCGGCGCGGGCCGCCTGCTCGATCGTGCGGTCGTCGATCTCGCTGGCCCAGGACAGCAGGTTCGGGGCGGGCTGGTTCGGCATGACGGGAAACTCCTTGATCGTCCTTGATCCAGTCTGCCCTGGAACCGCCGCTCCAGCCCACTCATTTACGCTGGCACGGAATATGGGACGGTTAATTGAGCTTGTTACGATCATCCTGTTACGGCCCTTTGCGGGTGGAGCGTGGGTGGAGCGTGAGCTGTGCTGCCTGACCCGACCGGATCCACGACCGAGGAGATCCTCGCGGGCGGTGGCGTCAACGTGGTCGTCCGCGTCGGCGACACCGTGCGCAGGCCGGCCGGTCCGTGGACGCCCGCCGTGCACGCGCTGCTCGGCCACCTCGCCGCGCGCGGCTTCACGGGCGCGCCCCGCGCCCACGGCCTCGACGGGCAGGGCCGCGAGATCCTCGACTTCGTCCCCGGCACGGCCGCCTGCGACCCGGTGCCCCCGTACGTGCGCGACGACGCCACCCTGCGGGCCGTGGCCGGCCTGCTGCGCGCCTACCACGACGCGACCACCGGCTTCACGCCGCCCGGCGACGCCGCGTGGTACTTCCCGCCGCGCGAGCCCGCCGAGGTCGTCTGCCACGCCGACATCGCCCCGTACAACTGCGTCTTCCGCGACGGCGCGCCCGTCGCGTTCATCGACTTCGACACCGCGCACCCCGGGCCGAGGCTCTGGGACGTCGCGTACGCGGCCTACCGGTTCGTCCCCCTGACCGCCCAGGGCCACGGGGAGGCGCCGACGCCCGTGCCCGAGCAGGCGCGGCGGCTGGGGCTGTTCTGCGACGCGTACGGGCTCGCCGCCGCCGACCGCGCGGCCCTGACGGACGTCGTGGGGGAGCGCCTGCACGGCATGGCGCGGCTGATCCGCGAGAAGGCGGCGGCGGGCGATGCCGCCTTCGCCGCCCACCTGGCCGGCGGCCACGACGCGCTGTATCTCGCCGACGCGGCCCACGTGGCACGCCACGCGCTCGTCCTCCAGGAGGCCGTACGGTGATGCGCCGTTTTGAGACCGGACACAAGGCGGACGTAGGCTGTCCTTTTGGCGACCACGGGAGGTGACGCCCATGCTGCGTGACTCGTTCGGGCGGGTGGCTACCGATCTTCGGGTGTCCCTCACGGACAAATGCAACCTGCGCTGCACCTACTGCATGCCGCCGGAAGGGCTCGACTGGCTGCCCAACGCCCAGCTCCTGACCGCCGACGAGGTGGTCAGGCTCGTCACCATCGGCGTCGAGCGCCTCGGCGTCACCGAGGTCCGCTACACCGGAGGCGAGCCCTTGCTGCGCCGGGAGCTTGCCGACATCGTGGCCCGCACCACCGCGCTGCGGCCCCGGCCGCAGGTGTCGCTCACCACCAACGGTATCGGCCTGGCCCGCATGGCGGACGCGCTCGCCGGCGCCGGGCTGGACCGGGTCAACGTCTCCCTCGACACGCTCGACCGCGACACGTTCAAGCGGCTCGCCCACCGCGACCGGCTGCCCGACGTGCTCGACGGCCTGGCCGCCGCGCACCGTGCCGGGCTGCGCCCGGTCAAGGTCAACGCCGTGCTCATGCGCGACGTCAACCAGCACGAGGCGGTGCCGCTGCTGCGCTGGTGCCTGGAGCAGGGCTACGAGCTGCGCTTCATCGAGCAGATGCCGCTCGACGCGCAACACGGCTGGAGCCGCGCGAACATGGTCACCGCCGACGAGATCCTCGCGCTGCTGTCCGGCTCCTTCGAGCTCACCCCCGACGACGTGGAGGAGCGCGGCAGCGCGCCCGCAGAGCGGTTCCTGATCGGCGGCGGGCCCGCGCGGGTCGGCGTGATCGGGTCGGTCACCAGGCCGTTCTGCGGCGCCTGCGACCGCGTGCGGCTCACCGCCGACGGCCAGATCCGCAACTGCCTGTTCGCCCGCGAGGAGTCCGACCTCAAGTCCGCCATGCGGGCGGGAGCCACCGACGACGAGCTGGCCGAGCGGTGGATCGCCGCCGTCGCGGGCAAGCGCGCCGGCCACGGCATCGACGACCCCTCCTTCCTCCAGCCGGCCCGCCCCATGTCGGCGATCGGCGGCTAGTGCGGGCCCGCGACCTGGGCCTCGCCACCGGTGACAGCGGCCGGCACAACGCGATCACCGACGTGCCCGGCGTGGGCGTCGGGCACGTCACCCTCGTCCGCGACCCCGCCGTCCGCACCGGCGTCACCGCCGTCGTGCCCGGCGGGATCGGCCCGCACGCGCCGCTCCCCGCCGGGCTGTTCACCGGGAACGGCCACGGCAAGCTCGTCGGCGCCACCCAGCTGTCCGAGCTCGGCCTGCTGGAGTCGCCGATCGTGCTCACGGCGACCCTGTCGGCGTTCCGCGCCGCCGACGCGCTGGTGACCTGGATGCTCGCGCAGCCGGGCTGCGCCGGCGTACGAACCTTCAACCCGGTGGTCGGCGAGTGCAACGACGGCCACCTGTCCGACATCCGCGCCCGCCCCGTCACCGAGGCCCACGTCCTGCGGGCCGTCGCCACGGCCGCCGGCGGTCCCGTCGCCGAGGGCTGCGCCGGCGCCGGCACGGGCACCACCGCCCTGGGCTTCAAGGCCGGCATCGGCACCGCCTCCCGCCTGCTGCATGCCGCGGGCGAGCAGGTCACGCTGGGCGCCCTCGTCCAGGCCAACTTCGGCGGCACCCTCCGCCTCCACGGCCGCCCGATCACCCCCTCCTCCCTGGGGCTCCCCGGCGAGTGCCTCCCTCCAGCCGGGCCGGAGGAGGCGGGCTCCTGCATGATCGTCATCGCCACCGACGCGCCCGTGGACGCCCGGCAGCTCACCCGGCTGGCCAGGCGGGCCGTCTTCGCGCTCGGCCGGGTGGGCGCCGACTACAGCCACGGGAGCGGCGACTACGCCATCGCCTTCACCACCCGCACCGGGCACGCCCCGATGCCCGACCACGAGCTGAACCCGCTGTTCGGCGCGGCCATGGACGCCGTCGAGGAGTCCGTGCTGAACTCCCTGCTCGCGGCCGAGACGACCACGGGCGCCGAGGGCCGCACCGCCCACGCGCTCCCCGCGCCGCGTCTTCTGGAGCTCCTGAGGACATGACCGCGTACGGTGGAGACGTGTTCGACGCGGTGATCCTGGCGGGCGGCAGGGCTGAACGGCTGGGCGGGGTGGACAAACCCGGCCTGGAGGTGGGCGGCACGCCGATGGTCGGCAACGTCGCCGCCGCCGCCCGTGAGGCCGGGCGCGTCGTCATCGTGGGACCTGCCAGGGCCATCCCGGGCGCCGTCTTCGTCCGCGAGGACCCGCCGGGCGCCGGGCCGGTGCCCGCGCTCCGGGCGGGGCTCGCCGAGGTCACCGCCCCCTGGGTGGTCCTCCTCGCCGGCGACCTCCCGTTCCTGGCCCCCTCCCACCTCTCCACCCTCCTGGCGCATACCGGCGCAGGGCGTGGGGCGGTCGCCGTGGACGGGGAAGGACGCGAACAGTGGCTGCTCGGCGTCTGGGAAGCCGCCGGGCTGCGGGAGGCGCTGGCGGCCTACGAGGGGCGGTCGCTGCGCGGGCTGCTGGCGCCGCTCGTGGGGCGGCGGGTGCCGCTGCCCCGGCAAGCCTGGTTCGACTGCGACACCAGGGACGACCTGGAGGAGGCTCGGAATGAACGTGCTGGCTGAGTGGACCGCGCTGGCCTGCGAGGAGTTGGGCATCGACCCGGCCAGGGTGGACCGCGACCAGATCCTGGAGCTGACGAAGGAGGTCGCGCACGGGGTGGCCAGGCCGGCCGCGCCGCTGACCGCCTACCTGCTGGGGCTGGCCCAGGGCGCCGGGACCGCGCCGGAGGAGGCGGTGGAGCGGCTGACCGCGCTCGCCAGGAATTGGGGCCAGACCACAACCGAGACGCTGACCGACCGCTGACACTGGAACGAACTCGTGCAGTCAAGCCCCGCCCGACCCTGAAGATTCCCTGTGAATTGTGGGGCTGGCGGGGTGTAAACGATTTCGGGAAAGCGGCCCTATCCGACTGCGAAGCCGGCTCGTGAACAGATCATCGGCTTCGAAAGTTTTGCCGGGAAAAGGGCGACGCCGGGTGGTTACGGGGGCAAACCACCCGGCGTCGCTACATCGGCGTTCCGACGGGGGCCCGGAACGCCGGCACCAGCACTCCGACGGGGGACCGGAGCGCTTGGCTAAAGCGTACACCTACAACCCGTGGGATGCGTCAAGACTTAGTCACGACCCGATCTCGCGTCGGTGCATCGGTATCTCGCTTTGGTTAGCTTCCGGGGTCTGAAAGGTGGGAGGTGGGGCGTCCTTGCCACGCTCATTGGCCCCGATAACCGCTATGTACGGCAAAAAGACCGCACCGGCGATGAACAGCAGCTTGTACGGCCACGGCAGCGGCACCACCACCGCCAGGATCAGGCAGATCGTGCGGATGCCCATCTTGATGAGGTAGCTCCGCTCCCGGCGCCGGATGTCGGTGCTCAGCGAAGGCCTGGCGTCCGTGACCGTGTGGACCGCCTGCTTCCTGCGCCAACTCCTCATACCCCCCACGTTAGACCTCGGACGGGCCGGCGGCGACAGCGCCCCTGGACGGCACTATGGGTCATGCGATCATGGCCTTGGAGTAAGGAGGATTCGGAGATGACGGATCGTACGTACCGCGTGACCGAGATCGTCGGCACCTCGCATGAGAGCGTCGACCAGGCCATCCGCAACGGCATCAGGCGGGCCTCGCAGACCCTGCGCCACCTCGACTGGTTCGAGGTGACCGAGGTGCGCGGCCACATCGACGCGGGCGAGGTGGCCCACTTCCAGGTCGGCATGAAGGTCGGCTTCCGCCTGGAGGACAGCTAGCACCGTCGAGCCCCCGCGGCTCGACGGCCGCGGGCGATGCGACGGGACAGCGGACGCCACCCGGCCGGGTAGGACGGGCGAGCCCTCGCGGCTCGACGGCCGTGGGCGATCAGCGACGAGACGGCGGA
This sequence comes from Nonomuraea sp. NPDC050478, assembly GCF_044458265.1. NCBI lineage: Bacteria > Bacillati > Actinomycetota > Actinomycetes > Streptosporangiales > Streptosporangiaceae > Nonomuraea > Nonomuraea sp. NPDC050478. The sequence continues at coordinate 447,154 of NZ_JBITHT010000007.1, read as the reverse complement.
CGCCACCCGCCCGCGGAACCGCTCGTCCTGACTGGCTTACAGATCGAGCGCGCCCCGGGCCTCCACCGCCGGCTCACCGGCGGAGCGCGTCCCGGGTTCCGCCATCAGCTCACCGGCGGGCGCGTCCCGGGTTTCCCTGCCAGCTCAACAGCCGAACGTGCCCAAGGTCTCCGCCATCAGCTCACCGGCGGAGCGCGTCTGGGGGTTTCCGCCGCCGGCTCATGGGCGGAGCGCGTCCTGGGTTCCGCTATCGACTCACCGGTGGAGCGCGTCCCGCGTCTCCGCCACCAGTTCACGCGCCGCGTCCACCGCCGTGGCCAGCGACTCCGGGGTCTCGCCCAGGCCGCCGAGCAGCGCGCGGGCCCGGCGGCCGAACCCGGCGGGGGCGCCCGGCAGTGTCTCCGCGACCGCCAGTGCGCCCTTCTCGTTGAGGCACCACCGCCGTTCGGCCGCGAACAGCGCCTGCACCAGCACGCCGACCGCCCGCGACAGGCAGAGCGCGACGTAGAGGGTGTCCGCCCTGCCCACGCCCTTGCCCGCCACCTCCACCAGGAACCCGGCCTCCTCGGCCGCCCCCATCAGCGACTCCCGCAACCGCTCCGGGTACACGGCGGCCTCCCGCCGCAGCCGTCCCAGCTCCCCGTGCGGATCGGCGAGGATCGCGCCGAGCGCCACCTCACCCGCGTAACACGGCGACCAGAACCCCAGCGGATGCCCCACCTGGACGCCCACCTCGTAGCGGCCCTCCCGGCAGTCCTCCCACACGCGCCGCACCCGGTCGACGTCGCGCAGGATCCAGTCCACCGCCACGCCGCCGACCTCCAGCCACGCCCCGCCGTCCACCCACGGCCCCCACCCGCCCGGCCCGGCCACCTCGACCCCGGGCCCCGCGAGCTTCCGCAGCCCTTCCACGTCGAGCGGCGCCCGATAGTAGACGCCCAGATCCCAGTCGGACTCCGGCCGGTGCTCCCCACGCGCCCGGCTGCCGCCCAGCAGCACCCCCACCACCCCCGGCACCTCGACCAGCCGCTCCGCCATCTCCGCCACAACGGTCCGCACCGCCCACCCTCCCCATCCGGCATGGTCATCCAAGATCAAATAGTGCCCATCCTACGTCCGCCCTGACACCACCCCACCCGCCCCTCAACCAGCCTCCGGCGCCCGCCACCCGCAGGCCGCAATGGCGCCCCCACCGTCCCAACCCCGTCGACTACCGCTCTGCCGCCACCGGCAATGGCGGCGATCGGTTTCGGATCCCCGTAGGGACGCATCGAGGCGGGACGGCGGCGGTCGCCCCTCCGGCGGAAAGGGCGGGCATAAGGTCGGTGACCATCGGGCGTAGCCGGCCGTCGTACCGATGGCGCTGCCTCGGCGGCCACCACCGCGCGGCGGCGCCCGCGCAACCGCGGTGCCGGCGGACAACGCCGGTCCCGCACCACCGGCCTGCCCGCGTGGGCGCTCGACGCGCTGGCGGGTCGGCCGATAGCCACCTCCGTCGGCCGCACCTCCGTCGGCCGTCCGGCCGCCGCGGCACCGGCCGCATCACGTGCCGACCCGCTACGCGATCGAGGGACCTCGTCGGGCCGGGGGCGGCCCCTCGTCCGCGGTGGGCGTCAGGGGGGCGGAAGCGGCCTCTCCTCATTCACGGTGGGCGGTCAGGGGGCGGAAGCGGCCTCTCCTCGTCCGAGGTGGGCGTCAGGAGAGCGGAAGCGGCCTCTCATCCACGGCGGGCGTCGGGGTGGGATTCACGCGACTCGACGACCGGGGGCGTCAGGGGGCGGATCCGGTCGCTCCAGCCATGCCTCTCCTCGGCGGCGAACGATCACCAGAGGCTTGTAGGGGGTGACAGATGGGGGGAGTGGACGGCACACTTCGGTCATGCGCAGCCGTACCGCGGGGGTGTTGACGGCACTGCTCCTCGTCGCTTCCACAGTGGCGTGCGCGGGGGAGCCGGCGGCGCGGCGGCCCGCGGGGGAGAGCCCGGTGTTACGGCAGAACCAGGACCAGGTCGAGCGGACCGCGGGCAGCCTGCGGCGGCTGGACGACCTGCCGATGTACGAGATGACCTACCACGGCGGCTACGACGCCGAGGCGCCGCTCACCGACGAGGAACTGGCCCGCCCCGACAGCGCCTGGGCGTGCTCGCTGTTCGCCCGCGGCCCCGAGTCGGCAGGCGGCCCGGAGTTCGCCCGCAACTTCGACTGGGACCCGAACGCCGCCATGGTGGTGCACGCCAAGGCTCCCGGCGCGTACGCCTCGATCTCCGTCTCCGACGTCTCGTACGTGCTCGACGGCGGCGGGCCGGACCTGGCGGACCCTGGGCACCGGCGGCGGCTCGGCCACGCGGTGCTGCTGCCGTTCGACGGCATGAACGAGAAGGGCCTGGCCGTCGGACTGGCCCAGACGCCCGACGCCGAGCTGCCCGAACGGACGCCGGGCCGCGCGCTGGTGGGCACCACGCGCATCATCCGGCTGATGCTCGACCGCGCCGCCACCGTGGACGAGGCGATCGCGCTGATGCGCCGCTACGACGTCGAGTTCACCGGCGGGCCGCAGGTGCACTACCTGATCGCCGACCGGACCGGCCGCGCCGTCGTCGCCGAGTACGGCGGCGGCAGGCTGCACATCGTCGACGACCGGATCCTCACCAACATCACCATGGCCGGCACCAGCCCGGCCGACCGGCTGTCGGACGCCCGCTACGGCGCCCTGGCCAAGGGCGCAGGCACCGGCGCCGACGCCCTCGACCTGCTGCGCCGGGTGGCGCAGCCGCACACCCGCTGGTCGATCGTCTACGACCTGGACGACCTCACCGCCCGGCTGGTCACCGGGCAGCGGTGGAGCAGGGTGCACGAGCTGGCGATCAGCTCGCCTGGCTGACCGTCGACATGTTGAAGTCCGGCACCCGCACGGCGGGCATGACGGTGCGGGTGAAGTAGTCGCCCCACTCACGCGCCAGCGTCTGCCGGGCGCCGCCCACCTCGCTCAGCCGGCCCAGCAGGTCGACCGGGCTCTCGTTGAACCGGAAGTTGTTGACCTCGCCCACCACCTCGCCGTGCTCGACCAGGTAGACGCCGTCGCGGGTGAGCCCGGTCAGCAGCAGCGTCTGCGGGTCGACCTCGCGGATGTACCACAGGCAGGTCAGCAGCAGCCCGTGCTTGGTGGAGGCGATCATGTCGTCCAGCGAGCGGCCCTCCCCGGGGCCCTTCATGATCAGGTTGTCGATGGCGGGCGTCACCGGCAGCCCGCTCAGCTCGGCCGAGTAGCGGGTCTGCAGCAGCGCCTCCAGCCGCCCCTCACGGATCCAGTCGGTGGACGACAGCGGCAGCCCGTTGTCGAACACCGAGCTCTGGCGGCCGGAGGAGTGCGCCGTCACGAACGGCGAGCAGGCGATGCCGTCGGCCGCGGGGTCGCTGGAGAGCGTCACGGGCACCGTGGCGAGCTGCTCGCCCACCCTGGTGCCGCCGCCCGGCCTGGCGAACACCGAGCGGCCGTCCACGGCGTCCCTGGCGCCCGCGGACCAGAAGAGGTAGACCATCAGGTCGGCCACCGCCGTCGGCGGCAGCAGCGTCTCGTAGCGGCCCGCGGGCAGGTCGACCCGCGTCTTGGCCCAGTCGAGCCGCCGCGCCAGCCCGGAGTCGAGGGCGGCGACGTCCACGTCGGTGAAGTCGCGGGTGGCCACGCCGGTCCACGCCGAGCGCTTGAGGTCCTCGGACTTGGCGTTGAGCTCCAGCCTGCCGGTCGGCTGGTCGTGGCGCAGCCGCAGCCCAGCGGAGCTGCCGAGGAAGGTCGAGGTGAGCGTGTGCTCGGCGAACCCGTACAGCTTCCTGCCGCCCGACGCGGCGGCCGAGAACGCCTCGCCGAGCGCGGGCGCGAAGTCCGCGAACACGTCGATGCCGGTCGGCGGCACCGGCTCGTCCCAGGACGGGCTGGCGGGCACCCCGGACACCAGCTCGCGGGCGTCCTCGGCGGGCCGCGCGTCGCGCGCCGCCGCGTCGGCGGCGGCCACCACGTCGGCGAGCTGGTCAGGGCGGACGGCGGCGCGCGACACCACGCCGACGCCCTGCCCGGCCACCGAGATCACCGTGAGCCGGCTGGAGCGCGCCACCCCGTTGGTGGTCAGCGTGTTGCCGGCGAAACGCAGGTTGGCCGTGGACTGCTCGTCGGCCAGCACCACGCACCCGTCGGCCGTGGAGAGCTCCAGCGCCTTCTCCACCATCTGCTGGGGAGTCACTTTCCGCCCTCCTGAACGGTGTTGAGTATCCGGACGTTCCTGAACAGCGCCGACGGGCAGCCGTGGCTCACCGGCGCGACCTGCCCCGGCTGGCCCTTGCCGCAGTTGAACGCGCCGCCCAGCACGTAGGTCCGGGGCCCGCCGACGGCCTCCATCGACTGCCAGAAGTCGGTCGTGGTGGCCTGGTAGGCGAAGTCGCGGACCTGCCCGGCCAGCTTCCCGTGGGAGATCCGGTACGCGCGCTGACCAGTGAACTGGAAGTTGTAGCGCTGCATGTCGATCGACCAGCTCTTGTCGCCGACGATGAACAGCCCGCGCTCCACGCCGGCGATCAGCTCCTCGGTGTCGGGGCCGCCGGGCGCGGGCTGGAGCGACACGTTGGCCATCCGCTGGATCGGGGTGTGGCCGGGCGAGTCGGCGAACGCGCACCCGTTGGACCGGCCGAGCCCCTTCATCAGCGCCATCCGCCGGTCGAGCTGGTAACCGACCAGGACGCCGTCGCGGACGATGTCGAAGCTCTGCCCCAGCACGCCCTCGTCGTCGTAGCCGACGGTGGCCAGCCCGTGCTCGACCGTGCGGTCGCCGGTGACGTTCATCGACGGCGACCCGTACACCAGCTCGCCGAGCTGGTCGAAGGTGGCGAAGCTGGTGCCGGCGTAGGCGGCCTCGTAGCCGAGCGCCCGGTCGAGCTCGGTGGCGTGGCCGATCGACTCGTGGATGGTCAGCCACAGGTTGGACGGGTCGACCACCAGGTCGTAGTCGCCGGCCTCGACCGACGGCGCCGCCAGCTTCTCCGCCAGGTGCAGCGGCAGCGCCTCCAGCTCCGTCCGCCAGTCCCACCCCGTGCCGGTGAGGTACTCGTAGCCGCGGCCCACCGGGGGCGCGATCGTGGACATGTCGTCGAAGCCGGACTCCGACGCCTTCATCGCGTTCAGGCTCGGATGGATCCGCACCCGCTGCTGCGTGGTCGTGGTGCCGGCCGTGTCGGCGTAGAACTTCTGCTCCTTGACCTGCAGCAGCCGGGCCGAGACGTGGTCGGCGCCCTTGAGCAGCCCCGCCGACCAGTCGGCCAGCAGCGCCACCTTGTCGGCCTGCGGCACCTCGAACGGGTCGACCTCGTAGGACGACACCCATGTGGCGTCGGCGTGCACCGGCTCGGGCGCGAGCTCGATCGGCTCGCGGTTGATCGGCGCGCTCACCTGCGCCACCCGGACCGCCTGCTCGGCCACCAGCGCCGCGGCCTCCGGCGTCAGCTCGATCCCGGCGGCGAAGCCCCAGGTGCCGCCCTTCACCACGCGGACGGCGTAGCCCAGGTCGTCCGCGTCGGAGGCGCCTTCGAGGCGGGCGTCGTAGAGGCTGAGCGTCTCGGCGCGGACGCGTTCCAGCCGGAAGTCGGCGTGTTCGGCGCCCAGGTCGCGGGCGCGCTGCAGGGCGGCGTCCGCGAGCCGCCGCAGCGGCAGCGCGAGGAAATCGGAGTCGATCTGGCGCATGTCCACGATCCTAATCCCGTGATCTTGTGTCCCCCGGATAAGCGGGTACCGGCGGGTAGCCGATAGCGTCTGGTGTCATGGCACGCTCTGTACTCGTCACCGGAGGCAATCGCGGCATAGGCCTCGCGATCGCCCGTGAACTCGCCGCCGCCGGCGACGCCGTCGCCGTCACCTACCGCTCGGGGGAGCCGCCGGAAGGGCTGTTCGGGGTCCGGTGCGACGTGACCAGCATGGCCGAGGTCGAGGCCGCCTTCGACAAGGTCGAGGCGGAGCAGGGCCCGGTCGAGGTCCTCGTCTCCAACGCCGGCATCACCAAGGACACCCTGCTGGCGATGATGAAGGAGGAGACCTTCACCGACGTCATCGACGCCAACCTCACCGGCGCCTACCGCGTCGCCAAGCGGGCCATCCGGCCCATGATGCGGCTCAAGCGCGGCCGCGTCATCCTCGTCTCCTCCGTGATCGGCCTGCTCGGCCAGGCCGGCCAGACCAACTACGCCGCCTCCAAGGCCGGTCTGATCGGCTTCGCCCGCTCCATGGCCCGCGAGTACGGCTCGCGCGGCATCACGGTCAACGTGGTCTCGCCCGGGTTCGTGGCCACCGACATGACGGCCGAGCTCGACACCGAGGCGATCGTCAAGAACATCCCCCTCGGGCGCCAGGCGTCTCCCGAGGAGGTCGCGCGCGTCGTCCGCTTCGTGGCGAGCGACGACGCCTCCTACATCACCGGGGCCGTGATCCCCGTCGACGGCGGTCTGGGAATGGGGCACTGACGTGGGCATACTCGAAGGCAAGCGGATCCTCGTGACGGGCGTGCTGACCGACGCGTCCATCGCGTTCTCGGTCGCCAAGCTGGCGCAGGAGGAGGGCGCGACCGTCGTCCTCACCGGGTTCGGCCGGCTGAGCCTGGTCGAGCGGATCGCCAAGCGGCTGCCCGATCCCGCTCCGGTCCTGGAGCTCGACGTGCAGGACACCGACCACCTCGACACGCTCGCCGCCCGGGTGGGCGAGCACGTCGAGGGCCTCGACGGGGTGGTCCACTCCATCGGCTTCGCCCCGCAGACGGCGCTCGGCGGCAACTTCCTCAACACCTCGTGGGAGGACGTCGCCACCGCCCTGCACGTGTCGACCTACTCCTACAAGGCGCTCGCGGTGGCCTGCCTGCCGCTCATGAAGGACGGCGGCGCGGTCGTCGGCCTCGACTTCGACGCCACCAAGGCCTGGCCGGTCTACGACTGGATGGGCGTGGCCAAGGCCGGCCTCGAGTCGTGCAACCGCTACCTCGCCCGCGACCTCGGCAAGCACGGCATCCGCGTCAACCTCGTGGCCGCCGGGCCGCTGCGCACCATGGCCGCCAAGTCGATCCCGGGCTTCAAGGAGTTCGAGGACAGCTGGCCCGACAGGGCCCCGCTCGGCTGGGACCTCGCCGACACGGTGCCGGCCGCCCGCGCCTGCGTGGCGCTGATGTCCGACTGGTTCCCGGCCACCACCGGCGAGATCGTGCACGTCGACGGCGGCGTCCACGCGATCGGCGGCTGACCCTCAGGCGAGCCGGTGCCGCCCCGCCGGCTCGAAGGGGATCGACTCGTGCTGCTCGCTCCGGCGCCTGCGCTGCTGCACCACGCGGCTGGCCAGGACCGCCGTGGCGAGCAGCACCACGGTCAGCGTGGTGCCCACCACGTCGGAGGCCTTCGCCACCGGCCGCACCACCGGCTCCCTGCCCACCTGAAGGGGCAGCTTGTCGGTGAACGGGTCCGGCCACAGCAGGTCGATGCGCAGGTCTTCGGGGTCGGCCGCCGGGTCGTCGGTGACCGGCTCCTCGCTGCCGTCGACGGAGTGCGTCTCGCGCGCGGGCGGCTGCGTCGGCCAGGTGGTGGGCGCCGCGTCCGCCTCCTCCCGGTCGTCCTCGCGGTCCCGGTCGTCCGGGTCGCGGCGGCGCTCCTCGCGCTCCCGCTCGGGCTCGGGCTCGGCAGTCGTACGGCCGGTGGTCTCGGGCGTGGGGCGGAGCGTCTCCTCCAGCAGGCCCTCGCCCTCGCAGGCGAGGCCCGGCAGGCAGACGTCGCTGAGCGGCTCGGGCAGCAGGGTCTTCTTGGGCTTGGCGGAGGGCTTGGCGTCGGAGGAAGGCTCGGCCGACGAACGCGGCGCGGCGGTCGGCACGGCCTCGCCGACGGTGCCGAGCACCTTGTCGGTGGTCTTGCCGAGTCCTTCGGTGAGAGGTTCGGTGAGCCCGCCGGTCAGCTTGTCGACCGTGCCGGTCACGGCGCCCACGGTGTCGCACAGGCCGTCGGTCAGGCCCGAGAGCAGGCCGCCCCCGCCGTGCTCGCAGTCGAGGACCTGGGCCCCCGCCGGGGCGGCGGCGACGACGGGAAGCGTCACCATCGACACCGCGAGGATCCCAGCCGAGATCGCGGTTCTGCTCCCCATCCGTCCCCTCCCGCGTCGCTTCCGAGGAAAATCCTTATGGACACAGGCCAGACGACGCAGGGTTTTTCGGGGTAAAGTTGCGATTCGGTATCGACTAGTAACACGCGAGCGAGGCTCTCGTTCGTCATTCGGGGGACGAGACGTCATCAAGGGCCTCTCGGATCTCGATCGGGAGCTCCAGGTCTTCTGCGAGCAGCGTGCCTTTGAGCTGCGCGAGCGTGCGGGCGCCGACGATCGCCGAGGCGACCCCCGGCTGGTCGCGGACCCACGACAGCGCCACCGCCGTCGCCGAGACGCCCAGCCCCTCGGCCGCCGTCACGACGGACTCGACCACGCTGCGGCTCCTGTCGTCGAGGTACGGGCGGACGAAGTCGGCGAAGTGAGGGGTGGCGGCCCGCGAGTCGGCGGGGATGCCGGTGCGGTACTTGCCGGTCAGCACCCCGCGGCCCAGCGGCGACCAGGCCAGCACGCCCACGCCCATGTGGTGGGCGGCGGGCAGCAGCTCGCGCTCGGCGTCGCGGGCCAGCAGGGAGTATTCGGTCTGCACCGAGGTGATCGGCGCCCGGCCCGGGATCACCCGCTGCGTCACCGAGGCCGCGGCGAGTTGCCAGCCGGTGTAGTCGCACACGCCCGCGTAGAGCGCCCGGCCGGAGGAGACGATGGTGTCGACCGCGGCCAGCGTCTCGTCGAGCGGGACCTCGGCGTCGTAGGTGTGCAGTTGCCACAGGTCGACGTAGTCGACGCCGAGCCGGCTCAGCGAGGCGTCGACCGCGGCGATCAGGTGGCGCCGGGAGGCGTCGCGCTGCCGGTGGCCCATCGGCGTCACCACGGCCTTGGTGGAGATCACCAGCTCCTCGCGCGGCACCTGGTCGCGCAGCAGGCGGCCGAGCACCCGCTCGGCGTCGCCGCCGGTGTAGACGTCGGCCGTGTCGACGAGGGTGCCGCCCGCGTCGAGGAACATCCCGAGCTGGGCCGCCGCGTCGTCGGCGTCGGTGTCACGCCCCCACGTCATCGTGCCGAGGCCCAGCCGGGACACCGACAGGCCGCTGCGGCCGACATAACGCTGCTCCATGATCCCGCCAGATTACCGCTCGGGGCCGTGAAACACCGCGACAGACGCCTGCGACACTTGGGTGGATGACGACGCTGCTATTGGCCCGTCACGGGCTGACCGATCTGACGGGGCCGGTCCTGGCCGGCCGCACACCTGGAGTTCACCTCAGCGACGCCGGCCGGGCGCAGGCCGCCGCGCTGGCCGAGCGGATCGCCGGCGTCCGCCTCGACGCCATCGTCTCCAGCCCGCTGGAGCGCTGCCGCGAGACCGCCGAGGCCGTCGCCGCGGGCCGCGGCCTGCCCGTCGAGACCGACGAGCGGCTGCTGGAGTGCGACTACGGCGACTGGACCGGGCGCGAGCTCAAGGAACTGGCCAAGGATCCGCTCTGGCCGGTGGTGCAGGCCCACCCGAGCGCGGCGGTCTTCCCCGGCGGGGAGGCGATGACCGCGATGCAACACCGCGCCGTCGCCGCCATCCGGGGCTGGAATCGACGTCTGGGGGAGAAGGCTGTCTACCTGGCGTGCAGTCACGGAGACGTGATCAAGGCGATCGTCGCGGACGCGCTGGGGCTCCACCTCGATCAGTTTCAGCGGATAACCGCTGATCCGGCCGCTCTCACCGTTATTCGCTATGCCCCCTTGCGTCCCTTTGTTCTCAAACTTAACGATATGGGGGAATTGAAGCTTTCTGAGGATTCGGAGGAGAAAGACGGGGGAGAAAACTCCACCGGGAGCGATGCCGCCGTCGGCGGCGGGCCCGGGACCACGTAAGGTCAGGCTATGCCGGTCTTCGACTACGACCCGCCGGAGAGGTTCGTGGCGGGCGCCCTCGGCCAGCCGGGCGCGCGCGCCTTCTTCCTCCAGGCCAGGGCCGAGGGCAGACTGACCACGGTCGCGCTGGAGAAACTGCAGGTGGCCGCGCTCGCGGGCAGGCTCGAAGAGCTGCTCGACGAGGTGCTGCGGCGCAGCGGAGGCACCGCCCAGGTGCCCGCCATCGCCCCCGCCGAGCTGACCGACGAGGGCCCGCTCGACGTCCCGGTCGCCGAGGACTTCCGGGTCGGCACGATGGCGCTGGCGTGGGACCCCGAGAGGTCGCAGGTGGTCATCGAGGCCCAGGAGATGGTCGACGAGGAAGACCTCGGGGCGCCCGAGCCCGCGGTGCTGCGGGTCCGCATCAGCGCCGGCGCCGCCAGGGCCTTCACCCGGCGGGCGCTGGACATCGTCGCGGCGGGCCGCCCGCCTTGCCCGCTCTGCGGGCAGCCGCTCGACGCCGAGGGGCACGTGTGCGTACGTCTCAACGGCTACCGCGGAGGTGAGGCGGCTTCATGACCGCTCCGGAGAGCGAGCCCGCCGTCAGGCCTGCCCTCCCCTCGGCCATGGACGAGGAGGAGACGCTCAAGCTGCTCCGTGACGGCCGCCTGGAGATGGCCGGGCGCCTCGTCGAAGCCACCAACATGACCCTCTACTGCACGGTCAGGCTGGGCGAGCGCGCGGTCGCGTGCGTCTACAAGCCGGTACGCGGCGAGCGCCCGCTGTGGGACTTCCCCGACGGCACCCTCGCCGCCCGCGAGGTCGCCGCCTACGAGGTCTCCCAGGCGACCGGCTGGCACATCGTGCCGCCCACGGTCTACCGCGAGGGGCCGTTCGGGCCCGGCATGTGCCAGCTGTGGATCGACACCGAGCGCGAGATCGACCTGATGCGGCTGGTGCGCAGCCGCAACCCGGTGGTGCGCCGGATGGCGATCTTCGACGCGGTGGTCAACAACGCCGACCGCAAGGGCGGCCACCTGCTGCCGCTGCCGACCGGCCACGTCTACGGGGTCGACCACGGCGTCTGCTTCGCGGTGGAGGACAAGCTCCGCACGGTCCTGTGGCAGTGGCGGGGCAAGCCGCTGTCGCGCGAGGCGGTGGGCGTGCTGGCCAAGCTGGAGCGCGACCTCGACTCCGGTTCGCTGGGCCGCAAGCTGCGCGACCTGCTGACGACGGCCGAGGTCGAGGCGACCTGGAAGCGGGTGCGGCGGCTGCTCGACACCGGCGTGCACCCGTACCCCTTCGAGGGCTGGCCTGCCATCCCCTGGCCGCCCATCTAGAGCAGTTTTGTACGCTTTGCCGCATGTGCACGGTGATCGTGAGAACGGGTCGGCCCCTGACCCTGATGGGCATCAGGGACGAGTTCGCCGACCGCCCGTGGGAAGGCCCGGCCGAACACTGGCCCGACCATCCCGGTGTCGTCGGCGGGCGCGACCTCAAGGCGGGCGGCACCTGGCTCGCGGTCGACCGGCAGGCCCGCCGCGCCGCCGCCCTGCTGAACGGCCGCGGGCTGCCCGCCCCCGAGATCAGCAAGCTCTCCCGCGGCGACCTGCCGCTGCTCGCGGTCTCCTCCGGCGAGATGCCGGACGTCGACCTGACCCGCTACGACCCGTTCCACCTGGTGCTCGCCGGCCTGTCCGGGGCCCGCGTCTTCAGCTGGGACGGGCACCGGCTGGAAGCCGCCGAGCTGCCCGACGGCACCAGCGTGATCGTCAACACCGGGCTCGACCCCGGCCACGAGCGCGTCACCACCAACCTGCCGAGATTCGCCGGCGACGCCGACTGGCACGAGCCGCTCCGCGACCCGCCCTCCGACGCCCCCGACGCGCTGATCGTCCGGCACGAGCTGCCCGACGGCCGCGTCTTCGCCTCCCTCAGCGTCACCCTCCTGACGCTGGCGCCGGACGGCGTGACGTACGAGTTCACCGACATGACCGCTGATCAGCACGGATAGGCTCGAAGACATGAAATCGTGGTCCGCCCCCAACGTTCCCAGGCTCCCCGGCGCGAGCGTCCCCCTGCGGCTCTACGACACCGCGTCCCGGCAGGTCCGGCAGACCGATCCCGGGCCGACCGCGAGGATGTACGTCTGCGGCATCACCCCCTACGACGCCACCCACCTCGGCCACGCCAACACCTACCTCGCCTTCGACCTGGTCGGCCGCATGTGGCGCGACGCCGGCCACACCGTCCACTACACGCAGAACGCCACCGACGTCGACGACCCGCTGCTGGAGCGGGCCGAGCAGACCGGCGTCGACTGGCAGAGCCTGGCCGAGCGCGAGATCGACCTGTTCCGCGCCGACATGGAGGCGCTGCGCATCCTGCCGCCCCGCGAGTACGTCGCCGTCACCGAGGTCGTCGGCCGGGTGGCGGAGCTGATCGGCGAGCTGGCCGAGCGCGGCGTCACCTACACCCTCGACGGCGACGTCTACTTCGACGCGTCCGCCGCCCCCCGCTACGGCGAGGTCTCCGGCTACTCGCGGGAGCGGATGCTGGAGCTGTCCGCCGAGCGGGGCGGAGATCCGGAGCGGCCCGGCAAGCGAGACCCGCTCGACTGGCTGCTGTGGCGGGCCGAGCGGCCCGGCGAGCCCGCCTGGGACTCGCGGCTGGGCCGCGGCAGGCCCGGCTGGCACGTCGAGTGCACCGCGATCGCCCTCGACAACCTCGGCTCCGGCTTCGACGTGGCCGGCGGCGGCTCCGACCTGATCTTCCCGCACCACGAGTGCGGCGCCTCCGAGGGGTACGCGGCCGCCGGCGAGTGGCCGTTCGCCCGCTTCTACACGCACGCCGGCATGGTCGGCCTCGACGGCGAGAAGATGTCCAAGTCGCGGGGCAACCTGGTGTTCGTCTCCAAGCTGCGGGCCGAGCACGACCCGATGGCGGTCCGGCTCGTCCTGCTGTGCAGGCACTACCGCGCCGACTGGGACTACACCCCTGACCTGCTCGCCGACGCCGAGGCCAGGCTGGAGCGCTGGCGCTCCGCCGTGGCCGTGACCGCCGGGCCGCCCGCGGAGGCGTTGCTGGCCGAGGTGCGCGACCGGCTCGCCGACGACCTCGACGCCCCCGGCGCCGTGGCCGCCGTCGACCGGTGGGCCGGCGAGGCACTCGACGGCGGCGGGAGCGACCGGGCGGCGCCGGCCCTGGTCCGCGACCTGGCCGACGCCCTGCTCGGCGTGGCGCTCTAGACCGTCATCCGGGCCGGCCGGTGACCGTCCAGCTCGCGGGCGAACCACTCGATGGTGCGCCGCAGCCCTTCACCGGCCGGCACCTTCGCCGTCCATCCGAGCCGCTCGGCGGCCAGCGTGGTGTCCGGCCGGCGCACCTTCGGGTCGTCCTCCGGCCGCTCGACGAACTCGATCGGCGACGCCGACCCGGTCAGCTCCTTGATCATGGTGGCCAGGTCGAGCATGGTCAGCTCGTCCGGGTTGCCGAGGTTCACCGGGCCGTCGAAGTCGCTCTCGGCCATGGCCAGCACGCCCGACACCGTGTCGTCCACGTAGCAGATCGACCGGGTCTGCGAGCCGTCGCCGGTGACGGTGATCGGCTCGCCGGTCAGCGCCTGCCGGATGAACGTCGGGATGGCACGGCCGTCGAACGGCCGCATGCGCGGACCGTACGTGTTGAAGATCCGCACGATGCCGGTGTCGGTGCCGCGCGAGTCGCGGTAGGCCGTGGTCAGCGACTCGGCGAAGCGCTTGGCCTCGTCGTAGACGCTGCGCGGCCCCACCGGGTTGACGTTCCCCCAGTACGTCTCGCGCTGCGGGTGCTCCAGCGGGTCGCCGTACACCTCGCTGGTGGACGCCAGCACGAACCTGGCCCCCTTCTCCCTGGCCAGCCCGAGCGCGTGCAGCGTGCCGACGCTGCCGACGCGCAGCGTCTCGATCGGGTAGCGCAGGTAGTCGGCCGGCGAGGCGGCCGAGGCGAAGTGCAGCACCAGATCCACGTGACCGGCGACGTGCACGTAGCCGGTCAGGTCGCACTCGATGATGCGGAACGACGGACGGTCGACCAGGTGTTCCACGTTGCGCGGCCCGCCGGTGAGGAAGCTGTCCATGCACACCACGTCAGCCCCCCGGTCCAGCAGCCGCTCACACAGGTGGGAGCCGAGGAACCCGGCTCCTCCGGTGACCAGCGCCCTCATGACGTGACCTCCATCGCGGCGTCGACGACCTCGGATACCTCGATCTTCAGCAGGCCCGGGTCCGGCTGGTCGCCGTGCGGGTCCCCCCGGCTGCCCGCCCACAGCGCCACGTGCCGCCACCCGGGCGGCGGCCCCCACTGCGCAGGGGAGACCGGCCCGAACAGCACCACCGACGGCACGCAGAACGCGGTCGCCAGATGGCCCACGCCGGTGTCGCCGCACACCACCAGGCGCGCCCTGCTCACCAGCTCGATCAGCTCGGCCAGGTCGGTGCGGCCGGCGAGCACCCGATCCGCCGGCAGCCCGGCAAGCTCGGCCACCCTCCTGGCCAGCCCGGCCTCCTCGGCGCTGCCGGTGACGACCACGTCGTCGTCCAGCAGCGCCGCCACCTTCGCGAACCGCTCCGGCGGCCAGCGCCTGGCCGGGTAGGCGGCGCCGGGATGCACGATCGCCGGCCCCGTACGGTCGGAGACGCCGAGCGTGAGGTCCTGCGGGTCGGCCGGGATGCCGTACCACCTCAGCAGGTCGCACCAGCGCCGCACCTCGTGCACGCCGTCCTGCCACGGCGGGCCGGTCTCGTAGCTGATCAGCCGTCCCGGCTCGGTACGGCGCAGCGCCTCGATGCTCTGCGGGCCCCGGCCGTGCAGGTTGACCGCCAGGTCCGGCCGCTCGAACGGCACCGGGCCGGGCCCGGACACGTCGATCTGTTCGTCCACCGCGCCGGTGAGCGGCAGCAGCGGGCCGAGATAGGCCGGGGTGGCGAGCGTGATCCGGTGCTCCGGATGCGCCTGGCGCAGCGCGCGCAGCGCGGGCACGGCGGTGAGCAGGTCGCCCAGCCCCAGCCCGCGCAGCACCAGGAGTTCTAGGGCCATGATGTCTCCGTGTCCGGGCAGACGACGAGTTCCCTGATCTCGCAGCCGACCGGCCTGCCCAGCGCGAACACGATCGCCTGGGCGACGTCCGCGGGGTCGTTCAGCCCTGCCTCCGGGCCGGGCTTGTACTGCTCGGGCCGTCCGTCGAAGAAGCCCGTCCGCATGCCGCCCGGCACCAGCAGGGTGACCCCCACCTCGCCGCGCAGCTCGACCGCCAGCGCCCGGGTCAGCCCGACCACGCCGAACTTCGACGCGCTGTAGGCCGAGGCGTCGCTCAGCGGGCGCAGCCCGAGCGTGGACGCGCAGGTGACGATCCGGCCGCGCGACCTCTTCAGGTACGGGAGCGCGGCCCGCACGACGGAGGCCGTGCCGAGCAGGTTGACCTTGACCACCTGCTCCCAGTCGTCGGCGGGCACGTCCTCCAGCCGCCCGCACCGGTCGATGCCGGCCGCGGTGACGACCGCGTCCAGCCCGCCGGCCCGCTCGGCCAGCTCGCGGACGGCGCGCTCGGCCTGCTCCCGATCGGCCAGGTCCGCGGTGGCGTGCTCGAAGCGCTGGCTCGGCTCGCGGACGTCGACGACGAACGATCGCCAGCCCTCCTTCTCGACCGCTTCCGCGGTGGCCAGGCCGAGGCCCGAGGCGCCCCCCGTGATCAGTACGTTCATCGGATCTCCTTGATCAGATTGGTTGTCGAACGTCCCGGCAGCAGGTCCAGCACCACCGTCTCGGCGCCGATGCCGGCCAGGACCTCGGATTCGGGCAGCGTGCCGCCCTCGTAGTCGCCGCCCTTCACCCACACGTCGGGGCGGAGCAGCTCGATCGCGCGGACCGGAGTGCCCTCGTCGAACACCAGCACCGCGTCCACGCAGCTCAGCGCGCGCAGGACCTCGACCCGGCCGGTCACGTCCACGATCGGGCGCGACGGGCCCTTGAGCCTGCGCACGGACTCGTCGGAGTTGACGCACACGACCAGCGCGTCGCCGAGCGCGCGGGCCCGACGCAGCAGGCTGACGTGCCCGGCGTGCAGCAGGTCGAAGCAGCCGCCGGTGGCGATCAGCCGGCCGCCGGACGCCCGGACCAGCTCGGCCACCTCGACGGCGGTGCGCGGCCGGTCGCCCAGCTCCTGCTCCTGGACGCGGACGGCGGCCGCGCCGCCGCCGGCGACGAACCGCGAGGCCTCGCCGACGCCCGTGATCACCGCCTCCGCCACGCCGGCCCCGGCCCGCATCGCGAGCGCCGCGGCCCCGGCCAGCCTGTCTCCCGCGCCGCACGGGTCCTGGCCGCTCGCCCGGACCGGCGCCGGGATCTTGAGCATCGTGCCGTCGGCCAGCGCCAGGGACGCGCCCCCGGCGCCCCGGGTGACCACGACCGCGCCGGCGTCCAGCTCCTCCCGGATGGCGCGCGCCGCCCGGTCGGCGCCCGGGAACTCGCCCGGGCACAGCAACCTGGCCTCGGCCTCGCTCGGCGTGATCAGCGCGCATCCCCGGGGCGGCCTGACGCCTCTCGGGTGCGGATCCCACACCACAGGCGCCGCACAGCCGCGCAACAACTCCCGCGCCACCGCCGCCACCCCCCGTCCGTAATCCGCCACCAGCACCGCCCCCGCCCCCGCAACCACCTCAACCGCCCGCGCATACCCATCCACAGCGGCCAGATGTCCCCCTACGGCGGCCATATCCACGCCCTCGGCCGTCACGCCCTGGACGCCGGCATCCGGCCCGAACTCCCCCATGTGTCGTTCGGCACCACTGACGCTTCCGCCTGCGGCGGTCACGACCGTGTCGCGCGTGTTTCCGTCAGCGGAGGCTGGGTCCGATTCCGGCGTGTGTGGGTTGGCGGCACTCCCGCTTCCGCTTGCGGCGGTCAGTTCGGTGTCGCGCACGCTTCTGTTGGTGGCGGTTGGGCCCCCTTCCCGGGTGTGTCGGTCGGCGGTCGTGTTTCCGCCTGTGACGATCACGTCTGCGTCGCTAGCGTTTCCCTTCGCGAGAATTGGGTCCGGCTCCGGGGTGTGTGGGTCGGTGGTTGTGTTTCCGCCTGCGGCGGTTGGATTCGGTTCCAGCGTGTGTGGGTTGGAGGCGGTCACGTTCGCGTGCTGCGGATTTTCGCCTGCGGCGATGGTGTGGCTGTCTGTGTCTTGTGGGGTTTGATCTGTGGCGGGTGTGTGGTCGTCGGCGGGTCGGGCGTGGTGGTCGAAGAGGTCAGAGTGCGCGTCTCTGGTCTCGGGGGCTTCTCGTGGTGGGACTTCGTCCTGGTGGGCGGGTCCGGTTGTGGGCGCTTCTGGGAAGGGTGGGGCGGTTCCGTCGCCGGTGTCCAGGCGCAGGAGTGTCTGGCCTCCGGCTCGTACGCGGGTCTTGCGTACGGTCTCGCCCCGCAGCGGGAGTCGTACCAGCTCCAGTTCGGCCGACAGCAGCCCGCACAGGCGGCGCCCCGCGGGGTCGTCGCCGATCGCGGTGATCAGCACCACGTCGGCGCCGTCACGGGCGGCGAGCAGCGCCGCCAGCCCCGCCCCGCCGGGACGGGCGTGCTCGGCCGTCACGTCGACCACCGGCACCGGCGCGTCCGGGCAGAGCCGCACGGCTTCGCCGTCGACGTCCACGTCCAGCAGCGTGTCGCCGATCACGACCAGCGGACCCGGCGGCGGGGGACCGCGATGGACGTCCCGGCCCCGCCGTGGATCCGTCACCGGGCCTCCTCGGCCGCGTCGCAGAGCATGTGGATCATGGCGAGGTGCACCTCCTGCACCGTGGCCGTCTCGTCGGCGGGCACGGCGACCGCGTCGTCGCACAGGTCGGCGAGCGGGTTCGGCGCGGGCCCGGTCAGCGCCCACGACAGGATTCCGCGCTCCTGGGCGGCCCGCGCCGCGGCCAGCACGTTGGCGCTGCGGCCGCTTGTCGACAGGCAGATCAGCACGTCGCCCGGACGGCCGTGCGCGTGCACCTGGCGGGCGTAGATCTCGTCCGCGCCGAAGTCGTTGGCGATCGCGGTGAGCGACGAGGTGTCGGCGTGCAGCGGGATCGCCGCGTACGGCGACCGGTCGGCGCGGAACCGCCCGACCAGCTCGGCCGTCAGGTGCTGGGCCTCGGCCGCCGACCCGCCGTTGCCGCAGGCCAGCAGCCTGCCCCCGGCCGCGAGCACGCCCCCGAGCTTGCCGCCCCAGGCGCGGATCGTGGTGGCGTGGTCGTCGACCCTGGTCAGGGCCGTGCGGAGCTTCTCCAGATGCGTGTCCATGATTACCCCCCCAGCGCGGCGAGACGGCGCGGCTGTCCGTCGATCACCTGCGTGTACACGGCCTCGGTCTGCTCGGCGATGCGCGGCCAGCCGTACCGTTCCCGGGCCCGGCGTGCGCCGGCCCCGCCGATCTCCCGGCGCATGTCCGGTCTGCCGAGCACCTCCTTCAGCGCCCTGGCGAGCGCTCTCGGCCTTCGCGGCGGCACCAGCAGCCCGCAGCCGGCCACGGTGTCCAGGTGGCCGCCGACCGCCGACGCCACGACCGGCACGCCGCACGCCATCGCCTCCACGGGCACCAGCCCGAACGGCTCGTACCACGGCACGGTGACCAGCACGTCGGCCGCGCGCATGAGCGCCGGGACGTGCTCGCGCGGCACGCTGCCGATCACGTGCACCCGGTCCGCCAGCCCGTAGCCCTCGGCCAGCTCGCGCAACCGCACCGCCTCCTCGTCGTCGGTTCGCCCGCCCGCGATGACCAGCTCGGCGCCGGGCAGCCGGCGCAGCGCCGCGATCACCGTGTCGACGCCCTTGCGCGGCACCAGCCGGCCGATGCTGAGCACCATCGGCCCCTCCGTGCGCGGCGCCACCGGCCCGTCCGGGCAGAACGTCTCCAGGTCGACGCCGCACGGCACGACCGTGATCCGCCGCTCGGGCACGCCCATCGCGACGAGCTCCGTGACCTCGTCGCCGCAGGTCGCCAGCACCGCGTCGGCGCGCCGGCCGATGGCCCGCTCGGTGGCCACGCGGTGCGCGGGGCTGGTGTCGGCGCCGCCCTGCCAGCGCCGCTTCACCGTGCCGAGCGCGTGGAACGTCTGCACCACCGGGAACCCGTCCGCCGCCTGCAGCGCCGCCTGCCCGCTCATCCAGAAGTGCGCGTGCGCCACGTCGGGGGCGCGCAGCGCCCAGCGGTCGGCCAGCCGGTCGGTGAACTCCGGCATGTACGGGGGAAGCTCGTCCTTCGGCACCGGGGCCGCCGGGCCCGCCGGCACGTACTCGACGGTGATGCGGGGGGAGAGCCGCACCGACGAGGGCTGGGCGGCGTGGGAGCGACGGGTGTGCACGACGATCGAGTGGCCGCGCGCGGCCAGCGCGGTGGCCAGCGCGGCCACGTACACGTTCTGACCGCCGGAGTCCACGCCGCCGATCGCGGCGAGCGGGTCGGCGTGCTCCGAGATGAGATCGATCTTCACTGCGTCAGCTCCCTCACTGCCTTGACCACCTGCTCACTCGTCACCTGCGACAGGCACGGGTGCCCGGGGACCGGGC
Organism: Nonomuraea sp. NPDC050478; assembly: GCF_044458265.1. Taxonomy (NCBI): domain Bacteria; kingdom Bacillati; phylum Actinomycetota; class Actinomycetes; order Streptosporangiales; family Streptosporangiaceae; genus Nonomuraea; species Nonomuraea sp. NPDC050478. Next base: position 427,633 of record NZ_JBITHT010000007.1, on the reverse strand, counting down.
AGACGCGCGCCCTGCTCGCCCGGCAGGGCGCGTGCTGGTCACCGAGCAGCACCGTGGGCACGCCGTACGGGGCCCACCGCTCGGCGGGGACGACAGGGGCGAACAGGCTGACCACCGGCGTGCCGACCGCCGCCGCCAGATGTGCCGGGCCGGTGTTGCCCGCCACGAGCACCCCGGCACGCTGGAGGACGGCCGCGAGTTCGGCGAACGAAGTCCGCCCGCCGAGGTCCACGGCGTCCTCGCCGGCGACGAAGGCGGTGAGATCGCGTTCCTTGCCGGTGACCACGACCTGGTGCCCGTCGTGGACCAGCTCTCGTACGGTCTGGCGATGCCTCTCTGCGGGCCAGGTCCGGGCGGGAGCGGAGGTCCCCGGGTGCACCACGACATACGCGCCTTTGTCGGCAACGCCGCCGACATTGAGCAATTGCCCTGTTTCTCGGCTGATATCCGGAAGTGGCTGTCGAACTGCGAGTCTGCCGTCGTCGCCGGGCGGCAGCTCGAACCCGGCGGCGCGGGCCAGCGCCAGCATCCGCTCCGCCTCCGGCACGTCGACGCTCTCGTCGACCCGGTGGCGCACGTCGAGCAGCGAGCCCGGGTAGTCGTCGCTGATGGCGGCGATCCGCCCTACCCCTGCCAGCCTCAGCAGCAGGGCCAGCGGCAGCGCCGACTGGTGGAACGAGGTCAGGATCAGCGCCTCTTCGCAGCCGCGTACCTCCCGGACGAGCGCGTCCACCTCGGACCGCGTCACGGGCGGCGGCTCGCTCATGATCCACGGCGCCCGCCACTCCACCACCCGGTCCACCCCGGGCAGCAGCCCGGCGGCCGCGCTGCCATGGGGGCCGGCCAGGAAGACGACCTCGCCCGCCCGCCCGCGCACGGCCCGCACGGCGGGGCCGGCCAGCAGCACGTCCCCGGCGTCGTCGAGCCGCGCCACGAGCACCCGCGGAGCGCTCATCGCCGCACCTCCCATTCCCCCCTGAGCCGGTGCCAGCAGGCCACCGGTGGGATCAGCACGCCGGTGACGGCCATCCGCGCCACCTCGCCGGGGCTCCGCGGCCCCGGCCGCACCCGGGCCCACACGAACTCCCCGGTCATGAGCACCCACCCCGCCCCCGCCAGCCAGGCCCCGGCCCCCGCCGGCCCTCTGACGCGCCTCCAACGGGAGAAGGCGGCCTGGTGAGCGGTCAGGCTGTAGGCGGTGCCCAGGGCGAGAGCGGCGGCGGCGAAGGCCGTCGTGAGGGCGTGGCCGCGCAGGCGCCCGCGGACGCCGATCGCCGCGCGCCAGGCCGGCCCGTGCAGGCGGCGCATCAGGGCGTCGTCGGCGTTGCCGCGCTGGAACCTGACGCTGGCCCAGAAACCGTCGTCGCGCACCGGGTGCACCGTCACCCGCGCCCCCTTGACCAGCCGGTAACCGGCCCGCCGCACGCGCAGGGCCAAATCGGCGTCCTCCCGGTAGGCGCGCGGGAACCGCTCGTCGAAACCGCCCACCCGCTCCAGCGCCGAGCGCCGGTAGGCCATGTCGGCCGTCGGCCAGTCGGCGTCCACCAGCCCGGCGGTGTGCCGCTCGCCGTCGGTGGGCCGTCGCCCGGACGGCAGCGGCACCGTGATCCGCCCCTGGCTGCCCCCCACGTCCTCCGGCAGGTCCATCAGGTCCTTCCAGACCGCGCGCGCCCAGCCGGGCGACGGCACCACGTCGTCGTCCAGGAACGCCACCCACGGCGTGTCCGCCGCCCGCCAGCCGGCGTTGCGCGCCGCCGCGGGCCCGCGCCCGCCCGAACGCACGACCCGTACGCCGCCGGGCACCTCCAGCGGCTCGGCGGCGCCCGGCCGGTCGTCGGCCACCACGACCGGGACGTCCGCCAGCGCGGCCAGCGTGGCGCGCAGGCTCGGCCGCCCGATCGTGGGGATCACCACCGTGATCACGACGCGAACACCTCCCCCCGCCGTATCAGGTAGGGCCCCAGGGCCAGCACCTCCACCGGCGAGGACCCGAAGCACTCCAGCGCGTCACGCGGGTCGTCCACCATGGGCCGCCCGGCGGTGTTGAGGCTCGTGTTGACCACGACGGGCAGCCCGGTCCGCGCCTCGAACTCGGCCAGCACCCGCGCCATCAGCGGATCGGCGGCGGGGGAGACGGTCTGGACCCGGGCGGTCCCGTCCACGTGCACCACGGCGGGGACGCGCTCACGCCAGCCGGGGAGCACGTCGTGCACGAACAGCATGTACGGCGACGGCACCGGCCCCCGGCCGAAGACGGCGGCGGCCCGGTCCTCCAGCACCATGGGCGCGATCGGCCGGAACTGCTCCCGCCCCTTGACGTCGTTGAGCCGCTCGGTGTTGGCCGCGTGCCCCGGGTGGGCCAGCAGCGAGCGGTGCCCGAGCGCCCGCGGCCCGTACTCCGACCGCCCCTGGAACCAGGCGACGAGCCGGTCGGCGGCCAGCTCGTCCGCCACCGCCGCCGCCAGGTCGGCGGGGCGCGTGTACGGGACGCGGGCCACGTCCAGCCACGCCCCGAGCTCCTCGTCGGTGAAGCCGCGGCCGAGCGCCGCGGTGCTCATCGGGGCGGCCGGCTCCCCGTGCACCTGGGCCAGGTGCAGCGCCCCGCCCAGCGCGGTGCCGGAGTCGCCGGCGGCCGGCTGCACCCACACCTCGTCGAACGGCCCCTCGGCCAGCAGCCGGGTGTTGGCCACGCAGTTCAGCGCGACCCCGCCGGCCAGGGCCAGCCGCCGCTCGCCGGTCCGCTCGTGCAGCCAGCGGGCCAGGTCCAGCAGCACCTCTTCGAGCCGGGCCTGCACGCTGGCCGCCAGGTCGGCGTGGTCGTCCGTCCACTGCTCGCCCTTGCGCAGCGCCTTGGCGTACCCGCCCCACTCGATCGGCGTCACGTGGAAGCCCCCGTCGCCCGTCGCGTAGACGAGCTCGCGCAGCTCCTCCAGGAACCGCGGCCGCCCGTACGAGGCGAGCGCCATCACCTTGTACTCGTCGCAGGAGCGCAGGAATCCCAGGTGCTCGGTCACGTCCTCGTACATCAGCCCGAGCGAGTGCGGCAGCGGCTGGGCGGCCAGCACCTCCAGCTCGCCGCCGGTGTAGCGGCCGGCCAGGTGGGAGACGTTCTCGCCGCGGCCGTCGCACACCAGCACTGCGCAGTCGCGCCAGGGCGAGGCCAGCCCCGCCGAGGCGGCGTGCGCGATGTGGTGCGGCACGAACCGCACCCGCGCCGCGTCCAGCCCCGGCAGCGCCGTGGACAGGAACAGCGGGGCGCGTACCGCGTAGCGGGTCCGCAGGTCCTCCCAGTCGCCGTCCGGGCGCTGCTCGACCAGGGCGGGATCGTAGGAGTAGGCCACCGCGTCGACGTCCTCGGGGCCGATGCCCGCCTCCCGCAGGCACCAGGCGGCCGCCTGCTCCGGCAGTTCCCACGCGGAGAACGGAAGCGGGCGCTTGCCGTGCTTGCGCCGGCTGAACCGCTCCTCCTCCGCGGCGGCGACCACCCTCCCGTCCACGACCAGGGCCGCCGCGGGGTCATGGAAGATCGCGTTGATGCCGAGAAATCTCATCGGTTCCCTTCCTGCGAAGATTAGGAGAACGGCTACCGAGAGGAGCGCTCCTCAAACACACCCCCCTCGCTGAAATGGGCAAACACCCCCGAACTCTGGCGTCTGGTCACATTGAGTAGTTGTTTGCCCGATATGGCGCCGGGTAGCTGTGGGCCACGCGACGGAGGTGGATGGTGTTCGAACAACGACGTCCCGGGGCGGTGCTCTTCGACAGGGATGGAACCCTGATCAGGGATGTCCCGTACAACGGCGACCCGGCCCGGGTCCGGCCCATGCCGGGCGCGCTGGAGGCGCTGAGCAGGCTGCGCCGCGCAGACCTGCCGGTGGCGGTGGTGACCAACCAGTCGGGCGTGGCCAAGGGCCTGATCACCGCGGACGAGATGGAACAGGTGAACGCCCGGGTCGAGGAACTGCTCGGGCCGTTCGACGCGTGGGCGATCTGCGTGCACGACGACGGCGACGGCTGCACCTGCCGCAAACCCGCGCCCGGCCTGCTCATCAGGGCCGCCGCGGTGCTGGACGTGAGCCCGCGCGAGTGTGTCATGGTCGGCGACATCGGCCGCGACATGGAGGCGGCCAGGGCCGCCGGGGCGCGCGGCATCCTGGTGCCGACCGTGGAGACGCGGCGCGAGGAGATCGAGCACGCTCCCGAGGTCGCCGACGACCTCACCGACGTGGCCGAACGGCTGCTGCGCGAGGCGGACGCCGCGCCGGCCCCCGTCGCCGCCGGCGGCTCCGCCTGGTCGCGGGCGCTCGGCTGGAGCCGCTGGTGAGGATCCTCCTCTGGCACGTCCACGGCTCGTGGACCACCTCGTTCGTGCACGGCCGCCACGAGTACGTCCTGCCGCTCGTCCCCGGCCGCGGTCCCGACGGCAGGGGACGGGCCGACACCTATCCGTGGCCGGGGAGCGCCCGGGAAGTGCCGTGGGACCGGCTCCGCGACGAGCCGGTCGACGTGGTCGTCTACCAGCGCCCGCACGAGCTCGACCTGGCCCGCGAGTGGCTCGGCCGCGACCTGCCCGGCGTCTACGTCGAGCACAACACGCCGGTCGGCGACGTGCCCCGCACCCGCCACCCGCTGGCGGACCGCTCCGACATCACGCTCGTGCACGTCACCCACTTCAACGAGCTGTTCTGGGACAACGGCCGGGCTCCCACCCGGGTCGTCGAGCACGGCGTCGTGGACCCCGGCCACCTCTACATCGGCGAACTGCCCAGGGCGGGCGTCGTGGTCAACGAGCCCGTCCGGCGCACCCGGGTGGCCGGCACCGACCTGCTGCCGCGCTTCGCCGCCGAGGTGCCGCTCGACCTGTTCGGCATGAAGGTCGAAGGTCTCCCGTACGGGACGTACGAGGACCTGCCGCAGGCCCGCATGCACGCCGAGCTCGCCAGACGGCGGGTCTACCTGCACCCCTACCGGTGGACCTCGCTCGGGCTCGCCCTCATCGAGGCGATGACCCTGGGCATGCCCGTGGTCGCGCTGGCCGCCACCGAGGCCGTCGAGGCGGTGCCGCCCGAGGCGGGCGTCGTCTCCACCCGGGTGGACGTGCTGGCCCAGGCGCTCAGGGAGTTCGCGGCGGACCCGGAGCGGGCCGCCCAGGCCGGCAAGGCCGCGCGGACGGCCGCGCTGGCGCGCTACGGGCTCGACAGGTTCCTGCTCGACTGGGACCGCCTGCTCGAAGAGGTATGACCCGGAAGGCGCTGGGTAGGCGCGATGAGCATGATGATGCTCGACTGGTCACGCAGGGCCGCCTGCTCTGACCTGGACCCTGAGCTGTTCTTCCCGATCTCGCTCCAGGGTCCGGGCCAGTCGCAGGTGGAACGCGCCAAGACGATCTGCCACACGTGCCCCGTACGGGAGCCGTGCCTCGACTACGCGATCAGCAGCGGCCAGACGCACGGCGTCTGGGGCGGCCTGGATCCGGAACAGCGCCGCGCGCTCATCCCGAGGGCAGCGCCGCGGCCAGAAAGCGTTCGCGCTCGTCCGCTGACAGGTGGTCGCTGAACAGCACCCCGTCCAGATGATCGGACTCGTGCTGCAGCACCCTCGCCAGCACGCCCAGCGCCCGCACCGTGACGGGCTTGCCGAACATGTCGCGGCCACGCGCGACGACCATGAAAGCGCGCCGCAGCGGCCACCAGATGCCCGGGGCCGACAGACAGGCCTCGTCCGCCGTGATCCGCCGCTCCGACAGCTCCAGCCGCGGATTGACGAGATGGCCTGACGCGCCCTCGTAGGCGTAGACGAGCACCCGCAGCGGCACCCCCACCTGAGGAGCGGCCAGCCCGGCCCGGCCGGTGCCCGCCCGCAACGTCGCCGTCATGGACTTGACCAGCCCGCGCAGCTCCTTGTCGTAGTCCTTGACCGGCTCCGCGACCGAGCGGAGCGCCGGATCGTCGAAAGCCAGGATCGGCCGCACCGTCACCCGCGCCTCCCCGAATAGCCGCGTCGCACACCGACGGGTTTCCCTCCCGGGTCCGCCGCCAACCGCGCGGGCTGTCGCTTGTAGCACAGCGGTAACAGAAGAGACCCAGCGCGGAAACCCTCCGAATCCACGATGAAGGCGTGATCTCACTTCCGGTTCACGTACGTGTGATGCCCGGCCGGGTGCTCGGGGCCCGGCCGGGTGTCCCGATCCACGACGAGGTTCTCGCATGAGCGGGTCATCCATCGGGGACGCCGTCCTTTCGCCCGAGACGGCGCCCGACGCGCTGGCGGGCTTCACCGTCGGCGTCACGGCCACCCGCCGGCGCGAGGAGTTCGGGGCGCTGCTCGAACGGCGCGGCGCCCGGGTGCTGAGCGCCCCCGCCATCAGGCTCGTCCCGCTCGCCGAGGACGCCGACCTGCTCGCCGCCACCCGGCGGAGCCTGGAGAGGCCCGTCGACGACGTGGTCGTCACCACCGGCGTCGGCTTCCGCGGCTGGATGGCCGCGGCGGAGGGCTGGGGCCTCTCCTCCGACCTGGGCGACCACCTCGCCGGGGCACGCCTGCTCACCCGCGGGCCCAAGGCCAGAGGCGCGGTCCGCGCCGCCGGGCTCAACGACCACTGGACCCCCGCCACCGAATCCTGCGCCGAGGTCAAGGACTACCTGCTCGCCCAGGACCTGCGCGGCCGCCGCATCGCCGTCCAGCAGCACGGCGAGCCGCTCACCGACTTCGTCGCCGACCTGCGCGGGGCCGGCGCCGAGGTGATCGTGATCCCCGTCTACCGGTGGCTGCCGTACCGCGACCCGTCGCCGCTGCGGCGCCTGATCACCCAGACGGTCTCCGGCTCCGTCGACGCCGTCGCCTTCACCAGCGCGCCCGCCGTGCACGCCATGCTCAACGCCGCCCGCGCGGAGGGGGCCGAGGACGCCCTGCTGGCCGCGTTCGCCGGCCCCGTCGTGGCCGCCTGCGTCGGCCCGGTCACCGCGGGCCCGCTCGCCGACCGCGGCGTGCCCACCCTGCAGCCCGACCGGGCCCGGCTCGGCGCGCTGGCCCGCGTCCTGGCCCGCCACCTGCCCGCCCAGTCCGTCACCCGGCTCGAAGCAGGCGGGCACCGCCTGGAGATCCGCGGTCACGCCGTGGTCGTCGACGGCGAGCTGCGGCCGCTGCCGCCCGCCCCGATGGCCGTGCTCAAGCGCCTGGCCGACAAGCCCGGCCACGTGGTCTCCCGCGCCGACCTGCGCACCGTCCTGCCCGGCAGCGCCGTCAGGGACTCGGCCGAGCACGCGGTCGAGATGGCGGTCACCCGCCTGCGCCGCGCGCTCGGGCCGGCCGGGATCGTCGAGACCGTGGTCAAGCGCGGCTACCGGCTCGCCTGCCGGTACGAGGGCGCGCGGTGACCCCGACGCTCGTCCTGGCCGCTCACGGCACCCGCAGCGAGGAGGGGGAGCGCACCCTGTCCGCGCTGGCCGGAGCCGTCCGCGCGGCCCGGCCCCGCCGCCGCGTCGAGCTCGCCTACCTGGAGATCAGCGCGCCGCTGCTGCGTGACGTGCTGCCGGCCGTCCCCGGGCCGGTGGTTGTCGTCCCGCTGCTGCTCGCCGGCGGCTACCACGTGCACGTCGACCTGCCCGCGGTGCTCGCCGAGCACCGGCCAGGCGCCCTCGTCGCCCCGCCGCTCGGCCCGCACCGGTTGCTGACCGCCACGCTCGCCCGCCGGCTCAACAGGGCCGGGCTGCGCGCCACGGACGCGGTCGTGCTGGGCGCGGCCGGGTCCTCCGACCCGTCCGCGCTGGCCGGCGTGCGCGCCGCCGCCCACCAGCTCGCCGTCCGCCTGTCCCGCCCGGTCACCGCCGCCTTCGTCTCCTCCGGCTCGCCGGGGCTGGGGGAGACGATGGAACGGCTGCGCTCCGGCCCGGCGGCCCGGGTGGCGCTGGCCTCCTACCTGCTGGCGCCCGGCTTCTTCCACGCCCGCCTGGCGGCCGCCGGCGCCGACCTCGTCACCCCGCCGCTGGGCGCCGACCCCGACGTGGCCGCCCTGGTCTGGCACCGCCACGACCAGGCCCTGCGCCACCACACGGCCACCTCGGCAGCCGGCTGACACCCCACCGCCGTGCGGCCTCCCCGCATCCCCGGGCGGCCTTCGTGCATCCCCGTGCGGCCTTCGTGCATCCCCGTGCGGCCTTCGTGCATCCCCGTGCGGCCTTCGTGCATCCCCGGGCGGCCTTCGTGCATCCCCGGGCGGCCTTCGTGCACCGCCGGGCGGCCTTCGTGCACCGCCGGGCGGCCTTCGCGCACCGCCGGGCGGCCTTCGCCCACCGCCGGGCGGCCTTCGCGCACCGCCGGGCGGCCTTCGCGCACCGCCGGGCGGCCTCCGCCCACCGCCGGGCGGTCTCCCCGCACCGCCGGGCAGCCTCCGCGCGGCGGCCTGTGGCTCTGGCCGCGTCCGGAGGACGGCCCCGGGGGGTCCGCTCAGCCCGTTTTCCAGTCTCACCGGGGTTCCAGCCGTAGTTCGCGGACGATCTCCTCGGCGGCGGTTTCGCGTGACGGTCCGGCGTCGGCGCCGACGAAGAGCTCGACGAAGGCGTGGCGGAGGCAGCCGGCGAGCAGGAGCCGGGCGCTGGCCTCCGGGTCGACCTCCCCGGCCACCCGGCCGAGCAGTCGTTCCTCCCGCAGGTACGAGGCGAGCGGGGTCACCTCGGCGGGCGGTCCCAGCCCGTTCGCCTTGAGCGCGTGCCGGAAGCGCACGGTGACCGCGGGGGAGGAGAACACCGGCAGCGCGGCCGACTGCACGTCCGCGTAGTAGCCGATGCCGGCCCGCGCCACCACGACGAGGTTGTCGCGCACCTGACCCCGGCCCGCGCGGTGCTCCAGGTCGCGCAGGACACCCAGCCAGAGGGGGAGACGGTCCTGGAGCAGGGCCAGGAAGTGGGTCACCTGACCGCTGGGCCCGTCCTCACGCAGGGGCGCGGCCATCTGCAGGACCAGACGCCTGGTGTCCTGGCTGGTCAGGTGCGGGCTTCCGGACGGAATCGCCATGATCGGCCTCACGTGGACGGTCAGCGGAAACCCGATTATGAACCGGCGTACGGAAAAAGTCCGGCGTTTAGGTTTTTAGTCGCAAATGTCCGCCGGCGTCCAAGGCGCCCATGGCCGCGGCCGCTCGGCGGGGAAGCGAACGCCGGACGTCAGCCGTCGGTGTCGCGGTCGCGGCGCCTCAGGTAGCGCTCGAACTCGGCCGCGATCGCGTCGCCGCTCGCCTCGGGCAGCTCCGCCGCGTCCTTGCGCTCCTCCAGCTCCTTGACGTATTCGGCCACCTCGCTGTCCTGCGAGGCCAGCTCGTCGACGCCGTGCTCCCACGCCCGGGCCTCCTCGTCGAGGTCGCCCAGCGGCATCGGGATCTCCAGCACGTCCTCCAACCGGCGCAGCAGCGCCAGCGTGGCCTTCGGGTTGGGCGGCTGGGCCACGTAGTGAGGCACCGACGCCCACAGCGTGACGGCGCTCAGGCCGGCGCGGCCGAACGCGTGCTGCAGCACCCCGACGATGCCCGTCGGGCCCTCGTAGCGGCTCAGCTCCAGGTTGATCGAGCGAGCCAGGCCGTCGTCGGTGGCCGAGCCGAGGACCGGCACCGGACGGGTGTGCGGCGAGTCGTTGAGCAGCGCGCCCAGCATGACGGCCATGTCGACGCCCAGCTCCCGGCAGACGTCGATGATGTCGGCGCAGAACGACCGCCAGCGCATGTTGGGCTCGATGCCGCGCAGCAGCACCACGTCGCGCTCGCTGCCCGGCGGCCGTGCCCGCAGCAGCCTCGTCGTCGGCCAGATGATCGACCGGGTCAGCCCGTCGCCCATCTCCACGACGGGGCGGGTGACCTGGAAGTCGTAGTAGTCGTCAGGGTCCAGCTCGGCCAGCGGCTCGGCCTTCCAGGCGGACTCGAGATGGGCGATCACACCGCTCGAGGCCTCGCCCGCGTCGTTCCACCCTTCGAACGCGGCAATGAGCACCGGGTCGACGAGCTCGGGGAGCCCTTCGAGCTCGATCACGTGTCGCCTCCTGTCTGCACCATCGCGCTAAGCCTATGCGGTGAGGAGGTACTCCTGTCACGTGGTAAGCGCGATCAGTGGCTCCCGCCGTACAGCCTGTGATGGAACGCCAGGTCAGGCGAGGGACGGGGCGGAGCGGCGTACGCTGCGAGCTGAGCCCGCGGGCCCTGCCGGAGGACGGTTCTTCGCCGCCTTGTCCTGGTGTGTCCCCTTCCGGAGGGGAGGGCGTCGCACCAGGCGCTGGACGTGCGAGGCGGGGCCCGGCGGGCGGGGGATCCCGGTGTGGCGCAGCCGATAAGCTGGAGCGCATGAGCATCGCCCGGTCATTTCGAGAAGTGCTGTCCCAGCGAGTCGTCGTCGCCGACGGCGCCATGGGAACGATGCTCCAGGCCCACGACCCGACCCTCGACGACTTCCAGGGCCACGAGGGCTGCAATGAGGTGCTCAACGTCACCCGCCCCGACATCGTCGCGGGCGTCCACGACGCCTACTTCGCCGTCGGCGTCGACTGCGTGGAGACCAACACCTTCGGCGCCAACCTCGCCGCGCTCGGCGAGTACGACATCGGCGACCGCGTCTACGAATACTCCGAGGCCGGCGCCAGGATCGCCAGGGAGCGCGCCGACCACTGGTCCACGCCCGACCGGCCGCGTTTCGTGCTCGGCTCGATGGGTCCCGGCACGAAGCTGCCCACGCTCGGCCACCTGCCGTTCGCCGTCCTGCGCGACGCCTACCGCGACAACGCGGCCGGCCTGATCGCCGGCGGCGCCGACGCGCTCATCGTCGAGACCTCCCAGGACCTGCTGCAGGTCAAGGCCGCCGTGCTCGGCGCGAAGCGGGCGATCGACGCGGCCGGGCGCGACGTGCCGATCATCGCCCAGGTGACGATCGAGACCAACGGCGCCATGCTGCTCGGCTCCGAGATCGGCGCCGCCCTCACCGCGATCGAGCCGCTCGGCGTCGACGTGATCGGCCTCAACTGCGCCACCGGCCCCGCCGAGATGAGCGAGCACCTGCGCTACCTCGCCCGCCACTCGCGGCTGCGGCTGTCGTGCATGCCCAACGCCGGCCTGCCCGTGCTCACCTCCGACGGCGCCTACTACCCGCTGAGCGCCGAGGAGCTGACGACCGCCCACGAGACCTTCGTCCGCGACTACGGCCTGTCCATCGTCGGCGGCTGCTGCGGCACCACCCCCGAGCACCTGCGCCAGGTGGTCGAGCGGGTGCACGGCCGGGAGGTCGTCCGCCGCCGCCCGCACCCCGAGCCCGGCGTCTCCTCCCTCTACCAGACGATCCCGTTCCGCCAGGACACCTCCTTCCTGGCCATCGGCGAGCGGTGCAACACCAACGGCTCCAGGGCCTTCCGCGAGGCCATGCTGGAAGGCCGCTGGGACGACTGCGTGGAGACCGCCCGCGACCAGGCGCGCGGCGGCGCCCACATGCTCGACCTGTGCGTCGACTATGTCGGCCGCGACGGCGTGGCCGACATGAAGGAGCTGGCGTTCCGGCTGGCCACCGCCTCCACCCTGCCGATCATGCTCGACTCCACCGAGCCGGAGGTGCTGCGCGCCGGGCTGGAGATGCTCGGCGGCCGCGCCGCGGTCAACTCCGTCAACTACGAGGACGGCACCGGCCCCGACTCCCGCTTCCAGCGGATCATGCGGCTGGTGCGCGAGCACGGCGCCGCCGTGGTGGCGCTCACCATCGACGAGGAGGGCCAGGCCCGCACCGCCGACCACAAGGTGCGCGTGGCCAGCCGCCTCGTCGACGACCTGACGGGCAACTGGGGCATGCGGGTCGACGACATCATCGTCGACTGCCTCACCTTCCCCATCGCCACCGGCCAGGAGGAGACCAGGCGCGACGGCCTGGAGACCATCGAGGCCATCCGCGAGCTCAAGCGCCGCTACCCCGGCGTGCAGACCACGCTCGGCGTCTCCAACATCAGCTTCGGCCTCAACCCGGCCGCCCGCATGGTGCTCAACTCGGTCTTCCTCAACGAGTGCGTCAACGCCGGCCTCGACTCCGCCATCGTCCACGCGTCCAAGATCGTGCCGATGGCGCGCATCCCCGACGAGCAGCGCCAGGTCGCCCTCGACATGGTCTACGACCGGCGGCGCGAGGGCTACGACCCGCTGCAGCGGTTCATGGACCTGTTCGAGGGCGTCGACGCGGCGGCCCTGCGCGCAGGCAAGGCCGAGGAGCTGGCCGCGCTGCCGCTGTGGGAGCGGCTCAAGCGGCGCATCATCGACGGCGAGCGCAAGGGCCTGGAGACCGACCTCGACGACGCGCTGACCCAGCGGCCCGCCCTGGAGATCATCAACGACGTGCTGCTCGACGGCATGAAGACGGTCGGCGAGCTGTTCGGCTCCGGCCAGATGCAGCTGCCGTTCGTGCTGCAGTCGGCCGAGGTGATGAAGGCCGCCGTCGCCCAGCTGGAGCCGCACATGGAGCGGGTCGAGGGCGAGACGAAGGGCCGCATCGTGCTGGCCACCGTCAAGGGCGACGTGCACGACATCGGCAAGAACCTCGTCGACATCATCCTGTCCAACAACGGCTACGAGGTCGTCAACCTCGGCATCAAGCAGCCCGTCTCGGCCATCCTGGAGGCCGCCGACGAGCAGAAGGCCGACGTCATCGGCATGTCCGGCCTGCTGGTCAAGTCGACCGTGGTCATGAAGGAGAACCTGGAGGAGCTCAACTCCAGGGGCCTGGCCGAGAAGTACCCCGTGCTGCTCGGCGGCGCCGCGCTCACCCGCGCCTACGTCGAGCAGGACCTCGCCGAGCTGTTCGCGGGCGAGGTCCGCTACGCCCGCGACGCCTTCGAGGGCCTGCGCCTGATGGACGCCATCATGGCGGTCAAGCGCGGCGTGGCGGGCGCCCAGCTGCCGCCGCTGCGCCAGCGGCGGGTCAAGACCGGCGCCAAGCTCGACCGCACCCCCGTCGAGGAGCTGCCGTCCCGCTCCGACGTGGCCGCCGACAACCCGGTGCCGAAGCCGCCGTTCCACGGCGACCGCATCGTCAAGGGCATCCCGCTGGCCGACTACGCGGCCTTCCTCGACGAGCGGGCGCTGTTCCTCGGCCAGTGGGGGCTCAAGCCGACCAGGGGCGGCGACGGCCCCGGCTACGAAGAGCTGGTCGAGGCCGAAGGCCGGCCGAGGCTGCGCATGTGGCTGGAGCGGCTGCAGACCGAGGGCCTGCTGGAGGCGGCCGTCGTCTACGGCTACTTCCCGTGCGTCAGCGACGGCGACTCGCTGATCATCCTCGACGAGTCGGGCGGCGAGCGCACCCGCTTCACGTTCCCGCGCCAGCGCCGCGACCGCCACCTGTGCCTGTCCGACTTCTTCCGGGGCAAGGACTCGGGGGAGACCGACGTGGTCGGCCTGCAGGTCGTCACCATGGGCAGCAAGATCTCCCAGGCCACGGCCGAGCTGTTCGCCAAGGACGCCTACCGCGACTACCTGGAGCTCCACGGCCTGTCGGTGCAGCTCACCGAGGCGCTGGCCGAATACTGGCACGCCCGCACCCGGTCGGAGTGGGGCATCGGCGGCGACGAGTCGCTCGACGACATGCTCAAGGTCAACATCCAGGGCTGCCGCTACTCGTTCGGCTACCCCGCCTGCCCCAACCTCGAGGACCAGGTGCAGCTGTTCCAGCTGCTCGACCCGGAGCGCATCGGGGTCACGCTGTCGGAGGAGTTCCAGCTCCACCCGGAGCAGGCCACCTCCGCCCTCGTCGCGCACCATCCCGAGGCCAAATACTTCAACGTCTGACGGTCCGTCGGTCCCAGGGAGCACGGGTGGAAGCGGTTTTCTTCGACATGGACGGCCTCCTGGTCGACACCGAGACGGTGTGGCTGGAGGTCGAGACCGAGGTGATGGAGCAGCTCGGCGCCCAGTGGACCCCCGGGCACCAGGCCCACCTCGTCGGCGGCTCCATGGAGCGCACCGTCGACTACATGCTGGCCGTGTCGGAGTCGACGGTGCCCGCGTGGACGGTCCGGGAGTGGATGGCGACCGGCATGGTGGCCCGCCTGGCGGGCGGCGTGCGGGTCATGCCGGGCGCCTCCGAGCTGCTCGACGCGCTGCGTGACGAAGGGGTGCCGGTGGCGCTGGTGACCGCCTCGCTCAAGGAGATCGCGGACGCGGTGCTGAAGGAAGTAGGGCGCGACCGGTTCGACGCCGTCGTCACCGCCGACGACGTCCTCCGCACCAAACCCGACCCGGAGCCCTATCTGACGGCGGCCCAGCTGCTGGGCGTCGAGCCGGTGCGCTGCGTGGTGCTGGAGGACTCGCCCAACGGGGTGGCCGCGGCGACGGCCGCGGGCTGCGCGGTGGTCGCGGTGCCCAGCCTGCTGCCGGTGGAACCGGCGCCGGGCCGCTTGGTGGTCTCGTCTCTCGCGGAGGTCGGCCCCTCCGACCTGCGCGCCCTCCTGGCCGCCTGACGCCCTCACGCTCCCGTACGGGCGCGAGAAGGCGCACGGGTGAGCCCTCGGGGACGAACCCGGAGATCCCGTAGGCCGGGAGCCGGGTCCCCCTAAGGGATCGGTGGTTCTCCCGGAGGAGGGGCAGACGCCGGATCGCGTGCCAGGATGGAGAGAAACGCGCATACCGAGGGGTGTCCCGAATGGGTTTCGAACAGATCGCCTGGTTCCCGCTCTGCATCGGCCTGACCGCCGCGGGGCTGGTGCTGAGCTTCCTGGCGTTCCGGCGCAGGGGAGCGGCCTCGGGGCTGCGGATGCTCGCCTGGGCGCTGCTGCCGCTGGCCGCCTACCTGACCGACGCCCTGCGCGCGATCTGGACCATCGGCTCCACCGCCGTGGGGTTCGTGGCCAACCTGGTGTTCAACCCGGTGGTGTGGTCGGGCGTGGCCGTGGCCGGGCTCTCGGTGGTGCTGTTCGTCGTCTCCGGCGTGCTGCGCGGCCGTAAGCTCCGCAAGGCCGAGTCCGGGGCGCCCGCCCCCGCCGAGGCCCCGGCGAAGCCCTCCGCTCAGGCGCCCGCCGCAGGCCGGCCGCAGGCGGCCGCCAAGCCCGCCGTCGAGAACAAGAAGGCCTCGAAGGGCGATGACGATTTCTCGGACATCGAGGATCTTCTCCGGCGACGTGGCATCAGCTAGATCCGCGTATGTCACGGATCTGAGACGCAACCAGGACTGGCCGTGGACAATCCCACCAAGATCGATACGAATGCGTTTCGCGTCAATCACAGTTGAGCCACATAGCGGTCTGAGGGGCTAGTCAGCGCAGCTCAGGCCATACATTCTGCCTCCTGAAGGTCGCGACGAAGCGGTCTGAAAGACGAAACTCCAGACAACGTCGTCTGAGAATTCAGGGGGCTATCCGGCATGACCGCACCGCTCGACGTTTCCGGTGCTTCGGCGCAGGTGCCGCCGGAGCCCACGCTTTCCGGAGCGGACAGAGCCGTCCAGGGCCGGTCCCTCACCCGGATCGCCTGGATGCGGCTGCGGCGCGACAAGATCGCGCTCGCCGGCGGCATCACCGTGCTCCTGCTGATCCTCATGGCGATCTTCGCCACGCCCATCATCAACCTGTTCGGTCAGGACCCCCTGGAGTTCAACCAGGACGCGATCGACCCGAACACCCTGCTGCCCCTGGGCGCCTACGGCGGCATGGGCGCCGAGCACCTGCTCGGCGTCGAGCCGGTCAACGGCCGCGACATCTTCAGCCGGATCGTCGCCGGGGCCGGCATCTCGCTGCTGATCGGCTTCCTGGCCACGATCGTGTCGGTGCTGATCGGCACCGTCATGGGCGTCGTCGCCGGCTACTTCGGCGGCTGGGTCGACCAGATCATCGGCCGCATCATGGACGTGTTCCTGGCCTTCCCGCTGCTCGTCTTCGCGATCGCGCTGGTCGGCGTGATGCCGAACGAGGGGTTCGGGCTGGAGGGCAACGGGCTGCGGATCGCCATGCTGATCTTCATCATCGGCTTCTTCAGCTGGCCCAGCATCGGGCGCATCGTCCGCGGCCAGACGCTGTCGCTGCGTGAGCGCGAGTTCGTCGACGCCGCCAGGAGCCTGGGCGCACGCAACGGCTACATCCTGTTCCGGGAGATCCTGCCCAACCTGATGGCGCCGATCCTGGTCTACGCGACCCTGCTCATCCCGGCCAACATCCTGTTCGAGGCCGCGCTGTCCTTCCTCGGCGTCGGCATCAACCCGCCCACCCCCACGTGGGGCGGCATGCTCTCCGAAGCGGTGCGGTTCTACACGCTGCCGCACTTCGTGATCTTCCCCGGTCTGGCGATCTTCATCACCGTGCTGGCTTTCAACCTGTTCGGCGACGGGTTGAGGGACGCCTTCGACCCCCGGGCTCACTGACATTCGCCAACGCTCCATCCCCATCTCCACTAACAAGGGGTATCAATGAGAAGGAAATCCGCACTGGCAGGGGCCGCGACAGCGGCGCTCGCCCTGGTGCTCTCCGCCTGCGGCGGCGGAGGGGGCGGTACGCAGCAGCCGGCGCAGTCGGCTTCGGGCGCGGCCGCGCAACCCGCGGCCGATGCCGCCCTCACCCAGGTCTACAACCCTTCCACCAAGAAGGGCGGGACCCTCAAGGCCGCGCACTCCTCCGACTGGGACAGCCTCGACCCCGGCGACACCTACTACGGCTACTCGTTCAACTTCGGCCGGTTCTACTGGCGGACGCTGACGATGTACAAGCCCGGACCGGGCGCCGAGGGCAACACCGTCATCCCGGACCTCGCCGAGTCCCTCGGTGAGCCGAGCGCCGACGGCAAGACCTGGACGTACAAGATCAAGTCGGGTCTCAAGTTCGAGGACGGCACCCCGATCACCTCGAAGGACGTCGCCTACGCGGTGGCCCGCTCCTTCGACAAGGAGACCTTCCCGCACGGCCCGTCGTACCTCAACGAGCTGCTCGACTGGCCGAAGGACTTCAAGGGCGTCTACAAGACCCCGGACGCCGACTACAGCTCCGCCATCGAGACCCCTGACGACCAGACCATCGTCTTCCACCTGAAGAACCCGTTCGCGTCGATGGACTACGTGGTCCAGATGCCGATGACGGCTCCGGTGCCGAAGGACAAGGACACCGGTGCGAAGTACCGGGAGAAGGTCGTCTCGTCCGGTCCGTACAAGTTCGAGACCAACGAGATCGGCAAGCGCTTCACCCTGGTCCGCAACGACCAGTGGGACCCGGCGACGGACCCGAACCGTCCCGCGCTGCCCGACCGCATCGAGGTCCAGCTCAACGTCAACGCCGACGACCTCGACAACCAGCTCATCGCCGGTGACATCCACCTGGACATCCCCGGCACCGGTCTCCAGCCGGCCGCGCTCGGCAAGGTGCTGCCTGACCCGGCGATGAAGGCCCGCACGGACAACCCGGTGATCCCGAGGCTCTGGTACATCTCGGTGATCCCGGACAACCCGCCGCTGGACAACGTCGAGTGCCGCAAGGCCGTCATGTTCGCCGCCGACCGCGTGGCCAACCAGACCGCCTACGGAGGCCCGGTCGCCGGTGGCGACATCGCGACCAACGTCATGCCGCCGCCCATCGTCGGCCAGGAGAAGTTCGACCTCTACCAGACGCCGGAGAACAAGGGCGACGTCGAGAAGGCCAAGCAGGCCCTCACCGCCTGCGGCCAGGCTGACGGCTTCGAGACCACGATGGTCTACCGGGCCGACCGCCCGCGCGAGAAGGCGCTGGCCGAGGCCATGCAGCAGGCGCTGGCCAAGGCCAACATCAAGCTCAACCTCAAGGGCTTCCCGGCCTCCAGCTACTTCTCCGACTACGCCGGCAACGTCGAGTACGTCAAGAAGAACAACATCGGCCTGGCCGGTCACGGCTGGGGCTCCGACTGGCCCGACGGCTACGGCTTCATGCAGGCCATCGTCGACAGCCGCACCATCCGCGACGCCGGCAACTACAACCTGAGCGTCAAGAGCGACAAGGTCGACGGTCTGATCGACCAGGCTTCGGCCGAGCTCGACGCGACGGCCCGCGCCAAGCTGTGGGTGGAAGTCGACAAGGCGGTCATGGAGGACGCCTCCCTGCTGCCCGTGGTCTGGGCCAAGGCCCTGCTCATGCGCGGCCAGGGCGTCACCAACATCGCCTACAACGAAGGCCAGAGCATGTACGACTACATCTTGCTCGGCGTCGAATAGCAGGCGAGGTACGGGGATCTAGCGAAGGCAGGTGAAGGCAGGGATGGCCTGCCCGGCGACGGGCAGGCCATCCGGCCGGTAGCGGTGCTCACATACATCATCAGACGATTCATCGGCGCGATCGCCATGTTGATCGTGATCAGCATGGTCACCTTCGGCATCTTCTTCGTCGTGCCGCAGTGGGCCGGGTCCACCCCCGAGTCCCTCGCCTCGCGGTACGTCGGCCGCGCGGCCACGGAGGAGACGGTGGCCCTGGTCGCCGAGCGGCTGGGATTCAACGATCCCGTGATCGTGCAGTACGGCCGGTTCCTCAAAGGCATCTTCCTCGGTGCCGAGTACGACTACGGCGCGGGTGTGGAGCACTGCCCGGCGCCCTGCCTCGGCTACTCCTTCATCAGCGGCCAGCCCGTCTGGCCTGACCTGATCGACCGCATGCCGGTGACGTTCTCCCTCGCCATCGGCGCCGCGATCCTCTGGGTGGTCGCCGGCGTCTCCGTAGGAGTCATCTCCGCGCTGCGGCGCGGCAGCTTCTTCGACCGCCTGTCGATGGGCACCGCCCTGGCCGGCGTGTCGCTGCCCATCTTCTTCACCGGCATGGTCTCGCTCGTCGTCTTCTCCTACGGACTCGGCTGGACACCGCCGGGCGGCTCGTGGACGGACTTCACAGAGAATCCGGCGCAATGGGCCTACAACCTGCTGCTGCCATGGATCACGCTCGCGTTCCTGTTCGCCGCCACCTATGCGCGGCTCACCCGCGCGGGCATGCTGGACACCATGGGGGAGGACTACATCCGCACCGCCAGAGCCAAGGGCCTGCGAGAACGGGATGTGGTGGTCAAACACGGCCTGCGGGCCGCGCTCACCCCCATCCTGACCCTCTTCGGCATCGACTTCGGCCTGCTGATCGGTGGCGCCATCCTCACCGAGACCACCTATACTCTGCCCGGCCTCGGTCAGTTCGCCATCCTGGCCATCAGAAACCAGGATCTGCCGCAGGTCATGGGAGTGGTCCTGTTCGCCGCGAGCTTCGTGGTCGTCGCGAGCCTGATCGTCGACCTGCTCTACGCCTGGGTCGACCCGAGGGTGAGGTTGTCGTGAGCTTTCTTGACGTCAAGGACCTGAAGATCCATTTCCCCACCGACGACGGCCTCGTCAGGTCGGTCGACGGTCTCACCTTCTCCCTCGAACGCGGCCGTACCCTCGGCATCGTGGGCGAGTCCGGCTCCGGCAAGAGCGTGACCAGCCTCGGCATCCTCGGCCTGCACAAGGGCGGCCGGGCCCAGATCTCCGGCGAGATCTGGCTCGACGACGAGGAGCTCGTCGCCATGTCCGCCGAGCAGGTACGCCGCCTGCGGGGCAAGAAGATGGCGATGATCTTCCAGGATCCGCTCTCGTCGATGCACCCGTACTACAGCGTCGGCCACCAGATCATCGAGGCCTACCGGATCCACCACGACGTCAGCAAGCAGGTCGCCCGCAAGCACGCCATCGACCTGCTCGGCCGCGTCGGCATCCCGGAGCCGGCCAGGCGCGTCGACAGCTACCCGCACGAGTTCTCCGGCGGCATGCGCCAGCGCGCGATGATCGCCATGGCGCTCTCCTGCGACCCCGAGCTGCTCATCGCCGACGAGCCGACCACCGCGCTCGACGTGACCGTGCAGGCGCAGATCCTCGACCTGATGCGCGACCTGCAGCGCGAGTTCAACTCCGCGCTCATCATCATCACGCACGACCTCGGCGTGGTGGCCGAGCTGTCCGACGACATCCTCGTCATGTACGCGGGCAAATGCGTCGAGTACGGCAAGGCCGACGACATCTTCTACCAGCCCGAGCACCCCTACACCTGGGGGCTGCTCGGCTCGATGCCCCGGCTCGACCGCGAGCCGACCGAACGGCTGCTGCCGATCAAGGGCTCCCCGCCGTCCCTCATCAACGTGCCGCCGGGCTGCGCCTTCCACCCCCGCTGCCCGTACGCCGAGCGCACCGAGGGGCGCGCGTCCACCGAGGTCCCCGACCTGGCCTCGACCGAGCGCGGCCACCTGGTGCGCTGTCACATGCCCAGGACGGAACGGCGGGCGCTGTGGGAGAACGAGATCAAGCCAGTCCTGGAGACCCAGTGAGCGAGAACGAGCCGCTTCTTTCCGTGCACAACATGGAGAAGCACTTCCCTGTGACCGCGGGCCTGTTCAGAAGGCAGGTCGGCGCCGTCAAGGCGGTCGACGGGATCAGTTTCGAGGTGTTCAAGGGCGAGACCCTCGGCCTGGTGGGCGAGTCCGGCTGCGGCAAGTCCACCACCGGGCGGCTGGTCACCCGCCTCCTGGAGCCCACCGGCGGCAAGGTGGTCTTCGAGGGCCAGGACATCACCCACCTGGGCCAGGGCAAGCTCCGGCCGCTCCGCCGCGACATGCAGATGATCTTCCAGGATCCGTACTCGTCGCTCAACCCCCGGCACACGGTCGGCGCCATCGTCGGCGCGCCCTTCCGCATCCAGGGCATCAAGACCGAGCAGGGCACCAAGAAGGCCGTCCAGGACATCCTGGAGCTGGTCGGGCTCAACCCCGAGCACTACAACCGCTACCCGCACGAGTTCTCCGGCGGCCAGCGCCAGCGCATCGGCATCGCCCGCACGCTCGCGCTCAAGCCCAAGCTGATCATCGCCGACGAGCCCGTCTCCGCCCTCGACGTGTCCATCCAGGCCCAGGTGGTCAACCTGCTGGAGGACCTGCAGAGCGAGCTCGACCTCACCTACGTGGTCATCGCCCACGACCTGTCGGTGGTGCGGCACATCAGCGACCGGGTCGCGGTCATGTACCTCGGCAAGATCGTCGAGATCGCCGACCGCAAGAGCCTGTATGCCGCGCCCATGCACCCCTACACCAACGCGCTGCTGTCGGCGGTGCCGGTGCCCGACCCGAAGGCGCGCAGGGACCGCGAGCGCATCCGCCTCACCGGCGACGTGCCCAGCCCGCTCAACCCGCCGCCCGCCTGCCGCTTCCACACCCGGTGCTGGAAGGCGCAGGAGATCTGCAAGAAGGTCGAGCCGCCGCTGGAGAAGCTGGCCGACGGCCACCAGGTGGCCTGCCACTTCCCGGAGAACGCCCCGGTCGCCACCGCGGGAGCCGCCGCGGACGACGCCGCGCAGGCCTGATCGCCGCTCCGGGCGTCCGCTACGACAGGGCGCCCGGGGTGATCAGGCCCGTCTCGTAGGCCAGCACCACCGCCTGGACGCGGTCGCGCAGCCCCAGCTTCGTCAGCACGTTGCCGACGTGGGTCTTGACCGTCGTCTCGCTGACCACCAGCTTGGCCGCGATCTCCGCGTTGGACATGCCTTTGGCGATCAGCCGCAGCACCTCCAGCTCCCGCTCGGTCAGCCGGTCGAGCCGCGCGGGCGCGGGCTGCTCGTGAGCCGCCGGCAGCCGGGCCGCGAACCGGTCGAGCAGCCTGCGCGTGACGCTCGGCGCCACGATCGCGTCGCCCGCCGCCACCACCCGGATCGCCTGCACCAGCTCGTCCGGCGGCACGTCCTTCAGCAGGAACCCCGACGCCCCCGACCGCAGCGCCTCCACGATGTACTCGTCCAGGTCGAAGGTCGTCAGCACCAGCACCTTCGGCACGTGCGCCGACGGCACCGCCCGGGGCGCGTCGCGGACGATCCGGCGGGTCGCCTCGATCCCGTCGACCCCCGGCATGCGGATGTCCATCAGCACCACGTCCGGCAGCAGCGCCCTCGTCTGCTCCTGCGCGGCCTTGCCGTCGCCCGCCTGACCGACCACCGTGATGTCGGGCTCTGCCTCGAGGATCAGGCGGAAACCGGTGCGCAGCAGCGGCTGGTCGTCCACCAGCAGCACCCTGATCGTCATGATCCGTCCTTCAACGGGAACCTCGCCCGCACCTCGAAACCGCCCCCCGATTTCGGGCCGATGTTCAGAATTCCACCACAGAGGGCCACCCGCTCGCGAATTCCGACCAGACCGTGACCCGCCTCCTCCGGTCGCGCAGCCTCGCCGCGCCCGTCGTCCACCACCCGCACGTCCAGCTCGCACCGTCCGTGACGCACGGTCACCACCGCCTTCGCGCCCGGCCCCGCGTGGCGCAGGCTGTTGGTCAGCGCCTCCTGGACCGTGCGGTAGGCGGCCAGGTCGACGCCCGCCGGCAGCGGGACCGCCTCGCCCTCGACCGACAGCCGCGCCGGCAGGCCCGCCTCCGTCATCTGCTCCACCAGCGCGGGCAGATCGCGCACCCCCGGCTGCGGCCCGAGCTCCACGCCCGCGTCGGTGCGCAGCACGCCCACGATGTCGCGCATCTCGGACATCGCCAGCCGGCCGGTGTGCTCGATCGCGGTCAGCGCCTCCCGCGCCACGTCGGGATCCGACGCCAGCACCTTGCGCGCCGCGGCCGCCTGCACCGTCATCACCGACACGTGATGCGCCACCACGTCGTGCAGCTCCCTCGCGATCCTGGAGCGCTCCTCCGCCCGCGCCGCCCGCGTGTCGGCCGCGTGCGCCCGCTCCAGCCGCGCCGCCCGGTCCTTCAGCTCCTCCAGGTACGCCCTGCGCAGCCGCATGCTCCGGCCCGTGCCCCAGACCGCCACCAGCACCACGGCCATCATCAGATGGTCGCTCCAGTGGGCCGTGCGGACCGGCCCGGCCGCCGCCCCCACCGAGTAGACCGCCAGCGACACCAGCAGCCCGCCCAGCGCCGCGGCCAGCCCCCGGTTGGCGGCCACCGAATAGAGCATCACCAGCGCCCCCACCCCGGCGAGGCCGTAGCCGTAGCCGAAGGCCGCCAGCAAGGTCTCGGGCACCAGGCTCGCGCACAGCCCCGCCAGCGGCCAGCGCCTGCGCGCCGCCACCGGAGCGCAGCTCGACAGCACCAGGAAGGCGCCCAGGGAGTCGGGGCCGCGCAGCCCGTCGACCACCAGCCCCTGCGCCTCCAGCCGGCCGACGTTCTCGGTCAGGAACAGCGACAGCGACACCACGGCCGCCAGCACCGCCAGGACCGAGTCATGGAACGTCGTTCGGTCTGCGCGCACCGCTTCACTGTAAGCCCAGGTGAGCCGGGGCTCCTCCTCCTGCAGGAGGAGAAGGCGGCTACAGCTCGTCGGTGGCGGCGCGGCGGCTGCCGCGCACCGTGTCGCCCGGCTGCCGGTCGGGCACCGGCGGGGGAGTGCCGCCGAACTCGGGGCACAACGCCTGGTGATCGCACCAGTCGCACAGCCGGCTGCGCCGCGCCCGCCACTCGCCGGTGTCGAGCGCCCGCGCGATCGCCTTCCACAGCGCCTTGACCTTGCGCTCGGTGGCCAGCAGATCGGCCTCGTCGGGCGCGTACCGCAGCACCTCGCCCCGGCCGCCCAGATAGACCAGCTGCAGCAGCCGCGGCACCTCGCGGCGCAGGCGCCACAGCACCAGCGCGTAGAACTTCATCTGGAACAGCGCCTTGGCCTCGAACTCCGGCCCCGGGGCGCTGCCCGTCTTGTAGTCGACCACCCGGACCTCGCCGGTCGGCGCGACGTCCAGCCGGTCGACGTAGCCCCGCAGCATCAGCCCGCCGTCGAGCACCGCCTCCACGTAGAGCTCGCGCTCGGCCGGCTCCAGCCGGGTGGGATCCTCCAGCGTGAAGTAGCGCTCCAGCATCTCGCGCGCCTGGGCCAGCCACGCCGCCTGCTCGCCTTCGCCGGTGAACATCTCCGCCAGCTGCGGGTCCTCCTCCAGCAGCCGCAGCCACTGCGGCTCCAGCAGCTCCAGGGCGGCGCGTACCGACCGCTCCGGCGCCGGCAGGTCGTAGAGCCGCTCGAGCACCGCGTGCACGACCGTGCCGCGCACCGCCGCCTGCGACGGCTTCTCCGGCAACTGGTCGACCACCCGGAAGCGATAGAGCAGCGGGCAGGTCATGAAGTCGCCCGCCCGGGACGGGGAGAGGGCTCCGATGATCTCCGGCTCGGTCAACGTCATGACCCGCACTCTAGGCCACCCCTCCGACACAATGCCCCGGCACAAAAGGGACACGCGCGTCCTGGATCACCCTGCGCGGCGCGTAGCATCAAGGCAGGCACAGCCCGTGGCCGAGGGCGCTTTCGACGGCGCGTTCGACGGCTCCGACGGCATGTGGACGGCGCTTGGACGGCAAGGAGTGCGGTGAGCGAGCAGAGCCCGCGACAGGAATCCTCCGGAATTCTGATGGGAAAGCCGTTCGGCATCCCGGTCTACGTGTCGTGGACGTGGTTCATCGTCGCGGCCTTCATCACCTGGCTCTTCGGTGACACCTTCCGCTACATGATCCCCGGCGTGAGCGCCGCCGGGGCCTACGGCGTCGCGTTCGCCTTCGCGGTGTTGCTGTACGTGTCGGTGCTGCTGCACGAGCTGGCCCACAGCGTCCTGGCCAAGTGGTACGGCCTGCCCGTCCGCCGCATCACCCTCTACCTGCTCGGCGGCGTCTCCGAGATCGAGAAGGAGCCGCCGACCCCCGGCAAGGAGTTCATGGTCGCCGCCGCCGGGCCCGCGCTCTCCCTCGGCCTGGCCGGCGTCGGCTGGCTGGCCGACGTCTTCCTGGTCGAAGGCGACGGGATCCCGCAGGTGCTCATCTGGCAGCTGTGGGTGGCCAACCTCATCGTCGGCGTCTTCAACCTGCTGCCCGGCCTGCCGCTCGACGGCGGCCGCATGCTCCGCGCGGGGATCTGGAAGATCGCCCGCGATCCCGGCACCGGCACCGTCGCCGCGGCCTGGGGCGGCCGGATCCTCGCCGCGCTGCTCGTCGCCGCCCCCTTCGCGCTGGCGACGGCCACCGGGCAGGAGATCGACTTCCGCGACCTCATCTGGCCGCTCGTGCTGGCCTCCTTCATCTGGATGGGCGCCTCCCAGTCGCTGCGCGCGGCCCGCATCCGCGCCCGCATCCCCCAGGTCAACGCCCGCACCCTGGCCCGCAGGGCGATCCCCGTCACGGCCGAGACGCCGCTCGCCGAGGCGCTGCGCCGGGCCTCGGAGGAGCACGCCGGCGCGCTCGTCGTGGTCGACCACGACGGCCGCCCGCTCGCCATCGTCAACGAGTCGGCCGTGCAGGCGACGCCCGAGCACCGGCGCCCCTGGGTGAACGTCGGCTCCATGGCCAAGTCCCTGGAGCCGTCCCTGGTCCTCGCCGCCGACCTGGTGGGTGAGCCGCTCATCGAAGCCATGCGCGAAACCCCCGCGGGCGAGTACCTCCTCGTCGAGCGGGGCGGCGAGATCTACGGCGTGCTGTCCACCGCCGACGTCAACCGGGTCTTCACCGGCGTCTGATTTGTCCCACTCGAATAAGCGGCCGGCCACGACTAGTGTCTTTCCCGGTGATCTAGCCGGCCCTGCGATTCGAAGGCACGACGTCTGGCCCGATAGTGTGCTGTTTGGCCAAACTTGCACAGTTGACGGGTTCACCGCGTCCCACGGTTCACCGAATCGAGACGCGACGCGGCCCCGTTGCCTGGGTATGCGTATGGCTGGTGGCCAGCACGGTGATGCGCGCACCACGGCATCGCCTGCTTCCGGGAAGGACAGTTGAGTGACCGAGCGCAGCACGGTCATGTGGGAGGACTCATGACGGACCAGGGCTTCGGGACGGTGCGGCCGCTTCCCGGCAACGGGCTCGTCGCGTACGAGAGCGGCCTGCTCCTGGTGTGCGACGTCGACGAGGACTCCGGCACCCGCCTGATCGACGCGCTGCGCCAGACGGCCGCATCCGGGGGCGACGGCAGGGCGCTCGCGCGGCGCGCCGCCCAGGTGCTCGCCGCCACCATGACCAGCGACCCCGGCACCTGCGCGGTCGCCGGCCGCGTCGGCGACGGCGTGGCCGTCCTGGTCAGCGGCGCCGCCTCCGCCCATGTCACCGGCCCGGCCGGCGAGACGCGCCTGTCCGGCAGCGACTCGCTCACCTGGGCCGACCGGCTCATCGGCGGCCCCGTCGAACGCGTCGAGCTGGTCCTGCCCGGCGCCGGCCGCCCCCACCCCGCCGTCCGCTTCGAGAGCGGCGTCGTCCACGGCGGCGGCATCGTCGGCGAGCTCACCGCCCAGAGCCCGGCTCCCTCCAGGCCGCTCACCAGCGAGATGCCCAACACGGCGCTCCACTTCGAGCCCGACCTGATGCCGCGCCAGGAGCCGCCCGCGCCCGCCCAGGCGCCGCCCTACCCCATGTCGGGCACCGACCAGCCGCCGCCGCTCCCTCCCCAGCCGCCCTCCGGCCCGCAGCCGCAGCCCCACTCCCAGCCGCAGATGGGGCCGCCGGTCATCGACCAGCCGCCCGCCAGGCCCGAACCGGCGCCGTTCCCCTCCTACGACGAGCCCGCGCCCGCCGCGCCGTCCTCCGGCAACGGCACCATGCCGGAGTACGAGCAGCAGCCCGCCCCCATGGGCCCGCCCCCGCAGGACCACTACGACCCCGGCCCGCCCCTCATGGGCCCGCCCCAGGACCTGCAGCCGCCGATGGGCCCGCCCCACGACCTTCACCCGCCCATGGGCCCGCCGTCGCAGGAGCAGCAGGCCGCGCCCGTCCAGGAGCAGGACCACGGCGACCGGCCGCTCGTCTACGGCGTCGACTGCAAGAACGACCACTTCAACGACCCGCGCGCGCCCTACTGCGCGGTGTGCGGCATCGCGCTCGTGCAGCGCGCGCTCGTCCCCTACAAGGGCCCGCGCCCCGCGCTGGGCGTCCTCGTCCTCGACGACGGCACCGCCCTGCCGCTGGAGACCGACTATCTGCTGGGCCGCGATCCCGAGCGGGCGCCCGAGGTCGCCGGCGGCAGCGCCCGCCCGGCCAAGGTGACCAGCCCCGACGGATCGGTCTCCCGCCGCCACCTGCGCGTGGCGCTCGACGGCTGGGACGTCAACCTGGTCGACCTCGGCTCGGTCAACGGCACCCAGATCCAGCCGCCCGGCGACCCCAACTTCTACGACATCCCGCCCAACGAGCCCGTCACCATCGCCCCCGGCACCACCGTCCGCGTCGGCGTCTCCCGCACCCTCCGCTTCGAACCCCACCGCGGCTGACACCCCACGCCCCGCGCCTTCCCCGAAGGCGCGGGCATCATCGACGCCCAGCCCCTCTCAGGCTGGACCACGTCGACGTCCTCCCCGTACACAACCCCTTCACCGTACGGACCTAGTCACCGTACGGACGCAGACCGCGAATAGCCTCAGCCTCCCGCCCGACCCTCGCCGTCCCCATCGGCCCTGGGGTCCCACCGGACTTGGCGCCCCGTACGACGGTGTGTACGGCCCTCACGCCCCGTACACACCGTTGGCTGACGAGCCGCAGATCGCCGGGATCGGGCCGACCGCTCCCGCCGCGACTTGCCCTTCAAGCCCCAACCAGCCCTATCGCCCTGCGGTCTCAGCCTCTCGAACGAACCTCTCCGTCCTAGTCCGCCCTTGTGTCCCACTCTTGCGGCCCGTACACGCCGCGCTGACGGGCAGCTGGTCGCCGGGATCGGGCCGACAGGCTTCGCCCCGACTGCCCCTTGAGTCCCAAGCGGCCCGATCGCCTTAGTGGGCTCACCACCCCGAACCGGCCCCTGCCCCAAAGGGCTTTGCCGCCGTAGTCGTCCTGCCGCAAGGAGTCCTGGCGCGCAATCGACCCTCCGATCCACCAGGCGCCGCACTTGTCCTGCCCTAAGGGCCCTTGGCGCCGCAATCGGCCCTCCGGCCCCAGGCGGGTCCTCATGCCGTAAGCGGCCCTTCGGCCCAAAACGGCCCTTACGCCGCAGCCGGCCCTGGGTCGAATCTGGCCCTTTCCGCTTCCTCTCGTGTGGTGCCGCTGCGCTCGGTGCGTGCCGTGCCGCAGGCTCCGTGCCGCGCCCTCTTTATCCGCCTGACAGCGCACGGGGGAGTCGGATGTTCCCGCCGACGCGGGGGTGCCGGTCTCCCGCGGTGGTTCCCACCAACTGCCTGTCCGGGGAGGGCCCGGGTCCGTACGGTGCGTTTGCCACCCCTCGGCCTAAGGGCCCTTGCCGCCGCACTCGTCCTGCCCCAAGGGGCCTCTCTCGCCGCAATCGGCCCTCGGACCCCAAACGGCCCTCATGCCGCAGCCGGCCCTGGGTCCGAATCCGGCCCTTTCCGCCTTCGTACGGTGCGACTGCGCTCCGTGCCGTGCATATGCGTGCCGTGCCATGCCGTGCCGCAGGCTCCGTGCTGAGCCTTCTCTCTATCCACCTGTCATCGCACGGGGGGCGCGGATGTTCCCGCCGACGCTGGGGACTTCCGGGGTGCCGGTCTTCCCGCGTATCCAACTGCCTGTCTGCGAAGGGCGCGAGTCCGTACGGGAGTTTGCCGTCCCCGCGCTGCCTTGACGGGTCGGGGCGCTCGGGCGGCTGCGACTGGAGGGCCGGTGTTCCGTCCGCAGCCGGATGCGTACGAGGGGATCCCGCTGGGTGACGCCAGACCCCGTACGGTCAGCGGGGGTCAGGCCGGGGGGAGAGGCGGCGGGGGGCCGGGAGGCAGGGTTTGGGGGAGAGAGGGAGGGACTGGACGCCGCGGAGCAGGCGCGCCGCGGCCTCCAGCCCGTTGGACGCCTCCAGCGCCCGCCCGGCCGCGATCGCGAAGCGGCCGAGGAGGTGCTCGTCGCGGTCGTCGAAGGCGCGCCCCGCCGCCCACAGGAACGCGTGGTCGCAGGTGACCGTGGCCAGCGGCGTCGCCAGGAACCCCGGTGTCCCCACCGACCTGTCGCAGGCCAGCAGCACCGGCCCGCGCGACACCGCCAGCTCCTTCAGCACCCCGCACTCCGCGAGCCAGAGCCGGACCCGCAGCGGGTCTCCCGGCGGCACGTGGGTGACCACGGCACACGCCTCCTCCCGGAGCGGGTCCACCCGCACGAAACCGGCATAACCCACCCGGACGACGGCGGCGGCGGCCCGGGCCAGGCTGTCCATCAGCCGGGACGACTCCAGGCAGGTGAAGGAGGAGACCAGCTCACGCATGGCGACTTCGGCACGGTCGAGCGGCATCGCGGCACTCCCTCGACAGGGTCGCGCAGCCCGATCACGCGACACTCAGGGGCGGTGACCCGGAGTATCACCCCGCACGGGCCCCTTGGCCATACCTCAAGAGGAAATCTGTCTTCCCGGGCGCAGCCGCAGCCACGAGACCTCGTCCGTACGGCTCCCGTCAGGCTGCGGGAAGAACTCCGGCCGCACCCCCTCACGCACGAACCCGGCACGTTCGAGCACCGCCTGCGACTCCAGGTTGGCCGCGTCGGTCCCGGCCACCAGCCGGTGCAGCGACGTGTGCGCGAACGCCCAGTCCGACAGCAGCCGCACCGCCCGCGTCATCAGCCCCCTGCCCCGGAACTCCGGCAGCAGCGAGTAGCCGATCATGCCCTCGCCGAACGCCGGCATGCTGTGCAGGAGCTGGATGTGACCGGCGAACGCCCCGCTGACGGCGTCCCTGACCGCCAGCTCGATCCGCTGCCCCGACAGCCACAGGTAGCCCGTGGCCCGGCAGCGCCGCTCGTCCTCCTCCAGCGAACTGCCCGGCCCCATGTTGTATTTGGACACGCTCGGGTCGCCCAGCATCCGGTGGAAGTCGGCGGCGTCCTCCACCACCATCCGCGTCAGCCGCACCACCCCGTCGCCCAGCTCGCCGCCCTCGAAGAACGGCAGCGCCTGCTCCACCGGCTCGCCGCCGTCGCGGGCGATCCTGGCGAACGACACGAGGTCCACCCGCCGGCCGTCGCGCAGCGCCTTCGCGTCGCGCCGCCGTCCCTCCTCGGTGAACCCGGCGCGGTAGGCGGCCCGCAGGGACGGGAGGTTCTCCACCTCGGTCTCCAGCTCGACCCGCTCCACCCCGTGGTCGAGCAGCCACTCCGTCAGCCCGCGCGCCACCGCCCCGGCCACGCCCCGCCCCCGCGCCCACGGCGCCACCACGAGCTCCACCGTCGCCGACCCGTACGGGGTGAGCGGCGTCACCCCCGCCGAGCCGACGTAACGCCCCTCCTCGGTGATCGAGAACTCCGCTCCGCCCGACTCCCACACGGTCTTGGCCCGGCGCACGTGCTCGTGCGCGTCCTCCATCGTGTACGGGGACGAGATCAGCGGCAGATAGCGGGCCGTCAGCGGATCGTCGCAGGTGGCACGTATCGCCGCCGCGTCCTCGTCCACCGGGGCGCGCAGCACCAGGGGGCCGACGGCGATCACTTCACGCGGGAGCATCCCTCATAGATATCGCGCGTCAGGAGCCCGCCGAAAGCCCTATAACCTTGCCGCCATGGGTTTCCGCAGGCATGGGCCGTTCCGGCCCGGGGATCAGGTGCAGCTCACCGACCCCAAGAACAAGCGCCACACCATCACGCTCAAGGAGGACGGCGTCTTCCACACCCACAAGGGCGCCATCCCGCACAGTGAGCTGATCGGGCAGCCCGAGGGCTCCGTGGTGCGCTCCTCCGGCGGCACCCAGTATCTCGCCTTCCGCCACCTGCTGCAGGACTACACGCTCGCCATGCCGCGCGGCGCCGCCGTCATCTACCCCAAGGACGCCTCCATGATCGTCGGCATGGCCGACGTCTTCCCGGGCGCGCGGGTGGTCGAGGCGGGCGTCGGCTCCGGCGCCCTGACCTGCTTCCTGCTGCGCGCGGTCGGCCCGGAAGGGCACGTGACCTCGTACGAGCGCCGCCAGGAGTTCGCCGACGTGGCCGCCAAGAACGTGGAGAAGTTCTACGGCGGCCCGATGGACGACAACTGGCGGCTCGTCGTCGGCGACCTCGTCTCGTCCATCGACGAGTCCGACGTCGACCGGGTGATCCTGGACATGCTCGCCCCCTGGGAGTGCGTCGACGCCGCCGCCAAGGCGCTCACCCCCGGAGGCGTCATCTGCTGTTACGTGGCCACCACCACCCAGATGTCCAAGACGGTCGAGGCCATTCGCGATCACGGGAGTTTCACCGAGCCCCACGCGTGGGAGACCCTGGTTCGCGACTGGCATGTCGAAGGACTCGCCGTGCGGCCCGATCACCGGATGATCGGCCACACCGGGTTCCTCGTCTCCGCCAGGCGCATGGCCGACGGCGTGACCCCGCCGCCGCGCCGCCGGAGACCGAAGGGAACCACCGAAGAACTATGACAATTTGGCCACGAGGCTGCGCCGATGCGTGACACGGGAACAGATCACCGTGTTCATATGCTGGGAGTATTAAACACCCCATTGGGGATTATTCACCGAATACAGATAGTCACTGTACGAACACTGCCCGGCCAGGTTACGGAGGGGCCCGAGATAGGTAAGGTCCTTAGTAGTCGCCCTCGACTGGGAAGGAGGTGACGGGGCGTGGCAGCTCGCGATGATGCTGAGGCTCGAGCCGCGCAGCGCGAACGGGAGGTCGCTGATCTTTCAACACAGGTCTCCTTCCTCCAAGAGGAGATCACCGCGCTGAGGCGGAAGCTGGCCGAGTCACCCCGTCAGGCCAGGGTCCTCGAAGAGCGTCTCCATGAGGCACAGGCGAACCTCGCGGCCGTTACCGGCCAGAACGAACGCCTGGTGGCAACCCTCAAGGAGGCCCGGGACCAGATCGTCGCCCTCAAGGAGGAGGTCGACCGGCTGGCGCAGCCGCCATCCGGCTTCGGCACCTTCCTGGAGGCCAGAGACGACGGGACGATCGAGGTGTTCACCGGCGGCCGCAAGCTGCGGGTGAACGTCAGCCCGTCCGTCGACGTCGACTCGCTCAAGCGTGGCCAGGAGGTCATGCTCAACGAGGCGCTCAACGTGGTCGAGGCGCTCGGCTACGAAGAGGTCGGCGAGATCGTGATGCTCAAGGAGCTCCTCGACGAGGGCAAGCGCGCCCTGGTCATCTCACACGCCGACGAGGAGCGCGTCGTCCGCCTGGCCGACTCGCTGCTCGGCCAGCCCATCAGGGCCGGCGACTCGCTCCTGCTCGAAGCCCGCTCCGGCTACGTGTACGAGCGCATCCCGAAGTCCGAAGTCGAAGAGCTCGTCCTGGAAGAAGTGCCCGACATCTCCTACCACGAGATCGGCGGCCTCTCCCGGCAGATCGAGCAGATCAGGGACGCCATCGAGCTGCCCTACCTGCACTCCGACCTGTTCCGCGAGCACCAGCTCCGTCCGCCCAAAGGCGTGCTGCTCTACGGCCCGCCCGGTTGCGGCAAGACGCTCATCGCCAAGGCCGTCGCCAACTCCCTGGCCAAGCAGGTGGCCGAGCGCACCGGCCAGGAAGGCAAGAGCTTCTTCCTCAACATCAAGGGCCCGGAGCTGCTCAACAAGTACGTCGGCGAGACCGAGCGGCACATCCGCCTGGTCTTCCAGCGCGCCCGTGAGAAGGCGTCCGAGGGCACCCCGGTGATCGTGTTCTTCGACGAGATGGACTCGATCTTCCGCACCCGCGGGTCCGGCGTGTCGTCCGACGTCGAGAACACCATCGTGCCCCAGCTGCTGTCGGAGATCGACGGAGTCGAGGGCCTGGAGAACGTCATCGTCATCGGCGCCTCCAACCGCGAGGACATGATCGACCCGGCGATCCTGCGGCCCGGCCGCCTGGACGTCAAGATCAAGATCGAGCGGCCGGACGCCGAGGCGGCCAAGGACATCTTCTCCAAGTACCTGGTCACCGACCTCCCGCTCCACCCCGACGACCTGACCGAGCACGGCGGCTCCCGAGAAGCCACCATCCAGGGCATGATCCAGAGCGTCGTCGAGCGCATGTACACCGAGAGCGAAGAGAACCGCTTCCTCGAGGTCACCTACGCCAACGGCGACAAGGAAGTGCTCTACTTCAAGGACTTCAACTCCGGCGCGATGATCCAGAACATCGTCGACCGGGGCAAGAAGATGGCCATCAAGCAGTTCCTGGAGACCAAGCAGAAGGGCCTGCGGGTGCAACACCTCCTCACGGCCTGCGTGGACGAGTTCTCCGAGAACGAGGACCTGCCCAACACCACCAACCCCGACGACTGGGCCCGCATCTCCGGCAAGAAGGGCGAGCGGATCGTCTACATCCGCACGCTCGTCTCCGGCAAGCAGGGCGCCGAGGCCGGCCGTTCGATCGACACGGTCGCCAACACCGGTCAGTACCTCTAGATCACGACCAGGAGCCGCCGCCGCGTCGAAACGCCGGTCGGCGGCTCCTGTCGTGGGCTAGCCCCTCTCCGGACCGGCGGGCCAGGGGAGCGTACGGGATGCCGCGGTGATGAGGGCGCCCGCCTGGCGGACGGCCCGCACGAGGCCGTGGTCGGAGCCCGGCGGGCCGGATGCCAGGACCGCGTAGGCGAGAGGGCCCAGGATGCCCACGTCGGCGCGGACGCCGTCGTCGGTGCCCGTCTTGTTGGCCAGCCGGCCGCCCTCCGGGTCATGCCCCATGAAGGCGGGCACCAGGCCGTGGTCGGTGTTGGCCAGCATCCACCCGCGCATCAGCACCTGCCACCCCTCCGGGCCGGACAGCAGCGCCGCCAGGCCCGCCAGCTCACCGGCGGTGCCCAGGGCGAAGGCCGGCGGATGCTCGGGGCCGCGAGGCTCACGGATCCGGTCCAGCAGGCGGGTGCGGGTCAGCCCGAGCGCCGCGGCGGCGGCGTTCACCCGGTCCAGGCCGATGCGGCGCAGCAGCGCGTTCGTCGCGGTGTTGTCGCTCACCGACGCCGTGAGCAGGGCCAGGTCGCCGACCGTCCACGTCCGCGCGGACAGGCCGGGCAGCAGCCCCGACCCGCCGCAGTAGTCGTCGTCATGCAGGGACACCGGCTCGTCCGGGTCCAGGACGCCACCGTCGATGCCCATCGCCACCTCGGCCAGCAGCAGCACCTTGCCCACACTGGCCAGCGGCAGCTCCACGTCCTCACACCAGGCCAGCGCCGAGAGCCCCGCGTCCACCCGGCTCCCCGGCCCCATGCCGGAGACCCCGGCGTGCACCCTGCCTGAAACGGAGAGTTCGGCCTGAGCCGACGACGCGAGAGAGGGGCCGGTGCGGGCCGCACCTACGGCGGTGGATCCGGTGTGTGCAGAGCCTGCGGGGGAGAGGTCGGCGTGTGCTGAGCCCGTGACGAAGGGATCGGTGTGGTCCGAGGCCGCGGCGGAGAGGTCGATGTGTGCTGGGGTTGTGAAGATGGGGGCGGTTCGTCCTGGGCTGGGGGGCGATCCGGAGGGCGGGAGCGTGGTGATGGCGCGGACGGAGACGGCGAGCGTGCCGGGGCAGGCGGCCGCTATGCGCTCCAGGGCCGCGGCGAGCGCGGTGGTGTCGCCGCGCGCCGCGGCCGCCACGGTGAGATCGGCGCCGTCCGCTGCCTCCACGGCGGAGGCGGCCGTCCGGAGAACCTCGGCGGCCTCCTCCCACGAGGGGACGGGTGTGCGGACGGGGTGGTCGCGGGGAGTCATGGTGCTGATCCTTCCGGGGCGGGCGGGGTGACCACATTGTCCCGGACGGCCACCTCACCGGCCGTCACCACCAGGCGCGGGCCCGCAGCAGGTGGCGCCGTCCGCAACCCCGGTGACGGCCATGCGAAACCACCTGGTCCACCGCGATGGCGGCGACAACGGATCTCCGGAACTGCGCGCCGAAGGCATGGAGTCCGTACGGGCGATCAGTGACGGGGTGCCCGGCTGGGAGAACACGGCGGGCCACGGCGGCCGAGCCGCGTGCACGCCGCCGGACCCCGGCGCGAAGGCCGCACGATCACGTCTCAGCGGACCTGGCGGGCTCAGAGCGCAGGGTGACCAGGTACGCGCCCGACCCCGGCGATCGCGACCGCTTACCGCGACTTGGGCAAAGAAAACATCTGTGTGACGGATGTGAAAGGAGGGAACCGGAATGATCACTGGGGCGTCCAAGTCCCCATGCACCAACAGAACCGGCCGAAGCATGCTCGTGGGGACGGCCGGTTGGCCGAGCTCGACCTCCTGCGCTTCATCGCCGCCCTGGCCGTGCTGGCCTTCCACTACCTCGTGGCCTACGCGTCCGTCTGGGGCGACCGGCCCGCCGAGCTGTTCCCCGCCCTCGCCCCCATCGCCGGGTTAGGCATCCTCGGCGTCGAGCTGTTCTTCATCATCAGCGGCTTCGTCATCCTCATGACCATCTGGGGGCGCGGCCTCGGCTCGTTCGCCCGCTCCCGCCTCGTCAGGCTCTACCCCGCCTACT
Source organism: Nonomuraea sp. NPDC050478 (assembly GCF_044458265.1). NCBI lineage: Bacteria > Bacillati > Actinomycetota > Actinomycetes > Streptosporangiales > Streptosporangiaceae > Nonomuraea > Nonomuraea sp. NPDC050478. The sequence goes on along the minus strand of NZ_JBITHT010000007.1, from coordinate 392,387 downwards.
GGCTCAGCCTGCTCGCCGTCGCCGGCGTCTACGGTCTCACCAGCACCAAGGCGCTCGACCCCAAGCTCTCCACCGGCGAGTATCTGGTCAACGCCACCATGTTCCAGCGGCTGTTCAAGATCGGCGACGCCTCCGGCGTCTACTGGTCGCTCTGGGCCGAGCTCCGCTTCTACCTGCTCATCACCATCCTGGTCGTGGCCGGCGTCACCTACGGCCGGGTGCTCGTCTTCTGCGGCGTCTGGCTCGTCGCCGCGCTCGGCGCCGAACTCCTCGGCAACCCGGTGCTCAACGAGATCCTCATGCCCCGGTACGCGCCCTACTTCGTGGCGGGCATGGCCCTCTACCTCATCCACAAGCAGGGCAGCGCCTGGCTGCCCTGGATCTACGTCGCGGCCTCGTACGGCATGTCCCTGCACGCGGCGCTGGAACGCGTGCACGGCCGGATCGAGCTCGCGGGTTTCAAGAACATGCCCGTCACCGACGTCAGCGTTGTCATCACCATGACGCTGATCTACCTGGTCATGGCGCTCGTCGCCCTCGGCCTGCTGCGCCTGCGCGCCCGTCCCGCGCTCACCGCGCTCGGCGCGACCACGTACCCGCTCTATCTGTTCCACTCCGTGATCGCCGCCGCGCTCGTGCCGCTCCTCGTCGGCGACCTGCCGCCGTGGGCCACCGCGGTCATCACCACCGTCGTGGCCATCGTCGTGTCGTACGCGGTCTACGCGTTCGCCGAACGTCCCATCCAGCGCATACTCAAGCCCCGCCGGGCATCCGTGAGCACGGCGGCGCCCGTGGTAGAGGTGGAAAAGACGTCGGTGCCATAACTCTGTGACCCTGGGGCACTGTGAAGGGCATAGGCTCGGGCATATAAACGGCGGATAGACAGATCCGGACGAACAGAGGGTGCGCATGACGGTGCGTCGGGTGATGGGCATCGAGACCGAGTACGGCATCTCCGTACCCGGTCAGCCAGGCGCCAACGCGATGGTGACCTCCTCGCAGGTGGTCAACGCGTACCTGGCCGCCTCCGCGGCCAAGGCGCGCAGGGCGCGGTGGGACTTCGAGGAGGAGAACCCGCTGCGCGACGCCAGAGGGTTCGACCTCGCCAGAGAGGTCGCCGACCCCAGCCAGCTGACCGACGAGGACCTCGGCCTCGCCAACGTCATCCTCACCAACGGGGCCAGGCTCTACGTCGACCACGCGCACCCTGAATACTCGACGCCGGAGTGCACCAACCCACGCGCCGCCGTCATCTGGGACAAGGCCGGCGAACGCGTCATGTACGACGCCGCGCAGCGGGCCGGCGCCATCCCCTCCAACGCCCCCATCCAGCTCTACAAGAACAACACCGACGCCAAGGGCGCCAGCTACGGCTGCCATGAGAACTACCTCATGCGGCGGGCGACGCCGTTCGCCGACATCGTCCGCCACCTGACCCCGTTCTTCGTCTCCCGTCAGGTCGTGGTCGGCGCCGGCAAGGTCGGCATCGGCCAGGACTCACGCGGCGAAGGCTTCCAGATCAGCCAGCGGGCCGACTTCTTCGAGGTCGAGGTGGGCCTGGAGACCACGCTCAAGCGGCCGATCATCAACACGCGCGACGAGCCGCACGCCGACCCGGAGAAGTACCGGCGGCTGCACGTCATCATCGGCGACGCCAACATGTCGGAGATTTCCACTTACCTGAAGCTGGGCTCGACCGCGCTCGTCCTCGCCATGATCGAAGACGGCTTCCTCACCCGCGACCTCACCGTCGAGAACCCCGTCCAGGCCCTGCGCGCCGTCTCCCACGACCCGTCCTGCCGCTACGAGATCGCCATGCGCGACGGCCGCAAGCTCACCGCCGTCCAACTGCAGATGGAGTACCTCGAACAGGCGCGCAAGTACGTCGAGGAACGCGAGACCGCGCAGGACGAGATGAACAAGGACATCCTCGACCGCTGGGAGTCCGTGCTCACCCGCCTCGCCGAAGACCCCATGCAGCTGTCCAGGGAGCTCGACTGGGTCGCCAAACTCGAGCTCCTCGAGGGCTACCGCAGCCGCGACGGCCTGGCCTGGTCGCACCCCCGGCTCCAGCTCGTCGACCTGCAATACTCCGACATCCGGCCCGACCGGGGCCTCTACAACCGGCTCGTCGCCCGCGGCCGCATCCAACGGCTGATCACCGAGGACGAGGTCCAGCGGGCCGTCGAGCATCCGCCCAGCGACACCCGCGCCTACTTCCGCGGCCGCTGCCTGCGGCAGTACAGCGAGGCCGTCGCCGCCGCCTCCTGGGACTCCGTCATCTTCGACATCCCGGGCAGGGAGTCCCTCCAGCGCGTTCCCACCTTGGAGCCCCTGCGCGGCACCAAGGCCCACGTCGGAGAGCTCTTCGACCGCTGCCGCACCGCGGCCGACCTCGTCGCCGCCCTCACCGGCGGTGAGTAGCGGGGCGTCGGGCTACACCAGCCCGACGCCCAGCGTCAGCGTCCCCGCCGCGAGCGACGCGCCGCCCAGGAACGTCAGGTAGATCAGCTTGTTCGGCTTGGTGTCGCCGGGCCGCACCACCGACAGGAAGAACCCCAGCGGCATCAGGATCGGCGCCGCCACGATCGCCAGGCGCACCAGCCCCTTCACCGGGTCCGACAGCGCCGCCTGGTCCACGTACAGCATCGCCACCAGGCTGAAGAGCACCAGCACGCCCGCATGCGCGTGCCCGGCCCGCCACAGACCGCGCCGCACCGGGTTGTCGAGATAGCCGGGAACGTTCCGCATCAGGAACCGCAGCAGCGTCACACCGCCGAAGGCGATGGTCGGCACCGTGATGAGCAGCACGCCTGCCGTGCTGAGTGAAGCGGGGGACATCTCAGAACCTCCTGTGTCATCGAGGGTCCCAGTATTAGATAGCAGCGCTATCCAGTCAAGCGGGTAAGGTCAGGGGACGATCGGCGCGAAATGTCGGGCCGTTCGGGGAAGATATGGACTGAGAGGCAGTCCCCCGCACATGGAGGTAGGGCATGGCTACGAAGGACACCGGCGGGCAGAAGCAGACCGGCCGGCGCGAGTCCGAGGTCGAGGAGACCGAGGCCTCCGCGGCGCCGGACGTCCAGGAGCGCCAGGAGAAGCTCACGGACGACGTCGACGCGATTCTGGACGAGATCGACGAGGTCCTCGAAGAGAACGCGGAGGAATTCGTGCGGAGCTACGTCCAGAAGGGCGGAGAGTAGGCCCAGGCGGACATCGACAAGGAGTGCGAACGGGTGGAACCACCGGAAGGATGTAAGCGCTGCTCCGACTGCGGAGAGGCCCCGGGCCTCTCCGCAGTCGGGCTGAACGAACGCGTGCCCGACGGGCGGGCGCGCCACCCCAAAGTCTGCTTCCGGAAACGGTCCACCCAGAGCTGTCGCGAGCGCAGCGGGTCTGCTGCCCGCCTCGCCCTACCGAAGCGATGCGCGAGATCAAGGATCATGACAGCCGGCACGACCACCTGCTGAAACACCGCTACGGCAACCCGAGCGCACGCTCCGCCGTCGACCACTGCCACCGGACGGGCCGGGTCCGGGGCAGTCGGGGTGCCGGGTCCGGCCCCGGCTGAGGAGACGGCGAGGCCGGCGTTCTACGGGGACGCGGTGCGGGTCCGGGCGGGCATCTGGTAGGCGGCGCCGACGCCGAGGAGGCGTACGGGGCGGCTCAGGTCGAAGCGGGCGAGGGCGTCGAGGGCGGCGCCGGTGACGGTCCCGGGGTCCGTGGTGGGGGAGGGGAGCGTCGTCTGGCGGGTCCGGGTGAGGAACGGGGCGAAACGGACCTTGACGGTGACGCGGATGATGGCGCGGCCCGCTCCGGCGGCGTCGGCGGTGACCTGGCGGGCGAGTCCGGAGATTTGGGCGGCGATCTCGGCGGGGTCGGTGAGGTCCTCCCGGTAGGTGGTCTCGCGGCTGTGGCCACGCGGGATCCACGGGGTGGTGACGACCTCGGCCTCGCCCTTGCCGAGGGCGAGATAGCGCAGCCAGGGGCCGTTCGTGGGGCCGAAGCGGCCGGCGAGGCCCGCGGGATCGGCGGCGGCCAGCTCGGCGACGGTGCGCAGGCCGAGCTCGGCGAGTTTCCCGGCGGTCTTGGCGCCGATGCCCCACAGGGCGTCCGTGGGCCGGTGGTTCATCTGCTCGGCCCAGGTGTCGCCGGTGAGGCGGTGCACTCCGGCGGGTTTGGCGAAGCCGGAGGCGAGTTTGGCCTGGTGCTTGTTGTCGCCGATGCCGACGGAGCACGAAAGCTCGGTGCGTTCGCGTACGGCTCGCTGGATGTCGCGGGCGAGGGCTTCCGGGTCGTCGGTGCGGACGCCTAGGAAGGCCTCGTCCCAGCCCCAGACCTCGACGTCGGCGGGGAAGTCGCGCAGGACGGCCATGACGCGGGCGGAGGCGGCCTCGTAGGCGGGCGGGTCGCTGGGCAGGAAGACGGCGTCGGGGCAGCGGCGCAGCGCGGTGCGCAGGGGCGTGCCGGAGTGGACTCCGCGGGCGCGGGCCTCGTAGGTGGCGGTCGCGGCGACCGTCCGGGGCCGGGTGGGGTCGCCGTCGCCGCCCACGACCACGGGCCGGCCGCGCAGCTCGGGGTGGCGCAGCAACTCGACGGCGGCGATGAACTGGTCGAGGTCGACGTGCAGGACCCAGGTCCTCATGGGTCCAGTATCGGCGGGTCAGCCGCTGACGTTGGCGGCGCCCCCGGCGAGTTCTTCCAGTTTCGCCTGGTAGGCGGCGGCGGCCTCGTCGGCGCTCCGGCCGGAGACGATGTCGGCGGTGGCCTCCTGCAGCGCGACCGACACCTGCGGGTAGACGGCGAGGCCGGGCCGGTAGGCGGTGATGGGCAGCACCTCGTCGGCGATGTACCCGAGCATCGGGTCCCCGGCGAGCACCTCGTCGTTGACGTCGGTGCGGGAGCTGATGCGCACCTGGCCGGCGAGCTGCGACTCGGTGGCGGCCGCGGAGTGCATGAACGCGAGCAGTTCCCAGGCGAGCCGCGGGTCGGCGGAGCGGGGGTTGAGCACGCGGACGGCGCCGCCCGACATGCTGGCGTGGTCCTGGCCGCGGATGCCGGCGCCGGGCTCCTTGGCGGGGATCCTGGCGTAGCCGACGACCTGGTCGCGGTCCTTCATGGGGGCGACGCCGGCGTTGGGCTCGATGACGGAACGCCAGAAGTAGTCGCCTTCGAGCAGGATGGCGATCTTGCCGTCGGCGAACTGGGTGAAGGACTTGTCGCGGCCCTTGGCCTCCTGCTGCAGCTTGGGGTCGCCGAGGCCGCTGCCGCCGTAGATCCGCTCGTAGAAGCCGAGCACGTCCTTCATCGCCTGGGAGGCGCCGGTCCACTTGCCCTGGCTGTAGATCTCGGCGCCCGCGCCGGCGAGCAGGGGGAGGACGCCCTGCATGGTGGTGGCCTCGCCCATGGCGGTGCCGGCGTTGATCTGGATGGGCGTGGGCACGCCCGCCGCCTTCAGCTTCTCGCCGGCGTCGATGATGTCCTGCCAGCTCGCGGGCTGCCAGTCGGCGGGCAGGCCGGCCTTGCCGAACAGGGTCTTGTTGTAGAACAGGACGCGGCCGTCGGTGCCCTGCGGCAGCCCGTACTTCTTGCCGTCGAAGATGCCCAGCCCCTGCACCGCCTGCGGGATCTGGGACCAGCCCTCCCAGGAGTCGACCGCGGCCCCGCCGACCTCGGCGAGCGGCTTGATGTAGCCGGCCTGGGCGAACTCGCCGACCCAGATGCCGTCGACGTCGATGACGTCCGCCCCGGCGCCGGACTTGAGGTCCAGGGCGAGCTTCGTCTTGTACTGCTCGTCGTCGACGCCGCTGGGCTGGAAGAGCACCTTGACGTTCTGGTGGGTCTTCTCGAACTCGGGGATGACCCAGTTCTTGATCCAGTCGGCGGATTCCGAGTTCTTGCCGCCGGAGATCGAGTTGGCGGCGATGGTGAGGGTGACGGTGCCGCCCTCGGCGGGGGCGCCGGTGCCGCAGGAGGCGAGCGCCAGGCCGGCGACGGCGATGAGCACGGGCAGGCGGGGCATGCGCATGGCGTCCTCCTGTTCAGGACGTGCGGACATACCGACAATCGCACGGGCGATGCGGGGCGTAAAGAAACGATCTGATGAACGGTTCGCCCTGAGCTGATCGTGGGAAGTGCAGACAGCGACGCAACAACAGTAGGGTCGGCACAGGAACACTGAATGTTGGGAGGGAGTCGCGTGGCGAAGAGGGATCTGCCCACCGGCTTGGTGAGCCAGCTTTTCCAGAACACCGGAAGTTCCTCGTTCACCGATTTCGTGAGCGCGTACGCGCCGGAGTTGCTGCCCCGCAGAGACGAGGTGCTGGCTACGCCGATCGGCGACCAGGTTCCGCACGCGACCACGATCGTGGCGGCGACGTTCGCCGGCGGGGTGATAATGGCCGGCGACCGGCGCGCCACGTCCGGCAACATCATTTCCCAGCGCGACGTGGAGAAGGTCTTCCGGACCGACGACTACTCGTGCATGGGCATCGCCGGCACGGCCTCGACCGGCATCGAGATGGCCCGGCTCTACCGCGTGGAGCTGGAGCACTACGAGAAGCTCGAAGGCCGCACGATGTCGGTGAAGGGCAAGGCCAACCGGCTGGCCACGATGATCCGCGGCAACCTGGCGATGGCGATGCAGGGGCTGGTGGTGGTGCCGCTGTTCGCCGCCTACGACCCCGACCGCGACGAGGGGCGGATCTTCAGTTACGACGTGGCGGGCGGTCCTTACGAGCGGGAGCGGTTCGACGCGATCGGCTCCGGTTCGATCTTCGCGCGCGGCGCGCTCAAGAAGCTCTACCGCGAGGGGGCGCCGGCCGACGACATCACGATGGTGCTCATCCAGGCTCTGTACGACGCCGCCGACGACGACTCGGCGACCGGCGGGCCCGACATGACGCGGAAGATCTTCCCCATCGTGTCGCTGATCGACGCCGACGGTTTCCGCCGGCTGACCGATGAGCAGGTGTCCGGCTACGTGCGGCAGATGCTCGACGAGCGCCTGATCTCCCCCGACGGCCCCATCGCCCCGCTGCGCTAGAAAGGACCCTCAGTCGTGTCCATGCCTTTCGGATATGCGTCCCCTGAGCAGATCATGCGGGACAAGGCGGACTACGCGCGCAAGGGCATCGCGCGGGGCCGTTCCGTGGTCGTGCTGCAGTACGTCGACGGCATCCTGTTCGTGGCGCCCAACCCGTCACGCGCCCTCCACAAGATCAGCGAGATCTACGACCGCATCGGGTTCGCCGCCGTCGGCCGCTACAACGAGTTCGAGGAGCTGCGGCTGGGCGGCATCCGCTACGCCGACATCAACGGCTACTCCTACGACCGCTCCGACGTGACCGGCCGCGGCCTGGCCAACCTGTACGCCTCCAACCTGGGCCGCATCTTCACCGAGTCGATCAAGTCGCTGGAGGTGGAGGTCGTGGTCGCCGAGGTGGGCGACGGGCCCGAGGGCGACGCGATCTACCGGCTGACGTTCGACGGTTCGGTCTTCGACGAGCACGGCTTCGCCGCGATGGGCGGCCAGGCCGACGCGGTGCTCGGCCGGCTCAAGGAGCACTACCGCGAGTCGATGTCGCTGTCCGACGCGCTGGAGGTGGCGCTGAAGGCGCTGACCGAGCCTGGCGGCGAGCGGCCGCCGGTGGAGCAGCTGGAGGTCGCGGTGCTCGACCGCAACCGCGAGCACCGCAAGTTCAAGCGCCTGGCGGGCGCCCAGCTCGACCGGCTGCTGGCGTCGGCCCCGCCCCCTGCCGAAGAGCCTCCGGCGGCGGAGTCCGACGAGAAGCCGCCGCCGACGGGCCCCGACGGCCCGGTCGACGACGGCTCGTCCCCGCTGTAGCGGCCGATTTCGTACGACAACCCCCGGTGTGAGGTGGATCACGCCGGGGGCGTCGAACCGCGGCGCGCGATCGGTCATCCTATGGTCCGTGAACACGACGATCCGCAGCCTGCTCGCCGGCGGCGCCGCCGCGGCCATCCTCCTGACGTCCTCCGCGGCGGCCGAGGCCGCCGCCGCCCCGCGCTACAGAGCGCCCAAGATCTTCGGCACTTCCTTCCAGGCCGACCCGAAGCACGACTTCACCAGGTCGCCGCGGCCGCGCCACAACGGCATCCTGCGCGGCTGGATCACCCACGTGAGCGGCGGCGTGGCCGAGTACGAACCCATCAGGTGGAAGAAGGGCAAGGTCACCGAGGGCCGGTTCGTGGGCCCGCCGGAAGGCGACGTGCGCGTCTACGCCTCGCCCATCGCCCGGAAGGTGGTCTTCCTGTCCGCGCTGGGCTGCGGCCAGAAGATGACCGGCCTGACCGTCGACCGCCGGACCGGTCTGGGCAGCAAGCGCTGCTCGCGCGCCGACCTCATCAAGCGGGCCCAGCGAGGCGAGCGACCGGCCCTCATCACCGTCCACAATGGCCAGATCGTGAAGGTCCAGGAGATCTTCACGCCCTGACGCCGGAAAACACCAGGCGGAGATCTCTCCCGCTTCCCCATCCGTGGGCATAGTGTGAGGTGATGGATCGTCGCATCTTCGGGCTGGAGAACGAGTACGGCGTGACCTGCACGTTCAGGGGGCAGCGCAGGCTGTCCCCCGACGAGGTCGCGCGCTACCTGTTCCGGCGGGTCGTGTCCTGGGGCCGATCGAGCAACGTCTTCCTCCGCAACGGCGCACGCCTCTACCTCGACGTGGGCAGCCATCCTGAATACGCAACCCCCGAGTGTGACAACGTCATCGAGCTGGTCACCCACGACAAGGCGGGTGAGCGGATCCTGGAGGGCCTTCTGGTCGACGCCGAGAAGCGGCTGCGCGAAGAAGGCATCGCCGGGGACATCTATCTGTTCAAGAACAACACCGACTCGGCGGGCAACTCCTACGGCTGCCACGAGAACTACCTCGTGGGCAGACACGGCGAGTTCGGACGGCTGGCCGACGTCCTCATCCCGTTCCTGGTGACCCGGCAGATCATCTGCGGCGCCGGCAAGGTGCTGCAGACGCCGCGCGGCGCCGTCTACTGCGTCTCGCAGCGGGCCGAGCACATCTGGGAGGGCGTCTCGTCGGCCACCACCCGGTCCCGGCCGATCATCAACACCCGCGACGAGCCGCACGCCGACGCCGAGCGGTTCCGCCGCCTGCACGTCATCGTCGGCGACTCGAACATGAGCGAGACCACCATGCTGCTCAAGGTCGGCGCGACCGACCTGGTGCTGCGCATGATCGAGGCCGGCACGGTGATGCGCGACCTGACGCTGGAGAACCCGATCAGGGCCATCCGGGAGGTGTCGCACGACATGACCGGCCGGCGGCGGGTGCGGCTGGCCAACGGGCGCGAGGCGTCCAGCCTGGAGATCCAGCAGGAATACCTGTCGAAGGCGCAGGACTTCGTCGACCGGCGCGGCGGCGACGCCATCGCGCACCGGGTGCTGGAGCTGTGGGAGCGCACGCTGCGCGCCGTCGAGACCGGCGACCTCGACCTGGTGTCGCGGGAGATCGACTGGGTGACGAAATACCAGCTGATCGAGCGCTACCGCAAGAAGTACGACCTGCCGCTGTCGTCGCCCCGGGTGGCGCAGCTCGACCTGGCCTACCACGACGTGCACCGCAAGCGCGGCCTCTACTACCTGCTGCAGAAGCGCGGCTCGGTGGAGCGGGTGGCGTCCGACCTGAAGATCTTCGAGGCCAAGTCGGTGCCGCCGCAGACGACCAGGGCGCGGCTGCGCGGCGAGTTCATCCGCAAGGCGCAGGAGAAGCGGCGCGACTTCACCGTCGACTGGGTTCACCTCAAGCTGAACGACCAGGCGCAGCGGACCGTGCTGTGCAAGGACCCGTTCCGCAGCGTGGACGAGAGAGTTGACAAGCTGATCGCCGGCATGTGAGCGGCGCCGGTTTACCTCGGGCCTACCAGGCTTCGGGTAGGGTGACGCGAATCTGACCGTCGTTCCCCGAGGGAAATCCATGCGCCGCGCTCTGGCCGCTCTGGCCGCCGTGCCTATGCTCTTCATCGCCGCCGCGTGCGGCTCCGATACGGCCTCGACCGCGTCCGGAGACGGGTCCGCGGGGGTGAAGGTCACCGGCGAGGTGGGCGCCAAGCCCACGGTGACCTTCCCCTCCGGCGACCCCGCCACCACGTCGTCGTACAAGGTCCTGGAGACCGGCGACGGCCCCGCGGTCAAGGCGGGCGACCAGCTCATCGTCAACCTTTCCGTCTGGAACTGGGACGGCAAGGACAACGCCGCGCAGGGTTCCACGTACGACACCAAGACGCCGGAGACCCTGCCGGTGAACGAGCAGCTCCCGCAGCTGCTGCGTGACGGTTTCACGAAGATGAAGCACGGCGGGCGGCTGCTGGCGGTCATGGCCAACGACCTCGTCACCCCGGCGGCGGGGCAGTCGCCGTCCACGGAGGCGACGAAGGTGTTCGTGATGGACGTGGTCGGCACGCCGCCGAAGCCGCTCGCGGCCGCCACCGGCAAGGAGACCGGCGAGACCCTCAAGGGCGTCAAGGTGGAGAGCCCCGGCGGCGACAAGGCGCCGACGCTGACCACGAAGACGAAGGACAAGCCGTCCAAGGAGCTCGTCGTCAAGACCCTCATCAAGGGCGAGGGCGAGCCGGTCAAGGCCGGGGCCACGCTGAGCGTCCACTACACCGGCAAGATCTGGGGCACCGACAAGGAGTTCGACTCCAGCTGGGGCCGGGGCGAGCCGGCCTCGTTCCCGCTGGCGCAGGTCATCCAGGGCTGGCAGAAGGGCCTGGAGGGCGTGCCGGTCGGCAGCCGCGTGGTGATGAGCATCCCGCCGGACCTCGGCTACGGCGCCCAGGAGCAGCAGGGCATCCCGGCCAACAGCACGCTGGTGTTCGTGGTGGACGTCCTGTCGGCCTACTGACCGTCCTGACGACGGGCGTGCCTCCTTCGGTACGGGGGCGCGTCCGTCGTGTGGTTTCCGGAGACGCCTTGTCCGTTTCGTCGCGTCCGCTGACGGGTGACCCGGCGGGGCGGTAGCATCGCGGGGCTCGTGCCCGGTGCGAGCCCTCACGCGTGTATTTCGGGAGGCGCGCACGCCCGCGCAGGAAGGTCATCCCGTTGCCCACCCCTCACTCGGTCCCTGCACCGGCGACCGGAGCGCCCCGATGACGAGGTTCGTCCACCGCCCATCCCGCCTCCAGCGTGGGCGCGCCTCGCGGGTGAGTCTCCGGTGCGCGAGGAGGTCACGGCGGTGACCTCCGGGTGGTCGGGCCCGCGGGGGCGAGGATCCTCCAGGGTCGGGGATCTGCCCGGGACCCGGGAGTCCCGACGGCGGCAGGAGGGCCCTCCACGGGGTCACCGGCGACGGCGAGGCCGGGCCGTCGCGCTCGCGTTCCTGCTCGTGGCGCTCGCCGCGTGTACGGGGGCGGGACCGGAAGTGACCGAGCCCCGGGTCGCGGGGTCTTTCGGAGCCCGGCCCACGATCACCTTCCCGGCCGGCCCGCCGCCCGCCGAACCGCATGTGGGAGAACCGGCCACCGGTCACGGGGCGCCGCTGGAGCCGGGGGGTGTGGCCGTCGTCCAGTACACCGCCCACCTGTGGGACGGCCGGGAGAACCGGCTCGTCGAATCCACGTTCAACCGCGGCACGCCCGCCGCGCTCCCGCTGGGCGCGCTCCCTGCGGGCCTCGACGCCGCCCTCCGCGGCCGCAGGGCAGGCAGCCGGGTGACCGCCGCCATCCCGTTGCGGGACGGAACCCCTGGGCCCACCATCACCGGGACGAAAGGTCGCCCGGAGACCGGCGGACCCGCCTTCACGGCAGGCCCCGGCGGCCCGCAGGACGTCAGGCCTCGCGGGCCACAGGACGTCAGGCCTTGCGGGCTACGAGACGTCAGGCCCTGCGGGCCACAGGACGTCACCTTCCTGTCTGAGGCGGCACAGGAGGTCACCTTCCTGTCTGAGGCGGCGCAGGACGTCACCTTCCTGTCTGAGGCGGCACAGGCGGCTCATCGGGCTGGGGAGCACGCGCCCGGGAACGGCCCGATGGCTGCGGGTCAGTGGGCCGGTTCGCCGCCGGCGGCTCACGCCGCCGCCAGCGTCATGGAGGGCCCCGCCACGGCCGTCCGTCAGGGCGGCGTGGACCCTGCGGCGGTGGAGGACCGTCCGGGGGACGGCGGGCGGGTGGATCTGTTCTATGTGGTCGACATTCTGGGCGCGCATGCCGGGGACGCCGCCGTGGAGGCCGACGCGGGGGCGGTGGCCGGGGTTAGCGTAGGCGGTGGGGCGGCGCCGGGGGTGACGATCCCGGACGTGGCGCCGCCGGGCGGGTTCGCCGCCGCCGTGCTGGGCCGCGGCACCGGGCCCGCGGTCGAGGCCGGGCGGCTGCTCGTCGTCCAGTACGTGGCCGCGGCCTGGAGCGACCGCCGGATCGTGACGTCCACCTGGGAACGCGGCCGTCCCGAGGCGTTCACGATCGGCGACGGGAGCGTGATCAGGGGCTGGAACCGGGCGCTGACCGGGGTCCCCGCCGGGAGCCGGGTGGCCATGGTGGTGCCGCCCGACGACGGCTACGGCGCCACCGGCCGCCGGGGACTCGGGATCGGGCCGGAGGAGACGCTCGTGTACGTGGTGGACGTGCTCGCCGCTTACTGACGGCGACCCGGGGCACGGCCCGCGAACCCGGTTCTCACGCGTACATGATCAGAGCCTTGGTCCTCCTCGCCCGCGCTGCGCCACGACGCCGAGGCCGCGCGAGCAGTAGGGGGCCTGAAGTCCGGCCGGGCCCGCAAGCTGGAGCGGGTCCGCGAGAAGCCGCGCACCGGCCCTAGACTCCGGGCTGTGAGCGACGACGACCTCGATGCCCTGGCCCTGCTGCACGATCCCGTACGGCGCAGTCTGTACGAGGCGGTGGCCGGTCGCGGCGGCGAGGTGGGCAGGCAGGAGGCGGCGGAGGCCGCGGGCGTCTCCCGCACGCTCGCCGGTCACCACCTCGACAAGCTCGTCGAGGCGGGGCTGCTGGAGAGCGGCTTTCGCCGGCCGGAGCGCGGAGGGCCGGGCAGCGGGCGGCCCGCGAAGGTCTACCGCAGGGCGGCGGGGGAGCGGTCGGTGAGCCTGCCGCCGCGTGACTACGTCACCCTCGCCTCCGTGCTCGCCGGAGTGGTCGACGAGCTCGGCGCCGAGGAGCGGGCGGAGCGGGCGGCCCGCCTGGCCGGTGAACGGCTGGGCAGGAGCCGCGGCGGCCGGCCCGTCGAGGAGGTCCTGCGCGAGCGCGGCTACGAGCCGTACGCCGACGCCGGCGGCCTGCGCATGCGCAACTGCCCGTTCCACGTCCTGTCGCACGAGCAGCCGCTGCTCGTCTGCTCCATGAACCTGGCGCTGTGCCAGGGCCTGCTCGACGGGCTGGGCGACGACCCGGGGAGGGCCAGGCTGGATCCGCGGCCGGGGGAGTGCTGCGTCGCCCTTTCTAAAACAAATGGAGATTGACATAGAAGTGCGGAAAGTGGTTCGCTGAGCGTCATGCATCTTGCGGAGCTCAACATCGCGCACCTGCGCGGGCCCGTCGACTCGGCCGAACTCGCCGACTTCGTCGCCCTGCTCGAACCGATCAACGCGCTCGCCGACGAGGCCCCCGGGTTCGTGTGGCGGCTGAAGGAGAGCGAGGCGGACCCCACCGCGACCGTGGTGCACGACTACGGCGACCACCTGCTGGTCAACTTCTCGGTGTGGGAGGACCTCGACTCGCTGTGGAACTACGTCTACCGCAGCGGCCACCTGGAGGTGCTGCGCCGCCGCCGGGAGTGGTTCCACCGGGTGGCGGAGCCGTACATGGTCATGTGGTGGGTCCCCGAGGGCGTCATCCCGACGCTCGCCGAGGCGATGGCACGGCTGGAACGCCTCAGGACCGAGGGCCCCGGCCCCGAGGCGTTCACGTTCAAGGACTCCTACACCAGCAGCGAGGCCGCCAGCCTGCCCGCCGCGGCCGAGGCCAGGAAGTAGGGCAGGTCCTCCTCCAGCCCCCGGCCCATCGTCGACAGCCGCACCGGCGAGCCGCGCAGCGCCTCGTGCAGACCGTCCACCTCGACCGGCACCAGCTCGTGGCGGACGGCCAGCAGCTCGGCCTGGTCGCGCACCCGCTCGCCGAACGCGCCCGGCAGGATCGGCACCGGCACCCTGGCGCGGGCCAGCGCCACCCGGCCGTAGGCGGTCAGCGAGTGGTGGGAGATCCCGTAGTGGCGCTCGCGCCGGTCGCCGTCGCTCACCCGCAGCGCCGCGACCGGCCGCCCGAGCAGCACCGACGCGGCGTTGACCGCCTCGCCGGCCGACACCCCGGAGAACCCCCAGCGGGTGCCCGAGCCCAGGTTGCCCGGCCCTTGCGCGACGATCGCCACGTCCGCCCCCAGCACGTGGCGGGCCGCCAGCAGGCCCGTGTGGGTGGTGACCGCCTCCACGTCGCCGCCGAACGCCTGGCCCACCGTGACCGTCCCGGCCAGCCAGCCCTGCTCCCGCAGCGCCGCCGCCGACATCGAGAACCACGCGGGCAGCGCCCCGCCGTCGAGCATCACGTACGCGACCCGTACCGACGACCCCGCGTCCGCGTACAGCCCGCACAGGATCGGCGCCAGCGCCGAGTGCAGGTCGGCCACCACCACCGGCATCCCGTCGACCGAGTCCGCCTCGCGCAGCGCCTCGTGGTGCGGGGAGTCCTGCTCGTCCGCGCCCAGCACCGTGGCCTGCAACGGCGTGTAGCGGGCCTTCACCAGGTGCCCGGGCCCCTGCGGATCTTCCGGCAAACGGTTCGGCACGGCCACCACCATGGCGTAACCTCCCGTACCGAGACCCATCGCGAGTGCCGTCGTGTTGAGCAGCACCTCGTCGCCGGGTTCGGGGCGGCCCACCAGTGACGGGTAGGCCAGCGCCCGGCACGGCGCGCCAGGCTCTGAGCCGGGCGGGCCGTCCTCCCCGGGGACGGCGACATCCAGTTCCATCGCTCCCGGCCACTCGCGCCGGATCCGTACGACCTCGCCCTTGCGCCATCTGATCACGGGGGCAGGGTAGCGTCGTTGAAGGAGGAGTGAGCAGATGTCGCGCCGTAAGACAGAGCGGTTGCTGAATCTGGTGATCTGTCTGCTCGCCACCCGGCGCCCGCTGTCGGCCGAGCAGATCAGGCACGCCGTGCCCGGCTACGACCGCGACAGCGACGAGGCGTTCCAGCGGATGTTCGAGCGAGACAAGAACGAGCTGCGCGAGATCGGCATCCCCATCGACGTGGTGCGCGATCCCTGGGAGGACGAGCCCGGCTACCGCATCGAGCGGCAGTCGTACGAGCTGCCCGAGATCACGCTCGAACCCGACGAGGCCGCCGTGCTGGGCCTGGCCGCCCAGGTGTGGCAGCGGGCCAGCCTGGCCGAGGCGGCCTCGGGGGCGCTGCTGAAGCTGCGCGCGGGCGGCGTCCACACCGACGACGCGCTCGGCGGCGGGCCCGGCGGCGGCATCGGGGGAGGGGTGCTGGAGCTGCGCGTCGACACCCGCGACCCGGCCTTCCCCGCGCTGTGGCAGGCGGTGCGCGACCGCAAGGTGGTCAGGTTCGACTACCGCGGCGCCGGCAGCGAGAACGTGCACACCCGCACCGTCGAGCCATGGGGCGTGGTGAGCCGCCGCGGCCGGTGGTACCTCGCCGGCTACGACCGGGGCCGCGAGGCGCCGCGCGCGTTCCGGCTCAGCCGCATCACCGGCCCGGTGACCACCACCGGCAAGGCCGGCGCCGTCCAGGTGCCGCAGGGCGTCGACCTGCGGGCCATGGTGGCCTTCCCCGACGAGCCCGCCCAGGAGCGGATCGCGGTGGTGCGCGTCCGCCGGGGCGCCTGCGAGGGGCTGCGCCAGCTGGCCAGGGCCGTCACCCCGGGCGGCGACGGCTGGGACGAGGCCGAGCTGCCCTTCACCGACCCCGAACGGCTGGCCGGATGGATGGCCAGCCTCGGCTCCGACGTCGAGGTGGCCGGGCCGCCCGACGCCCGCGAGGCCGTCATCCGCCGACTGAAGGGGGCGCTCGCGTGAGCGGATCCGCCGACCGGCTGCCGAGGCTGCTCGCCCTCGTGCCCTACCTGATGTCCCATCCGGGCGCGCAGGTCGGCGAGGTGGCCGAGGTGTTCGGGCTGACCGAGAAACAGCTCATCGACGACCTGCAGCTGGTGTGGATGTGCGGGCTGCCCGGCCACACCCCCGGCGACCTCATCGACGTGTCCTGGGACGGCGGCGAGATCCTCATCGACAACGCCGACACCATCGCCAGGCCGCTGCGGCTCGGCATCGACGAGGCCAGCGCGCTGCTGGTGGCGCTGCGCATGCTCGCCGCCACCCCTGAGCTGGCCGAGCTGCCGGGAGACGCGCTGCCCCGGGTCGTCGCCAAGCTGGAGCGGGCCGCCGGCGAGGGCGCCGCCGCCGTCAGCAGCCAGGTCGCCGTCGACGTCGACGCCGCCCCCGACGCGCTGCCCCGGGTGCGCGAGGGGCTGACCAGGAAACGGCGGCTGTCGCTGCGCTACTACGTGCCGGGCCGCGACGAGGTCACCCCGCGCGAGGTCGACCCGATGCGGCTCGTCGTCGCCGACGGCCGCACCTACCTGGAGTGCTGGTGCTACCGCGCCGAGGCGATGCGGCTGTTCAGGCTCGACCGGATGCTCGGCGTCGAGGTGCTCGACGAGCCCGCCGACCCGCCCGCCGAGGCCGAGCCGATCGACGTCGCCCAGGGGGTGTTCCGGCCGTCGCCCACCGACGAGCTGGTGGAGCTGGAGGTGACCGCCGCCGGTCGGTGGGTCGCCGAGTACTACCCGTGCGAGCAGGTCGCCGAGCTGGGCGAAGGGCGGCTGCGGATCGCGCTGCGGGCCCGCGACGACGACTGGATTCTCAAGCTGGCGCTGCGGCTCGGCGACACCGGCCGGGTCGTCTCGCCGCCCGGGACGGCCGAGCGGGTGCGGGAGGAGGCCGAGCAGGCGCTGGGGCTGTACGCTCACCGGCCATGACGTGGATCCTGGTGTCGATCGGGCTCGGTGTGGCCGGGCTGGCCGTCCTGGCGGTCGCGGCCGTCCGGGTCGGCGCCGCCGCGTCCAAGCTGAACAGGGCAATTGTCCATGTTCACCATCAATTCGATCGCAAAGAGGACGCCAGGGGATGAGGCAGAGGCTCCGGCAGCGTACGATCGGGGGGAAACCGCACCTCGCTCTCATCATGAAGGGGGTCACATGAGCCTGGGAGCTCCGGAGATCATTCTGATCCTGGTGGCCTTGGTCCTGCTCTTCGGAGCCAAGAAGCTGCCGGATCTCGCCCGTGGCGTCGGCCGGTCCCTGCGCATCTTCAAGGCGGAGACCAGCGGGCTGACCGATGACGAGAAGCCCACCGTGGTGCAGGCCCAGCCCCAGCCACAGCCCCAGTCCCAGTCGGCGCCCCCGCCGCAGCTCCAGGCCACGCCCGTGGTGGAGCTGTCGGCCGAGGAGCAGGCGCGCCAGCTGGAGGAGCAGGCCGCGCGGCTGCGTGCCGCGGCCCAGACCGAGAAGCGTTCCTGACCTCGTCCACCTCGTCCCGAGGACTCATCGATGGCGCTGCTGAAACGGTCGGAGCCCAAGGCACCGCGTGACGCCGAAGGCCGGATGCCGCTCATGGACCACCTCCGCGAGCTGCGCAACCGGCTGCTGATCGCGATCGCCGCCGTCACGGTGGGCGTGATCGCCGGCTGGATCGTGTCGGGGCCGGTGTGGGAGGTGCTCAAGGACCCCTACTGCTCCACGACCCAGTCACACCAGCTCACCGGCGAGTGCAGCCTCACCTACAACGGCATCTTCTCGTCGTTCTTCATCACGCTGAAGATCTCGCTGATGGTGGGCCTGGTGCTGGCGTCGCCGGTCTGGCTCTACCAGATCTGGGCGTTCGTCACCCCCGCGCTCTACCGCACCGAGAAGCGCTTCACGATGGGGTTCATGGCGCTGGCCATCCCGCTGTTCGTGGCGGGCGCGGCGCTGTCCTACCTCATCATGGACGTCGCCCTGGGGTTCCTGCTCGGCTTCAGCCTCGACGGCACGGTCGCCACCATCGCGATCGACCAGTACCTCGACTACGTCCTGATCATGCTGTTGATCTTCGGGGTGTCGTTCGAGCTGCCGCTGCTGCTGGTGTTCCTCAACGTCATCGGGGTGCTGCAGCACGCGACGGTGGCCAAGCACCGGCGGCTGGTCGTCTTCCTGATGTTCGTCTTCGGCGCGATCGTCACCCCTGGCGGTGACCCGATCACCATGATGGCGCTGGCCACGCCGATGATCGTGCTGTTCCTGGGCGCCGAGCTGTTCATGTACCTGCGGGAGAAGCGGCGTCCCGCCGGCGAGTTCGACCACCTGTCCGACGACGAGATCTCACCGCTCGACCTCGGCTCCGATCCGGACGGCAAGCTGGAAGAGGATTCCGGTTCCGCGCGGTAGGGGGTAAGTTCCGGGGCGTGGCCCCCCATCTCGCCCTGCTCGTCAACCCTGCCGCCCGCGGCGGCCGGACGCTGCGCCTGCTCGAACCCGTCGCCCGCAGACTGCGCGCGGGCGGCGCCGAGCTGTCCGTGATCGTCGGCGACGACGCCGCCGACGCGCTCGACCGGGCCTGCCTCGCGGTCGCCGAGCGGCCCGACGCGCTCGTCGCCTTCGGCGGCGACGGCCTGGTCCACCTGGCCGTGCAGGCCGTGGCCGGCACCGACGTGCCCCTCGGCATCATCCCCGCCGGCACCGGCAACGACATCGCGGCCGCGCTCGGCCTCGCGCACAAGGACCCGATCGCCGCGGCCGGGACCGTCCTGCGGATGCGGCCCCGGGCGGTCGA
Organism: Nonomuraea sp. NPDC050478; assembly: GCF_044458265.1. Lineage (NCBI taxonomy): Bacteria > Bacillati > Actinomycetota > Actinomycetes > Streptosporangiales > Streptosporangiaceae > Nonomuraea > Nonomuraea sp. NPDC050478. The sequence goes on along the minus strand of NZ_JBITHT010000007.1, from coordinate 373,575 downwards.
CGCCGCCCGCATCGGCACCGGCGACGGCGAGGAGCTGTTCGCCGGGGTGGTGTGCTGCGGGTTCGACTCGCGGGTGAACGAGCGCGCCAACCGGCTCACCTGGCCGCCCGGCATGGCCCGCTACCTGCTGGCCACCGCGCAGGAGCTGCGCTCCTTCGAGCCCATCCCGTTCCGGGTCACGCTCGACGACGGCGAGCCGTACGAGCGGGAGGCCATGCTCGTGGCCGTGGGCAACACCTCCTCCTACGGCGCCGGGATGCGGGTGTGCCCCGACGCGCTGCCCGACGACGGGCTGCTGGACGTGATGATGGTGGAGGCGCTGGGCAAGGCCGAGTTCCTGCGCGTGTTCCCCAGCGTCTACCGGGGCACCCACGTGACCCACCGGGCCGTCACCGTGCGGCGCGCCAGGAGCGTGCGGCTGGAGGCGCCCGGCGTGGTGGCCTACGCCGACGGCGAGCGGATCGGGCCGGGCCCGGTGACCTGCGAGATCCGGCCGGGAGCGCTGACCGTACTGACCTGACTTTGTAAAGGCGGCCGGCCCGGAGACGATCACCTTGGGACCGACCGGAATGGCGGTTTCGATAGGCTTGCGGGTATGACAACGCCAGCGGAACGCTACGCGGCCTTCCGTCAGAAGTACTCCGGTGACGAGGCCGCTCTCCGGTCGTTCCGGGGCCTGTACGAGTTCGAGCTCGACGACTTCCAGATCGACGCCTGCCGGGCGCTGGAGGCGGGCGACGGCGTGCTGGTGGCGGCCCCGACCGGATCGGGCAAGACGGTCGTCGGCGAGTTCGCCGTCCACCTCGCCCTGGAGCAGGGCCGCAAGTGCTTCTACACGACCCCGATCAAAGCGCTGTCCAACCAGAAGTACAACGACCTGGTCAAGCGGTACGGCACCGCCAAGGTCGGCCTGCTGACCGGCGACAACAGCGTCAACGGCGAGGCGCCCATCGTCGTCATGACGACCGAGGTGCTGCGCAACATGCTCTACGCCGGCTCGGCCACGCTGGCCGGGCTCGGCTTCGCCGTCATGGACGAGGTCCACTACCTCGCCGACCGGTTCCGCGGCGCGGTCTGGGAAGAGGTCATCATCCACCTGCCGGAGTCGGTCCGGCTGGTCGCGCTGTCGGCCACGGTCAGCAACGCCGAGGAGTTCGGCGAGTGGCTCGGCGAGGTGCGCGGCGACACCACGGTCATCGTCGACGAGCACCGCCCGGTGCCGCTGTGGCAGCACATGATGGTCGGCAACCGCATCTACGACCTGTTCCTGCCCGATGACGACGTGCCGCGCATCAACCCGACGCTGATGCGGGTCACGCGCGACGCCGAGCGGCTGATGGCCGGCCGCCGCGGGCGCGGCTACAACCGGCCGTCGCGGTCCAGGCCGCCCGACCGGGCGCAGGTGATCGAGAAGCTCGACGCCGAGGGGCTGCTGCCCGCGATCACGTTCATCTTCTCCCGCGCGGGCTGTCAGGCGGCCGTCCAGCAGTGCCTGTACGCCGGGATCCGGCTGACGACCGAGCGGGAGCGCCACGAGATCCGCCAGCTGGTCGACGAGCGCACCGCCCACCTGCCCGACGAGGACCTGGCCGTGCTGGGCTACCTGGAGTGGCGCGACTGCCTGGAGCGCGGGCTGGCGGCCCACCACGCGGGCATGCTGCCGGCCTTCAAGGAGGTCGTGGAGGAGCTGTTCACCCGCGGCCTGGTCAAAGCGGTGTTCGCGACCGAGACGCTGGCCCTGGGCATCAACATGCCGGCCCGCAGCGTGGTCATCGAGAAGCTCGACAAGTGGAACGGCGAGACCCACGCCGACCTCACCCCCGGCGAATACACCCAGCTCACCGGGCGGGCCGGCCGGCGCGGCATCGACGTCGAGGGCCACGCGGTGGTGCTGTGGCAGCCCGCCATGGACCCGCTGTCGGTGGCCGGCCTGGCCGGCACCCGCACCTACCCGCTGCGTTCCAGCTTCCAGCCCTCCTACAACATGGCGGTCAACCTCGTCGGCCAGTTCGGGCGGGAGCGGGCCAGGGCGCTGCTGGAGGAGTCGTTCGCGCAGTTCCAGGCCGACCGGGCGGTCGTGGGGCTGGCCAAGCAGCTGCGCAAGCAGGAGGAGGCGCTGGAGGGCTACCAGGAGGCGATGACCTGCCACCTGGGCGACTTCGGCGCGTACGCGACGCTGCGCAGGCGGCTGTCCGACCGGGAGGCGGAGATGTCCCGCCAGCGCGGCGCGGCCCGGCGCGCGGCGGCGGTGCGCTCGCTGGAGGCGCTGGAGCCCGGCGACGTCATCCGGGTGCCCGGCGGCCGGCGGGCCGGGCTGGCGATCGTGCTCGACCCCGGCCGCAACCCGCGCAACAGGTCGGCGGCGACGGGGCCGACGCCGCTGGTGCTGACCATCGGCAAGCAGGTCAAGAAGCTCGACCCGGCCGACTTCCCGGTGCCGGTCGAGCCGCTGGAGAAGATCCGCATCCCGAAGAACTTCAACGGCCGCTCGCCGAAGGAACGCGCCGACCTGGTCTCCACCCTGCTGGCCAAGATCGGCGACCGCGACCTGGGCAAGCCGCCCAGGGCGCGCGACCACGCGGTGGAGGACGAGGAGATCAACGACCTGCGCCGGCAGATCAGGCAGCATCCCTGCCACGGCTGCGACGAGCGCGAGGACCACGCCCGCTGGGCCGAGCGCTACCACAAGCTGCTGCGCGAGACCCAAGGGCTGCGCCGCAGGGTGGAGGGCCGCTCCCACGTCATCTCGCGCACCTTCGACCGCATCTGCTCGGTGCTGGAGCAGCTGGGCTACCTCCACGGCGAGCACGTCACCGACGAGGGCCGCCGCCTGGGCCGCCTCTACACCGAGCTCGACCTGCTGACCGCCGAGTGCCTGCGCAGCGGCCTGTGGGAGGAGCTCGACCCGGCCGAGCTGGCGGCGTGCGTGTCGGCGCTGGTGTTCGAGTCGCGCCAGTCCGACGACGCCCGCAGGCCGAAGATCCCCGCCGGGCGGGCGCAGGACGCGCTGACGGCCATGATCCGGCTGTGGGGCGAGCTGGAGGGCATCGAGGCCGACCACGGCCTGTCCACCATCCGCGAGCCCGACCTGGCCTTCGCCTGGGCGGCGTTCCGGTGGACCAAGGGCCACAGCCTCGACGCGGTGCTGATGGACGGCGTCAACGGCAGCGAGCTGGCGGCCGGCGACTTCGTCCGCTGGATCAAGCAGCTGATGGACCTGCTCGGCCAGATCAGCAGCGCGGCCCCGCCCGGCAGCGCGATCAGGCAGACCGCGACGAAGGCCGTCGACGGGATGCGGCGCGGCGTGGTGGCGTACTCGTCGCTGGTGTGACCGCCCGCGCGCAGCGGAGCGTCCCCGCGACCGTGCTCAGGACCGTGCTCAGGACCGTGCTCAGGACCGTGCCCGGGGACCTGCTCAGGGGAGGGCGAAGCGGACCTCGCGGGTGGCCGGCTCGGCCCTGATGAGCCGTACGGTCACCTGCTCGCCCAGCGGCAGGTCGCCGTCGCAGCGCGCGATCACGGCCGGGTCGGCCAGCTGCACCAGCCCGCCGCCGCGCTCGTGCACGTCGACCACCATCGCGGTGAACTCCTGCCCGATCAGGTCGCGCAGCAGGTAGGCCTCGACCAGGTCGACGCAGGCCCGCTCGGCCGTGCCCGCCCGCCGGCCGGAGACCGCCATCAGCTCCGGCAGCTCGGCCAGCGCCCGGCGCACGTCCGACGGCACCGGCTCGCCCGCGGCGATCGCCAGGCACACCTCGCTCGCGTAGCGGTCCACCAGCCGCCGCAGCGGCGCCGTCACATGCGCGTACGGGGCCGCGACCGCGGCGTGCTCGGCCAGTTTCGGCGGCGTACCGTCGAAGGCCGCGTACCCGGCGCCGCGCAGCAGCACCCGCGCCTCGTGCAGGAACGCCGCGTGCCGGGGCAGCTTGGCGTCCAGGCCGTGCACCACCGCGCCGTAGGCGGCGCCCTCGGGCCACGGCACCTCCAGGGCCAGCGCCACCCGGCGCACCCGGTCCAGGTCGGCCGGGCGGGGCGCGGGCAGCACCCGGAGGACGCCGATCTCCGCCTCCAGCATCAGCTGCGCCGCAGCCGTCCCCGCCAGCAGCGACAGCTGGGCGTTCCACGCCTCGGCGGGCAGCGGCAGCCGGTACTCCAGCCGGTAGCCGCCGTCGGACGGGACCAACTGCTGCTCCGGCGTCGGCAGCGTCACCCCGCCGCGGTCGCGCTCCAGCGCCAGCCGCAGCCCGCCGATCTCGGCCAGCAGGCCGATCGTGCCGTCGGCGGTGCCGGTCTCGACCGCCGCCTGCACGTACTCGTAGTCGAGCCGCTCGCGGCTGCGCACCAGCGCCCGCAGCACGTCCACGCCGACCGTGCGGCCGTCGCCGTCGAGGTCGATCCGCCAGACCACGGCGGGCCGCTCCGCGCCCGGCAGCAGGCTGGCCGCGCCCTCCGACAGCACCGGCGGGTGCAGCGGCACGTTGCCGCCGGGCAGGTAGACGGTCGCGCCCCTGGCCCGGGCCTCGGCGTCGATCACGCCGCCGGGGCGGACGAACGCGCCCACGTCGGCGATCGCGTACCAGACCCGGTAGCCGCCGCGCAGCCGCTCCAGGTGGAACGCCTGGTCCAGGTCCATCGAGCCGGGCGGGTCGACGGTGACGAACGGCAGCCCGGTCAGGTCCTCGCCGCCCGGTCTGGGCACCCGGGCCACCCAGGCGGCCTCCTCGGCCACTCTGGCCGGGAAGGCGTCCGGCAGCTTCAGCTCGCGCCGGATCCGGCCGAACCCGTCTTCGAGGCGGGCGGGGACCCCGGCCGGGACCCGGATGCTGGTCGTCTTCGACACGGGGTCAACCTATCGGGCCGGGCGACTCGCGGCATTAAACCCATATGTCGGATTCTCGTGCGCCCTAGCGGTTCAGCACGTCCAGCAACCTGTTGAGCGGCCCGTCGAGCCCGTAACGGTCGGCCAGCGCCACCAGCGCCTCCGGGTCGCGCGGCTTGGCAGGCAGCGTCAGGTCGGCGTCGGGCAGCGGCGCGTCGTGCGCGACCTTGACCACGACCGGCGCGGCCTCCAGATAGTCGCGCGCGGCGGCCAGCTTGTTGCGCGCGCCCGCGGGGAACCCCTCGGCGCCGCCCCCGTCGAGCGCCTCCAGCATCGCCGCCAGCGAGCCGAACCGGGTGACCAGCGCCGCCGCCGTCTTCTCGCCCACACCCGGGACACCCGGCAGACCGTCGCTCGGGTCGCCGCGGAGCGTCGCGAAGTCGGCGTAGCCGCGGCCCGGGATGCCGTACTTGGCGCTCACCCACGCCTCGTCCACCAGCTGCAGGTTGCGCACCCCGCGCGCGGTGTAGAGGACCCGCACCGGGCGGGCGTCGTCGACGAGCTGGAACAGGTCGCGGTCGCCGGTCACGATGTCCACCGCGCCGGGCGCCCGGTACGTGAGCGTGCCGATGACGTCGTCGGCCTCGTAACCCGGCGACTGCGGCCGGGGGATGCCGAGCGCGTCCAGCACCTGCTCGATCACCGCGATCTGCGGCACCAGCGCCTCCGGCACCTCCTCGACGTCGCCGTGGGCGACCCTGTGGGCCTTGTACGAGGGCAGCGCCGCCACCCGGAAGGCGGGCCGCCAGTCGGCGTCCATGGTGGCCGCCAGCCCGGTGGGGGAGTGGCCGCGCACCAGCGTGGCCATCATGTCGATCAGCCCACGCACCGCGTTCACCGGCATGCCGTCGGGCGCGGTGATCGTCTCAGGGATGCCGTAGAAGGCGCGGAAGTAGAGCGAGGGAGTGTCCAGAAGCATCAGCACGTGCCCAGTATGCCCACCGCCAGCAGACACGCGTCGTCTTCCGGGTTCGGGCCGCCGATGTCCTCCAGCAGCCGGTCCAGGCCTTCGTCCAGGTCGCGGCCCGGCAGCTTGCACGCCGCCGTCATCACCAGGTCCAGGCCCTCGTCGATGTCGCGGGTACGCCGCTCCACCAGCCCGTCGGTGAACATCAGCACCAGGTCGCCGCCCCGCAGCCGGGTCGTGGCGAGCTGGTAGGGCACCTCGCCGGTGGCGCCCAGCAGGATGCCGCGCGGCGGGGCGAGCCTGCTGGCCACGCCGTCGCGCACCAGCACCGGCGCCAGGTTGCCCGCCTGCCCCCAGGTGAACACCCGGGTGGCCGCGTCCAGATGGCCGATGATCGCCGTCGCGGTGGTGTCGGCCAGGCGGTGCAGCACCAGGTCGTTCAGCCAGGTCAGCAGCTGGTTCGGCGGCTCGCCCGTCATCGTCAGCCCGACCAGGGCGTGGCGGAGCTGGGCCATGTGCGCGATCGCCGGCAGGCCGTGGCCGGACACGTCGCCGATGGCCAGCAGCGCCCGCCCGTCGGGCAGGGCCGCCGCCTCGAACCAGTCGCCGCCCAGGCTCGCCGTCTTCTCCGCGGGCACGTACCGTACCGCGATCCTGGTGTGCGGCAGGTCCAGGCAGCCGACCGGCTCCGGCAGGATCGCCTCGCGCAGCGCCAGCATCACGTGCCGCTCCTCGGCGGCCTGCACCCGCGCCTCCAGAAGCTGGCGGCGCGACTCCGACATGATGCGTTCGGCGCGGCGGCGGCCCGTGATGTCCTGGATTACCCCGTGCACGCCGGTGGGCCCGCCGGGCGCCATCAGCGGCTCCAGGACCATGCGCAGATTGCGCACGTCACCGTCGGCACGGCGGACGCGGAACTCGGCCTGGACCGGCTCCACGCCCTGCGTCACCGTCCACAGCAGCTCGTCCAGTGCGGCCAGGTCGGCGGGCTCGACGTAGGCGGCCAGGTTTGCCAGAGGCAGCGGGCCCTGCGCCGGGTCCCTGCCGAAGATCGCGTACACCTGCTCGGACCAGACGATGCCGCCGGTGCGCAGGTTCCACTCCGCCCAGCCCATGTTGCCCAGCCGCTGGGCGTGCGCCAGGCGGGCGGCGAGCAGCTCGATGTCGCCGTCGAGCATGCTCATCGGGACCTCCGGCCGGTGTGGGAACGGGACATTTGACATCACAGTACGTGATGATGCACGTGCGCTGTGTGTCTGGGGAATGGGGTGTGGTGAGAGCTTTTCGCGGATTTTAGGCGAGTACATTAAGCCTGTGACGTCCTCAGACTTGTATCCCGTGTCCCGCCTGGCCGCCGTGCGGGAGGCCACCGCCAAGGCCGGTGTCGACGCCCTGCTGCTCACGCCGGGCCCCGACCTGCGCTACGTCAGCGGCTACGACGCCAAGCCGCTGGAGCGGCTGACCTGCCTGGTGGTGCCCGCCGCGGCCGACCCGTACATGATGGTGCCGAGGCTGGAGCTGCCGGCCGCGCAGGCGTCGCCCGCCTCCCGGCTCGGCCTGGAGTTCGTGGCCTGGGACGAGACGGACGATCCCTACCGGATCGCCGCCGACCGGCTCGGGCCGGTCGGCAAGGTCGGCGTCGCCGACCGCATGTGGGCGATGGCGTCGCTGCGCTTCCGCGACGTGCTGCCCGACACCGAGCAGGTGCTCGCCGGGAGCGTGCTGCGCGAGCTGCGCATGCGCAAGTCGCCCGCCGAGGTGGCGGCGCTGCGCGAGGCCGGCGAGGCGATCGACGCCGTGCACCGGCAGGTGCCTGGCTTCCTGCGGGCCGGCCGCACCGAGCGGGAGGTGGCGCGCGACATCGCCGAGGCCATCCTCGCCACCGGCCACGCCACCGTCGACTTCACCATCGTCGCCTCCGGGCCCAACGGGGCCAGCCCGCACCACGACGTGTCCGACCGGGTCATCCAGGCCGGCGAGCCGGTCGTGGTCGACATCGGCGGCCAGATGCCCAGCGGCTACTGCTCCGACTCCACCCGCACCTACTGCGTCGGCGAGCCGCCGGCCGACTTCGCCGCCTACTACGAGGTGCTGCGCCGCGCCCAGGACGCGGCCTGCGCGGCCGTCCGCCCCGGGGTGTCGTGCGAGTCGATCGACGCGGCCGCCCGCGACATCATCGCCGAGGCCGGTTACGGCGACCACTTCATCCACCGCACCGGCCACGGCATCGGCGTCGAGGGCCACGAGGACCCGTACATCGTCGCCGGCAACGGCGAGCCGCTGGAGCCCGGCTTCGCCTTCTCCATCGAGCCCGGCATCTACCTGCAGGGGTCACACGGGGCGCGGATCGAGGACATCGTCGTCTGCACCGAATCAGGCGCCGACCGTCTCAACGTCACCACCCGGGAGCTCGTCGTCGTGTGATCGTGTGCTGCCCCGGTGTCGTCAACGTCGTGATGCCGGGGCGCGCGAACCGGCCCGTCGTGGCATACGGGCGGGTGGTGGGCGGCGTGGGGCGGAATGTCGGGGGTGATCGCTAGCGTCCGTGCCATGCCCGTCGCCGTTCCGGCGCATCGTGCGCCTGGGACGCCCCCTGCGCGGGCGTGACCAGGCGGAGGTGCTCAGGTGAACCCGTGGCGGGAGGTCGTCGACCGGATCGAGGACGGGACGCTCGACGAGCTGGTGACGTTCCTGCACGCGCTCAACGACCTCGGCAGGCGAGCCGTCGCCGCGCACCTGCCCTCGTATGTGGCCGAGGTGCGGCGCGAGGGCATGGAGGGCCGCTGGTGGCTGCAGGACCGGGCCCCCAGGTTGCGCGCCGCCGGGGCCGCGTGCCTGAGCGGGGCGGCGCAGGTCGCCGACTGGCTCGACCGCCAGGACCTGCGCCAGGTGCGCGACCCGCGGACCGACGCCGCCCGCATCGTGTCCCTGCTCTTCCCCCGTACGGACGAGTGGCGTGCCGACCTCGCCGTGCGCCTGGTGGAAGGGTTGCGGCCGGTGCGGCGGCGCGGGTTCGACGAACGGGTGCCCAACTGGGAGCTGGCCGCCGCGCTGGTCGAGGCCACCGGCGTCGAGCCACCCGGCAACGACGCCTTCGCCGAGGGCTGGGCGTGGCGGCTGGCCATGGCGGTCTGGATGACACAGGACGTGCCGCCGCTGCTCGACGTCGTGGCGCCCCGCCTGTTCGAGGCAGCCGGGGTGGCCGCCGCGCTCAACTGGAGCGAGGCCCGCAACCACGGCGTCTCCGCGGCGGCACGCCTGGCGGGCATGGCCGCGGACGGGCTGGTCAAGCGGGAGACGATGGTCGACGGCTGTGCCGGCCGGTTCATGGCCGGGGGAGCGCCCGAGGAGGTCGCGCCGTTCGTGACGCTCTGGAGCTGTCTGGCCGTGGACGTCACCGAGATCCCGGTGCTCGACTTCGTCCGCCTGCTGCCGTCGGCGTCCCCGGCGCTGGCGGGGCTGCTGGCCGGGGAGCTGCGCCGGGCCGACGCGGCCGGGCTGCTGGACGACGAGCTGTTCGGCGAGGCCGTGCGGTCGCTGGCCTTCCGCCCGGAGAAGAAGAACGTCGCCGCGGCCCTCTCCTGGATCGCCGACCGAACCACGCCCTCCCGGGCCCCCGCCGCCCTGCACGCCCTCGCCACCGTCTTCACCGAGGACTCCCCCGCACTCCGCGACCGTGCCGCCCGCCTCGCCACCACCCTCGCCCACCAGGCCCTCACCCCCTCCACCCCGGGGTCCCCCGCCGCTCCTCGTCATAAAGCCACGAAGGGCCGCACGTACACACCGGCCACCGAGCAGCCGCAGAAACCGGCGGTTGTGGCAAACGGCGAGAACTTCACGGGGGAGGTGGGCGCCGTCGAGATCCTTTCGAGGGAAGCGAAAGCCGCCAAGAACCTCGTGAGGGATGCGGGACCCTTCGAGACGCTCGTGGGGGAGGTAGGAGACGGCGGGACCCTTACACGCGGAGCGGGAAGAGATGGCCTCGCCAGGAAGGCGCAGGCCACCGAGAACCTTGCGCGCGAAGCGGGAGACGGCAGGACCCTTACGCGCCGAGCGGGAGACGGCCTCGCCAGGAAGGCGCAAGCCACCGAGAACCTCGTGAGGGATGGGCGGGCCGCCGAGAGCCTCGCGGGGGAGGTGGGAGACATCGAGAACGTCGCCGGGGGCGGTGCGTTGGAGGCGGTGGAGGTGGTGCGGGAGGCGGCGGGCGGGCTGCCCATGCGGTGGCGGGAGCGGCTGGGCGCCGTCATCGGGCCGATCCCGGTGCGGGAGGAGGTGGGGCCGGTTCCGCCCGCGCCGGTGCCCGGCGGGCTCGCGCCGCTGCCTCCTCCGATCACGACCCCCGGCGAGGTCGCGTACGAGCTGGGCGCCATGAGCTGGCAGATGGAGCTGCAGCGGGCCGAACGGATCCTCGCCGCGCTCGTGACGCTGGCCCACCGCGACCGCGACGCCCTGGCCGAGGCCCTGCGGCCGTGGCGCCGGACGGCGGCCGAGCGGCAGCCGTACCTGCTGACCGGGCCCCAGCAGGACCTGCAGCGCTTGCTGGCCCGGTGCGCGCTGGCGGTGGTCGCGCCCGGCGAGAGCGGGGTGCCCGACGACATGGTCGCCCAGGACGTGCACTGGAACTACCCGCACCCGCTCCAGCGGTTCCTGGCCCGGCGGCTGAACGAGGTGATCGAGCTGTTCGAGTCGGGCGGGAGCGCGCCCGTGCTGCTGGCCACCCCCACCGAGCCCACCGGCCACGTCGACCCGGTGACGCTGCTGGAGCGCATGGAGTCGCCGGGCGGCGCCGAGCTGCTCGAAGCCGACTTCCACCAGGCCCTGCTGCGCCTGCCGCGGCGGCTCGACCCCGCACTCGCCGAGCGCGCCGACCGGCTCGGGTCCGCGCCCGGACGGGCGCTGGCCCACTGGCTGCGCCGTGGCGGCCTGCCCGATCCCGACGTGACGTGCCAGGTGCGGACGAGGGCGAATCAGTACGGTTCCGCGTCCGTAGAGGTGGACGGCCGGATCGCGGCGCCGCGGGAGATCCCGCCGCCGATCGCCGAGCTGTGGACGCCGTTCGAGGGGACGCGCTACCTGTCGTACCCGCACACGATGGCGGCGTGGCCCGCGATCATGCCGTCGCACCGGGAGGTCGTCGCCGCCCATCTGGCCCGCTTCCTCCCTCAGGGCTTCAGCCGCAGCGACGGGGTCCAGGCGATCGTGGCGGCGCTCGCGCACGCTGACGGGCCCGCAGGCGACGCGGTGGCGGCCGTCGTCACCTTCGGCCTCGGCCACCGCCGGCCTGAGCGGCGCGGCCACGCCGTCGACGCGCTCGTCACGCTGACCACCCGGGGCGAGCTGCCCGCCGCCGCCGTGGGCCGGACCGTCGTCCAGCTCCTCGGCGCGGACGCGGTCAGGCTGGGCGCTCTGACCGAGGCGCTGCAGCAGGCCACGACCGCCGGCGCGTACACGGGGGTGTGGGGTGTTCTCGCCGAAGCTCTGCCCGCGCTGCTGCCCGCGCCGGGCGAGCGGCCCCGCGCCGGTCTGGCGGGCCTGCTGGCCGTCGCCGCCGAGACCGCGGCGTACGCGCGGACGGCAGGCCCCCTGGCGCCCTTGGCCCCGGTGCGGGGACGGCCCGGGATCGAACGGCTGGCCGAGGTGGCCGCCCGCCGGGGAGGCAGCAGGATGGCCGAGGAAGCGCGCCGTCTCCTGGAACTCGTCAGCGGCTGACGGCCGGGCGATCGTGGGGCCGAAGCCGGGGCGGGCAGCCGCGGCTACGCGGCGGGGATCACGCCGGCCGGGGCGGTGCTGGTGTTGTCCGCGGTGCCGCCGTGGCCGGGCGGCGGTTCACGGCCGGCCGCTTCCACACGGCAGCGGGTGGACGACGAGCGCGGCGACGGCCATGACGCCCAGGACGAGCGGCCGGCGCAGCTCGGGCAGGCGGCCTCGTCGCCCAAACGGCAGCCGCTGCCCGCGCGAGTGTGACCGCTGCCACACCGTGATTCAAAGGTGTATCAAATCCGCTCCAACCACCTCTGGGAAAGGCGAGGGAGGGAGGAAGCGATGTTCGTGGGGAGAGAAGCCGAGCTCGACCTGCTACGAGCCGAGCTGCGTCTGTCGGCCGCCGGGCCTGCCCGCAGGGCGGTGGTCGAAGGGCCGGAAGGCATCGGCAAGACCGCTCTCATCCGGCAAGCGCTCGGCGACGCTTCCAAGGTCCGGACGCTCGCCGCCTGCGGCGACGCCGGCGAACGGCACCTGCGGTACGGGATCGTCCGCCAGTTGCTGCCCGACGTGGCGGGGGACGATCCGTGGACCGTCGGCCAGGCCATGTGTGAGGCGATCCGCCGCTCGCAGGCCGACGGGCCCGTGGTCGTGCTGGTGGACGACGCGCAGTGGGCCGACCGGCCGTCGCTGCGCGCGCTCTGCTACACCGTGCGGAGGCTCGGCGGCGAGCGGGTGCTGGTGCTGGTCGCCTGCCGCGACGCCGACGATCCGTGGCTGCCGGTGGGTCTGCGGCGGCTGCTGACCGGCGACGGCGCCTGCCGGATCTCCCTCCAGGGACTCTCGGTCGCGGAACTGGCCAGGCTGCCCGAACGGGCGCCTGAGGGCGCGACCGGGGGACGGCCGCCGAAGGACATGGGGAGTCCTGGAAAGGCGGCCGGTACGAGGCGGCGGCTCCCGGGGGGAGAGAAGAACGGGGAGCCGCCGCCCGGGGAGGAGAGCGGGCGCGCCGGGCCGGCGCTCATGGTGCTGAGCAGGGGACCCGGCGCCACAGGGGCGAGCACGGGCCAGGCGTCCGCCAGGGAGACGCTGCCCCCGCGGGCGGCGGCGCGGCTGCACGCGCACACCCTGGGCAACCCGCTGCACGCCCGCGCGATGCTCGCCGCCTTCCCGGCGTCGGCGCTCGCCGACCCAGGAGTGCGGCTGCCCGCCCCCGTCACGTACGCGGCCACGTTCACGCGGCGGCTGCGATCCTGCGGGCCGAGGGCGCGGGCGCTCATCGCGGCGTGCGCGGTGCTGGGGGACGGCTGCACCCTGTACGAGGCCGCCACGGTGGCCAGGGCGATGGCCGGCACAGCGGCGAGGGCTGGAGCCGACCACTCCCCGGAGACCGGAGCGCGTACGGAGGGAGCGACCGGCGCCCGGACACCGGAGCTGGACGCGCTGGAGAACGCGGTGGAGGCCGGGGTCCTGGTCGAGGAGGCCGGGCGGGCGATCCGGTTCCGGGAACCGCTGGGGAGGGCCGCCGCCTACGACGCTCTCGGAGCCGGGACGCGGGCGCGGCTCCACCTGGCCGCCGCCCGGATCGCCGGCGACACCGGCGCCGAGCTGCGCCACCGGGCCGCCGCTGCGTCCGGCCCCGACGAAGGGCTGGCCGAGGAACTGGCCTGGTACGCGGCCAAGGAGGCGCAGCACGGGCTGTGGCACGAGGCCGCCACCCACCTGGAGCTGGCCGCCGGGCTCACCCACTCCGCCGGAAGGCGCGACGAGCTGCGCACCGCGGCCCTGGAGCACGTGCTGGTCGGCGGCGACGTCGTCCGCGCCGCCCAGCTGGCCGCGTCGCCGAACGCCGACCCGCGCCCCGTGCGCCGCTACGTGCTCGGCAGGCTCGCCCTGGCCGAGGGCCGCCTGGAGGACGCCGGGAGGCTGCTGGAGGAGGCGTGGTCGCACCGGGAGACGCCGTACGCGGCCGACGTCGCCGAGCGGCTCGCGTGGCTGCGCCTGCTCGGCGACGACCGGCCGGAGGCGGCCCGGTGGGCGAGGCTGGCGCTCGACCAGCCGATCCAGAGCCCCGCCGCGCGACCGTACGACGTGCTGGCCCTGGCCGGGGACCCGTGCCCGCAGGCGCCTCCAGGGAGCCTGGCCGAGGCGGTGCGGCTGCTGCGCGAGGACGAGGTCGGCCCGGCCCGCGAGGTGCTCGACCGGGCGGCGGGCGAGCTGGCCGAGGCCGGGCTGCCCTGCCACCGGCTGCTCGCGCTCGCCCTGCTGGCCGTGGCCGAGTACCGCGACGGTCGCTGGGACGACGCGGTCGAGCGGGCCGAGCGGGCCGTGGCCGAGGCCGCAGGGCTGGGGCAGCGGTGGCTGCTGCCGTGCCTGGAGGTGGCGTGCGTGGCGCCGCTGGCCGCCAGGGGCGAGCACGACCGGGCGCTGGCGCACGTCACGGCGGCGCGGGAGGAGGCCGGGCGCCAGCGCAGCGTGCTCGGCGAGACGCAGGCTGATCTGGCCATGGCCGTGCTCGGGGCCGGGGCGGCGCCGCCCACCGCCGGGGACGCGTTCGTGCCCGACCCGCGGCCGCAGCTCGTGGAGACGTTCGTGGCGGAGGGCGCGCTGCAGGAGGCGCAGGTAGTTCTCGACGGCCTGGCCGACGCCGGTGACGGGCCCCGCGCGCGGGCCCAGCGGGCCAGGCTCGAAGGTCTGCTGTTCGCCGCGCGGAACGTTCCAGCCGCCGCCGAGGAACGCTTCACCGCCGCGCTCGAACTCGCGGGCGACGCCGGATGCCGCATGGAGGAGGCACGTGTGCTGCTCGACCTGGGCCGGCTGCTGCGCCGTACCGGAAGGAGGAGGCTGGCGGCCGAGCGGTTGCAGGCCGCGCGGGCGGACTTCGCGGGGCTGGGGGCCAGACCCATGGTCGCGCGGTGCGCGCAGGAACTGGAGGCGTGCGGGCTGGAGCCGGCGGTGACGGCGCGGCTGGGGCTGACGCCGCAGGAGTTCAGCACCGCGACGCTGGTGGCCGACGGGCTGACCAACCGGCAGATCGCCCGCGAGCTGCTCATCAGCGTCAAGACCGTCGAATACCACATCGGGAAGATCTACACCAAGCTCGGCATCGGCTCCAGGGTGGCGCTGGCCGCCCGGTTGGCCGCCTACGGGGAGAACCCCTAGCCGGGTCCTGAGGCGGGAGCCTGCCCGGCTCCCGCACGGTGACGGCCGCGCCGGGAGGAGGGGACCGGCGCGGCCGGCCACGAAGCCGCGTGGCGGCGGGAACGGTGATGCTCATCCAAGGGTCCTGGCGGCATCGCCGGGAACGCCCGCCACGCACGACCGGGTGCGCGCACACAGCGCGCACCCGGTCATCCCCACCGCATGGGGAATCCGCCACCCGATGGACCCGTCAGACGCGGATCCAGGAGGTGACGACGGGCCCGCCCCCGCGCGGGACCACCCGGAGCCGGAGCGGGCCGGGTGCGAGGGCGTCGGCGGTGAAACGGCCCAGCGCGTCGGAACGCACCCGCTGCTCACCGTCGCGGCGCTGCACGCGGATGTCCGTCTCCTCGGCCGGGACCAGCCGCCCCATCAGGCGCGGCCCCGACACCTCCATCTCCACCTCCACCGTCGCCGTGCGGAACGTCAGCAGCCGGGGCGCGCCCGATCCGCGGACCCGCGTCGCCGCCTGCTCGTCCCACGAGTCGAAGGCGAGCAGGGCCAGCTCGGCGTCGAGCGTCCGGAGCGTGAACGCCTGCATGGCGTCCTCCATCAGCTGCGGCGGCACCGGATCCAGCAGGCGCGCGATCACGCGCAGCTCGTTCTCCAGAGCGAGGTCGTCATCCATGTCGTTCACTCGGAACTCCCGGATACTCCGCGTCGTTCCACCAGCGTTCCGAGCCGCTTCAGGCAGCGTCCCCGCATGGGACCGACGCTGCCCACCGCGATGCCCAGGCCGGTGGCGACTTCCTGGTAGGTGGGCTTCGGCGAGGCTATGAGGACGCGCAGCAGGAGCCGGCAGCGCTCCGACAGCTCCTGGAAGGCCGCCCAGACCTCCTGGGCGCGCTCGGCCTCCGCGACCTCCTCCTCGGCTTCCAGCAGCAGCAGCTCGGGCGAGCGCTCGTCCACGTCGAACCCGATCAGCGCGACGTCGCTGACCGGGATGGCCCGGCCGCTGGTGCGGATCACGCGCAGCGCCTCGTTCCTGGCCGTGGCGGCCAGCCAGGCTCCGGCCCGTTCGGGGTCGCGGATCCTGGTGAGATTCTCGGCGAACCGGAACCAGGTGGTCTGCGCGACGTCCTGGGCGTCGGCCGCAACCGGCAGGTAGGCGCGGGAAACCGCCCACACCAGGCCGCTGAAGCGCTGGTAGAGCTCCCTCCAGGCGTCGGCCTCCCCGCCGGCGGCTGCTTTGACGAGGGCTGCGGTGTCGTCCAGCGCGGTGTCTTCCACGGTGTCGTCCAACGTCCTTTTCGGTCCAGGGGCGGAAAGCTCATGATATTTCGTGAGCCGCTCCAGGACAGGAGAACGTCCCGTCACCGCAGGTAACCGCTGAGATCCGGTACGGACAGCCGGCCCGCCACGAGCTGGCGCGCGGCCTGCCGCGACGAGATGCCGGCCTCGGACATCCGGGCCGCGATCAGCCCGGCCACGATCGGGGTGGCGAAGGACGTGCCGCTCCACTGCGCGAGCCCGGTGAACGTGGCCGTGTCACCCGCCTTCATCACCCCCACGCAGGTGCAGCCGGAGTAGAGAGGGGTGTCCGAGTGGCGGCAGGACGCGCAGTGCGGGTAGCCGTAGGTGTACTGGCCGGAGGCGAACGCGTTCACCAGCCGCTCACCCTGCGCGTACACGGTCACCCAGTCGCCGTGGTTGCTGAAACACGCCCTGCCGAGGCCGTCCTCGCGCAGCGCGCCCACCGAAACCACCAGGTCGCCGGAGGCGTTGACCGGCTGCCCGGCGTAGGCGGCGGGCCAGAACGGGTCGGTGCCGCCGTCGTTGCCCGCCGCCGCCACCAGCACCGTCTCCGGGTGCAGCGTCAGCTCGGCCATGAAGTCGGCCAGGCCGAGCAGCGCCGCCGCGTCGCGCGTGCGGGTGCCGGCCGACAGCGACACGATGTCGGGCCAGCCGTGGGCGCCGAGCGTGTCGCGGACGGCCAGCCCCAGCTCGTCCTCCGGCACCGCGCCCGCGTACGGGAACGTCCGGTGGACGCGCACGTCGGCGGCCGGCGCGGTGCAGCGCACCACCCCCGCGACGAACGTGCCGTGCCCGGTGTACGGGCCGATCACGCCGCCGGTGACCTCGTCGGTGACGTCGCCGTCGACGGCCGGGATCGCGGGGTCGCCGGAACCCGCCGCCAGCCACGGGTGGTCGAGGTAGCCGGGCACCAGCCCGGTGTCGAGCACGGTCACCCGCACCCCGGCGCCGGCGTCGCGGGCGCCGGGCGGCGGCCGCAGCGGCCCGGAGGCCGGCACGGGCTCGTCGCCCGGGCACAGGTTGACCCCCGCCACCGAGACCAGGTGGACCGGCGTGGCCCGCATCCGGCGCGCGGTGAGCGTGTCGGCGACCAGCCGGGCGCTGCGGTCGCCCACGTACAGGCGGCGCACCGACACCCGGCCCGCGTCGTGCTCGGGCGGCCACACCACCCGCGGGTCGGCCTCGCCCGGCACCAGGTCCTGGACCATGTTGCCCGCCCGCTCCAGGTCCTGCGCGGGCACCAGGACGTGCCCGTCGAGCTCGGCGTATCCGGGCGCGACCGAGGAGCCGGGCGTGGCGCCCTCCGGCCCGGCGACCGCGCGCAGGCCGTCGGGCAGGGCGGCGTTCACCATCTCCAGCTGAGTCCAGAAGCGGGCGTCGCCACCCGGATCCGGTGTCGTCATCGTCGGTTCCTCCCGGGGAGTGTCGCCTTCGCCGGCGGGAGGCCAGTCCATCAGGCCGCCCCGACACTTATGAGCGCCCGTGCCGACGGTTGATACACCACGTGGACGCGGGCCTGGGGCGGCTCTACCATCTATGCGTGTCTGGGCCCCGCGAACCCGGCGATTCACACGACGTGCTCGCCATGGTGTTCGCGCGCCCCAAAGAGGCGCTCCAGGCCGCCAGGGCCATCCTCGCGGGGCGGCGCGGCCCGTACGACTCCTCGATCGCGCGGCAGGCGATCGGCATCCTGCACCGCGAGTTCGGCGACATCGAGGCCGCGATCGGCGAGCTGCGGCAGGCCGTCCGGCTGGCGCGCAGATCCGGCTCGCCGGACCGGGAGGCCGACGTGCTCGCCACCCTCGGCATCGCGCTCGTGCACCACGGCCGCACCCGTTCCGGGCTGTCGGCGCTCGACTCCGCCGCAGGCCGGGCCACCGGCACCACCCGCGCCCGCGTGCTCTTCCGGCGGGCCGGGGCCCGCTGGATCCTCGGCCGGCACGGCGACGCGCTCGACGACCTCGGGGTGGCCGCGCCGGCGCTGCGCCGGGCCGGCGACACCGTGTGGGCCGCCCGCGCGCTCAGCCTGCGCGGCCACGTGCAGCTCGCGCTCGGCGGCGTGCGGGCCGCCGACGCCGACTTCCGCACCGCGCAGCGCATGTTCGCCACCACCAGGCAGGAGCACGACTCGGTCGTCGCCGTGCAGAACCGGGGCGTCGCCGCCTTCGTGGCCGGCGACCTGCCCACCGCGCTGGCCCTGCTCGACGAGGCCGACCAGGGGTTCCAGCGCCTCGGCACCCCGATGCCCGACCTGGTCGCCGACCGGTGCGCGGTCATGCTCGCCGCCGGACTCGCCCGCGAGGCGCTGGAGCAGGCCGACGCCGGGCTGCGGCTGATCGCACGGCTGCGCGGCCAGGCCACCCGGCGGGCCGAGCTGCTGCTGCTCGCCGCCAGGGCCGCGCTGCTGGCCGCCGACCCGGCGACCGCCCGCGAGCGCGCCGCCGAGGCCCGGGCGCTGTTCGCGAGGCAGCGGCGCGCCTGGTGGGCCGAGCACGCCCGGCTCATCCTCGTCCAGGCCGGGCTGGCGGAGGGGGCCACGCCGCGGCTGCTCGCCGACGCCCGCCGCCTCGCCGGACGGCTCGGCGAGCTCGGCTCTCCCGACGCGTGGCAGGCTCACCTGCTGGCCGGCCGGATCGCGCTGAAGCTCGGCCGGGCCGCCGAGGCCGACCGCCACCTGACCGCCGCGGCGCGGGCCAGGCACGGCGGGTCCGCCACCGCTCGGGCCGGCGGGTGGCTGGCCGAGGCGCTGCTGGCCGAGGCGGCCGGGCAGCCGCGCCGGCTGCTGCGCGCCTGCCGGGCCGGGCTTGAGCTGATCGAGGAGCACCGGCTCACGTTCGGCTCGTCGGAGCTGCGCGCGCTCGTCACCGCCCAGGGCGCCGAACTGGTCGAGCTCGCGCTGCGCCACCTGCGCCGCGCCGGACGCAGCCGCGAACTGCTCGGCTGGACCGAGCGCTGGCGCGCCACCGCGATCGCCGTGCCGCCCGCGCCGCCGGCGGACGATCAGGAGCTGCTCGGCCGGCTCGCCGCGCTGCGCCGGGTCGACCAGCTGCTGGCCGCCGCGCGTTCCGGCGGCGCCGCCTCCGCCCCTCGCCTCGAACGCGAGCGCGCCGCGCTGGAGGCCCGGGTACGGGCCGGGACGCTGCGCCTGCGCGGCCCCGGCTGGCGAGAGGAACGCGGCTTCGACTGCCGCCGGGTGCTGGACGCGCTCGGCCCCGGCGGGCGGCTCGCCGAGCTGGTGCTCATCGACGGCACCCTGCACGTGCTGCTGTGCGGCGACGGGCGGGTGCGCTCCTACGCCGTCGGGCCGGCCGAGCGGGCGGTCGCCGAGACGGAGTTCGCCCGGTCCCGGCTGCGCCGCCTCGCCTACCAGCTCCGGCCCGACCCGGGGGAGCTGGCCGCGCTGGGACGGCGGCTGGAGGAGGCCGTGCTCGGGCCGGTCGCCCCCCTGCTGGCCGGCGGGCCGTGCGTGGTGGTGCCGCCCAGCGTGCTGCACGCCGCGCCGTGGGGGCTGCTCCCGTCGCTGCGGGAGACCGCCTTCAGCGTGGCGCCGTCCGCCGCCGCCTGGCTGCGCGCCCGCGCGTCGGCGCCGCCACCCGGCGGCGGCGTCGTCCTCGTCGGCGGGCCTGACGTGCCCAACGCCAAGGCCGAGATCCAGGCCATCGAGGAGCTGTACGAGGACCCGGGGCCCACCGTGCTGGAAGGAGGCACGGCCACGGCGCAGGCGGTGCTGGAAGCCATGGACGGCTGCCGGCTCGCGCACGTGGCCGCCCACGGCACCTTCCGCGCCGACAGCCCGATGTTCTCCTCGCTCCATCTCGACGACGGCCCGCTCACCGGCTACGACCTCGAACGCCTGCGCCGCGCCCCCTACCGGCTCGTCCTGTCCAGCTGCGACTCCGCCCAGATGGCCGCCGTGGGCGCCGACGAGCTGCTCGGCCTGGCCACCGCGCTGCTCCACCTCGGCACCGCGGGCATCGTCGCCAGCGTGGTGCCGGTCAACGACGAGAACGCGGTCCCGCTCATGGTCCGGCTGCACGCCGGGCTCAGCAGCGGGCTGGGCCTGGCCGAGGCGCTGAGGCGGGCGAGGGGCGACGACGTCTCGTTCATCGCCATCGGGGCCTGACGCCACGCTGCTGTACCTTGATCGGATGATGCTGATCATGTGACAATTCGCTACACAGCGATATCAGCCGGTTATTGGGGGGAGTCGCCGATGTTCCCGACCGAGCGGCCGTGAGGACCCCCGGCGAGCTTGACGAGGCCTTCGAACTCGGCCGCACCTGCGCGCTGGCGGCCGAGTGCGACAGGGACCTGCGGCGCTGTGCCCAGATGTACGGAGGCCTTTTCCCGGGGGCGGCGTTCGGCCCGGAAATTTACTCGGCTCTGACCCTGACGAGCGCGTTCGGGGCGCCGTGGGCCACGGCGGAGCGGCTCAAGGTGGTCAACCGCGCCGCGCTGTGGGTGCTCGCCCTGGACCGGCTCGTCGACCACACGGCCACCACCCGCGAGCAGGTGAACGAGCTGATCGGCGACTGCCTGGCGGTCGCCGACGGCGCCGCGCCCAGGGCGGCCGTCACCCGCTTCCTGGCCGACCTGCGCGACGAGCTGGCCACCGTCCAGGAGTTCGCCGACCTGCACTGGCTCTGGCGCGAGCAGCTCGGCAGGACCCTGGCGGGCATGGGGAGGGCCTGGGTGTGGCGCGACACCGCGGCCGAGGTCTCGCTCGACCGCTACGTCGGCAACGCCGACAGCCGCGGCACCTGCTTCGTCGACCTGTCCCACCTCATCTACGCCGGCGACGCGTGGGTCAGGGATCACCTGGAGGACCTGCGCCCGGCCAGCGAGCAGGTGCAGCGCTACCTCCACCTGCTCGGCGACCTCGCCTCGTACCGCAGGGACCTGAGCTGGGGCGGGCTCAACGTGCTGCTGCTCGGGGTGGCGAGGGCCGACGTGAACGAGGCCATGACCGGCCTCGCCCGCGACGCGGGCGAGCTGATCCACGGGGTACGGGAGCGCAGTCCACGCACGGCCACCTACTTGTGGCGACAAATCGGCTTTAGTGCTGGTTATCACAATATTTCGGGCTATGACCATCAGAAGTGGTGAAGCGGTTCGATGACCTGACAACCGGGTTTACTCGGTGGAGAAATCCGCCCCACCTGAAGGTGCTGTAGGCGACAAAAGTTACATATTGATTTTTAAGAGGCATGGGTGCTTGAGTGGGGTTTACGGCATTGCTAGGGTGACTCGATGCCAGGCAGATGGATCTCCCTGACTCGCCTTGACAAGCACCGTTGATCGGGCCGAGGCGTGCGGGCGCGGCACGGCCGCGGAGGGACGTACAGGCGGTGCTGGATGGACTTCGGGCGCTCTGATCACTGGCGGCTGCCCGTCCCGATCAAGATCTTGATCGCCGGCGGCTTCGGCGCGGGCAAGACCACCATGGTCGGCGCGGTGTCGGAGACCAGGACCGTCCGCACCGAGGAGATGCTCACCCACGCCGGCGTCACCGTCGACGACCTGACCGGGGTGGAGACGAAGCCCACCACCACCGTGGCCATGGACTTCGGCCGCATCACGATCCGCGGCGACTACACCCTCTACCTGTTCGGCACCCCCGGCCAGGAGCGGTTCTTCTTCGTCTGGGACGAACTGGCGCTGGGCGCGCTCGGCGCCGTCGTGCTGGCCGACACCCGCCGCCTGGCCGACTGCTTCCCGGCCATCGACTACTTCGAGAAGCGCGGCCAGCCCTTCGTGGTGGCGCTGAACTGCTTCGACGGCGCCCGCCCCTTCACCATCGGCGAGGTGCGCCAGGCGCTCGGCCTCGACCCCGGCGTGCCGATCGTGCGCTGCGACGCCCGCCGCCGCGAGTCCGGCAGGGACGTGCTCGTGACCCTCGTCGAGCACGCGATGCGCATGGGCGCCTCTCCCGTCGGGTCCATGTCGTGAACGCGACCGGCTACCTTTGACCGATGGAGGAGATCGATCGCCGGATCGTCGCGCTGCTGGCCCGCGACGGCCGGATGAGCTTTACCGACCTGGCCAGGGAGACCGGGCTCTCGGTCTCGGCGGTCCACCAGCGGGTGCGCCGCCTGGAGAAGCGCGGCGTGGTGCGCGGCTACGCCGCGATCGTCGACCATGACGCGATCGGGCTGCCGCTGACCGCGTTCATCTCGATCAAGCCGATCGACCCGGCCGCCCCCGACGACGCCCCCGACCGGCTGGCCCACCTGAGCGCGATCGAGGCGTGCCACAGCGTCGCGGGCGACGAGAGTTACATCCTCAAGGTCCGCGTGGGGTCCCCCGTGGCGCTGGAGGAGCTCCTGCAGCAGATCAGGGCCGCCGCCAACGTGTCCACCCGGACCACCGTGGTGCTGAGCACCCCGTACGAGCACCGCGCCCCCGACGTGACCCGGGGCGGCGAGAGCGCCGGGCCCGATCGACCGCCGGCCGCGTGAGATCATAGAGGCGCCGCCTCGACTGGAGCACCACATGATCGCCAAGAGCACCGCCGCGATGACCACCCGCGCCGAGACGCGCGAGGAGCTGAGCCGGGTCTCCTACGACCTGCTCGTCATCGGCGGCGGCATCCTGGGCACGTCCGTCACCTGGATGGCCGCCCAGGCGGGGCTGCGCGTCGCCATGGTCGACGCCGGCGACTTCGCCGGGGCCACCTCCAGCGCCTCGTCCAAACTCGTCCACGGCGGCCTGCGCTACCTTCAGACCGGCAACGTCAAGCTCGTCGCGGAGAACCACAGGGAGCGCCGGGCGCTGGCCGGCGACATCGCCCCCCACCTGGTCAAACCGCTCACGTTCGTGGTCCCGATCTACCGCGGCGGCCCCCACGGCGCGGCCAAGCTCGGCGCGGGCGTCTTCCTCTACTCCGCGCTGTCGGTGTTCGGCGACGGCGTCGGCAAGGTGATCACGCCGCAGCAGGCGCAGGCCAGGGTGCCCGCGCTCAAGATGGACGGCCTGCGCTCCGCCGCCGTCTACGGCGACCACCAGATGAACGACAGCCGGGTCGCGGTCATGACCGTGCGCGCCGCCGTCGACGCGGGCGCGACCGTGCTCAACCACGCCGAGGTCGTCGGGCTGCGCAAGACCGGCGCCACCGTCACCGGCGCCGAGCTGCGCGACCGGCTCGACGGCGGCGAGTTCGGCGTGTCGGCCCGGCTGGTGCTCAACGCGACCGGCCCGTGGATCGACCACCTGCGCCGCATGGAAGACCCCGGCGCCGAGCCCAGCATCCGCCTGTCCAAGGGCGCCCACCTGGTGCTGCGCCGCCACGAGCCCTGGAAGGCCGCGCTGACCATCCCGATCGACAAGTACCGCGTGTCGTTCGCCATCCCGTGGGAGGACCACCTCCTGCTCGGCACCACCGACGAGCCCTACGAGGGCGACCCGGCCGAGGTGCGCCCCACCGAGGCCGACATCACGCAGATCCTCGACGAGGCCGGCCACGCCGTGCTCGGCTCCCAGCTGGGCCGCGACGACATCACCTACTCCTTCGCCGGCCTGCGCGTGCTCCCCGGCGGCCCGGGCCAGGTGACCGCGGCCAAGCGCGAGACCGTGCTCACCCGCGGCACGGGCGGCATGCTGTCGGTCGCCGGCGGCAAGTGGACCACCTACCGCCACATCGGCCGGGTGGTCCTCGACACGCTCGCCCACCTGCCCGGCCACCCGCTCGGCGACGACCTGGCCGACATCCTGCCGGCCGTGCCGCTGCCGGGGCTGGCGAGCCCCGACGCGGTGGCCATGCGGCTGTGGACCGAGCGCGACCCCGACGCCCGCATGGACCCCCTGGTGGCCCGCCACCTCGCCTCCCACTACGGCTCGATCGCCTTCGACCTGGCCCGGCTCATCCGCGACGACCCCGGCCTGGGCGAGCGCATCCACCCCGACGGCCCCGACATCTGGGCTCAGGCGGTCTACGCCCGCGACCACGAGTGGGCGGTCACAGTCGACGACGTGGTCCGCCGCCGCACCACGCTGACCGTCCGCGGCCTCGACACCCCGTCCGTACGCGAGCGTGTGGCCGCCATCCTGGCCCGCTGACCCGCCTTTCGGTCAAGTGTGGCCGAAGACGCGGTCCGGGCGAGTCCTTCGACCCGGACGGCGACGCTCCGGCGGGAGAGAGTGAGCGCAGCCGAACACGCAGCGAAGGTGACCGACATGGCCGTTCTCCTCGGTACGAAGCCCGCTCACGACGACCCGCTGGGCGAGACCTGCTTCGCCAGGGCGGCCGGCGCGCTGGACGCCCACCGGGCCGGAGCCGCGCACGCCTGCGCCTCCTGCGGCGCCGCCTGGCCGTGCGCGCCCGCGCTGGCCGCCGCCTTCATCCTCGAACTCCACTAGCGGCGGCTCACCCGCCGCGCAGGGTCGCCGTGGTGAGCCTGCGCAGCGCCTCCGCGTACGGCGGGTCGAACCAGTAACCGGCGTGCCAGCGGGTCTCCGGCAGCGGATCGCCCGGCTCCGGCCTGGCTGGGTCCCAGCAGAACAGGTCCACCGCCGACAGCGACTCGCGCGGCCCGAACGGGTCCACCCGCCCCAGGACGGGCCCGCCGATCGGGTCGCTCAGCCGGTAAAGGTTGAACCAGGGCACCGCGTCCCGTACCGCACCCAGCGCGGCGGGCCCGAAGTAGGCGGGGAAGAACGCTGCGTACAGCCGCCGCAGCGGCGAGCCGTGCGTGAGCAGCCGCACCCGCCCGCGCGCCGCCGGGTCGAGCTGCAGCACCACCGAGGCGGCGATCACGCTGCCCTGGCTGTGTCCGGAAAGCAGCACCAGATCGGCGTCATCCCTGGCCAGCCGGCGCACCCGGGAGATCAGCTCGGGCACCACCCGCTCGGTGTAGCAGGGCGGGGCGAGTGGGTGGGTGGCGCGCGGCCAGAACGTGGACACGTCCCACAGGATCCCGATCGTCCGGCGCAGCCCCGGATCGCTGTACGCGCGCCGGCCCAGCAGCACCAGCCCGACGAGGAACGCGGCCATCGCCCAGCTGCCGATCGTGGCGAACAGCCCGGCCAGCCCGTCCACCGGGCTCAGCAGCCGGAACTGGTAGAACACGGTCACCAGGGCGAACCCCGCCAGCCCGATCCCGGTCAGCAGCCCCAGCACCTGCCCGGCCCGGTCGGTCAGCCCGGCCAGCGCCCAGCAGCCGGCCACCTCCTCGCTGTGCCGCCCGTAGTGCGGCTCCAGCCCGGGAGTCAGCCGGGCCGCCTCGGACCTGCGCGCGTTCCACAGCACGAGCCCGACCACCACCAGGCCCGCGATCAGGACCGGCACCAGCGCGGCCGTCCACCACACCGGCTCGTCCAGGAACAGCCTGTGGCCCACCGGCCCGCCCGCGCCCGGGGAGGCCGGCACGCCGAAGAACGAGGCCGTCCAGAACATCACGCCCAGGCCCAGCGCGTTCGCCACGGCCGCGGCCACCAGCAGCGCGAACCAGCTCGCCAGCCCGCCCAGTGCCCGCGGCCCCGTCCCCCGGTCGCGCCGGGCCAGCCACCAGGTGCCCGCCAGCGTGAACGCCACCAGCCCCAGCGTCAGCACGAACTGCACCGTCCCCGCCCCGACCCCCGGCAACTGGCGCGAGCCGGACGCGCCGGGCAGCCCGGCCGCCGCCGCGACCAGCGTCACGGCCAGCACCGTCGCGCCCGCCGCCTCCAGCGCCGCGCAGACCCGGCTCAGCACCGCCCCGCCGGGATCGTCGGCGCCCGGATCCACCCGCCGCGCCACCCCCGGCGCCACCACCGCCAGGACCGCGGCCACCAGCACCACGGCGTTCGCCACCGCCAGCACCAGCCCGAGGCCCGAGCGGGTGAACGGGGCCGCCACGGCCAGCCCGATCCACCCGAGGGCGAACGCCACGTGCACCGCTCGCAGCCGCCGCACCGGCTCGTCGCCGTGCCACAGCCGCGGCCGGGCCAGCAGCACGCCCGGCCGCTCGAACCCGTCGGGCGGCATGGCGGTCCGCTCGTCCCGCTGCCACGTCCGCCGCCCGACCACCCACAGCACCACCACCACGGCGAGCGGCACCAGCGCGGTCACGGCCAGCCGCCGCGAGTGCTCGGCGCCCCACAGCTCCGCCATCCACCGCACCCAGCCGGGCGCGGTCGCGTACGCGCACGCCCGCCCGGCGGCGGTGCACTGCCAGCCGATCAGGTCCACGCTGGCCCGCGTGACGGCCGCCACCAGCGTGCCCGTCAGCAGCAGCGCGAACAGCCGCTGAGCCGCCTCCAGGGCCCGCCGCACCGGCCGCCCGCCCTCCGGCCTGGGCAGCATGAAGTACGCCAGGTTGGCCAGCGCGAACGGCAGGAGCAGCAGCCACAGCGCGATGGTCCGGCCGCCGGAGGTGAGCCCGGCCCACGCGTACGCCTCGCGGTGACGCTCGCCCGGCACGTCCGCGTCCTCGGTCTCCGGCCGGCCCGCCGGCCACCAGCGCCGGTAGAACCCCGTCGTCCCGTCGCCCGCGACCAGCAGGGGATGCGGATGGTTGAGCATCTCCCCGGGCGGCGTGCCGGACACGCCGTGCACCCGCAACTCGGTCATGCCGCTCGTGCTGGTGTCCAGGAACCCGTCCATGACCGCAGCATGATGAGGGCACGCGTGACACGCCAGGGACAGGCCTACTCTGTCACGCCCACGACAGTGTCAAAGGTGGACGAAGCGGGCAGGCAGCCGGGCTTTCGCGGCCTCGGCGGCGGCGAAGCGGTCGAGGGCGTGACGTCAACCCGTCACGCCCGTGGAGTCGAGCACCTCGTCCCGCACCGTGGCCAGCGCCAGGTCGAGCGCTCCCACCAGCACGGGGTTGCCCGCCACCTGCGACAGCCGCACCCGCGGGCGGGCGATGGTCAGCGCGTGCAGCTCCTCCTCGATCAGCCGCCGCAGCGGCTCCCCGCCCGCCAGCGGCACCGCGCCGGTCAGCACGATCAGCGCCGGATCCATCACCGAGGTGATCGCGGCCAGCCCCACCGCCAGCCGCCCCGCCACCTCCCGCAACGCCGCCTCACCCGAACCCGCGGGCACCGCGTCCACCGCGCCGGCCATGCGGGTGTCCGGCGGGTTCGCCGCCGTGCTCTCTTGCGGTGGTCCCGCCGGCGGGTCCTCGGCGGCTCGGGCCGCGTTCCTGACCGTCTCGCGGAGGTCCGCGCCCGGGATGCCGTGCCGGCGCAGGACCCGCAGCACCGCCGCGCCGCCGGACAACGCCTGGAAGCCGTGGTCGGCGTACGGGCCGCTCTCGCGTGCCGTGGGCGCGCCCGGCGCGGGCATGTAGCCGACCTCGCCCGCACCGCCCGTCGCGCCACGGTGGAGCCGGCCGCCGAGGACGATCGCCGAGCCGATGCCCGCGTCGGCCCACAGCAGGACGAAGTCCGGTGTGCCCGCGGCCGCCCCGTGCGCCCGCTCCGCCAGGGCCACCAGGTTGACGTTGTTCTCCACCGACACCGGCACGCCCAGCCCCATGGACAGCCGGTCCACCAGGTCGTCGACGTGCCAGCCGGGCATGTCCTCGGCGGTCGCGTACCCCAGCCGCCCCGTCGTCGGGTCGACCGCCGCCTGCACCCCGATCACCAGGTGGCGCGGCGGCGCGGGAGGCCGCGCCCCGGCCAGCGCGGCGCGCAGCCCGCCGATCAGGTCGCCGCCGGGCGGCTCCAGCACGTGCTCGCCGACCACCGCCCCCGTCAGGTCCGCCACCCGCGCCTCGATCCTGCCCGAGGTGACGTCCAGCGCGGCCGCGTACGCCGCCGCCGCGTTGACCCGGTACACCTCGGCGGTACGGCCCGGCAAGCCCTCCCGCACCCCGTCCAGCACCACGAGCCCCGCCTCGCGCAGGCGGAGCAGCAACTGCGACGCCGTCGGCTTCGACAGCCCCGTCAGCGCGCCCAGCTCGGGACGGGTGAGCGGCCCGCGCTCCAGAAGCAGGCGCAGGGCCGCGCGATCGTTGATCGCGCGTAGCAGACTGGGAGTGCCCGGTACGGAACCGCTCACTGTCACCTCTTCCCCCGGAGGTTAGGAAACTTTCCTAACCGAAGGTGACCGTAAGGAGCGCCGGGGCGTCCGGTCAAGAGGTGCGGCGAACCCGTGACCGTACCGCAGAGAGGATCGCGCAGAATGAAGGGGCCGCACGGGAGAGGGGAGAGAGTGAAACGCGGGAGAGCGCCGCGACAGGCGTGCTAATCTCGTCGTTTGTCGTAACAACAAGCAGAATGGCCCGGAGTGTCCCATTAACCACAATAATGGTCTGGCGGCAACCCGTCAATCGGAACTCGCCAGGGAGCAGGCGTACGTCACCCGCCTCTACGAGCGGCTGGACGAGCTGCGCGAGCGCACCCAGCACCAGTTGAAGGAGGTGCTGGCGTCCGGCGCCGTCGGAACGATGCAGAACCGGTCGGAGCGCGACACGTTCGCTGACATGTACGCCTCCCGGCTGGCCCGGCTGTGGGCGGTGGAGCGCGGCCTGGTCTTCGGCCGGCTCGACCACGTCGACGAGGGCCGGCTCTACATCGGCAAGCTCGGCCTGACCGACGACGAGCAGGAGCGCCTGCTCATCGACTGGCGGGCCCCGGTCGCGCAGCCGTTCTACCGCGCGACCCCGGCGGCTCCCATGGGCCTCACCCGGCGTCGCCACCTGCAGACCCGGGGCCGCACGGTCGTCGCGGTCGACGACGACCTGCTCGACCTCGACGCGCTCACCGAGGACGACCGGGCCACGCTCAACGGCGAGGCCGCCCTGCTGGCGGCGCTGGACGAGCGGCGCACCGGCCGGATGCGCGACATCGTGGCCACCATCCAGGCCGAGCAGGACAAGGTGATCAGGTCCGACCTCAACGGGGTGCTCGTCGTCCAGGGCGGCCCCGGCACCGGCAAGACCGTCGTCGCGCTCCACCGCGCCGCCTACCTGCTCTACACGCACCGGGAGCGGCTGGAACGCCGTGGCGTGCTCATCCTCGGCCCCAACCTGACCTTCCTGCGCTACATCGAGCAGGTGCTGCCCTCGCTCGGCGAGACCGACGTGCTGCTGTCGGCGGTCGGCGAGCTCTATCCCGGGCTGACCGCGACCGCCAGGGACAAGCCCGAGGTGGCCGCGGTCAAGGGCGACCTGCGCATGGCCGAGGTGATCGCCAGGGCGGTGCGCGACCGCCAGCGCGTCCCGCGCAAGCCCGTCGAGCTGCGGCTCGGCCGCTACACCCTGACCATGGACCGCAAGATGCTGGAGTCGGCCGCGAACAAGGCCGCCCGCTCCCGCCGCCCGCACAACCAGGCTCGCGCCGTGTTCGTCCGCTCCCTGCTCAACGCGCTGGCCCGGCAGGCCGCCCGACAGATCGGCAAGGGTCTGATCGACGACGACGAGCTGGCCGACCTGCGCGAGGAGCTGCGCACCGAGCCGGTCGTCAGGTCCGCGCTCAACCGGCTCTGGCCCTACCTCACGCCGCAGCGGCTGCTGCTCGGCCTGTACGGGTCGCCGGACCGGCTGGGTTACGCCGCCGCCGGCCTGACGCCCGAGGAACGGGCCCTGCTGCGGCGCGACGGGGCCCGGGGCGGCGAGTGGACCGAGTCCGACGTGCCGCTGCTGGACGAGGCCGCCGAGTTGCTCGGCGAGATCGACGAGCAGGTGCTGCGGGCCAGCGCGATGGCGGCGGAGGAGGAGCTGGCCGCGGCCCGTCAGGCCGAGGAGCACGAGCGCGAGGCCGAGCTCGCCTACGCCCGCGAGGTGCTGGAGCTGACCGGGCTGTCCGACGTCATGGAGGCCGAACGGCTGGCCGAGCGCCAGCGCGGCGAGGGCCCGCACCTCACCACCGCCGAACGCGCCGCCGCCGACCGCACCTGGGCCTACGGTCACGTCATCGTGGACGAGGCGCAGGAGCTGTCGCCGATGGCCTGGCGGGCCGTCATGCGGCGCATCCCGACCCGGTCCATGACGATCGTCGGCGACATCGCCCAGACCGGTTCGGCGGCCGGGGCGCGCTCCTGGGCCGAGGTGCTCGACCCGTACGTGGCCGGGCGGTGGCGCCAGGAGCGGCTGACCGTCAACTACCGCACGCCCGTCGAGCTCATGGAGGTCGCCGCCCGCGTGCTCGCCACCATCGACCCCGGCCTGGAGGCGCCGCGGTCGGTCCGCGAGATCGGGGCGAGCCCGTGGGCCGCGCCGCTGGCCGAGCTGCCCGCGATCGTCGCGGACGAGGTGGCAGGCGGGGGCAAGGTCGCGGTCGTGGCGCCCGACGAGCTGCTCGCCTCGCTGGGGGAGTCGGTGGAGGGCGCCGTGGTCGTCACCCCCGGCGCCGGGCGCTCCCGCGGCGCGGAGGCGCTCGACGCGCCCGTCGCCGTGCTCGGCGTGGCCGATGCCAAGGGGCTGGAGTTCGACTCGGTGATCGTGGCCGAGCCGGACCTGATCGCGGCCCAGTCGCCGCGCGGCACCAGCGATCTGTACGTGGCGCTCACCCGTGCCACGCAGCGGCTGGGCGTGGTCCACGATCGCCCGCTCTCAGATGCTTTGCGCGGCTTGGCGAGGCGGCCCGATGGAGACTCCGGCAGTGCCGGTGGGGTGCCTGCCGTGCCGGGTAATGGCCGCCCACCTGGGAAAACTTGATGTTTCTGCTGATCGGGACACGGTTGACATCTGAGGCTGAGTCGGTAGTTTGCTGCCCAGTCCAGCACGGGACTTGGCCGGTTGGCCGTCTCTGACATCGCCGGATCCTGCGTCCGTGACGGAGCGTGGCTTCGTCCACACAGCCAGGTGCAGGGCCGTCGGTCCGTCGAGTCGGGGCACCCCAACCGGGCGGGGGGTTGGACCCGGGACGGGCCCGGGAGCCCAGTAGACAACGGAATTCCGCGCTCGCCGCCGACGAGACGGGTCCGGTCCGAAGGGTTTCCGGGCCCTCTTCCCGTTCCCGTGCGCCGGGCTCGTCAGTGCGCCGGGTGGTCCCGTTCCTCGCGGGATCACCCTGTCGCCGCGTCCGGCATGACCGGAGAGCGCCTCCGGGGCGGTAGCGTTTTCGCATAGCAAGGCGTGCGGATCGCGAGGAGACCCCGCAGTGGTGCAGGAGAAGACGGGCCGACCGGCCACCCCCGGAGACGGGAGCGGCCCGCCCACGCCCTCATCCGCCGCCCCGGCCGTTGAAAGTTTCACCGGCTCTGCCGCCCCCACGGACGGCGAACGGCCGCCTCCGGCCGAACGTGAGGGCTCTCGTCCCAGTGATGATGGGCCGCCGGAAGGGCGGAAGCGGAAGCGGCGGGGGCGGACGGTGGGGGAGTCGCGGCGGGTGCTGGCCGCCCGGCTGGGCGCCGCCGTGGCCGGTGGGGTGCTGCTCTATCTGGCGTTCCCGCCGCTCGGGTGGTGGCTGTGCGCGCCGCCCGGGCTGGCGCTGATCGTCGCCTCCCTGTACGGCGCGTGGCCCAGGAGGGCGGCGTGGATCGGCTACGTCGCCGCGGCCGTGTTCCTGACGCCCGCGCTGGCCTGGGTCAGCACGATCGGCGTCGACGTGTGGATCATGCTGGTGGCGGTCGAGAGCCTGTTCTACGCGGCCATGGCCGCCGCCGCGGCGCTGGTTCTCCGGCTGCGGCTGTGGCCGGTGTGGTTCGCGGCGCTCTGGGTGGCGATGGAGTGGGCGCGCGGGCTCGTCCCGATCGGCGGGTTCCCGTGGGCGCGGGTGGCCTTCAGTCAGGGCGAGTCGCTGTTCACCCCGTACGCCGCGCTGGGCGGCGCTCCGCTGGTCTCGTTCGCCGTGGTGGTGTGCGGCGCCCTGATCGCCCACGCGGTGCTCGTACGGCCGCGTACGGGCCTGCTGCGCGGGGTGCCGGTCGCGCTGGCCGTGGCCGTCCCGGTCGTCGCCCTGGCCGTGCCCAGGCCGCCGGACGAGGGCCGCACGGTCAACGTCGGCATCGTCCAGGGCAGCGTGCCGGGCCGCGGCATGCACATCTTCGGCGACGAGCCCGCCGTCGTGCTGAGGAACCACGCCGAGGAGACCAAGCGGCTGGCCGGGCGGGTCCGCGCCGGCGAGCTGCCCGCGCCCGACCTGGTGGTGCTGCCGGAGAACTCCACCGACATCGACCCCTACACCGACGCGTTCGCCTACGGCACGATCCACGACTCGGTGCGCGACATCGGCGTGCCCACCCTGGTCGGCGCGGTCGTGGCGATCGGCGACGAGCATCGCGCGACCCGCAGCCTGGTGTGGGATCCCGCCACCGGTCCCGGCGACTACTACGACAAGCAGAACCTGGTGCCGTTCGGCGAGTACACCCCGTTCAAGGAGCTCGTGCTCGCCCTGTACGAGCGCGCCAACCTGGTCGGCAGGCAGTCCGTCCCCGGCACCGGACCCGGCGACCTGAAGATGGGCCCGGTCACCGTCGGCGCCGTCAACTGCTACGAGGTGGCCTACGACGGCACCGTGCGGGCCACCGTGCGGGCCGGCGGCACGCCGCTGGTGGTGCAGACCAACAACGCCTCCTACGCCCTGTCCAATCTGCCCGCCCAGCAGTTGGCGATGTCCCAGCTGCGGGCGGTCGAGCACAACAGGGCGGTCGTGACGGCGGCCACGACAGGCATCTCCGCGTTCGTCACGCCGGACGGTAAGGTCTCGTGGCAAACCAGGGAGCTGGTTGCCGACAGCACCGTTGTAACCGTGCCGATACGCACCGAACAGACGATCGCCACGAGGGTCGGCGCGGCTCCCGAGTGGGCATTGATGATGTTGGGAGCGGCGGCCACCGTCGTCGCCGCCCGGCGCGGGCGCCGGGCCGACCGGATGATGGGGGACGACTGACGATGGAGACGCTCGGCCGGGTGCTGGTCATCGTCCCGACCTACAACGAGCGCGAGAACCTGCCGTCGATCACCGAGCGGCTGCGGGCCGCGCTGCCCGAGGCCCACCTGCTGGTGGCCGACGACAACAGTCCCGACGGCACCGGCAAGATCGCCGACGAGCTCGCCTCGGAAGACGACCACGTGCACGTCCTGCACCGGCCGGCCAAGCAGGGGCTCGGCGCCGCCTACATCGCGGGGTTCCGGTGGGGGCTGGGCGAGGGCTACGACGTGCTGGTGGAGATGGACGCCGACGGCTCGCACCAGCCGGAGGAGCTGCACAAGCTGCTGACGTCGCTGTCCGAAGGGGCCGACCTGGCGATCGGGTCGCGTTACGTGCCGGGCGGCAAGGTGAGGAACTGGCCGGCCACGCGTGAGCTCCTGTCCCGGGGCGCCAACCTCTACACGCGGATCATGCTCGGCCTGCCCGTCCGCGACGCCACCGCGGGGTTCCGCGCCTACCGGGCGGCCGTCCTGGAGAAGGTCGGGCTGGCCGACGTGGAGTCGCAGGGCTACTGCTTCCAGGTCGACCTGACCCTGCGCACCTGCCGTCACGGGCTGCGGGTCGCGGAGGTGCCGATCACGTTCGTCGAGCGGACGGTCGGCACCAGCAAGATGAGCGGCCGGGTGATGGCCGAGGCGTTCTGGCGGATCTTCCAGTGGGGGCTCGTCGGGCTGCCCGCGCGGCTGCGCGGCCGGCGCTCCTGACCGCAGGAACGCGAGGACGGTTCCGGGCGTTGTTCTACCTAGACGTGTCCTTGATGTGCACAGAACGAGGCGACGATGCGGCTTCTGCTTTTCCTGGCCTTCCTGGCGATCCCCATCCTGGAGGTGTGGCTGCTGATCCAGGTCGGGTCGGTGATCGGCGGCTGGCCGACCGTGGGCCTGCTGGCGGCGGCGGCGCTGCTCGGCTCATGGCTGGTGCGGCGTGAGGGACGCCGCGCCTGGCACAGGCTGCAGGAGTCGATGCGCACCGGTGTGATGCCCGAGCGCGAGCTGGCCGACGGGGCGCTCGTGCTGGTGGGCGGCGTGCTCCTGGTGATGCCGGGATTCCTCAGCGACGTGGTCGGCCTCGCGTGTGTCCTGCCGTTCACCCGGCCGGGGATGCGGCGGCTCGGCGGGTGGTTCTTCGACCGGCGGGTCAAGCGGATGGCGGCGGCTTCCCCGTACGCGAACATGTTCCCGCCCCAGTCCGCGGGGCCGGTGCGCGCGGACGTCCCGCAGGCCGGTCCCCACGGCGGCGCGCCGCGCGGGAAGGTCGTGCACGGCGAGGTCATCCGCGAGGACCGCGACTAGCGACGCCGCCGGTCACGCGCGCAGCAGAAAACCCCCGGGCCGCCGGCCCGGGGGTTCACCGTGAGAGTGATGTCAGGCGCTCTTGCGGCGCTGGGCCCTCAGGACCGCCAGCCGCTCGTTGAGCACCTCTTCCAGATCTTCGATGGACCGCCGCTCGAGGAGCATGTCCCAGTGAGTCCGCGGCGGCTTGGTCTTCTTCGACTCCGGCTGCTCGCCGTCGACCCGCACCGCGGTCGCGCCGCACATGCGGCACTCCCAGGTCGCGGGAATCTCAGCCTCGGCGGCAAGCGGAACCTCGAAGCGATGCCCCTTGGGGCAGGTGTAAGACACCTCCTGGCGCGGGGCCAGATCCGTGTTACGGTCGTTCTCGTAGCTGGTTGCCCCGAGCCGGGTGCCACGAAGCGCGCGCTCGCCCATGTTTGAATGCCTCCTACAGGGCCCCCATGCGTGGGGGGTCTGTCTCCCACGGTGTGTAACGCTTGGTACCGTGATGGGATTCCCACCCGCGGGGAGATCCAATCGCTATACCGCCGAGGAGTTCGGGGCCGCGCCCGCTCGTCAGAGGTTCCTCGGCACCTCGTTGCCCGCCGCGCGGATCGCCTTCGGCAGGTTGACCAGCGCCAGCAGCACGAACCCGAGCACGAAGAAGACGA
Source organism: Nonomuraea sp. NPDC050478 (assembly GCF_044458265.1). Lineage (NCBI taxonomy): Bacteria > Bacillati > Actinomycetota > Actinomycetes > Streptosporangiales > Streptosporangiaceae > Nonomuraea > Nonomuraea sp. NPDC050478. Next base: position 338,886 of record NZ_JBITHT010000007.1, on the reverse strand, counting down.
CCATCGACATGATGGCGATGCGGTAGCTGTTGGTGAGCTGCAGGGCGATCGTCACCGTCAGCGCGCCGATGAACGCCGAGCCCTTGTCGCTGATCTGCAGCAGGCTGAAGTACTCGGCTTCCCGGCCCTTCGGGATCACCTGGGAGAAGAGCGAGCGCGACAGCGCCTGGGTGCCGCCGAGCACGATCGCGATGGCGAAGGCCATGAGGTAGAACTGCACCGCCTGCCCTTCGCGGACGAACAGCGCCATCATCACGATCACCGTCCACACCACGATGCTGGCCAGCACCGTGCGCTTGGTGCCGAACCGCTCCGCGAGCCTGCCCAGCAGCAGCGCCCCGAAGAACGCCACGAACTGCACCATGAGGATCGCGGTGATCTGCACCGTGCGGTCCAGTTTGAGCGCCTCGGAGGCGAAGGCCGCGCTGTTGCCGATCACCGTCTGGATGCCGTCGTTGTAGACCAGGTAGGCCACCAGGAACAGCAGCGTCAGCGGGTAGCGGCGCAGCTCCTTCAGCGTCCGCCAGAGCTGGCGGAAGCTGCCGCCCACCGACGCGAGCGCGGTGTGCTCGTGCGCCGGCGCCGGCCGGTTGCGCAGCCGCAGCAGCGGCACGATCGTGAAGGTCGCCCACCACAGCCCGGCCGACATCATCGCGATGCGCACCGACTCGCCCTGGGTCAGCCCCAGGCTCTCGTGGCTCAGGAAGAGCACCAGGTTGAGCGCCAGCAGCAGCCCGCCGCCGAGGTAGCCGATCGCCCAGCCCCGCGAGGACACGCGGTCGCGCTCGTCGGGGGTGGAGATCTGCGGCAGCCACGAGTCGTAGACGACGACCGAGGCCCCGTAGGCGACATTCGCGATGACGAACAGCCAGCCGCCGAGCATGTAGCGGTCGCCCTCGACGAAGAACAGCCCCATCGCGGCGAGCGCGCCGACGTAGGCGAAGACGCCGAGCATCTCCCGCTTGCGGCCGGTGTGGTCGGCCAGCGCGCCCACCATCGGCAGGACCACGATCTGCAGCAGCACCGCCACGGTCGTGATCAGGCCGAAGAACGCGACCGGCCGGATGTCCATGCCGAGCACGTCCACGTAGCCCAGGCCGGGGTTCTGCGCGGCGAGCCGGTCGAAGCCGGCCGCGCAGGTGGCGGCGTCGACCTGGGCGAAGTCCTTGGCGCACGAGGCGGTCTTGGCGACCTCGATGATGTACGGGCCGAGGAAGACGGAGATGATCGTGGTGTAGAAGGCGGAGTTGGCCCAGTCGTAGACGTACCAGCCGCGCTGTTCGCGCCGGCGTACGGCGGGTGACTCGGAGGCGGGGTCGGAGGCCGCGGGGGGTGCGGGTACGGACATGTTGTGGAGTCGCTCCTAGGCGGCCATGCGGCCGGGATGCCACTGGCCGCGCCGCTCCAGGACGTCGCGCAGCCCGGTGATGTTGTCGGTCATGATGCCGTCGACGCCCAGATCGAGCAGGCGCTCCATCCGGGGGGTGTCGTTGATGGTCCAGACGTGCACCTGCATGCCGAGCGCGTGGGCCGTCCGCACCAGGTGGCGGGTGGCGACCCGCAGCCCGCGGAAGCCGACCGGCACCTGCGCGCACGGGATCGCCGCGCGTTTCAGCCTGGCCAGCAGGCGGCCGTAGCCGGAGGTGGCGGCGGCGGCCCGGAGCGCGGCCACGCCGCGCGGCCCGAGCGCCGAGCACACCTCCCGCCCGAGCGCCGCCCTGGCCAGCACCAGCCGCTCGTCGGAGAACGAGGTGAGGCAGATCCGGTCGTAGGAGTTCGTCCGGCGGATCGCCTCGGCCAGCGGCGCGATCGCCCCCGGCTCCTTCACGTCGATGTTGAACCGGATCTCCGGCCAGGTGCCCAGCAGGTCCTCAAGCAGCGGGATCTCGTGGACGCCGCCGACGCGGGCCCGCTTGACCTCCTGGTAAGGCAGCTCCGAGACGCGGCCCCGCCGGTCGGTCACCCGGTCCAGCGTGTGGTCGTGGAAGGCGAGCAGCACGCCGTCGGAGGTGGCGTGCGCGTCGGTCTCCAGATGGGTGTAGCCGAGCCGCACGGCCCGATCGAACGCCTCGAAGGAGTTCTCCGCCCCCTCCAGCGCCCCGCCCCGGTGGGCGAAGGCCAGCGGGCCCGGATGGTCGAGAAAGGCGAATCGGCGGCTGAGCACGGTCTGAAGTATGCCTTCCACGGGTGAACAAAAAGATTACGAATCGGGTAGATTCTGCCACTCCTGGCGGCGGGCCTCGGCCAGCGCGATGGCGGCCGCCACCGCCACGTTGACCGAGCCGACCCGACCCACCTGCGGGATGTAGCAGACGCCGTCGGCGGCGTCCAGCAGCGCGGGGGAGCAGCCGTGGTCCTCGCTGCCGACGACCAGGCACACGTCGCGGCCCAGCGCGGCCCGGTGCAGCGGCACCGCCTCGGCGGTCAGCTCGACCGCCATCACGGTGAAGCCGTCCTCCCTGGCCGCCTTGACGGCCTCCAGCGCGGGCACCGGGTCGTGCCACTTCACCAGCCGGTCGGTGCCGAGCGCGGTCTTGCCCGCCTTCGGGTTGGTGGGCGGGGTGGCGTTGCCGGCCAGCCAGATCTGCTCCACGCCGAACGCCGCGGCGGTACGGAAGATCGACCCGACGTTGAACGGGCCGGTGACCGACTCCAGGATCAGCGCCAGGCGGTTGGCGGTGTTCCTGCGCCAGGTGCGGTTGAGCCGCTTGACGTCGGTGGGGCGCAGCTGCCTTCTCATCTTTCGACCTTCAGTACGCGGTAGGAGGCCCTGGAGGCCTCGCGGGAGGCCCGCCAGCCCTGCTCGCCGAGCCAGCGCTGCAGGGAGTCGGAGCCCAGGTGTTTCTGGACGACCAGGTGGGCGGCGCCGCCGGGGGCCAGCCGCGTCAGCCACCTGGTGAGCATGTCGTGCAGGGCCGCCTTGCCGATGCGGATCGCGGGGTTGGACCAGATCGCCTGGAACGTCACGTCGTCGGGGACCTCGTCGACATGCATCGACCTTACTTTGTCAAGGCCCGCGGCCCGGGCGTTGCGCGCCGTCAGCTCGACGGCCCGCCGGTTCACGTCGACGGCCCACACGGTCGCCTCGGGCGCCCGGGAGGCCATCGTCAGCGCGATCGGGCCGTAGCCGCAGCCGAGGTCGAGCAGGTCGCCGTGCGGGGGCGGCGGCGGGACCGTCTCCAGCAGGATCTTCGTGCCGAGATCGACCCGCTCGGGCGAGAACACGCCGCTGTCGGTCTCCAGCCGCAGATGGAGGTCGGGCAGGACGAGGTCGGCCTGACCCGGCCTGCTCTCGGCCCCCGGCCGTTCGGAGAAGTAGTGCCCCACAGCGGAGAACGTTACGGGATCCGGCTGCCGAACAAGACCGCCGCGCCCCCGACCAGCAGCCCGGCGAAGAGCGCGGCCAGGATGAACTGCTGGGTGATCTCCTGTTCGACCACCTTGTAGCCGAGCGAGGTGCCGATCTGCTCGTAGACCTCGCGCAGCTCGCTGCCGGACTCGGCGGTGTAGGCGCGGCCGCTGGTGCCGTCGGACAGCGCCTGCAGGGTCTGCTTGTTGACCGGGACGTTCACCGGGCGGCCGTCGATGGAGACGGTGCCGTCGGGGGTGCCGTAGGCGATCGTGGAGACCGGCACGTGGGCCTGCTGCGCGGCGTCGGTGGCCTCGCGGACCGAGCGGCCGGAGGTGTTGTCGCCGTCGGACAGCAGTACGATCGCCGAGGGCGGCGGGTCGCTGGTGGCGTCCTGGTCGAAGGAGCGGACCGCGTCGAGCGAGTTGAAGACCGCTTCGCCGATGGCGGTGCCTGGCCGGGTGCTCAGGTTGCCGATGGCGGTCGCCACGGCCTGGTGGTCGGTGGTGGGGGAGATGACCACGTTGGCGGCGCGGGCGAAGGCCACGACGCCGACGTTGAACCGGTCGGGCAGCTCCTGGACGAACGCCTGGGCGGCGGTCTTGGCCGCGGAGATGCGGTCGGGCTCGACGTCGCCGGCGTCCATGGACAGCGAGACGTCGAGCGCGATCATGATGGTGGCGCGGTCGCGCGGCACCCGTACCTCGCCGGCGGGCCGGGCGGCGCCGACGACCAGCAGCGACATCATGACCAGGAACAGCACGGGGGGCACGTGGCGGCGCCAGCCGGGGCCGCTCGGCGCGACGAGGTTGAGCAGGGCCAGGTTGGTGAAGCGCACGGTGTAGCGGCGCCGGGCGAACTGCGCGGCCACGTAACCGGCGATGAGGAGCACCACCAGCACGAACAGCCACAGCCAGGCGGGCGACAGGAACGTCAAGGGTTCACCTTCCGGTGTGCCAGGTGGCTCATGCGCCGCTGGCGCAGGACGAACTGGGCGACGTCGAACACCCAGTCGCGGTCGGTGCGCAGCACCAGGTGTCCGACGCCCGCACGGCGCAGCGCGAGGCGGGTGCCCTCCCGCTGGAGGGCGGCGGCCTCCGCGTAGTCGCGGCGGATTTTCGGGGAAAGGTGCACTTCGCGTACCTTCCCGGTCTCCGGGTCGGCGAACGCGACGCGGCCCACGTCGGGCAGTTCGAGTTCGCGCGGGTCGATGACCTCGACGGCCAGCGTCTGGTGGCGGGCCGACAGGCGGCGCAGCGGGCGCTCCCAGGGGCGTTCCGCGTCGGGGTCCAGGGTGGGTGCGGCATCCAGGAAGTCGGAGACGATCACGCGCATGCCGCGCCGCCTGCGGGTGGCGGCCAGGACGTCGATGCCCTCGGCGAGGTCGGGCGGGTCGGCGACCACCTGGCCGCGCGGGGCGTCCATGAGCGCGCTGAGCAGCCCGTACAGGGCGGGCCTGCCGGTGCGGGCGGGCATGCGGTGGATGTGCTCGTCGTGGATGACGAGCGCACCGAACCGGTCGGCCATCCGGCTGGACAGGAACCCGATGGCGCCGACGGCGGCGACGACCAGGTCGCGCTTGTCGGTGTCGGCGGTGCCGAAGTCCATGCTGGGGGACAGGTCGGCCAGCGCCCAGGTCTCCAGCTCGCGGTCGGCGACCAGGTCGCGCACGTGCGGGACGGTCGTGCGGGCGGTGACGTTCCAGTCCATGCGCCGCACGTCGTCCTCGCCGGGCACGTAGACGCGGCTGTCGCCGGCCTCGCTGCCGGTGCCGGGCAGCAGGCCCTGGTGGGCGCCGTGCAGCAGCCCGTCGAGCCGCCGGGTCACGGTGAGCTCCAGGCGGCGCAGGGCCTGTTCGGCTGTGCTCATTCGGTGCTCATTCGGTGCTCATTCGGTGCTCATTCGGCTCAACGGTTCTGGTTCCAGACGACGAGGGGCGGGGGGACGGCGTGCAGGATCTGGCGTACGACCTCTTCGGGGTCGACGCCGTCGGCGAGGGCGTCGAAGGTGAGCATGAGCCGGTGGGACATGACGTCCACGGCCACGTCGCGCACGTCGTCGGGCAGCAGGTAGTCGCGGCCGCGCAGCACGGCCAGCGCCCGCCCGGCGGAGACGAGGCCGAGCGTGGCGCGCGGGCTGACGCCGACCTCGATGGTGTCGACCAGGTCGGGCAGGCCGTACTCGGCGGGGGAGCGGGTGGCCATGACCAACCGGACGACGTAGTCGGCGACGAGCTGGTGGACCGAGACGTTCTCGGCCGTCTCCTGCAGCGCGGTCAGCCGTTCGGGGTCGAGCACCCGGGAGGGCGCGGGCGGGGTGACGCTCATGCGCTGGAGGATCTGCAGCTCCTCGTGCGCGCTCGGGTGCGGCACCCGCACCCGGAACAGGAAGCGGTCACGCTGCACCTCGGGCAGCGGGTAGACGCCTTCGGACTCGATCGGGTTCTGGGTGGCCAGCACGATGAACGGCCTGGGCAGCGGATGGGTGACGCCCGCGAGCGTGACCTGCCGCTCGGCCATGACCTCCAGCAGCGCCGACTGGACCTTCGCGGGGGCGCGGTTGATCTCGTCGGCGAGCAGGAAGTTGACGAACACCGGGCCCAGCTCGACGTCGAACTTCTCGGTGGACGGATGGTAGACGCGGGTGCCGACGATATCGCTCGGCACCAGGTCGGGCGTGAACTGGATGCGGGCGAACGTGCCGCCCACGACGGTGGACAGGGTCGAGGCGGCGAGGGTCTTGGCGACGCCGGGGACGCCTTCCAGCAGGCAGTGACCACGCGCCAGCAGCGCGACGATCAGCCTCTCGACCATGTGATCCTGCCCGACGATGACCCGCCGGACCTCGTCGAGGGTCTGACGCAGCACGTCCGCGTCCGTTCCGCCTGGCAACTCTTCGGCGACGCTCATGACGCTATTCCACCAAAGGTGTCGCAAACGTGCACGACGCCACGTCTGTGCTTTCATGGCAGATGTGGCCAGTCCGCTTCAGTACGGCGATCCACCACGGCTCGGGCCGTACGTGGTGCAGGCGCGCCTGCACACCGCCCCGGCCGGTTTCGTCTACCTGGGCCAGGGGCCCGACGGCCGCGCGGTCTCACTGGCCCTGCTGACGAGAGGCGCGGCGTTCGACCCCGCGGCGCGCGACCGGTTCGTCACCGCGATCAGGCAGGCGGCGCCGGAGCAGGAGCGGCCGGGCGTGCGCGGCTGGTTCGGGCGCGGCGGCAGGTCGCGGACCGCGGTGCTGGACGAGACGCCGCCGGTGCTGGCGATCAACACCGGCCGGGCGCCGTGGGTGGCGGTCCCGTACGCGCCGGGCCGCCCGGGGGCCGAGCGGTTCCTGGACCCGGTGATGGTGGGCGGCACGCTCATCGGGCAGGCGCACGGCCCGGACTTCGTCCCGTACTGGCTGACCGACCGGGCGCCGGCGCTGGCGCCGCCGGTCAGGCGGCGGCCGCTCACCGAGACGCGCAATCGGGTGCTGATGGCGGCCCTGGCCCTGGTGCTGCTGCTGTTGCTGGTGACGGTGTTCCTGCTGCTGATGCTGCTGGGACGCTCCGGCGGCGACCCGATGCCGCAGCCGCTGCCGCCGACGCAGTTCCTGCCGACCCCGCCGCCGACGCCGACCTCGCCGGAGCCGCAGGAGCCGACCCCGTCGCCGTCGCCCTCGCCGTCGCAGAGCGGTGAGCAGACGCCCGGCCGCTCGCCCGGTGACGACTCCTCGCAGGATCCGCAGCTTTGACTCTCCCGTAACGGGAGGCTTTAGCCTCGCCATCATGGAGTTCATCGTTCACGACACCGTTTCCGCCATGGCCGCGACGCTCGGGGAGCCGCTGGAGCGGCGGCCGGACGCGCTGCGGGAGATGCTGGCCCCGATGCGCGAGGTGATCCCGATGCCCGGCGACATCGTCGACATCCACCACCAGGGCGGCGGTTTCCGTGTCGACGGCGAGGACCCCCGCTACCTGGAGGCGCTCGACCGGCTCGCCGCGGCGGACGTGCTGGGCCAGGTGGAGCGCGAGCTGGAGCGCGCCTCCGCGGCGCTGGGGCACCTGAAGCAGGCCGAGACGCTGCAGGTGATGTTCGTGCTCGGCAACCCGGACAACGCCCATCTGATGGGCACTGCGGGCGGCTACTACGGCATGGGCGGCGCCCCCGGCTGGCTCTACCTGCTGGCCTGGCCGGACGAGCGGGTCATCGGGCGGATCGCGCACTGCGCCGTGCACGAGTTCCACCACAACGTGCGGTACACGAACGTGGAGTGGGACCCGGAGAACGTCACCGTCGGGGAGCACGTGATCTCCGAAGGGCTGGCGGAGGCGTTCGTGCGCGAGCTGTCGGGGCCGGAGGCGATGGGGCCGTGGTCGTCGATGGTGACCGGCGCGGACTTCGACCTGGCGTACGAGCGGATCATGGCGGACTTCGGGCTGCGGGGCATGTGGAACACGCCCGCGTACGTGCTCGGCGACGACGCGACCCGGGCGTTCGGGCAGGAGCCCAAGGGGATCCCCAACATGGCCGGGTACGCGGTGGGGCTGCGGCTGGTGGACCGGGCGCTGGCCGGGACGGGCATGACGGTGGCGGAGCTGTCGGGGCTGCCGGTCGCCGAGATCGTCCGTACGGCCGGGCAGGGGCGCGCCGGTCAGCCGGGGGAGACGAAGCCGGACTCGTAGGCGGCGATGACCGCCTGCGTGCGGTCGCGCGCGCCGAGCTTGGTGAGCACGTTGCCGACGTGGGTCTTGACGGTCTCGGGGCTCACCACCAGCTCGGCGGCGATCTCGCCGTTGGACAGCCCTCTGGTCATGAGCCGCAGCACGTCGCCCTCGCGCCCGGTCAGCCGGTCGACGCCGGGCACGCGGGCGCCGGGCCGTCGCGCGGCGAGCGCGCGGATGGCGGCGGGGAACAGCAGCGACTCGCCGGACGCCACCAGCTTCACCGCCCGCACCAGCTCCTCCGGCCTGGCCCGCTTGAGCAGGAACCCGTCGGCGCCGGCGCGCAGCGCGTCGTACACGTAGTCGTCGTTCTCGAACGTGGTCACCACCAGGACCTTGGGCGGCTCCTCCAGGGCGGTCAGGCGGCGGGTGGCCTCGATGCCGTCGAGCGCGGGCATGCGCACGTCCATGAGCACCACGTCGGGCCGTTCGCGCCGCACCACCGGCAGCACCGCGGCGCCGTCGGCGGCCTCGCCGACCACGGCCAGGCCCGGCTCGGTGTCGATGATGATCCGCAGCCCGGCCCGGATGAGGTCCTCGTCGTCGGCCAGCACGACCCTGATCGTCATGGCTCCGACCGTAGCGGCAGCCGGGCCGAGACCCGCCAGCCGCCCCCGTCAGGCCCCGCCGTGATCTCGCCGCCGAGGAGCCTGACCCGCTCCCGCATCCCCTCCAGCCCTCTGCCCCCGCCCCGCGTGCCGTGGTTCGCGCCGGTGCGGTTGCCGATCCGCAGGCAGAGGTCCCCGTCGCGGACGTGGGCCGACAGGCTGATCGGGCCGCGGCCGTGTCTGATGGCGTTGGTGAGGGCCTCCTGGACGATCCGGTAGGCCTCGCGGGAGACCACGGCGGGCACGGACGACAGGTCGCCCACCTCCTGCCGCACCTCGGCCCCGGTGGAGCGCACCAGCGCGTCCAGGTCCGCCAGGGTGGCCCGCGGCGCCCGGTCGCGGTCGTCGCCGGCGCGCAGCACGCCGAGCACGTGGTCCAGGTCCTCCAGGGCGGCGCGGGCCGACTGCTCGATCGCCGCCAGCGCCGTCCTGGCGGTGCCGGGGTCGCGGTCGAGGACCCGGCCCGCGGCGGCGGCCTGGAGCGTGACGACGCTGAGCGCGTGCCCCACCGAGTCGTGCAGCTCGCGGGCCAGCCGGTTGCGCTGGGCCAGCACGCGGGCCCGCGACTCGGCCGCGGCCAGCCGCTCGGCCGGGGTGGGGCCGAGCAGCGCCGGGGCGAGCCTGGCCAGCAGCCCGCCGGACGCGGACACGAGCAGGACGAGCAGCGCCAGCATGGCCAGCCCCGCGGCGGGCCAGCCGATCGCCGACCAGCCTGGCTGCACGCGCACGCCGAGCACGTCGGCCGGATCGCCGGTGAACGGCAGCGCCATCGTCACCGCCGTGAACGGCACGATCGCGAGCGTGCAGCCGCTGGCCAAGCCGCCGATCGCCAGGTGCAGGGTGTACCAGGCGGCGGTGCGCCGGCGTTCCTGCCAGGAGCGCCGGCCCTCCTGCGGGGCGGTCTCGACCGCGACGCCGAGCAGGCTCTGCGCCGCGTTCACCTCCAGCGCGCGCACCGGCAGGAACAGCCCGGTGAGCGCCACCACCGGCAGCGCCGCGGCGAACACGCCGAGCTGCAGGGGCAGCAACAGCAGGGTCGTCGACTCCCGCTGCGCCCATCCGGCGATCAGCACCCCGGCCATCATGTACGGCATCAGCAGCGCCCCGCCGAGGATCAGGCACGCCCACCGCCGCGCCAGGCGCCGATTCCATGTCACACCGGTGATTCTATGTCGAGCTTTATTCGCTCTCGGTGGAATGCGCTTTCGGAGAAATGCGCCCAAGGCGAAAAGATTCCTTAGTCGAGGGCGCGCGGGTCTAGCGTCGACCATGCAATTGGTTCGAGTCGGAAAGGGCGACGTCCATGACGGAGAACGCGCGCACGCAATGGCCTGACCAGCTCAGCCAGCGCCTTCTGAAGGAACGCATCCTCGTTCTCGGCCAGGAAGTCGACGACGACATATGCAACCGGCTGTGCGGTGAGCTGCTTTTGCTGGCGGCCGAGGATCCCAAGCGCGACATCACGCTTTACATCAATTCGCCGGGCGGTTCCGTGCAGGCCGGCATGGCGCTGTACGACATGATGCAGTTCGTGCCGTGCGACGTGGCGACGGTCGCGATGGGGTTCGCCGCCTCGATGGGGCAGCTGCTGCTGTGCGCGGGCGCGCCCGGCAAGCGCTACGCCCTGCCCAACGCCCGCGTCGTGATGCACCAGCCGCTCGGCGGCATCGGCGGCTCGGCCACCGACATCCAGATCCAGGCCGAGAACATGATCTACACCAAGCGGCGGATGGCCGAGATCATCGCCCACCACACCGGCCAGCCGCTGGAGCGCATCCAGGCCGACTCCGACCGCGATCGGTGGTACACCGCGCAGGAGGCTCTGGAGTACGGATTCGTCGACCACATCGCCGAAGGGATGAACTGACATGAGCGGGCGATACGTCCTGCCGTCCTTCACCGAGCGCACCTCGTACGGCATCAAGGAGATGAACCCGTACAACAAGCTCTTCGAGGACCGGGTGATCTTCCTCGGCACCCCCATCGACGACACCGCGGCCAACGACGTGATGGCCCAGTTGCTCACGCTCGAGTCGATCGACCCCGACCGGGACATCAACCTCTACATCAACTCGCCGGGCGGTTCGTTCACCGCGATGACCGCCATCTACGACACGATGCAGTTCGTCCGGCCGGAGATCCACACCGTCTGCGTCGGCGAGGCGTCCTCGGCGGCGGCGGTGCTGCTGGCGGCGGGCACGCCGGGCAAGCGGGCCGCGCTGCCGCACGCCCGGATCCTGCTCCACCAGCCGGCCACCGAGGGCGGCCGGGGCCAGTCGAGCGACCTGGAGATCCACGCCAGGGAGATCCTGCGGATGCGCGACCAGCAGGAGGAGATCCTGGCCCGCCACACCGGGCGCACCGCGCAGGAGATCAGGCGCGACATCGAGCGTGACCGCGTCTTCACCGCCGAGCAGGCGCGCACCTACCGGCTGATCGACGACATCTACGCCTCCCGCAAGCGGTCCCTGGTGACCGCCCGCTGAGCCGCGGGCGCCCGGAAGATGGGCTCCGGGCGCCCGCACCTGTAAGCCCTGGACCCGTGCCCTCCGGCGCTGGACGAAGGTCGCTACGCTTGCGGGGATTTGTCGGGGTCTCGGGGGAGAAGTGGCGTGCCGCTGGAGCAGGTCCTGATGTTGCTGGTGGCCGCCGCCGGAGCGGGCTGGGTGGACGCCGTCGTGGGCGGCGGCGGGCTGCTGCAACTGCCCGCGCTGATGATGGCCGGGGTGGCGCCGGTCGAGGCGATGGCGACGAACAAGTTCTCCTCCGTGTTCGGCACCGCGTCCGCCGCCGTCACGTACACCCGCACCACCAAGGTGGACCGGCCGGTCGCGCTGCCCGCGGCCGGGCTGGCCGTGCTCAGCGCGGCGCTCGGCGCGTCGGCCGCGGCGGCGATCTCGGCGGAGGTGCTGCGGCCCCTCGTGATGGTGATCCTGCTCGGCGTGGCGGCGTTCGTCACCCTGCGCCCGGCCATGGGCGCGGTCGCCCGCCCGCAGCTCCGCACCCGGGCCCGCGTGACCGTGGCGGTGCTGACGGCGGGCGTGGCCATCGCCTTCTACGACGGCATCATGGGCCCCGGCACGGGCACGTTCCTGATCATCGCGTTCACCGCCCTGCTCGGCCTCGACTTCGTCTCCGCCTCCGCCTCGGCGAAGATCATCAACACCGGTACGAACATCGGCGCCCTGCTGTTCTTCGGCTGGCACGGCCACGTGCTGTGGGTGCTCGGCCTCGGCATGGCCGCCTGCAACATCGCCGGCGCCCAGGCCGGCGCCCGCATGGCGATCCGGCGAGGCACGGGTTTCGTCCGGATCGTGTTGCTCTGCGTCGTGGCGGCCATGGTGTCCCGGCTCGCCTGGCAGCAGTTCGGCTGACGATCAGGTGACGCGTTCGTACGGACACCGTCAGCGGGCGCGCAGGGCGGCGGCGGCGAGGGCGACGAAGGCGGCCAGGATCGCGGGGATGGCCAGGGCCCGGGGCAGGCCGGTCAGCTCGGCGGCGGCGCCGATGAGCACCGGGCCCGACAGGAAGCCCAGGTAGCCGATGCTCGCCGTCCTGGCCAGGGCCCGGCCCGCGAAGGCCGGGTCGCGGTGCCCGGCCGCCGAGAAAACCTGCGGCACGATGCACGACAGCCCGGCCCCGAACAGGCCGAACCCCGCCACGCCCGCCACCGGGTGGCCGACGAGCAGCGCCATCCCGAGCCCGGCCGCCGCCAGCAGGCCGCACGCCCGGACCAGCGGCACCGGGCCGAACCTGGCCGCCAGCCGGTCGCCCGCCAGGCGGCCCGCCGTCATCATGATGGAGAAGGCGGCGTAACCGGCGGCGGCGAAGCCGGCCGCGGCCCCCATGTGCTCGCGCAGGTAGACCGCGCTCCAGTCGGCCGCCGCGCCCTCGCCGACCAGGCAGCAGAACGCCAGCACGCCCAGGAACACGATCCCCTTCGGCCGGCTCCCCGGCCCGGCGGGCTCCCTGACCGGCGGCGGGCGCAGCGCCCACAGCGACGCCCACAGCGCGAGCGCGGTGATCGCCGCGCCTGCCGACCAGAACGTGACCGCGGGGGAGAGGCCGGCCTGCGCGAACACCCCGCCGGCGGCGGCGCCCGCGAACCCGCCGAGGCTGAAGACGGCGTGGAAGGAGGACATGACGCGCCGCCCCCACGCCCGCTCCACCACCACCGCGTTGGCGTTCATGGACACGTCCAGCACGCCGTGCACCGCGCCGAAGGCCAGCAGGGCCAGCGCCAGCGTCGCCAGGTTCACCGCGTACGCGGGGGCGACCAGGGCGGGGCCGTGCAGCAGCGCGGCGGGGATCATCACACGGGCGCTGCCGAACCGGTCCACCAGCCGGCCGACCGCCTGCATGCCCGCCATCGCGCCGGCCGCCAGCCCCAGCAGCGCGAGGCTCAGCTCGCCCTCGCCGAGCCCGAGGTCCTGCTTGATGGCCGGGATCCGGGCCGTCCAGGTGCCTATCGCGGCCCCCGCCAGCAGGAACAGCAGGTAGACGGCGACCCTGGCGCGCCGGACGTCGCCCGGGTCGAGGCCCGTGTCCCCGCCTCCCGCACCGCCACTTCCCACCGGATCGGTCGCGGGGTCCTGGGGAGGTCGGCGGTTGTGGCCGGGTGCGGCGGTCTCGGGGTTCTCAGGGGGCCGGGGGGCGCGGCCGGGTGTGGCGGTCACGAGGGTTCCTGGACGACGCGGACCGTGACCCCTGCCGCGAGGAGGGCGTCGTGCTCCTCGCGGGGGATCCCGTCGTCCGTCACGACCACGTCCAGCCGCGAGATCGGGCACACCGCGCCGAACGCCGTGCGCGCGAACTTGCCCGAGTCGCACACCGCGATCACCCGCCGGGCCGACGCGATCGCCGCCCGCTTGATCGCCACCTCCGGCAGGTCGTGCGCGGTCAGCCCCTGCGCGGCCGACAGCCCGCAGCAGCCCACCACCGCCGTGTCGAACCGCAGCGCCCCGATGGACGTCTCGGCCAGCGGGCCCATGAAGTTCAGCTCGCCCGGCCGCACCTCGCCGCCGGGCAGCACCAGCCGCACCCGCGGCGCCGCCGACAGCAGCGACACCACCTGCAGCGCCAGCGGCACCACGGTCAGCCGGCGGTCCACCAGCGCCCGCCCCACCTCGGCCGCCGTGGTGCCGCCGTCGAGCACCACCGCCTCCCCGTCGGCGATCAGCGAGGCCGCCTCGGCGCCGATGCGCCGCTTGGCCTCCACCGCCTCCCGCTCCCTGAGCGCGTACGGCGGCTCCTCGCCGCGCAGCAGCAGCGACAGCGCGCCGCCCCTGATCCGCCGCACCACCCCCTGCTGGGACAGCTCCTCCAGGTCGCGCCTGATCGTCATCTCCGACACCCCGTGCTCCTCGGCCAGCTCGGCGACGGAGACGGTGTCGTTCGTCCGCAGGGCGTTGAGTATGCGATGTAAACGATCCATATGTTCATATAAACATGGACAATGTGCGCTCTACAATAGGTGCATGCGCGCCAGCCGTCTGCTCTCCCTCCTCCTGCTGCTGCAGACGCGCGGCCGGATGACCGCGCCCGAGCTGGCCGAGGAGCTCGAGGTGTCGATCCGTACGATCTACCGCGACGTGGAGGCCCTGTCGGCCGCCGGCGTGCCGGTCTACGCCGACCGCGGCCCCGCCGGCGGCTACCAGCTGCTCGACGGCTACCGCACCCGGCTCAACGGGCTGACCGCCGAGGAGGCGTCGTCGCTGTTCCTGGCCGGGCTGCCGGGCCCCGCCGCCGAGCTGGGCATGGCCGAGCTGGCCGCCAACGCCGAGCTGAAGCTGCTGGCCGCGTTGCCGCCGGAGCCGCGCTCGCAGGCCGCGAGGATGCGCGAGCGGTTCCTGCTGGACGTGCCGGGCTGGTACCGCGGGCCCGACGACGTGCCCCACCTGAGCGAGGTGGCCGAGGCGGTGTGGGCGCAGCGGCCGCTGCGGATGACCTACCGGCGCTGGGGGCGGCAGGTCGTCGAGCGGCTCGTCCACCCGTACGGGCTCGTGCTCAAGGGCGGGTCGTGGTACCTGGTCGCCGCACCGCCCGGCGAGAGCCCGCGCACCTACCGGGTGGCGCGCGTCCTCACCCTCGCCGCCGAGCCCGGCCGCTTCGACCGGCCGGAGGGCTTCGACCTGGCCGGGTTCTGGAAGGCGTACGCGGCCGAGTTCCGCGAGCGGATGTACACCGCGACCGCCGACATCAGGCTCGCCCCCGGCATGGAGGAGCTGCTCGCCTACACGATGGGCCAGGACGTGGTGGCGGGCGCCCTGGCCGGGGCCGCCGAGCCCGACGCCGAGGGGTGGCGGACGCTCACCCTGCCGGTCGAGTCGATCACCCACGCCCGCTGGCTGCTGCTGCGCATGGGCGCGGGCGTGGAGGTGCTCGGCCCGCCCGAACTGCGCGCTCTGATGGTGGAGGCGGTGGCGGAGCTGCGGAAAATGTATGAGTAAGTCGGGCCCGTTCCTGGCACGATGCCCGGTATGTATCTCCTAGCGTTCATCGGCGCGTGTGTCCTGGTGGCGATGGCCCCGGGCGTCAGTACCGCCGTCATCCTGCGCCAGACGCTCCGCTCCGGCCGCGGCTCCGGCATGGCGGCCACGCTCGGCAACGAGACCGGCATCCTGCTGTGGGGGCTGGCCGCCGCCTTCGGCCTGTCGGCGCTGCTGCTCGCCTCACAGCTCGCCTACGACGCCATGCGGGTCACCGGCGCGGTCGTCCTGGTGGTGATGGGCGCGCAGGCGCTGTGGCAGGCCCGTAAGGGCGGGGCCGCCGCCGTCGAGGTCGCGCCGGTGGACGGGCGCCGCCGCGCGTACCTGGCCGGGCTCGGCACGTGCGTGGCCAACCCGAAGGCGGCGGTGTTCGCGATGTCGTTCCTGCCGCAGTTCGTGCCGCAGGGCGCTGACGTGCCGCTCACCCTGGTCACGCTCGCCGTCGTCTGGGTGCTGGTCGACATGCTCTGGTACGGGCTGCTGGTGTGGGCGGTGACCCGGGCCAAGGACCTGCTCGGGCGGCCCGCGGTCAAGCGGCGGCTGGAGCAGGTGTCCGGCGCCGTCCTCGTCGGGCTGGGTGTGCGACTGGCGCTGGAGGGCCGATGACGATCTGGTACGAGCGGGCGGGCGAGGGCGAGCCGGTGGTGCTGCTGCCGTCGAGCGCCGCCGACGCCGGCATGTGGGACGGCCAGTGGGACGCGCTCGCCGCGCGGTTCCAGGTGATCAGGGTCGACTACCGGGGGTTCGGCCACACCCCGTACCAGGCCGACCGGCCCTACAGTGACGCCGGCGACGTGGCCGAGGTGCTCGCCGAGCTCGGCGTCGAGCGGGCGGCGCTGGTCGCCTCCTCGTACGGGTGCCGGGTCGCGCTGCAGCTGGCCGGCCTGGCCACCCGGCTGGTGCTCATGAACCCCGGCTCCGGCCTGCCCGAGACCGAGGACGTGGTGGCGTTCGGCGAGGAGGAGGACCGGCTGCTGGAGGCCGGCGACGTCGAGGGCGCCGCCGAGCTGAACGCCCGCACCTGGCTCGGGCCGGAGGCGGACGAGGCCACCCGGCGGCGGGTGGTGGAGATGCAGCGGCACGCGTTCGCGGGGCAGCTGGCCGCCGACCCCGAGCCTTCGCAGTTCTCGCCGGAGTACGACCTCGACGCGATCACGGTGCCCGCCCTGATCGTCACCGGCCCGTACGACCTGCCGTACTTCCGCGCCGGCGCCCGCCACCTGGCCGGCCGGCTGGCGGACGCCGAGCTGGTCGAACTGGAGTGGGCCGGCCATCTGCCCGCTCTGGAGCGGCCGGAGGAGGTCACCCGGCTGTTGCTGGACTACCTTTAGACCATGGCGGACGATCTGGCCGAGCTGGTGCGGCAGGCCCAGGACGAAGACCCGCTGCGCGCGCTGCAGGCCACCGCCGCGCTGCGCCGCGAGATCGAGCGGGTGGAGGCCGTCCAGGTGCGGCGGGCCCGGGTGGCCGGCCTGCCCTGGGCGCAGATCGCGCACGCGATCGGCGTCACCAAGCAGGCCGTGCACAAGAAGTACGGCAAACGCTAGGCCCACCGGCCGGCGAACCAGCCCAGCACGATGTTCCACGAGTAGCCGCGCCGGATCCGCCCGGCCACGTCGGGCGGCAGCGTGTCGAGGCCCCGGTGCTCCAGCGTCACCTCGGTGCCGCCGTCGACCTCGGTGAACGCGACCTCGATCTCCATCCGGCCGGTCGGGTTGATCAGGTCGGCCCAGACCAGGCGGTGCGGCGGATCCCAGGTGAGGATCCGGCCGGTGTCGACGTGGCCGCCGTCGGACCACAGCTCGCGCAGGTAGCCGTGCTGGAACCGGATGCCGACGGCCCGCTCCGGGTCGACCCAGCTGTGCCGGCCGCGCACGTACCAGGCGTCGATCTCGTCGGTGAAGACCCGGAAGGCGGTCGCGGGGTCCACCGGCACGGTGACGCCGGCCCTGACGGTGTTCACCGGCCGCGCTCCACGTGGTCCTTGAACGAGCCGAGCTGCTCGGCCCAGAACGCCTGCACCTGGTCGAGCCAGGCCTGCAACGCGGTGAACGGCTCGGGCCGCAGGGTGTAGACGCGCAGCCGGGCGTCGTCGCCGCCGGCCTCGGCGCGTACCAGGCCGCCCGCGCGCAGCACCCGCAGGTGCCTGCTCAGCGCGGGCGCGCTCATGCTGACCGCCTCCGCCAGCTCCCCGGCCGGCCGGGGGCCGTCACGCAGCAGGTCGATCACCTTGCGCCGGGTCGGGTCGGCGAGCGCGGCCAGCGTCGCGTCCAAGTCGTTAACGTGTTGGTTAATCGTTGCCTTCTCGGTTAGATTAGTGCTTAACGTTGTCGTTGAATATTATCGCGGAGGTTTCGCGTATGCCTACCGAGCTCGGCTACTACACCCTGTCGGTGAAGGACCTGGACCGGGCGGCGGCCTTCTACGGGCCGCTGTTCGGCTGGGAGTTCACGCGCGAGCACGAGACGTATCTGCACGTCACCAACAGCACCCTGCCCATGGGTCTGAACGCCGGCGGCCCGTCGTCCCAGCCGAACCTCTACTACAAGGTCGACGACCTCGACGCCGCCATCGCCCGGGTCCACGAGCTGGGCGGCACCACGGACGAGCCGTACGAGAGCAAGTCGGGCCGCGGCTGCGCCTGCACCGACGACCAGGGCACGGTCATCAGCATCTGGCAGCCCGCGCCCGGCCTCTAGCCTCCTTCCGGGCCCCGGCCGCCCGGCCTGGCCGGGCGGCCGTACGGTGCGTCCCCGGTGAAAGGCCCCGCTCGCGGACAGGAACTGACCGCTAGATCTCCTACCGTTCGGACGTCACCGACCGAAGGAGATCCGCATGACCATCCTCGTCACCGGCGCCACCGGCAACGTGGGCCGCCCGCTCGTGGAGCGGCTGCTGGCCGCCGGCCACCGGGTGCGCGCGCTCACCCGCGACCCGGCGCGCGCGAACCTGCCGGAAGGCGCGCGGGCCGTCGCCGGGTCCCTGGCCGCCGCCTTCGAAGGCGTCACCGCCGCCCATCTGATCACCTTCGACGGGGCCGACTACTCGCCCCTGGCGAACGGCCCCGCCATCGTGGCCGCCGCCGTCGAGGCCGGGGTGCGCAGGGTGACGGTGCTCCAGGGCGGGCTGTCCAGGAGCCCGCTGGAGGAGGCGGTCGCGGCGAGCGACCTGGAGTGGACGTTCGTGGGACCGGTGGAGTTCATGTCGAACGTCCTCGAATGGGCCGGCTCCGTCAAGGAGGAGGGCGTGGTCCGCGACGGGTTCCCCGAGGCCAGGAGCGCCATGGTGCACGACGCGGACATCGCCGCCGTGGCCGCCGCCGCGCTCACCTCCGGCGGGCACGCCGGGCGGGAGTACGTGGTGACGGGCCCGGAGGTGTTCACCACGGCTGACAAGGTACGGGTGCTGGGCGAGGTGCTCGGCAGGGAGATCCGCTTCGTCGAGCTGAGCCGCGAGCAGATCACCGCCGAGTGGCGGCGGCAGGGCTACTCCGAGGAGGACGTCGCGTTCTTCCTCACCGTGCGCGCCGACACCCCGGAGGTGGGCCGCACGGTGCGGCCCACCGTCGAACAGGTCACCGGACGGCCGCCCCGAACCTTCCGCCAGTGGATCGAGGAGAACGCCGCCGCGTTCTCCTGACTACGGCTTGCGGCCCACGCCCGCGTAGTAGACGGCCTCCCGGTCGGCGTAGAGCGTCTCGGGCGTGGGGCGCCAGCGCGGCAGCGCCACCACGCCCGGCTCCAGCAGCTCCAGCCCGTCGAAGAAGCCGGTCAGCTGCTCGTGCGTGCGCAGCGTGATCGGTACGGCGCCGCTCTCGTTCCAGCTGCGCACCCCGTCCTCCAGCTGCTTGCCGACCAGGCCGTGGGAGATGGCCAGGTGACTGCCCGGCGCCATGGGGGCCATCAGCCGCTGGATGATCTCCTTGGGCCGGTCGCTGTCGGGCAGGAACTCCACCACGCCCAGCAGCACCAGCCCGACCGGCTGCGAGAAGTCCAGGTACTCGGCCGCCGCGGCCACGATCTCGGCGGGCTCGCGCAGGTCGCTGTCGATGAACCAGGTGTCGCCCTGCCCCGGCCCGCGCAGCAGCGCCCGCGCGTGGGCCAGCACCACAGGGTCGTTGTCGACGTACACGACCTTGCAGTCGGGCGAGACCGACTGGGCGACCTGGTGGGTGTTGTCGGCCGTGGGGATCCCGGTGCCGATGTCGAGGAACTGGCGGACGCCCGCCTCCCCGGCCATGTAGCGCACCGCCCGGCCGAGGAACTCGCGGTTCGTCTTGGCCAGGATCGGCAGCTCGGGGACCGCCTGGAGGATCTGCTCGCTGACGACGCGGTCGACCTCGTAGTTGTCCTTGCCGCCCAGCCACAGGTCGTAGATCCGGGCCGGGCTCGGGATCTCGGTGTTCACACGGCTGAGCGGATCGTCGGTCATCGTCGTGCCTTCCGGGAAGGGGCTGTACGCGACAGAGCCTAACGCGAGGAAGATCCCAAGTCTCGATCTTGCCCCGAGAGCTCCCGTTCCGCGGGACTTCGTGCCCTCCCGGAGATGCGGGCGCCGGGACCTCAGGGGGCTGAGGTCCCGGCGCCGGTCGGTGGGCGGCCGGTCAGTCGATCGTGATCAGCCCGTAGCCGCCGTCGTAACGGTGGTAGATCAGCCGGCCGCGGCCGGTGTCGGCGTCGGCGTAGAACTCGAACGCCCGCCCGCTGACCTCCAGCCGGTCCACCGCCTCGGCGGTGGTCAGCCGGGGCGCCGGGCCCGGATCGATCGCGAGCGGCACCGCCACCTCGCCGAGCGCTTCCGGCCGCGGCTCCACCTGGGCCATCCGGTAGCCCTCCTCGGCCCGGTACAGGACGCTGTCCTGACCGCTGCCGGCCTCGGTGAACAGGTAGAAGCCGAAGTCGAGCTGCTCCATGTCGAAGGCGGCCTCGTCCGGGGTGGCCCGGTAGGCGGCCAGCGTCTTGCGGCGGACGATCTCCCGCTCGGCGTCCGCCGGGCGCGGCAGGACCGGCAGCGAGGACTCCCGCCGCTCCGGCGAGTAGCGTCCGCGCGTCTCCTCCCAGTGCCTGGCGGTGCGCCGCAAGCGGGTACGCGCCCGGTCCTCCAGCAGGTCGAGTGCCTGGTACATGGACGGGCCGGCGGCCTGGGCGCGGATCAGGCGCCCGTTGACGTCGAGGTTGGCCTGCGCGGTGTACGGCCGCTTCGCGTCGGGAGCGTCCGGGGCGGTCAGCTTGACCCGCGCGAACAGCACGGGCTCGCCGGCCAGCCGGGTGAGCGCGGCAACGGCCTCCCTGGCGTGCTCGACGGCTCCCTGGCGGACCGGGCCACGTGTCTCGACCCGAACGTCGGCGGGGTCGATGGCGACCGGCGCGTTCCGGCGTCTCATGTCGTGCCTCCTTCTGCCGTTCCTTGCGAGCTCAGCCAACCGCGGAACGCCAGGACGCCGGTAGAGGAGAAAGACCATCGGAAAGGGACCTTCAGCCCTACGCGTCTCGTCGGCCGTGACCTCGGCGGTTGCGTCTTTCCGACGCAGTGTTGGTATCTTGCCAACGGCGCGTCGGGAAGTCGGGGCGCTCGTCCGTCCCGTGAAATCCCTTCCTGTGAAGGAGTGCCATGTTCCTGGCCTGGCGCGAGCTGGTCTTCGCCCGCGCACGTTTCGGCCTGATGGGCGGAGTCGTCGCCCTCATAGCGATCCTCGTCGTCCTGCTGTCCGGCCTCTCCTCCGGGCTCGTCAACGACGGTGTCTCCGGGCTCCAGCGGTTGCCCGTCACCGCGTTCGCCTTCGCCGAGGGGACCAAGACCGACTCCGCCTTCTCCCGCAGCACCGTCAACGTGAACCAGGCCGAGACGTGGAAGGGCCGCGACGACGTCGGCGACGCCGTCCCGTTCGGCAACATGCTGGTCAACGCCAAGGTCACGACCGCCGCGGGCGCCCAGACGCCGATCGACCTGGCCCTGTTCGGCGTCGACCCCGGCTCGTTCCTCGCACCCGCCGTCTCCGACGGCGCCGGACTCGGCGACCCCGACGGGATCGTGGTCAGCCAGACCGTCCTGGACGACGGCGTGGCCATCGGCGACACCGTCGTCATCGACCGCCTGGGCACCCGGCTCAAGGTCATCGGCACCACCGGCGACCAGCGCACCTTCGGCCATGTCGACGTGGCGTACCTGCCGTTGCGCGCCTGGCAGCAGGTGCACGCGGGCGCCGGGCCGGGTGACGAGGCGCGCGAGGGAGCGTACGAGGAGGCCACGGCCATCGCCCTGCGCGCCCGGGACGGTAACGAGATCGACCTGTCCGGCGGCGACGCCGCGGCGGGCACCACGAGCATGACGCTGGAGGACTCCTTCGGCGCCTCCCCCGGCTACACCGCCGAGATCTCCACGCTCACGCTCATCCAGGTCTTCCTGTACGCCATCTCCGCGCTCGTCGTCGGGACGTTCTTCACCGTGTGGACGATCCAGCGCAAACACGAACTCGCCGTCGTACGGGCCATGGGCGCCTCGACCGGCTACCTCATGCGCGACACGATGATCCAGGCGACCGTCATCCTGACCGTGTCCACCGCCGTGGGCTTCCTGATGGGAGTGGGCGGCGGCGCGCTGCTCACCACCACCCCCATGCCGTTCGCCCTGGAGGCGGGCCCGCTCGTCGTCGCCGCCCTGCTGCTCGTCGGCCTCGGCCTCGCCGGCGCCGCGGCGGCCGTGGGCCGCATCGTCCGAGTCGACCCGCTCGCAGCCCTGGGAGGGCAGAGATGACCACCAGCCACACGTCCCCGCGCCCGGACTCCCGCCGGACCGGCGCCGAGGAACGCGGCGGCCTGCGGGTGGAGGGCGTCACCCTGGCCCTCGGCGACGGCGACGCCACCGTCACCGCGCTCGACGACGTCCACCTCCACGTGGCGTCCGGCGAGTTCGTCGCCGTCGTCGGGCCCTCCGGTTCCGGCAAGTCGAGCCTGCTCGCGGTCGCCGGCGCGCTCACCACGCCCGACACCGGCCGGGTCCTGCTCGACGGCGTCGACATCTCCCGGGCGAGCTCCCGGGAGAAGGCACGCCACCGCCGCGAACGGATCGGGTTCGTCTTCCAGTCCGGCAACCTCATCCCGGCCCTCACCGCGCTGGACCAGCTCCGCTTCGCGCTCGACGTGGCGGGCAGGCGCGCGGGTGACGGTCACGACCCGCGAGAGCTGCTCGACCGGGTCGGCATGGGCCACCGCGCTGGACACCGGCCCCATCAGCTGTCCGGCGGCGAGCGGCAGCGCGTGGGCATCGCCCGCGCACTCGTCACCCGCCCGGCGGTGTTGCTGGTGGACGAGCCGACCGCCGCACTCGACCGCGCCCGCAGCGACGACATCGTCACGTTGCTCGCGCACGAGACGCACGAATCCGCCGTCGCGACGATCATGGTCACCCACGACCACGATGTGCTCGGCCACTGCGACCGCGTCCTGTCGATGGTCGATGGGAGACTGTCGGAGTAGGCCGACCATGGTGGAGGAGGGCACGTGCCGCGCATCCGGGCGTCGACCGTCGCCGAGCATCGGGCCGCCCAGCACCGGGCGCTGCTCGACGCGGCCAGGGAGATCCTCGCGGAGACCGGCCGGCCGCCCACGCTGAGCCGGGTCGCGGCGCGCGCCGGGCTGGCCCGGCCCAGCCTCTACCAGTACTTCCGGTCATCGGAGGACCTGCTCAACGCGGTGGTGGAGGACGTCTTCCCCCGCTGGTCGGCCCGGGTCGCCGCCGCGATGGACGCCGCCGCGACCCCGGCCGACCGCGTGCTCGCGTACGTGCTGACCAACTTCGAGCTCATCACCGAGGGCGAGCACGCGCTGGCCACCGTCCTCGCGGAGGTCGCACCGGGCGACACGGTCGCCGAACAGAGCCGCACCATGCACCAGCAGCTCCTGGAGCCGCTCGTGGAGACGCTGCACAGCCTCGGCGTCCCCGCGGTGCCCGAGACGGCGGAGATGATCAACGCCATCGTGTTCGCCGGGTCCCGGCTGATCGAGTCCGGCACCGACCTGCGGACCGTCTGGGAGTCGGCCAGGGCCCTGCTGGAGCCGTTCCTGCGCGCGACCGGCACGGGCCCGGCCCCTCCCGAGGCGACGTGACCGCCGGCCGGCCGGGGGCGCCCGCCCCCGGCGTACGGGTCAGGCCGCGGGGGCCTGGTGGTAGACCGAGTGCCACACCTCGTTGCGGATGCGGGAGAACTCCGGTGACAGCCGCACCTCCTCGGTGCGCGGGTACGGCAGGTCCACGTCGATGATCCGGTGGATGCGGCCCGGCCGCGCCGCCATGACCACGACCCGGTTGGCCAGATAGACGGCCTCGTCCACGTCGTGCGTGATGAACATGACCGTGCGCCGCTCCCGGCTCCACGTGTCCAGCAGCTGATCCTGCAACTGCACGCGGGTGAGCGCGTCCAGCGCGCCGAACGGCTCGTCCATGAGCAGCACCTGCGGCCCGACCGCGTAGGCGCGGGCGATCGCGCAGCGCTGCTTCATCCCGCCCGACAGCGTCTTGGGCAGCGCGTCGGCGAAGTCCGTCAGCCCCACCAGGTCGATCGCGTGCTGGGCGCGGCGGTGCCGCTCCTCGGCGGAGATCGGCTGGAGCCTGAGCCCGAACTCGACGTTCTTGCGCACGGTCAGCCACGGGAACAGCGCGTACTGCTGGAAGATCACCCCGCGGTCCGGCCCCGGTCCGGTGACCGGCGCGCCGTCCAGCAGGATCCGGCCCGTCCCCGGCTCGACCAGCCCCGCCGCCATGCCCATCAGCGTGCTCTTGCCGCACCCCGACGGGCCCACGACGGTGACGAACTCACGGTCGGCGATGTCCAGGTCCACCCGGTCGAGGGCGAGGAACCGGCCGCCCTTGAGCTCGAACGTCTTCGACACGCCCTGGAAGGAGATCTTGGTGTTCATCGGCGTTCCTGCCATCCGGTGAATCGGCGCTCGGCCAGCAGCAGCAGCCGGTCCATGATCAGGCCGAGCACGCCGATGCTGATCAGACCCACGAAGATCGTGGGCAGGTCGTAGTAGAGCTGCGCCTGCTGCATCCGGTAGCCCAGCCCTTCCTGGGCGGCGATCAGCTCGGCCGCCACCAGCGTCCCCCAGGCCGCGCCCAGCCCGATCCGCATGCCGACGATGATGAAAGGCGTCGAGGCCGGCACCACGACCTTCAGGAAGATGGTCCGGTCCGAGGCGCCCAGCACCCGGGCGGCGTTGATGAGCGTCTTGTCCACGTCGAGCACGCCCTGGAACGTCGAGACCACGCTCGACAGGAACGCCGCCAGGAAGATGACGAACACCTTCGGCGTCTCGCCGATGCCCATCAGCAGGATGGCCAGCGGGATGATCGCCAGGGGCGGGATCGTACGGAAGAACTGCACGTACGGCTCGATCAGGGCACGCGCGGTGGCGTACCAGCCCATCAGGAAGCCGACAGGGATGGCGAGCAGGGTGCCCAGCGCGAAGCCGGTGAACACGCGGCGCAGGCTGGCCAGCATGTCGTTGGTCAGGGTGCCGTCGGCGACCAGCTCGACGCCGCGAGCGGCCACCTCGACGGGGCCGGTCAGGCCCGTGATGCCGGACATCGACAGCGCCGTCCACGCGCCCAGGCCCGCCAGGACGGCGACCACGTTCAGGACGAGGGTGCGGCCCGGCCGCCGGAGCCGGCGGCCGGGGGAGGGGGGAGGGTCGGTCACGCTCACGGCGGTCATGTTCTGGGACTCTTCATGGCTCAGTGGAGATCCTCTTCGGTGGCGCAATAGCCCACAGGGTCCTGAAATATTGGGCTTTTTCGGACAAATCACGGTAGTGCGGGACGGAGGTGGGCGGGGATCGACGGCTCCTCGTGCAGCAGGAGCGCGATCGCGCCCATCGCCGAGGCGTTCACGCCGAGGTCGGCCTGGGTGACCTCGATCTGGCGGGGCGACCGGGGCAGCGCCTGACGGGAGATCGCGTCCCGGATGGGGTCGAGGACCAGGCTGCCCAGCGCGGCCAGCTCGCCGCCCACCACGACCAGCGCGGGGTCGAGCTGGGTGACCGTGCCCGCCAGCACCCGGCCCAGGTCGGCCGCCGCCGAGGCGACCACCTCGCACACCGCGGGCACCCGGTCCTGAGCGGCGGTGACCAGCTCGTCCAGGCCCGCCAGCGGCACCCGGCGCGCGGCGCAGGCGTCCAGCAGGCGCTGACCGCCGATGCGGCCCTCCAGGCAGCCCCGGCCGCCGCAGTGGCAGGGCGGGCCCCCGGGGTCGAGCGAGACGTGGCCCACCTCGCCGCCCGCGCCGTGCGCGCCGCGCAGCAGCCTGCCGCCGGCCAGGAACCCGCCGCCCACGCCGACGGACCAGCGCACGTACACCATGTCCCGGACCGGCCTGGCCACCCCCCAGGTGGCCTCGGCCAGCGCCGCCAGCCTGGCGTTGTTGTCCACCGCCACCCGCACGCCGAACTCCTCGGCGACCCGCAGGGCGAGCGGCAGGTAGCGCGCGGGCACCCCTTCCGGCAGCCCGCCGGAACCCGCGCGCGTTCCCGACGGTCCGGCCGGTCCCGCAGATCCGGCAGTGCTGGATCGCGCGTGGGGTCCGGGAGGTCCGGCCACGCCCGCCGGTCCGGCATTGCCGGACCGCGCGTGGGGTCCCGCAGGTCCGGCCGCGTCCGCGGAGTCCGAGGGGTTGGACGGCGCGTTCGCGGGTTCCCAGGGGCCGGACGGTGCGTCCGTGGGTTCCCACGGGCCTGACGGTGCGTCTGCTGGTTCCGAGGGGGAGGGTGTGGTCGGTGCTGGGGTGGGGACGTGGTCGTCGAGCACTCCGACCAGGCCCAGCCCGACCGCCTCCAGCGCGCCCAGGCTGATCCCGCGCTCCGCGGCGACCTCGCGGACGAGCCGCACCGCCGCCTCCGCCTGCTCCGCCGGGGCGGCGTCCTCGCGCAGGGCGGCCGAGGCGGTGGCGACGACCTGGTGCGCGGCGTTGGCCACGGCCAGCCGTACCCGGCCCCGCCCCAGGTCGAGGCCCAGGAGCAGGCCGGCGGCCGGGTTGAGCGAGACCAGCGCGGCGGGCCTGCCCCGGCCGCGCGGCTCGGCAGGCACCGCCTCGGTCTCGATCACCGCATCCCTTTCCATCAGGTCGGAGATGATGGCGAACAAGGTCGTACGCGACAAGCCGGTGCGCTCGGTGAGCTGGGCGCGGCTCAGCGCGCCCGCCGAGCGCAGCGCGGACAGCACGGCGTCCTCGTGCACCCGCCGCAGCCGCTGCAGCGCGTCAGTGGGGGTCGACATGGCACCATGATGGTGGGCGACGGATTTCTGTCATCTTCTCGCGGAAAATCAGCCCGCGGCCGCCGACGCGTACAGGTCGGCGGTGAAGTACGTGGCGGGGTCGGGTGACTCGGTCAGCTTGCCCATGGTGACGAAGATGTCGGCCAGGCCCTTGTACCATCCGGCCACCGAGCCGTCCTCGGCCATCTTCCGCAGCTCCGCCGTCGGCACGATCTTCGTCACCGCCGAGGCGCCCTTGAACTGCTCCCCGGGCGCCTTCAGGAACGTGGCCGTCAGCGTCTCGGCCTCGGCCGTGTTGGCCGCCACCCAGTCGTTGCCCTCCTGCAGCACCTTGAGCACCTTGGTGACGGTCGCGGCGTCCTCGGCGACCAGCTCGTTGCGGGCCACGAAGGAGCTGGGGAAGCTGAGCGCGGGATAGTAGTCCTCGCTCTTGGTCAGCTCCACCAGGTCGGGCACGTTCTTCTTGATGGTGTCGATCAGCGGGTACCAGATGGCCGCCGCGTCGATCTGCTTGCCGCTGAAGGCGGTCACCACGGTGCTCGGGTCCATGTTGACCTTCTCGACGTCCTTGCCCGTCAGCCCGGCCTCCTTCAGCGCCAGTTCGAGGATCATGTCGCCGGAGGTGCCCTCGGGCACGCCGATCTTCTTGCCCTTGAGGCCGGCGATCGAGGAGATGCCGGAGCCCGGGTGGACGATCACACGGTCGGCCATGCCCAGCATGTTCGGGGCGATGATCTTGGCCTTGCCGCTGGCGGGCAGCCAGGTGGCGCCGGAGCCGATGTAGCCGAAGTCGATGTCGCCCGAGCCGAGCGCCTGGATCTGCAGCGGGCCGTTGGTGAACACCTTCAGCTCCGGCTCCAGCCCGTGCCTGGCCCACAGGCCCTGCTTGTCGGCGGCGGCGAGCACCGCCGCGCCGGCGAAGTCGGCGATGTAGCCGAAGCGCACCTTCGCGGGCTCGGCGCCGCCCTCCTCGGAGGAGGAGCCGCACGCGGTGACGGGCAGCAGGATGGCCAGGGCCGCGAGGGCGGCGGCCAGTATGCGAGGACGCCTCATCGGGAGGTCCTTTCTGGGTTCACGGGTGGGATGACGGGCGGCATCAGGCCACCTCGTCAGCGACGCCGTCCACGTCGGGGGCTCGGCCCTCGCCGATGTCGGCCATGTAGCTCATCCAGCTGTACGCGGGATCGCCGCGGCGCAGCAGCTCCTGGTAGAGCCGCGCGGTCATGTCACGCCGGACCGCCGCGTAGGCGGGCACGGCGTAGACGTTGCGCAGCTCGTGCGGGTCGCTGTCCAGGTCGTACAGCTCGTGCACGCCTTCGGGGTTGAACACCAGCTTGTGGCGGTGGTCCCGGATCATGCGCTGGGAGTAGGGGAAGTGGTGGCCGTGGAACTCGGTGACCACCGAGTCGCGGCCCTCGGGCGGCTCGCCGCCGATCAGCGGGAGCAGGCTCGCGCCGTCGCACGGATCCTGCGGCGGCAGCCCGGCGAGGTCGAGGATCGTGGGGTTGAGGTCGATCAGCGTGGCGAAGGCGTCCACGGTCCGCGCCGGGGCGCCCGGCACCCGGACGATGCCCGGGATGCGGTAGATGTCCTCGTACATGGCGGGGCCCTTGTCGTTGAGCCGGTGCGCGCCCGTGAACTCGCCGTGGTCGGCCGTGAAGATCACCGCCGTGTCGTCCCACAGACCCAGCTCGCGCAGGGCGGAGAGCAGGCGCCCCACCTGCGCGTCGATCAGCGACACGTAGCCCCAGTAGGCGGCGATCAGCCCGCGCCAGGCGTCGGCGTCGAAGTGGTCGGCCGACCAGTACTCGGAGTAGCGGCGCTGCACCTCGGGTTTGCCGTCGAAGGTCTCGGCCATGGACTCCGGCAGCGGCACCCGCTCCGGGTCGTACATGTCGTAGAACTCGTCCGGGATCAGGTACGGCAGGTGCGGCCCGTACCAGTGGCAGGACAGCACGAACGGCCTGTCGCCGCGGTGGAAGTCGCCGGCGTAGCGCTCCAGCAGTTCCAGCGTGCGGTCGGCGAGGAAGGTCTCCACCGTGGCCGCCGCTGGCTGCTTGAGGCGGCCGGCGATCAGGTGGCCGCGGCCGGTGCCGTTCTGGGCCGTGCCGAAGACGGGCCGCTCCACCGCGAACGGGGGATGGCCGTGCTCCTTCAGCCAGCTCTGGTAGGAGGGGTGGTGGAACGGGTTCAGCGCGCCCGGCAGGTGCTCGCCGTCCATGCCGTAGAACTCGGGGCCCCGTTCGCGGCCGATGTGCCACTTGCCGACGTGGCCCATGTTGTAGCCCGCGACCAGCAGGGGCTCGGACATGACCGGCTGGCCGGCGGCGACCTCGTCGCGTCCGCCGCCGTTGCGCTCCGGGTTGACGAGCATGCCGTGCCGGAACGGGTGCAGGCCGGTGAAGAGCGAGGCCCGCGCCGGGGTGCAGATGGCGGTCGGCGTGTAGAACCGGTCGAAGCGCGTGCCCTCCGCCGCCAGGCCGTCCAGCGCGGGCGTGCGGACCTCCGGGTTGCCGTAGCAGCCGAGAGTGTCCACCCGATGCTGGTCGGTCATCAGGAACAGGACGTTGCGTGGACTGGTCACCCGTACTCCGATCGCTCATTTTTTCCTGGGCGTTTACGTTAAAGGTGACCAGCGCTGACCGCAAGAGGGGCGACCTGGGCGTTACCGCTACTTTATTTCCGCTCTCTTGACGTTAATCGGCAAGGGTGATCACACTGTGCGAACCACCGCGCATCGATAAGGAGTCCCATGCGCCGCTCCCTCGTGGCCCTAGCGACCGCCGCGCTCTTAACTCCCGCACTCACCATCCCCGCACCGGCCCAGGCCGCCGCCGGGCCCGTCAACCTCGCGCTCGCCGGCGCCGCCACCGCCTCCAGCGTCGAGCTGGACCGCGCCGACTTCGCGGCCGCGCACGTCAACGACGGCGACACCGCCACCCGCTGGTCATCGAAGTACCAGGACGACAACTGGGTCCAGGTCCAGCTCGCCGCACCCGCCAAGGTCGACCACGTGACACTCCACTGGCCGAACGCCTGCGCGCGCGACTTCGTCCTGCAGACCTCGGCCGACGGTCAGACCTGGACCGACGTCGCCTCGCTGCGGCGCGACACCTGCCCGCGCACCGACGTGATCGACGTGCGCTCCGCCGAGCCGGTCTCGTACGTGCGCGTGCACGGGAAGCAGCGCTGGGCCGCGTACGGTTACTCGATCTCCGAGTTCGAGATCTGGGACGGTCCGCCCGCCGCCCCCGAGCCCACGCTCGGCCTGCTGCCCAAGCCGGTGTCGCTCACCGAGACCGGCGGCGCCCCGTACACGCTGCACCGCAACACCCGCGTCCTGGCCCTCGGCGACGGCGCCCAGGCGCCCGCGAACCACCTGGCCCGCCTGCTGCGCCGGGCCACCGGCCACAAGCTGACGGTCGCCGCCGCCGGTCGCGGCCCGGCGCCCATCGTCATCGAGGTCGGCGCCGGCAAGGCGCCCGAGGGCCACGAGGCCGAGGGTTACACGCTGTCGGTGACCGCCGCCGAGGTGCGTATCCGTGCCGCCACCCCGAACGGCGCGCTCCACGGCGTCCAGACGCTCCGCCAGCTCTTCCCGCAGTGGGCCGAGTCGGGCGAGGTCGTCGGCGCCGAATGGACGGTGCCCGCCGTGGAGATCACCGACTACCCGCGCTTCGCGCACCGCGGCATGATGCTCGACGTCGCCCGCAGCTTCTACCCGGTGGACGAGGTCAAGACCTACATCGACGCCGCCGCCCAGTTCAAGGTCAACCGCCTGCACCTGCACCTGACCGACGACCAGGGCTGGCGCATCGCCCTCGACGACCCGGAGAGCAACCCGTCCGGCATCGACTACGGCGCCATCACCGAGGTCGGCGGCGCCACCGCGATGACCGAGCGGGGCACCGAGCCCGGCATCACCGGCTTCTACACCAAGGCCGACTACGCCGAGATCGTCCGCTACGCCGGCGAGCACGGGATGACCGTCATCCCCGAGGTCGACCTGCCCGGCCACGTCAACTCGGCGCTGCACTCCATCCCGCAGCTCAACACCCCGGGCGCGCGGCCGGCACTCAAGCCGGGCGAGACCACCGTCCCGCACAACGGCACCGGCGCCGTCGGCTACTCCTCCCTGGACGCGCACAGCTCGGTCACGTACGAGTTCGCCGAGCACGTGCTCACCGAGATCGCCGCCATGACCCCGGGCCCCTACCTGCACATCGGCGGCGACGAGGCGTTCTCGACCAGCCACGCGGACTACGTCAAGATGGTCGACGCCTTCACCGGCAACGTGCGCGCCCTCGGCAAGACCGTCGTGGGCTGGAACGAGTACGCCGGCACCGCGCTGCCGCGGGACAACGCGGTGGTGCAGTTCTGGAACGGCAACCGGAACGCCGTGGCCGCCGCCGTGAACGACCGCGGCGCCCAGGTCGTGCTCTCCCCGGCCGCGCACGCGTACGTGCCGCAGAAGCAGGATTCGCGCCAGCCCGAGGGCGGCACCTGGGCGTGCGGCGGGCCGTGCGGCCTGGACCGCCACTACAACTGGGACCCCGGCACGTACATCCCCGGCATCCAGGAGAGCAGCGTGCTCGGCGTGGAGTCGGCGGTGTGGGGCGAGTTCATCCGCCGCGTCGAGCAGGCGCAGTACTACGCCTACCCGCGTCTGATCGCCACCGCCGAGGTCGGCTGGACACCCCAGGACCAGCGGGACTACGCCGACTTCAAGAACCGCCTGGCGAAGATGGGCGGCAGGCTGACCGTGCAGGGCACGAACTTCTTCCCGACCGCCGACGTGCCCTGGCGGCTGGAGATCCTCGGCGGATCGGTGAGCACCCGCACCGGCCGGCCCACCGGCGCCTCCTGGACCCTCACCGCGCCCGGCCACACCGCCGCCGGCCTGGAGGCGGCCGTCACCTGGAGCGACGGCGTCCAGGAGCCCGTGACCCCGGCCACCACCAGGGAGGGAAGCATCCCCGGCATGCGGATCAACGCCGCCTTCACCGTGACCTCGGCCAGGACCTTCAGCCGGCCCGGCACCTACACCGGCACGCTGACGGTCCGCACGCCGGGCGGCGCGCCCGTCACCGGGGACCTGACGGTCACCGTCACGGGGTGAGCTCACCCTTCAGGCACAGCAGGAGACCGCGCGTCAGGGCGGTGGACGTGAAGCCGGACCCGGCGAGCGCGGCCCGGACCTTGACCGCGATCTCCTGCGCCTTGGCGGCGCCCGGCGGCTCGTAGAACAGGTAGAGCGAGCCGCCGGGCGCGAGCGCCTGCCTGACCGCCGCCAGCTCGGCGGCGGGGGAGCGGGTCCAGAAGACGTTCACGTTGACGGCGAACACCTTGTCGTACGGGCCGCCGGGCAGCCCGCCGCCGTCGAGCTCCGCCTGCTCGATCACCGCGGCGCCCGCCTCGACGTGGCGGGCGTTGCGCTCGCGTGCGGCCTCGACCGCCGTCGCCGACCGGTCGATCGCGGTGACGGAGGCGGAGCGCTCGCAGAGCAGTCCGACGGCGACGCCTCGGCCGCAGCCGATCTCCAGAACCCGCTCGCCCGGCCGCGTTTCCAGGGTCTCGACGGCCCACAGCAGCCTCTCCGGCACCTTCATGGCGGCGAAACTAGCACCGCGCCCGGTGTCCGCCTGCCGGACATAACGTTTATGTCAGCTTTTGTCCTGGCAAGAGTCATACGCCAGCTTGAACCGCGAGACACAGGAGCCGACCGTGCACCATTTCGCGATCGCCACCGTCGCCGAAGAGAGCACCGACTTCCGCCGGGTCCTGTGGACCGGGGAGAAGGTCCAGGTCGTCACCATGACCATCCCGCCGGGCGGTGAGATCGGCGAGGAGGTGCACGAGGACACCGACCAGATCCTCACCTTCGTCTCCGGGACCGGCGAGGCCCGTGTCGGCGGTGAGGTCCGTCCGGTGAAGGCGGGCGACCTGGTCGCCGTCCCGGCGGGCACCCCGCACAACTTCGTCAACACCGGCGCCGCACCGCTCGTGCTCCACACGGCGTACGGGCCGCCCGAGCACGCCGACGGCACCGTGCACAAGACCAAGGAGGAGGCCGACCTGGCCGAGGCCGGCGAGGTCTCGCGCTAGAAGGACAGGCCGGTCGGGAAGCGGCAGTCGCCGGAACGGCAGTCGGCGAGGCTCCGGGCGGCGAGGTCGCGGGCCCGGGCCAGCTCGGCGATCCTGGCGTCGATGCGCTCCACCACCGCTTCCAGCCGCCACCGCTCGCTCGCGCAGGTCGCGCCGCCCGCGTCGTGGGAGCGCAGGGCGCCGGCCACCTCGTCCAGCGTGAAACCCAGCTCCTGCAGGGCCTTGGCGGCGCGGATCCTGGACACCGCCGACGCGTCGAACACCCGGTAGCCCGACGGTCTGCGCCCCGCCGCCGGCAGCACGCCGCGGCGCTCGTAGAAGCGGACCGTGTCCACGCTGACCCGGGCCTCGCGGGCCACCTCGCCGATCTTCACACCGTTCTCCTCTTGACTCTGAACCTAGGTCCAGACTCTACGCTCCGGAAGTGACGGAAGGAGAGCACATCATGGACACCCCACCGATCGTCTGCGACATGACCACCGCCCGCGACACTCCCGAGGAACGGCTGGCCGAGTACCGGCGGCTGTTCGGCGAGGCGCTCACCGGACGCGAGCGGACCGCCGGGGGCATCCGGTTCCGGTTCCGCGCCGGTGACGGGGTCGAGGAGTGGGTACGGGATCTCGCCGCGCGGGAGAAGGCGTGCTGCGCGTTCTTCACCTTCGAGGTCACGGCGCCGGGTGACGAGGTGATCTGGGACGCCGCCGCACCCGATGACGCGGGGCCGATCCTGGAGGAGTTCTACCTGCTGCCGGAGACGGCGGTGGGCCCGGCCGAGCTGCTGCGGCGCATGGAGGAGCGTGGGCTCAGGATCCACCAGGGCTGAGACGACTGTGACGCCTCCCTCGCGGGAGGCGTCACAGAGCGGGTCAGGCCGGACGGCCCAGGCTGCGGAGCTGGTCGGGGGTCAGGGCGGAGACGTTGTGGTCGATCGGCTTGTCGGAGTACTGGTGGATGGTCCACGACTTCCAGTCCGCCGGCGGGGTGATCTCGCCCTTGGGCTTGCTGTAGTGGGCCACCCAGAGCGGGTACTCCGACAGTCCCGCGCCGTAGGTGTCGGCGAAGTGCCAGCCGCTGTAGAACAGCGGCGTGACGCCGGTCTTGGCCTTGACGTGCGACAGCCAGGCCTTGGCCCAGGCGTTCACCTCGGAGACGGACCTGCCGTTGGTCGTCTCCAGGTCCAGCACCAGCAGGTCGCCGGGCTTGGCGGGCTGGGAGTTCACCACCGAGAGGAAGTGCTCGGCCTCGGCGATCGGGTTGTTGCGCGGGTGCGCGTAGTGGTAAGCGCCGCGCACGATGCCCTTCTTGTCCAGCTCCTGCCAGTGCCGGGCGAAGGTCTTGTCGGTGAAGCCGGTGCCCTCGGTGGCCTTGATGATGCCGAACTCGGCCGGGCTGGCCTCCCAGTCGTGGTCGGGCTGGTAGTTCGACACGTCCTGGCCGTACGTGAGCTGGGCCGCCTGCTGCTGGGCGATGGCCGGGTTCGGCTCGACGGGGGCGGCGGCGCCGCCGGTGGCGGCGATGGCGGTGCCGGTCACGCTGGCGACGGCGGTGGTCCCCGCCAGCAGCGCGCCGGCGAAGGCGTACTTGAGACGGTTGCTGGGACGGTACTTCAGCGCAGCGGCAAGCCGAGGCTTGGGCATGAGGAAATGACTCCTTGCTTCCATGCCGCCTACCGGGTTAGCTGACGGGTTCGGAGTTGGAAGTCCCCTACGGACGCTGGCGTCCGATTCACCCCAGGAAGTGGGTCCCCGGCTCCGCGAGACGCGGATTCGGCGGCCGTGCGCTGCCCTGGCGTGAGGGGGACACCGTCAGGACAGCGCACGGTCCGGTCAATCGATGCGGCAACAGAGTTGAGGTATCACCGCGAATACGCAAAAGGTATATATGCAGACAAAAATATTGCAAGTATGACATATCCGGTTTGGAGGTTCGGACCCGGGGTAACACCCCCGAAACCCCTTGTACGTAAGGGAATCCGGCCTCCGGGTAAAATCTCCCGCCGGTGCCGTCACGGCGCCGCGAAAGTGCCCTGCCTGCGCACCGTGTGCCAGCGCAGCCGCACCCCGAGCAGCGCGGTCGCCACCGACTGGAACACCACCAGATACATCAGCTGCCGGTACACCAACTGCTGCAGCGGCAGCACCCACAGCGCCGACACCCGCTCCCGGTCCAGCCGCAGCGCGTACCAGCCCGCCGCCGCCTGCACCACCACGAACCCAGCCCACACCGCCACCGCCGGCAGCGGGTCGCCGACCGCCGTGTGGTAGACGGCCATCAGGTCCACCACCGGCGCCAGCAGCGGCAGCAGCACGTGGAACAGCGCCAGGTAACCCAGGCAGCGGCGGCCGAACGGACCCGGCTCGGCCAGCGCGCGGCGGTGCTTCCACATCGCCTGCATCGTGCCGTAGCACCAGCGGTAGCGCTGCCGCCACAGCTGCCCCAGGGTCGCGGGCGCCTCCGTCCACGCCAGCGCCCGCTCCTCGTACACCACCCGCCAGCCCGCCCGGCACAGCGCCATCGTCAGGTCGGTGTCCTCGGCCAGCGTGTCGGTGCTCACCCCGCCGAGCCCGACCAGCGCGCCGCGCCGGAACGCGCCGATCGCCCCCGGCACCGTCGGCATGCAGTCGAGCAGCTCGAACGCGCGCCGGTCCAGGTTGAAGCCGATCACGTACTCGACGTGCTGCCAGCGGCCGATGAGCCCGCGCCGGTTGCCGACCTTGGTGTTGCCGCTCACCGCGCCCACGCGGGGGTCGGCGAGCCGGCGCACGAGATGCCCGATCGTGTCCGGCTCGAACACCGTGTCACCGTCGACCATGACGAGGAACTCGTGGCGCGCGTGCCGGATGCCGGTGTTCAGTGCGGCGGCCTTGCCGGCGTTGTCCTGCCTGATCACCCGTACTCCCGGCAGCCGCGGCCCGGCGGCGGCCTCGGCGGTGCGGTCCGTGGAACCGTCGTCCACCACCAGCACCTCCACCGGCCCGGGGTACGCGGTCGCGACGAGCGAGCGCACGGTCGCGGCGATCCCCGCCTCTTCGTTGTACGCGGGCACGATCACGCTCACCCCCGGCGGCCGTTCCCAGGTCAGGGCCGGTCCCGGACCCCGGGAGCGCCGGGCGTGCACCCGGGCCAGCACCACCAGGAGCAGCAGCCGGGCCAGCGTCAGCACGCCGGTGGCGAACAGCACCCACCACAGCGCGTCCGTGAACGCGTTCGCCGCGCGCTGCGCCAGGCCGAGCGCGGCGCCGGCGATCCGCTCCGGCTGCGCGGCCGGCCGGTGCGCCGACGGCATGCCGAGCGCGGAGGTCAGCGTCTCGGCGCGGTAGCCGGCCCGGTCCAGCCGGTCGAGCAGGCGGCAGACGGCCTCGACTGTCTGGGCGCGGTCGCCGCCGGAGTCGTGCATCATCACCACCGCCCCGCGCCCGCCCCGCGGGAACGCGGCCCTGGCGATGCCGGCCGCGCCCGGCCTGCTCCAGTCCTCGGTGTCGAGGTCGGCCAGCGCGATCAGGTAGCCCTCGCGGCCGAGCATCGCCAGGGTGTCCCACTGCTCGCCGGTGATGGCGTCAGGGGTCGAGGAGTACGGAGGGCGGGCCAGCATCGTGTGCAGCCCCGTCGCCCCGGCCAGCGCCTTCTGGGTGAGGTTCAGCTCCAGCTCGGCCCGCCAGGCGGGGACGGCGGACAGGTCGGGATGGGTGTAGGTGTGGTTGCCGATCTCGTGTCCCTCGGCGACGATCCGGCGGGTCAGCTCCGGATGGGCGGCGATCTTCGAGCCGACCGTGAAGAACGTCGCCTTCGCCCCGTGCTTCTTCAGCGCGTCCAGCACGAGCGGCGTCCACTCGGGGTCGGGCCCGTCGTCGAACGTCAGCGCCACCGTGCGGGCCTTCGGGCGGGCGCCGGCCGGCTTGTCCCCGGTCAGGTCGAGCACCGGGCCGCTGCGGCGCACCGGCTCCAGCCACGACGCCGGGTCCCCGCCGCCTCGCTGGGGCCCGGTCTCGCCGACCACGTTCTTGACGAACCCGTCGAGCGTCAGCGCGCACCCCGCCAGCGCCACCCCGGCCAGCAACATCAGCCAGTGCCCCGAAGGCTCCACACCCCGCCCGGCCACCCGCCTCCTGCCCCGCCGCCGCCCACCCCGACGGACGTCACGCCCGTACGCCGGACCGGGCACCCGATCCGCCGCCTGCCCGATCGTCCCGCCGAGACCCGGGTCATGTGCCTGCCCCCATCCGGGCGCGGGAGCGCTGTCCGGTTGTGGGACGGGGCGTCTGCGGCGGGGGGTCATGAGGGGGTTCCGGGGGTGGTGGGGTTCCGGGTCTGGGAGGGCTCGCCGGTGGGGTCCGGGGAGGGGGTCGCGGCGGGTTCCGGTTGCTGGGTGGGGGTGGTCTCGCCGGGGGGTGCGGTGTCGCGGGCCGTCTCGGGTTCCACGGCCGCGCCCGTGTCCGGGGGCTCGGACGTACGGGACGGCCGCGCGGACGGTGAGGTGGGGCGGGCGGACGGGCTCTTGGCTCGCGTACGGGAGGGCGCGGCGGTGGTGCGCCGGCCGGAGGCGCGCGTGGGCGCTGACCGGGTCGGCGCC
Source organism: Nonomuraea sp. NPDC050478 (assembly GCF_044458265.1). Taxonomy (NCBI): domain Bacteria; kingdom Bacillati; phylum Actinomycetota; class Actinomycetes; order Streptosporangiales; family Streptosporangiaceae; genus Nonomuraea; species Nonomuraea sp. NPDC050478. The sequence goes on along the minus strand of NZ_JBITHT010000007.1, from coordinate 301,787 downwards.
CGCCGGGACCTGGACCGGGAAAGGGACGGCTCAGGCTCAGCCTGCTCGCTGCCGGGACCGGCGTCTTCGGAGGGCGTGCCGCCGGGCGGCGGGCTCGCGTGCCGGCTCGGCCAGCCGCCGGCCGGCAGCGGAGTGTCCGCGAGCACCGCGCCCACGAGCGTCACCGTCGCCGCCAGAGTGAGCGTGCTGACCAGGACCGCGCCCATCGTGAACCACCTCCTCCGCCGGCCGCTGTGGTCGACGAAGACCGCGCCGCTGGGCGGCGAGGGTTGCTCTCGGGCGGGGGTGAGGGGCGACATGGCCTGCTTCTGGGAAACCGGGGGGTGGGGACAGCTGATCATGTATAGACGATCATGCTGACGTCAAGTTGATGCTCGAACACAAGTTCGTAAAAATCAATCTATGTATAACGAGAAGAAAATAGTTGACCGACGCCGTCGTGGGCGCCCGCGTGCGCGGCCTGTACGCCGACCCTGGCAAGATCCACCAGGTCGAGGGCGAGCACTTCGCGGTCCACGGCCCGCTCAACGCGCCGCGCCCGCCCCAGGGCCACCCGCTGCTGGTGCAGGCCGGGCTCGTCGGAGGACGGCAAGGAGTTCGCCGCCCGCCACGCCGAGGCCGTCTTCACCGCGCAGCAGACGCTGGAGGAGGCGCGCGCGTTCTACGCCGACGTGAAGGGCGGGCTGGCCCGTCACGGCAGGCGGCCGGACGAGCTCCTCGTGCTGCCGGAAATCTCGCCGATCACCGGGTCCACCGAGCGTGAGGCGCTGCGCCTGGAGAAGGAGCTGGAGGACCTCGTCATCCCCGCGTACGGGCTCACCCAGCTCTCCCCCATGACCGGCATCGACCTGACCGAGGACGACCTGGACGGCCCGCTGCCCGACGTGCCGGCCGGCACCGAGGGCGCGCGGAGCCGGCGGCGGCTCGTCGTCGACCTGGCCAGGCGCGAGCGCCTCACGGTCCGCGGGCTCCTCCTTCGTCGACCACGTGGTGCCGGAGCCGCGGTCCAGAGGGCTGTTCCGGCACGAGTACGAGGGACGCACGCTGCGCGGGCACTACGGCCTCGACCGGCCCGCCTCCCGTTACACGGCCGGGCAGGAGGCGCTCGCATGACCTGCGGACGTCGTTTTTGACAGGATGAGATCATGACGATCCTGCCGCTGAGCCCCGACGAGCTGCTCACCACCACCCGCAGCGTCCGCAAGCGTCTCGACCTGCGCCGGCCCGTGCCGGCGGAGCTCGTACGCGAATGCCTGGAGATCGCCCTGCAGGCGCCGAGCGGCGGCAACCGCCAGGGCTGGCACTGGATCGTGGTGACCGATCCCGGCCTGCGCGCCCGGATCGGCGACTACTACGGGCGTTCCGTACGCGCCTACCACGCGTCGGGGTCGTCCGCAGGGAAGCTGTTCCAGGACGACCCGGACCGGGCGGCGACGCAGCGGCGCATCTCCGACAGCTCCGCCTACCTGGGCGAGCACATGGGGGAGGTGCCGGTGCTGGTCATCCCGTGCATCGAGGTGCCCGGCGGCGGGTTCCCCGAGGGAAACCAGGCGGGGCTGTGGGGGTCGCTGCTCCCCGCCGCGTGGAGCTACATGCTCGCGGCGCGGGCGCGCGGCCTCGGCACCGCCTGGACCACCCTGCACCTGGCGTACGAGAGCGAGATCGCCGAGCTGCTCGGCCTGCCGGCGGAGGTCCGGCAGGGCGCCCTCATCCCGACCGCCTACTACACCGGCGACACCTTCAAGCCCGCCCCCCGGGTCCCGCTCGACCAGGTGCTCCATCTGGACGGCTGGTCGCGTCCCGGGCCGTCCTGATCCCGCGCTCCGCGGCTGGTTCTATGGCAAAGTAATCGGAAATACATAGATTGGCCAAGGAGAGGGTGGATCCACATGAGCGCCTCCGGTACGGGGCCTAGTCTCGGGCGCATGCCGATCGATGAGAACGCCGCCGCAGCCTGGCTTCCCGACCCCGCCCGCTCGGTGGTCGCGGTCGTCCCGCCGGGCGCCGGCGACGGCCACTGGGCGGGCGCGCCCTGCGCGGTGGCCGCCGACGGGTTCGTCTACCTCGCCTACCGGCTGCGCAGGCCGGTCGGGGAAGGGCGCGGCCACGCCGTCGTGGTGGCGCGCTCCGCAGGCGGCGAGCGGTTCGAGACCCTGCTGACCATCACCAGGGACGAGATGGACGCCGAGTCCCTGGAGCGCCCGTGGCTGACGACGACGGAGGACGGGCGCTGGCGGCTCTACCTGAGCTGTGCCACCTACGGGAGCAAGCACTGGCGGGTGGAGGTGCTGGAGGCCGCGGCCCCGGCGGCCTTCGACCCCCGGCTGCGCGCCACGGTGCTGCCCGGCGACCCGAAGACCGGGGTCAAGGACCCGGTGATCGTCCGCCGGGGCGGCACCTGGCACCTGTGGGCCTCCTGCCACCCGCTGACCGGGCCGGGGGAGGAGGACCGGATGGTCACCGACTACGCCACCAGTGCCGACGGCCTGGCCTGGACCTGGCACGGCACCGCGCTGACCGGCCGTCCCGGCTGCTGGGACGCGCGCGGCGTCCGGGTGAGCGCGGTCCGTTTCACCGATGACGGCGTGCTCGCCTTCTACGACGGGAGGGCGAGCGCGGCGGAGAACTACGAGGAGCGCACCGGCGTCGCGGCCGGGACGGACCCGGCGGCGCTCACCCCGCTCGGGTCCGAGCCGTTCGCCGCCTCGCCGTACGCGGGCGGCGGGCTCCGCTACCTGGACGTGGTCGACCTGCCGGACGGCGGCGTTCGCCTCTACTACGAGTACACCCGCTCCGACGGGGCGCACGAGCTGCGCACCGAGCTGCGGCGCTGACCGGCGTGCACCCCGGCGCGGTGAAGACGCGCGATCAGCCGCTCCGGCGGGGAGCCGAGCAGCATCCCGGCGCGGCCCCGGCCCGCGATCACCCGATCAGGGGGCGGCCGTTGCGGGCCTGGCGCTGGCCGTCCGGCCGCACGCCGAACTGCCCGCCCGAACGCTCCCTGGGCCGCACCCAGTCGCCGAAGTCCTCGCCGGTGACGCGCTGCAGCAGCTCGATGTCGTCGGCGAAGCGCGGGATGAGCTGCTGCCGCTGCTCCCAGGTCAGCGGGCGGCGGGCGGCGGACCGCCGTTGCAGCAGGTGCTCCACCGGCTCCGTCAGCGCCCGCGCCAGCCCGTAGGGGAGCGCGCGGCCGGTGCGGGCCAGCGCCCGCAGGGCCGCGGAGAGCAGCAGGTGCCTGCCGCCCGCGTCCGGGTGCGCGGTCACGTTCTCCCTCGGCGCCTCGGTCAGCAGGCCCTGGTCCACGCCGAGGAAGGCGCAGATGCGGTCCAGCGTGTGCGCCGGCCGGTCGACCAGGTCGCGGTAGCGGAAGACCAGCACCTGCTCGCGTGGGAACAGGGTGAACAGATGGGCGAGTTGCTCGCCGTACCTGCCCAGCCGGACGTAGTGCCAGAAGTGCGCCCAGCCGTCCGCGACGCGCCGCTCCTCGGCGGCGCACGCGCGCACCACGTCGCCGATCGGCTCCAGCCCCGCCGACCACAGGTGGGTCCAGTTGGAGTGCGCCCGCTCCACCGGGTCGCGCAGGATCGCGATGAGCCGCGCGTGCGGGATCGCCGCGTGGATGCGGCGCTGCGCGTCCAGGTCGTAGAGGTAGAAGGGGGTGGCCTCGCCGCGCGCCGCGCCCGGCGGCGCGGCGGCGAACAGCGCCTCGTAGTCGGCTCTGCGCCACACGTGCTCCCGGTAGGTCTGCTGGTCGCCGGGCCCGCCGCGGTCCGGCGGCGGGCCGTCCGTGAGGAAGAACTTGGGTTCCTTCACGGGCGGCAGGTAGAGCCCGGGGTGCTCGCGGAGCGCGGCGTGCAGGGCGGTGGTCCCGGCCTTCGGAGCGCCGATCACCAGGAAGTCCGGCAGGGGCATCGTCATCGTCCTTCCGTCGGTATAACCTTATTTTCCTACCAAAAGTATGGGATAATCTAGCCGTGAGCCTGGATGAGATGCGCCCGCAGAGAACCAGGGCCGACTCCCCGCTGACCGCCGCCATCTCGGCGGGCCGGTGGATCCGTTCCGCCGCCGTCGACGACGACCACGGCAGGCACTGGCTGGCCAACCCCGACGCGCGCGGCAGGTCGGCCGTCACCCCGGAGCCGTCCTCCCTCTATTCGGGAGCGGCCGGCATCGTGCTGTTCTTCCTGGAGCTGGCCGCCGCCACCGGGCACGAGGCGTACCTGGAGGACGCCCGGGCCGGCGCCCGCAGGCTCGCCGCCACCTGGCGCGAGCAGCGCGACCCCACCCTGTACCACGGGCTGACCGGCACCATGGTCGCGCTCATGGAGGCCGGGTGGGCGCTCGGTGACGACCTGTTCGAGGTGGAGGCGGCGGCCATCGCCGACGAACTCGTCCGCAGAGGGCGCGAAGGCGGCGACGGCGTCGGCTGGTCCCGCGAGCCGGCCCAGCGCGGCGACGGCGGCATCGTCCTCGGCCTGCTGCGCGCCGCCGCCCACTTCGGCGCGCCCGCGTACGAGGAGGCGGCCGTCGAGGCCGGGCTGCGCATCGCCGCGCTGCCCGTGCCGGGCCACCGCTTCGGCGACTGCGCCGACCTGCCGCTGGACGCGGTCACGCCGGGCTTCCTGGCCGGCACCGCGGGCACCGCCTTCCTGCTCGCCCGCCTGTACGGGGTGACGGGGGAGGAGGTCTTCCTGCGGGCCGCGCGCCGGGGCGCGAGTTTCGTCCGCGAGCTCAGCGTCGTGACCGGTCAGTGCGCGGTCGTCCCGCACCACGTGCCGCAGGCCAGGCAGCTGCACTACCTCGGCTTCTGCTCGGGGTCGGCCGGCGTGGCGCGGATGTTCTACGAGCTGCACCGGGTGGACGGCGACCCGGGCGACCTGGAGTGGGTGGAGCGGCTCGCGAACGGCGTGGTGCGGAGCGGAGTGCCGCGCCGCCGCACCGACGGGTACTGGAACGTGGCCTGCCAGTGCTGCGGCACGGCGGGCCTGGTCGAGCTCTTCGTCGGCCTGTGGGCGGCGACCGGGCGGCGCGCGCATCTGACCTTCGCCCGCTCGCTGGCCGACGACCTGATCAGCCGGGCCACCGACCACGACGGGCGGGGTTACCGCTGGTATCAGGCCTACCGGCGGCTGCGGCCCGCCGAGGTGACGGCCGACACCGGTTACCTGGTCGGCGGGGCCGGCATCGGGGCCGCGCTGCTCCATCTGGACGCCGTCGAGCACGCGCGGCGCGTCATCCTCCTCCCCGACAACCCGTTCCCCGCCATCCCGGTGCCGTCCGCGGCCCTATAGCGTCTATTTCATGTATTTCAGATAGGAATAACTCATGCCAGAGCACGACTACCCCGGCGACGTCCACTGGTACGACCTGCCGGACGACGAAGTGGAGCTCGACGAGGCCCCCGTGCCGCAGAGCCGGCTGAGCCGTCTCATCCCCTGGAGGGCCGCATGAGCCTCGTCGTCCTGGTCGGCAACCCCCGGGAGGGCTCCCGTACGCGCGGCGTGGCCGTCGAGGCCGCGCTGGCGGTCGGGGAGCGGGTCGGCCTGCCGGCGCCGCACGACGTCATCGACCTGGCGGGCCTCGGTCCGCACCTGCTGTCGCCGATCCCGTCGGCCGACGTGGAGGTGGCGCTGGAACTGGTCGCCGAGGCGAGCGTGCTGGTGGTCGCCAGTCCCACCTACAAGGGCACCTACACCGGCCTGCTCAAGGCGTTCCTGGACCGGCTCCCGCCCCGGGCCCTGGCCGGCACGGTCGCGCTGCCGCTGCTGGTCATGGGGGATCCGGCCCACTCTCTGGCGGTGGAGGTCCACCTGCGGCCGCTGCTGGTGGAGCTGGGCGCCACCGTGCCCACCCCCGGCCTGGCCGTGCTGGAGTCCCGGCTGCCCGATCTTCCGGAGATCCTCGCGGGCTGGGCGGAGCGGGTCGCCCCCCAAGCCAGTATCCAGTCCAAGAAAGTAGGGATTTAGGGCTTGACCGAGCCCCGTCCCTGCTTCAGGATTAACCCTACAAGTTAAGTAGGATTTATCGGAAAGGGTCGATCGTGCGAGCACTCCTCCTGCTCGGGCTGGTCGGTTTCGCGGCCCAGCTCGTCGACGGAAGCCTGGGCATGGCCTATGGCGTCACCTCCACCACACTGCTTCTGGCGATCGGCACCAACCCCGCCGCGGCCTCGGCGACCGTGCACCTGGCCGAGATCGGTACCACGCTGGCCTCGGGCATCTCCCATTGGCGCTTCGGCAACATCGACTGGAAGGTCGTCGGCAAGATCGGCGTACCGGGCGCGATCGGCGCGTTCGCCGGCGCGACGTTCCTGTCCAGCCTCTCGACCGAGGTGGCGGCCCCGGTCATGTCGCTCATCCTGCTGACCCTGGGCGTCTACATCCTGGTCCGCTTCACCGCCTACGGGCTGCCTCGGGGCAACCTGGGCAAGCCGCTGCGCAAGCGGTTCCTGGCCCCGCTGGGACTGGTCGCCGGGTTCGTCGACTCGACCGGTGGCGGCGGCTGGGGCCCGGTGGGCACCCCCGCCATCCTGGCCAGCGGCCGGCTGGCGCCGCGCAAGGTGATCGGGTCGATCGACGCCTCGGAGTTCCTGGTGGCGATCGCGGCCAGCGTGGGCTTCCTCGTCGGCATCGGCTCGGAGAACATCGACTTCGCCTGGGTGGCCGTGCTGCTGGCCGGCGGCGTGATCGCCGCGCCGATCGCCGCGTGGCTGGTCCGCCACATCCCGCCGCGCATCCTCGGCTCGGCGGTGGGCGGCCTCATCATCCTGACCAACGTGCGCACGCTGCTGCGCAGCGACTGGATCGACGCCTCCGGCGGCGTGCAGACCGTCGCCTACCTGGCCATCGCCATCCTCTGGGCCGGCGCGATCACCTACTCGGTGCGCGAGTACCGCAAGGACAAGGCCAACGAGTCGGTCGACGCGTACGAGGCCGAGCTCCGCAAGGAGGAGCCCACCGCCTCCGCCTGACCCACCGGACCGCCCGCAGGGCCCGGCCCCCGCCTCCGGGAGCCGGGCCCTTTCCGACCAGCACGGGAATCCATGAGAATCTCCGCACGCACCCAGTACGCCCTCGCCGCCATGATCGCCCTCGCGGAGGCCGGCGGCCCGGTGCACGCCGAGCGGGTCGCCGACTCGCAGGAGATCCCCCGCAGGTTCTGCGACAACATCCTGCTCCAGCTGCGCCGCGCCGGCCTGCTGCACAGCCAGCGCGGGCCCGACGGCGGCTACTGGCTCGCCCGGCCCGCCGCCGAGATCTCCCTGGCCGACGTCATCCGCGTGACCGAGGGGGTCGAGCAGGCCACCCGGCAGTTCCCCCGGGCGGCCGCGCCCCTGGACGCGATCTGGGCCCGCCTGCGCGACCACGAGAACTCCCTGCTCAGCGAGGTCACCCTCGCGGACGTCATGGCCCGGTCCGCGCCCTCCTAGAGCGCCCATGCCCTCTCATCCGGGGGCACCCCCAGATATTTCATGCTTTTCCAGTAGGTTATACTTGTTTTCGTCTCCGTTCCGTTCCCTCGAAGGGCGATTTCCCCATGTCACGATCCAGACTGCGATCCACAGCCGTGGCCGGCGCCGCCATGCTCGCCGTCGTGGGGCTGCTCGGCGCCTGTGGCGGGGCGGGCCCCGCCGGGGCGGCCAGGGCGGCGGGCGAGCCGGTCTACGGCGGCACCCTCACCTACCTGGAGCACCAGCCGCCGACCTGCCTCTACCTGCCGGCCGCGGGCTTCTATCCCAACGGCGGCATCCTCAACCAGATCACCGACAAGCTCACCTGGCAGAACCCGGAAACCCTCGAGATCGAGCCGTGGATCGCCACCAGGTGGGAGGTCAGCGAGGACGCCACCTCCTACACCTTCCACCTGCGCGACGGCGTGACGTTCAGCGACGGCACCCCGCTCGACGCGGAGGCCGTCGCGGCCAACTTCGACGTGTACGGCCTCGGCGACGAGAAGCTGAAGCTCCCGGTGGCCGAGTTCGTCAACAACTACGAGCGCAGCGAGGTCGTCGACCGGCTGACCGTGCGGTTCCACTTCGCCAAGCCCTCGCCCGGCTTCCTCCAGGGCACCTCCGTCATCGGCGCGGGCCTGGTCTCCAAGAAGACCATCTCGCTGCCGTACGAGGAGCAGTGCCAGCTCAAGAACATCGCCGGCTCCGGCCCCTTCACCGTCAAGCACCAGGTCGTCGACAAGGAGGTGCACCTGGCCGCCCGCGAGGACTACGACTGGGCGCCGCCCTCCTCCGAGCACCAGGGCCGGGCGTACCTGGACGAGATCAAGATAATCGTGACGCCGGAGGACAACGTACGCGTCGGCGCCCTCACCTCCGGGCAGGCCGACTTCGTGCGATACGTCCAGGCGTACGACGAGGAGACCGTCAAGAGCGCCGGCTTCACCATCTACGCCGAGCCCACCAGAGGCGTCAACAACGGCCTCTACCTGCGGCCGGGCAACAGCATCCTGAAGGACCCCGACGTCCGCCAGGCCCTGCTGGCGGGCACCGACGCCCGCGAGGTCGTCGACACCCTCTTCACGCCGAGCTACCCGGTCGCCACCTCGGTGCTCAGCCACCTCGCCCAGGGCTACGTGGACCTGTCGCCGCGGCTCGCCCACGACCCGGACAAGGCCAACGCGCTGCTCGACAAGGCCGGCTGGGCCCGCGGCGCCGACGGCGTCCGCGAGAAGGACGGCAGGAAGCTGCGGCTCGGCGTCTTCGTCGCCGGCCCGCAGCCGCTGTCGAAGCAGACGCTGGAGCTGATCGGCCAGCAGTGGGCCGAGCTCGGGGTCAGGCTGGAGATCCGCCCCGCCGACGCCGGCACCCAGGCCGTCGACATCAAGGACGCCGAGAAGACGCCCCTGCAGCACTCCATGGTGGGCCGCGCCGACCAGGACGTCATCAAGAGCCACTTCCACAGCGAGAACCGCGACGCCATCCTGTCCGACGACGAGAAGCTCGACCGGCTGCTGGCCGAACAGTCCGCCGAGCCCGACGTCGCCGCGCGCAACGCCAAGGTCGGCGAGATCCAGCGTTACGTGATCGACCAGGCCTACGCCATCCCCCTGTTCGAGGAGCCGCAGGTCTACGGCGGCGCCCCGCACGTGCACGGGATCGCCTTCGAGGCCGTGGCCAGGCCCTGGTTCTACGCGACCTGGAAAAGCTAGATGACCAGATACGTCCTGTTCAGGGCAGGTCAGGCGGTCCTCGTGCTGTGGGCGGCCTTCACCGCCGCGTACGTCCTGCTGCGGCTGCTGCCCGGCGACTCCATCCTGATCAAGTTCCAGAACCCCGAACTGGGGCTGTCGCCGCAGCAGATCGCGGAGATCCGCGCCCACTACGACGGCGGCGCCTCCGCCCTGGCGACCTACCTCGACACCCTGTCCGGCTTCCTGCGCGGCAGCCTCGGCTACTCGATCGACACCGGCACGCCGGTGACCGAGCGGCTGGCCGAGGCACTACCGGAGACGGCCAGACTCGCCTCGGCCGGATTCGGGCTGGCGGTGCTCATCGCGGTCGCCATCGCCTTCGCGGCCGCCTCCAGCAGGTCCTCGTGGATCAGGGGCGCGCTGCTGTCGGTGCCGTCGCTGTTCGTGTCCGTGCCGGTGTTCTGGCTGGGCATCCTGCTCATCCAGGTGTTCTCGTTCCGGCTGGGCCTGGTGCCCGTCATCGGCGGCAGCGCGGCCCAGCAGCTCATCCTGCCGGTGCTGACCCTCGCGGTGCCCATCTCGGCGCCGATCGCCCAGGTCCTCGCCCGCGCCGTCGACCAGGTCAGGGCCCAGCCGTTCGTCCCCGTGGTGGCGGCCAAGGGCGCCTCGCGGCAGTGGATCCTGTGGCGGCACGTCGCACGCAACGCGACGCTGCCCGCCCTCACCATGGCGGGGCTCGTCTTCGGCGAGCTCATCGCCGGCTCCGTCGTCACCGAGACGGTGTTCGGCCGCAACGGCATCGGCCGGCTCACCGAGCAGGCCGTCAACGCGCAGGACACGCCGGTGATGCTCGCCGTCGTGGTGCTCGCCGCCGTCGGCCTCCTGCTCGGCACCCTGCTCGGGGTGCTGGCCGGCTCGGCCGGCGGGCTGGCCGACGACGCCGTCATGCGGCTGGTAGACGTCCTGCTGTCGGTGCCGGGCCTGCTCCTGGCGCTCACGGTGATCATCCTGCTCGGTCCCGGCACGGTCAACGTGGCCATCGCGGTCGGCGTCGGATCGGTCGCGGCCTTCGCCCGCCTCACCCGGTCCGAGGTGGTACGGGTGCGCCGCACCGACTACGTGGAGGCCGCGTTCGGCAGCGGCGGACGCTACCCGGCCGTGCTCTGGCGGCACGTGCTGCCCAACTCGCTCGGGCCGGTCGTCGCCCTGGCCGCGCTGCAGTTCGGCCTGGCCATCCTCGCCATCTCCACGCTCGGCTTCCTCGGCTACGGCGCCGAGCCGCCCACCCCCGAATGGGGGCTGCTCATCGCGGAAGGACGCAACTACCTGGCGACGTCGTGGTGGCTGACCACGCTGCCGGGCGCCGTCGTGGTCGCCGTCGTGCTCGCGGCCGGCCGGATCAGCCGCTCGATCGGAAAGGACACCCCATGAGCCTGCTCGACGTACGCGATCTCGCCGTCTCCTACGACGGGCGGCGCGCGGTGGAGGGCATCTCGTTCACCGTCGATCCGGGCGAGGTCGTGGCCCTCGTCGGCGAGTCGGGCTCCGGCAAGTCGACCACCGCGCACGCCGTCATCGGCCTGCTGCCCGGCAACGCCACCGTCGACCGGGGGCGGATCCTGCTCGGCGACGCCGACCTGGCGACCTGGTCCGCGCGGCGGATGGAGGCGCTGCGCGGCGCCCAGATCGGCCTGGTGCCGCAGGACCCGGCCAACTCGCTGAACCCCGTCAAGACCATCGGCGCCCAGGTCGGCGAGGTCATGCGCATCCACGGACGGGGCGACCGGCGGGAGATCCGGCGGCAGGTCGTCGAGCTGCTCACCCGCGTCGGCCTGCCCGACCCCGAGACGCGGGCCCGCCAGTACCCGCACGAGCTGTCCGGCGGCATGCGCCAGCGGGTGCTCATCGCCATCGCGATCGCCCTGCGGCCCAGGCTCGTCATCGCCGACGAGCCGACCAGCGCGCTGGACGCCACCGTGCAGCGGCGCATCCTGGACCTCGTCGACGACCTGCGCGCCGAGTTCGGCACGGCCGTGCTGCTGGTCACGCACGACCTCGGCGTGGCCGCCTCCCGCTCCGACCGGCTCGTCGTCATGAAGGCCGGCCGCGTCGAGGAGCAGGGCCCCACGGCCGCCGTCCTCGCCGCCCCCGAGGCCGCATACACGGCGAAGCTCCTGCGGGACGCGCCCGCCCTGTCCGTACGCGAGTACCGGGAGGCGGAGCCGGCCCCGCGCGAGCCCGCGATCGTGCTCCACGACCTCGTCAAGGAGTTCCGGCTCGGCCGGCGGCCGTTCCGCGCCGTGGACCGGGTCTCCTTCGAGGTGCCGCGCGGCACCACCCACGCGCTGGTGGGGGAGTCCGGTTCCGGCAAGACCACCACGGCGCGCATGGTGGTGCGCTTCACCGAGCCCACCTCCGGCACCGTGACGATCCCCGGAGCCGGCGAGGGCCGCCGGTTCCGCCGCCACGTGCAGCTCGTCCACCAGAACCCGTACGGCTCGCTCGACCCGCGCCAGTCCGTGGCCGAGATCGTCGCCGAGCCGCTGCGCAACTTCCGGCTCGGCGACCGCGCGGCCCGCGCTGCCCGGGTCGCCGAGTTGCTGGACCGGGTGGCGCTGCCGCGCGACCTGGCCGGGCGCCGGCCCAGGGAACTCTCGGGCGGCCAGCGCCAGCGGGTCGCCATCGCCCGCGCGCTGGCCGTCGAGCCTGGCGTGCTCGTCCTCGACGAGGCCGTCTCCGCCCTCGACGTCACCGTGCAGGCCCAGATCCTCGACCTGCTCGAACAGCTCCAGCGGGACCTGGGGCTGACCTACCTGTTCATCTCGCACGACCTCGCCGTCGTGCGGCAGATCTCGCACACCGTCTCCGTCATGAGCGAAGGACGCATCGTGGAATCAGGCACCACCCGGCAGGTCTTCACCGAGCCCGGCGACCCCTACACCCGTGAGCTGCTCGCCGCGATCCCGGAGCCGGTGCGATGAGGCTCGGATTCTTCACCCGGCTGCTCGACGACGTGCCGCCGGGTGAGCGCTACCGGCTCGCCGCCGAGCAGATCCGGCACGCCGAGGCCGCCGGCTTCGACACCGCCTGGGTCGCCCAGCACCACTTCGACGGCGACGAGGGCGGCCTGCCCGCGCCCCTGGTCTTCCTCGGCCACGTGGCCGCCACTACTAGCCGCATCCGGCTCGGCACCGGCATCATCACGCTGCCGCTCGAACACCCGGTGCGGGTGGCCGAGGACACCGCCGTGCTCGACCAGCTGACCGGCGGCCGGCTCGAGGTCGGGGTGGGCAGCGGCGGCACGCCCGCGTCGTTCGCCCCGTTCGGCCACGACAGCGCCGGCCGGGCCGCCCTCTACGCCGAGCACCTCGCCGTGCTCATCGCCGCCTGGTCCGGCGCGGACCTGGGCGGCGGCAACCGGCTCTACCCGCCGGCGCCGCGACTGCCCGGCGCGGTCTGGGAGGCGACGTTCTCGGCCGCGGGCGGCGCCCGCGCGGGCCGGGCCGGGCACGGGCTCATGCTGTCGCGCACCCAGCCCAGGCCCGCCGACCGGCCGCAGGCGACCCTCGCGGAGATCCAGCGGCCCATCGTCGACGCGTACCACGACAACCTGCCGCCCGGCGCCGTCCCGCGGATCATGGCGTCACGGACCGCGTTCGTGGCCGACAGCAGGGCCGAGGCGCTGCGCTGGGCCGAACGCGGGCTCGGCCGCGGCAGGCTGCCGTTCGAGCTGCCGGACGGCGGCCTCGACACCCGGATCGCCGCCTTCGACGTGCACGTCGGCACCCCGCAGGACGTCATCGACAGCCTGCGCGCCGACCCGACCCTCGACCGGGCGACCGACCTGGTCCTCCAGGTCCACTCGGTCGACCCGCCGCACCCTCTCATCCTCCGCTCCATCGAGCTCCTCGCGACCGAGGTCGCCCCGGCGCTCGGCTGGACCCCCGCCCAGGAAGCGAGCCGCACATGACCGCCGACGTCATCGACCATCTGGCCGGGGTCGCGCCCGGGTCGCCGCTCGACGGGCTGCGCCGTCGGCGGCCCGCCGCCCGTGAGCACGCCCAGCGCTCCTTCGACGCGCTGTTCGCGCCCGGCTCGGAGACCGAGGTCACGCTCGTCGAACGGGACGCGGTCGCGGCCTTCGTGGCCGGGCTGCACCGTGACGACCCCGCCGTCCGCTTCTACGCCGACCGGCTGGCCGAGCTGGCGCCTCGCCTGGCGGACACCGTACGGGCCGAGACCGCGGCCGGACTCACCACCGGACCGTACGGGATCGACCCCGCCGTGCCTGCCGACGGCGCCGAGGGACTCCGCTACCGCGTACGGAATCCCGGCGCGCTGGGTGTCCGCCTCACCGCTGCGTTCGAGCACACCCACCTGCTCGTGTTCCGGCCGCGCGAGGCGAGCCGGGAAGCGCTCGGCGCGCTGGAGAAGGCGGGCTGGAGCACCACCGGCATCGTGACACTCTCGCAGCTCGTCGCCTTCCTCAGCTTCCAGATCCGGGTAGCGGCCGGGCTGCGGCTGCTCGGCCGTACGGAGGTGGCGGCGTGAGTGTCGTAACGAAGAACCGGGTCGATCGTGCGGGGGTGGCGGGCGTGGATGTCGTGACGCTGGAGCGGCTCGATCGTACGGAGGTGGCGGTATGAGCGGTTTCACGCTGGAGCGGCTCGGGTGGGCGCCGTGGCTGGAGCCGCTGAGCGCGGAGGAGCTGACCGACGAGCACCATGAGGCGCTGGTCGACCGGGCGCGCGCCGCGTCGCCGTACTTCCTGCTGCTCGCACGTGACCCGCACGTGCTGCAGGCGCGGACGCACACCGACAACGACATCTTCCACAACACCGACGGCGGGTTGCCGCGCGCCGAGCGCGAGTTGGCGGCCACCGCCACGTCGCGCCGCAACGGGTGCGTGTTCTGCGCGTCGGTGCACGCTCGGTTCGCCGCCCACTACGCCAAGCGGCCGGACGACGTGCGGCGGCTGCTCGACGAGGGCGTGCAAGCGCCGCAGGACGGCAGATGGCGGGCGATCATCGACGCCTCGGTGGCGGTCGCGGCCACCCCGGGCGAGCTCGGCGCGGCCCACGTCGAGGCGCTGCGCGCGGCCGGCCTCGACGACCTGGCCATCAGCGACGTCATCCACGCCGCCGCGTTCTTCAACTGGGCCAACAGGCTCATGCTCTCGCTCGGCGAACCCGTCAAGGAGGACCAGTGACCATCGACCACCTCGTCTACGCGGTGCCCGACCTGAAGGAGGGCGTCGCCGCCTTCGCCGCGCTGACCGGCGTCGAACCGGTGGCGGGCGGCAGCCATCCCGGCGGCACGGCCAACCACCTCGTCGGCCTCGGCTCCGGCCGCTACCTGGAGATCATCGGCCCCGACCCGGATCATCCGGGTGCCCGGCCGCGCGCGTTCGGCCTGGAGAACCTGCGCGAACCCCGCCTGGCCGCCTGGGCGATCAGGCCGGACGACCTCGACGAGGCCGTCCGGAGGGCGCGCGGGAAGGGCTACGACCCCGGCGAGGTCCAGCCGCTGTCCCGGCGCACCCCCGGCGGCGTCCTGCTGGAGTGGCGGCTCACCAGGCGGGACGATCCGGCGGCGGTCAGGCCGGTGCCGTTCCTCATCGACTGGGGCGGCACCCCGCACCCGGCGGACTCCGGGCTGCCACAGCTGGAGCTGGAATCCCTGACCGCCTCCCACCCCGACCCGGACGCCCTCCGCCGCGACCTGGCCGCCGTCGGCGCCTCGCTCGACGTCACACAAGGCCCCGAGCCCGCGCTCCGCGCCGTCCTCACCACCCCGCTCGGCCCCATCACTCTGCACTGAACCGGAAACGAGAGCATGAGCACCCTTCGCGAGTACCTGTCCCAGAAGCGCGCCGCCCTGCTGGCCCGCCGCGCCGCCCCGGTCGGCGGCCCGGTGCCCCTCCACGCGCACGTCACGGCCGAGGGCCGGAGCGGTGTGCGGCGCATCCGCATCCGCGACCACCGGATCCTCAGCGACAGCGGCCCCGACTTCGCCGGCTACGACCTCGGCCCCGGGTCACCGGAGCTGCAGGCGGGCGTGCTGGGCAGTTGCGTCACACACATCTTCCTGATCAAGGCAGCCGAGCTGGAAGTGCCTCTGGACGCCCTGGAAGTGGACGTACGGGCCTCGTACGATCCCAGAGCCCAGCAACCGGGCGAGAGCGGCGTCCCGGTCCACCCGTACGGCTTCCGCTACGAGGTGCTGATCGACTCGCCCGCCTCCGACGAGGAACTGGACCGGCTGCACGCCGAGGTGGAGCGAGTGTGCCCGATACTCAACCTGCTCCGCGCCCCACAGCAGATCACCGGCACGATCGTACGATCACACCCCACCGCGGCGGCATGACCACCTCCCGATCGCCTCACCCGGGCGGCACGCGACCGTGAGATCGGCACCCGCGCCCCCAAGCGCCGACCACGCCCCCGGAGCACCTGCCGGTCCAGAGGACCAGACGCGTTCCCGAGCGCACCCGCGCCTGCTGATCCCGAGGATCAGGCGCGCTCCCGAGCGCGACCGCGCCTCCAGTCGCGCCTGCTGATCTCAAGGCTAAGGCGCGTTTCCGAGCATCACCGCGCCTGCGGAAGCGCCTGCCGGCCGCGAGGGGCAGGCGCGTCCGGCCTGGGGTGAGCGCCCGCAAGCGCTCGCGGACGTCGCCCGCTCGATCTGCCTCGCCTGCGGGGAGAGCCTGCTTGTCACAAGGACCAGGCGTGCTCCTGAGTGCCACCACGCCTCCAGGCGCCTGCTGATCCAGAGGATCAGGCGCGTCCGGCCTGGGCCGAGCCCTCACAGGTGCTCGCGGACGCCGCCCGCTCGGTCTGCCTCCTCAGATCTCCTGTGCCAGTTGTGGCTGTCGTGGGGCACGAGCGAGGTTCCGGCGTGTGCGGGTGTTTGTGGCTGTGGTGGGGCTGGCTTGGTCTGTCCTCTCAGGTTTCCGGTGTCTGCAGGTGGTTGTGGCTGTGGTGGGGGTCGCTCGAACTGTCCCCGCAGATATCCGGCGACGGTAGGGGGTCACGATGGGGCTGGCGGATGGGGTTCGGGTGGTTGGAGGCGGTTGCGGATCTCGGTCACCTGCCGGGGTTCGGCGATCCCGTCCCAGGGCGCGAGCGCCGCCAGGCCCGCCGCGCGGTGCTGGCCCGCCTCGGCGCGGCAGAGGGCGGCCAGTTGCAGGTGGGCGAGTGCCGTGGTGAGGCCTTCCGGTGGCAGTCGCGGCTCGGCCTCCCGCAGGAGCGCGACCGCTTCCCGTTCCAGCGCGACCGCCTGGGCCGGCAGGGCGGACGCCTCCTCCAGCACCGCCACGGCCTCACGTTCCAGCCGCGCCGCCCGGTCCGGGTGCGCCGCCGCCTCCCGTCTGAGCCGCGCCGCCTCTCCGGCCAGCGCCGCGGCCCGGTCCGGGAGGGCGGCCGCTTCCGCCGCACAGGCCGTCGCCCGCTGCACCCGGCAGCGGGCCCGGCCGATGTCGTCCGCCGTCCGCTCGTACAGCCGCTCGGACTCCTTCCAGTGCTTCATGGCGTCCCGAGCGTGGTCCAGCTGCCAGTGGGCGAGCCCCAGCAGCTCGTGGGCGTGCGCCCGCGTGCGCTCGTCGGCGCTCTGCTCCGCCTGGTGCAGCGCCTCGAACAGGACGGCCCGCGCGTCCGCGTACAGGCGCCGCGCCTCACCGCCGTCCAGCGGCTGGGCGCGGCGCATGAGCAGCGCGGCCACGTTGACCAGCCTGATCGCGTGGCCGGCCGTGTCACCGTGGGCGAGCGCCTGCCCGTACCGGACCAGGGCGGACTCCACGGCGGTGAACTCGTCGCCGGAGGCGAGCAGGATCGTCGCGTGCGTCAGGTGCAGCTCGGGCGGCCACGCCTCGACCGCGCCCCACGCCGCCGCGGCCCGGTTGAAGTGCTGGCGGGCCTTCTCCGGATTGCCGAGCGTGATCAGCGCCTTCGCCTGACGCAGCTCGGCCGCCGCCCGTACGCGCTCGTCGCCCAGCTCCCACGCCGCCCAGGCGAGCAGGGCGGCCGCCCGCAGCCGGTCCTCGTGCCGCTGCTCCAGCGCGAACCAGGCCTCCAGCGCCGCGCCGATGCGGCCGAGCGCGCGTGCGGTCTTGCGTACGGGCTGCTCGCGGGCCAGCACCTGCAGCAGCACCCGGTCCTCGGCGGCGAACCAGGCGCCCGCGCCCGGATCGTCGGGCAGCAGGGAGGCGTACGCCTCGGCCTGGGCGGCGAAGTGCTCGACCAGCCGCCGCCAGGCCGCGTCGTCGGCCGAGCCGCTGTCGTGGAACGCGCCGATCACCCGGACGCGCGTCATGCGCACGTTCTCGACCAGGCCGCGCCCGGACAGCTCGGCGATGGCGTCGTCCGCGGACGGCACGCCGAGCAGGGCCGCCGCCGCCCGATGGTCGACCTCGGCCACCGGCAGGCCCGCCAGCAGCACGAACAGCCGCTTGGCGGCCGGGTCCACCCCCTGCATGCTGCGCTGGAGCACGAACCTCAGCCTCTCGTCCACCGGCAGCCGGCTCAGGTCGTCGACCAGGGCGGCGAGCGTCACACCCGGGTTCCGCGCCAGCCACCGGCCGAGCTTGACGATCTCCGCGGGGCTGCGCACGCACGCCTCCACCAGTGACCGCAGCGCCAGGGGGTCGCCGGTCACCCGGTCGTCGCGGACCTGCGCGGCCAGCAGCGCCTCCCCGTCCTCCGCAGAGAGCGGGCCCACCTGGACCGGTTTGATGTGCTGGGGCAGCTCTCCGGCCAGCTCGCCCGCGATCACGATGTGCGCGTCCGGCACCCGGGGCGGCAGCCACGCGACCTGGCTCCAGGTGCTCACGTTGTCGAGCAGCAGCACCCGGTCCCTGCCGGAGAGCGCCTCCTTGATCAGCGGCGCGGCGTCGTGCGGCTCCTGGATCAGGCCGGGCTGGCTGCCGAGCGCGCGCAGCACCCGCTGGGCCACGCTCAGCTCGGTCTCCGGCCGGTCCCGGTCGGGGCCGCGCACGTCCACGTACCGCTGCCGGCTCTCCTCAGGGGCCAGCTCCCAGGCGGCGTGCACGGCCAGCGTGGACGTGCCCGTGCCGGTCCCGCCCTGCACCACCACGACGCCGCTGTCGTGCGACCGGTCCACCACCTCGCGCACCTTGTCCCCCCGCCCGAGCAGCGGCTCCACCCGGTCCGGGAAGGACATCTGCCCGCCGACGGGCAGCGGCGGCGGCGTCTCGCGGGCGCGCAGGCGCCGGGTGAGGTGCGTGCCGAGCCCCGCCACGACGGGCGCGACGATCGCGAGCGGGATGAGCAGCGACGCGGGGAGCACCGCCACCACGGCGTCGATCGCCTTCCCGCGTAACTCGTCCTGCAGGAGGAGCACCAGCTCACCGGCCGTCACCAGCCCGGACAGGCCGAGCTCGGGCAGGTGCGCCCGCGCCTGCCGGGAGGTGCGGTCCAGCCAGAAGCGCAGCCGCTCCTTGCGCGACATCCCGGTCATGCGCGCACCCCGCCCGTCAGCCCGCGGTACAGCAGGCGCCTGGTGACGATCACCAGGGCCACCGGCACGGCGGTCGCGATCACCGACTGGGCCGCCAGCGTCCCGGCCGTGCTCATGAAGTGGCGATTCTGCTCCAGCAGGATCAGCGGCAGATGGTCGCCGGCCGGCCAGTTGAGCAGCAGCCCGACCAGCGTGTCGTTCCACACCAGCACGAACGCCAGCACCCCGGCCAGCACCACCGACGGAGACCCCTCGCGCACCGCGTGCACGAGCGCCCACCGGTGCCGGGCCATCACCGGCGCCCGCACCCGCGCGAACCCCCGGTGCAGCACCAGCACGGCCAGCGGGATGACCAGCGCCGCGTGCACGGTGACCAGCGCCAGGGTGGAGCCGACCAGCCGGCTGAGGGACTCCTGCAGCGGCACCGCGAACGCCTGCGGCGGCAGCGCCGCCAGCGCCACCGCCACCAGGAGCACCGGGCGCCAGGCCCTGCGGGGCACCAGGTGCTCCTGTGCGAGCACGTACGCGGCGGGGACCGCGGCCAGCAGCACCAGCGCGACCACCACCACGGTGCGCACCAGCGTCGTCAGCAGGGCGCCGGTGAACCCGCTGTCGGCGAGCGCGTCCCCGTACGAGCGGAGGTCGGCCTGGATGTGCCACCATCCCGACACGGCCGCCGCCTCCGGAGCGCGCAGCGAGGTGAGCACGAGCACGACGAACGGCAGCAGCCAGAGCGCCGCCAGCGGTCCCATCAGCAGCCGCCGGCGCGAGCGCCGCCCGTGCGGGGCGGCCCGCTGTTCCGGCCAGGTCACCTGCCGGCGCAGCCCGGCCAGCGCGGGCAGCGCGAGCAGCCCGACCAGCACCGACAGCAGCACGGCGAGCGCGGCGGCGGGCCCGGTGCCCAGGTCGCTGTGGTGCCGCCACCAGAACTGGCCGCCGGGCTCCACCCACGGCTGCATCGAGCCCGGCGCCCCCATCAGCACCAGGTCGAACACCCGGGCCGCGGCCACCACCGCCAGCAGGTACGCCAGCGACGCCGCCCCGGCCAGCGACGGCAGCACGATCGACCAGATCTGGCGGCGCCGCTCCAGCCCGAACGCCTGCGCCATCCGCAGCAGGCTCGCCGGCATCCTGGCCAGCGCCTCGTGGAAGACCAGGAACGCCACCCCCGACCACTGCCACAAGAACGCCAGCCCCAGCACCAGCCAGATCCAGCCGAGCCCGAGGAAGGCCACGTCGGCGCCGAACGCCGCCAGCACCGCGTTGACCGCGCCCCGCTGCGGGTTGGTGTCGAACAGCAGGCGGAAGATCGCGCCGGTGGTGAGCGGCGAGACCACCGCCGGCAGCACCAGGACGACGCGGAGCACGCCGCCGAGCCGTGGGCCGACGTCGCGTGCCAGCCAGGCGAGCCCGAACCCGGCGGCGCACACGAGCACGGCCAGCCCCAGCCAGACCAGCGAGTTGCCGAGCGCCCGCAGCACGTCGGGGTCGGCGAGCACCCGGTAGTGGCCGAGCCCGTCCGACAGGCTGATCAGCACCGTGGCGGCCAGCGGCGCGAGCAGCACCCCCGCCGCGAGCAGGACCGCCAGGAGCAGGTAGCGGGCCGCCCGCCAGCGGCCGATCCCGTGCTGGGCCGCCGGGCCCCGGGTGTCGTGGTGCGGCGCCACCTCGTACAGGAACGCGTCCTCGCTCACGCCGCCCCCTTGCGGGCCGTCGCCACCAGCCGGGCGGCCGCCGCGGCGGCGGCCGCCGCCGGACGCTCCCGCGTCACGGTCGCCGCGGTGAACAGGTCGGTGAGTATCAGCCACAGCCCCCGCCCGTCGCCCCCGGCGAGCGGGCCGGTCAGCCGGTCGGACAGGTCGTACCGCGCGTTCCGCGCCTGGACGAGCTCGCTCGCGGGTCCCCGGAGCCCCGGCGGGGACACCTCCGGCGGGATGTGCGGAGCCAGGAACCCGCCCTCGCCGGCCCACGCCTCCAGCGGAGCGGGCCGGTCGGGGCCCGTCAGCCAGGTGACGAACGCGGCCGCGTCCGGGTCGCCCGCGTTCAGCGCGAGCGCCACGTCCCCGCCCACCACCAGCGGCGGCCCGGCGGCGGCCGAGGCGGCGGGGAAGCGGAAGTGCGCGGCCGTCACGCCCGCCGCGCCGTAGCGGGCGATGACGGGCCAGGCGAAGTCGGGCGCGGCCACCAGATCGGCGGTGCGGTAGGTGAACACGTCCAGGATCGAGTCGTGGAACTGCAGGGTCAGCGCCCGGCGGCCCTGCTCCGCGGTCATGCCCGCCTGCCAGACGGCCGCCAGCAGCTCCAGCGCCTCCGCCACCTCGGCGGACCCCCACAGCTCCGCCTGGGAGCCGAGCCCGGGGTACGTGCCGGGGCTGCGGGCCAGCAGCACGTTCTCGAACCAGTCGCTGAGCATCCACCCGTCGGCCGCGCCGATCGACAGCGTGCCCCGGGGCCGCGTCCACGCGTCGAGCGTCTCGGGAAGCGGGAGACCGTGGTCGTCGCGGTGCCACACCAGCGACTTGTGCGCGATCTTGAACCAGGCGCCGAGCACCCGGCCCGGCACCGGCGACACCAGCCGCCGCCAGAACTCCGGCTGGGGCGGCGGGTCCTCCAAGGGCCTGATCCCGGCCCGGATCCCGGGCTCGTACAGCATGCCGAGCCGGGGGATGACGGCCACGTCCGGCGCGACCTCCGTCGACGGCCCGCGCAGCAGGGCGGCGATGTTGTCGCCCGCCGAGTAGACGGTGACCGTCCGGTGCGGGTAGTCGCGCGCCACGGTGAGGAACCGGCGTAACTCGTCGCCGCTCCACACCACCGCGACCCGCAGCGGCCTGGTCCCGGCGCACCCGGCGGCCAGCCCGGCGGCGGGGATCGCCGCGAGGAACCGTCTACGGCTGAGCACCCGCCACCTCCTCGTCGGTCACGTCCCAGTCGGTGACATCCCAGAACAGCGTGGGAGGCGCGAGGCTCGCCACGCGGGTGCGGTCGTCGGTGATCACCAGCACCGCCAGCCCCGGGTCGGCGCTCAGCGCGGCGCTCACCGCCGCGTGGCACGGCCCGAACCCGGTACGGTCCTCGATCACCACCACCTTGACCGGGCGGTGCCGGCACAGCACCCGGGTCAGCGCGACGGCCAGCCGCTCGTCGTGCGCCAGCTCGTGCGGCCGGGCGTGCAGGAACCCCTCGATCTGCGTCCGCCTGGCCATGTACGCGACCCGCCCTTGGACCCGGGCGCTGGCCCGCTCGTCGAAGGAGGTGAGCACGAGGTTCTTCTCGACGGTCAGGTGGGGGAGCAGCCCCGCGCCGGCGGGCACCAGCCCGATCTCGCGCTCCCACGTCGCCTGCGTGACCTGCTCGCCGCCGATGGTGATCACCCCGTCGTGGCCCCAGGACAGGCCGAGCAGGAAGTCGGCGACCAGGTCGGCCTCCTCGGCGTCGTGCGCGACGAGCACCGCCGTCTGCCCGGACCGCACGGCCAGCGGGTCGGGCGTCAGGCCGCGCGGCCGGCCGTCGGCCTCCCAGTGAAGGCCTTTCACCCGTACGAGCGGCTCCCGGGCACTGCTCTCTGTCCCGTCCACCAATTGACATTTACCCGAACGAAATCCAATGGAGAAGCCGAACGGCGATTCCTGCGGAAATGTCGCCGCGAGGAATCCCGCTCTTGACAAACGGTTGTTATATCGATTCAATCCGGGCATGTCTCCCCCCAGCAGTGCCCGCCGGTTCCTGGCGGCCGCCTCCGCCGCCCTGCTCTCGCTGACCCTCGCCGCCCAGCCCGCCGAGGCGGGCCGCGACGGTCATGGCCGCCACGGCGGCGTCCAGCTCGAACGCCTCGACCGCGGCCTGGTCGCGGTCCCGACAGGTCAGGGCGTGTTCCTGAGCTGGCGGTTGCTCGGTGACGAGGTCACCGGGCACGGTCGGTGGGGCATGACCGGCACCGACTTCCGCGTCTACCGCGACGGCCGGCCGATCGCCACCGTCACCGACAGCACCAACTATCTCGACAGCGCGGGCACCGCCACGTCCTCCTACCGGATCGCCCCGATCGTCAAGGGGCGGGAGGGGCCACGCGGCCCTGCCGTGACGCCGTGGGTTGAATCGTTTCACGATCTTCCCTTGAAGAAGCCCGCCGACGGCGTCACCCCGGCCGGCGAGGCGTACACCTACTCCGCCAACGACCTGAGCGTCGGCGACGTCGACGGGGACGGCCAGTACGAGTACGTCGTCAAGTGGGACCCGTCCAACTCCAAGGACGTCTCGCAGCGCGGCTACACCGGCAACGCCTACATCGACGCCTACGAGCTCGACGGCACCCTGCTCTGGCGGCTTGACCTGGGCGTCAACATCCGCGCGGGGGCCCACTACACCCAGTTCCTGGTCTACGACTTCGACGGCGACGGCCGCTCGGAGGCCATGCTCAAGACCGCGCCCGGCACGAAGGTCACCCGCTACGGCCGCGACGGCCGCGTGCTGTCCGAGCGCCACATCACGATGCCCAAGAAGGACGTCAGGGCCGGGTACTCGCACGCCGACGACTACCGCAAGAGCGCCGCCGGCTACTTCGACCACCTCGTCGAGATGTTCCAGGGCTGGCACGAGCACCCCGAGGTGGTGGCCGGGCGCTGGCCCGCCACGCTGGAGCAGGCGTTCGGCATCGAGCCCCGGCACGCCTACCCGCTCTCCCGCGAGTCGGCCGCCGACCTGGCGACCTACTTCGTGGACGTGTACGCGCCCGCCCGCAGTGGCAACAACCGGTTGCGGGAATTCGAGGGCTTCATTCTCACCGGCCCCGAATACCTCTCCGTCTTCGACGGCGCCACCGGCAGGGAACTGCAGACCATTCCCTACAAGCCCGGCCGCGGCGACGACGGCCTCCTGTGGGGCGACTACGCCATGGCCAGGGTCGAGCCGGGCAACCGCGTCGACCGCTTCCTGTCCGCCGTCGCCTACCTCGACGGCGAGCGCCCGTCGGCGGTCTTCGCCCGCGGCTACTACACCCGCTCCACGCTGGTCGCCTACGACTGGGACGGCAGGCGGCTCAAGGAGGCCTGGTACGTCGACAGCGGCCACGTGCCGATGGACAACCCGTTCAACGCCTCCCCGCACGGCGTCGACGGCACCGACCCCGAGTACGCCACCCTCACCACCCAGGGCTTCCACTCGCTGAGCGCCGCCGACGTGGACGGCGACGGCAAGCAGGAGATCGTGTACGGGGCCGCGACCATCGACCACGACGGCGGCCTGCTGTACTCCTCGTTCGCCGAGGGCCCGCCCGGCAGCGCCGTCCCCGGCCAGAACGTGCGGCTCGGCCACGGCGACGCCATGCACGTCGCCGACCTCGACCCGGACCGCGAGGGCCTGGAGATCTGGACGGTGCACGAGGGCGGCCGGTGGGCCCCGTACGGCTGGGCCATGCGCGCCGCCGCCACCGGCGAGGTGCTGTTCGGCGGCTACAGCGGCGTCGACACCGGCCGCGGCATGGCCGGCGACATCGACCCCGCCGTCCGCGGCCTGGAGGCGTGGTCCTCGATGCCGCCGGACCAGGCCATCGACGCCGGCCTCTGGTCGGCCCGCGGCGACCACCTGGGCAGGAACGTGCCCGGCACCAACATGAGCATCCGCTGGGCTGCCGACATGACCACCCAGGTCGTCAACGGCACCGCCACCACCGTGCTGCAGACGCCGACCATCGACGACTGGAAGCGCGGCACCCTGCTCACCGCCGAGGGCACGCTCACCAACAACTGGACCAAGGGCAACCCCGGCCTGGTCGCCGACGTGCTCGGCGACTGGCGCGAGGAACTGCTGGTGCGCACCGCCGACAGCACCGCCGTACGGATCTACCTGAGCACGGAGGTCACCGACCGCAAGCTGTACACGCTGATGCACGACCCGCAGTACCGCGCCGAGGTCGCGCGCCAGCAGACCACCTACAACCAGCCCGCCTACCCGAGCTTCTACCTCGCCTCGGACATGGACTGGTCGAAGGTGCCGATCCCGCGCATCCGCACCCCGCGCAAGTAGGGGACGCGACCCCTCCGCCGGCCTGGCGACGGCCGGCTGGGGGGTGACATCAGCGGCCGGCCTCCTGCTCCGCCTCGCCCGCCCGGCTCTGGTACGCGATACCGGGCCGTGCCGGGACCAGGCGCAGGGTGCCGGCACGCTGGGCCGACCGGATC
Source organism: Nonomuraea sp. NPDC050478 (assembly GCF_044458265.1). NCBI lineage: Bacteria > Bacillati > Actinomycetota > Actinomycetes > Streptosporangiales > Streptosporangiaceae > Nonomuraea > Nonomuraea sp. NPDC050478. Next base: position 276,990 of record NZ_JBITHT010000007.1, on the reverse strand, counting down.
CACACGGTTCCGGCGGGCAGGAGGTCTTCGAGGGCGGCGCGGTCGCGCAGCGGCGCGAACCGGACCACGGCGGTGGGCGCCGAACCGAGGTCCAGCAGGGGCAGGTCCTCGGCCGCGCAGAGCTGCCACATGGTCGCGTGCGCGTCGGCCCCGGCGGCCGCTATCAGCTCGGGCAGTTCCTCCTCGGGTAGGGCGGCCGCCTCCCCGTCCCGTTCGCGGGCGAACGGCGGTGGAGCATACACCCCGTGCTCGGACGCGTGCGCGTGCCAGACGGCGAGCAGCTCGGTGGTCACGACGCGGGCGCACTCGGCATGCTCGGCGGTCGAACCCGCCGCCAGGGCTCGCACCCGCGGCGCCATCGCCCGCTCCACCAGGTCGGCGAGACAGCGCTCGATCCGGGGGTCCGGCCGGGGCATGACCTGCGCCGAGGAGACGTGGTTCCGGATCACCGCGGAGACCTGTTCGAGCGCCGCGCCCATCCGGGCCGCCGCGTCGGCGGTGGCGGCCCGCGCCCCCGCCCGCGCCCAGTCCCCGGCGGCGGCGGTGGCGACGGCGAGCAGGCCGCCGACCGCCCGCTCCGCCGAATCCAGCCCGCGATCCCGGGCCCAGGCGCCGGCTCTGGACCGCCATGAGGCGCGCGCGGCCCCGAGCGCCAGGGTCAGCGCCGCGACGAGCAGCGGGGCCCAGACCGCCGGCGGCAGGGGCGCGGGAATCGCCCTGATGGTGATCACGGTCCCGCACACCACCCCGGCCGCCCCCGCCGTCGCGTTCGCGACGAGCGCGCCGGCCCGGGCGCCGAGCCGTCCGCCAGGACCACGCGTCACGGTGAGCGCCACCAGCAGGGTCCAGAGCGCCGCCATCAGCACCCCGCCGGCCGGGCCGAAGGGGGCGAACGTCGCGAGCGCGGCCGTCACCAGCCCGATGACCGGCAGCCACCTCTGCGGCTCCGGCATCGGCAGAGGATGGAGCAGCCGGGTCAGGAGCTCGTCGGGGCAGGCCCGGCGCAGGTCGGGGAGACGGGCTCCGCTGCCCGCCGGCGTCAGCCTCTCCTGCCACTCGTCCAGGCCGCCGATGAGCACGGGCAGGGACGCTCCCGCCCGCAGCCCGCGGGTCAGGTAGCCGCTGATGGTGTCACGCGCCACCGCGGGCTCGAACTCCTCGAAGCCGGGGAGGACGACGCCGGCCCGCTCGATCGCCTCCTGCTGACGGCTGGTGAGGCCCGTGGTGGTGTGCGCGGCGGAGAGAAGGTCTTCGAGCCGCGCCCGCAGCGCTTTCAGGTGGCGGCCGGCGCCGGCCGCGACCGCCTCGGCTCCGGGGGCGCCGGTGAACAAGGAGGCGCCGTCGATCAGCTCGCCGGCCACCGCGGTGGCCTCGGCGACGGCGGTCCTGGCCTCGTCGGCGGCGACCGCCAGCGGCCCGCCGGAAAGGAGCCGGATCGGCCGGCTCTGCCCGTGCTCCTCGCCGCAGGGGAGCTCCGGCGCCCGTCCTCTGCCCGGCGCCAGGATGCGGGCGGCGGCCGAGGCCATGGCCGGCTGGAGATCGCCCGCGTCGCCGCTCGGTCCCGCCAGCCGCAGGCCGGGGTTGGCGATCAGGTTCGGCGTCCGCCGGACGCGGCTGAGGGTCCCGTGGAAGACCTCCGGCTGGGACAGGACGTCGAGCAGCCGGAGCAACTCGGTCTCCGGCCCACTCCGCTTCCTGCGCGCGGCGGGAGCCGCGGCGGCGAGCTCCCAGTCGATCCCGCACGGGTCCGGCACCCAGATGATCCCCGCGCCCTGAGCGAGGCTGCCCGGCACCTCCAGTCTCGGGGGGTTGCCGTCGATCGGCCCGACCGCGACGCACAGCAGTTCGTCGGTGTACCCCGAGGACGTCAGCGTCTCGTACGCGCGCTGATGCGCCTTCAGCGCCCGGGCCTCGTCGACCAGCAGGAGCAGCCGGAGATCGGGCTGCTTCTCGTCCGACAGCAGCGCCCCGGCCCGCGCGACCGCCTCGTCACCGGTGGTGGAGCGCAGGTCGAGCCGGATCACACAGCGGTTCACGAGCCTCCTCCCGGGCGGCGGCACGCCCCGTGGAGAAGACGGGCGATCGTCGGCGCCAGGGCCACGCGTCCGCGGGATGCGCGACAGGTCCTGTGTCGCACGCCTGCATTCATAGAGGAATTCCTCAGGTGAATCCCCGGCACGTGGAATGTCGGGGGATGGTCATCCGGCCGCGAGTAAGAGACGCTCTCGCCTCTGTACGGGTTCTCGCACTGGCCAGTTTCGGACACTTCCAGGCGGAAAGTTGTCGTTTTGTGACCATCCGATTTATCGTGATTGTGGCAAATGCTTGATATATCCGAATTGTGTCAAGGCTGGACGTGAAGGGCGCGCGCGAGATACAGCGCCCCACATCGCTGGATCTCCATCCAGGATGGGAAATAGCGGATATCGGCCAGATATGTGCCACGCCGCAGTGGTGACCGTCCCCGAATATGAGCGACGCCGACTCAGGTGACGCCATCCCCATGTATCGCCGCCGGCGGATCCGAGAACGAGAGGGCTCGCGAAACTCGCCGACGGCGGGGCTGCCCCTGGAGAAGCACGCAGCAGCATGCGTGACACCGATTACGGGAGCATGGCGAGTTGCCGGCCCTGGGCGACGAGGACGCCTTTGGTGTCCCAGATCTCGAAGTCTTCTTCGTGATATCCGTTGATCAGGTGACGCGTGGTGGCGCGACAGGCGAGCCAGCCAGGAGCGGGCCGGGCCCGTAGATGCGCGGTCAATTCGAGCGTGGCGGAAGCGAACTCGCCGACGGCCAGCACGGCCGGAGGTGCGGCATCCAGCAGCAAGGGCAACGCGTCTGGATCGGCGTGGCGGCCGTCCCGGAAGCGCATCCAGAACTCTATTCCGGCATGCTCGGCGGGCTTCCCCCGCCACCAGCCGGGCACCTCGGCGAACCGGAACTCCACACGTTCGGTGATGCTGACACCGTCCAGCGACTTGCCGCCGAGCGGATCGACGCAGTCATCCGGGTCCGGGAGGACCGGCGGCTCGCCGGTGACGAGCGTACGTCCGTCGGCCTGGTCGAGGGTGCCGAAGGTGGCCGTCGCCCGCAGTCGTTCCTTACCTTCCTGCGACAGCACGACCTGGCCCGTGGCGACACGCCGCCCGGTCCGGATGATCTCGGTGCGCAACTCCGCCGGTCCGATGACCGCGGGGCGCAGGAAAAAGGCGGAGCCGACGAGCACATCGGGGAACGGCATCTCCTGCTTCAGCGCACGCAGACACATCGCCATCAGGTAACCACCGTTCGGACCACCGCCAAGCGCATGCCAGCGATCAGTGACGATGCCCGCATATCGGTTGGCGGCCACGAAATCGGTGCGGGAATCGACATCGAACGCGGACAGGGATGGGGCTGTCATCGTCTCCTCCGGGGTCATGCGGTGCTCCGGGTCATCGCGAGCGGTAGTGATCGCTCCCTCGGCCATTTTCATGCGCACTCCCCGCACGGTCGATGACCTGGCAGGTAAAGCGCCCCTCAGGTGAAATGACGCCCGACCCCGGCATGGGCGGAGTCCGGAAGTGACAGGTCAGAGCTTCAGCTCGAGCTGGATCCAGTAGACGCTGGAGATGTACTGGGAGAAGTCCGCGACGATCTCGGGCGCGTACGCGTCCTGACCGCGGAGCCGCACCTGCAGCGGGCGTCCCTCGTAGGACGCCGAGACGCGGTAACGGGCGATGGGGACGTCCACCAGGCCGGACCCGTCAGGGGTGCGGACCGCCCTGCGGGTGATGACCTGACCCTGCGAGCCGTCCAGCAGCGTGCTCTCGGGCGTGAGCGTGAGCTCGACCTTCTCGTCCTCCAGGAACGCTTCCGGGTTCTGCGGGTCGGTCATGTCCAGGTGGAACAGGACCGACCCGCCGTAGTGGCCCAGGCCGTCGGCCTTCTCGCCGGTGAGCTTCCAGGTGAAGTCCCTGATCGCACCGGTCGGGCCGGCGAACGAGGAGTCGTCGTCCGGCGACAGGTCGACCTGGTACGAGGCGCCGTTGTGCTCGACCGTCATCGAGGCCGTCACGTGGAACGTGGCCGCGATGTCGGTCTCGACCCGGTAGCGGCCGTCGGCGTCGGTCGACACGATGAGGTTGCTGTTGTAGAGCAACTGGTTGTCGGCCACGACTTTGGCCCCCTGGACCGGCCTGCCGTCGGCGCCCACGACCCTGCCCTTGAGCACCCCCGGCTCGACGCCCATGCGATCCCCCTCTTCCCGCGCGGTCTCGGCCGGCTCTCCCGCCCGCGTGTCCGTGGTCATCGGGGCCATGGGTGTGATCACGCAGCCGCTCAGGCACACCAGCAGAGCGCCCGCCGGCACCAGTCTCCTCATGGCGGGCCAACCTAGATCATCTGACTTGCAACCGACTTGGAACTCACCTCCGGAGCCACGCACCCGGCGGGCAGCGCGAACCAGCGCAGCCGCTCCGCGTCTCCGGGCAGCCGCGCCTGGCTCGCGTCCGGCTCGTCCGGAAGGGCCGCGAGCAGCTCGCGCGCCCGCGCCAGGTAGCCGGCCAGCGCGTCCTCCCCGGCCCGCGCCCCCGGGACCGGCCGCTCGCCGGAGCGGAACAGCAGGTCGGACAGGCTGACGGCGGGTTCGGCCGCCTCGCGGTGCCGCCACAGCCCGGTACGGAGGTCGAACCGGTAGTGGGGGAGCAGGCGCCGGCCCCGGGAGGCGACCAGGTCGACGGCGTCGACGACGTAGTCCGCCACGGTGTCGGACATGAAATAGGCGAAGGTGACCCGCGCCCAGCCGGGCTTGACCCCTTCGTACCCGTACCCGATCTGGTCGCGCAGCTCCGCCGACCGGCCGGCGCCGATGCCCAGCAGCCGGTGCCCGTACGGGCCCGCGCAGGAGCAGCCGCCGCGCGCCTGGACGCCGAACAGGTCGTTCAGCACGGCGACCACGAAGTTGTGGTGCAGGTAGAGCCCGTCTCCCGCGCGGACCCGCAGCGAGAAGATCGGCAGCCTGCGCGCGGGCCCGTCGCCGAGGATCTCGATGTCCGGGTTGCGCCGCCACCGCTCCAGCGCCCGCTCCCGGAGGCGCTCCTCGCGCTCCTGGATGAGGCCGGTGCCCACGGCCTCCTTGAGCGCGAAGACCAGCCCGGCGCGGATCGACTCGACGATCCCCGGCGTGCCGCCCTCCTCCCTGGCGACCGGATCGTCCAGGTAACGGTGCTCGCCGGGGCTCACGTAGCGCACGGTGCCGCCGCCCGGCGCCGTCGGCACCCGGTTGCGCACCAGGTCCCGCCGGACGACCAGCACCCCCGGCGTCTGCGGGCCGCCGGGGAACTTGTGCGGCGACAGGAAGATCGCGTCCTTGTGGTCGGCCCGCCCCGGCGCGCTCGCCGCCATCCGGATCGGCACGTACGGCCCGGCCGCGGCGTAGTCCCAGAACGACAGCGCGCCGAACTCGTGCAGCAGCGCGGAGACCGGCTCGGTGTCGGACAGGATGCCGGTCACGTTGGAGGCGGCCGAGAAGCTGCCGATGAGCAGCGGCCGGTCCGCGTGCCGCACCAGCTGGGCGCGGAGCTCGCCGAGATCGATGCGGCCGTCGCGGTCCTGGCCGATGGCGACGGTCTCGGCCCCGGACTCGCGCCAGGGCAGCTCGTTGGAGTGGTGCTCGTACGGCCCGACGAACACCACCGGCCGGCCGCCCGCGCGGGTGGCGCGGTCGCGCAGCTCCAGGATGGCGACGAGCTTGTTGGCGGCCCCCGTCGCGCCGGATCCGCAGAACAGGACCACGTCGTCCGGGCCGGCGCCCACGGCGTCGTGGATGATCCGCCGGGCCTCCTCCCGCAGCCGGGTGGTCTGCAGGCCGGTGCCGGAGCTCTCGGTGTGCGTGTTGGCGTAACGCGGCAGCACCCGGGCCCTGATGAAGTCCTCGATGAAGCCCAGGGACCGCCCGGAGGCGGTGTAGTCGGCGTAGGTGATGCGGCGCGGCCCGTACGGGCCGTCGAGCACCTCGTCCTCGCCGATGACGCCGCCGCGGATGCGCTCCAGCAGTCCCGGGTCCCCGGCGGTTCCCGTGGCCTGGCCGCCGGTGTGGGCCGCCCGGGTCTCGACCCACGTCGTGCGGCAGGCGGCCACCAGAGTGCCGTCCGGCTCGTACAGCCCGGCGGAGGCGAACAGCTTGCGGCGCTCCCTGCCATCGCGGCGGGCGACGACCACGTACGTGACGCCGGCCCTGACCGGGCGGCGCAGCCGCGCGGTCATCCTGCCGAGCAGCGCGGCGCCGCCCGGCGCGAGATGCGTCCAGCCGGTGGGGCAGTCGAGCGCCGCCCACACCGACGCGGGCGGCAGGACCTCCTGCCCGCCGGTCAGCTCCGGGTCGGCGAACCAGGTCGCGGCGAAGACCTCCGGATCGGCCGTCGGGCCCGGATGGACGCGCAGCCCGTCCTCGCGCGGGCCGCATACGAAGCAGCCGGGGAACGGGTGGCTCCGATGGCCGGGGAAGCGCCGCTCGGCCTCCGCCGCGGCGCGCAGGGACACGGCGGGCGGCGGCACCGGGTCCCCGGCGGCGGGTCTGGCCTCGGCCAGCAGCAGATCTCCCGCGAACAGCCCGAGCCCGTCCGGCGCGTGCGCCACCCGTAACGGCGTCTCGACCGGCGCCGGGGCGCGCAGCGTCACCTCCACCGGCCCCGCCGCGCCCAGCTCGCCCGCCAGCAGGCCGGACAGCCATCCGCCGTTCACCACCCCCGGAGGACCACAGAACCGGCTCATAACGCTAAAAGTGCATATATCAGCCATAAGGGCAGAATGGACCGACCCGGTTTCAGGCCAATAGCCGGACGATTGACGTGAACACCCCCGGCAGCCCCCGCGCCGCCGGGACCACCAGCCGCGCCGTGGCCGGCCGCCGCGCGACCTGCACCAGCGCGCCCGTCAGCAGCCGGTGGGTGCGCGACAACCGCCGCCACGCGCCCTCGTACTCCTCGGGCCGGTTTTCAGCCAGACAGCGGGCCAGGATCTCCGCCGAGCGCACGGCCAGCGACACCCCCTCACCGGTCAGCGCGTCCACGTACCCGGCCGCGTCGCCCACCAGCAGGACGCGCCCGGCGCGCCGCGCCCGCGCCCGCTGGCGGAACGGCCCCGCGCCGCGCACCGGCGTCACGGCGGGCCCGCGCAGCCGCTCCGCCAGAGCGCCGAACCCCGCCAGGTGCTCGTCGTACGTGCGCCGCACGGAGCTGAGGATCGCCACGCCCACCAGGTCATCGCCCACCGGGGTGACGTACGCCTCGCCGTGGCCCGACCAGTGCACCTCCACGAAGTCGGTCCACGGCGCCACCCGGTAGTGCCTGCGCAGTCCGTACCGCCGCATGCCGCCGGGCGGCGCGTCCAGCCCGAGCGACCGGCGCAGCGGCGAGTGCAGCCCGTCGGCGGCCACCAGCCAGCGCGCCCGCAGCCCGGCGGCCTCCACCCCGTCGCCGTCCTGGACGGCGTGCGCGATCCGGCCGGTGATGGTCTTCACGCCGAGGTCGGCGGCCCGCCGGGCGAGCGCGGCGTGCAGGGCGACGCGCCGCGCGCCCAGCCCCATGGCGGGGCCGAACGTCGCGCGGACCCCGCGCCGGTCGTCCAGGTAGTGGATGCCGCGCAGCGGACGCCCCGGCACCGTCACCCCCATCGCGGCCAGCGCCGCCACGCCGCCGGGCATGACACCCTCCCCGCACGCCTTGTCGACCGGGCCGGCGCGCGGCTCGACGACGACCGCCTCCATGCCGAGCAGCGCCGCGTGGATGGCCGTCGCCAGCCCCGCCGGGCCGCCACCGGCGACCAGCACGTCGATCACGTGGCGGGCCGCCCGGCCGGCATGAGCGCCGCGTTCTCGGTGCGGATGCGCACCGTCAGCAGCGCCGCGTTCAGCACGGTGAACACCAGCGCCGTCACCCACGCCGTGTGCACCAGCGGCAGCGCGAACCCCTCCACGACCACCGCCACGTAGTTCGGGTGGCGCAACCAGGTCAGCCGGTACGGGCCGCGCGTCACCAGCGGCAGCCCCGGCACCACGATCACCTTGGTGTTCCAGCGCGGCCCGAGCGCGGTGATGCACCACCAGCGCAGCCCCTGCGCGGCCACCACCAGGACGAGCATCGGCCAGCCGAGCTCCGGCAGGAACGGCCGCCCGGCCAGCCACACCTCCAGCGGCGCCCCGGCCAGCAGCGCCGTGTGCAGGAGCACCATCCACGGGTAGTGGCCGCGGCCGGTCTCGACGCCGCCGCGCGCCATGCTCCAGGCGGCGTTGCGCTTGGAGACGACCAGCTCGGCCAGCCGCTCCAGGCCGACCAGCAGGATGAGGACGAGATACCAGGTCATGGGGTCACCAGCGCAGCAGGACGAGTTCGGAACAGAAACCGGGGCCCATCGCGATGAGCACCCCCCACGTGCCGGGCTCCGGCCGCCGCGTGGCGAGCGTCTCGCCCAGCACGTGCAGCACCGAGGACGACGACAGGTTGCCGTGGGCCGCCAGCGAGCGCCAGGTGACGTCGAGCGCGCCCGGCGGCAGGTCGAGCACGTCCGACACGGCCTCCAGGACCTTCGGGCCGCCCGGATGGCACACCCAGGCCGACACCTCGCCGGCCGTCACCCCGTGATCGCCAAGAAACGCGTGCACGTCGTCGGCCAGGTAGCGGCGCACCACCTCCGGCACGCCCGCGTCCAGCACCACCCGCAGACCGTCGCCGCCCACCTGCCAGCCCATGACATGCTCCGAGTCCGGATACAGATGACTGCGAGTCGCCACCACGACAGGCCCGGCCGCCAGGTCGTCTGTCTCGTCCGGAGCGCGCCCGTCGCCGCAGGCCACGACGGCGGCGGCGCCGTCACCGAACAGGGCGCTGGCGACCAGGCCGGCGGGGGAGCCGTCGCCGCGCTGCACGGTGAGCGAGCACAGCTCCACCGACAGCAGCACGGCCACGTGGCCGGGCCAGCCGCGCAGGTAGTCGTGCAGCCTGGCGATCCCGGCCGCGCCCGCGACGCAGCCCAGCCCGAAGACCGGCAGCCGCTTGACGTCGGGCCGCAGACCCAGCGCGCCCACCAGCCGGGCGTCGATCGACGGCACGGCGATGCCGGTCACCGACGTGAACATGATCATGTCGACGTCGGACGGGACCAGCCCGGCGCCGTCCAGCGCCGCGCGGACGCTCTCCAGCCCCAGCTCGACCGCGGCGGTCACGTACGCGTCGTTGGCCGCGCCGAAGCCGTCCAGCTTCTCGTAGTCCTCGATCGGCAGGGCCAGGTTGCGGTACTCGACGCGGGCGCTGCGGTGCAGCCGGTCGAGCAGGCGGCGGTCGGCGTCCGGAGGCAGGCAGACACGGGCCGCCATGTCGGTCAACTCGGCCTGTGCGTATCGATTCGGGGGAAAGGCGCAGCGAACTGCGGCGATATGGGTCATGGAGGGCTCCCCTGGGCGGGCGGCCGAAAACACTCGTCGATGCCACGGTTCCCCCCAGGTTGATCTGCTAAGCCCAGCGGGCGGTCTTCCCTGTAGATCGGCCGGTCAGGCCCGGTCAATTCGTCACCCGCCGCGAGCGCCTGCCGAAGGGATCTCCCGAGTAGCATCGGCCTGTGACGGACGACGGGCGCCGGATGATCGCCGGGCTGGCGCGCGGCTGCCATCCCGGGCCCACCGTGGCGGTCACGGCACTGGTCACCGCGCTCGCCGCCGCCGCCGGGCACGGCGCGGCCGGATGCCTGCTCGTGGGCCTGGCGGTGCTGTCGGGCCAGCTGTCCATCGGCTGGTGCAACGACGCGGCCGACGCCGGGCGCGACGTGGCGGCGGGGCGTGCGGACAAGCCGGCGGTCGACGGCACGATCACGCCGCGTGCCCTCTGGATCGCGGCGGCGGTGGCGCTGGCGTGCTGCGTGCCGCTCTCGTTCGCCTCGGGGCCGCTCGCCGGCTCCGCGCATCTCGCCGGGGTGCTCGCGGCGTGGGCGTACGACCTGGGGGTGAAGGCGACCCTGCTGTCGTGGGTGCCGTACGCGGTGGGGTTCGGGGTGCTGCCCGCGTTCGTGACGCTGGGGCTGCCGGGGGAGCCGTGGCCCGCCTGGTGGGCGACGGCGGCGGCGGCCCTGCTCGGGGTGGGCGCCCACCTGGCCAACGTGCTGCCGGACCTGGCGGACGACCTGGCGACCGGCGTGCGGGGCTGGCCGCAGCGGCTCGGCGCCGCCCGTCTGCGCGCCCTGCTCCCGCTCCCGCTCCTCGCCGCCACCTGCCTGCTCGCCTTCGGCCCATCCACCACGACCCCTCCCACCGCCGAACCTCCGGCTGCCACGGGCCACTCCGCCGTGCTCTCGGACGGCTCGTCCCCATCGGCCCCGGCAAGCACGGATCCGTCCGCCGACGAAGCGGACGGTCCGGCCTTTCCCGGCCTCGCCCGTACGAGCCCCATGGCCTGGATCGCGCTGGCCACGGCCGTCGTCCTGACGGCTGCCGGGCTTCTGCTGGCCCGCAACCACCCCCGGGTGCCGTTCGCGGCGGCCGTCGCGGTGGCGGGCGTGGACGTGGCGCTGCTGCTGACCGGCGGTGCCTCCCTCACCGGCTGATGGCGGGCGGATACACCTGTCAACGGCCGCGTCGGTGGTGGCGGACGGTGTCGCGCAGCCAGCGGGAGGCCACCGCGTACGCGAGCGGGACGGGCACCGTCCCCGACCCCAGCCCCACCTCCACCAGCAGGTCGAACACTTCCTTGCGGTGGGCGGCGGTGGCGATGGCGGCGTCGATGAACCCCGGCGACTGCGCCAGCCGGGCCAGCACGTCCGTGGTCCGCAGGTGCCGCCCCAGCGCCGCGCGCAGGCCGCGCCGGTAGACGGGCAGCGGGTCGCCGGGCGCGTCCGCGGCCGCCTCGCCGGCCAGCCGCCCCGACAGCAGCGCGTAGTAGATCCCCTCGCCGGTCAGCGGGTTGATCAGGCTCGCCGCGTCCCCGGCGAGCAGCACCCGCCCGGCACCTGGAGCCGGCCGGCCGGTGGACAGCGGCAGGTGGTGGGCGCGCAGGTCGCGGGCGGGCCGGTCGGGCAGCAGCTCGGCGAGCCTGCCGTGCAGCACCTGCCGCCCCGGCAGCCCGGTGGCGTGCAGCCGGGGCAGCAGCATCCCGAACCCGACGTTCGCGGTGCCGTCGCCGATGGGGAACGACCACGCGTAGGCGGGCCAGCCCGCCCGCTGCATGGCGATGAGCTGCACGTCGTCCTCGTCGGGGACGTCCGCGTACCCGCGCACGGCGATGGCGGTGTGCCGCTCCGGCGTGACCGGGAGCCCGATCAGCCGCCGCACCGCCGAGTTGGCCCCGTCGGCCGCGACCACGACCCGCGCCCGGATCCGGCCGTCGATCACCACCACCGGCCCGGCCTCGGCCAGCTCCCTGACCCGGTGGCGCCGCACCTCGGCCCCGGCCGCCCGGACCGCCTCGACCAGCCGGGCGTCGAAGACCCGGCGCGGCACCACATGGTTGGGCCGCGCCGCGGTCGCCGACACCCGCGTGCCGCCGGGGGAGACCACGGTCAGGCGGGGCGTGGGCCGGTAGTCGTCGATCAGCCCCGGCACGCCCAGCCTGGCCAGCTCGTCACGCCCGTGGGCCGCGATGCCGTCGCCGCACGCCTTGTCACGAGGGAAGTCCGCCTTGTCGAGCACCAGCACCCGCGCGCCGGGCCGCCGCCGCAGCGCGCCGAGCGCCGCCGCGGAACCGGCGGGCCCGGCGCCCACGACCACGAGATCCCACACGTCCTCCATGGGAGGACTCCTGCCCCGGCGCGGGACTCAGATCACTTGCCGAACCCCGCCGTCAGGCCGCTCAGCAACTGGCGGCGGCCCACCACGTACAGGATCAGGATCGGCAGCGTGGTCAGCACGACCGAGGCGAGCACCGCAGGCACGTTGACGCTGTACTCCCCCTGGAACGACCAGAGCGCGAGCGGCAGCGTCCGCTTGTCGGGGCTCTGCGTCAGGATCACCGGCAGCAGGAACCCGTTCCAGATCTGCAGCGCGTTGTAGATCGACACCGTCACCACGGCCGGCCGGGTCAGCGGGAAGGCCAGGCGCCAGAGCGTGGTCTGCTCGCTCGCGCCGTCGAGCCGCATCGACTCGAACAGCTCCTTCGGCACGTCCCGGATGAAGTTGGCCAGGACCAGCACCGACAGCGGGATCGCGAACGCGATCGACGGCAGGATGAGCGCCAGCAGGCTGTCGTAGAGATGCAGCCTGATGATGATCAGGTAGATCGGGATGATCGTCGCCTGCAGGGGGATGGCCAGGCCCATGAGGAAGAGCCAGTTCACCGACTTCAGGAAGCGGTTGGTGCTCGCCCGCACGATCGCGTACGCGGCCATGAACGAGAACAGCACCGCCGGGACCACCGAGCCGACGGCGACGATGAGGCTGTTGAGGAAGTACAGCGGGAAGTCGGACTCGATGACCAGCTGGTAGTTGTCCAGCGTCGGCGCGGTGGGCGGCGCCATCGGGTTCGACAGGTAGTAGTCGCTCTGGGCCTTGAAGCTGGTGATGACCACCCAGTAGATCGGGATGATCACGATCGCCAGCCAGAGCCACGAGATCGTCCCGCCGATCCAGTTCTTGGTCTCGCGCAGCCTGGGCCTGCGGCGGCGGCGACCGGACGGCCGCATCACCGTCCGCCCCGGCTTGTCGGACAGCGTGGTCGCCATGTCAGGCCCCTTCCAACTGGCTCGCACTGCCGTCGCGCCCGCCGAGCCTGCGCAGCACGAGCGCCAGGGCCAGGCCCACCAGGACGAGGATGACGGCGATGGCGCTGGCCGGGCCCATCAGGTTGGCCTGGTATCCCCGCTTGTACATGTCGAGCGCGAGCACCCTGGTCGCGTCGCCGGGCCCGCCCGCCGTCAGCACGAAGATCAGATCGAAGAGCGTCAGCGAGCCGACCACCATGAGGGTCGAGGACGTGATGATCGTGTACTTCAGCTGAGGCAGGGTGATGCTGAAGAACTTGCGCACCCGCCCGGCTCCGTCGAGCTCCGCGGCCTCGTACATCGAGCGCGGGATCTGCCGCACCCCGCCCTGGTAGAGCAGCGAGTGGAACGGGATGAACTGCCAGGACACCACGAAGATCACCACACCGACGGCGAGGGGGCCCTCGCCGAGCCAGTCCTGCGCCAGGAAGTCCAGGCCCAGGCCGGCGCCGAGCCCGAAATTCGGGTCGAGCAGCGCCTTGTACGTGATCGCGATGGCGGCCGAGCTGAGCAGCAGCGGGATGAAGTACAGCACGGCGATCAGCGCGCGGTAGCGCTGATGGCCCGCCAGGAACACCCCGATGAGGATGCTGGCCGGCGTCTGCACCAGCCACGACAGGGCCATGATGAGGAACGTCACCCACAGGGCGTGCGGCAGCCCGGGATCGCTCAGCACCGCGCTCCAGCTCGCGAGCCCGCTGAAGGAGATGTCCTGGCTGAGCCCGTCCCACGTGGTGAAGCTCAGCGCGAGCACCCCGAGCAGGGGGATCACGCCGAAGGCGACGAAGACGAGCAGGGCGGGGACGGCCAGCCACACCAGGGAGCCGCTGCCGCGCACGCGGGTCGCGGCGGGCGGTCTCCCTCGGGGTGGAACGGTGACGATCGTGCTCACTTGCCGATGACCGCGTTCATGTTGGTGGCGAACTCCTGCGGCCCGATCGACAGCTGGAACAGCTTGGCGATGTTGTCGAGCAGCACCTCGGCGGCGGTCGGGCTGAGCGCCTGGTCCCACGACTGCTGGAAGACCTTGGCGTTGTTGGCGATGCCGACGACGAAGTTGAGGAAGTCGGCGTCCTCGGAGCCGGTGAAGAACTTCTCCGAGCCCTTGATCACGGGAACCGCGCCGGTGCCCACCCACTCCTCGGCCGACTTGTCGCTGATGACCTCGGTGGAGAAGAACTTCTTGGCGATCTCCTTCTGCTCGGCCGTGGCCTTGGCGGAGATCGACATGTACTGGCCGGGGTTGCCGACGGTGTTGCCGGGGTCGCCCTTGCCGCCGTCGATCGGCGGGAAGTTCATGTAGCCGAGGTTACCGCCGGAGACGAAGTCGCCGCCGTCCTGCTTCATGCCGCCGTAGGTCCAGCCGCCGTGGAGCATCATCGCGGCCTTGCCGGTGTAGAGCAGCGCCTGGTCGGCGTTGGAGTCGGCGGTGATGGAGGAGAAGCCCTTGATGAAGCCGTCGGCCTTGATCAGGTCCTGCATCTTGGTCAGCGCGTCGATGGCGACGGGGTTGGACCAGGCGTCCTTCTCCGCGTCGAACACGGCCTGGAACACCTCGGGGCCGCCCATGCGGTCGAAGAGGAACTCCAGCCACATCATGTTGGTCCAGCGCGACTGCCCGCCCAGCGAGAACGGCGCGATGCCCTTGGCGTTGAACTTGGGCACCAGGTCCATGATGTCGCCCCAGCTCTGGGGCGGCTCGGCGCCGATCTTCTCGAAGGCGCGCTTGTCGTAGTACAGGACGATCGGCTGCATCGTCTCGCAGGGGATCGCGTAGATCTTGCCGTCGACGGTCGCGGCGCCGAAGGACGAGGGGAACAGCTTGTCCTTGACGGCCGCGTTCTCGTCGAACCACGAGGTGAGGTCCTCGACCTGGCCGGCCTGCACGTAGCTGCGCAGACCGCCGCCGCCCCAGCCCCAGATGATCGTGGGCGCCTCGCCCGCGCCGATCGCCGTCTTGATCTTCGTCTTGAAGGCGTCGTTCTGGAAGGTCGTCCCCACGATCTTCCCGTTGGGGTTGGCCTGGTTGAACCGCTCCATGGTCCGCCTGCGGACGCCTTCCTGCGGCTCCGTCGACAGGTACCAGTAGCTGGCGGTGGCGCCACCACCGCCACCGCCGCTGGTGCTCGTGCTGCCGGGGCCGGAGGTGCCGCAGGCGGCGAGCGCGGCTCCCAGGGGCAGGCCCATGGACAGGGCGAGGAAGTTGCGGCGAGACGTTGTCCTGGATTCCACGCTGATCTCCGTACTCGAACGCCGGGGGATGGTGCCGCGGCTCCACAGTGTCGAAACATTTTCGAAACGACCGCGTGGCACGCCAATCTAGATTTCGGCCGAAGGGGTGTCAACCTCTCCCCGCACGAAACTCCCTCTCGGCAAGAGCGAGACGAGTGGGATACGCTCGCACGGGCGCCACGCTGGGTGATCTGGAGCCGAGAGCGCTCCCACGCCACCCCCGCGCAGCGCGTCCGAAATGTTTCGAAACTTTGCGGCAAGAGCCGCCTCTAAGGAGAGCGATCAATGACGGCTCTAGATCGGCCGGCGGCGGGCCAAGCCCTCCGTCCCTGGCAGGATCCCGCGCTTCCGGTAGGGGAGCGGGTGGACGCCCTGCTGGCGGAGATGACGGTGGAGGAGAAGGTCGCGCAGCTCGGCAGCCGGTGGGAGGGCAACACCATGGGTGAGCCCGTCTCCGCCCCCGATCCGGGCGACGGCGGCACCGGCAACGTGGCCCCTTTGCAGGACGTGTTCGCCGCGTCGAACACCTCCCCGTTCCAGGAGGCGGTCCGCCACGGCATCGGCCATCTGACGCGGGTGCACGGCAGCCGCCCGGTGAGCCCCGCCGAGGGCGCCGCCGAGGTGGTCCGGTTGCAGCGTGAGGTGATCGCGCAGTCCAGGCTGGGCATCCCGGCGCTGGTCCACGAGGAGTGCCTGACCGGTTTCACCACCTACGGCGCGACGGTCTACCCGGCGGCGATCGCCTGGGCCGCCACGTTCGACCCCGAGCTGGTGGCCCGGATGGGCGCCGCGATCGGGCGCGACATGCGCGCCCTCGGCGTGCACCAGGGCCTGGCGCCCGTGCTGGACGTGGTCCGCGACTACCGGTGGGGCCGGGTCGAGGAGACGATGGGCGAGGACCCGTACCTCGTCTCGATGATCGGCTCCGCGTACGTGCGCGGGCTGGAGGGCGCGGGCGTCATCGCCACGCTCAAGCACTTCGCCGGCTACTCCGCCTCGCGGGCGGCACGCAACCACGGCCCGGTGCCGATGGGCCGGCGCGAGCTGATGGACATGATCCTGCCGCCCTTCGAGTCGGCCATCGAGCTGGGCGGCGCCCGCTCGGTGATGAACTCCTACTCCGACGTCGACGGCGTCCCCGCCGCCATCGACCCGTGGCTGCTGACCGAGGTGCTCCGCGACGACTGGGGGTTCACCGGGACCGTCGTCTCCGACTACTGGTCGATCCCGTTCCTGGCCACCATGCACCTCGTGGCCGCCGACGCCGGCGAGGCCGGGGTCCAGGCGCTCACCGCCGGCCTCGACGTCGAGCTGCCCGACACCCTCGGCTTCGGCCAGCACCTGGCCGAGCGGGTGCGCCGCGGCGAGCTGCCCGAGGAGCTGATCGACCGGGCGGTGCGCCGCCTGCTCACCCAGAAGGCGCAGCTCGGGCTGCTCGACCCGGACTGGACGCCGCAGTCCTCGGTGACCGGCGCCGAGACCGTCGAGCTGGACTCGCAGGCCAATCGGGAGCTGGCCCGCGAACTGGCCGAGAGGTCCGTCGTCCTGCTCGACGCGGGCAGCGCGCTGCCCCTGCTCGGCGAGGGCCGCACCGCCCCGCGCCGGATCGCCGTCGTCGGGCCGTGCGCCGACGACCCGCGCACGTTCATGGGCTGCTACGCCTTCCCCAACCACGTGCTGCCCCGCTACCCCGGACTCGGTCTCGGCATCGACGCGCCGAGCGTGCTCGACGCGCTCCGCGCCGAGCTGCCCGGCGCCGAGATCGCCTACGAGCGCGGCTGCGACGTGCGCGACGGGGACCGCTCCGGGTTCGCCGCCGCTGCCGCCGCGGCCCGCGACGCCGACCTGTGCGTGGTCGTCGTCGGCGACCTGGCCGGCATGTTCGGGCAGGGCACCTCGGGCGAGGGCTGCGACGCCGACGACCTGCGCCTGCCCGGCGTCCAGGAGGACCTGGTGACCGAGCTGGCCGCCACCGGCACGCCGGTCGTCGTGGTCGTCGTCTCCGGCCGCCCGTACGCGCTCGGCGAGATCCACCCCAGGGCGGCCGGGCTCGTCCAGGCGTTCATGCCCGGCGAGGAGGGCGGCGCGGCCATCGCGGGCGTGCTGTCCGGCCGCGTCCAGCCCGGCGGCAGGCTGCCGGTGCAGATCCCGCGCACCCCCGGCGGCCAGCCGCACACCTACCTGCAGCCGCCGCTCGGCGCCGACAGCGACGGCATCAGCAACCTCGACCCGACCCCGCTCTTCCCCTTCGGGTACGGGACCTCCTACACCTCCTTCGAGCTCGGCGAGTTCCGGATCAGCGACACCGAGGTGCCCACCGACGGCGAGTTCACCGTCTCCGTCCGGGTCCGCAACACCGGCGCCCGCGCCGGCGACGAGGTCGTCCAGCTCTACCTGCACGACATGCTCGCCCAGGTCACCCGGCCGGTGCGGCAGCTCGCCGGGTTCGCCAGGGTCCGGCTCGAACCGGGGGCCGCCGCCGACGTGCGCTTCCGCGTGCACGCCGACCGCACCGCCTTCACCGGCCGTGACCTGCAGCGGATCGTCGAGCCCGGCGACATCGAGGTGCTCGCCGGCACCTCGGCCCGCGACCTGCCGTGCGCCGGCACCGTCCGGCTCACCGGGCCGCTGCGGGCCGTCGGCCACGACAGGCGGCTGTTCACACCGGTGGACGTGCACCCGG
Source organism: Nonomuraea sp. NPDC050478 (assembly GCF_044458265.1). Classification (NCBI taxonomy): domain Bacteria; kingdom Bacillati; phylum Actinomycetota; class Actinomycetes; order Streptosporangiales; family Streptosporangiaceae; genus Nonomuraea; species Nonomuraea sp. NPDC050478. The sequence goes on along the minus strand of NZ_JBITHT010000007.1, from coordinate 259,354 downwards.
CGGGGGATCGGGACTAGCCGTGCCGGCCAAGCGCGCCACGCTCGCCACGATCGCGGCCGCCGCCGGCGTGTCGGTCGCGACCGTCTCGAAGGTGCTCAACGGCCGCAGCGACGTCGCGCCGGCGACCCGCTCGCTGGTGCTGTCGGCGCTGCGGCAGCACGACTACGTGGCCCCGCCGCCCCGGCGCGACGAGACCGCGGGCACCGTCGAGCTGCAGTTCGACTCCGACCTGAACGCCTACTCCAACGAGATCATCCAGGGGGCGGTGCGGGCCGGCGGCGAACTCGGCGTGTCCGTCGTGATCAGCATCCGCAAGGGCTCCGAGCGCACCAGCAGGTGGGCCAGGGAACTGGCGGCGACCGGCCGGCGCGCGCTGGTCGCCGTCACCAGCGAGCTGACCGCCGCCCAGCTCGCCGCCCTGGCCGAGGCCGGCCTGCCCCTGGTGGTGATCGACCCGCTCAACCTGCCGCGCACCCGCGTGACCAGCGTCGGGTCGACCAACTTCGCCGGCGGGCTGGCCGCCACCCAGCACCTGCTCTCCCTCGGCCACCGGCGCATCGCCTACCTGGGCGGCCCCGCCACGGCGGCGTGCAACCAGGCGCGGCTGCACGGCTACCGCGCCGCCATGGAGGCCGAGGGCGTGGCGGTGCGCCAGGAGTACATCCAGCACCGCAGGTTCCGCTACGGCGACGGCGTCGAGGCCGGCGCCTGCTTCCTCGCCCTCCCCGAACCGCCGACCGCGATCTTCGCCGGCTGCGACGAGACCGCGTTCGGCGTGATGGAGGCCGCACGGGCGCGCGGCCTGCGCGTCCCCGACGACCTCAGCGTCGTCGGTTTCGACGACACCCAGATAGCCCGCATGGCCTCACCACCGCTGACCACCGTCCGCCAGCCGCTCCGCGAGATGGGCGGCGTCGCCCTCCGGCGGGCCCTGCGCCTGGCCGCCGGCGAACGGATCGACTCCCACCACATCGAGCTCGCCACCGAACTCGTGGTACGCGGCTCGACCGCCCCCGCCGCACCCCGGCAGTAGCCCTCATGCCAGACCGAGCTCGGCGACGGCCGTGCGGATCCTCGACTCGATCGACGGCTTGTTGTGGTGCAGATGGAGGCGGTCGAGGGTGAGCACGCCCCGCAGCCGCGCCGCGTCCAGCGCCAGGTGGCCGAGGACGACGTCGAGGTACGCGAGAGCGTCCGTCTCGGCGAAGGGCGCGAACGCCTGGCTCATCCGCAGGCACTCGGCGTACGCGTCCGCGAGGTCGGCGGCGGCGCACGCCCTGCTGGACAGCATCCACATGCGGAGCAGGGCGTGCGCCGGCGACTTCGCCTGGTCCTCCCAGTAGCCGGCGACCGTCGTCAGGGATCTGCTCAGCTCGGGCGCCAGCGGGGCCACCGCGTGCAGCAGCAGTTCCTCCTCGTACCCGCAGAGGAAGTGGAGGCTCCTGGCCGCCATCTGGAAGTCCTCGTACATCCAGGAGACGTGCCCGCGGTCGGTGTCCTCCGGCGCCTTGTCGTAGGTCCAGTAGAGGTCGCCGTCCGGCGGGGACGAGGTGTCCCGCCCCGCCCAGCGGATCAGCACCGTGCGCTCGCCGTCCCTCCAGGTGCGTTCCACGTCGAGCACCCGGGCCAGGTTCACCCAGGCGTTGTAGGGGACCTGCGACCTCCAGAAGCGGGTGAGGCTCCGCCACCTGCTGACCACCTGCATCGGCTCGGGGAAGAGCTCCTTGCCGCCGACGGTGCCGCCGCAGATGGCGAGCAGGATGAGCAGGTTCAGGCTGTAGACGGCCAGGCGCATGGGCAGCGTGCGCAGCTCCTTGACGCGGCCGGGCCGGTAGGAGCCGTACTGGGAGGACGTCCGGGCGTAGAGCGCGTCGCGGAAGATCTCCAGCAGGGTGGTCTTCAGCAGTTCCCGCGTGTCCGGGGGCAGATCGGCCAGGAGGTCCTGGAGGAATTCGAGAACGGACTCCCGGGCCGAGAGCGGGGCATGGGATAACAGGGCGTGCAGGAAGTCGTCGTCGTGCCGGACGGGCCGCGCGTGGCTCCGATGCCCGCGCGCCACCTCGGCCAGCTCCAGGATCTCCAGCACCGTCAGCCGGGCCACCAGGTATTCGCCGAAGGTGGAATGCAGGAACTCGTAGCTCTTGCGTTTCTTGGTGTCCTGTATCGCCTGGGACTCGTGCACGAAGAAGAACTTGCCCACGACGAGCTCGCCGGGATCGAGAGGCGCCTGGAACTGGTTCGTCTTCCGTGCCGCCGTCTCGGACAGGAGTATGACGAGATCGCTGGACAGCTCGTCGCCGGTGACCCACTGGCTGTTGCGGTTGAACATGGCGAACGCGACCACGGACAGCCGGGTGAGCTCCCGTCTGACGGTCCAGTTGACGTCCCGGTCGGGCAGGCCCCGCCCGCTCTTCAGGGCTTCGCGCTCGGCGAACCGGACGAGGAGCCTCTCGTAGAGTTCGGCGCGGCCCAGACGCACTCCCACGAGCCGGAGCGCGTTGCCGTCCATGTCGTACCGCCCCAGCATCGTCAGCAGCAGGGGCTGGGCGGCGAGTTCCCTGAGCCCGCGCACCGTGTCCAGGTCGAGCGGTTCCAGCCGGCGGCTGTGGAAGTAGCCGGTGTGGCGGGCGTTCCACATGCCGACCCACTGCGCGATCTGGCGGTCCCCGAAAGGCTCCAGGTGGATCACCACGGTCTCGCTGGGCAGGCGGGCCCGATCGGCGACCACCGTCCGGCTGGTGACCATCACCGCGGTCGGTCGTGACTGCTCCGCCTCCCGCGCCTGGAACGCGGCCACCTTCTCCAGATAGTCCGAACTGCTGACGCCCGTCACCTGCAGAAGCTCGTCGAAGCCGTCGAGGATGATCACGGCGACGGTGTTCGTGTCCGGACGGTGCAGCATGGGCCAGTGGATGGACTCCCCGGTGGCCTGCCGTACCGCGCTCTCGATCTGCGTCTGCAGGTCGTGCTCGGCCTGCACTTCGCGCAGTGGCACGCGGACCACGAGGAACTCCTCGGGCGGGAGCTGAGCCGCCACGATCTTGGTGAGCAGGGACTTGCCGGCTCCCGGCTGCCCGAGGACGAGCAGGGGTGACTGGGTGGCGGCGGGGTGGGTGAGATAGCCGAACAGGAACCCGCGGAGATCGTCCCGCACCGGGAAGGCCTGCCACCAGCGTTGTTCGGCGGGCCGGGCGGCGCTGTCCGTCACCGCCTGCCGGAAGGACGGGACGATGTACGCCTCGGCCAGGGGCGGCATCCGCACCTCAGGGGGAAGATCGGCCACCGAGACGATGGGCTTGTCCAGCAGGGCCTGGTAGGAGCGGGACAGCGCGGCCCGGACTCCCTCCGCCCGCGGGCCGGTCGCCACCGACAGGAGGTCCCGGCGCAGGTCGGTCAGACCGGCTCCGAGGTCGCCGATGAGGGCCCGCGTCGCCTGGTGGTCGGTGCGGTTCACCCAGGACCCGACCTCCGGCACCTCGGTGCTCAAGCGGTGGAAGAGCTCCTGATATGTCTCCAGGGCGGCGGTGGGCACCTCGTCGAGGAGCCACCGCTCCGCCCGCTCGCGCTCGGCCTCACGGAGTTCCTCCCAGAGCCGCAGGCCCCGCAGGAAGTCCAGCAGCCGCTCCGCGAGGCCCTCGTAGTACGCGCCCAGGAAGACCAGGACCCGTTCGTGGGTTGCGTGGGACCCGGGCAGGGGAGCTTGGCGCGCAGGAGGTGTTCCGCGAGGTCGCCCAGCCGGTTGGACGAGGCGTCGGGAGCGCCGGCCAGGCGTGCCTGCTCCGCCTTGAACAGGCTCAGGCCCGGACCGAGGAACCGGCCGCCCTGCCTGACCGTGTCGAAGAACCCGGTGAGGACGATGACGGCGTGCGCGGCGGCGACCCGTTGCGTCCGCCGATACCGGCCCAGCCCGAGCCGTCTGTCTTGCAGGGCTGCACTCGCGTCCCGGCTCAGCCGGGCGAACTCGGCCTTGGCGTCGAACAGCCCGAGGAAGAACTCCGGCTCGACCCCGGTGAAAGCCAGCAGGAAGCCACCGGTCAGCCGATCGAGCCGGCTGACCACCTCGCTCGGCTGACCGAGGAGTTTCATGGCGTCGGTGTAGCTGAACCAGCCTGCGGTTACGGGTCAAGCTTCACCACAAAGGGTGATCGGTCGTCCACGCTTTCGACTTTGATGTGACTCCCGGGTTATACAGCGGAAGTCCCCGGCGCCGTATTAAGTGCTGTCGGTAGCGCGAGAAAAGGTGTTTCCCTTTTTCAGCAGTCTTCGCACGGGGTGCCTTTGTCGAACCGCGCGTAGTCTTCGGCGAAGGCCTGTCTTGACGGCATCTATCGTTCGTATGCTGCCCCTTATTCGAGCAGTGCAATCGTCCGATCGACGCATGAGGCGGGGAGGGCGGCGCGGGTGACCGACGGACCGAGTGTCACGATGACAGGTGCCGGTGACCATCCCGAGGTGTGGAAGGTCCCGCCCCGCAACAAGAACTTCACCGGGCGCGAGGAGCTGCTCAACCGGCTGCGCAGCGACATCGCCGGCAAGGTCACCGCCGTGGTCCCGCACGCCCTGTACGGTCTCGCCGGTGTCGGCAAGACACAGGCGGCGGTCGAGTACGCGCACCGCTTCCGGCAGCACTACGACCTCGTCTGGTGGGTGCCCGCCGACCAGCCGGGCCTGGTCCGTACGACGTTGGCGCAACTCGCCCCTCGCCTCGGCCTGCCCGAGCCGTCCGCGATGGGCATCGAGGAGGCCGCGGCCGCCGTGCTCGACGCGCTCCGCCGCGGCGTTCCGTACTCCGCGTGGCTGCTGATCTTCGACAACGCGGACGAGCCCGCGGACTTCACCGACGTCATCCCGTCCGAAGGTCCCGGGCACGTTCTCGTCACATCCCGCAACCATCGCTGGGAGAACGTGGTCGACACCGTCGCCATCGACGTCTTCCAGCGGGAGGAGAGCGTCCAGTTCTTCAAACGGCGGATGCGCCGCGCGATCACCGACGAGGACGCCACCCGGCTCGCGGACGCTCTCGGCGACCTCCCCCTGGCGCTCGAACAGGCGGCCGCTCTGCAGACCGAGACCGGCATGCCGACCGACGAGTACCTCAGGCTCCTGGAGGAGCGGACGAGCCGGCTGCTCAGCGAGGGCAAGCCTATCGAGTACCGGCACTCCATGACGGCCGCCTGGGAGCTGTCCATGGCGCAGCTCAAGAAGCAGTCGCCCGAGGCGATGGAGCTCCTCCGCTGCTGCGCGTTCTTCGGGCCCGAGCCCATCCCGCGGGCGGTCTTCGCCCCGGTCGAGGGACCGGTCCGCGCGCAGACGGCCGAACTCGTGGCGGACCCGATCCGCCTGGGCAGGGCCATCGGCAAGCTCAACAAGTACGCCCTGGTCCGCATCGACAACGAGAGCCGCCTGCGCACGCTTCAGGTGCACCGCCTCATCCAGGCGCTCGTGCGCGAGGAGCTGCGTCCGGAGGAGCACCAGTCCATCCGCTCGGAGGTCCACTCGCTGCTCGTGGGATGGGCCCCGAGCGACCCGGACGTGCCGGCCGCCTGGGCCCGGTACGACGCCCTGCTCCCGCACATCGCGCCCGCGAAGGTGGCGGAGAGCCTGCGGCCGGGCGTGCGCGACTTCGCGCTCAACGTCGTCAACTACCTCAGCGCCTCCGGCAACCACGTCTCCATGCGCGAACACGTGCGGGTGTTCAGGGAGCAGTGGACCAGGGACTCGGGCCCGGAGGACGTGTACGTGCTCAAGGCGACCAAGGCCGAAGGCGACCTGCTGCGCTACCTCGGGAAGTACAACGAGGCGTTCGAGCTGAACACCAGGACGCTCGCCTCGCTGCGTCAGGCGGTCGGCAACGAGAATCCCGAGACCCTGGCCCTGCTCAACGGGATCGGGGCCGATCTCCGTGCCAAGGGGCTCTTCCGCGAGGCGCGTGAGCATGACACCAACTCCGTGAACCTCCACAAGAAGGTCCTGGGGCCCGGACACGTGCGCACGCTGCGGGCGATGAACAACCTGGCGATCGACCACGGGCTCCTGAGCGACTACTGGAAGGCCCGGGAGATCCTGGAGGAAGCGCTCCGGACCCAGCAGGGCGAACGCCAGGACCAGACGGGAACCGTCCTGAACCTGTGGAACAGCCTGAGCCGGGCGGTGCGCGGCTGCGGCGAGTACGAAGAGGCGTGCGACATCGGCCACGACGCCCTGGCCTACGGGCAGGAGCAGCTCGACGCGGATCACTACCGCATCCTGCTGGCCAAGAAGGACCTGGCCATCTCGCTGCTACGGGCGGGCGACAGGGCGGAGGCGCTCGAGATGGCCCGGGAGGTGCACGCGCGGTACGTCCGGCTCTACGGTCTGGAACATCCCGGCACTCTCGCCGCCGCGGCCTGCCTGTCCAACTCCCTGCGCGTCAACGACGAGGCGGAGAAGGCCTTCAAGCTCGCCGTCGACACGATGGAGCGCTTCCCCAAGCTGTACGGCGCCGAGCACCCCTACACCTGCGGCTGCGTCAGCAACGTCGCCCTGCTGCACCGGGTGAGAGGCCGGCCGGAAGAGGCCCGCAGGCTCAACCAGCAGGCGTTGGAGGGCATCGAGAAGAGGCTCGGCCGCGACCACCACTACTCCCTCATCATCGCCATCAACCTCGCCAGCGACCTGGCGGAGCTGGGCGACCTGGAGGCCGCGTGCCGGCTCGGCGAGGACAACCATCTGCGGTTGACCGCCCTGCTGGGCGAACGGCACCCCACGACCCTGGCCGCGGCGTCTAACCTGTCGGCGGACCTTCGCGCGTCGGGACGTGAGGAGGAGGCCGAGATCCTCTTCGAGCGGACCATGGAGCACTACGCCGCCACCCTGGGCAGGGAACACGCGGACGTCAAGGTGGCGGCCAACCAGCGCCATCTCGACCTGGACATCGACCCGCCACCGATCTGACGCCGTCAGCCGCCGGGACCGGCCGAAGCCTGGCGGGCCTTCCGGTCGGCGTCGAACCGGCGCCGGACATGGGTGATGAGCCGGTAGAGGTCCAAGCAGTAGACCGACGGGTTGCGGAAACCCGCGCCCGGACGGTAGCGGTGGGAGTAGAGCCCCGCGCCGCAGATCTGGTGGATGTCACACGCCGCGCACGTGTCGGACAGCGCCCTGGCTCCGATCTGGCGGGCGGCCACGGCGGGCAGGAGCAACGCCCGGTCGAACGGGTCGCGCAGCACGTGCAGAGGTGTCGCGGCGGCGCCGGGATACGCCGCCTTGAGGGTGTCCACCTGCTCGATGCCGCCGTTGGTCTCCACCACGACGTGCGCGGCGGGAGACAGCCCCACGGACTCGCTGCGAGAGGCCCTCCCCGCCGCCAGCAGCATGATCTGGTGGAAGAGCCTGATGTGCGTCTCTCTGCGCGGCGCCTCGTACCACCTGTCGAAGATCCGGATGAGCCACTCACCGTAGTGCGGGTGCTCGGGCGACCAACCCGGCGGGGGCGTGTTCCAGTTGCCGTGGGGGAGGAGGAAGTCGACGAAGGGCGGGCCGACCTCCAGGAGCGCCTCGTAGGTGGCCACGGGGTCGTTGGCGAGGTCGATCGTGCAGAGCAGCCCTCCGAAGAGGTGGCGGTACTTCTCCGTGGTGAGCAGGTCGAGCCGGGCCCGGACCTCCTCGTAGCTGCCCTCGCCCATGGGCCGGCGGCGGTGCCGGTCGTGCTCCTCGCGACCGCCGTCCAGGCTGACGCCGACGCGCACGCCCAGGTCGGCGAACAGGTCCAGGAACGGCCCGTCCAGCAGGGTGCCGTTGGTCTGCACCTGCGCCGTGAGCCGGACGCCGGGAGGCATCGCCTGGCGCAGCGCGGACACCGCGTAGCGGAGGTGATCGACGCCGGCGAGCTGCGGCTCGCCGCCATGCAGGACGACCTCGACCAGGTCCAGGCCGTGCGAGCGGGCGTGCTCGGCGATCCGCGCGGCCGCGCTGTCGATGATCGGCCGGGACATCCTGCGCGGCTGGAGACGCCAGCCCTGATCGGCCATCTCGTACATGTAGCAGTAGTCGCACGCGAGATTGCACCGGCTGTGCAGCTTGAGGACGAACTGGTGGAACGCGGTGGGCCGCCAGCCGCCCTCCAGAAGCCGCTGGACATCGAGATCCGCAGGCCACTCGACGCCGGGAGCGGCGTCGGCGCCCCCGTCGTCCAGCACGCTGATCAGCTCCCCGGCCGAGGACGAGCGGCCCCAGGTACGGCAACGAGAGTTCCCGAGCCGCGAGGTCGCTAAACGCGCTGCCGCGTCACTGTCCCGTCGGCCCGACGCAGCATGCCGGACGTGATGAATCACCGTTCGTGGTCGCGCCACAGCCCGCCGACGTGGATGCGGGTCACGGTCGCGCGATCACGCTGGAATCCCACCTCGGCGGCCAGCTTCAGGCACGCCTCGTTGCCGTGCTGGATGTCGGCCTCGACGCGGTCCAGCGCGAGCAGGGTGAACGCGTAGCCGAGGCCCAGTCGCACGCCGTCGCGCATGTAGCCCCGGCCCGCCGTGGCGGCGAAACCGCCGAAGCCGATGGTGGCCCGGTGCTCGTCGCCCCGGACGATGCCGCGGAGGTTGACGAACCCGGCCAGCCGGCCCGTGTCGCTCACGCACACCACCAGGCCGACCGCCGTGACACCGTCGAAGCGTCCCACGTAGTCCTCGAACGCCTCGGCGGACGTCGGCGGACTGACCCAGCCGTGATGGAGGCTCCGGCTCGCGCCGGACAGCGCGACGAACTCCTCGGCGTCGTCCGCCCTGACGCGCCGCACGGTGACGCGGGAATGTCCAGACACCCGCCCATTGTGCTGGGGCGAGATCGATCAGCGCAGTACCCTCGCGACGGAACCTTGGGTCTTGCCGGAGTCGCCGGTTCGGCCTTCAATGACGGCCATACGGCGATCACCGGAGGAACCGATGCGTGGCTCACGGGCGTCCGCAGTTGTCCTGGCGATGGTGCTCACGACGTTCGTGGCCGCCGAGCCGTCGCTCCCGGCGGTCGCCGGCCCCGCCGATCCGGAGCCCGCCTCGCTGGTGACGCTCACGGTGCCCGACCGGGCCGCGCTGGAGCGGCTGGTGGGCTCGGGCGCCGACCTCACCGGCCGGGTGCGGCCGCAGCCCGACGGCAGCATCCGCGTCGACGCGGTGGTCACCCCCAGCCGGCTGGCCGAGCTGCGCCCGCTCGGCGCCACCCTGGCCACCGGCACCCCGGCGCCCGCCCCCGAGGACCGCGGCGGCACGAAGGACCGCATCGTGGTCGAGCGGGCGGTGTGGTTCCAGTCCCGCGACGGCTACTTCCTGTCGGTCGAGGCGTCCAGCAGCGCCGGCGCCGACGCCGCGCTCACCGTGACCTGGAAGGGCAAGGGCGGCGCGACCGGCCAGGTCGAGATGGTCCCGTACGTGGACGCCGGCGCCTATCTGGGCCACCAGTTCAGCGTCCCGGTGCCCGCCGGCGTCAGGCCGGACCGCGTCACCATCACCTCCGCCGCGGGTGGCGAGGCGGAGGCGCGGGTCGGGGAGTGGCCCGACGGCGAGCGGCCCGACCGCGACCGGCCGGGCTACCAGAAGGACTTCATCACCCAGTACATGCCGCCCGCGCAGCTCAACGCCCGGATCAAGGACCTGCACCGCCGCTTCCCCGCCCTCACCGAGATCATCGAGCTGCCCCACCTGACCAACGGCTACCGGCGCCACGCCCAGGCCCTGATCGGCACCCCGCCGGGCGCCGCCGTCGTGGTCACCTCGCGCGCGTACGGGTCGGAAGGCGGCAACGACCTGGCCGTGGAGCTGTCCGACCCGGGCGCGGCCGACCGGCCGCTGGAGGTGGTCGTGGACGGCAAGCAGGTCAGGGTCAGCCTGGCCACCGACGGCTCCGGCACTCCGGTGAGCACCGCCGCCGAAGTCGCCGCCGCGATCACCGGCGCGCCGGGCAGCCCGGTGACCGCCGCCACGTACCGGACCGACCCGGGCGCGGGCGTCCTGGCGCCCGCGCCGCTCACCCAGCTCAGCGACTTCCTCGGCGCGCCCGCGGACGTGTCGCGGGAGCCGTGGCGGGTGCTGGCGCTGCGCATCGGCACGCACCGGGACGGCTCGCGCACCGGCGTGCTCGCCTACGCCCAGGAGCACGCCAGGGAGTGGGTGACGCCGCTGGTCACCATCGAGGCGGCCGAGCGGCTGCTGCGCAACTACCCGCGCGACCCGGCCACCAGGAAGCTGCTGCGGCGCGCCGACATCTTCATCGTCCCGACCGTGAACCCCGACGGCGCCAACTACTCCTTCTACGACTTCAACGCCCAGCGCAAGAACATGACCAACCACTGCCCGGCAGCCCAGTCCGACCCGGCGCTGCGCAACACCTGGGGCGTGGACGTCAACCGCAACTACGCGGTCGGTTCGCTGTTCGACGGCTACTTCGGCGCCTCGGCCAACTGCCAGAGCGGCACCTACGCCGGGCCGGGCGAGCACTCCGAGCCGGAGAGCCGCAACGTGATCTGGCTGGCGGAGACGTACCCGAACATCCGGTTCGCGCTCAACGTGCACAGCTACGGCGGCTACTTCATGTGGCCGCCCGGCGCCTACCGGCTCGACGGCCGCGTCACCCTGCCCAGGCCCAGCCGTCAGCAGGAGGCGTACTTCCTGCGCTCGGCCCGCACCATCCTGGAAGCCATCGCCGCCGAGCGCGGCACCGTCACCTGGCCGCAGCAGACCGGGCCGGTCACCGACGTGCTCTACTCGGCCGCGGGCAACTCCGCCGACGAGCTCTGGTACGACCACGGCGTCTACGGGTGGGACTTCGAGGTCGGCAGCGACCTGTGGAATCCGCGGACCGGGGCCTGGGAGGGCGTCGGCTTCCAGCCGCCGTTCGCCGAAGGCCACGCCGAGGCCATGGAGTTCGCCGCCGGCCTCATCTCCCTCATCGGCGTCGCCGCCGACTACCGAGAGAGCCGGTGAACCATACCGCGGTGATAGGGGCAAAGTGCCTGGTCCCCGGACGATGCCGTCGCGTCTACCGTGACAGCACCCCCACTGTCCGAGGAGACACGATGCCAAGACCCCTCCGTCTCGCGCTCTCTCTCATGCTCACCCTGGCCTTCCTGCTGGCCACCACACCCGCGCAGGCCACCGCCCTGGTCAGGGTGCTCCGCTACGACGCCAGCCGGGCGGCGGAGTTCCGCGGCGCGGTCGACCAGGCCGCGCAGATCTGGAACGCCAGCGTCGTGAACGTCCGGCTCGTCGCGGGCACGCCCGCCGACTTCGTCGTCGTCGCCGACAACGGCTGGCCCCGCGCCCAGCCGACCAGCCTGGGCCGGGGCCGGATCTGGATGGGCCGGCAGGCCACCGACCAGGGCTACCACCCGGTCCGCATCGCCGCCCACGAGATCGGCCACATCCTGGGCCTGCCCGACCGGCGCACCGGCCGCTGCACCGACCTGATGTCCGGCTCCAGCGCCCCCGTGAGCTGCACGAACGCCAACCCGAGCGCCGCCGAGCGGGCCGAGGTGGACCGCAACTTCGCCGGCAGCACCCCGCAGGCCGAGTTCGGCAGGCTGTACGTGGACCGCTGAGCCCGGCCGTGACCGGGGCGTACGACCGGCCCGGCGACGCGGCCCGCTGATCGATCGTCCCTAGACTGGTGCCGTCCCGCAGCCCCGTCCCAGAGGAGCAGACGACGTGACGGCACCGATGCGGCTGGCGCCGGTGATCCAGCCCTACGCGTGGGGGTCGCCGACCGCCTTCCCCGAGTTGTTCGGCACCCCCGCGACCGGCGAACCGCAAGCGGAGATGTGGATGGGCGCCCACCCGGCAGCCCCGTCCACCGTGGGCGGGGTCCCGCTCACCGAGCTGATCGCCCGTGACCCGCTGGGCATGGCCGGGGCGTCCGGCCCCGGCCTGCCCTACCTGCTCAAGGTGCTGGCGGTGGCGGGCCCACTGTCGCTGCAGGTGCACCCGACGGCCGAGCAGGCGCGGGCCGGGTTCGCCCGCGAGGAGGCCGCCGGGGTGCCGATCGGCGACCCGGCGCGCACCTACCGCGACCCGTTCCCGAAGCCGGAGATGGTGTGCGCGCTCACGCCGTTCCACGGGCTCTGCGGCTTCCGCGCGCCGGACGAGGCGGCGGACCTGCTGGAGAGCCTGGACATCCCCGAGACGGGCCGCTGGGTGGAGACCCTGCGCGCCCGCCCCGCCGGTGAAGCGCTCCGCGAGGTCTTCCAGGACATGCTCGGCGACGCCTCCAAGGACGCCCGCGAAGCGGTGGAGCACGCCCTGACGGGCGCGCCCTCCCGCGGCGGCTCCGGTCCCGCGGGCGGGCTCGCGGTGTACGCGGAGCTGGCGCGCGCCTATCCGGGGGATCCGGGTGTGGCCGCCGCGCTGCTGCTCAACCACGTACGGCTCCAGCCCGGCGAGGCGATCTTCCTCGGCGCCGGGGTGCCGCACGCCTACCTGGGCGGCGTCGGGGTCGAGATCATGGCCAACTCCGACAACGTGCTGCGCTGCGGCCTGACCGGCAAGCACCGCGACGTGCCCGAGCTCATGCGGATCGTCGACTTCACGCCCGCGCCGCCGCACCGGGTCCGGCCGTCCGCGGACGACGGGCGGCACGGCTACCACCCGCCGGCCACCCAGTTCGCGCTCGTCCGCCACGACCTCACCGAGGGGGCCGCGCGCACCGTGCAGGGCGGGGTCCCGCAGATCCTGCTGTGCACCGGTGGCCACGCCGTCGTAGGCGGGCTCACATTGGGGCCCGGCGAGTCGGCGTTCGTCCCGGCGAACGCCCCGGAGCTGCCGCTGACGGGGGAGGGGACCGTGTTCCGCGCCCTGCCCGGCGGCTGACGCGGAGGCAGTTGCCTTCTCGTGGAGTCTGACGTAACCTACAAATGCAGTTGGAGGTTAGCGCCTAGCCAGCGAGGAGGTTCAGACATGCTCCTGACGACCGTCGACCCGTTCCTGCAGGAGTTCGAGCGCCAGTTCGACCGGCTCACCCGTCAGGCCTTCGGCGCCGGCGGAGCCGTCATGCCGATGGACGGCCTGCGCCGCGACGACGACGTGGTGCTCCGCTTCGACCTGCCGGGCATCGACCCCGGCTCGATCGAGGTCACCATCGACCGGGGTGTCCTCAGTGTCAGCGCCCACCGTGAGGAAGAGACCGGCGCGGACGAGCGTCTCTTCGTCCGCGAGCGTCCCATGGGCGCGTTCACCCGCCGGATCTACCTGTCGGAGCACCTCGACAGCGACAAGATCGACGCCGCCTACGCGGACGGCGTCCTGACCGTGCGGATCCCGGTCCTCGAGCGCGCCAAGCCGCGCAAGGTCGAGATCCAGCGCGCGGACGTCAAGGCCATCAGGCGCTGACGCCGCACCGCGCGGGGGGCGGCTCCCCGCCCCCCGCCCCGGAGGAGGCCATGATGTCCCAGCTGCCGATCGACGACGATCACGCGCCGCTCTACACGCTCGGGCAGGTGGCCGACATGCTCCGGGTCCAGCAGGCGTTCCTGCGCCGTCTCGACCAGCACGACGTGATCAGCCCCCGGCGCTCACCGGGCGGCCAGCGGCGCTACTCGCGCCGCGACATCCTGGTCGTGCGCCACGTCATCGGGATGACCGACCAGGGGATGACGCTGGTCGCCGTCCGCCGCATCCTCGAACTGGAGGCCGAGCTCGATCGGCTCCGCGAGGAGCTGGCGGAGGAGCGGCGGCGGCAGAGCCGGCCGGACTGACCGCCGGTCGCTCGTCACACCGCCGTGAGGTGGATCAGCACCGCGTCGTCCGGAGACAGCGACGGGATCCCGATGCCGGACACGCCCAGCGCCCGCCCGGTGAGCACGTGCTCGCCCGTGACCCAGACCGGGTCGCCGTTCCGCGGCCGGGAGCGCACCGGCGTCAGCGGGCGGACGCGGTAGGCGGTGCCGGGGTCGAGCCCCGGCAGCCGCAGCAGGCCCGGTGGCCAGGTGACGGGCAGCGCCAGCATGGCGACGGCGAAGATCGCCTCGGAGCCGTCACCGGCCACCACCCCGTGCGCCTGGAAGCCCTCAGGCGCCTCGTCCAGCCGCACCGCCGTCCCGGTGTGCAGCAGCTCCCGGTGCCGCTTGTGCAGCTCGATCCAGGCGGCCACCTCGGCCAGCTCGGTCTCGGTCAGCGTGGTGAGGTCCCACTCCAGCCCGAAGTGGCCGAAGAACGCGGTCACCGCGCGGAACGGCAGCGCGTGGACGCGGCCGGTGGTGTGCGAGCGGGGCGCGCCGACGTGGCTGCCGATCAGCTCCGGCGGCAGCAGCTGCGCGGTCCAGCGCATGATCTGCTGCCGTTCGGTCGAGTCGATGCAGTCGCTGGCCCAGACCCGGTCGGTGTGCTCCAGGACGCCCAGGTCCACCCGGGCGCCCCCGGACGAGCAGGACTCGATCTCCAGCCCCGGACGGGCCGCGCGGATCTCGGCCAGCAGCCGGTAAAGGGCGAGCGTCTGCTCGTGCACCGCGGGCCTGCCGGTCTCCGCCCAGCCCGCGTCGACCAGGTCGCGGTTGTGGTCCCACTTGACGTAGTCGATGTCGTACTCGCCGATCAGGGCCAGCAGCCGTTCCTTGACGTAGGCGTACGCGTCCGGGTGCGCGATGTTGAGCACCTGCTGGTGACGGGCGGTGGGCGGCAGCCGGTCACCGGCCCCCATGATCCACTCGGGGTGGGCGCGGGCCAGGTCGGAGTCCGGGTTGACCATCTCCGGCTCGAACCACAGCCCGAACTCCATGCCGTGCGCCCGCACCCGCTCCACCAGAGGCTTGAGCCCGCCGGGCCACACCTCAGGGTCGACGTACCAGTCGCCGAGCCCGGCCCGGTCGTCGCGCCGGCCCCTGAACCAGCCGTCGTCCAGCACGAACCGCTCCACGCCGATCCGGGCCGCCCGGTCGGCCAGCTCGGTCAGCCGGTCCAGGTCGTGGTCGAAGTAGACGGCCTCCCACGTGTTGAGCACCACCGGCCGCGGCGCCGGCGGATGGGACGGGCGGGCGCGCAGGAAGCCGTGGAAGCGGTGCGCGGCCTCGTCGAGCCCGCGCCCGTACGCGGCGTACATCCACGGCCCCGGGTACGACTCGCCCTCGGCGAGCACGACCTCGCCCGGCAGCAGCAGCTCGCCGCCGCCGAGGTGGGTGCGGCCGGTGTGGACGCGTTCGGCGTAGGAGAGGTGGTTGCCGCTGAACGCGACGTGCACCCCCCACACCTCGCCGCGCCGGAAGCCCGCGTCCGGAGTGGTGGCGAACAGCACGGTCGCGGCGTCGGCGCCGGTCCGGCCGTGGCGGCCCTCGCGCAGGTGGGTGCCGACGGTGATCGGCCGCCGCTGCGGGACCCGTTCCTTGGACCAGCGGCCGGCCTGGTCGAGCAGGTCGGTGGCGACGGCGGGCACCGGCAGCGCCAGGTGCAGCGCCTCCAGCGTGTACGGGTCCGCGTGGTCGTTGCGCAGCCCGGCCCTGGCCCGCAGCAGCCCCGAAGGATGCAGCTCGACGGTGAGCGACAGCGTGAGCCGGGCGCGCGGGTCGGCGGCCTCCGCGGTGAGCGCCCGCACCCCGCCGCCCTCTTCGAGCCCGTACGTGACGGCGGTGAAGGCGGGCGACCAGTCGCGCCCCGCGCGGTGACCCCGCAGGCCGGGCATGCCGGTCCAGCCGGTGCGCGCCTCGGGGACCAGGCCGGTGCGTACGGGGACGTCGGAGGTCAGGTCGAGGCGGGGGCGCAATGAGGAGGCCAGCGCGGCCAGCGCCCGGTCGTCGAGCGGGCCCAGGTCGGGCCCCCAGTGCAGGATGGCGGGCAGGGCGTCGGAGGGGCATTCGATCACCACGGAGACCCCGGAGGCCCTGAAGTGGTGGATGACAGGCTCCATGCGCGTCTTTCTGGGTGAGGGGACAACGCTCGGCTCGATCGTTTCACACGGTCCCGAGACGTCCCCGTGATGATCGTCTGCGAGGATGCCCCGATCCTGTACTGATCATGAAGGACATCCGATGAAGCGTGCCATAGCCGCGCTGGCGGGCGCCGCCGCCCTCCTCGCCGCCGCCCCCGCCCACGCGACCGCCCCGGCCGACCCCGTGAAGGTCCTGCAGAAGCGGCTGGCCAAGGGCACGGGGCTGAAGTTCACCGACACCATCTCGTACATCGACCTGGAGGGAACGACGGCGGCGCTGCGCCGCACCGGGAAGCTGACGCTGGACCGGAAGGGCGCCGCCGCCGTCGAGGTGCGTGCCCGCACCGTGAAAAACGACGCGGACCACCTCGGAGGCATCGTGGACGACGAGCGGGTGATCGCCGTCGGCAAGCGGACCTACGTCAAGGGGGGCATCCTGTCCCGCAGTGCGCCGGAGGGCAAGACCTGGGTCAAGCTCCCCCGCGCCTCTCTCGGCCTGGGCGGTCGATACAGCCAGACGATCAACCCGGCCGAGCCCGCCACGCTGAAGGCGCTGATCACCTCCGGCGAGAAGTCCGGGCGCACGTACACCGGCAAGATCAGCGAAGGAGAGCTGTGGAAGATCTCTTCCTGGTTCCGGCTCTCCAAGGTGATCAAACCCACGGATCCGGAAGTGCTGGAGTACCGGCTCACGCTGAGCGCGGGCGAGCTTCCCCAGAGGCTCGTCACCACCTTCCCCGCCGCGTCCGGACCGTGGCGGCGCAGCCACAACGGCGGCGAGACGATCAGCGTCGACACCCGCTACACCGGCTGGGGGAGCAAGGTGCGCATCAGCGCTCCGGCCAGGAGCCAGGTGCATGAGGTGAAGCGCTGAACAGCTCGTGACCTCCTGGGCCGAGCCTGCCCGCCAGCAGCCGCCCCGCGCCCGGCAGCGCGGCCAGCCGCAGCAGCCAGTCGCGGGCCGCGATCCGGCCCCGGCTCGGCGGCGCCATCCACTTGACGAACCGGCGGCCGAACCGCTGCACCCGCGCCACGGGCCCGCGCATCCGCGCCTCGTAACGCGCCGCCGCGGCGGGCACGTCAGGTCCGCCACCGGTCAGTTCCTCCGCGAGCACCCGGGCCGCCGCCATCGCCAGCGACGCCCCGTGCCCGGCGAACAGCGACACCGCCTGGCAGGCGTCGCCCAGCAGCACCACCCGGCCCCGGCTCCACGCGTCCATCTCCACCTGGCTCACCTGGTCGTAGTACAGCTCCGGCGGGTCCGGGCAGTGCGGCAGCACCTGTGGCAGGATCCAGCCCAGGTGCCCGTACCGCTCACGCAGCGCGGCAGCGGGGGCGGCGGGCCAGGCCGGATCGGGCTCGCGGTGCAGGAACAGCATCGCGAGGCGGCCGCCGCGCAGCGCGTACGCGCCGGCCATCATCCCGGGAACGGTCAGCATGCGGTAGCGCACGCCCACCCGCCGGCTCAGCTCCTCGTGGTCGAGCGAGTACGCGGCCACGTGGTGGCCCAGGTAGCGCACGAACCGCTCCCGCGGCCCGAAGACCAGCTCCCGCACCCGCGAGTGCACGCCGTCGGCGCCCACGAGCAGGTCGGCGTCCCGCCACGTCCCGTCGGAGAGCAGGACGCGCACGCCGCCTGAGCCCTGCTCCACCGCGTCCACGGTGAGCCCGTACCGCACGGGCGAGCGCACCCGGTCGGCGACGGCCCGCGCCAGATCGCCCCGGAGCAGGCTGGTCACCCCGTACGCGCCGGGCGGCAGCGTCAGCCGGCTGGTGGTGCGCCCGTCCCCGTCCACGTAGCCGAGCTCGTTCACCTCGTAACGCAGCTCGCGCAGCCTCTCGCTCAGCCCCATCCGCGCGGCCACCTCGGCACCCGGGCCGTAGAAGTCGATCATGTAGCCGCCGTCGCGGAACGACCCGGCCCGCTCCACCAGCTCCACGTCCCACCCGGCCCGCTCCAGATGCCAGGCCAGCGTCAGCCCCGCGATGCCGGCGCCGCACACCACCGCTCTCATCGCGTCCCCTCCCGCACCAGGGCCAGCAGCGGCGCGGCCAGCCGGTCCGGATCGAGGGCGGGGTCGAGCGCGCGATGCAGCACGATGCCGTCCATCGCCGCCGCCAGCACGGCCGCCACCGCGTCCGCGTCGCCCTGGTGCCCCCGCTCGCGCAGCCACGCCGCCACGACCGTCCGGAACCCGCCGACCTGCCCGCGCAGCCGCTCCCGCAGCTCCGGGATCCGGGTGGCGGCCAGGTAGAGCTCCGCGACCAGCAGCGACGCGGGGTCGGTGCCCGGATAGCGGCCCAGCTCGGCCACCATCCAGCGCACCCCGTCGCCGAGGTCGGCGTGCCGCGCCAGGCCGCCTGCGAACTCCTCCAGCAGCCGCCCCGTCACCTCCGTGCCCGCCTCGGCCAGCAGGTCCGTCACCGACGAGAAGTGGTAGTGCACCACCCCCGGCGCGACCCCCGCCCGCTCGGCCACCATCCGCGTGGACACCCCTCCCCAGCCCGCCTCCACGATCAGTGGGACGGCCGCGTCGAGCAGCCGCCGCCTCGTCGGAACCGCTGTCATACACCCTCCTTTTGGACGAACGCCTTGGACGACTGTCCAACACACTACGCGCGAAGGCCCGGAAAGGTCCAGCGGAGGGATCTACTCAGGAGAGATGGCGGCGCAGCAGCAGCATCGCGGCGTCGTCCGGCAGCGGCCCGCCGACGTGCTGGATCAGGTCGGCGCGCAGCGCGTCGAGGGCTTCCTGCGGCTCACCGGCCAGCAGGAGCCCGGTGCGGTCGGTCAGCGGGTAGAAGTCGCCGGTGCGGTTGCGCGCCTCGATCACCCCGTCGGTGAACAGCAGGATCTGGTCGCCCACGCCGAACGCCACCCGGTGCGGCTTGGGCCGGTCGGTCGCGAGCGCTCCGAGCCCCAGCGGCAGGCTCTCCTCCGGCGGATCCACCGTGATGATCTTCCCCTCGCCGCGGATCAGCAGCGGCGCGGGATGCCCGAAGTTCAGCAGCGAGATCTCCTCATCGTGCACCTCGGCCAGGATCGCCGTCACGAACGTCTCCGCGCTCAGGTGGCGGCCCAGGCTGGCCTCCAGCCGCTCGCCCACCTCGGTCAGCTCGCTCATGTCGTACGCGGCCTCGCGGAAGGCGCCGAGCACCCACGCGGCGGTCTCCACCGCGGTCAGCCCTTTGCCCTGCACGTCGCCGATCAGCAGCCGCACCCCGTGCGGTGTCGTGACCACCTCGTACAGGTCACCGCCGATCTGCGCCTCCGCCGCCGCCGACGTGTACGACAGCGCGATCCGCAGGTCGGCGGCTCGGCGCGGCACCGGCCGCAGCAGCACCCGCTGGGCGGCCTCGGCGACCAGGCGCACGTTGGCCAGCTCGCGCTCGCGGCGCAGCCGCAGCCGGCTGACGATCATGCTGGCCGCGGTGACGCCCGCGACCGTGGCGATGGTGATGTTGTTCTGCCGGGTCAGCAGCGTGCCCTGGTATTGCGCCAGGGGCACGCACAGCGCCAGCGCGGCCACGCCCACGAAAGCGGTCCTGCGCACGCTCCCGTATACGGAGGCGAACGTCGGGCCCAGCGTCAGCAGCGGGAGAAAACCCAGATCGCGGCCGGCCATCAGGTCGGTCACCGCCACCGCGAGCAGCACGGCGAACGGCAGGTAGCGCAGCACGACCTGCGATCTCACCGGAGCCCCTCGCCCCGTCGCCGCCCAGTCCCGACCCGCGCTCCCAGCACTTTCCTCCCCGAGCGTGCACGAACTCCCGGCCGTGAGACGTCAACGGCGCGCCGAGACAATCATGGCCGATCAAGGCGGTTTCGTTACCGACCGTTTCCCAATCGTAAGTCTTGCCTGCCGCGCGCCCCGGGAAAGACGCGCGGCTATCTGGACCGGATGCTCAGCGGGCTTCGTGCCGCTGACGGCAGGGCACGCAGTGCCGGGTCAGCGGCCTGATCTTCAACCGCTCGAACGGGATGCTGGTGCCGCAGTCGGCGCAGCGGCTGTAGCTGCCGTCCGCCAGCCGCTCCAGGGCGTCGCGGATCTCGGTGATGGTCCGCTCGGTGGAGGCCAGGTCGGCCAGCACGCCCTGCTTGGAGCCGTCGTCCGTGCCACCGCCTCCCTCCACCAGTGCCCGGAGCTCGTCCAGCCTGGAGGCGCGCCACATGAGCTGGCTCTGCAGGTTCTCGCTGATGGTCTGGACCTGGACTTCGCTGAGCATGACGTGCTCGTCGTGCTGGGTCATGGAATGCGTCCTTACGTGAGAGAGAGGTGTTCGTAGCTGCGGAAGAGGGGACGGCGCTCAGGCCGTGGGAAGGGCGAGCAGTGCCGCCATGGGAGGCAGGCACAGCCGCGCCAGCCCGCGCACGGTGGCGTGCGCGGGTTCGGGGGCGCTGCTCACCGTCATGCGCAGCCTGGAGCACAGGCGCCCCGCCAGCCCGGCTTCCGCCGCGCCGCCGCCGGTGAGCATCAGCCCGCCCTCGCGCGCCGCCGGGCGCAGCCGGGCCGGCAGGCGGGCCAGGAGTTCGGCCGCCATCTCGGTGACGCGGTCCTGGACGTGCGCGGGCAGCGACCCGTCGCCATCGGCGGGCAGCTGGACGGCGACGGCGTCGGTGACGGCGGCGTCCCTGATGACCACCGCCTCGATGATGCCCGCGCCGACGTCCATCAGAAGCCGGGGGCGCGGGCCGGTGATGTCCAGGCCGCTGCCGAGCGCGGCGGCCAGCGGCTCCTCCACCACGGTCGCCGCACAGCCTGCGGCCCGCTCGACGATGCCGGTGACCGTGGCCCGCTCGGCGGGCGAGGCGGTCACCGGCACGCCCACCAGCACCCGGCCGGGCGTCCGCGCGCCCTCGGGCAGCGCGGTGCGCAGCACCTGGTCGACCAGCCGCGCGCAGGCGGCGACGTCGGCGACCAGGCCGTGCCTGACCGGCCGGGCGGAGCCGGGCACGCCGGACGGCTCGTCGACGATCGAAGGGTGGCCGAAACCGATCAGGCGGATCCGCGCGGTGCCGAGATCGACCGCGGCCCTGTCGTCCAGCCAGGAAACGCGGCCGTTCCCGGTCACGTCCCGTTCCCCGCCTCGTCTCCGGCTCCAGGTCCCGGCGGGACGACCGCCTCGGGCCGGCTCCGCTCCGGGACTCCCGCGGGGGCCGGGCGCGGCGCCGGGATCTCGGTGGCGCCGGAGTGCCCCTGCCGCTCCCTGGTGCCGGCGCAAGCGAGGCAGAGCTGCTCGTGCGGGATGCGGCGCAGCACACCGTACGGAATGAAGGCGCCACAACGCACACAGGTGCCGTACAGGCCGCGGTCCATCCGGGCGAGCGCCGACTCGATCGCGTCGCTCTCCCGGCGGGCGAGCCCGGCCAGCGCCGCGGAACCCGCCGTCACGGCGGCCGACAGGTCGGCGCGAGCGGCGGCGAGCCGCTCCTCCAGCAGGTCGCGCAGCTCCTCAAGCCGCGCACGGTGCTGGTCGTAGTCCTGCATGAGTGTCTGCAATGAAGCCATGAGGCATCGCTCCTAGCCTGAGAGATCCGGCGCGTACGCCGAGGAGGCCCCGCGCCGCGACAGCACGGGGAGGGAGGATCTCTAGACGGGCGGCGGGCTCCGGGAGCCGGCCGCGCGATGACCCGGCTGCTGGGGGCCGCGGATGGCGGCCGAGCCCGCTTCCGGCCAGGACGGGGCGTGCCTGACGGACACCGTCTCGGCACGCTGGCGCGCCGGCCACAGGCGGGGCAGGTGCTCCGCCCTGACCTGCTGGTGCGGCAGCGTCGACACCGCCGTCACCTCCGACCCGGGCGTCATCACCCCCGCGGTCTGGACGCGCTGCTGCACCGGGTGGACCCCGGCCCAGCGAGGCGTGGAGGCGACCATGACCAGGGCAAGCAGCAGCAGGCCCACCACCGCGAGAAACGGGGTGGAGCCACGTGTGATGCTCCGGGTCGCCATGAGGCCGACCATAGCTCACTTTCCTGGTGGAAGCACCGGTCAAAGTCGCCTGATCAGGGTGGCGTCCGCACTCTGGAACGGGCCCGGGAAAGCACCCCTGAAAGGCGCCGATACCGGCGAGGCGTCCGGTGCTGGGGCGGGCACGCCGTAGGGTGGAGGCTTACGCGCGTGAGTGCCTTCGCGGCGCGCGTGTGCCAGCATGGAGATCGGATCCAGCCGTCCGGTCGCGTACCGCCGGTGGACGGGACGATCCCGCTGATCGTCCCGGTAAGATCATCGTCACCGATGGCGGCGGCTGCGCAGCGGGGAAGCCGCGTTCCGTGCGGCCCGGCCGGATCTCCGGCGTCCACACCGCAAGCACGTCAAGATCAAGGCAGCGACGAGGAGGGACCGTGCGCACCAGGGTGCCCGCAGCGCTCCTCCTCATGCTGTCGTGGTTCCTGCCCGCCCCCGCCCACGGACAGGTCGTCCAGGTCGTCACCGCGCAGGGGGTGACCCAGCAGGCCCAGCAGGGCAGTCACCACCCGGGCGCGCGCAAGTCGCCGCTCCCGCCGTCCACCGCCCAGGCCCGGACGATCTCGTACGAGATGAGCGGCGGCGCCGCCCTGCTCCCGCCCGGCCCGCCGCGTCCGTCGCTGCACGCCGCAGCCGCCGAGCGGCCGCACGCCTGCGCGGGGTTCACCGCCGCCTGCCAGGAGACCACCCCCGCTCGCGCGCCCCCTTCCTCCACGGCGCTCTGAGAACACCTGGTCCCTTCTTTCCTCTCAAGCCCGTGGAGGCTTCCCATGTCACGTGCGCCGCTCTGGCGCGCACTGGCGGCTTTCGCCGTCATCGCGACCTCATTGGTCCTCGCCCTCACCATGGCGCCGCGGCTCGGCCTCGACCTGCGCGGCGGCACCCAGCTCGTGTTCGAGACGCGCGACTCGCCCACGATGAAGGCCGACTCCGAGGCCACCGACCGCGCCCTCGACGTGCTCCGCCGGCGGGCCGACGCGCTCGGCGTCGTCGACCCCACCCTGGTCCGCTCCGGCGAGCAGCGCATCATCGTCGAGCTGCCCGGCGTGCTCGACCCGGAGCAGGCGGCCGAGGTCATCGGCAAGACCGCCCAGCTGTCCTTCCACGCCGTGAAGGGAGTGGCCCAGGAGGGCGAGAAGGCGGAGAACGGCGAGATCGTCGTCGCCGACGAGAGCGGGCAGCGTCTCAGGCTCGGCCCGCCGGTCATCAGCGGTGACGGCGTCAGCGACGCCAACGAGCGCAGCGACCCCCAGCAGGGGCCGGGCTGGTGGGTGAGCGTCCAGTTCCGCGACGCCGCCGCCTGGCAGAAGCTCACCGGGGAGGTCGCCTGCTTCGAGGCGGGCGACCCGCGCCGGCGGCTCGCGATCCTGCTCGACAACGAGATCATCTCCTCCCCGCAGCTCGACCCGTCCATCGCGTGCCGGGCCGGCATCCCCGGCGGCGGCACCGACATCACCGGTGACTTCACCCTTGAGGAAGCCCGCGAGCTGGGCGTGCTGATCAAGGGCGGTGCGCTGCCCGTTCCGATGGAGCTGGTCGAGCAGCGCACGGTCGGCCCCACGCTGGGCGCCGACGCCATCGAGGCCAGTGCCAAGGCCGGCGTGGTGGGTCTGCTTCTCACCACGCTGTTCATCGTCGTCATCTACCGGATGGTCGGCCTCGCCGCCGCCCTCGCGCTGGCCTGTTACGGGCTGATCTCGTACGCGGCGCTGGTGGCGATGGGCGCCACGCTGACCTTGCCGGGCCTGGCCGGTTTCGTGCTGGCGATCGGCATGGCCGTGGACGCCAACGTGCTGGTGTTCGAACGCGCCAGGGAGGAGTACGCGGGAGCGCCCAAGCGGGGCCTGCGCCATGCGCTCGACCGCGGGTTCAAGATGGCCTGGAGCGCCATCGCCGACTCCAACATCACCACCCTGATCGCCGCCGGGCTGCTGTTCTGGCTGGCCTCCGGGCCGGTCAAGGGCTTCGGTGTGACCCTCGGCATCGGTGTGCTGGCCTCGCTCGTGTCGGCCATGCTCATCACCCGCGTGTTCACCTCGCTGATCATCGACCGGATGGGCCCGCGCGTGTCCGGCCTCGGCTCGGTCGGGCGGGTCAGGACCTGGCTGACCAAGCGCGACCCGCAGGTCATGGCCCGCAAGACGCTCTGGCTGGGCATGGCGGTGGTGGTGACCGTGGTCTCGCTCGCCGGGCTGTTCGCCCGCGGGCTCAACTTCGGCGTCGAGTTCACCGGCGGCCGGCTGGTCGAGTTCTCCACCTCCACCCCCATCACGGCCGACACGGCCAGGCAGGCGGTCGCGGACGCCGGCTTCCCGAACGCGGTGGTGCAGGCTTCCGGCCCGGACGTCTCCGTACGGGCGGGCGAGCTGGAGATCGCCGAGGTCAACCGGATCCAGGAGGCGCTGGGCGAGGTCGGCGGTGAGGTGAACAAGAGCCGCGACGAGTTCATCGGCCCGAGCCTCGGCGAGGAGCTGCGCCGCAACGCGCTGATCGCGCTCGGCGTGGCGATCGCCGCCCAGCTCGCCTACCTGGCGTACCGGTTCCGCTGGACGTTCGGCACCGCCGCGGTCTCCGCGCTGGTGGTGGACGTGTCGGTGGTGATCGGGCTGTTCGCCTGGCTGGGCAAGCCGATCGACGGCGTGTTCCTGGCCGCGATGCTCACCGTCGTGGGTTACTCGGTCAACGACAAGGTGGTGGTCTTCGACCGGGTCCGGGAGCTGTGGGCGCTCAACCGCAAGGAGCCCCTGGCCAAGTCGGTGAACGGGGCGATCCTGCAGACGCTGCCCCGGACGATCAACACCGGTCTGGGCGCGTTGTTCATCCTGATGGCGCTGGCGGTGTTCGGCGGCGACTCGCTGCGCGACTTCGCCATCGCACTGGTGACGGGCATCATCGTCGGCACGCTGTCGTCGTCGTTCGTGGCCGGGCCGCTGGCCATCACGCTGGGCCGGTTCGACAAGCAGCCGCCGCCCGAGCCGCCGCAGCCGCGTGTCAAGCGAGCCCGCGAGGGCTCGGGCGCGGTGCTGTGACGAGCCCGTGAGGACAAGGGACGCGCCGGCGGTTCGCCGGCGCGTTTCTTGCTTTCCGGGGTGATGACCCAGGTCAGAGCCCGGCCACCCCCTCCATGCGACGCGTTTGCGGATGTTTGCCGCCGCCTTTGACCGGCGGGACACGGCAACCGCGAATAATGGCCAGCAACCATAAAGGCGAAATGGGGGGCGAAATCCGATGAGCGGCCCTCGTGATGTCCGGAATGCGCTGAGCGGCCTGCTGCGGGACGGGCAGCAGGCCACGCTGGAGGACCTGCCGAACCTGGCCGCCCGCCACGCTCCGCAGGTGGGTGTCCGGCAGTGCCTGATCTACCTGGCCGACCTGCAGCAGAGCACGTTGCGGCTGCTCGCCGAGCGGGACGGGCCGTACGGCCACCCCGGCGCGCCGGACGACGTCACCGAGGACAAGCCGCCCGACGACCTGCGCATCGACGCCACCTACGGCGGCCGGGCCTTCCAGGAGGTGCGCATTCTGCGCAAGCCCGCCGAGCGCGGCATGGAATGCTGGTGGGTGCCGCTGCTGAACGGCGCCGAGCGCCTCGGCGCGCTCCGCGTCCTCGTCGAGCGGCCGGACGACGTGGCCGAGGAGGACGTGCTCGACCTGGCCCAGTTGCTGGCTCTCCTGGTCGCCGGCCGGCGCTCCTTCAGCGACTCGTACACGCGCCTGGTGCGCTCGCGGCGGATGAACGTCGCCGCCGAGATGCTCTGGCATCTGATGCCGCCGCTCACCTTCGCCAACGCCGAGGTGACCATCGCGGGAGTGCTGGAGCCCGCCTACGAGATCGGCGGGGACGCCTTCGACTACGCGCTCGGCGACGAGATCGTCCACCTGGCCATCTTCGACGCGATGGGCCACGACGTGGCCGCCGGGCTGGCCGCCAACCTGGTCATGGCCGCCAGCCGCAACCTGCGGCGCGACGGCGCCTGCCTGGCCGCGACCAGCGAGGGCATCGAGAACATGCTGCTGCGCGAGTTCGGGGAGACGGCCCGGTTCGTCACCGCGATCATGGCCGACTTCGACCTGCGCACCGGCATGCTGTCGTGGGTGAACCGCGGCCACCACCCGCCGGTGCTCATCAGGGCCGGCCGATGGGTCACCACGCTGGACTGCCCGCCGACGGCCCCGTTCGGGCTCGGCCTGGAGCTTCCCGCGCAGGTCTGCCACGAGCAGCTCGAACCCGGCGACCGGCTGCTCATGTACACCGACGGGATCGTCGAGGCGGGACGCCACCGCGGCGAGCAGTTCGGGATGGAGCGGTTCGTCGACTTCATCCTGCGGCACTCCTGCGCCCGGCTGCCGGTGCCGGAGACGCTCCGCCGGCTCATCAAGGACGTCATGGATCACCACGAGGGCCGGCTCCAGGACGACGCCACGGTCCTGCTCACCGAGTGGCACGGCCGCGCCGGCGCGTAACGTCGCAGGTCATCGGTGTCAACCGGCTGCCTCGGGGCAGCGGTGCGGGGATGAGGTCGCACGAGGTGTCGTCGTGGCGGGAGCTGGACGACGCGATCTGCGAGGCCAGCAGGCCGCGCGGCAGCGCCCACGTGCATCCGACGCTGGTCTTCCGCGGGCTGGCCCGGAGCACGGACGCGCACGTGTCCAGCCTGTCGCGGCTGCGCGGCGACTACGCCGCCCTGGAGCGGCACCTGGTGCGCAACTTCCGCAAGTACGCCCACCGCGCCACGCCGGGGGAGACCGTGTGGGACTGGCTGGCGCTCGGCCAGCACCACGGGCTGCCGACCCGGCTGCTGGACTGGACGTTCTCGCCGCTGGTGGCCCTGCACTTCGCGACCGCGTCCTGGCCGGAGGAGGACGGGGCGCTGCTGGCCGTCGACTGCGAGCGCGCGCACCGGCTGCTGCCCGGGCCGCTGCGCGAGGAGCTGGAGCGGGAGGGGGCGCTGGTGTTCACCACCGAGATGCTCGCCCGGGTGGCGGGCGACCTGGACGGGTTCGGCCGGCTGGCCGGCGACCGGCCGTTCCTGACGTTCTTCGAGCCGCCGTCGCTGGACGAGCGGGTCGTCAACCAGTCGTCGGTGCTGTCGGCGACCTCTTCCCCCGCCTACCAGGTGCAGGAATGGCTGGCCGGGCATCCGGACCTGTGGCGGGGCTGGCTGCTCCCCGCCCGGGTCAAACTGGAGATCAGGAACCGGCTGGACCAGGCGGGCATCACCGAGCGGGTGCTGCTGCCCGGCCTGGACGGGCTGGCCGCCTGGCTGCGCCGCTACTACACGCCCGGCGAGGCCGACCGGGGCTCCTCCGAAGACGGCAGCACCACGGCCGGCGGTTCCGCCCACCGGGAGGAAGGCCGCACGGGGGCGTAGGAGTCGGCGAGGGCGGCCGCCTCCGCGATCAGCGAGGCCGTCATCCCGCCATGCTGGAACGGGAACACGTGCGCCCCCGGCACCGTCACCGACCGCCCCAGCGGGGCCGTGATGGCCAGGCCGTCGGCCCAGGTTTTCGGGCACATGTGGTCGCGCGCGCCGCGGACGACCAGCACCGGGCAGGAGATCTTGCCGATCAGGTACTCGGGGAAGTCGGACTGTGCCGAGCGGACGCACCGCAGCACCTCGGCCGGCCCGCCCCGCAGGTAGTACGGCAGCGTGACGGGCAGCACGCTCAGCGGCTCGCGCACCACCGTGCGCAGGAAGGGCCGCGCCATCCGCCGCAGCGTCCGCTGGCGCGGCGGGAACGTCGGCCCGAGCAGCACCAGCGACCTCACCCGCGCCGGGTGCGCGGCCGCGACCCGCAGCGCGACCTGGGCGCCGCTGGAGTGCCCCGCGAGCACCACCGGCCCGTCGGGCACCGTCTCCAGCCAGTCGCCCACGGCCTCCGCCACGGCCGGCACCTCGGCCGCGCACGGCCTCGGCGGCCGGTGCCCGAACCCCGGCACGTCCAGCAGGAACGCGTGCGCCCACGAGGCGCAACCGGCCAGCGTGTCCTTCATGTAGCCGACGGCGCCCAGGCCGGGCAGCAGCACGACCGTCTCGCCGCGGCGCCCCACCTCCAGGCTCCGCATCCGGCGGCCACCCACGTCGTCCCAGCGCTCGCGCATCCGCAATCCACCCACACGCGACGCCCTACCGGAATCGAGCCCGTTCAAACGTGGGCGAATTGTTTTCCGGCGGCTCCGAGGCGGGGCGCATTCATATTGATAGGGATTTTTCTCCGGGAAATGCGGGCGAGGGATTTCGAGGCTTTCTTACTGGATGTGTTGCAACCAAGGGCCGTCCTTGTCATGATGTCGTGCCCGGTCGCGGTTCCCCGTGTTTCCGGTCCCCGGGGAACGGTGCCGTCGGCCTGCTCGTAGCGACTACGGCCGATATTGCTCGAACAGCTTTCTCGCCTTGACAAGCTCCTATTCATGTGGGCCGGAAAGCGGTGTGGAATCGCGCCGATGGTGGTGGCCGGATCGCCGGACCGTGGCCGCCGGGGCCGGGATCTGACGAAAAAACGCGCGAGCCGGGAATTCTTGTCACGGGGCCGGCCGCCCTGAGGCTCGGGGGCGCCTCCGGCTCGCCGTGCGGAAGCTCACCGACGGCTGGGCGCAGCAGTGAATCACCCTATAGAGGCAGATTTGGAGATAAAGGCGGATATAGCGGACAGCGAGGCCCGGAATCGGTCCGCCGTATTTGGTTTCGGTCGCATTCGGCCGCCTCGCACGCGCGCCTATCATCCCAGGGCTGCCTGGGCAATATTTCCCCGGGTCTGATTTTTGTCGCGTCGCATGGCGGAAGAGCGTTAATCGCGGCGTTGACTCCTCCTCTCAACCTGGATATAAGAGTTCTTGTCGCACTACCGCGTTACATCGCACGAAATGTAGTGACCCTTCGTAGTAATTCCCCATTTGCTTAGTTGTTCCGAGGCATTTGTCGAGGAGCGCCGTAACATGGCGATTGACGGCCTGCACATCGAGCGACGAATCCATCACACTCCGACAACTTGCGCCGCTCCCCGCCGGGGAGGTGCTGGACGATCGCCGGCTTCTTGACGGCGGCGCAGCGGACCCCCCATCCCACGGTGCCCGCTCCCGCCCGCACGCTGTTCTGCCTGCCCTACGCCGGAGGAGGCGCGAGCGCTTACGGAGGTCTCCTCCGCGAGCTCGCCGGCCTCACGGTGACCCCCATCCAGCTCCCCGGCCGCGAGAACCGCATCGCCGAGCCGCCGGCCTTCACCGTGGGCGAGATCGCCGACGAGATCGAGCCCGCCACCGGCGCCCCGTACGCGCTGTACGGGCACAGCATGGGCGCGCGGCTCGCCTTCGAGGTGGTGCGCGAGCTGCGCCGGCGCGGCCTGCCGCCGCCCTCGCGCCTGTACGTGGGCGGCGCCCACCCGCCGCACCGCAAGGTCCCGCTCGCCGCCACCGCCGACCTGCCCGACGAGGCGTTCATCGACCAGCTCGTCCGCCGCTCGGGCGCGCTGCCCGAGCTCAAGCACGTGCCCGAGCTGCGCGAGCTGCTGCTGCCCGTGCTCCGCGCCGACTTCGCCTGGATCAAGAGCTACCGGTACGAGCCGGAGCCGCCCGTCGACACCCCGATCGTCGCCTTCACCGGCCTGGACGACGGCGAGGTGGGCGCGGCGGACATGCTCGGCTGGGCCCGCCACACGACGGCCGGCTTCCGCCTGCGCACCCTCGCGGGCGGCCACCTGTTCGTCAAGGACCGGCCCGGCGACCTGGCGGCCCTCATCGCCGCCGACCTCGCCGGCGTCCACCCCCTCCCTGACCTGGGCGAGGTCCACCTCTGGCTGGGCAGCGGACCGCTTCCGTACGGCGAACACGGAGACGCCGGGCTGACCGTCGCCACCTGCCAGGCGGCCGGCCTCGTCCTGACAGCGGCAACCCGCGCCCCGACCGTGGGCGTGGCCCTCACGCACCCGGCCGGGCCGGTCGACGCGGCGAGGTGGCTGAGCCCCGGGGAGCGGGAGCAGGTCGAAGGGGCCGCGGAAGAGGACCGGCGGTGGCTCGAACTGCGGGCCGTCACCGCGAAGCGGGCGCTCGCCGCCGCGGCGGGTCCCGGCGCCGACCCGACGGCCGCCGGGTTCCCCGATCTGGCCGATCCGGCGCCGTGGCGGGCCTCGGAAGGCCGGCTGTCCGGCTGGTGGGTCGTCCACCTGCCGGTGCCCACCGCCCGGGGCGAGGCGCCGGCCGCCGTGGCCGTGCCGTACGACCGGGTGCGGCTGAGATTCGACACGCTGCCCGACCGGGCCGGATGACGGGGTGAACGTGACCACCGCGACGCTGCTCCACGAACTCGTCACCGCCCAGGCCGCCCGCACTCCTGACGCGCCCGCGGTGCGGCAGTGGGACACGAGCCTGACCTACCGCGGGCTCACCGCCGCGGCGGGAGCGCTGGCACACCGGCTGCGCGAGCTGGGCGCCGGTCCGGAGACGCGGGTCGGCGTGTGCGGGCGGCGCACGCCCGAACTGCTGGTGTCGGTGCTGGGAGTCCTGATGTCCGGCGCCGCGTACGTCCCGCTCGACCCGTCGCACCCGCGCAAGCGGCTGGAGACCGTCATCGGCGACGCCGGGATCACCCTGGTGGTCGCCGACCAGGCGGGTCGCGGCGTCCTGCGCGACCTCCCCCTCCGCCTCGTCGCCCCAGCCCAGGGCGAGCTCCCGCCCCCGGAACCGGCCGCCGCCGCGGAGGGCTCCGCGGCGTACGTGCTCTACACCTCCGGATCCACCGGGCGGCCCAAGGGGGTCGTGGTGAGCCACGCGTCGGCGGTGGCGTTCGTGACCATGGCGGGCGCGTACTTCGGCCTGGACGCGTCGTGCCGCTCCATCGGGTTCGCGGCGCTCGGGTTCGACGTGTCCGTGCTCGACATCTTCGCGCCGCTCGCGCGGGGCGGGTGCGTCATGCTCACCGCCGACGAGGACCGGGTCGATCCCGTACGGCTGCAGCGGTTCCTGGAACGGCACCGGGTCACCTGGGGCACGATCCCGCCCGCGCTGCTGCCGCTGCTCGACCCCGACCGGCTGCCGGCGCTGCGCGACCTGCTCACCGCGGGCGAGCCGGCCGGGCCCGAGCAGGTGGCGCGGTGGTCGCGGCCGGGCCGCAGGCGGTTCCACAACTGGTACGGGCCGACCGAGACGACCGTGTGCGTGGTCGGCACCGAGCTCGACGGCGACTGGGACCGGCCGTTGCCGATCGGGCACCCGCTGCCGGGCTGCACCGCGTACATCCTCGACGACCTGCTCCGGCCGGTCCCGCCGGGCACGCCCGGCGAGCTGTGCGTCGGCGGGCCGCAGCTCGCCCGCGGCTACCTGCACCGGCCTGGGCTGACGGCCGAGAGGTTCGTGCCGGACCCGTACGGCGAGCCCGGCGCGCGGCTGTACCGGACCGGGGACCGGGTGGTGCTGGACGCGGACGGCCGGATCGGCTTCATCGGCCGGCTGGACCGGCAGGTGAAGGTCCAGGGGCAGCGGGTGGAGATCGGCGAGATCGAGGTGGTGCTGCGCGCCCACCCCGAGATCCGCCAGGCCGTCGTGGACGCCGGCACCGGAGCGGGCGGGCTGACGGAACTGGTCGCGTACCTGACCCCGCAGGAGGCCCCGGACCTGGAACGGGTGCGCGCCCACTGCCTGGACAGCGTGCCCGCGTACATGGTCCCCACCCGGGTGCTGCGCCTGCCCGCACTCCCGCTGACACCGGCAGGCAAGGTCGACCTGGCCGCCCTGCGCACCCTCGGCGACCAGCACGCCCACCCCTCCAGCCCTGAGGTCACCACGGAGGAATCCGGCCACCGGGACGCCCACGAGGAAACCGCCGGCACGCATCGAACGGCCCCGCCCACCGCCCGCGACGGCGAGCCTCGGACGGCCCATCGCGCGGCCGGCGATGGGGAGCATCGGACGCCCTCGCCCGTGGCCGACCAGCAGACGGCTCCTCGCGATGGCGAGCGCCGGTCGGCTCCTCGTGTGGCGGACGGCGAGCACGGGGCCGGTTCGTCTGCGGCCCGCGACAGCGATCACCTGGGCGGGGGTGAGGTGATGGTGCGGGAGGTGGCCGCGGCCTGGGGGGAGGCGTTCGGGGGTGCGGAGCCGCTGGCGGACGACGACTTCTTCGCCCGCGGGGGCCACTCGCTGCTGGCCATGCGGCTGACCGCGCTGCTGAGGACCCGGCTGGGCCGGGAACTGGCCGTCGAGGACGTGCTGGCGGGCAGGACCGTGGCCGGGATCGCCCGCCGGGCAGCGGCGGCGCCTCCGCTGCGGGAGGAGCCGCCCGGCGACGGACCGGCGGCGCTGTCGGCGGTGCAACGGCGGATGTGGTTCGTGGAACGGCTGGCCCCCGGCACGCCGGCGCACAACATCGCCATGGCCCAGCGGCTCACCGGCCCGCTGGACGTGGCGGCGCTGCGCCGGGCGCTGGCGTCGGTGGCCGAAAGGCACGAGGTGCTGCGCTGGCGGGTGCCCCAGACGGGCGGCGTCCCTTCCGTGACGGTCACTCCGCCCGGCCCGGTGCCGCTGCCCGTCGAGGACGTGACCGACGCGGAGCTGCGCGAACGGCTGCAGGCCGAGGCGCGGCTGGCGTTCGACCTGGCCGAGGGGCCGCTGTGGCGGGCCAGGCTGCTGCGGCTCGCCCGGGACGAGCACGTGGAGGAGCACGTGGAGGAGCACGTGCTCGTCGTCACCGTCCACCACCTGGTGTTCGACGGCTGGTCACAGAAGGTGCTGTACGAGGACATCTCGCGCGCGTACCGGCAGGAGGCGTTCCCGCCGCTGCGCGCCACCTACGGCGGGTACGTTGACTGGCTCGGCCGGCGCGACGGCGAGGCGGACCTGGCCTGGTGGAGCGGACATCTCGACGGCGCGCCCACGGTGCTGGACCTGCCGCGCGACCATCCGCGCCCGCCGGTGCAGACGTTCGACGGCGAGTCCGTCACCGCCGAGGCGGGCGCCGGGGTCAGCGCCGCCGTGCGGGAGCTGGCCGCGCGGCTCGGCGGCACCCCGTACGCGGTGCTGCTCGCCGCCTACGGGCAGGTCCTGCGGCGGCTGTCCGGCCAGCCTGACCTGATCGTCGGCACCCCCGTCGCGGACCGCCGCGACCCGGCGCTCGACCCGGTGGCCGGGTGCCTGGTGCAGGTGCTGCCGGTGCGGCTGCGGGTGGACGACGGCGCGCCGTTCTCCGCGCACGTCACCCGCTGCCAGGAGGCGCTGTCGGGTGCGCTGGCCCACCTGGACGTGCGGCTGGAGCGGCTGGTGGACCGGCTCGGGCCGGGCCGCGACCTGTCGCGCAACCCGCTCGTGCAGGTGTTGTTCAACATGTACGACTTCACCGAGCCGCGGCTGGACCTGCCCGGCGTCGCGGCGGCCCCGCTGCCTCCCGGGCTGCCCGGGTCCTTGTTCGACCTCACCTTGTACGTGGGGGAGCGCGACGGGTGCTACGTGCTGCAGGCCGTCTACAACCCCAGACTGTTCCGCCGGTCGCGCGTCGACGCTCTGCTGCACGGCTACCTGCGCCTCCTCACCGACCTCACCGCCGACCCGGCCCGTCCCGTACGCGAGTCACGCCTGCGCCCCCGTCCTGGACGAGGTGACGACGGGCCGCTCCCGGACCCGGCTGAGGTCAAGCCGCTGATCCCGGCAGGGGCGGCCAGCGCCGATGGCGTGGAGGTGGCGGCGGGGGCCCAGGCCGGGGTGGTGGGCGTCGGTGATGCGGCCGGGACGCCGGGAGCCGCGGACGGGGTGGTGGTGAGCGCCGGTGACGTGACGGGGGTCCCCGCCGGGGTGGTCGTGGGCGGTGACGTGGTGGAAGTGGCCGGAGTCCACGACGGGGTGGCGAGTGACGTGGCCAAGGTGACAGGAGTCCACGGCGGGGTGGTGGGCGCCGGTGACATGGCTGAAGTCGCCGAGGTTCAGGGCGGCGAGGTCTTCCGCGACGGCGGAGCGTCGGCGGGGGCGCAGGGCGGTCACGGGGTGTGGGGCGGTGCTTCGCCGGATGTGAGTACGGGGCTCATGGACGCATCCGGGGCGGTCCGGCTGCCGGACGGGACTGCGGTGCTGTCCGGATGGGACGGGGCCGGGGTGGTGGAGCGGGTGCTCAAGCAGGTGGCGGGTGGGCCCGAGCGGGTGGCGGTCAGCGGCGAGGACGGCGAGCTGACGTACGCGGGTCTGGCCCGGCTGGCCGATGCGGCGGGCGCGGCCGTGCGGGCGGGGGAGACGGTGGCGATCCTCGCCGAGCGTACGCGCGAGCTGCCGGCCCTGATGCTGGGCGTGCTGGCGGCGGGAGCCCGCTGGGCGGTGCTGGACACGGCGCTGCCGCCCGCCCGGCTCGCGGCCCAAGCCCGCGTGGCCGGCGCCACCAGCATCATCGCCTGCCCCGGCATCCAGATCCCGCCCGACCTGGCATGGCTCCCTCCAGCAGGAGAACCCCGTACCCCCGCTAACGGTGAGAAAGGGCCAGCCGACCTGGCGGCCCGGAATCTGACCGGTGAGGAAGGGACCGCGGGTCCTGGCGTCCTTGGCGGGAGCGGTGAGGGGGAGTCGGTCGATCTTGCCGCTCGGAAGCTGCTCGGTGAGGGAGAGGCGGGTTCCGACGTCCTGAACGGGAGTGGTGACCGGGTAGTAGCGGCCACGAACGGCAGTGGGGACCGGACAGGGGTGCTCTTAGGCGGGAGTGGTGACGGGGCGGAAGCGGTCACGAACGGGAGTGGTGACAGGGCGGAGGCGGGTTCAGAGCAGGGTGGGACGGCCTGTCGGGTGGTGGCGATGGAGGAGCGGGGGTATCTGGCGTTCACGTCGGGGACCACTGGGGAGCCCAAGCCCGTGCGGACGCCGGAGCGCCCGCTGGCCCGCTTCCTCGACTGGTACCCGCGCGCGTACGGCCTCACCGGGGACGACCGGTTCGCGCTCCTGGCCGGGCTGGCGCACGACCCGCTGCTGCGGGACGCGTTCACCCCGATGGTGCTCGGCGCCACCCTGCACGTGCCGGGCCCGGACCTGGTGCGGGACCCCGCCAAGCTGGCCGGATGGCTGCGCGGGCGAAGGATCACCGTCGCCCACCTCACCCCGCAGCTAGCCGCGCTCATCGCCGCCGCCGGGGTCCGGCTGCCCGATCTGCGGCTGGTGCTGTTCGGCGGCGACCGGCTCACCCACGCCGACGCCGCCCGGTTCCGCCGCGTCGCCCCGGACGCCCGCCTGGTCAACGCCTACGGCACCACCGAGACTCCGCAGGCGCAGGCGGTGCACGAGATCGGCGACCCGCCCGACCACGGCGACCCGGTTCCGGCCGGGCACGGCGTGGACGGCGCCGAGCTGCTCGTCCTCGACGCGGCCGGCGCGCCCGCGGCCGTCGGCGAGCTGGGCGAGGTCGTGGTCAGGAGCCGCCGCCTGGCGGAGTCGTACCTGGACGAGACCCTCACCCGGGAGCGGTTCGCCCGCGAGCGGGACGGCGAGACGGCCCGCTACCGCACCGGCGACCTCGGCCGCTACGACCCGGACGGCCGCGTCGTGCTCGCCGGCCGGGCCGACGGGCAGGTGAAGATCCGCGGCTACCGGGTGGAGCTCGGCGAGGTCGAGGCCGCGCTCCTGGCCCACCCCGGCGTGCGGGCCGCCGCGGCCACGGTCGCCGAGCGGCCGGGCGGCAGGGTGCCGCTCGCGTACGCGGTCACCGACGGGCCCGCCGTCGGCCAGGCCGAGCTGCGCCGCCACCTGGCCGCGAGCCTGCCCGGCTACGCGCTGCCGGCCGAGCTCGTCCTGCTGCCCGCGCTCCCGCTCACCCCCAACGGCAAGGTGGACCGCGCCCGGCTGCCCGCCCCGCCGCCCCGCCCCGCGCCGGCGAGCGGCCAGGAGCCCGCCACCGGCACCGAACGCCTGGTCGCCGGCGTCTGGCGCGAGGTGCTCGGCCTGCCCAGCATCTCCGCCGGCGCGAACTTCTTCGAGATCGGCGGGCACTCGCTGGCCACCGCGCAGGTCCAGGCCCGCCTGGCCGCCTCGCTCGGCCGCGAGGTGCCGATCGTCGACCTCTTCCGCTTCCCGACCGTACGAGATCTGGCCGCGCACCTCGACGGCGAACGCCGTCCGGCCGGCTGGGACCGAGCCGCCCGGCGGGTCGCCGCGCGGCGGGCACGATCCTCACCCCACCGGCCACAGCAGCCCAGACAGGAGAGCAACGAATGAACCACGAAGAAGGCAACGGGGTCGAGCCGATCGCGGTCGTCGGGCTGGCCTGCCGCCTGCCGGGCGCCGAGGACGTGCCCGCGTTCTGGCGCAACCTGGTGGACGGGGTGGAGTCCGTGAAGTTCCACACCCGGGCCGAGCAGGAGGCGATGGGCGTGCCCGCCCACCTGCTCGACGATCCGATGTTCGTTCCGGCGGCCTCCGTCGCCGACGACTACGGCGCGCTGGACGCCGCCTTCTTCGGCATGTCGCCGCGCGAGGCGGAGCTGCGCGACCCGCAGCAGCGCATGTTCCTGGAGCTGGCCAACACCGCGCTGGAGGACGCCGGCTACGACCCGGCGCGCTACCCCGGCGAGATCGGCGTGTACGGGGCGATCGGCTCCGACGAGTACCAGTGGCTGTACGTGCGGCCCAACACCGAGGTGTTCGCCTCCGTGGGCAACCTGGCCGTCTACACCGGCAACCACCCCGACTACCTGGCCACGCTCGTGTCGTACAAGCTCGACCTGCGCGGCCCGTCGCTCACCCTGCACACGGCCTGCTCGTCCTCGCTGGTGGCGCTGCACGTCGCCTGCGAGGCGCTGCGCGCCGGCGAGTGCGACATGGCGCTGACCGGCGGCGCGTCGCTGGAGCTGCCCGCCGAGTGGGGCTACCTGTACCACCAGGACGGCATCTACTCCCCGGACGGGCACTGCCGGGCCTTCGACGCGTCCGCGCAGGGCACGATCTGGGGCGGTGGCGGCGGCATGGCCGTGCTCAAGCGGCTGTCCGACGCGATCGCCGACGGCGACCACGTGCGCGCCGTCGTCATCGGCAACGCGATCAACAACGACGGCGCCACGAAGGTCGGCTTCTCCGCGCCCAGCGCCGAGGGCCAGGCCGCGGCGGTCTCGCAGGCGCTCGGCGTCGCCCAGATCGACCCGCGCACCGTCACCTACGTCGAGGCGCACGGCACCGGGACCTCGCTCGGCGACCCGATCGAGGTCGCCGCCCTGGCCGGCGTGCTCGGCGCGGCCTCGGAGGAGACCGGCTGGTGCGGCATCGGCTCGGTCAAGACCAACATCGGCCACCTCGGACCGGCCGCGGGCATCGCCGGTTTCATCAAGACCGTGCTCGCGCTGGAGCACGGCATGATCCCGCCCAGCCTCAACTACGAGCGGCCCAACCCGCGCATCGACTTCGAGTCCGGGCCGTTCCGGGTCAACGCCACCCTGACCAAGTGGGAGACGAACGGCCACCCGCGCCGCGCCGGCGTCAGCTCCTTCGGCATCGGCGGCACCAACGCGCACGTCGTCGTCGAGCAGGCGCCGCCCGCCCCGCTGCCGACCGCCCGGCCGCGCCCCGCCCATCTGCTGCAGCTGTCGGCCCGCACCCCGGCCGCGCTCGACGCCGCCGTGCGGCGGCTGGCCGGCCACCTGGAGGACCGGGAGGTCTCCCTCGCCGACGTGGCGCACACGCTGCGCACCGGGCGCAAGCAGCACAAGCACCGGGCGGCCGTGGTCGCCGCCGACCCCGCCGACGCGGTCGCCGCCCTGCGCGACTCACGCCGGGTGACCAAGGCCAAGGCGGGCACGCCCCGGGTGGCGTGGCTGTTCTCCGGCCAGGGCGCCCAGTACGCCGGCATGGGCGCCGGGCTCTACCGCACCGAGCCGGTGTTCGCCGCCGCCGTGGACGAGTGCGCCGCGCTGCTCCGCGACGAGCTCGGCCTGGACCTGCGGACGCTGCTGTTCCCCGGCGACGACGAGCGGGAGGCCGCCGACGAGCGGCTGCGCCAGACGGAGCTGGCCCAGCCCGCGCTGTTCACCGTCGAGTGGGCGCTGGCCCGGCTGTGGTCGTCGTGGGGGATCGAACCGGCCGCCATGATCGGCCACAGCATCGGCGAGTACGTGGCCGCCGCCGTCGCCGGCGTCTTCCCGCTGCCGGACGCGCTGCGCCTGGTCGCCACCCGCGGCCGCCTCATGCAGTCGATGCCGCCCGGCTCGATGCTGGCCGTGCGCCAGGACCACGAGGAGGTCCGCCGCACCCTGCCGGACGGGCTGTCCGTCGCCACCGTGAACGGCCCCGGCACCTGCGTCGTCGCCGGCCCGGCCGAGCTGGTCGAGCGGTACGCGGCCACACTCGACGAGGCCGAGGTCCAGCACACCGCGCTGCGCACGTCGCACGCCTTCCACTCGGCGATGATGGACCCGATCCTGGGCGACTTCCACGCCGCCGTCGCCGCCGCCACCCGCGACGCGCCCAGGATCCCGTTCCTGTCGAACGTCACCGGCGCCTGGATCACGCCCGAGGAAGCCACCGACCCCGGCTACTGGACCCGCCACCTGCGCGAGGCGGTCCGGTTCGGCGACTGCGTGGCCGCGCTCGCCGCGGAGGGCGAGTGGCGGATGCTCGAATGCGGTCCGGGACGCCAGCTCGCCGGCCTGGCCAGGACGCAGCTGCCGCGCACCGCCCCTGCCCCGCTGCCCAGCCTGCCAGGACCCGCCGACACCAAGTCCGACCTCGAGGTCCTGTACGCGGCCGCGGGCACGCTGTGGGCCGCGGGCGCGCCGCTCGACGTCACCGCGATCACCGAGCCCGCGCGGCGCGTCCCGCTGCCCGCCTACCCGTACGAGCGGACCCGCCACTGGGTGCCGACCGCGGTCGACCCCGAGCTGATCTACCCGAGAGCCGCGCGGACCGGGGCGCTGCCGCAGGAGGAGCGCTTCTCGGTGCCCGCCTGGCGGCAGGCCCCCGTCACCCCCGTCCCGGCGGATTCCCTCGCCGGCGCCCGCTGCCTGGTCTTCGCCGGGCCCGGCGGGGTGCCGCTCCTCGACGCCCTGCGCGCCGCCGGCGCCGACGCGGTCCAGGTCGTCCCCGGCACCGCGTACGGGGTCGCCCCCGACGGCACGGTCACCGTCAGGCCCGCCGAGCGCGAGGACTACGAGGCGCTGATCGCGCAGACCGGCGTCCCCGCCAGGATCGTGCACGCCTGGCCGCTCGACGGCACCCCCGCCGAGGGCATCGCCGCCACCGACGCCGCCCAGGACCTGGGATTCTTCAGCCTGCTCGCCCTCGTCCAGGCGCTCGCCCAGGCCGACCGGGACGGCGGCGTCCATCTCGACATCGTCACCAGGGGCACCCAGGGAGTCGTCGGCGGGGACGTCACCAGGCCCGAGCACGCCACCGTCGCCGGCTTCACCGCCGTCGTCCCGCTGGAAGCCCGCTGGCTGACGGCCCGCCACGTCGACCTGGAGGAGGGCCCGTACGACCCGGCCGCCGTGCTCGCCGAGCTGGCCGCCGAGCCCGGCGAGCCGCCCGAGGGCGAGCCGCCGTCGCCGGTCGCGCTGCGCGCCGGCCGCCGCTGGCTGCGCGGGCACACCCGGGTGCCGCTGCCGCCGCAGGCCGACCCGCTGCGCCGGCACGGCGTGTACGTCATCACCGGCGGGCTCGGCGGCATCGGGCTCACCCTCGCCGAGGACCTGGCCGGTCGGGCGCAGGCCCGGCTCGTCCTGCTCGGCCGGTCGGGGCTGCCGCCCCGGGAGGAGTGGGACACCCTCGACGGCGCCCCCGACCGGGTCCGCCGCGCCGTCGCCGCCGTGCGCCGCATGGAGCGGGCCGGGGCCGAGGTGGTCGTGCTGGCCGCCGACGCCGCGGACCCCGGGGCGCTGCGCCGCGCCAGGACCGAGGCGCTCGACCGGTTCGGCCGCATCGACGGCGTGGTGCACGCGGCCGGGGTTCCCGGCGGCGGCATGGCCGAGGTCAAGGAGCGGGCGGCGGCCGAGGCCGTGCTCGCCCCGAAGCTCGCCGGCACGCTGGCGGTGCGCGAGGTCTTCGGCGACCTGCCGCTCGACTTCGTCATGCTGTGCTCGTCGGTCACCGCCGTGGCCGGCGGCTTCGGCCAGGTCGACTACTGCGGCGCCAACGCCTTCATGGACGCCTGCGCGCACGCCTGGCCCGGCCGGGCGGTCTCGGTCAACTGGGGCGCCTGGCTGGAGGTCGGCATGGCGGCCGAGGTCGCGGCCCCGGCCGCGTTCCGGGCGCTGCAGCGCGGCGACCGGGTCACCAGGATCGACCACCCGGTGCTCGGCCACCGCCACGAGAGCGCCGGCCGCCGGCCCTGGTACGCGGCCACGCTCTCCCCGTCCACGCACTGGCTGCTCGACGAGCACCGGGTGGCGGGCGTGCCCGTCATGCCGGGCACCGGCTACCTGGAGACGGCGCGGGCCGCGTTCGAGGCCGCCGTGCCGAGCCCGGGCCCCGGCCACGCGATCGAGCTGCGCGACGTCGCGTTCGTCGCCCCGCTGCCCGTCGCCGACGGCGCCGCCGCCGAGCTGCGGGTGCTGCTCACCCCGGCGGGCGACGGCATGGAATTCGAGGTGGTCAGCGTGACCGGCGGCGAGGCCACGCAGCACGCCCGCGGCTCGGCCGCCTGGGTTGCCGGGGAGCCGCCGCCGTCGGACCTGGCGGGCGCCCGGCAGCGATGCGTGTACGGCGGCGAGGACGGGCCGAGCCCGTTCGCCTCCGCCTCCGGCCTGGTCACCTTCGGCCCCCGCTGGAACAGCCTGCGCTCGGTGAGCCAGGGCGGGGACGAGCGGCTCGCCCGCCTGGAGGCGGGCCCCGACGTGGCCGCCGACCTGGACCGGCTGCCGCTCCACCCCGCGCTGCTGGACGAGGCGACCGCGTTCATCTCCGTCTCAGGCGGCCACAGCTACCTGCCGCTCGGCTACGGCCGCGTCACCGTGCACGCGCCGCTCCCGGCCCGCCTGTGGAGCCACGCCCGCCACCGCGACACCGGCGGCGGCGAGGTGCTCGCCGCGGACCTCACCCTGTACGACGACGCCGGCGAACCGGTGGTCACCATCGCCGACTTCGTGCTGCGCCGCATCGACAAGGACGCCGTCACGCGGACCGTCGGCGAGGGCGCCCGCCGGCAGGCCGAGGACACCGCCGTCGACGAGGAGTCGGCCGCCGCCGGCCAAGCGCTCGACGTGGACGGCGCCAAGCGCGGCATCAGCCCGGCAGAAGGCGCCGAGGCGTTCCGCCGGCTGCTCGCCGCGAACCTCGGCCCGCAGGTCGTGGTCAACGCCACCGACCTGGCCGAGTACGTCGCCGGCGTGCGCGAGCTGACCCAGGACACGGTCGCCGGCGAACTGGACGCGGCCGCCGCGGCGGGTGGCGCCGACGAGCTCCCCGACGACCACGTCGCGCCGCGCAACGAGCTGGAGAGCACGCTCGCCGGCCTGTGGGGCGAGGTGCTCGGCGCCCGCCGGGTCAGCGTCGAGCAGGACTTCTTCGACCTGGGCGGCAACTCGCTCGTCGCCGTCCAGCTCATCGCCCTCATCAGGAAGAAGGTCGGGGTCCGGCTGCCGATGCGCAGCCTCTTCCAGGTGCCGACCGTGGCCGGCATGGCCGCGCTCGTGGAGGAGCTGCGCGGCAAGCAGCAGGCCCCCGCCACCGGCACCACCACCATCAGCAGGCTCCCCCGGACGGAAAGGCGCTGACATGCGGGACGGCCAGTACAAGGTCGTGGTCAACGACGAGGAGCAGTACTCGATCTGGTTCGCCGAACGCCCCGTCCCCGACGGCTGGCGGGAGACCGGGTTCGAGGGCGCCAAGCAGAGCTGCCTCGACCACATCGAGCAGGTCTGGACCGACATGCGCCCGCGCAGCCTGCGCGAGGCCATGGACCAACACTAGGAGGACACCGGCCGTGACCGGCACCTACGTCTTGCCTGCCTCGTACGCCCAGGAACGCCTGTGGTTCCTCGCCCGGCTCGACCCGGACGCGCCCGCGCACCACGTCAACGCGGTGATCGAGCTGCCCGGCCGCAGCGACCCGGAGCGGTGCCTGGACGCGCTGCGCCAGGTCGTCCGGCGGCACGAGACGCTGCGCACGTCGCTGGCGACCGAGGACGGCGACCTGGTCCAGGTCGTCCAGGTGGACCTGCCGGTCACGCTGCCCTGCACCGACCTGCGCGGCCTGCCGCCCGAGCGGGCCGAACGCGAGTTCCGCGCCCTGGCCCTGGCCGAGGCGCGCAGGCCGTTCGCCCTGGACCGGCCGCCGCTGTGGCGGGCGCGGCTGGTCCGCATGAGCGACGAGCTGCAGCGGATCGTGCTGGTCGTGCACCACGCGGTGTTCGACGCCCGCTCCGGCGTCGTCTTCACCAGTGAGCTGAAGGAGATCCACGACGCGCTCGGCCGGGGCCGCGAGCCGGACCTGCCCGAACTGCCCATCCAGTACGCCGACTACGCCGCCTGGCAGCGCGAGCACCTCGCCGGGGGCGTGCTCGCCGGCCAGCTCGGCTACTGGCGCGAACGCCTGGCCGGACTGCCCGGCGACACCGGCCTGCCCACCGACAGGCCGCGCCCGGCCACCCGCGGCCACGCCGGCGACGAGTACGCCCGCACCCTGCCCGGGGACCTCGTCGACGCGCTGGAGGAGCTGGCCAGGCGGCGCGGCGCCACCCTGTTCATGGTGCTGCTGGCCGGGTTCAAGGCGCTGCTCGCCCGCTACGGCGGCCAGGACGACGTCGTGGTCGGCTCGCCGGTCGCCGGCCGGGACCTGCCCGAGTTCGAGCCGGTCATCGGCATGTTCGTCAACACGCTGGTGCTGCGCACGGACCTGTCCGGCGACCCGTCCTTCGACGAGCTGCTGGACCGGGTGCGGGGCACCGTCCTGGAAGCGCTGGACCACGCCGACGTGCCGTTCGACCGGCTGGTGGAGGCGCTGCGGCCGGCCCGCGACCCCAGCCGCACCCCGCTGTACCAGGTGGGCTTCAACCTGCTGCCGATGGACGCGCGCGGCCAGTTCCCCAACGGCACCGCCCAGCACGACCTAGGCCTCGACGTGGTCAGGACCCGTTCCGGCGCGGGCCTCTACTTCGAGTACAGCACCGAGCTGTACGACGCGGACACGGTGGCGCGGATGGCCGAGGCGTACCGGCTCGTCCTGGAGGCCGCCGTCGCCGACCCGGGAATCCGGGTGTCGCGGCTGCCGCTGATGACGCCGGAACGGGAACGGCGGCTGCTCACCGGCTGGAACGCCACCGCCGCCCCGTACCCCGCAGGAACCCTGCACGAGCTGGTCGCCGAGCAGGCCGCGCGCACGCCGGACGCGGTCGCGCTCCGCGACCTCGCCGGCGGCACGCTCACCTACGCCGAGCTGGACGAGCGCGTCCGCGCGCTGGCCGGGCGGCTGGCGGCGGCCGGCGTGGGCGCCGAGACCTGCGTGGCGCTGTGCCTGCCCCGCGACGCCGACCTGGTGGTGGCGCTGCTGGCGGTCCTGCGGGCGGGCGGCCACTACCTGCCGCTGGACCCGGCGTACCCGGCGGAACGGCTGTCGTACATCCTGGCCGACTCCGGCGCGCGCCTGCTGATCACCACCTCGCGCCTGGCCGGCGACCTGCCCGCCGACCGGCCGCCGGTGTTCCTGCTGGACCGGCCGCCGGAAGGGCCGCCCGCGACGCCGGTACGGGTGGGTCCGGACAACCTGGCCTACCTGATCTACACCTCCGGCTCGACCGGGCGGCCCAAGGGCGTCGAGGTGCCGCACCGGGGGGTCGTCAACCTGGTCACCGACGTGATCCGCCGGGTCGGCGGCGGCAGCGCGCTGCTCATGACGTCGCTGTCCTTCGACATCGCCGCCCTGGAGATCTTCACGCCGCTGCTGTCCGGCGGCACCCTCGTCGTCGCCCCCGACGACACCTCCCGCGTGCCCCGCCAGGCCGGTCGCGCGGCCGAAGGGGTGGACCTGGTGCAGCTCACCCCCTCGGTGGCCGGCCTGGTCGCCGGGCACCTGCCGCCCGGACTGCCGCGCGTCATCCTCGGCGGCGAGCCCCTGCCGCCCGACCTGGCGGCGCGGCTGCTGAAGGTGGCCGGGGAACTGTGGAACTTCTACGGCCCGACGGAGACCACCATCTGGTCCACCGCCTACCGGGTGCCGCGTGACGCCACCACGATCCTCATCGGCACGCCGGTGGCGAATACGTCGGTGTATGTGGTGGATGGGGGGTTGTGTCCGGTTCCGGTGGGGGTGCCGGGTGAGTTGCTGCTGGGTGGGGTGGGGGTTTCTCGGGGTTATCACGGTCGTGCGGGGTTGACGGGGGAGCGGTTTGTGCCGGATCCGTTCGGTGGTGGTGGGGGGCGGTTGTATCGGACGGGGGATTTGGTGCGGTGGTGTGCGTCGGGGGAGTTGGA
The DNA here is from genome assembly GCF_044458265.1 of Nonomuraea sp. NPDC050478. Taxonomy (NCBI): domain Bacteria; kingdom Bacillati; phylum Actinomycetota; class Actinomycetes; order Streptosporangiales; family Streptosporangiaceae; genus Nonomuraea; species Nonomuraea sp. NPDC050478. The sequence continues at coordinate 215,167 of NZ_JBITHT010000007.1, read as the reverse complement.
GTATCTGGGGCGTGTTGATGATCAGGTGAAGGTGCGGGGGGTGCGGGTCGAGCCGGATGAGGTTGCGGCGGTGCTGGGGGAGTGTCCGGGGGTGGGTCGCGCGGTCGTAGTGGTGCGTGACGATGCTCCGGGTGGTCGTGGTCTGGTGGCGTATGTCCAGCCTGGTGCGGGTTCGGGGGTTGATCCTGGTTCGTTGAGGGGGTTTCTGCGGGCGCGGTTGCCGGAGGCGATGATCCCGGCGGCGTTCGTGACGGTGGACGGTTTCCCGGTGCTGCTGAGCGGCAAGCTCGACCGCAACGCGCTCCCACCGCCGCACCCCGGCACCGCCCCCGCCTTCGTGCCCCCGCGCACCCCCGCGGAGGAGACGCTGGCCGCCATCTGGTCCGACCTGCTCGGACGGGACCGCGTCGGAGCGCGCGACGACTTCTTCGAACTGGGCGGCCACTCCCTGCTCGTGGTCCGCCTCATCGCCCGGATCTCCGACGAACTGGGCGTGGAACTGCCGCTGCGCCGCTGCTTCGACGCCACCACCGTCGAGGAGCAGGCGCTGGCCGTACTCGAGCACGCGCTCGGGACCGATCTGGAGCTTCTTGAGGAGGAGCGGTGAGCGACGCCGAAGGGATCCGCGAGCGCCTGGCCGCGCTCAGCCCGGACCAGCGGGCCGCACTCGAGGCCCGCCTCCTCGGCCGCCGCCGGCCGAGCCCGCCCACTCCGGCGATCCCGCACGCCGACCCCCGGCTGGGCGCCCCGCTGACCGAGGCGCAGCGCCGGCTCTGGGTCGTCGACCAGCTCGACCCCGGCAACCCCGCCTACACCCTGTCCTGGGCGTACCGGATCGACGGCCCGCTGGACGCCGCCGCGCTGGCGGCGGCGTTCGACGCGCTCGTGGACCGCCACCCCGTACTCGGGTACGTGGTCACGCTCAAGGACGGCGAGCCCTGGCAGGCGCCCGGCCCCGTCAGGCCCGCGCTCACCGTCGAACACGTCACCCCCGCCGAGGCGGACGCGGCGGCCCTCGGCGAGGCCGGGCACCGGTTCGCCCTGGACACGGGCCCCCTCACCAGGGCCCGCCTGCTCCGGGTCGCCGAGCGGGAACACCGCCTGATCCTGACCCTGCACCACATCCTGGCCGACCGCTGGTCCGTGGCGATCCTGCTGCGCGACCTGCTGGCGCTGCACGCCGGCGACCCGCTCCCTGCGGCGCCGACCGGCTACGCCGCCTACGCCACCTGGCAGCGGTCGCGCCCCGCCGGCGGGGACGGCGACCTCGCCCACTGGCGCGAGACCCTCGCCGGGCTGCCCGACGTGCTCGACCTGCCCGCCGACCGGCCCCGCCCGCCCGTACGCCACAACGCGGGCCGCAGGCTGCCGTTCGACCTGGACCGGCCGACCGCCGACGGGGTGCGCGCGCTGGCGGCCGGACACCGGGCCACCCCGTTCATGGTGCTGGCCGCCGCCGTGCAGACGCTGCTGGCCCGCTACACCGGCCAGACCGACATCCCGATCGGCACGCCCGTCTCGGCCCGCCCCGACCCGTCGCTCGACGACACCGTCGGCCTGTTCCTCAACACCGTGGTGCTGCGCGGCGACCTGTCCGGCGACCCGAGCTTCACGGAGCTGGTGGAGCGCACCCGGGAGCGGGCGCTGGGCGCGTTCGAACACGCGGCGCTGCCGTTCGAGACCCTGGTGGAGGAGCTGTCGGCGGGCCGCGACCTGTCCAGGAACCCGCTGTTCCAGGTGATGCTCGCCTACCAGAACACCCCGCCGCTGCCCGGCGGCGCGCGCGGCCTGCGCCTGGAACGGCTGGACGTGCGGCCCGGCACCGCCATGTTCGACCTGGACCTCATCGTCGAGGAACGCCCCGACGGCCGGCTGCTGTGCGTGCTCGACTACCCCACCGACCTGTTCGACGACGACCGGATGGCCCGCCTGGCCGGCCACCTGCGCACCCTGCTCGCGGCCGCAGTCGCCGATCCCGGCCTGCGCCTGTCGGAGCTGCCGCTCATGCCCGCCGACGAACAGGAGCGCACCCTGCGGGCAGGCGACGGCCCGGCTCTCCCGTACCCGGAACGCGGCGTGCACGAGCTGGTCGCCGAGCAGGCCGCCCGCACCCCGGACGCGCCCGCCGTGGCCGACGCGCACGGCCGCGTCCTGACGTACGCGGAGCTGGAGGCGAAGGCGGCCCGCCTGGCCGCGCGGCTGCGGCGGCTCGGCGTCGGCCCCGAGACCCGGGTGGGCGTGTGCCTGCCCCGCACCCCGGACCTGGTCGCCGCCCTGCTCGGGGTGCTCAAGGCCGGCGGCTGCTACGTCCCCCTGGACCCCGGCTACCCGCCGGAGCGGCTCGCCGGGATCCTCGCCGACTCGGGGGCCGCGCTCGCCGTCACCACCGCCGCACTCCAGGCCCGCCTCCCCGACCGGCCCGGCCGCCTGCTGCTCGAAGACCTCCCCGCGGACGGGGAGGAGTTCGGTACGGGCGCGCACCCGGACCAGGCCGCCTACCTGATCTACACCTCCGGCTCGACCGGCCGGGCCAAGGGCGTCGTGGTGCCGCACCGCGGCCTGGTCAGCCTGCTGGGACACGTCCGCGAGGCGCCCGGCCCGGCGGCGGGGGAGCGGTACCTGTTCCTGACGTCGGTGTCGTTCGACATCGCGATGATCGAGATCTTCGGCCCGCTGGTCACCGGCGGGACCGTCGTGGTGGCCTCCTCCGCCGAGATCGAGCGGGTGCACCGGCTCGTCGGGGACGTGCACACCGTCCAGGCCACCCCGTCCATGCTGGAGGGCCTGCTGCCCGCGCTCGCCGCCCGCGTCCCCCGGATCATCTCCACGGGCGAGGCGCTGCCGGCCGGGCTCGCCGCCCGGCTCCTGAAGGTGACGGACGAGCTGTGGGACCTGTACGGGCCGACCGAGACGACCGTGTGGTCCACCGGGCACCGGGTCACGGGCGACGCAGGCGGCTCCATCGGCACGCCGGTGGCGAATACGTCGGTGTATGTGGTGGATGGGGGGTTGTGTCCGGTTCCGGTGGGGGTGCCGGGTGAGTTGCTGCTGGGTGGGGTGGGGGTTTCTCGGGGTTATCACGGTCGTGCGGGGTTGACGGGGGAGCGGTTTGTGCCGGATCCGTTCGGTGGTGGTGGGGGGCGGTTGTATCGGACGGGTGATCTGGTGCGGTGGTGTGCGTCGGGGGAGTTGGAGTATCTGGGGCGTGTTGATGATCAGGTGAAGGTGCGGGGGGTGCGGGTCGAGCCGGATGAGGTTGCGGCGGTGCTGGGGGAGTGTCCGGGGGTGGGTCGTGCGGTGGTGGTGGTGCGTGATGACGCTCCGGGTGGTCGTGGTCTGGTGGCGTATGTCCAGCCTGGTGCGGGTTCGGGGGTTGATCCTGGTTCGTTGAGGGGGTTTCTGCGGGCGCGGTTGCCGGAGGCGATGATCCCGGCCGCGTTCGTGACGGTGGACGGTTTCCCGGTGCTGCCCAGCGGCAAGCTCGACCGCAAGGCCCTCCCGCCGCCCCCGCCGGAAGAGGCCCGCGAGCAGCGGCCGCCGCGCACGCCGGAGGAGCACACCTTGCACGCCGTCTGGACCGGCCTGCTCGGCAGGGACCGGATCGGCGTGGACGACGACTTCTTCACCCTCGGCGGCCACTCCCTGCTGGCGATGCGGCTCGTGGTCAGGATGCGGGAGGAGTTCGGCGCGCGGGTGACGCTGCGCCGCTGCTTCGAGACGCCGACCATCGCCGGGCTGGCCCCCCTGCTGACCTCGGCGCACGCCGCCTCCATCCCCGCCGCCGAAGGGCCGGTGGAGCCGTCGCACGCCCAGGCCCGCCTGTGGTTCCTGGACCAGCTCGATCCCGGCAACCCCGCCTACAACGTGGCCTGGGCCGAACGCCTGACCGGGCCGCTCGACGTCGAGGCGCTGGCCGCCGCCTTCGACGACCTGGTGGACCGGCACGACGCCCTCCGCCTCGTCATCACCGGCGCCGACGGCGAACCGCACCTCCAGGAGGGCACCCGCAGACCCCGCCTGGCCGTCCGCCCCCTCCCCGCTCCCGGCGGGACGGACGAGGACGAGATCGGGCGCCGGGAGGCCCGCCACCGGTTCGACCTCGCCACCGGCCCGCTCGCCAGAGCCGTCCTCGTCAGGCGGGGCCGGGAGGAGCACGACCTGTTCCTGACCCTGCACCACGTGAGCGCCGACCGGTGGAGCCTGTCGATCCTGCTGCGCGACCTCATGGAGCTCTACCGGGCCCGCGTCACCGGCACCCCGCCGGACCTGCCCGCCCTGCCCGCCGGCTATCGCGACTTCGCCGCCTGGCACCGCCGCCGGGCCGGCGAACGTACGGACGATCTCGCGTACTGGAAGGACATCCTCGCCGGCCTGCCCGCCACCCTGGACCTGCCCGCGGACCGGCAGCGGCACGGGCCGGCGGGCATGGCGGGCCGCAGGCTGACGTTCGGCATCGACGCGGACACCGTCGCCGCGGTGCGGGAGTTCGCGGCGGAGCGGCAGGCGACGCCGTTCATGGTGCTGCTGGCGGCGCTGCAGGCGGTGCTGGCCCGCTACACCGGACGCGACGACATCCCGATCGGCACGCCGGTGTCCGGCCGGGCGCACCCGGACGTCGAGGAGCTGGCCGGACTGTTCCTCAACACGCTGGTGCTGCGCGGCGACCTGTCCGGCGACCCCGGCTTCGGCGAGCTGGTCCGGCGCACCAGGGAACGGGTGCTCGACGCGCACGACCACGCCGAGCTGCCGTTCGAGATGCTGGTGCGGGAGCTGGCCGAGGAGCGCGACCTGGCCCGCAACCCGCTGTTCCAGGTGATGCTCGCCTACCAGAACGTGCCGCCCGCCCCGCCGGAGGCGGCCGGGGTGTCGCTGCGCACCCTGGACATCGACCCCGGCGTCACCCAGGCGGACCTGCACCTGGTGATCGAGGAGGCCGGTGACGGGCTGACGGGGGTGCTGCACTACGCCACCGACGTGTTCGACCACGACCGGATGGAGCGGTTCGCGGACCACTTCCGCGCCTTCCTCACCCGGGCGGTGGCCGCGCCCGGGCGTCCCGTGAGCGAGGTGCCGCTGCTCACGCCCGGAGAGCTGGAGACGGTCCTGCGGGCCAACGACACCGCCACCCCGTACGAGAGCGCGACGCTCGCCGGCCTGCTGGCGGACCAGGCGGCGCGCACCCCGCACGCCCCCGCCGTGCGCCACGGGGAGGAGTGGCTCACCTACGAGCAGTTCACCGCCCGGGTCGACCGGCTGGCCCGCACGCTGCGCGCGCTCGGCGCCGGACCCGACCGGGTCGTCGGCGTGTGCCTGGAACGCGGGCCGGACCTGGTGGTCGCCGTGCACGCGGTGATCGCCGCCGGCGCCGCCTACCTGCCGCTGGAGCCGGACCACCCGCCGGCCCGGCTCGCCGCCATGCTGTCCGACTCCGGCGCCCGTCTCGCGATCACGAACACCACCCACCACGCCCTCCTGCCCTCCGGCATCACCCCCGTCCTCCTCGACGCGACCCCCCTCACGGAGCCCGCCCCCGACACGACGCCGGAGGTCGCCGTCCATCCGGACGCGCTCGCGTACGTGATCTTCACGTCGGGGTCGACGGGACGTCCGAAGGGTGTGGGAGTGTCGCACCGGGCGATCGTCAACCGGCTGCGGTGGATGCAGGACGCCTTCCCGCTGACCGGCGAGGACCGGGTGGCGTTCAAGACGCCGTTCTCGTTCGACGTGTCGGTGTGGGAGCTGTTCTGGCCGCTCATCACCGGCGCCGGAATGGTGGTCGCCGATCCCGGCGGGCACGCCGACCCCGGCTACCTGACCCGCCTGTTCGGCGCCGGGGACGTCAGCACCGTCCACTTCGTGCCGTCCATGCTCGACGCCTACCTCGACGAACCCGGCCTGCCGCCGCTGCGGCGCGTCATCTGCTCCGGCGAGGCGCTGCCCCCGGAGCTGGCCGCCCGCTTCCACGAGCGGATGCCCGGCACGGAGCTGCACAACCTGTACGGCCCCACGGAGGCGGCCGTGGACGTCACCCGGCACGCCTGCGAGCCGGGGGAGACCGTGATCCCCATCGGCGGGCCGGTCGCCAACACCCGCCTGGAGATCCTCGACGAGCGCATGAACCGGGTGCCCGTCGGCGTCCCCGGCACACTGTGGATCGGCGGCGTCCAGCTCGCCCGCGGCTACGTCAACCGGCCCGCCCTGACCGCCGAACGGTTCGCGCCCGACCCGCACGGCCCGCCCGGCGGCAGGCTGTACGACACCGGCGACCTGGCCAGATGGCGGCCCGACGGCGAGATCGAGTACCTGGGCCGCGCCGACCACCAGGTCAAGATCCGCGGCATGCGGGTCGAACTGGGCGAGATCGACGCCGCGCTGTCGGCGCTGCCCGGCGTGCGCGCCGCCGCCGCGCGGGCCGTCGCCGACGGGGCCGGCCTGCGACTGGCCGGATACGTGGTGCCGGACCCCGGCGAGCACGACCCCGCGCGGTGGCACGCCCTGCTGCGCGAGCGGCTGCCCGGCCACCTGGTCCCCGCCACGCTGACGATCCTGGACGCGCTGCCGCTCAACCGCAGCGGCAAGCTCGACCGCGACGCGCTGCCCGACCCGTCCGCCCCCGACCCGGCCGCCCACGCCGACCCGGAGGGCGAGGCCGAACGCGCCGTCGCCGCCGCCTGGCAGGGCGTGCTCGGCCTCGCGCGGGTGTCGGCGCACGACAACTTCTTCGCCGTCGGCGGCGACTCCATCCGCAGCCTCAAGGTGGTCTCCCGGCTGCGCGAGGCGGGCTACGCCGTACGGCTGGAACAGCTGTTCCTGCACCAGACGGTCAGAGAGCTGGCCGCCCGGCTGGAACCGGCCACGCCGGCCGCCGAACCGCGGGCCGCGGCGCCGTTCGGCCTGCTCGACCCCGAGGACCTGGCACGGATGCTGGAAGGCGAGGCGCGATGACTGTCACGACCGGGGCCCGGGGCCTGGAGGACGCCTACCCCCTGGCCGCTCTCCAGGCGGGCATGCTCTACCACAGCGCCTACGAGCCGGACGCGGCCACCTACCACGACCTGACCACGATCACGCTGCGCGGCCGGTTCGACCGGGAAGCGTTCGAGGCCGCCCTGGCCGAGGTGACCGCCCGGCACCCGGTGCTGCGCACCTCGATCGACATGACAGGCTTCAGCGAGCCGCTGCAGTTCGTGCACCGCTCGGCCACACTGCCGTTCGCCGTGACCGACCTGTCGGGCGTCCCGGACGCGGACGAACGGGTGGCGCGCTGGGCGGAGGAGGAGAAACGGCGCCCGTTCGACTGGTCGCGGCCGCCGCTGGCCCGCGCGCACGCGCACCTGCTGCCCGGCGAGCTGTTCGCGTTCAGCCTGAGCTTCCACCACGCCATCCTCGACGGGTGGAGCGTGGCCACGCTCGTCACCGAGCTGTTCCGCCGCTACCACGCCCGCCTGGCCGGGGAGCCGCTGCCGGTGACCCCGCCCGCCGCGGCCTTCCGCGACCTGGTGGCCCGCGAGCGCGCCGTCGTCGCCTGCGCCCAGACCCGTGACTTCTGGCAGGCCCGGGTGGACGACGCGCCGGACACGCGGCTGCCGCGGCTGCCCGAGCACCGGGACGGCGACGGCGTCGAGGTGCTGCGCCTGCCGCTGGAACCCGCCCTGCTCGCCCGCGTGACCGAGGTGGCCCGCGAGCTCGCCGTCCCGGTGCGCACCGTCATGCTGGCCGCCCACCTGCGGGTGCTGGCGCTGGTCACCGGCGAGGACGAGGTGATGACCGGCCTGGTCACGCACAGCCGGCCGGAGAGCGAGGCGGGCGAGGAGGTGCTCGGCCTGTTCCTCAACACGGTGCCGCTGCGCCTCGACACGGCCGCGCCCACCTGGGGCGAGCTGGTGCGCCGGGTGTTCGACGCCGAGGTGGCGCTGCTGCCGCACCGGCAGTTCCCGCTCTTCGAGATCCAGCGGCTGTCCGGGCGCTCGCCGATGCTGGACGCGCTCTTCGACTACCGCGACTTCCACGTCTACCGCGGCATGCCCGGCGCCGAGATCGTCGGCCAGGAGTTCTTCGAACAGACCGACCTGCCGTTCACCGCCGCGTTCACCCGCTCGCGCGAGCACGGCGGGTTCGACCTGGTCATCACCTACGACCGGGCCCAGTTCGGCGCCGCGCAGATCGCCCGCGTCGGCGGCCATTACCTGACGGCCCTGCGCCTGGCCACCACGAGCGCCGCCGATCCGCGCCGGGCGGACCCGTTCCTGACGGCGGACGCCGGGGAGATCGGCCGGTGGAACGCCACCGCGCGGCCGTACCCGGAGGCGACCCTCCCGGAGCTGTTCGCCGCGCAGGCCGCCCGCACCCCCACCGCGCCGGCCGTCTGCTACGACGGCACCTGGATCACCTACCGTGAGCTGGCCGCCCGCGCCCGCGCCGTCACCGCCCGGCTGGCCGCCGCCGGCGCCCGTCCCGGGGACGTGGTCGGCCTCCACCTGGACCGCGGCCCCGGCCTCCTGCCCGCGCTGCTCGGCGTCCTCGGCGCCGGCGCCGCCTACCTCCCGCTGGAGCCCGGCCTGCCACCGGAACGGCTGGCCCACATGATCGAGGACGCCGGCGCCCGCATCGTCCTCACCGACGGCGACCCGCCGTCGTCCGACGCCGGTCTGCCCGCCGGGGTGGTGGTGCTGCCTCTCGACGGTCCCGCCCCCGACACGACGCCGGAGGTCGCCGTCCATCCGGACGCGCTCGCGTACGTGATCTTCACGTCGGGGTCGACGGGACGTCCGAAGGGGGTGGGGGTGTCGCATCGGGCGATCGTCAACCGGCTGCGGTGGATGCAGGAGACCTTCCCGCTCACCGGCGAGGACCGGGTCCTGCACAAGACGCCGCTGTCGTTCGACGTGTCGGTGTGGGAGCTGTTCTGGCCGCTCATCACCGGCGCCGGGATGGTCGTCGCCGAGCCCGGCGCCCACCGCGACAGCGCCCGCCTGGCCGCCCTCGCCGCCGGGCACCGCGCCGGTGTGGCGCATTTCGTGCCGTCGATGCTGGAGGTGTTCCTGGACGAGCCCGAGCTGCCGCCGCTGCGGCGGGTCATCTGCTCGGGCGAGGCGCTCTCCCCGGAGCTGGCCGCGCGCTTCCACGAGCGGATGCCCGGCACGGAGCTGCACAACCTGTACGGCCCGACAGAGGCGGCCGTGGACGTGACCTGGCACGCCTGCCAGCCGGGCGAGACCGTGATCCCCATCGGCGGGCCGGTCGCCAACACCCGCCTGGAGGTGCTCGACGCCGAGGGCCGCCGGGTGCCGGTCGGCACGCCGGGCGAACTGTGCCTGGGCGGCGTCCAGCTCGCCCGCGGCTACGTCAACCGGCCCGCGCTGACCGCCGAACGCTTCGTACCCGACCCGTACGGCCCGCCCGGCACGCGCCTGTACCGCACCGGGGACGTGGCCCGCTGGCTGCCCACCGGCGAGATCCAGTACCTGGGCCGCACCGACTTCCAGGTGAAGATCCGCGGCCAGCGGGTCGAACTGGGCGAGATCGAGTCCCTGCTGACCGCCCACCCGTCCGTACGCGCCGCCGCCGTCGTCCTGCGCGGCGAACGCCTCGTCGGCTACGTCGTCCCCTACACCCCCGCCGACCCCGCGCAGCCCGAGGATCCCGGTGCCGAGCTGGCTGCCGCGTTACGGCGGCACCTGCCCGATCACATGATCCCGTCGGCGTGGGTACGGCTGGCCGAGCTGCCCGTCACCACCAGCGGCAAGCTCGACCGGGCCGCGCTGCCCGAACCCGGCGAGGCCGGGCGGCCCCCGTACCTGCCGCCGCGCGACCCGTTCGAGGCCCGGCTGGCCACCGCCTGGGAGGAGACGCTCGGCGTGGACTCCGTCGGCGTGCACGACGACTTCTTCGCCCTCGGCGGACACTCGCTCCTGGCGCTGCGGCTGACCATGCGGCTGCGCAAGGAGCTGGGCCGCGAGGTGCCGCTGCAGGCCGTGCTCACCGCCCCCACCGTGGCCCTGCTGGCCGCCGAGCTGCGCCGCCCGCACGACAACGACGGCGTCCCCGAGCGGATCGTGCCGCTGCGCCCCACCGGCGACCGGATCCCGATCTTCCTGTTCCACGCGCTGGGCGGCCAGGTGTTCCGCTACCTGCCGCTCGCCCGCCACCTCGGCGCCGACCAGCCCGTGCTCGCCGTCCAGGCCGCCGGGCTCGCCCCCGGCGAGGAGCCGCACAAGACGCTGGAGGAGATGGTCGACGACTACACCGAGCACCTGCTGCGGGTCCGCCCTCAGGGCCCGTACGTGCTCGGCGGCTACTGCATCGGCGGCAACATCGCGCTGGAGACCGCCCGCCGGCTGCGCGAGCGCGGCGAGCGGGTGCCGCTGGTGGTGCTGTTCTACTCCGACGCCGCCGAGCCGGTGCTGCGCGCCTCGCTGGAGGACGACGCCGTGCTGCTCACCCACGCCCTGGCGGGCGGCAGGGTCCAGGTCGACCTGGACGAGCTGCACCGGCTGGACCCCGACGAGCGGCTGCTGGCCGTCATCGACGCCGCCGCCCGCGCCGACACCCTCCAGCCCGACGCGGCCGACCTGCGCCAGGCGCGCCGCTTCGTCTCCGTCTTCCGCGCCAACGCGCACGCCGTCGGCTACTACCGGCACGCCCCCTACGACGGTGACGTGCTGCTGTTCTCGCCCGCCGCCGAGGGCGTGCCGCCCGACGACATGGGCTGGCGCGACGTCGTGACCGGGCGGCTGCGCATCTCGCCCATCCACGGCGAGCGCTTCACCGTCATGTACGAGCCGCGGGTCGCGCGGGCGGCCGCCGAGGTAAGGAGCAGCATCGACAATGGCCTCACCGACGACTGACCGCGCCGGCACCCTGTGGCGCAATCCGGACTTCCTGAAGTTATGGGCGGGTGAGAGCCTGTCCCTGGTCGGCTCTCAGGTGACGGTGCTGGCCATGCCCATCGTCGCCTACCTCCTGCTGAACGCCTCCGTCGCCGAGATGGGCGTGCTCGGCGCGCTGGCCCGCCTGCCGATGGTGCTGTTCTTCGTCGTCGGCGTCTGGGTGGACCGGATGCGGCGCCGGCCCGTGCTGATCTGGAGCGACGTGATCCGCGCCGCCATGCTCTGCACCGTGCCGCTGCTGTTCGTGATGGACATGCTCACGCTCTGGTGGCTGTACGTGGTCGTCCTGGTGATGGGCGTGTTCGGCGTGCTGTTCGAGATCGCCTACCGGTCGTACCTGCCGCTGCTGGTGGCGCCCGAGCATCTGGGCGACGGCAACAGCAAGCTGCAGCTGAGCGACTCGGTGTCCAAGGCGGTCGGGCCCAGCCTGGCCGGGGTGCTGCTGGCGGCCCGCTCCGCGCCGCTGATCATCCTGGTCGACGTCATCAGCTACGTCGCCTCGGCGCTGTGCCTGATCTTCATCCGCAAGAAGGAGGACCCGCCCCCGCCGGACAGCGGCGGCAGCATGATCTCGGCGATCCGGGCCGGGTTCGGTTTCGTGATGAGCCAGCCGATCATCCGGCCGCTGGCGATCGCGAGTGCCGTCTACTCCTTCTTCGACATCGGCATCCTGCAGACCCTCTATATCCCGTACGTGCTCGGTGTCGTGGACCTGCCGGCGGCGGTGGTCGGCGGGGTGCTCGCGGTCGGCGGGATCGGCGCGGTGGCGGGGGCGTGGCTGTCGGTGCGGCTGATGAAGGGGTTCGGGCCGGGGCCGACCATGTTCTGGTCCACGGTGATCGGCAACAGCGCGCTCATCCTGGTGCCGCTGGCCGGCGGGCCGCTGTGGCTGGCGCTCGGCACGCTGGGCCTGTCGCAGCTGCTGGTGGGGCTCTGCACGCAGATCTTCGTGGTCAACAACATCACGGTGCTGCAGTCGGCCGCGCCGCGCGAGCTGGTCGGCCGGGTGATCGCCACCATCTGGGCGATGGGGCTGGTGCCGGCGCCGGTGGGCGCGCTGGTGGCCGGGCTGCTCGGGGAGGCGTTCGGGATGCGGCCGGTGGTGCTGGTGGCGGCGGTGATCGGGGCGCTGGTGCCGATGGTGGTGCTGTGGCGGTCGCCGATCCCGAAGATGCGCGAGCTGCCCTCGGCTCCCACCGGGAGCTGAGGGTCACGCGGCGAGTTCCGCCAGCCAGGCGAGCTGCTCGGCGCGGTCCTCCAGGGTGGGCGCGTTCAGGCCGACGATCAGCCTGGTCGCGCCCGCCTTGCGGTAGGCGGTCAGCCGCTCGCGCACCCGCTCAGGGGTGCCGCACAGGGTGAGGGCGTCGACCAGGTCGTCCGGCAGCTCCTCCACGGCCGCGCCCAGGTCGCCGTCGAAGTAGGCGTCCTGGACCCGCCCGGCGGCCGGCCCGAAGCCGAGCCGGTGCGCCAGCCGGTTGTAGAAGTTCACCCCGCGCGTGCCCATCCCGCCCAGGTACAGCGCCAGCATGGGCCGCACCATGTCGCGGGCGTAGTCGGCGTCGTCGTCGACCATGGCCATCACCATGGGCGAGACCTCGACGCGGGAGGCGTCGCGCCCGGCGCGGGCCGCCCCGGCACGGACGTGCTCCAGGGTCTCGGCCACGTGCTCCGGCGGGAAGTGGATGGGCAGCCAGCCGTCGGCGATCTCGCCCGCCAGCCCGGCCGCCTTGGGGCCCATGGCGGCCAGGTGGATCGGCAGCGGCCGCTGCACCGGCGCCGCCTGCATGGTCAGCTCCTTGCCGCGGCTGCCGGGCAGCGGCAGCGTGATCTCCGGCCCGTCGTGCCGTACGGGGCGGCCGTCGAGCGCGGTGCGGACCACGGCGACGTAGTCGCGCAGGTGGGCCAGCGGGCGCCGGTAGGGGTGGCCGTGCCAGCCCTCGGCCACCTGCGGTCCCGAGGCGCCGAGCCCGAGCAGGAACCGGCCGTCCGACAGGCGGTCGACGGTGGCCGCGGCCATGGCGGCGGCGATGGCGGTGCGGCCGGTCGCCTGGAGCACCCCGGTGCCCAGGCGGATCCGCTCGGTCCCGGCCGCGAGCCAGGCCAGCGTGGTGGCCGGGTCCACCCCGTACCCCTCCGACGCCCACACCGAGTCGTAGCCGAGCCGCTCGGCCTCCCTGACGAGCGAGAGCTGGGCCTCGTGGGTGGCCGCGACGGGCCCGAGGGTGCCGATGCTGAATCCGAGTCGCACAGTCGCCTCCTCCAAGAATGCCGATCTTGCCCCACTTTCTCCCATCCAGGCGGGTGACGCCAGCGCTGCCGGGCGCGTGAACGGACCGCTTCCGGGTATGTACTGATTAGATGTGCCTCTAATTTGACATGTCTCTAAGTTGTCGGCCATCCTGTCGGAGAAGCTACTTCGACAACTGTCAAAACAGCGCGGACCGTCGCGGCCCGCGGAACCATGAGGAGAAGCACCATGAGCGGATGCTGCGGTCCCACCGCTGTCGAACTCCAGCCGAGTGCGCAGGCCGTGCGGTCCGACGACCTGCCCGTCGCGGTCGTCGGCGCGGGCCCGGTCGGGCTGGCCGCGGCGGCCCACCTGGCCGAACGGGGCCTCGATTTCGTGGTGCTGGAGGCCGGTGAGCAGGCGGGCGCCTCGGTGGCCCAGTGGGGACACGTGCGGGTGTTCAGCCCGTGGAAGTACGACATCGACCCAGCCGCCCGCCGCCTGCTGGAGGCCGATGGCTGGAGCGCCCCCGACCCCGAGTGGCTGCCCACCGGGACCGAGCTGATCGACGACTATCTCGCGCCGCTGGCCAAGCTCTTCGGCGACCGGATCCGTACGGGCGCGAAGGTGAGCGCGATCAGCAGACTCGGCTACGACCGGGTCCGCACGGCGGGCCGCGAGCGGGCGCCGTTCCTGATCCGGCTGGCCGGCGGCGGCGAGCTGCACGCCCGCGCGGTCGTCGACGCCTCCGGCACCTACGCCACCCCGAACGTGCTCGGCGCGTCCGGCCTGCCCGCCCACGGCGAGGCCGACGCGGCGGACCTGGTCGACCACGCGCTGCCTGACGTGCTCGGCGCCGATCGCGACCGGTACGCCGGCAAGCATGTCCTGGTGGTCGGCGCCGGGCACTCGGCCGCCACCACGCTGCTCGCGCTCGCCCAGCTCGACGACACCCCGATCACCTGGGCCATCCGCGCAGGCGACGCCGGCCGTACCTACGGCGGCGGCGAGGCGGACGCGCTGCCCGCCCGCGGCGCGCTCGGCACCCGCCTGCACGCCCACGTCACCTCCGGCCGCATCCGCCTGCTGACCGGCTTCTTCACGCACGCCGTCGAACGCGACGGCGCGCGGGCGCGGGTGATCAGCCGCGATCCGTCCGGCGCCGAGCAGGCCGTCACCGCCGACCGGATCGTGGCCGCCACCGGCTACCGCCCCGACCACGCCATCGCGAGCGAGCTGCGCCTGGACCTGGACGCGGTCCTCGGCTCCACCCGGGCGCTGGCGCCGCTGATCGACCCGAACGCGCACTCCTGCGGCACCGTGCCGCCGCACGGCGCCGACGAGCTCGCGCACCCGGAGGACGGCTACTACGCGGTGGGGGTCAAGAGCTACGGCCGCGCCCCCACTTTCCTGCTGGCCACCGGCTACGAGCAGGCCCGCTCGGTCGTCGCCGCGCTGGCCGGCGACTGGGAGGCCGCCCGGGACGTGCGTCTCGACCTGCCCGAGACCGGCGTGTGCTCCTCCAGCCTGGCCGAGGCCCAGGAGCAGCGCCTCGGCCTGGCCACCGGGATCAGCGGCGGCCTGCTGGGCAGCCCGCTGCCGCTGGCGACCGCCGGAGCCTCGCAGGGCGGCGGCTGCTGCGGCTGATCCCCGACGACCGCCTCTTTTCCAAGGAGCGCTTATGCCGGCCGTCGATCCTCTCTCCGCCGCCTCGGCCGGCGGAGAGAGCGGTGCCCGCCCCGCGCCCGGCCGCGGCCTGGGCAGGGGGTGGCCCCTGGTGGCGGCGCTGGCCCTCACCCAGACCCTCGGGTTCGGCGTGCTGTACTACAGCTTCTCGGTGCTGCTCACGCCGATGAGCCGCGACCTGGCCGCCGACCCCTCGCGGATCTCGCTCGCGCTGACGGTCTCGGTGCTCATCGCGGCGCTGGGCGCGCCGGTGGCGGGCCGCTGGCTGGACGCGCGCGGCGGCCGCGCCCTGATGACGGCGGGCTCGGTGCTGGGCGCCGTCTCGCTGCTGGCCTGGTCGCAGGTGCGGACCGTGGCCCAGTTGTACGCGGTGTTCGTCCTCATCGGCGTCGCCGCGGCCATGGTGCTGTACGAGGCGGCCTTCGCCGTGATCGTCGCCCGCTTCGCCGCCCCGGCCCGCGCCATGGCGCTGCTCGCGGTCACCGTGGTGGCCGGGTTCGCCTCCTCCATCTTCATGCCGGTGACCGGCGCGCTGGTCCAGGCGTACGGCTGGCGCCAGGCCCTGATCATCCTCGGCGTCGTCTACGGCGCGGCGGCCATTCCGCTGCATCTCCTGGCCGTGGGCCGTCCCCGGACGGGGAAGCCTTCGGCGTCGGACACGAGTGACTCGGCCCAGTCCGGGGCCGGCGAGCGGGCGGCGCTGGTGCGCGCCGCCACCCGCCAGGCGGCCTTCTCGTTGCTGGCCGCCGCCTTCACCCTGCACAGCGCCGGCACGGCCACCATCTCGGTCCTGCTCATCACCTACCTGATCCACCTCGGCCACCCGCCGCTGCTGGCCGCCGGCGTGGCCGGGCTGCTCGGCGTGCTGTCGGTCACCGGACGGCTGATCACCACCGGGCTGCAGCGCCGCCTGCCCGCCGCGCTGATCGCCGCCGCCATCTTCGCCCTGCAAGCCGTGGGCGCCGCCGCGCTGCCGCTGATCGGCGCCACCACCGCGGGCGCCGTCGCCGCGGTGCTGATGTTCGGGCTCGGCTTCGGCGTGGCCACCATCACCAAGCCGCACCTGCTGACCGAACGCTACGGCACCACCGCCTACGCCAGCCTGTCCGGCCGCCTGGCCCTGCCCGCCACCCTGGCCAAGGCCGTGAGCCCGGCCGCAGCCCTGGCGCTGGCCCAGGCCGCCGGCTACGGATGGGTCATGGCCGGCGTCGCCTTCACCTGCCTGACCGCCGCCGCGGCGCTGACCCTCTACCACCGCCTATCATTTAGACGAACATCGAAGCACCAGTCAGGCCCGGAGGCTTCCGCATGACCGCCACCACCCTGCCCCTCGCCCGAAGCAGCCAGGACGCTCAGGCCGGGACGTGCTGCGCGCCGATCGCCCGCCGGCCGCTCAGCGAAGGCGACGCCGCCGAGCTGGCCGTCCTGCTCAAGGCGGCCGCCGATCCGGTCCGGCTGCGCCTGCTGTCCATGATCGGCTCCCACGCCGGCGGCGAAGCCTGCGTGTGCGACCTGACCGACGCCTTCGACCTGACCGCGCCCACCATCAGCCACCACCTGAAGGTGCTGCGCACCGCCGGCCTGATCGGCAGCGAGCGGCGCGGCACCTGGGTCTACTACTGGATCATCCCCGAGACGGTGAACAAACTGGGCGCCCTGTTCGCCCCGCTGACCGAGCCCGGCTCCCGCCCCGATCGTCCGGCGGACTCCGCGGTCACTCCGGCCTGAGCCCTGCGGACGGGCGTCTTCGGTTGAAAACACCGGACGCCGGCCCTCGCTCGTTGATCAGTTCCACCCGAGTGGGACAGTGAGTCCTTCCTCGGCCGCCAACACCTCACCGCCGAACTCCTCGCGGGCGGCGGCCACGGAGGCGGCCCGGTCGTTGCCCGGCCAGAAGTGGGTGAGCATCAACCGGCGTGCGCGTGCGCGTCGGGCCCAGTGACCGGCCTCTGTGGAGGCGAGCAGATTGCGGGTGGGGCGGTCGGTCTCGCCGTCGCGGTCGGTGGCCTCGACGATGAACAGGTCGACGTCGCGCCCGAGTTCGGCGAGCGCGGGAGTCGGACCGGTGTCGCCGGTGTAGGCCAGGACGACCCCGTCGGCCTCCAGGCGGACGCCGGCGTTGGGCACATAGTGCGGCAGCGACAATCCCGTGAGGGCGAACGGCCCCACCCGGTGACCGCCCGGCAGCGGACGCACATCGAAGACCGCGTGGAGGTCGGCGTCGGGCTCCAGCCCGCCGATCCGGTCGAGCACGCCCGGCGGGCAGTACAACGGCAGCCGTGGGCCACCGGGGTCGCCATAGAAACGCATCCGGAACAACCCGTGAAGGTCGACGCAGTGGTCGGGGTGCTCGTGGGTGACGACGACCGCGTCCACCGCGCCGTCCGGCCAGTGCGCGAGCAACCGCGGCAGGGTGGCGTAGCCCAGGTCGAGCAGCAGCCGGTAACCGTCCCAGTCCACCGCGAACCCGCTGCAGGCACGGCCCGGCTCGGGAAACGCACCACAACTGCCGAGGACGGTCACCTGTCGCATCCGTACAGGATGCCAGTCCCCTGTGACGGTCGTGGAACGGCGAAGGCCCCCGCCGGGTCGGCGGGGGCCTTCAGCCATACGTGTGCGTACCGGTGTGCGTGTCGCCTCTCGGCGAAAGGCTCAACGCGGCTCCAGCCGTACGGTAGTCCGCGAAGGCGATAGGTGAGGCCCGGGGACACTGGGCACACCGGCCACGAGTCATGTAACCACGGGGAGGCCGCGGATGTTCCCCGCGCGGCCGGCCGGTGAAGGGTCACCGGGCGACGGCGTAGGTCGACTGGACGACGCCCGCGCCGAGCACCCGCGTGGACCGGTGGGTCAGCGCGACGTCCTCCTCCAGCGGGCCGGACAGCGGCACGCCCGTGCCGATCAGCACCGGCACGGTGGTGATGGTGAGGTTGTCGATCATCCGGCCCGCATGAACGTCCTGATGACCTGGCCGCCGTCGGCGTAGACGCTCTTCGTGCCGTGGGCGGCCAGGCCGCGCACGAGGGAGCCGAGGTCGCGGTAGACGGTGACGCGCGGGTCGGCGTCCTGCTCCAGGGTGGTGCTGAGGACGGCGACGCGCATGCCCTCGTACGGCCAGGGGTCGAAGCCCAGCCTGGTCTCGTACGTGCCGCGGCCCATGACGACGGTGTCGACGCCGTCGATGAACTCCTGGTAGCCGAGGTCGCCGCCGGCGGCCTCGTCCCTGCTGACGAGCCAGTCGAGGTCGCCGTCGGGCCGGGCGATGAACCCGTCGAGGCTGAGTCAAGTGATCTACTTTGTAAAGGCGCCGGGTCAGTGGACCGAGAAGCCGCCGTCGACGTACAGCAGGTGGCCGGTGACGAACGCGGCGGCGTCGCTCGCCAGGAACACCGCGGCGCCCGCGAAGTCCTGGGGGACGCCGTTGCGGCCGGCCATGTGACGGGCGGCCATCTGCTCGACGCGGCCGGGGATGGCCTGGGCGGGCTCGGTCAGCGGGGTGAGGACGAATCCGGGGATGATCGTGTTGACCGACACTCCCTGGGCGGACCATGCCTCGGCCTGGGAGCGGGTGAGGCCGGCGAGCGCGGCCTTGGCGGCGCCGTAGACGCCGCTGTCGCCGAAGGCGCGGACGCTCTGCTGGGAGCCGATGTTGATGACGCGGCCCCAGCCGCGTGCGGCCATGAGCGGCCCGTAGTGCTGCCCGAGCAGGTAGGGGGCGGTCAGGTTGACCGCGATGGTCTGCGCGTAGTCGTCCTCGGTCAGCTCGGCCATGGGCTTGCGGATGTTGTTGGCCGCGTCGTTGACCAGCACGTCGATGTGGCCGGCCTGCTCGCACACGCGGCGCACGGCCTCGCGGTCGCCGAGGTCGGCCACGATCGTGGCGGCGGTGACGCCGTGTCCGCGCAGCCGTTCGGCGGCGCGGTCGAGCCCGGCCTTGCCGCGGGCGACGATCACCACTTCGGCGCCGGCGCGGCCGAGCGCCTCGGCGATGGCGTAGCCGATGCCGGAGCTGCCGCCGGTGACCAGCGCGCGCCGCCCGGCGAGGGAGAACAGGCTCTGCAGGTAGTCAGGCATGATCGGCAAGCTAGCACGCGGCCCGGCGGAGGCGGTCGGCAGGGAGGCGTTGCCGCGCACGCCGACGGGAGGTAAGCTCGACTGCTTGACATCTAAGGCAGTCTTCACACGTCTCCCGTAAGGAGTATACCACTTGATGGATAATCGTCAAGATGCTCTCGCCGTGGCCCTTGACACCGAACAGCGGGTCGTGTCGGGCCTCTACGGCAGGCTCGACTCCGCCAGGGAGCGGGCGGAGTCGGCGCTGCGCGCCGTGCACGCCCGGGGCGGCGGCACCCGCCAGGCCATGGTCGAGCGCGAGGCGCTGGCCACGTCGCAGGCCCGCCGCCTGGCGCAGCTGAACGGGGTGGAGCGCGGGCTGTGCTTCGGCCGGGTCGACGACCGCGACGGCCGGAGCGTCTACGTCGGCAGGATCGGCCTGCGCGACGAGGAGGGCTCGGCGGTGCTGATCGACTGGCGGGCTCCGGCCGCGCGCGCGTTCTACCTGGCCACCGCCACCGACCCCGGCTCGCTGGTGCGCCGCCGCCACCTGCACCTGCGGGGCCGCACGGTCACGGGGCTGGACGACGAGGTGTTCGACCTGGAGGGGATGAGCGACGGCGAGCGCCGCACGCTGGTGGGGGAGGCGGCGCTGCTGGCGGCGCTGCGCCGGGGCCGCACCGGCCGCATGGGCGACGTGGTGGCCACCATCCAGACCGAGCAGGACCGGGTGATCCGCGCCTCGCTGCAGGGCGCGCTGGTGGTGCAGGGCGGGCCGGGCACCGGCAAGACGGTGGCGGCGCTGCACCGCGCCGCCTACCTGCTCTACACCCACCGCGACACGCTGGAGCGGCGCGGCGTGCTGGTGGTCGGCCCGAACGCGATGTTCCTGCGCTACATCGGCCAGGTGCTGCCGTCGCTGGGGGAGACGCAGGTGGTGATGGCGACGCTCGGCGAGCTGTTCCCGGGGGTGCGCGCGACGGCCGCCGACCCGCCGGCGGCCGCGGTCGTCAAGGGCGACATCCGGATGGCCGGGGTGGTGGCCGCGGCGGTGCGCGATCGCCAGCGGGTGCCGGACGGCGAGCTGGTGGTGGAGCTCGACGGGTTGCGGCTGCGGGTCCCGCACGAGACCTGCGCCCGGCACCGGGCGCGGGCGCGCGCGGTGCGGCTGACGCACAACATGGCACGCAAGTTGTACGTGACGGAGATGCTCAAGGAGCTGGCCAGGGCCGAGGCGCGGGCGCTGGAGGAGGGGCTGCGCCTGGCGGAGATGGAGCTGGAGGACCCGGAGCTGGCCGGGCCGCTGGACCTGGAGTCCGACCTGGACGAGATCGACCTGGCGGTGGCGTCGGAGCGGCTGTGGGCGCAGCCGGAGGTGCGGGAGGCGCTCGACGCGCTGTGGCCGGAGCTGACGCCGTCGCGGCTGATCGGCGAGCTGCTGTCCTCGCCGGAGACGCTGGAGGCGCTGTGCCCGCCGGACCTGGACTGGCGGGCGCTGGTGCGGCCCGCCGGCGCCGCCTGGACGGCCGGTGACGTGCCGCTGCTCGACGAGGCGGCCGAGCTGCTGGGCCAGGACGACTCGGCGGCGCGGGCGGCGGGCCGCCGCGCGGAGGAGGACCTGCGCGAGCGTCACCTGTTCGCCCGGGAGGTGCTGCAGACCACCGGCGTGCTGGAGGAGGGCATCTTCGAACGGGCCGACGTGCTGGCCGAGCGGCACGCCGACGACGGGTCCGAGCTGACGACGGCCGACCGGGCGGCGCGGGACCGCACCTGGGCGTACGGGCACGTGATCGTGGACGAGGCGCAGGAGCTGTCGGCGATGGCCTGGCGGCTGGTGATGCGCCGGGTGCCGGCCAAGTCGCTCACGGTGGTCGGCGACCTCGCGCAGACGGGTTCGGCGGCGGGGGCCCGCTCGTGGGGCGAGGTGCTGGATCCGTACCTGGAGGGCCGCTGGCGGGAGGAGCGGCTGGAGGTGAACTACCGCACCCCGGCCGAGATCATGGAAGTGGCGGCGGACGTGCTGGCGGCGATCGACCCGTCGCTGACGCCGCCGCGCTCGGTGCGCGACGGCGGCGCGCCTCCCCGATCGGTGCGGGCGGGGCTCGCGGACCTGCCGGAGCTGGCCCGCGAGGAGCTGGCGGCGATCGGCGAGGGCCGGGTGGGCGTGGTGGTCCCGGACGCGCTGTACGGGCGGGCGGCGGCGCTGTTCCCCGGGCAGGACCTGGACGCGCCGGTGACGGTGCTGACGGTGACGAGGGCCAAGGGGCTGGAGTTCGACGCGGTGATCGTGGCGGATCCCGCCGCGATCCTGGCCCAGTCGCCGAACGGGGCGCAGGACCTGTACGTGGCGATCACGCGGGCGACGCGCCGGCTGACGGTGGCCTGCGAGGGTGAGCTGCCGCCGTCGCTGTCCCGCCTGACCAGCTGATCTACATTGTAAAGGCGCCGGGCGGGGGTCGTGATCTCTCGTACGGAGGGAACCCCCGCTACGACGCCCGATGCAGCTCGGCGGCGGCTTCGTGGAGGCGGACGGTCACGTGGTGGAGGCAGCGGAGCGTCTCGGTGTCGAGGTGGTTCATGATCCGGCGGTACTGCTTGAGGCCGGCGTCGTTGATCTCCTCGATGAGGGTGCGGCCGGCGGGGGTGAGCTCGACCCGGCGCACGCGCCGGTCGTGGGGGTCCTCGTGGCGGCTGACCAGGCCGTGGGCGACCAGGCGGTCGACGAGGCCGGTGACGGTGCCGAGGGTGACGCCGAGGTTGTGGGAGAGGTCCTGGCCGGTGGCCGAGCCGTTGGCGGCGACGAGCATGATGACCTTGAGCTGGCGCATCGTGAGGTTGGAGGAGAACAGCGGCGACTGGTGGCGGGCGAGGGCCCGGCCGAGGTCGCGCTGGATCTCCATGATCTGGTGGATCAGATCGTCGCGTTCGTCGTTCACGTACACCTCTCGATTTCCTGAGAAGGTTATCAGGAACGTCGTGCGACGTTAAATATTCGTCCAAGGCGAAGTGTTAGTCTGGGGCCGAAATCTTGAAGGGAACCGACTCCATGACCGCACTCGCCCGGTTGAGCCTTGCCAACCGCAGTCTAGTGATCTTGATCGCGGTCGTGCTCAGCGCCTTCGGCCTGTTCACGATCCCGCAGCTGAAGCAGCAGTTGCTGCCGTCGCTGAGCTTTCCCGGCGCCTTCGTGGTGGCGGCTTATCCGGGCGCGTCGCCGGACATCGTGGAAGAACAGGTCACCGAGCCCCTGGAGGACTCCTTCCAGGGGCTCGACGGCATGGAGTCGATGACCTCGACGTCGAAGGAAGGGCTGGCGCAGATCCAGGTCGCCTTCGAGTACGGCACCGACGTCGACGCGGCGATCAGCCGGATGCAGCAGGCGGTCAACCGGATCGGCGGTCAGCTCCCGGCGAACGTGGAGCCGCAGGTCGTGGCGGGCAGCACCGACGACATCCCGGTGCTGGTGCTGGCGGTGGGCGACGGCGGCGACCCGCGGGAGATGGCCGACAAGCTGCGCGGCATCGTGCTGCCGGAGCTGCGGGCCGTCGACGGCGTGCGCGAGGCGCAGGTGACCGGCACCCGCGACGAGGTCGTGACGATCACGCCGGATCTGGGGAAGATGGCGCTGGCCGGGGTGTCGGCGGCGCAGATCCCCGAGGCGCTGCGCGCCAACGGCACGCCGGTCCCGGCCGGTTCGCTGGTGGAGGACGGCACGTCGCTGACCGTCCAGGTCGGCACGCGCGTCGAGTCGGTCGAGGACATCCGCGACCTCTACCTCACGCCGGCCCAGCCGCAGCCCCAGGCCCAGCCGCAGCAGCAGCAGGCTCAGAACGCGCAGCAGGCGCGGCAGGCGCAGCCGCAGGCGCCGCAGCAGGCCGTGCAGCAGCGCGCGCCGAAGCCGGTCAAGCTCGGTGACGTGGCGACCGTGGAGCGCGGCCTGTCCGACGCCACCACGATCACCCGCACCGACGGCCACACGAGCCTGGGCGTGTCGGTCACCATGGTGCCCGACGGCAACGCGGTGGCGATCTCCCACGAGGTGCGCGAGAAGCTGCCCGAGCTGACCCGCGCGCTCGGCGACGGCTCCGACACCGCGATCGAGGTGGTCTTCGACCAGGCCCCGTACGTGGAGGAGTCGATCGAGAACCTCACCACCGAGGGCATTCTCGGCCTGGTGTTCGCGGTGCTGGTCATCCTGGTGTTCCTGCTGTCGGTGCGCTCCACGCTGGTGACGGCGGTGTCGATCCCGCTGTCGGTGGTGATCGCGCTGTTGGTGCTGTGGCTGGGCGACTACTCGCTCAACATGCTGACGCTGGGCGCGCTGACGATCGCGATCGGCCGGGTGGTGGACGACTCGATCGTGGTGCTGGAGAACATCAAGCGGCATCTCAGCTACGGCGAGGCCAGGCGGTCGGCGATCCTGACGGGCGTGCGCGAGGTGGCGGGCGCGGTGACGGCGTCGACGCTGACCACGGTGGCGGTGTTCGCGCCGATCGCGATCGTCGGCGGCATGGTGGGCGAGCTGTTCGCGCCGTTCGCGATCACGGTGACGGTGGCGCTGCTGGCCTCGCTGGTGGTGTCGCTGACGGTGGTGCCGGTGCTGGCCTACTGGTTCCTCGGGACGCGCGGGCTGACGCCGGAGGAGGCCAGGGCGCAGCGGGAGAAGGCGGAGGCCAAGGAGCTGCGCTCGCCGCTGCAGCGCGCCTACCTGCCGGTGCTGCGTTTCGCCACCCGCTTCAAGGTCGTGACGCTGCTGATCGGCGTGGTGGTGTTCGCCGGCACGATGGGGCTGGCGGGCAGCCTGCAGACGAACTTCCTGGACTCCTCGGGCCAGGACACGATCTCGATGAGCCAGCGGATGCCGGTGGGCACCGACCTGAAGACCACCGACAAGGCGGCGGCCAAGGTCGAGGAGGTGCTGGAACAGGTCGACTCGGTCGAGTCCTACCAGGTGAACGTCGGCGGCGGCAACGCCATGATGGGCGGGACCGGGGGCGGCGCCGACCGTGCCTCCTACTCGATCACGATCAAGGACGGCAGCGACACTCCGGCGGTGGAGCAGGAGCTGCGTGACCGGCTGGCCGAGGTGTCGGGCATCGGCGAGGTGACGGTGGGCGGCGCGTCGGCCGCGGGGTTCTCCTCCGACAGCGTCCAGGTGATCGTGCGCGCTCCCGACATCGGCGCGCTGCGCTCGGCCGCCGACGCGGTGACGGGCGCCATGGGCCAGGTGGAGGGGCTGCGGGACGTGTCCTCGAACCTGGAGACGAGCGCCCCGCGGATCGAGGTGCGGGTGGACCGGGAGAAGGCCGCCGCGCGCGGCCTGACCGAGGCGCAGATCGGGCAGACGGTGGCGCAGGCGTTCCGCGGCGCCCCGCTGGGCCAGCTCACGCTGGACGGCCGGGCGAGCGACCTGGTGCTGCGCGTCGGCGACGCGCCCGACGACGTCAAGGCGGTGCGCGACCTGCGGCTGCCGACGGCGTCCGGGCTGGTGAAGCTGTCGTCGGTGGCCGAGGTGGAGAAGGTGGACGGTCCCACCCAGATCACCCGGATCGACGGTGAGCGTTCGGCCACCGTCTCGGCCAAGGCCACGGCCGCCGACCTGGGCAGCGTCACCGCCGAGCTGACGCGCGAGCTGGACGGGCTGGGCCTGTCGGCCGGCGCCGCGTACGAGATCGGCGGCGCTTCGGCGGACCAGGAGGAGGCGTTCGCGGACCTGGGGATGGCGATGCTGGCGGCGATCGCCATCGTCTTCATGATCATGGTGGCGACGTTCCGCAGCTTCGTGCAGCCGCTGATCCTGCTGGTGTCGATCCCGTTCGCGGCGACCGGCGCGGTGGGGCTGCTGGTGGCCACGGACACGGCGATGGGCGTGCCGGCGCTGATCGGCATGCTGATGCTCATCGGCATCGTGGTGACGAACGCGATCGTGCTGATCGACCTGATCAACCAGTACCGCGCCCAGGGCATGGGGATCGTGGAGGCGGTCGTGGAGGGCGGCCGGCGGCGGTTGCGGCCGATCCTCATGACGGCGGTGGCGACGATCTGCGCGCTGGTGCCGATGGCGCTCGGCGTGACGGGTCACGGCGGGTTCATCTCGCAGCCGCTGGCGATCGTGGTGATCGGCGGTCTGATCAGCTCGACGTTGCTGACGCTGGTGCTGGTGCCGACGCTGTACACGATGGTGGAGCGGGGCAAGGAGCGGATGCGGCGCACCCCGCCGGAGGCGAAGCCGGAGCCGAAGGTGCTGGAGACGGCGGCGCCCTGACGGGCGTGTCCGCCCGTGCGGCCCGGTGCCGTGCGGGCAGACGCCCCCGCTAGCCGCTCGTGGCGATGCGGTCGAGCCAGTCGGCCAGCAGGGCGCGTTCCGGCGCGTTGAGCGCGGTGGTGCGGGGCAGCACCGCGCGCAGCGCGACGGCGGCTGCGACCGGCCCGCCGTCCGGCGTCGCGCCGGGCGGCGGGCCGGTGGTGATGGTGGCGATGACCGAGTCGCGGGCGGTGGCCGACAGGGCCGGGTCGCGCTGCTCCTCGGGCATGGAGATGAGGGTGAGGGTGATTCCGCGGCCGGCGGCGTGCACGAGGAGGGCGGCGCGTTCCTCGGTCATGGCGAGCCGGCCGGCCTCGGCGATGCGGTGGATCATGTCGGAGAGGATCTCCGACGCCTGGCGGGCGGCGGGTGACTCGCCGGGGCGCGGGTCGCCGTAGATGAGGCTGTAGAGGGCGGGGTGCGCCAGGCCGAATCCGACGTGCAGGTCCCAGCCGCGGCGCAGGTCGGCGACCGGGTCGTCGGTGACGGGGTTGTCCTTCTTGCTGCGCAGGTAGGTCTGGAAGCCGTGGCCGGCCACGGCGTCGAGCAGGCCCTGTTTGTCGCCGAAGACGCGGTAGATCGCCGGGGCCTGCACCCCGGCGGCGGCGCTCACGGCGCGGGTCGAGACCGCGTCGCGCCCGCCCTCGGTGAGCAGGGCCGAGGCGGCTTCGATGATGCGGTCCCGGTGCGTCTTCGCCATGTTTCCGATGGTAACAGGATGATGTTATCGATTTGGCCCGTGCCGGTCATCGTTCGCTGTCCAGGTGGGCCATCGCCGGCGCGGCGTAGCGCGCGCCGGAGGCGGCGCCGGCGGGCACCGCGCGCTCGATGTCCGCGAGGTCCTGCTCGGTGAGGTGGACGCCGGTCGCGGCGAGGGATTCGGCCAGCCGGGCCCGGGTGCGGGCGCCGACGAGCGGGACGATGTCCTGGCCCTGCCGGCTCACCCAGGCGATCGCGGCCTGGGCGGCGGTCACGCCCTTGCGTTCGGCGACGCCGCGCAGGGCCTCCGCCAGTGCCAAGTTGTGCTCCAGGTTGCCGCCCTGGAAGCGCGGGCTGGCGGTGCGGAAGTCGCCGGCGGCGAGGTTTCTGTCCGGGGTCCAGTGGCCGCTCAGCAGGCCGCGCGACAGCACGCCGTAGGCCGTGACGCCGATGCCGAGCTCCCGCGCGGTGGGCAGGATCTCGGTCTCGATGCCGCGTGACAGCAGTGAGTACTCGATCTGCAGGTCGCTGATCGGGTGCACGGCGGCGGCCCTGCGCAGGGTGTCGGCGCCGACCTCGGACAGGCCGATGTGGCGGATGTATCCGGCCTGGACCAGCTCGGCGAGCGTGCCGACGGTCTCCTCGATGGGCACTTCGGGGTCGAGCCGGGCGGGCCGGTAGACGTCGATGTGGTCGGTGCCGAGCCGCCGCAGGCTGTAGGCGAGGAAGGTCTTGGTCGCGGCCGGGCTGGTGTCGTAGCCGAGCCAGCCGCCGTCGGGGCCGCGCAGCGCGCCGAACTTGACGCTGATCACGACGCGGTCGCGGTCGCCGCCGCGCAGGGCGTCGCGCAGCAGCAGCTCGTTGTGGCCCATGCCGTAGAAGTCGCCGGTGTCCAGCAGTGTGACGCCCGCTTCGAGGGCGGCGTGGATGGTGGCCAGCGACTCCTTCTCGTCGGCGGGGCCGTAGAGGTCGGACATGCCCATCAGGCCGAGCCCGAGCTCGGACACGACCGGCCCGGTGACGCCGAGGGTGCGCGTGTTCATGAGGTGTCTCCCCGAGATGTTTTCACTGTTAACAGAATTGATGGTATCACCGATAAGTTATCGGTGCTACCGTAAGAATGTGATCGCTGATACCGGCCTGTGCGGTACGGGCCGCGCACCTGCCCATACACTTGTCCAACGTGACTTCCAAGCCTCGCATCCCTGACGTCCTGGCAGCCCGTTACGCCTCGCCGGAGCTGGCCCGCCTGTGGTCTCCCGAGCACAAGGTGATCGCCGAGCGGCGGCTGTGGCTGGCGGTGCTGCGCGCGCAGGCCGAGCTCGGCGTGGCGGTGCCGGAGGGTGCGATCGCCGACTATGAGAAGGTCGTCGACAGGGTCGACCTGGAGTCGATCGCGGCGCGCGAGCGGGTGAGCCGTCATGACGTCAAGGCGCGCATCGAGGAGTTCAACGCGCTGGCCGGGCACGAGCAGGTCCACAAGGGCATGACCTCCCGCGACCTGACGGAGAACGTCGAGCAGCTGCAGGTCCGCGACAGTCTCCTGCTGGTGCGGGGCCGCGTGGTGGCGCTGCTGGCCCGCCTGGCCGAGCTCGCCGCCCGTCACGAGGCGACCGTGCTGGCCGGCCGGTCCCACAACGTCGCCGCCCAGGCCACCACCCTCGGCAAGCGTTTCGCGGGCGCCGCCGACGAGCTGATGGTGGCCTACCGGCGGCTGGAGGAGCTGATCGCCCGCTACCCGCTGCGCGGCATCAAGGGTCCGGTCGGCACCGCCCAGGACATGCTCGACCTGCTCGGCGGCGACCACGCCAAGCTGGCGGAGCTGGAGGAGCGCGTCTCGGCCCACCTGGGCTTCGAGCGCCGGCTGACCAGCGTCGGCCAGGTCTACCCGCGCTCGCTGGACTTCGAGGTCGTCACCGCGCTCGTCCAGCTGGCCGCCGCGCCGTCCTCGCTGGCCAGGACGATCCGGCTGATGGCCGGTCACGAGCTGGTCACCGAGGGTTTCAAGGAGGGCCAGGTCGGCTCGTCGGCGATGCCGCACAAGATGAACACCCGTTCGTGCGAGCGGGTCAACGGCCTGGCCGTGGTGCTGCGGGGTTACGCCTCCATGGTGGGGGAGCTGGCGGGCGACCAGTGGAACGAGGGCGACGTGTCCTGCTCGGTGGTGCGCCGGGTGGCGCTGCCGGACGCGTTCTTCGCCTTCGACGGCCTGGTGGAGACGATGCTGACGGTGCTGGAGGAGTTCGGCGCCTTCCCGGCCGTGATCTCCGCCGAGCTCGACCGCTACCTGCCGTTCCTGGCGACGACCAAGATGCTCATGGCGGCGGTCCGGGCCGGGATGGGGCGCGAGCGGGCGCACGAGCTGATCAAGGAGCACGCGGTGGCGTCCGCGCTGGCGATGCGCCGTAGCGGCGGCGCCAACGAGCTGCTCGACCGGCTGGCCGCGGACGAGCGGTTCCCGCTGGACCGGGCGGCGCTGGATGCGCTGCTGGCCGACCGGGTGTCGTTCACCGGCGCCGCCGCCGGCCAGGTGCGGGAGGTCGTCGAGCAGGTGGGCCGCGTGGTGGCCGAGCACCCGGAGGCGGCCGCGTACCGTCCGGGCGCCATCCTGTGATCCACGAGCTGGCCTCGCTCGCCGGGTTGCGGGCCGCGTGCGGTGACGACGACCTGGTGGTGTGGAACGCGCAGGACCTCGGCGGCGGCGGGCCGGCGCGGGCGTGGGCGTCGGGCGGCGCGGTGGTGTCCGCCGCGCCCGGGGTGTCGCGCCACGACCGGCTGGCGGTGTGGGGGGAGGCCGCCGACGCGGTGGAGCTGGTCCGGCACGCGCTGGCCGAGCTGGGGCCCTCCTACCGGCCGTGGGGTGAGCGGGGGCTGCTGGCGCAGGTGGTGGCGAAGCTGGACGGGCTGGAGGTGGGCGGCGCGTTCTCCTGGATGAGCCTGGCCGACCGGCCTGGGCCGGGTTTTCCGTCCGGTCCGGCCTTCGCGACGGAGGTGGGCTGGTTGCCGGCAGAGGCCGAGGGGGAGGTGGCCGCGCTGCTGGCGGTGGACGCGCCGGACTCCTACGCGGCTCCCGGGATGCCGGGGGTGCGCCGGTGGGCGGGGGTGCGGGTGGACGGGGTGCTGGCGTCGGTGGCGGCCGACGCCTGGCCGGCTCCGTCGGTGGGCGTGCTGGCGGGGGTGGCGACGGCGGCCGCGTTCCGGGGGCGCGGGCTGGCCGAGCGGGTGTGCGGGTGGGTGTCGGGGGAGCTGGTGGCGTCGTACGGGCGGGCGGCGCTGATGGTGGACGACGACAACGCCACGGCCATCGCCGTGTACGAGCGGCTCGGGTATCGGATCAGGCCGGTGCTGTCCTCGTACATGAAATCTACAATGTAAAGGGCGCGGGTGGGTACGGAAACCACACGCCACCAACCCTTCAACCCTGCGACGGTCAGAAGGGGTAGGTGCGGGGGTCGTCCCGTACGGTGACCCACTGGGTCTCGCAGAACTCCTCGGCGGCGAAGCCGAGGCCGAACCGTCCCCAGCCGCTGTCCTTGACGCCGCCGAAGGGCATCTGCGGTTCGTCGTTGACGGGCTGGTCGTTGACGTGGACGATGCCGGCTTCCAGGGTGGCGGCCAGGCGTAGTCCGCGCCGGCTGTCGCCGGTGATGATGGAGGCGGCGAGGCCGAGGTCGGTGTGGTTGGCGCGGGCGACGGCCTCTTCGGCGGAGTCGACGGTCTCCACGACGACGACGGCGCCGAAGGTCTCGCTCTGGGCGATCTCGGCTTCGTCGGGGACGTCGGTGAGGACGGTGGCGGGGTAGCAGGGGGGTGCGGGTTCGCCGCCTGCCAGGACGCGGGCGCCGAGTCCGACGGCTTCTTTGACGCGCCGGTCGAGCAGGGCGAGGGCCCATTCGTTGATGACGGGGCCGATGACGGTGGCGGGGTCGGCGGGGTCGCCGGTGGGGAGTCGGGCGGCGCGGGCGGCGAAGCGTTCGGTGAAGGCGTCGGCGAGGGGGCGTTCGACGTAGATGCGGCGGGCGCACATGCAGACCTGGCCTTGGTGGATGAAGGCGCCGTAGACGGCGGCGTCGACGGCGTGGGTGAGGTCGGCGTCGGCGGCGACGATGAGGGGGTTCTGGCCGCTGAGTTGCAGGACGACGCGTTTGAGGTGGCGGCCGGCTTTTTCGGCGAGGCGTCTGCCGGTGGGGGTGGAGCCGGTGAAGTTGAGGCGTTTGACGAGGGGGCTGGCGAGGAGGGTGTCGCCGACGGCGCCGGCTTCGCCGGGTGCGTGGGTGATGACGTTGAGTGCTCCGGCGGGGAGTCCGGCTTGGTGGAGGATTTCGGCCCAGAGGGTGCCGCCGGTGTAGGGGGCTTCTTCGGAGGGTTTGAGTACGACGGTGTTGCCGAGGGCGAGGGGGCCGGTGATGGCGCGGCCGGAGAGGGTGAGTGAGGCGTTCCAGGGGGCGATGGCGGCGACGACGCCGACGGGTTTGCGTACGGCCATGGCTTGGGTGCCGTCGGTGTCGGAGGGGAGGAGTTCGCCTGCGGGGCGGTAGGCGAGGTTGGCGGCTTGGCGGAGGAGTTTGACGGCGAAGTCGAGTTGTACGGTGCCGAAGTGGTGGCCGCAGCCGGTTTCTGCGGCGAGGGCGGCGAGGACGTGGGTGGCGCGTTGTTCGAGGAGGTCGGCGGCGTTGAGGAAGACGCGCTGGCGTTCGGCGGGGCGGGTGCGGCTCCAGGTGGGGAAGGCGTGGTGGGCGGCGGTGATGGCGCGTTCGGTGTCTTCGGCGTCTCCGGCTGCGGCGTGGCCGAGGATGTGGCCTGACCAGGGGGATCGGTTGGGGTAGGTGCGGCCGGTGGTGGCGGGTGTCCAGGTGCCGGCGATGAAGTGTGTGGTGTTTGCGGTCCAGGGTTGTGCCGCGGCCATCGAGTCCCCGATCTTCTTGCTCGTTGTTGCCGGCCGTTAGCTTTCCGGTGGTGGGGGCGGGCTGTCCACAACGGTTCGGATGGTTAGAACGTTGGGGTCGTATTCTGGCACGCGTGGCTGATGATGGTTCTTCTCGTGGTCGTGCGGCGGCTGGTTCTTCGGCGTTCTCGGTGTCTTTGGAGCGGGGGCTGAGTGTGCTGTCGGCGTTCGGTGGTGATCGTTCGGTGCTGGGGATCGCGGATCTGGCGCGGGCGGTGGGGTTGAACAAGAGCACGACGTATCGGTATGTGGCGACGCTGGTGAAGCTGGAGTATCTGCGGCAGGACCCGGAGACGAAGAAGTATTTCCTGGGGCCGCGGGTGGTGGATCTGGGTTTCGCGGCGATCGATTCGATGGAGTTGACGAAGGTGGCGGGGCCGGTGTTGCAGGCGCTGGCCGATGAGACGGGGTTCACGGCGAGTATGGGGCTGTGTGACGGGCCGGACGTGGTGTATGTGGATCGGCGGCGTAGTGCGCGGCGGAGTTCGCTGGCGATGGATCTGAATCTGCATGTGGGGTCGCGGTTGCCGGCGTACTGCACGTCGATGGGGAAGGTGTTGCTGGCTTTCCGGGATCCGGTGGCGTTGCGGCAGACGCTGGATCGGATCGACATGGCGCGGCGGGGTCCGAAGACGATCACGAACAGGGAGCAGTTGGTGGCTGCGCTGGCGAAGGTGCGGCAGAGCGGGTGGGCGGTGAACGACGAGGAGCTGGCGCCGGGGTTGCGGTCGTTCGCGGCGCCGGTGCGTGATCGTTCGGGTGAGGTGGTGGCGGCGGTGAACGTGGCGGTGCATCTGACGATGGCGCCGGCGGCGGTGGAGTCGCTGGCGGGGCGGTTGGAGGGGCCGTTGCGGCGTACGGCGGCGGAGATTTCGCGGCGGTTGGGTTACCGGCCGGAGTAGGGGCGTTCGGGGGAGGCAAATCGCGTTCGGGTGGTTCGAACGCTGTGTTGCTCTGGTGTGGGCGGGACCGTACGGTCGGCTCAACTTCCGCCACCGGAGGTCCGTGCCGTTCCCCGGCCAGCTGGTGGCCGGGTGAGACATCCCCCAGAGCAACTGCGGCGTGTCCAGGTTCAGTGCTGCCTGCGCGCCGTCGAAACGAGGAGTTTGGCGTGAGTGACATCCCCACACGCGGCCTGGATCGGCGTTCTTTCCTGAAGGCGGCGGCGGCTCTCGGCGGTACGTCCTTGGTGGGCGCCTGCGGAGGGCTGAAGGGCGCCGGTAGTTCGTCGTCGGATGTGCTGAAGATCGGTTATGTGAGTCCGCAGACGGGTCCGCTGGCGGGGTTCGCCGCCGCGGACAATTTCGTGGTGCAGCAGATCCAGGACGCGTTGCGTAACGGTTTCACCGCCGGTGGGCAGAAGCGCCGGATCGAGATCGTCGTCAAGGACACGCAGTCGAATCCGAACCGGGCGACCGAGGTCACGCGTCAGCTGATCAACAGTGACAAGGTGGATCTGATCGTCGGTTCCTCCACTCCGGACACCACGAATCCGGTCGCCGACCAGTGTGAGGCGAACGGGATCCCGAACGTGACCACGATCGCTCCGTGGGAGGCGTGGTTCAACGGCCGGGGCGGCAAGGATGGTGAGGGGTTCACGTACACGACGCTGTTCTTCTTCGGCATGCGGGAGTTCGCCGACTGTTTCATCCCGATGTGGGAGCGGGTGGATCCGTCGAACAAGAACGTGGCGGCGTTGTGGCCGAACGACACCGATGCGAACGCCTTCCGGCAGGGGCTCGGGGCGATGATGAAGGAGTCCGGTTACACGCCGGTCGACGGTGGCGCCTATCAGAACGGGGCGGCGGACTTCACGGCGCAGATCGCCACGTTCAAGGAGTCGCGGGCGGAGCTGTTCACCTGCACGCCGATCCCGCCGGACTTCCAGACGTTCTGGAAGCAGGCGCGGCAGCAGGGTTTCCGGCCGAAGCTGGCCACGGTGGCCAAGGTGATGTTGTTCCCGTCGGAGGCGGAGGCGCTGGGGCAGCTGGCGGCCAACATCGCCACGGACTTCTGGTGGAGTCCGGCGCATCCGTACACCTCGACGCTGGACGGCAGGAGCGCCAAGCAGCTGGCGGACGACTTCGCGGCGTCGACGGGCAAGCAGTGGACGCAGGCGCTGGGGTCGGTGTATTCGCTGTTCGAGATCGCGGTGCAGGCGTTCAAGGAGGCGAGCGATCCGAAGGATCGTGACGAGGTGGCGTCGAAGCTGCGCGGGATGAAGATCGAGTGCATGAGCGGGAAGCTCGACTTCACGGCGGGGCCGCAGCCGGGCATCGCGATCCAGCATCCGGTGGGCGGGCAGTGGCGCAAGGGTGAGAAGTTCCCGTGGGATGTGGTGATCGTCGACAACACGCCGAACAAGGATGTGCCGGTCGGCGGCGACCTGCTGCCCACGAACCAGGGCGACTGATGGCGGCGCCGCTGCTGCGTCTGGACGGCGTCGCCAAGAGTTTCGGTCAGGTGGTCGTCGCCCGTGACCTGAGTTTGTCGGTGGAGCCGGGTGAGGCGCTGGGGATCGTGGGCCCGAACGGGGCCGGCAAGTCGAGCCTGTTCGCCATGATCTCGGGGGATCTGCGCCCGGACGGCGGCACGGTGTGGCTGGACGGGCGGGATGTCACGGGTGCGGCGCCGCATGCGCGCACGCGTGCCGGGATCGGCCGTACGTTTCAGGTGCCGCGGCCGTTCGAGCATTTGACGGTGTTCGAGAACGTGCTGGTGTGCGCGCATCAGGGGGCGGGGCTGCGGGGCAGGCAGGCGCAGGCGCACGCGATGGGCGTGCTGGAGCGCGTCGGCCTGGCCGAGCTGGCGAACACTCCGGCGGGGCGGCTGGCGTTGTTGCAGCGTAAGCGGCTGGAGGTGGCGCGGGCGGTGGGCACCGGGCCGCGGCTGCTGCTGCTGGACGAGGTCGCGGGCGGGCTGACCGAGCCCGAGGTGGCCGAGCTGGTGGCGGTCGTCAGGGAGTTGCACGCCGGCGGGCTCGGTGTCGTGTGGATCGAGCATGTGGTGCACGCGCTGGTCAAGACGGTCGGGCGGATGATCTGCCTGGCCGGGGGTGACGTGGTGGCCGACGGTGAGCCGTTGCGGGTCCTGGCCGACCAGCGGGTGCGTGAGCTCTACCTGGGCGCCGGTCCCGAGGCCGGTGCGGAGGAGGGGTCGTGACGCTGTTGTCGGTCCGGGATCTGACCGTCCATCACGGGCAGCTGCGCGCCGTGGACGGTGTGAGTCTGTCCGTGGACGAGGGTGAGGTGCTGGCGATCATCGGCGCCAACGGCGCGGGCAAGTCGACGTTGCTGCGCGCGCTGGCCGGGCTGAACGCGCCGTCGTCGGGGACGGTGGAGCTGGCGGGGCGTGACATCACCCGGATGCCCGCGCACAGGCGGGTGGTGGCGGGCGTCGCGCTGGTGCCGGAGGGCAGGCGGCTGTTCCGCTCGT
The DNA here is from genome assembly GCF_044458265.1 of Nonomuraea sp. NPDC050478. Classification (NCBI taxonomy): domain Bacteria; kingdom Bacillati; phylum Actinomycetota; class Actinomycetes; order Streptosporangiales; family Streptosporangiaceae; genus Nonomuraea; species Nonomuraea sp. NPDC050478. Next base: position 180,929 of record NZ_JBITHT010000007.1, on the reverse strand, counting down.
TGACGGTGGAGGAGAACCTGCTGGCGGGCGCGTACCGGGGGCGGCCGGGGCCGTGGACGATGGCGGCGGTTCTGGAGCTGTTCCCGTGGATGGCCGAGCGGCGCGGGCAGAACGCCGCGCAGTTGTCGGGCGGGGAGCAGCAGGCGGTGGCGATCGGCCGGGCGCTGCTGTCCAATCCTGACCTGCTGCTCATCGACGAGTTGTCGCTGGGGCTGGCGCCGGTGGTGGTGCGCCGCATCTACGAGGTGCTGCCGGGCATCGTCGGCGCGGGCACGACGGCGCTGATCGTCGAGCAGGACGTCTCGCAGGCGATGCGGGTCGCCGATCGGGTGCACTGTCTGCTCGAAGGCCGTTCGGTGCTGCAGGGCCGGCCGGCGGAGCTGACCGGGGAGCAGGTCGAGCACGCGTACTTCGGGATCGGGGCGGCGGAGCCCGCACAGGAGGGACGTCACTGATGGGCTGGGTCAACGCCGTCGTGCAGGGTTTGCTGCTCGGTGGCCTGTATGCGCTGTTCGCCACTGGGTTGTCGTTGATGTTCGGGGTGATGCGGATCGTCAACCTGGCGCACGGCGATCTGGCGGTCGTGGCGTCGTTCCTGGCGCTGGCTCTGGTCAGCGGGACGGGGCTGCCGTTGTGGGTGGTGATCGTGGTGACGGTGCCGTTGTTCGCCGCGCTCGGTTATCTGACGCAGCGGGTGCTGCTGCAGCGGAGCCTGTCGTCGGGGCCGCTGGCCACGCTGCTGGTCACGTTCGGGTTGTCGATCGTGCTGCAGAACGTGCTGCTGGAGGTGTTCTCGGCGGACACGCGCACGCTCGACGCCGGGGCGTTCGCGACCGGGTCGTTCGAGGTGAGCGGCGCGGTCTCGGTCGGTTATCTGTCGCTGACCACGTTCCTGCTGGCGTGCGCGGCGCTGGCAGGCATCCAGCTGTTCCTGTCGCGTACGGGGCTGGGCAGGATGCTGCGCGCCTCCTCCGACGATCCGGAGACGGCGAACCTGATGGGCGCCGACAGCCGGCACGTGTACGGGATCGCGACGGTGATCGCGTTCGCGACGGTGGCGCTGGCCGGGCTGATGTTCGCGATCCGTTCGTCGTTCGACCCGGCGATCGGCCCGTCGCGGCTGATCTTCGCGTTCGAGGCGGTCGTCATCGGCGGGCTGGGCTCGCTGTGGGGGACGCTGCTGGGCGGCATGGTGCTCGGGGTGACGCAGTCGGTGAGCGCGCAGGTCGATCCGGCGCTGACGCTGCTCGCCGGACATCTGATCTTCCTCGCCGTGCTGGCCTTCCGGCCGCAGGGCCTGCTCGCTGGACGGACCGCATGACGATCTCCCATCTTCTGAGCGCGCGGGCGGCGCAGAACGTGCACGTGGTGCGCGCCACCCGTTCGGCCAAGCTGTCGGCCGTGGTGCTGGCGGCCGCCGCGGCGGTGCTGGCGGCGCTGCCGTTCCTGGCGTTCAGCACGGTCACCGACACGCTGATCAACCTGTTCGTGCTGATCGCGCTGGCGAGCATGTGGAACCTGCTCGCGGGTTTCGGCGGCCTGGTGTCGGTGGGGCAGCAGGCCTACATCGGGATCGGCGCCTACAGTCTCGTGGCGCTGGCCGACCTCGGGGTGCAGCCCTATCTGGCGGTGCCGCTGGCGGCGCTGACCTGCGCGGTGTTCGCGCTGCCGACGTCGTGGCTGGCGTTCCGGCTGCGCGGCGACTACTTCGCGGTCGGCACCTGGGTGATCGCCGAGGTGTACCGGCTGCTGGTGGTGCGGGTGGACAGTCTGGGCGGCGCCAGCGGCAAGAGCCTTTCGGGGTTGTCGGGGATCGACGCGACGCTGCGCGGCGCGCTGACGTACTGGATCGCGCTGGCGCTGGCGCTGGCCACGATCGCGGGCTGTTATCTGCTGCTGCGCGGCCGGCTGGGGTTGTCGCTGATGGCGGTGCGCGACGAGGAGACGGCGGCCGCCTCGGCGGGGATCGACGTGCGGCGGGCCAAGCTGCTGGTCTACCTGATCTCGGCGGCCGGGTGCGGCGCCGCGGGCGGGGTGATCACGCTGAGCTCGCTCAGCGTCAACCCGGACTCGATCTTCAGCGTGCAGTGGTCCGCGTACATGATCTTCATTGTGGTGATCGGCGGCATCGGCTTCATCGAGGGGCCGCTGATCGGCGCGCTGATCTTCTTCGCGCTGCAGCAGCTGCTCGCCGACTTCGGCTCCTGGTATCTGGTGCTGCTGGGCGTCGTCGGCATCGTGGCCGCGCTGCGGCTGCCGCGCGGGCTGTGCGGGCTGGTGCCCGGCCCGAGCCTGTTCCCGATCGGCTATCTCGTACGGAGGTCCGATGGCCCCGCGTGACCCGGTCGAGCTGACCGAACGGATGCTGGCCGCGATCGAGGCCACCGAGCCTCACCTGCACGCCTACGCCACGGTGACGGCCGGCCGGGCCCGGGAGCGGGCCGCGGCCCTGGCCAGGGAGCCGGCCCGCGGCCCGCTGCACGGCCTGCCGATCGGCGTCAAGGACCTGATCGACACCGCGGGCGTGGCCACCGGTTACGGGTCGCCGCGGTTCGCCGGGCACGTGCCGGCCCGGGACGCCGCCGCGGTCCGCGCCCTGCTGGACGCGGGCGCGGTGATCCTCGGCAAGCACACCACGCACGAGCTGGCCTGGGGCGGCCGCACCGACAGCCCGCTGCTCGGCCCCACCCGCAACCCCTACCGGCCGGGGCACATCCCGGGCGGCTCGTCCGGCGGGTCGGCGGCGTCCGTCGCGGCGGGCAGCTGCCTGGGCGCGGTCGGCTCCGACACCGCGGGCAGCGTGCGCATCCCGGCCGCGCTGAGCGGCTGCGTCGGTTTCAAGCCGACCCGCGGGCGGATCCCCCTGGACGGCGTCCTGCCGCTGGCGCCGTCCCTGGACCATCTCGGCGTCCTGGCGCCGACGGTGGACGGCGCGGCCGCCCTGACAGCGGCACTGACGGCGGCACTCACGACCGGCCCCGCCGCCGTCCCCGCGTTCGAGCCGGGGGAGCTGCGGGTGGGCTGGCTCGGCGGCTGGTTCGACGCCGTGCTCGCCCCGCCGGTGCGGGCGGCGCTGGCGGCCACCCGCGCCCGGCTGGAGGAGCACGGCGTACGGGTGGACGACGTGGTCATCCCTGACGAGCCGCTCATGCCCGGGGCGGTGCTGGCCAGGATCCACGCCGAGGCGAGCCGGTTCCACCGCGACGCCTTCGAACGTGACCCCGAGCTGTTCGGCCCCGACATCGCCGAGCTGATGCGCATGCCGGCCGCTACCGCCCAGCAGGCAGAACGTGACGAGGCCGCCATCGCCCGCATGACGGCCGCGCTGCGCCGGGCCCTGGCCGGCCACGACGTGCTGGCCGCCGCCACCGTGCCGATCACCGCACCGCCGATCGGCGACATGACCGTCACCGTCGCAGGCCGGAACTGGCCGATCGAGCTGGTCCTGACCAGGCACACCTCGGTCTTCAACGCCGCCGGGCTGCCCGCCGTGTCGGTACCGATGGCCCTGGACCAGGAGAGCGGGCTGCCCGTGGGCCTCCAGCTCGCCGGGGCCGCCATGAGCGACGACACCGTCCTGGGCGCGGCCCGCCTCGTCGAGGCCCTGACCCCGTCGCTGCCCCGTCCCGCCCCCACCCGCTGGAGGAACCCGGCATGAGAGTGACCGCGGCCGTCGTCGACCGGCTCGGCGGCCCCTTCCGTCTCGAGAAGCTGGAACTCGACGAACCCGGCCCCGGCGAGGCGCTGGTGAAGGTGACGGCGTCCGGCGTCTGCCACACCGACGAGATCACCCGCCACGGCGACCTGCCGATGCCGTTCCCGTGCGTGCTCGGCCACGAGGGCGCCGGCGTGGTCGCCGCCACCGGTGCGGGCGTGAGCGGCGTGCGGCCCGGCGACCACGTCGTCATCGGCTGGCCGTCCTGCGGCGCCTGCCGCAACTGCCTGGACGGCGAGCCCCGCTACTGCGCCCGCCTCGGCGAGGCGCTGTGCGGCGGCGGGCGGCTGCTCGGCCCCCTCGCCGGGCGAAGCGCGCTGCGCCGCGACGGCGGCTCGCCCGTGCACAGCCACTTCTTCGGCCAGTCGTCCTTCTCCACCTACGCGCTGACCTGGGCGGACGCGCTGGTCGTGGTGCCGCGCCAGGCGCCGCTGGACCTGCTGGGGCCGCTGGCCTGCGGCATCTCCACCGGCGCGGGCGCGGTGTTCCACACCCTCCAGCCGCGGCCGGGGTCGAGCCTGGTGGTGTACGGGGCCGGCGCCGTCGGGCTGGCGGCCGTCATGGCCGCCCGCCTGTCACCCGCCACCACCATCGTGGCCGTCGACCGGCACCCGTCCAGGCTGGCGCTGGCCACCGAGCTGGGCGCCACCCACACCGTCGACGCCGGCCGGGCGGGCGCCGACCCGGTGGCGGAGGTCCACCGGATCTGCGGCGGCCCGGCCGACTACGCCCTCGAATGCACCGGCGTGATCCCCGTGGTGCGGCAGGCCGCCGACAGCGTCGGCATGCTCGGCACCTGCGTGCTCGTCGGCGGCGCCCCGGCCGGGGCCGAGTTCGGGCTCGACCATCTGAGCACCCTGTGGGGCAAGCGCGTCGTCGGCGTCCTGGGCGGCGGCGGCCGCAGCCGCCCCCTCATCGGCGCCCTGGCCGAACTCCACCGGCAGGGCCGCTTCCCCTTCGACCGCCTGATCCGCTTCTACGACCTGGCCGACATCGACCGGGCACTGGACGACAGCCGGCGCGGGGAGGTGCTCAAACCCGTCCTGCGCATGAACCACTGACGACGATCGGAAGAGACGACATGGAGAAAGGCGAATCGGCCGTGGCACTGCTCGACACCATCGACTGGCAGGGCAAGATCTTCAAGAACGGCGTGTGGACGGCCGGGCACGGCGGCGACTACGCCGTCGTCGAACCGGCCACGGGCGCCGAACTCGGCCGGATGGGGCTGGCGACCCCCGCTGACGTGGCCGAGGCGGCCGCGAGCGCCGCGGCCGCGCAGCGGGAGTGGGCCGCGCTGCCGCACACCGCCCGCGCCGCCGTCCTGCGCCGGGCGGGCGACCTGTGGCAGCGGCACGCCGAGGAGATCAGCGGCTGGAACGTCCGTGAGGTCGGCGCGGTGCCCGGCATGGCCGGGTTCGCGCTGCACGTGGCGGCCGAGGAATGCTACGAGGCGGCCACGCTGCCCGGCCGCGCGATCGGCGAGGTGCTGCCGTCGGAGCAGCCGCGCCTGTCGATGGCGCGCCGCATGCCGGCCGGGGTGGTGGCGGTGATCTCGCCGTTCAACGTGCCGATCATCCTCGGCATCCGCTCCGTGGCGCCGGCGCTGGCGCTGGGCAACGCGGTCATCCTCAAGCCCGACCCGCGCACCGCCGTCACCGGCGGCACCCTGATGGCGCGCGTGCTGGAGGAGGCCGGGCTGCCGCCGGGCGTGCTGCAGATGCTGCCCGGCGGCGCGGACGTGGGCGAGGCGCTGATCGCCGACCCGCACGTGCGGGTGATCTCCTTCACCGGCTCCACCCCGGTGGGCCGGCGCATCGGCGAGCTGGCGGGCAGGCACCTCAAGCGCGCCCACCTGGAACTCGGCGGCAACTCGGCGCTGCTCGTGCTGGACGACGCCGACGTGGACGAGGCCGTGAACCTGGCCGCCTGGGGGTCGTTCTTCCACCAGGGGCAGATCTGCATGACCACCGGCCGCCACCTGGTCGCCGACCGGCTCTACGACGCGTTCGTGGAGGGCCTGGCCGCCAAGGCGGGCGCCCTGCCGGTCGGCGACCCGGCCGCCGGCGACGTCGCGCTCGGCCCGGTGATCGACGCCGGGCAGCGCGACAAGATCCACGGCCTGGTCACCGCCAGCGTGGAGCAGGGCGCGCAGCTGGCCTCCGGCGGCACCTACGAGCAGCTGTTCTACCGGCCGACCGTGCTGGCCGGGGTGCCGCTGACCGCGCCGGCCTTCGCCGAGGAGGTCTTCGGCCCGGTCGCGCCGGTGACCCGCGTCTCCTCTGCGGAGGAGGCCGCCGAGCTGGCCGCCGCCGGCGAGTACGGGCTGTCGCTCGGCATCGTCACCCGCGACGTGATGCGCGGCCTGGCCGTCGCCGAGCGGATCCCGACCGGGATCGTGCACATCAACGACCAGACCGTGAACGACGAGGCGAACGCGCCCTTCGGCGGGGTGCGCGCCTCCGGCACCGGCGCCCGGTTCGGCGGGGCCGCGGCCAACATCGAGGCCTTCACCGAGACCCGCTGGATCACGATGCGGGGTGAGCCGCCCCGCTACCCCTTCTGACGGCGCGCGGGCCCCGGCCGGGAGCGGGTTTCCGGCCGGGCGCCGGCCCTGCCGGGGGCGCGGATAATTCGGATGTGACCGGCGGCGGCGTCAGGCACAGTGGACGGCGTGATGTCCGATTTCATGCCCGGTATCGAGTTGTCCCGCGCCTTCTACGGTGAGGTCGTGGCGCCGCTCGTCGCCGGTGTTCCGCATAGTGCCGCGCTGATCGGTCCCGGGTCGGAGGTGCTGGCGTTCGACACCAGCCGCTCGACCGACCACGACTGGGGGCCGCGCGTGCTGGTCTTCGCGCCCGCGGGGGTGGTGACGGAGGTGGAGGCCCGGGTGGCCGCCGGGCTGCCGGAGCGGTTCCGCGGCCAGCCGACCGTGTTCGACTACCTGGGGGAGAGGCGGCCGGGCGTGGTGGTGACCGAGCTGGGGTCGTGGCTGAGCGGCCGGCTCGGGTTCGATCCGCGGCGGGGGGTGACGCTGCTGGACTGGCTGTCGGTGCCGTGGCAGCGGCTGGCGGAGGTGACGCAGGGGGAGGTGTTCCACGACGGGCTGCCGTCCCCGGCGGCGGAGGGCGTGCCGTGGCAGCGCGGCCCGCAGCCGGGTGGCCTGGAGGCGGTGCGCGGGCTGCTGCGCTGGTATCCGCAGGACGTGTGGCGCTACGTGCTGGCCTGCCAGTGGCGGCGGATCGCCGAGGAGGAGGCGTTCGTGGGCCGGTGCGGCGAGGTGGGCGACGAGCTCGGGTCGGCGGTGGAGGGCGCGCGGCTGGTGCGGGAGGTGATGCGGCTGGCGCTGCTGCTGCGGCGGCGCTACCCCCCGTACGCCAAATGGCTGGGCAGCGCGCTGGCGCGGATGCCGGGGTCGGCGGAGCTGGCGGAGGCGCTCGGCGCGGCCCTGGCCGCCCGGTCGTGGCGGCAGCGCCAGGAAGGGCTGTCGGCGGCCTACCGGCGGCTGGCCGCGCTGCAGAACCGGGTCGGCCTGGCGGGCCGGCTCGACGAAGGGGTGCGCGGATACCATGACCGGCCGTTCGAGGTGATCGGCGGGGAGCGCTTCGCGGCGGCGCTGCTGGGGGCGGTGTCGGATCCGGTGGTGCGGAGCCTGCCGGTGGCGGGCTGCGTCGACCAGCTGTCGGATTCGACCGATCTGCTGACGTCGCCGCCCCGGGCGCGCGCCGCGACCGCCGCCGCCCTGGGCCTGTCCGCGCCGCCTGACCGTCTCACCGCCTGACGGCTCGCGTCAGGGCTGGGCGTTGCGGGCGGCCGCGATGACGCGGGTGAGGACCTGGTGCAGGTCCTGCAGCTCGTCGAGGTCCATGCCGAGGCGGGCGACGATGGCCGGGGGGATCTTCTCGGCCTCGGCCCGCAGCCGGCGTCCTTCGGGGGTGAGGGTGACGCAGAGGGCGCGCTCGTCCAGGCTGCTGCGCTCGCGGTGGATGTAGCCGAGCGCCTGCAGCCGCTTGAGCAGCGGCGACAGGGTGCCGGCGTCGAGCTGCAGCAGCTCGCCGAGCTCCTTGACCGACAGGGGCTCGTGCTGCCAGAGGGCGAGCATGGCCAGATACTGGGGGTGGGTGAGGCCGAGAGGCCGCAGCAGCGGCCGGTAGAGGGCGATCACTCCGCGTGAGGCGACGCTGAGGGCGAAGCACACCTGCCGGTCGAGGGCGAGCAGGTCTGTCGCCTCTGTCACAGGCTTCACGCGTGCCCACCTCCGGTCGCCCCTGGTAGATTAGTTTGCGTACAAACTATTACTGTACAAAAAGTTGACACGCAAATCTTGGGGACGCCACGTGTTTCACCGCAAGTCGCTGGAGGAGCGCATCGCCGAGCGCCAGGCCAAGCTGCCTCCGCTGAAGGAGGGCAAGCACTTCGAGCACGGCCCGGCCAAGTTCGTGTTCGTCGCCCTGCTGGTCGCCGTGGCGCTCATGCACTTCGTCGGCCTGGCCGTGGTGATGCACTTCTACTGATGGGCGCCTCAGCCGGCGTCGAGCAGGGCCTCGGCCAGCTGCTCCACGCGGGCGCGCCAGGCCGCCAGGGTCGCGGCGTCGCCGGGGCCGGTGAGCGTGAGGCGGGCGCCGTGACCGGTGCCCTCGCCGAGCTCCCAGCGCACGGTGCCGCCGCCGGTCGCGTACTCCAGGATCTTTCCCGGTTCGGCGCGTGAGACCGGCCCGGCCGTCACCCCCGCGGCGGTGAACGGGGCCGGCGGCGGCGACCCGGGCTCGGCGCGCCCGCCCTCCAGGGCGTGCCAGACCTCGCCGGCGGGACGGGTGAGCTGGCGTTCGAGACGGACCGCGCCGCCGGAGAGTTCACCGGAGGTCAGGCCGAGGATGGCCACGTAGTCCTCGTGCAGCCGGCCCATGTCGCCGGGGCGGGGGAGCGGGCGGCCGTCGAGCAGGGCCGCGAGTGCGGCCATGCAGGTGTGCCAGCCGGAGGCGAAGCTGGCCGCGCCGAACCGGTCACCGAACACGTGGGTGAGGGTCAGCAGGCTGCCGTCGCCGTCGGGGCGGATCTCCCAGCGCAGCTCGTCGTCGCCCCAGCTGTGGGCGAACACCCGGGGCGGGTCCAGCTCCAGCACGCGGCCGTCGGGGCCGAACCCGTAGCGGACGCGGTCGCCGTCGATGACGAGCTCGGCGGGGAACCACTGCTTGAGATGGCCGGGCTCGGTGACGGCCCGCCACACCTTCTCGGGCGGGTGCGGCAGGCGGCGGCTCATGCGCAGCTCGGTGCGGCCGTCGGGACGGATCATCAGGTGGTCGTTCACCGGTCCTCCTCGCGGTGGTCGGGCATGGGATCGGGCGCTGGGTCGGGCATGGTGTCCAGGTGCCGCTCCAGCCGGTCGAAGCTGCCGCTCCACAGACTGCGGTACGGGGCGAGCCAGGCGTCGATCTCGGCCAGCGGCTGCGGGCGCAGCTCGTACCAGCGGCGCTGCGCTTCCTTGCGTACGGTGACGAGCCCGGCCTCGCGCAGCACCCGCAGGTGCTTGGAGGTGCCGGGCTGGGACAGGCCGAGCTCCGCGGTGAGCTCGGCGACCGGGCGGGGCCGCTCCAGCAGCAAATCGAGGATCCGCCGCCGGGCGGGCTCGGCGAGCACGTCGAAACGCATGCCAGCCAACATACCGCAATGGTTATATACCGGCAACGGCATTAAATCCGGACTTATTAATCTACAAAGTAAATTCGCCCGGTTCGTACAGAAATCTACGCACCAGACCGACAAGCGTTGGCCGCGATAGCCGAACGCAGGAAAGCGGCCAGGCCGGGCGCGAGCGTCTCGTAGGTGGCGGTGAACCGCGGATCCGACACGTACAGCTCGCCGAGCCCGCGGTGGATCTCGAACGTGCACGTGTAGAACCAGCGGCTGATGTGGCCGCGGTGCCGCTCGGCCAGGTCCATGGCGTGCTCGCCGTCCGGGGGCAGGCCGGCCTCGCAGGCGGCGGCGAGGCCCCGGCTGATCGCCTCGGCTTCGGCCTTGAGCTCCAGCCAGTCGGCCCTGGTGTAGGAGGCGACGCGGCGGCGGCTCTGCTCGTAGGCGGCGCTGCCGCCCCAGCGGCGTTCCACCTCGGCGTCGTGGTCCTCGGGGGTGAAGGCGCCGAAGAGTTCGAGGCGTTCTTGGGGGGTGAGGGCGATGCCGCGGGTGCGGGCTTCGATGGCGCGTTCGACGGCGGTGATGACCTCGCGCAGGCGTTCGGTCTTGCGGACGAGGAGTTCGTGCTGGCGGCGCAGCTGGGTGAGCTCGTCGGTGGCGGGGTCGTCGAGGATGACGGCGATCTCGTCGAGGGGGAAGCCGAGCTCGCGGTAGAGGAGGATCTGCTGCAGGCGGACGAGGTCGTCGTCGGTGTAGCGGCGGTAGCCGGCGTGGGTGCGCTCGCCGGGGGTGAGCAGGCCGATCTCGTCGTAGTGGTGCAGGGTGCGCACGGTGATGCCGGCCAGTCTGGCCACGTGTCCGACGGTGAGGCTCATGGGACCAGCCTGAAGCCTCACGCCGGGTGAGGCGCAACCCGCTGGGCTCGCCCCCTCTCGGGAGGGCCCATGCTGGGGGCGTGGACGGTGATCTGCTGCCGATCGGGCAGTTCGCGCGGCTGGGCCGGTTGAGCGTGAAGCAGTTGCGGCACTACGACGAGCTGGGGCTGCTGGTTCCGGCGTGGGTGGATCCGGTGACGGGCTACCGCTATTACCGGGCGTCGCAGGCGCGGGTGGCGTTGTCGATCGGGTTGCTGCGGTCGCTGGACGTGCCGCTGCCGGTGGTGGGGCGGGTGCTGGAGGGCGACGCGGGCGCGCTGGAGGACGTCAGGGCGGGGCTGGAGGCGGAGCTGGCGCGGCGGCGGCGGACGCTGGCGTCGCTGGAGCGGGTGATGGCCGGCGGCCTGCCTGCGCCGGAGGTGTCGGTGGCGCGGCTGCCGGCGCGGCGGGTGCTGGTGGCGCGCGAGGTGGCGGGCGGCCCGGAGGGGATCGGCCGGGCCACCTCGGCGGCGGTGGCGCGGGTGCTGGCCGTCTCGGCGGGGGAGGGGGAGGTGCGGCTGACGGGGGTGTTCCCGGTGGATCTGGACGGGGTGGTGGAGGTGCTGGTGGCGCGGGAGGTGCCGGGCGGGGCGTGGCGCGACAGCGCGGCGACGGAGGCGGGCGCGGGGGTGCTTGCGGGCGGGGTGTTCGCGGCTGCCCGGCATGTGGGCCCGTACGACCAGATCCCGCTGACGGCGAGTGCGGTGCTGGCGTGGTGCGGGGAGCGGCGGCTGGTGGCGCTGGAGGTGCGTGAGGTGTACGTGTCGGATCCGGCGGTGACGGCGCCGGATCGGCTGGTGACGGATGTGCTGGTCCGCTTCGAGGAGGAGTGAGGCCGGCGGCCGTGGGGGAGCGGTGGCGGGGCTGCGGCTGGCGGAGGTGACGCAGGGGGAGATGTTTCCCACGACGGGCTGCCGTCCCCTACGGCGGAGGGCAACCTGAGCGCCCCGCCGCGTGCCGTGGCAGCGCGGCCCGCAGCCGGGTGGCCTGGAGGCGGTGCGCGGGCTGCGGCTCGCCTCCGAAAGTTCGGCGTAGGACGGCCTGGGGTGATCAGGGTGGGGCCGCGGCGTTCGGCTCGCCTCCGGAGGACGGCGGGGGACGTGCCGGCCTGGGGTGGTCAGGGTTCGGTGAGGATGACGGGGCCGTCGTCGGTGATGGCGATGGTGTGCTCGGCGTGGGCGGCGCGGCTGCCGTCGGTGGTGCGCAGGGTCCAGCCGTCGGCGGCGACGCGGTAGTGGCCGCTGCCGGGGGCGAGCATGGGTTCGATGGCGAGGGTCATGCCGGCGCGCAGGGTCATGCCGCGGCCGGGGCGGCCTCGGTTGCTGACGTGGGGGTCCTCGTGCATGTGGCGGCCGATGCCATGGCCGCCGAAGTCGGCGGGGCCGGCGTAGCGGCCGCGGGCGGCGACGGTCTGGATGGCGTGACCGATGTCGCCGATGCGGTTGCCGGGCACGGCGGCGGCGATGCCGGCGGCGAGGGCCTGGCGGGTGGTGTCGATGAGGGCGCGGTCGGCGGGATGCGCGGTGCCGACGGTGAAGCTGATGGCGGCGTCGCCGGCCCAGCCGTCGAGGTAGGCGCCGCAGTCGACGCTGACCAGGTCGCCGTCGCGCAGGCGGTCTCGGCCGGGTATGCCGTGGACGATGGCGTCGTTGACGGAGACGCAGATGACGGCGGGGTAGGGGGTCGGGGCGAAGTGCGGCTGGTAGCCGAGGAAGGCGGAGGTGGCGGCGGCTTCGCGGATGGTGGTGGCGGCCAGGTCGTCGAGCTCGGCTATGGGGGTGCCGGGGGCGGCGTGGCGGGCGACGGCCTGGAGGGTGCGGGCGACGACGCGGCCGGCTTCACGCATGGCCTGGAGCTCGCCGGTGGTCTTGATCTCAACCATGGCGATAACTATACCGGTATTTCTATTGGGTTATAGACTTGCGGGCATGGTCCGTCCCCCGCTCACTCCCGAAGAACGCCTGCGCGGCGAGCGCCTCGGCACCCTCCTGCGCCAGGCCAGAGGCGAGCGCAGCATCACCGAGGTCGCCACCGCCGCCGGCATGTCCGCCGAAACCCTCCGCAAGATCGAGACCGGCCGCATCGCCACCCCCGCCTTCTTCACCATCGCCGCCCTGACCGACGTCCTCGGCATCTCCCTCGACGACCTCGCCCTCCACACCACCCCCGCCGTCCCCACCTGACCTGCTCCGGCAAGCAGCGGGGGAGTGCGGCCCCCGAACCCGTCACGGGTGTCGGCAAGAAACGTGTCATGAGCCCCGAACAGCGTTGATCTTGCTGTGACTTGCCTGGTCATCGCCGCGGGTTCTTCAGACCGTAACTGAGGCCGGCTCACCACGCAGGCGCTTCAGCCCAGCAGCGCGATCACACCAGCGAGGAGTATCGCGGCGACGAGCACGGCCACTACGACCAAGACCGTCGTGCCGAGCCGCCGGCGGATGAATTTCGGGTTGTGGGCCATCGTGATGTCCTTCATGGCTAGGCGTCGGATCGCCAGATAGGCGATACCGGTCAGGGCGACGCGTGCGCTGGCCGCCGGACAATCGGTCCACCCGCTCGCGCGGGCCGATGTCATGCCCGGACAGCAGTGACTGCCCAGCCGCACGATCCCAGCGGGGGTTGGCCGCGGAGCCGAAGCGCAGCAGGTCGGCGACGCTCCACCGGCGATACAGTGGCGTGTCCTGGGCGACGAACGCGACCGCGGCCGTCCCCAGCGGACGGCCGAAGACCTCCGCCCGTCCCGCGGTGGGCGTCAGCAGGCCGGAAACCAGATTCAGCAGCGTGGACTTGCCTGCCCCGTTCGGCCCCGACCAACGCGGCCCTGACCCCGGCGGGCACCGCGATGGTGGCCTCGCGCAGCGCCCACCGCTGCCGGTAACGCCTGCCCAGGCCGCTGGTCCGCAGCGCGTTCACCGCTCTTCCCCGCCGGTCAGCTCGTGCATGCGGCGCAGCAGCGCTGCGCGCCGGGCATGGGCGCGCAGCGCCAGTGCCAGGGCCACTGCGGCGAACAGGCCCCCGACCGCCAGGGCGAGCCCCGCCCCGGTGCCACGCTGCACGGCTACGACGGTCACGAGTGCCGTGGTGGCCAGCGAGGCGGCCAGGCCGATCCAGGCGGCGATCACCCGATCGGTGGCGAACAGCGGAACCCGGCGCGTCAGCAGCCACCCACCGTAGGCTGCCCAGGCCAGGCAGAGCACGGTGAACAACGCGAACGCCACATGCGTACGCCCGGGCAGCGGCCCTGGCTCCGACCACCACAACGTGCCCACGAACACCGCGCCGGCTGCACCGGCCAGCAGTGTCGTCACCGCCCGGATCCGGACTCTCAGCGACAGCACCGGAGCCAGGTGCTCGATCATGTCCTGCGCCGACAGGCGTGGTTCGTCCGTCATGGCCCGTATCCCTTCTCCTCCAGGTGTCCACGCAGCAGACGACGGGCGCGGTTGAGCCGGGACTTGACTGTTCCGGCCGGGATCTGGCAGATGTCGGCGCACTCCTCCACCGGCAGGTCCTCCAGGTAGAACAGGACGAGGATCTCCCGCTCCAGCACCGGCAGAGCTGACAGCACGCTCACGAGCGCGGCACGATCCACCATGGCCTCAGCCGGGTCTTCGACGACCATGTCGCCGAATCCGGACGTTTTCTCCTCCTGGGCGTACTCACCGCGCAGCCGGTCGGTGACCGACCGCCGGGCGATCGTGAACAGCCACGGCGCGAACCGGCCGGGTTCCCTGAGCCGGGGCAGGCCGCGGACGACGGCCAGCCAGATCTCCTGCGTAACGTCGTCGGCCCGGTCAGCATCCAGCATGCGGCGCACATAGATCCACACCGGTCTCCGCCACCGAGCCAGCAGTTCGGCCAGCGCCGCACGCTCTCCCAGCTGAGCGCGCACCACCAGCAGCTCATCGGTCATCTCGCCCTCCCGTCATCTTGCACAGTCGGGCGAGAAGCCAAGAAGGTTCACGGTTCCCGGATCACCTATGGAGTACGGTCACCGCAACCGGCAGGTCGACGTCGCGCTCACGGAGTTGCGCGGCCAGGTCGAGCAGATGCCGCAGGGATCGTGCGGCGCGTGACAGGCGAATGACGAAGATGTCGCTGGGCCGGAGGTACTCCAGTCACGCGCCGATGTTCGGCTGCGGGCCCGCGTACGCCTGGACCAGCGACGGTACCTGGGAGGCCGCCTCCAGGCTGTAGGAGTAGAACGAGCCGGGCGTGAACGCCGAACCCCCGGTCTCCTGCCGGCCCGTGCACCCGGAGCAGACGCTGCCCGACTGCCGCAGCTGGGCCGAGGCATCGCGGTAGTACGGATCCTTCACGTTCTGGAAGTAGCTGTTCTCCAGCACCATCCTGGTGGCGCCGCGCGCGTAGTTGCCGTAGCCGGTGATGTTCTGCAGATAGTTGTTGTACAGGTGCGCATAGGCCACGTTGTCCGTGGACGGGTTACGCGAGGCGTTGTCACGCAGCCAGTTGTGGTGGATGGTCATCCGCGAGGTGACGTTCGGCGTCCAGCCGATGCCGAACGCCTTGCGGCCCTCCGCGATGACGTTCCACGACACCGTCAGATACGAGGTGTCCTCGCGGCTGTCGATCAGGCCGTCGTTCATCCGGGTGATGTGGTTGTGGTCGATCCACACGTGGTGGGCGCCGTCCATCTGGACGCCGTCGAAGTCATAGGTGTCGTCACCGGGGTCGTCCTCGGGCATCAGCGTGTCCCGGATCGTCATGTTGCGGATGATGACGTTCGAGACGCCGTCCAGGAGGAAGCCGCCGCCGGCGAGGGTGCCGTTCCTGCCGACGCCGACGATGGTCTTGTCGGAGGCCACGCGGATCTCGCTGCCCCTGGGCGAGGCGGCCAGGGTGCTGTTGACCCGGATCACGTACGGCTGACTCGCCGTGGCGTAACGGACCAGGTCCGCGTAGGTCGTCACGGTGACCGTCTGGCCCGCGGCGCCGCCCGTGGTGGTGGACAGGCCGCCGCCGCTGGTGGCGGCGAAACCGTCCGCGGTGCCCGGCCGTCAAACGATCCGCAAAAGGTCCGATGCCAGACCTCGGCAGCCCATGCCCGAGGGGGACCCTCAACCCTGCCCGTCGTGAACGTCCCCGCCCGGCCCCACCCCGTCCCGGACGCGACCGGGACGCGGCTCCTTCAACAGCGGATGAGCCCGCATCGCCACCTCCAGCTCACCCGGCAACTCGTCACGATAACGCCCCAGCGTCGACAGATCACCATGCCCCAGCACCCGCCGCACCGCGTCCATGTCGACCGCGTCCGCCAGCAGATGCGTCGCCGTCGTATGACGCAACCCATGAGGCGTGACCGTACGCCGCCGATCCGGATCCACCCGCCGCTGCACCCGATCGATCACCGCCTGCACGTCACCCCGCGCCAGCCGCCGCCCACGCCACGACAACAGCAACGCCTTGTCCGCCGACTCCGACCGGCCCCGCTCCAGATAGGCCTCCAGCACCCGCGCCACATCCGACGGCAACGGCACGTCACGCGTCCGCCCGCCCTTGCCGAAGATCCGCCAATAACGCACACCGTCATTGGTGAAGAAATCCTCCACATTGGCCCGCACCAGCTCCGACACCCGCGGCCCCAGCGTGGCCAGCAACAGCACGATCAACGCGTCACGCAACTCCGTCCGCTGATCACGACGGCCCGGCCCCGACGGCTCCTCACCCAGCCGCCGCGCCGCCCCCACCAGACCCTGCGCCTGCTCACGCGTCAGCGCCCGCCGCTCCGGCCGCAGCCCGCCCCGCTCCCTGGCCGTGATCGTCGCCACCGTCATCGGATTGACCTGCACCCAGCCCACCAGCGCCGCATGCTTGAACAACGCCGAGATCGACCGCCGGAACCGCGCCTGCGACGACGCCGACTGCCGGCCCCGCCCACCAGCCTCCCCACCGGCGGGCCGGCGGCCGTCGGGCTTGCGGGCGAACGCCAGCAGCACCGCGTCGACATCCTCACCCGTCAGATCGTCGAGCACCCGGCCCGCGCCCGCCAGCTCCACCAACGTCGCGACGTCACGCGCGTACACCTCCGCCGTCGCCGCCGACAACGCCCCCGTCAGCACCCTCGCCCGCACCAGCTCCACGTAGCGGTCCGCCGCCTCCGCCACCGACACCCGGTCGAGCTCCGCAGGCCGCACCCGTGCACCCCTTCTCCCGTCAAGATCCAGCAGAAGGACACGGTAGCGGCCGCCACCGACACTTTCAGATGTCGCGGAAGGTCTCGATCCGCGCCCCCAACGCGTTCAGCCGCTCCGCCAGATCCTCGTAACCACGGTTGATCACGTACACGTTGCGCAGCACCGACGTGCCCTCAGCCGCCATCATCGCCAGCAGCACCACCACCGCGGGCCGCAACGCCGGCGGGCACATCATCTCCGCCGACCGCCACCGCGTCGGCCCCTCCACCAGCACCCGATGCGGATCCAGCAGCTTCACCGAAGCACCCAGCCGGGTCAGCTCCGTCAAGTAGATCGCCCGGTTGTCATACACCCAGTCGTGGATCAGCGTCGACCCCTCCGCCGCCGCCGCGATCGCCGCGAAGAACGGCACGTTGTCGATGTTCAGACCCGGGAACGGCATCGGATGGATCTTGTCGATGGGGGAGACGAGCTTCGACGGCCGCACCGTCAGATCCACCAGCCGGGTACGGCCGTTGGCCGCCGCGTACTCCTCACCCCGGTCATGGTCGAGCCCCATCTCCTCCAGCACCGCCAGCTCGATCTCCAGGAACTCCACCGGCACCCGGCAGATCGTCAGCTCCGACGACGTCACCACCGCGGCGGCCAGCAGGCTCATCGCCTCCACCGGATCCTCCGACGGCGAATAGTCCACATCCCGCTCGATGTCCGGCACCCCGTGCACCGTCAGCGTCGTCGTGCCCACCCCCTCGACCCGGACCCCCAGCTCCTCCAGGAAGAAGCACAGATCCTGCACCATGTAGTTGGAGGAGGCGTTACGGATCACCGTCACCCCGTCATGACGGGCCGCGGCCAGCAGCGCGTTCTCCGTCACCGTGTCACCGCGCTCCGTCAGCACGATCGCCCGCTTCGGCGACACCCCCCGCTCCACCTCGGCGTGATAGAACCCACCGGTCGCGGTGATGTGCAGCCCGAAATGCTGCAGCGCCGACATGTGCGGCTGCACCGTACGCGTGCCCAGATCACAACCCCCCGCGTACGGGATCCGGAACACGTCCGTGCGGTGCATCAGCGGACCCAGGAACATGATGACGCTCCGCGTACGCCGCGCCGCCTCGGTGTCCATCGACTCCAGCTCCAGCCGGGCCGGCGGCACGATCTCCAGATCGTTGCCCTCGTTGATCCACCGCGCCCGCACCCCGATCGACGCCAGCACCTCCAGGATCCGGTACACCTCCTCGATCCGCGCCACCTTGCGCAGGATCGTCCGCCCGGAGTTCAGCAACGACGCGCACAGCAACGCCACACACGCGTTCTTCGACGTCTTCACCTCGATACTGCCCGACAGGCGCCGCCCGCCCACGACCCGCAGGTGCATCGGCCCCGCGTAACCGAGAGAGACGATCTCACTGTCGAGCGCCTCACCGATCCGGGCGATCATCTCAAGGCTGATGTTCTGGTTGCCGCGCTCGATCCGGTTGATAGCGCTCTGGCTGGTCGCCAGCGCATCCGCCAGCTGGAGCTGCGTCCATCCGCGGTGCTGCCGCGCGTCCCGGATCAGCCGACCGATCCGTACAAGGTAGTCATCTCCCACAACACCTCAACCTATCTCACATATGAGATGCCTCCGCGTCAGGTGCCGGCGACGCGCCGGACCCCCGCCTATGCAGGGCCAGACGCGCCGGCGTGCACGCGGGCCGCCGCCCGTGCACCAACGCCCTCCGGGCCTCCCCGAACCCGCGACGGTCACCGAACACGTCACGACTCAGCTCCGCCAGCTCCTCCGCACGATAAGCCTCCAACGGCTTACGCCGCTCATCGGCCTCCCGCGCCTCCCGCTTGGCCGCCAGCAACCGCTCATAACGCGGGCTGGAAGCGAGCCTGTCAGCGTACTCCAGCACCGCCCCCTCGAACTCCGGCCGCGACCCCGGCACCACCCGATCCGCCAGCCCCAGCTCCACCGCCTCCTGCGCGCCCACCGGCAACGCCCGCCAGGCCAGCCGCCGCGCCTGCCGCGCCCCCACCCGGCGCGGCAGCACGTACGCCCACAACCCGCCCCCCGACAACCCCAACGTCCGAAAATGCGGATTCAGCACCACACCCGAACGCACCATCACCCGATCACCGCCCAGCGCCAGCATCACCCCGCCCGCCCACGCGTCACCACCCACCGACGTCACCACCAGCTGCCCCGTACACGCCACCAGCTCCCGGCACAGCAGACCGAACGCGGTCACGTTCATCCACGCCTCCAGCTCCGGATACCGCGCCGCCTCGATCACCTCCAGATGCACACCCCGGGAGAACACCTCACCACCCCGCACCACCAGCACCCGCGTATCCTGCGCCGCCGCATACCGCAACGCCGCCACCAGCCGCCGGCACTGACCCGCCGACATCGCCCCCTCATAGAAATCGAACCCCACCACACCCACACCATCACCCCGGTCATAGGTGATCTCGCTGAAGCCCGGCCGCTCCCGCACCCCGTCCAACCGCCCACCCAGCACCGACACCGCCGG
The DNA here is from genome assembly GCF_044458265.1 of Nonomuraea sp. NPDC050478. NCBI lineage: Bacteria > Bacillati > Actinomycetota > Actinomycetes > Streptosporangiales > Streptosporangiaceae > Nonomuraea > Nonomuraea sp. NPDC050478. The sequence continues at coordinate 161,992 of NZ_JBITHT010000007.1, read as the reverse complement.
CAACGTCACCGCACCCCCCTCCCCGGCCCGCAACTGGCCCACCCACACCGTCCCGTCACCGGTGTGCACCAGCACCGCACCCTCCCGCCGCCCCGCCACCACACCCGGCGCACCCCCCAACACCGGCCCCCGATACACGTCGAACACCCGCACCGCCAGCCCGCACAACTCCGCCACCACCCCCGGCTCCCCATCAGCCGCCCGCACCCGCCGCACCACCTCCTCCGTCGGCGCCTCCCACGACAACACCCCACCCGGCTCCCGCACCCGCACCACCGGCCCGCCCGGCACCGGCGGCTCCGGCACGAACCCCGGATCGGCAGCCCTGTCCGCCACCTCCAGCACCAGCTCCGCCGCCGCCTCCGCCACCGGCCCCCGATACAACGCCGACCTGCGCGGCGGCTCAGCAGGCATCGCGAACATCCGATGCCCCCACACCGGCGCCCCCTCCATCTCCCGCCCGGCCTGCAACGCCGTCACACCCCACTCACCCACCCCGCCCGCGATCGCCCGCTCCAGCGGAAAAGGACCCCGATCACCCGGCGGCCCCGGACGGATCACCACCGTCCGCGCCCCCTCCCACAACGGCGCCGGCGCCCGCCCCGCCGCCGACGGGCAGATCACCAGATCCGGCTTCGCCAGCCGGACCGCCTCCATCACCAACCGCTCCGACAGCGCCAGCTCCACGCTGACCTCGTGCCCGGCCCGGCGCAACGCCAGCCAGACACGCTGCACCAGACCGTCGAAGGAGGAACAGACAAGCAGGATACGCACAGGAAGATCATCCTCACCGGTGGGACGTGCCGCCGGAAGGGACGCGCACAGCCCCGCCCGGCCCGTACAGGCAAGCATGCTGACACGTCCACGCAAACGTCGATGACAGATCCCAGCAAAACCCGCCACATCCGGGGGAGTGGAGCCACCCCCACACGACCGTGCCACCATGGGCCCATGACGGCGTGGCACGAGGTCGAACAAGCAGAGCCCGCATTCGCCCGGCGCGTACGAGCGCTGTTCGACGCCCACAGACACAAGACCATCGCCACCCTGCGCACCGACGGATCACCCCGCATCTCCGGCATCGAGGCCGCCTTCGAGGACGGCGAACTCGTCTTCGGCTCCATGCCCAACGCCCGCAAGGGCGCCGACCTGCGCCGCGACCCGCGCTTCGCCCTGCACAGCGCCACCGTCGACCCGGTCGAGGGCTCCGAGGCGCAGTGGCCCGGCGAGGCGAAGATCGCCGGGCGGGCGCTCGCCGGCGGGGGAGGAGCGGACGGTGATCGTTTCCGTGCCGACATCGCCGAGGTCGTGCACACGCATCTCGACGACAAGGCGACGGTGCTCGTCGTCGAGTGGTGGACGCCCGGGCATGGGCTGCGCAGGGTGGAGCGCGCGTAGCCGCGACCTTTTTTCCGCGTTGACCGGTTCCGATCCGATACCAAACAGAATTCAGCTTCTGTTTGGTATCGGGTGGTTTGTCCGGGTTAGAGGCGGTTGACGAGGCGAGTGGCGGCCCGGTGACTCATGCCGGTCTCGCCGCGTACGAGGAAGACCGCCTCCTGGATCTGACCCATCGCCTTCAGCTCGCGGGCCTGGTCGATGATGTCCTGCCGGGGGGAGGGACGGTTGCGGGGCGCCTTGGTCAGGCGGACGGCCAGGATGATCAGGTAGATGATCGCGACGGTGACGACGAAGGTCAGCGCGATCAGACCCCCGGTGGATACGGCCATGAGTCGATCGTACGTAAAGAGATCGCCTCGCGGGAGTCAGAGCGTGCCGACGAAGGTGGCGGCGTCTTCCTCGTTCATGCCGGTTTCTGCGCGTACGAGGAGGATGGCCTGTTCGGTGTGGCCGGCTTCTTTGAGGTGGCGGGCCCGGGTGGCGAGGTCGGGCTGGGCGGGTGTACCGGTGAGGGCGGTGTAGGCGGGGTGGCTGATGGGGCGGCCCGCGGCGAGGCCGTCGACGGCGTCCTTGGCTTCTCGCAGGCCCATGCCGGTCTGTTCGCGCAGGAGTTTGATGGCGTGGATCATCTTGTTCTGCTGGATGAGGGTGTGGAGCTGGGTGTCGAGCTGGTCTCGTGTGAGCTGGACGTGTGACGGCGCTGGTGTGGTGCGGCCGCGGGTGTTTCTGTTTTTGATGAGGATGGTGGCGCCGGCGGCGAGGATGGCGAGGGTTGTGGCGATGATCAGTAACTCGGTGGTGGGCATGGCTGGGATGGTATCTCGGGCGCTCTTGTGGTTGCTTGATAATGGACATTATGTCAAGTAGTGGCTGAGTGGTGCCCTGTTGGCGGTTAGTCAGATTGGGTGGTTTCGGTGGTGCGGGATTTATATGTTGTGACATGCGTTACGTGACGGTGAGTGACGTCGTTGTGGCTGTCGGGCGTTATCGATGTGTGATGTGATCTTGTGGTGCCGGTGTTGTCGCTGGTGGCGGGGTGTGGCGGGTTCAGGTTGGGACCTCTCCCCCGGTGGGCGGCGGGTGCGGGCTGGATGCGGTGTGTGGTTGACAGGTGACATGACTTGTCGTTGATTCCTCGCCCTCGGGCAGGGGTGGCCTTTAGGGTGGTCTTCTGCTATCGCGCCGCGAGAGGAGCAGCACGTGGGGAACGAGTCCGTGTTATGTCCGGTGTGTCAGGGGGTTCTTCCCGCTGACGGGCGCGAGGCGTATACGCCGCTGCGTGGGCGGTTGATCCTGACGAACGGTTACTGCCCGGGTGGGTGTGCCGATCGGCGTGCCGCGCATGTGGAGCAGGTGCGGCAGCGCGCGCCTCAGGCGCCTCAGGCGTTGCCTCAGTCCATGGTGCCGTCGATGGGGCAGGGGGTGTCTCAGCCGGTCGCGGGGCCTGGTGGGGAGCTTCCGGTGCGGCGGCCGCAGGCGGCTGTGGTGGGGCCGGGGGTGCGGGTTCCGCGCTGATTGTTCCGGTTGCCGGTGTGCGGGGGTGTGCCGGTGGCGGGGTGTTGTGTACGGCGGGTCCATGGTCTGAGGCGGGTGTGCCGCTGAGGATGGTGGGCTCGCCGTTTTCGTGTGTGCGGGGTCAGGGGTGGTAGGGGCGGGTGCGGGTGACGGCGGTGGTGGGGAGCGGTCCGTACAGGTGGGGGTAGCCGTTCTCGTGGCGGATGTCGAGTCCGGTGGGGTCGATGTCGAGGATGAGCAGGGGTTCGGTCACGTGGCTGTAGTAGGTGGCGTGGACGGTGCGGAGTTGGTCGTGGTCGCGGCTGCAGTGGATGAAGCCTTCTTGGTCGAGGGTGCGGCCGAGGGTGGAGATGCGGTACTCCCCTGTGTTCTGGGCGTGGGTCCAGTCGGTGGCGAGGGCGAGGTGGTGGATCATGGGGTCCATTCGTGGTCGACCATGGCGTAGATGAGTTCTGAGGACCATTCGCCTTTGACGTGTTCGTTGTCGATGAGGTGGGCTTCGCGGCGCATGCCGAGTTTTTCGAGTACGCGGGCGCTGGCGGTGTTGCGGGCGTCGAGGCGGCCGGTGATGCGGTGGAGGTGGAGGCCGTCGAAGCCGAGGCGGAGCATTTCGCGGGCGGCTTCGGTGGCGTAGCCGTGGCCGTGGTGGTCGGGGTGCAGGACGTAGCCGATTTCGCCTTGGCGGTGGGCTTTGCTGGTCCAGATGAGCAGGCAGTTGCCGATCAGGGTTCCGTCGTGGGTGATGGCGAGGTCGATGGCGTCGCCTTCGTCGAGGAGTGCGGTGCGGGTGGTTTTTTTGTCGAGGAAGGTGCGGGTGGCGTCGCGGTCGCGGGGGTGCCAGTAGAGGTAGCGGGTGACGTCGGGGCGGGATTCGTAGGCGTGGAGGGCGTCGAGGTCGTCGGGGGTGAAGGGGCGGAGGGTGAGGCGGGGGGTGGTGATGGGGTATTGGGGTTTGAGCACGAAGGCATTTTAGGGGGGTTTCAGTGGGTGCCGGCGAGGTTGAGGATGACGACGCCGGTGATGATGAGGAGGATGCCGCCGATTTTGTGCAGGGTGAGGGTTTCGCCCATGAAGGCGGCGCCGATGAGGGCGATGGCGGCGGTGCCGGCTCCGGCCCAGACGGCGTAGGCGGTGCCCATCTCGAGGTGGAGTTTGAGTGCTTGGGCCAGGAGGGCGAAGGAGGCGATGTAGCCGAGGGCGGTGGTGACGGTCCAGCCGGGGTTGGTGAAGCCGTTGCTGAGTTTGAGTGCGGTGGTGGCGGTGACCTCGCAGATGATGGCGAGGGCGAGCAGGAGCCAGGCCATGGTGTTTCTCCCCGGGAGGCGGTGCGGGTGTCCCAGCGTATGGGGGGTGTGCGTCCGGGTGGGGTGGTGGGCCGGGTTGAAAAGGGTGTCGAATGCGTGTTCCACTTGGTCGGTGGGTTGGGACGCGCAGCCTCTGGTGGAGGCGGCCGATGAGCGGCCGCTGATCGAGCGGCGTGCCGTGGTGCGTGACGGTTTCTACGAGCTGCAGGCGCGTGTGGTGATCGAGCGGGTGGCGCGGACGGCGGGGATCGCGCAGCGGTGGGCGGTGTCGCCGTATCGGGGGTGTGTTCACGCGTGCCTGGGTTGTGGTGCGCGTGGGGGGCATCGGCGGCTGGGGCTGGACGCGGGGCGTGATTTCGACTCGCGGGTCGTGGTGAAGCCGAATGTGGTGGCGCGGTTGCGGGCGGAGCTGGCGCGGTGGGGTGGTGAGCCGCTGGCGGTGGGGGTGAGTGGTGACTGTTATCAGCCGGCGGAGGAGACGTACCGGTTGATGCCGGGGGTGGTGACGGCGCTGGCGGAGGCGGGGGTGCCGGCGACGGTTTATACGCGCAGTCCGCTGGTGTTGCGGGATGCGGCGTTGCTGGCGGAGTGCGGGGTGCGGGTGGCGGTGTCGATCGCGTTCGTCGACGAGCGGATCCGGCGGGCGGTGGAGCCGGGTGCGGTGGGGGCGCAGGCGCGGTTGGAGCTGGTGGCGTCGCTGGTGGAGGCGGGGGTGGATTGCCGGGTGCTGATGGGGCCGGTGCTGCCGTTGCTGAGTGATGGTTCTGATCAGCTGGCGGCGACGGTGCGGCGGATCGGGCAGGCGGGGGTGCGGTCGGTGGAGCCGGTGGTGTTGCGGCTGCCGGCGGGGACGCGGTCGTGGTTCGGGGCGTGGCTGGAGCAGGCGCATCCTGGGCTGGTGGCGCGTTATGAGGAGTTGTACGGGCGTGACGGGTTGCCCTCCCCCGCTTATGAGGAGCGGATTCTGGGGCAGATCGCGCAGTTGTGCCGGGTGTACGGGATGCGGTGCGGGCCGGGTGAGCCGGAGCCGCGTGATCCGTGGTTCGGGCAGTTGGCGCTGGTGTGACCGCTCCCCCGCGCGTGGGGTCGTGCGGGGGGTGTCAGGCCGGGCTCAGGTCTGGTTCTTGAGTGCGCTGCCTTGCTTCCACTGTTTGAAGGACATCTGCCAGAAGCCCCAGCCGTTGTTCCATTCGAGTTCGCGGTCGGTGCCCTTGATCTCGACGATGTCGCCGCGCTGGAAGTTGTCGTAGTACCACTTGGCCTGGTCGGGGCGGGCGTTGATGCAGCCGTGGCTGACGTTCTGGCGGCCCTGGGCCCAGACGTTGTTCTTGGCGTGGACGTATTCGCCGCTGTTGGAGATGCGGACGGCGTGGTCGACCATGACGTCGTAGTAGCCGGGGTCGCCCTTCTTGCGTCCTGGGGAGATCATGCGGACGGGGTTGACGCGTTCCATGGTGAGGTGGACGCCGCTGGTGGTGGTGTATTCGCGGGTGGTGGCCTTGCCGGCGCTGATGGCCATGGTCTGGACGCGTTTGCCGTTGCGGTAGACGTACATCATGTGCTTGGCGGCGTCGACCTTGCTGATGACCTTGTCGCCGATGTCGATGGCGTAGTCGTAGTTCTTCATGCCCCACAGGTCTTTGCCGGCCTTGACGCCGTCGAGGGCGGCGTTGAAGCTGACGGTCTGGTTGGGGGCCCAGTATTTGGCGGGGCGGTAGATGGCGTAGGAGTCGTCGATCCATCGCCAGGCGCCGTCGACGGGTTTTTCGGCTTCGACCGTCAGGGCGCGTTCGACGGCGGCCTTGTTGGCGACGGGCTGGTTGAACCTGACCATGATCGGCATGCCGATGCCGACGGTTTCGCCCTTGATGTTGGGGGTGACGTCGGTGATTTGCAGGACGCGGTCGGGTTTGCGGGTGGTGAAGGCGCTGGCGGCGGTGGCCGCGCCGGCGGTGGCGGCGACGTTGTAGTCGGTGGCCGGCTTGAGCGCGGTTTTGGAGACCCATTTGGTGCGGTCGGTGTTGAAGGTGCCTTCGAGCTGCTGGCCGCCGGTTTGGACGGTGACGTCGTCGAGGGTGCCGCCTTCGGCGGTGACGACGATGCGTTTGCCGGGGTTGACCTTGGTGCTGCCCTGGGCGGGGGTGATGGTGATGGTGGGGGGTTCGGGGGTGGCGGAGGTGGTGGCCTCGGAGGCTGCCGGGGTGGTGCCGCCGGCGGCGGAGCAGGAGGCGGTCAGGGTCGCGGCGGCGAGCAGGGCGACCCCTGTGGCGGTCTTCCTCCAGGGTGTTGTGATGGTCAAGTGAACCTCTCCCCACTTACATGCACTGCACTAAAAGACCTTAATGCTCCTGCATGTAAGACGAGCGTTGGTTTCGGAGAGTTCAGTCACATTTCGATCACTTCTGGCGGTGAGTCGCTGGTCAGCGCGCCGCCGGGTGGAGGGAAAAACTCGCGGCCGGGCCGTACGGGGTCAGTCGCGGCGGGTGAGGCGGTGGGTGAGGCCGGTGTGGCGGCGGCCGGCGCCGCGGGTGCGGACGGCCTGGGCCAGGGCGCGGCGGGAGCCGACGATGACGACGAGCTTCTTGGCGCGGGTGATGGCGGTGTAGAGGAGGTTGCGCTGCAGCATCATCCAGGCGCTGGTGGCCAGCGGGATGACCACGGCGGGGTATTCGCTGCCCTGGGAGCGGTGGATGGACACGGCGTAGGCGTGGGCGAGCTCGTCGAGTTCGTCGAAGGCGTAGTCGACGCGTTCGTCCTCGTCGGTCAGGACGGTGAGAGCGTGGTCGTCGGGGCTGATGTCGGCGACGACGCCGACGGTGCCGTTGAACACGCCGGCGGCGCCCTTGTCGTAGTTGTTGCGCAGCTGGGTGACCTTGTCGCCGACGCGGAAGACGCGGCCGCCGTGGCGGCGTTCGGGGGCGCCGTCGCGGGCGGGGGTGAGGGCTTCCTGCAGGGCGGCGTTGAGTGCGCCGGCGCCGGCCGCGCCGCGGTGCATCGGGGCCAGGACCTGGATGTCGCGGCGGGGGTCGAGGCCGAAGCGGCGCGGGATGCGGCGGGCGGCCACGTCGACGGTCAGGGCGGCGATGTCGTCGGGTTCCTCGCAGGGGAAGAGGAAGAAGTCGTCGAGGCCGGCGAGCTGGGGCTGCAGGCCGGAGTTGACGCGGTGGGCGTTGACGACGACGCCGGACTCGGCGGCCTGCCGGAACACCTGGGTGAGCCGTACGCGGGGGATGTCGGCGGCGGCGAGCAGGTCTTTGAGGACCTCGCCGGCGCCGACGGACGGCAGCTGGTCGACGTCGCCGACGAACAGCAGGTGGGCGCCGGGGGCGACGGCCTTGACGAGGCGGTTGGCGAGCAGCACGTCCAGCATGGAGGCTTCGTCGACGACGACGAGGTCGGCGTCCAGGGGGTTGTCGCGGTCGTAGGCGGCGTCGCCGCCGGGGCGCAGCTGCAGCAGCCGGTGGACGGTGGTGGCCTCGTGGCCGGTGAGCTCGGACAGGCGTTTGGCGGCGCGGCCGGTGGGGGCGGCGAGGATGACCTTGGCGCGTTTGGCGCGGGCCAGGGTGACGATGGAGCGGACGGTGAAGCTCTTGCCGCAGCCGGGGCCGCCGGTCAGCACGGCGACCTTGTGGGTGAGGGCCAGGCGGACGGCCTGGCGCTGCTCGCCGGCGAGGTCGGCGCCGGTGCGTTCGCGCAGCCAGGTCTCGGCCTTGGCCCAGTCGACGTCGGCGAACGCCTTGAGCCGGTCGTGGCCGTGGTGCAGGAGGGTGAGCAGGGAGCCGGCCAGCGACTGCTCGGCCCGGTGGAAGGGCGGCAGGTAGACGGCGGGGACGTCGTTGTCGCCGGCGGGCACCTGCTCGCGGACGACGCCTTCGGCGGCGGCCAGCTCTTCCAGGCAGGTGGCGGTGAGCGGGGCGGGCACGTCGAGGATCTTGACGGCGTCGGCGGTCAGGTTGGGGGCGGGCAGGTAGCAGTGGCCGTCGTCGGCGGCCTGGGACAGGGTGTAGCGCAGTCCGGCCTTGACGCGTTCGGGGCTGTCGTGCGGGATGCCGACGGCCTGGGCGATGGTGTCGGCAGTCTTGAAGCCGATCCCCCACACGTCGTCGGCCAGCCGGTACGGTTCGGTGCGCACGACTTCGACGCTGCGTTCGCCGTACTGCTTGAAGATGCGCACGGCGATGGAGGTGGACACGCCGACGCCCTGGAGGAACACCATCACCTCTTTGATGATCTTCTGTTCTTCCCAGGCGTCGGCGATCATGCGGGTGCGTTTGGGGCCGAGGCCGGGCACTTCGGTCAGGCGGGCGGGTTCCTTCTCGATGACGTCGAGGGTGGCGGTGCCGAAGTGGTCGACGATCCGTTCGGCCATTTTGGGGCCGATGCCTTTGATGAGGCCGGAGCCGAGGTAGCGGCGGATGCCCTGGACGGTGGCGGGCAGGACGGTGGTGTAGGACCAGACCTCGAACTGGCGGCCGTAGCGGGGGTGGGAGGTCCAGCGGCCGGTCAGCCGGAGCGACTCCCCCACCTGGGCGCCGAGCAGGGGGCCGACGACGGTGAGCAGTTCGGTGGCGGAGCGGCCGGTGGCGACGCGCGCGATGGTGTAGCCGCTGTCCTCGTCGGCGTAGGTGATGCGTTCGAGCACGGCGTTCAGGTTGGTGCCGACGTCTTTGGAGCCGCCGTCCCGGCTTCCTTCAGGCCTGCCCACACGGAGGAGACTAGGACAGATCTTCACCGCCGCGACACCTCCCCCGGCGTGGCGGGGGGTGGCTGGTAGCGTGGCGGGTGGCTGCCCGCTGCGGGTCACGCCCCGGACGAGCGCGTCGTACCCGGCATGACAAGACGACGTGGACCGTGGTCTGTTCTCCTGCGGAGGTGCGTGTCGTGGCGTGGATCGTGCTGGTCGTGTCCGGGGTGCTGGAAGCGGTGTGGGCGGCGGCTCTGGCTTCGTCGCAGGGGTTGTCGCGGTTGCGTCCCACGCTGCTGTTCGTGGCGGCGCTGGCGGTCAGCATGGCGGGGCTGGGGTACGCGTTGCGGACGATCCCGGTTGGCACGGGTTACGCGGTGTGGGTGGGGATCGGCGCGGTCTGCACCGCGGTGTACGGGATGGTGTTCCTCGGTGAGGCGGTCACGGCCGCCCGGCTGGTGTGCCTGATGCTGATCGTCGCGGGTGTGGTGGGGCTGAGGCTGGTGTCCTGACGGGATCTCCCGCGGACTGCCTGGGGAGGGCGGGAGGTGCCATGGGCGGAGGGCGGGGCGTCGGCGTGGCGCTGCTGACGGCGATGCTGGTGGTGGTGACGGCCGCCGGCTGTTCCGGCCAGTCGCCGGAGCGGCCGTCGGCCGTGCCCACCGCCGTCCCCACCGTCGCTCCCCCGCCGGACGGTTGCGCGGGCGGGCCGCGGCTCGCGGAGGGGCGGCACACGATCGAGTTCGGCGGGCTGGAGCGGGTGTTCCTGCTGGCGCTGCCCGAGGGGGACGGCCCGCACCCGGTGCTGCTGAACCTGCACGGGCTGGGTTCCAACGCGCGTGAGCAGGCCGCCTACAGCCGGCTGCCGCGGGTGGGCGCCGAGCGCGGCTACGTCGTGGCCACCCCGCAGGTGGCCAAGGGCAGGCTCGCCTGGACGCTGCCGAACGGGTTCGGGCCCGACGACACCGGGTTCCTGGGGGCGCTGCTGGACCGGCTGGAGCAGGAGTTGTGCGTGGACCGGCGGCGCCAGTTCGCGGCCGGGCTGTCGTACGGGGGCGGGATGGCGGCGGCGCTGGCGTGCTCGATGGATGGGCGGCTGGCCGGGGTGGCGGCGGTGGCCGGGCTGAGCCTGGTGCGGCCGTGCCCGGAGCCGCCGCCGGTGACGCTGGTGTCCTTCCACGGCACCGCCGACCGGACCGTCCCGTACGGGGGCGGGCATCCGCTGCGGGACGCCACCGGTGACCTGCGCAAGCTGGCCGACATGGTGAAGCTGCCGCCGGTGCGCCGGAGCGCCGAGGGGTGGGCGGCGGCGCTCGGCTGCCCGGAGCCGCGGGTGAGCTCTCCCGTACGGTCGGTCGAGCTGCGTGCGTGGGACGGGTGCGCGGCGGGGGCGGACGTCCGGTTGTACACGGTCGGCGGCGGCGGTCACACCTGGCCGGGGCCCATCGAGGTGCCGCGGCTGGGCGCCACGGCGCGGGGGCTGGACGCCAGCGCGCTGATCCTGGACGCCTTCGACGCCGCCGAGCCGCGCTGACCCCCTAGGCTTGCTGTTCATGACTCAGGTGGGACAGGTGACGGCCCGCGCGCTGATGCGCCGCCTGGCCGTCGAACAGAGCGAGTCGCGGATCCCCTCGATCATGGCGGCGGTGGTGCGTGAGGGGCAGGTGGCCTGGCAGGGCGGTCGCGGCCGGACGGCCGGTCCGCCGGGAGGCGAGCCGACGCCGGGCACGCAGTACCGGCTGGGGTCGATCACCAAGAGCATGGTGGCGGTCGTCGTCATGCGGATGCGTGACGAGGGCCTGCTCGATCTGGCCGATCCGGTCGGCAAGCATCTGCCGGGGGTGCGGGCCGGGGAGGCCACGGTCGCGCAGCTGCTGTCGCACACGGGCGGGCTGACGGCCGAGCCGCCGACCGACTGGTGGGAGCGCACGCCGGGCGTGGAGGCGGGTGAGCTGCTGGGCAGGCTCGGGCCGGCGCATGTCAAGCATCGGCCGGGGCGGCGCTACCACTACTCCAATCTCGGTTACGGGCTGCTCGGCGAGCTGGTCGCCCGGTTGCGGGGGGTGCCGTGGCTGGAGGCGGTGCGGGAGGAGGTGCTGGAGCCGCTCGGCATGGGTGACACGACGCCGCGGCCGCGGCCGCCGCACGCCGTCGGTTACGCCGTCCATCCGTACGCCGACGTGCTGCTGGCCGAGCCGGAGCATGATCATGGGGCGATGGGGCCGGCGGGGCAGCTGTGGTCGACGGCCGGTGATCTGGCGCGGTGGGCGGCGTTCGTGGCCGGTGACACCGGCGGGGTGCTGGCGGAGGGCACGCTGGCGGAGATGCGGGAGCCGGCGACGGTCGACGACGGTGACGCCTGGACCGGCGGTTACGGGCTGGGGCTGCAGCTGACGCGGCATGCCGGGCGCCGGTTGGCCGGGCACACCGGGTCGATGCCGGGGTTCCTGGCGACGGTGTGGGCCGATCCGGCCGCCGCGACGGGGGTGCTGTTCCTGGCCAACGCCACGTCGGGGGTGGGGCGGACGTTGCTGTTCGATCTGCTCGACATCCTGGAGGAGCATGAGCCGCGGATGCCGCGGGAGTGGGTGCCGGGTGCCGCCGACCCGGATCTGCTGGCGCTGACCGGGTTGTGGCACTGGGGTCCGGCGCCGTACACGCTGCGGCTGCTGCCCGATCGGGGGCTGGCGCTGGGGCCGGTGTCCGGTGGCGGGCGGGCGTCGCGGTTCGTGCCGCAGGACGACGGCACGTGGCTGGGGCTGGACGGTTACTACGCGGGCGAGACGTTGCGGGTGGGGCCGGATCATCTGGATCTGAACACGTTCGTGTTCACGCGTGAGCCGTACGATCCGGGGGCGCCGGTGCCGGGTGGTGTCGGGGACTGGCACACCCCCATTACTTGACGTCAGGCGTAAAGTACTTGCTATGGTACGTCAAGTAGTGGCGGGAGGCGGCGTGACCCACGACGAGCAAGGCGCGCTCGAACAGGACATCCTCCGGCTGGTCGGCAGCAGACTGCTCGACCCGCTGGAGATCCTGCTCGGCGACGGCGCGTCGGGGGCCCTGGAAGAGCTGCGCGCGAAGGCGCGGCACGACGCCGCCACCTGGGCGGCCGACCTGCTCGGGCCCGACCGGCCGCGCGCCGTCCACACCGGCGCGCGGCTGATCGCGGTCCTCTACCCCGGCGACGCCGCCTTCGACCCGCCGCTCGAGTGGTGGCGCACCCCTCTGGGCCGGGCGATCGCCCGGCGCGTCGGCCATCCCTCCGCCGACCGCGTCCCGTACGCGGTCGCCGGGGCGATGCTCGGCATCACCCGCCAGGGCGTCCACGACCTGGTGCGGCGCGGGAAGCTCCAGCAGCACCCGGACGGGGGTGTCGCCACGCGCTCGGTCCGCGAACGACTCGACCCCGGAGGGGCGCATGGAGACCATCCTTGACGGCGACATCCCGATCGCCGTCTGCGACCACGGCGGCGACGGCCCGCCGCTGCTGCTGCTCCACGGAGCCGGCGGCAACCTGCTCAACTGGCGGCAGGTGGCCCCCCATCTGAGCGGGGTGCGCGCGGTGGCGGTCGACCTGCGCGGCCACGGCCGCTCCGGCGACGGCCCGTGGACGTGGAAGGCCGTCCTGGACGACCTGGAACACGTCGTGGCCGCGCTCGGCCTCGGCGAGCCCGCCGTGGCGGGCCACAGCCTGGGCGGCATGCTCGCCGGCCTGTGGGCCGCCCGCCACCCCGCCTGCCCCGCCGCCGTCAGCCTCGACGGCCACCGCGCCGCCGAGACCCACCCCGCCAACTACGCCGGCCTGGACGCCGGGCAGGTGACGGCCGGCCTGGCCACGCTGCACGAGATGTTCAGCCGGCAGGCCGAGGCGGCGGCCGCGCCGATGACCGCCGCGCAGGCCGAGGCCTTCCTCGACGGGCAGCGCGCCTTCGCCGCCGCCCAGAACGCCGACCCCGACGACTGGGAGGAGTCGGTGCGGCGCAACCTGCGCCCCCACGACGGCGGCTTCCTGCTGCGGCCCGGCCCCGCCGTCACCTCCGCGCTGCGCGAACTGCCCGAGTTCGCCGACGCCCTGCCCGTCTTCCGCCGCCTCACCGGCCCGTTCCTCATCGTCAACGCCACCCGCAACCCGCCCGTCCCGCCGCCCCTGGTCCCGCTCATGGACGCCTACCGGGCCGGGCTGCGCCGCGACCTCGCCGCCCTGGCCGCCGAACGGCCCGCCATCGAGGTCCGCGAGATCGACGCCGGGCACGGCATGGTCGCCGAACGGCCCGCCGAGGTCGCCGCCCTCATCACCGGCTTCGTCCACCGCCACAGCAGGGCCGCCTGACCCGCCGGTCGCCGCCCCTCATGCCGGCCAGGCCCGCTCCGCGGCCACGACGCGGGCGGACTCGGCGCGGGTCGCGTCGCGGACGGTGAGCAGATCGCCGTCCGCGGCCAGGACGGTGACGATCGCCCGGCCCGCAACGGTGACACGGTGGGACGTCCCGGGATCCGGCGGCCGGGAGACGGCCAGATCCTGCCTGCGGACGGTGGAGACCGGCGCGCCCGCGGGGTCGAGGTCGTGGCGGATCCGGGTGCGGCACCGGTGCCGCGCGAGGGTCCGCCACGGGTAGGGGTCGCCGGTCACATCGGGCCCGGATCCGTCCCCGGGCGGCGGGGCCGTACGCTCGCGCAGGACGGGCCAGTCCATCGACGGGACGTAACCGGAGGGCAGCGCCGCCGCGTCCTCGCGCAGCCCCGCGGGGCGCGCGTGCAGTGCCGGGTCGAAGACGTCGCGCAGCGGCCAGAACCGTAACAGCACGTGGGCCTGCCGGGGGTCCTCCCAGAAGTCGCCGTCGCTGCCCCTGGCCGGGGGCACGCGATGAGCGCGCACACCGTACAGGAAGCAGGGCGGGCCCAGCACGAGCGCGCCGAGGGAACGCTCGCCCTCGTCGTCGCCCATGGTCACGATGCCGCCGGCGCTCAGGTAGGCGCTCTCCCCCGCCGCCGTCCACGGGGCGGGGGCGGGCGGCGGGTCGGAGTCCCAGATTTCCAGGCGGACGTCCGCTCTGCCGTGGCGGACGCCGCTCTCGACGCGCATCCAGCCGCCCGCGGTCTCCAGGACGCCGTCGGACAGCGACGGGCCTGCCACGACGCCGTACAGGTCGTCGAGCTGGAAACCGCCGTGATAGGTGTCCACGGTGTCCCTGAACGATCGCAGCGTCATGGCCATGGTCTCTCCGCTTCCCGCGGGGATGGGCCCGCGGACAGTGACTCTAGGGACCGCGGCCGACAGTTCCGGCCCATCGGGGAAAGGGTTGGACGGGAGGGTGCCCGGGCTTGTAGTTTGCGGCTGACCGTGACGCCGCCCGAGGAGGTGAGACCCATGAACGCTGTAGCGATGTGGGTGCTCCCCCTTCCCGTCACGGCCGGGCGACCGAGGTAGGGGCCGCCGGGAGCGCCTCGCTGACAAGGCACTCCCGAAAGGCGACACCTATGCACTCTCAGCAGGTCACCGGCGAAGGCGCCGGGCGCGCGCCCCTCACCCACGATGTGATCATCGCCGGGTGCGGGCCGACCGGTGCGATGCTGGCCGCCGAGCTGCGGCTGCACGACGTACGGGTACTCGTCCTGGACAAGAGGACCGAGCCCGCGTCGTTCGTCCGCGTCGTCGGTCTGCACATGCGCAGTCTCGAACTGATGGCGATGCGCGGACTGCTGGACCGCGTCCTCCCGCACGGGCGGCAGCGTCCGGCCGGCGGTTTCTTCGCCGCCATCCCCAAACCCCCGCCCCAGGGCCTGGATTCCGCCTACGCCTATCTGCTGGGCATCCCTCAGCCGGTCATCGAGCGTCTGCTCGAGGAGCACGCGGCCGCACGGGGCGCGCAGGTCCGGCGCGGTCGCGCGGTGGCCGGATTCGAGCAGGACGACGAGGGCGTGACCGTCGAGCTGGCCGGCGGGGAGCGGCTGCGTTCGCGCTACCTCGTCGGCTGTGACGGCGCGCGCAGCACGGTGCGCAAACTGCTCGGCGTCGGCTTCCCCGGCGAGCCCTCGCGGACCGAGACGCTGATGGGCGAGATGGAAGTGGGCGTGCCGCGGGAGGAGATCGCCGCCAAGGTGGCCGAAGTCGGCCAGACCCACCGGCCGTTCTGGCTCCGGCCCTTCGGCGAAACCGTCTACAGCGTCGTGGTGCCCGCCGCGGGAGCCGGCGACCGCGCGGAACCGCCCACCCTGGAGGATTTCCGGCAGCAGTTGCGCGCCATCGCCGGAACCGACTTCGGCGTGCACTCCCCGCGCTGGATGTCCCGCTTCGGGGACGCCACCCGGCTGGCCGAACGTTACCGCGTCGGGCGGGTGCTCCTGGCCGGCGACGCCGCGCACATCCATCCGCCCATCGGCGGGCAGGGCCTCAACCTGGGCGTCCAGGACGCGTTCAACCTCGGCTGGAAACTGGCCGCACAGATCCGCGGCTGGGCCCCGGCGACACTGCTGGACACCTACCAGGCCGAACGTCACCCGGTCGCCGCGGACGTGCTGGACAACACCCGCGCCCAGACGGAACTGCTGTCCCCCGAACCGGGCCCGCGGGCCGTGCGCAGGCTGCTCACCGAACTGATGGACTTCGACGAGGTGAACCGCCATCTGACCGAGAAGATCACCGCGATCGGCGTCCGCTACGACTTCGGCGAAGGGCCCGGCCTGCTCGGCCGCCGCCTGCCCGACGTCGAGGTGAAGAACGGCCGCCTCTACGCTCTGCTGCACCACGGCCGCGGCCTGCTGCTGGACCGCACCGGACGCCTGACCGCCGGCGGCTGGGCGGACCGGGTCGATCACCTCGCGGACGCCTCCGCGGGCGTGGACGTCCCGTGCGTCCTGCTACGCCCCGACGGCCACGTCGCCTGGATCGGCAACGACCAGCAGGACCTGGACGACCACCTGTCCCGCTGGTTCGGCGAGCCCGCCACCTGAACACCGGCCGGTGGTGAGCCGTCAGGGCCGGGGTCGTCAGGTGAGCAGCCGGGCCAGCCGGCGCAGCGACAACCGGGCCAGCGCGTTCACCACCGGCCGGGCCAGCGGCCACAGCAGCCACCCCACCGGCCCCAGCGGCGGCCGCAGCCGCTCGGCCCAGATCACCCGGCTGCCGCCCGCGCACGCCCGCACCCGGATCACCCCGTCGCCGCGCACCAGCCGCCCCACATGCCGCATCTCCACCACGTGGGGCGGCTCCCACCGGGTGATCGTCGTCACGTCCAGGAAGCCCAGCCGGCCGACCCCGGTGAACGCCTCCACCCGGTCGCCGGCCCCCCACGCCGACGTCAGCACCATCCACTCCCGGTGCCGCGGCCAGTCCGTCACGAGCGCGAACACCCGCTCCGGCGGCGCCGGCACGAACACCTGCGCGGCCGCGTACACGTGACAGGTCACCTCAGAGGTCCTGCCCCGCGCTCACCGGCTCGAACATCCGCGCCGGTTCACCCCCTCGACGACGGGCGCCGCGCCATCCTCCGCCGCGACCCGGACCGCCAGGGCCCGGGCCCGCCGCCGGCAGGCCGGGTCGGTGAGCCCGGCGGCCAGCCGTGCGGGCGTCAGGCGGCGCCACGGGATCGCGCCCGGCGCCGTCAGCCCGGCGGCCCAGAACGGCTGGTCGTTCACGCTGGACGCCGCCAAGGAGACGAGAGTCCTGTACGGAACGCCACCCTGGTCGGCCACTACACCCCCGAAGAGGTCACCGCGTCGCTCGACTACCACCTGGCGCGGCTCCGCGTGCGGTGACGCCGGCTAGGCGTCCAGCCACTCGCCGTCACGCATGAGGTCGCGGCCCGCCAGCTCGTCCTCCTCCCGCCACGCCTGCACCCAGACCGGGCGGATCCGGAAATACAGGTACGGGGACGAGAGCGCGCGCGGGTCGAAGCCGGTCTTGGCGGCGAACGCGTCACCCGTCGCCTCCGGCAGCTCCTGCGGCCGGACCGCCTCGGCCGTCCCCTCGATGAGCACCACGTCACGCGTCAGCCCCACGCCGACGCGCACCCGGCCGTCGGCCACCAGGTTGCGCGCCGTCGGAGTCCTCGCCGCCGTGGAGATCAGCAGCGTCTCACCGTCCCACAGGAACGACAGCGGCACCATGCACGGCCCCTCCCCCGCCGTGGCCACCCACGCGTCCACGTCCTTCTCCAGCCGGGACAGGGTGTCCTTCAACCGTTCCGCCGGCGTACGAGGCATTCTCGAGTCCTTTGCTGTCACATGTGGCACTGATGCGGTCACCACCATGACACGCCGCGGAGGGAGAACGTGACGCGCTACCGGCCCACGTAGGCGCGCAGGTGGCGGGCCGTCAGCGTGTCGCCCGAGTCCACCAGGTCGGCGGGCGTGCCCGCGAAGACCACCCGGCCGCCGTCGTGACCGGCGCCCGGCCCCAGGTCGACGATCCAGTCGGCGTGCGCCATCACCGCCTGGTGGTGCTCGATCACGATCACCGTGTTGCCGTCGTCCACCAGCCGGTCCAGCAGGCCCAGCAGATGGTCGACGTCCGCCAGGTGCAGGCCCGTCGTCGGCTCGTCCAGCACGTAGGTGGAGCCGTTCCTGGCCATGTGCACCGCCAGCTTCAGGCGCTGCCGCTCACCGCCCGACAGCGTCGTCAGCGGCTGGCCCAGGCCCAGATAGCCCAGCCCGACCGCCTCCAGCCGGTCCAGGATGACCTTGGCCGGGCCGCTGGTGAAGAACCCGGCCGCCTCGGCCACCGGCATCTCCAGCACCTCGCTGATGTTCTTGCCGCGCAACCGGTAGGCCAGCACCTGCGGCGTGAACCGCCTGCCCTCGCACTCCTCGCACACCGTCGCCACCCCGGCCATCATCGCCAGGTCGGTGTAGATCAGGCCGATGCCCTTGCACGCCTGGCAGGCCCCCTCGGAGTTGGGCGAGAACAGCGCCGGCTTGACCCCGTTGGCCTTGGCGAACGCCGCCCGGATCGGGTCGAGCAGCCCCGTGTACGTGGCCGGATTGCTCCGCCGCGACCCGCGGATCGGCGACTGGTCGGCCACCACCACGCCCTCGCGGCCGGCGACGTAGCCGTGGATGAGCGAGCTCTTGCCCGACCCGGCCACCCCGGTGACCACGGTCAGCACCCCCAGCGGGAGGTCGGCGTCCACACCTTGCAGGTTGTGCAGGGTCGCGCCGCGGATCGGCAGCCACCCGGCCGGCTCGCGCACCTTCTCCCGCAGCGTCACCCGGTGGTCCAGGTAGCGGCCGGTGAGGGTGCCGGAGGCGCGCAGCCCCTCCAGGTCGCCGGCGTAGCAGAGCGTGCCGCCCTGCGCGCCGGCGCCCGGCCCCAGGTCGGCCACGAAGTCGGCGATGGCGATCATCTCCGGCTTGTGCTCCACCACCAGCACGGTGTTGCCCTTGTCGCGCAGTTTGATCAGCAGCTCGTTCATCCGCTGGATGTCGTGCGGGTGCAGCCCGGCGGTCGGCTCGTCGAAGACGTAGGTGGCGTCGCTCAGGCTGGAGTTGAGGTGGCGGACCATCTTGACCCGCTGCGCCTCGCCGCCGGACAGCGTGCCCGACTCCCGGTCCAGGCTCAGATAGCCCAGCCCGATCTCCACCAGCGAGTCGAGCGTGGCCCGCAGGTTGTCCAGCACCGGGCCCACCGCGGGGTCGCCGATGCCGCGCAGGAAGCCGGCCAGGTCGTTGATCTGCATGGCCGAGCACTCGGCGATGTTGCGCCCGCCGATCCGCGCCGAGCGGGCCGCCTCGTTGATCCGGGTGCCGTCGCAGGCCTGGCAGCGCATCAGCTTGACCGCCCGGTCGGCGAACGCGCGGGCCTGCCCCTTCAGCGACTCGCGGTCCTTGCCCAGGTACTGCTTGCGCACCCGGACCACGAGCCCTTCGTAGGTGAGGTTGCTGGAGCCGACCTTCACCTTGGTGGTCGGCTTGTGCAGGAAGTCCTCCCACTGCTGGGGGGTGAAGTCCTTCAGCTTGACCGCCGGGTCGTAGAAGCCCGAGTTCGCCATCACCTGCCAGTACCACGAGTCGACCGGGAACCCGGGCGCCTTGATCGCGCCCTCGTTCAGCGACAGCTCCCGGTCCACCAGCTCGTCCACGTCGATGTCGGTGATCTGGCCCAGGCCCACGCACTCGGGGCACATGCCCTGCGGGGTATTGAAGCTGAAGGCGTAGGCCGGGCCCACGTGCGGGGTGCCGATCCGGCTGAAGACGATCCGCAGCATCGTGTACGTGTCGGTCGCGGTGCCGACCGTGGAGCGGGCGTTGGCGCCCATCCGCTCCTGGTCGACGATGATCGCCGCGCTCAGGTTGTGCAGCGCGTCCACGTCCGGCCGGTTCAGCGGCGGCATGAACCCCTGGATGAACGCGGTGTACGTCTCGTTGATCAGCCGCCGCGACTCGGCGGCGATGGTGTCGAAGACCAGCGACGACTTGCCGGAGCCGGACACCCCGGTGAACACGCTGAGCCGCCGCTTCGGGATGTCGAGGGAGATCCCGGCCAGGTTGTTCTCCCGGGCGCCGCGCACCTGGATGTGGTCGTGGCCGTCGGCGGCGCGGTAATCAGACTTTCGTAGATCGTCGGCGATAGTCATGCCATCAAGTCTGTCATTGAAGTTGCAAGTGTAAGGTTTCACGGTCGTGGCCTGGAGGAGGCGTCGGTAACCTTAAAGTGCGACGTAACCCCTGTTTGTGGAAGGCGGGCGCCCGTGCGGCCCATCGATCTGGCGCGCGTCGCGGGCCTGTCGACCCAGCAGATCCGCAACTACGCCGACGACGGCGTCCTGCCGCCCACCCCGCGCACGCCCGCCGGTTACCGCCGCTTCGACGCCCGCCACCGGCAGGCGCTGCTCACCTACCGGGCGCTGGCCGCCGGCCACGGCTGGGACGCCGCCCGCCAGATCATGCGGGCCGTGCACGCGGGCGACGTGCCGCGCGCCCTCGAACTCGTCGACGCCGGCCACGCCGAGCTGCACGGCCGGCGCGCGGCCCTGGAGTCGGCAGGGCGGGCGTTGGAGACGGCGGGCCACGAGGAAGGCGCCTTCCGGGGCAGCCTGCGCATCGGCGAGGTCGCCGCCCGGCTGGGGGTGCGGACCTCGGCCCTGCGCGTGTGGGAGTCGGCGGGGCTGCTGGCGCCTCGCCGCGACCCGGCCACCGGCTACCGCCTCTACGGGCCTGCCGACGTCCGCGACGCGCGGATGATCTTCATGCTGCGGCAGGCCCGCCACCCGTTCCCGCAGATCAGGCCCGTCCTCGACGGGCTGCGCCGCACCGGCAGCAGCGACGCCCTGCGCGCTGCCATCGCCCGCCGCCGCCAGGAGCTGACCGAGCGCGCCACCGCCATGCTGGCGGCCGCCGCACGCCTGCACGAGTATCTTTCCGGCGGTTGAGACCCGGTCTATCGGGACGCGCCGCCGGTGAAAGGCGGCTCGCCCTCCTTCAGCGGGCGGAAGCGCAGCGCCGACCACGTCTCGTCTACCGCCACCTGGCCGTTCGGGCGCAGCCCGAACTCGCCCACGATGGGCCAGAGCGTGTCACGGTTGACGTCGGACTTGCCGCCCTTCGGGTAGGCGACCCAGAGCACCGGCGGGCCGGTCAGCCGGTCGCGCTGCCCGTCCAGCAGGCCGCGGGCCGAGGCCGCGTCGGCGGCGAAGAACACCCCCACCGCAGCCTCGCCCAGGTCCTCGACGTAGTCCGCGCCCTCCGGCAGGGGGCCGACGAGCGGCCGGTGCTCCCCCGCGGAGATCCACACGGTGCCGCCCGGCTTGACGAGCAGCTTCTCGGCGACGGTCTTGGCGGCCATGGTCAGGCCCTTTCGTAGGTCAGGTCCAGCACGCCGGTGCCGAACGTCTCGGACTTGGTGAGCTTGAGCGGGATGTGCCCCGCGCCCTCCTCGAACAGCCGCTGCCCGCTGCCGACGACCACCGGGTGCACCAGCAGGTGCAGCTCGTCCAGCAGGCCCTCCCGCAGCAGCGACACCACCAGGGTGGGGCTGCCGCTCATGCCCAGGTCGCCGCCCGGCCCCTCCTTGAGCGCGGCCACGTCTCCGGCGGCGATCACCGTGGTGTTCTGCCAGGCGGGGTCGGTGAGCGTGGAGGAGACCACGTACTTGGCGCGGCCGTTCATCATGGTGGCCAGCGGGTCGTCCGGACTCTGGTGAGGCCAGTGGGAGGCGAACGTCTCGTAGGTGTTGCGGCCCAGCAGCATGGCCTCGCAGCGCCGCATGAGCGTGTCGACCGACCGGCCCATGTCCTCGTCGTAGTACGGGAAATGCCACTTCTCCGGCGACTCCACGACGCCGTCGAGCGAGATGAACAGCCCTGCGACGATCTTCCGCATCGTTGACTCCTCGTTTCGGGGTGTGGCTCCACCGTCCCACCGACAAATAAATTTGTCAAGGCGGGCCGCAGGTCACCTAGGAGGGTGATACGTCCAGAAAAATCAGGAACCGAGGAAGCGGAGCACCGCCAGCATCCGCCGGCTGTAACCGGTGACGTGCGACAGGTCCAGCTTGTCGAACAGCGCGTTCACGTGCTTCTCCACCGCGCTCTGCGACACGTGCAGCGCCTGCGCGATCGAGGCGTTCGTCAGCCCCTGCGCCATCAGCTCCAGCACCTCGCGCTCCCGCGCCGTCAGCCTGGCCAGCGGATCCACCTGACTGGTGCGGGCCAGCAACTGGCGCACCACCTCGGGATCGAACGCCGCGCCGCCCGCGCCCACCCGCTCCAGCGCGTCCAGGAAGTCGGCGACCTGCGCCACCCGGTCCTTCAGCAGGTAACCGACGCCCGACACGTCCGAGCTCATCAGCTCGGTCGCGTACCGCTTCTCCACGTACTGCGACAGCACCAGCACCTTCACCCCCGGCCAGCGCCGCCTGATCTCCAGGGCCGCGCGCAGCCCCTCGTCGGTGTGCGTCGGCGGCATCCGCACGTCCACCACCACCGCGTCCGGCAGATGCGCGGCCACCGCCGCCACCAGCGCCTCACCGTCGCCCACCGCCGCCGGCACCTCGTGCCCCTCCTCCAGCAGCAGCCGGACCAGGCCCTCGCGCAGCAGCGTCGAATCCTCCGCCAGGATCACCCGCACGGCAGCTCCGCCCTGATCACCGTCGGCCCGCCGGGCGGGCTGTCCACCGCGAAACCGCCGTCCAGCGCAGCCACCCGGCGCCGCAGCCCCGACAGCCCGCCACCGGACGCGCCCGCGCCGCCCACCCCGTCGTCACGCACCGACACCACCAGCGCCGCCCCCTCCATCCGCACCGCGACCTCGACGCGACCGGCCCCGGCGTGCTTGTTGGCGTTCGTCACGGCCTCGCTCACCACGAAGTACGCCGCCGCCTCCACCGCGGGCGGCGGCCGCCCCGGCAGGTCACACGACACGGTGACCGGCACCTCGGACCGCTCGGCCACCCCGGCCAGCGCCTCCTGCAGCCCGAGCGCGTCCAGCCCGCTCGGATACACCCGCCAGGCCACCTCCCGCAGCTCGCCCAGCGCCTGCTGCGCCTCGACGTGCGCCTGGTCCATCAGATCCGGATGGCCGCGCCGCGCCCGCCCGATCAGCATCGACAGCGCCACCAGCCGCTGCTGCAGCCCGTCGTGCAGGTCACGCTCGATCCGGCGCCGCTCGGAGTCGACCGCCGCCACGATGCCGGCCCGGCTCTCCGACAGCTCGGCGATCCGGCGCTCCAGCGCCTCGGTACGGTCGGGACCCAGCATCCGCGCGGCCAGCCGCCGCTCCAGCGTCCGCACCCCCACCAGTCCCATCAGCGCCAGGAACAGCAGCACGCCGCCCAGCGTGAACATGTAGAGCCCCAGCGGCACCGAACGCGACATCCCGTCGTACGCCTCGTCCAGGACCCACGCCCAGACCAGCCGGCCCGCCTGCCAGGCGCCGAACACCAGCAGCACCAGCACCAGCGCGCCGAGCAACCCCAGCGGCACCCGCGCGGCCAGGAACAGCCGCGCCCGCGAGCCGTCCCCGCCCCCGGCAGGGGGATCCAGGCTCGCGCGGTCCAGGACGGCGGGATCCAGCCGCAGGCGGCGCGCCTCCCACCGGGCCAGCCACCGCGCGGCCCCGGCCGTGCCGCCGGCGAACGGCAGCGTCACCAGCAGGAACACCGCCTCCACCGGCGCGGTCAGCGCACCCAGCACGACCGCGCCGAGCACCCGCGCCCCCTCAGCGGCGAAGCGCATGGCGCCCCTTGCGCCGCTCGCTCAGCCGCACCACCACGAAGACCACCACCGCGAGCAGGACCAGGCCGAGCACCACCTTGGAGGCCACCCCCATGTACGTCTCGACCAGACGCCACTGCTTGCCCAGGTAGTAGCCGGCCAGCACGAAGGTGGTGTTCCAGATGCCGCTGCCGGCCGCCGTGAGCAGGGTGAACTGCAGCACCGGCATCCGCTCCACCCCGGCGGGCACCGAGATCAGACTGCGGAAAATCGGAATGAACCGGCCGAAGAACACCGTCGCCTTGCCGTGCTTGAGGAACCACGACTCCGTCTTCTCGATGTCGGAGACCTTCACCAGCGGCATCTTCGCGGCGATCGCCAGCACCCGCTCGCGACCGAGCAGCGCGCCCACCCAGTAGAGGGCCAGCGCGCCGACGATCGAACCGACCGTGGTCCAGACGAGAGCGTCGACCAGGCCCATGTTGCCCCGGCTGGCCGTGAAGCCCGCAAGCGGCAGGATCACCTCGCTCGGAATCGGCGGGAACAGGTTCTCCGCCGCCACCGCCATGCCGGCTCCAGGCGCGCCCAGGAGCTCCATCAACTGCACAACCCAATCAACCATGCGCCAAGGGTACGGAAGATCGGGTGGTCCCGTTGATGAGGCGGGCTTCCGTGTTCAGGTGTGGGAAACCACACCCCCGCGTACCGTACACTGTACGGTTGTGACAGGCGGACAGGAATCGGTACGGAACGCGGTCGTCTTCGAGCCCGGCGAACCCCCCAGAGCGGGCCGCATGGCCTTCCTCGGACCGGCGGGCGCGGACACCGTCACCGTCGCCGAACCCTACGACGAGGGCATCCGCGTACGCGAGGCGGCCGCCACCAGGACGCCCGTGGCCGAGGCCGTCGCCGCGCTGGCCAGAGCCCGCACCGACGCCTCGGCCCACCCCGCGGCCCGCTTCTGGGGCGCGGCGGCGCTGGTGGCGCTCCAGCTGGTCACCCGCGGCCGCATCCGCCCCACGGTGACCGCGGCCGGCCACGACGCCTGGCGCGCCGGCCCTTTCGACGCCGCCGACGTCCAGCGCATCCGCGAACTCGCCGACGCCATGCCGGCCTCCGCCCGCGCCGTCCCCCTCGGAGAGGACCACGGCGACGCCGGACCCGTGCTGGCCGACGCCGAGACGCTGGTGCGGGCGTTCCTGGACGCCGTGGCCGACGGCATGCCGCGCTCACCCGGCGCCGTCAAGGCGACCGGCACCACCGCGTTCGCCGCCGTGCGCCCCGTCAAGGTGCCGAAGCTGCGCCGGTGGGCCGAGGACGTCTCCGCCGACCTCGACGCCGGCGTGCGGGTGTCCCTGCGGATCGAGGCCGACGACGTGGCCGCGGGCGAGTACCGCGCCGTGGTGCAGGTGCACAGCCTGGCCGGCCCGTCACTCGTGGTGGACGCCGCCGACCTGTGGCAGGGCCGCGACCCCGGGTTCGGCGGCCGGGCCAGGATCGAGACGACCATCGCCCTGCGCCGGGCCGCCCGCGCCTGGCCCCGCCTGGCGGCGCTGCTCGACAGCCCCGTCCCCGACGAACTGCCGCTGACCGACGAGGACGTCGGCGACCTGCTGGCCGGAGCCGCCGAACGGCTCACCGCCGCCGGGGCCGAGGTCCACTGGCCGCGCTCCCTCGTACGCGGACTGAGCGCCCGCGCCGCGATCGGCGAGCGCGACGCGGCCCCGTCCGACCTGCCCTCGTTCCTCGGCGGCCACCACCTGGTCGCCTTCGACTGGCAGCTCGCCCTCGGCGGCGAGCGGCTCACCGCCGCAGAGATGGACCACCTCGCCGAGACGCACCGGCCCGTCGTACGGCTGCGCGACCAGTGGGTGCTCATCGACCCCGACCTGGCACGCAAGGCACGCCTGCGCGAGCTCAAGCCGCTCACCCCCGTGGACGCGCTCGCCGCCGCGCTCACCGGCACCGTCGAGGCCGACGGCGAACAGGTGCCGGTCGAACCCGGCGCATGGCTGAGCGAGCTGCGCGACCGGCTGGCCCAACCGGAGGACCTCGCCC
Source organism: Nonomuraea sp. NPDC050478 (assembly GCF_044458265.1). Taxonomy (NCBI): domain Bacteria; kingdom Bacillati; phylum Actinomycetota; class Actinomycetes; order Streptosporangiales; family Streptosporangiaceae; genus Nonomuraea; species Nonomuraea sp. NPDC050478. The sequence continues at coordinate 136,880 of NZ_JBITHT010000007.1, read as the reverse complement.
CGCCGCCCGGCCTGGCCGCCACGCTGCGCGACTACCAGCTGCAGGGCCTGCGCTGGCTGGCCAGGATGACCTCACTCGGGCTCGGCGCCTGCCTGGCCGACGACATGGGTCTGGGCAAGACCATCACCCTCATCGCCCTCCATCTGCACCGCGGCGGCGGGCCCACACTCGTCGTGTGCCCGGCGTCACTGCTGGGCAACTGGGAGCGGGAGATCACCAGGTTCGCCCCCGGCGTGCCGGTACGCCGCTACCACGGCTCCGCCCGCACCCTGGCCGACGAGGGATTCGTGCTCACCACGTACGCCACCATGCGGCGCGACGCCACCCGCCTGGCCGCCCACCCGTGGGACCTGGTCGTCGCCGACGAGGCCCAGCACGTCAAGAACCCCGCCTCCGGCACCGCCGGCGCGCTGCGCGAGATCCCCGCCGCCGCCCGCGTCGCCCTCACCGGCACCCCCGTCGAGAACAACCTGTCGGAGCTGTGGGCCATCCTCGACTGGACCACCCCCGGCCTGCTCGGCACGCTGCCCCGGTTCCGCGCCCGCTGGGCCGGGCCGATCGAGTCCGGCGACACCGGGACCGCCGACCGGCTGTCGCGGCTGGTGCGGCCGTTCCTGCTGCGCCGCCGCAAGTCCGACCCCGGCATCGCGCCCGAACTGCCGCCCAAGACCGAGACCGACCGGCCGGTCGCCCTCACCACCGAGCAGGCCGGCCTGTACGAGGCCGTCGTACGCGAGATGATGACGCGGATCGAGGGCGCCGGCGGCATGGCCAGGCGCGGCCTGATCGTCAAACTGCTCACCGGGCTCAAACAGATCTGCAACCACCCCGCCCAATATCTGCACGAGACCGCGCCCCGGCTGACCGGCCGCTCCGGCAAGCTCGAACTGCTCGACGAACTGGTCGACACCATCGTCGCCGAGGACGGCGCGGTGCTGGTCTTCACCCAGTACGTGACCATGGCCAGGCTGATCGCCCACCACCTGACCGCCCGCGGCGTGCCCAACCAGCTGCTGCGCGGCGGCACCCCGGTCGCCCGCCGCGAGGAGATGGTCCGCCGCTTCCAGGACGGCGAGACGCCGGTGTTCCTGCTGTCGCTCAAAGCCGCCGGCACCGGGCTCAACCTCACCCGCGCCGACCACGTCATCCACTACGACCGCTGGTGGAACCCCGCCGTCGAGGACCAGGCCACCGACCGCGCCCACCGCATCGGCCAGACCCGGCCCGTCCAGGTCCACCGGCTGATCACCGAAGGCACCATCGAGGACCGGATCGCCCTGATGCTCGCCGCCAAACGCGAACTCGCCGACGCCGTGCTCGCCTCCGGCGAAGCGGCCCTGACCGAACTGACCGACGCCGAGCTCGCCACCCTCGTGGAGCTGAGATGACCGCCGCCCGCGGCTTCCCCGCCTTCCCCCGCCAGCGCGCAGGCGCCCGCTTCGCCACCACCTGGTGGGGCCAGGCCTGGCTCAAGGCCCTCGCCGACACCTCGCTCGACCAGGGGCTCCTCCAGCGGGGCCGCGCCTACGCCAAGACCGGGCAGCTCGGCCCCATCACCGTCAGCCCCGGGCGGCTGGCCGCCGTCGCCGAGCACGAGCACGACACGGTCGTGCGGGTCGAGCAGCTCTCCGACGCCGCATGGGACCGCTTCCTGGACCAGGTGGCGGCCAAGGCCGGGCACATCGCCGCCCTGCTCGACCGCGACATGCCCCACGACCTGGTACGGGCCGCCGAGGCCGCCGGCGTGCCGCTGCTGCCCGCGGTCGGCGACCTGGAACCGGAGTGCTCGTGCCCCGACTGGGCGTGCCGGCACGCGGCCGCGCTCTGCTACCAGGCCTCATGGCTCCTCGACGCCGACCCCTTCGTCCTGCTGCTGCTACGCGGCCGGGGCGAGCAGGAGCTGATCGAGGCGCTCCACCAACGAGACATCCCGGGCACGACGGGCGCGCGGAGCGAGAGCGCCGAGGGCACTGAGGGCGCGGCGGGCACTGGCGGTGCGGCGGGCGCGCGGGCCGGGACGCTGCCGGGCACGCCCGCGCGCGAGGCGTTCGCGCGCGGGGTGCCCCCGCTGCCCGAGCCGCCCCCGCTGGACGCCCCCCACGCGCCGCTCGGGCTGGAGCCCGCCCCCGGCGTGGACGTGGCCGCGCTGGAGGTGCTGGCCGCCTCCGCCGCCTCCCGGGCGCGCGACCTGCTCGTCTCCGGCCGCCTGCCGGCCCTGACCGAACACCAGGACCGGGTACGGATGAGCGCCGCGTTCGGCCTCGACCTCGGCCTCGACGCCCAGGTGGCGGCCTGGCGACACGGCGGCGCCGCCGGGCTGGAGGCGCTGGAGACGGCGTGGACCCCCGCCCGGCAGGACCTCGCCAGGGCCCAGGCCATGCTGGACGCGGCCTGGGAGGGCGAGCCGCCCGCCGGGGTGGAGTCGGCCCGCAACCGCTGGACCATCGGCGACCGCCAGCTCAGATACGGCAGGGACGGCCGGTGGTACCCCTTCGAGCGGCGCGGCGACACCTGGTGGCCCGCCGGCCCGCCCGCCCGCGACCCGGCCGCGCTGCTCGGCTGACCGTCAGGGCAGGTTGAGCTGCCAGGAGACGCCGAACCGGTCGGCCACCCAGGCGAACTTGGCGCTGAAGCCGTACTGGCCGAGCGGCATCATCGCCCCGCCCTGCTCCGACAGCACCGGGTAGAGCCGGTCGATCTCCTCCTCCGACTCGCACTCCACGAACAGCGACAGCGACGGGGTGAACGTGAAGGCGTGCGACACAAAGCTGTCGTTGCAGAGGAACTCCTGGCCGCAGACCCGCAGGTGGGCGAGCTGGATGCTGCCCTCCGGCCCCGGCTCGCCAGGGCCGTAGCGGACCACGGAGATCACCTCCGCGTCGTCGAACACCTTCAGGTAGAAGTCGATCGCTTCCTGCGCCCTGCCCTCGAACATGAGGAACGGCGTGATCTTCTTGGGCATCGCGTCACTCCGCGGGGGGTGCGTAGAAGGCGGTGGTCGCGGCGGTCACCGCGGCGGCCAGCTCGGGCGAGGCGCCGGAGGCCCGGAACGCCTCGCCCCAGGACCCGCTGCTGCGGACGATGAACTCCCGCCCCTCATCGGTCTCGTGGAAGTGCTCCTCGTCCACCTTCTCGCCGCCGGTCAGGTGCAGCGCCAGGCCGAGCAGCCCGAGATCCCAGCCGACGCCGACCGAGCCGGGACCGAACTGCTCCCAGAACTCGGGCGGCACCACGGCCTCGTGGCGCAGCTCGAAGCGGGTGCGGTCGCCGTCGGCCGCCAGGCGCACCTCCACGTACGACGCCGGGGCCTCACCCATCACCCACGACACCCTGAACCGGTTCGGCGGCTCGCAGGACAGGACCTCGCCGCCGGCGTTGCCCTTCAGCTGGTAGCTGCCGCCGAGCCGCAGGTCGCCGGTGATCGGCAGGAACCAGCGCGAGATGCGCTCGGCGCTGGTGCAGGCGTCCCAGAGATCCTCCAGGCCGGTGTCGTAGTGGCGGGTGAGCTCGACGACCTTGGCCTCGCCGGTGTCGCGCACCTCGCGATGCGTACGGGTGATCTCGTCGATGATGTCCATCGAAGTCAGCTTTCTGTCGGATGGCTGTCGCGGGCACGGCGTTCCCGCTTGCCGCGGGCGATCTCCGTGGACAGCGCGTCGAGGCGCTGCTCCCAGAAGCCGCGGAAGCGATCCAGCCACTGGTCGACCTCGCGCAGGGGCGCCGGGTTCACGACGTAGAAACGCCGGGTGCCCTGGGCGCGCACGGTGGCGAAGCCGTTGTCGCGCAGCACCTTCAGATGCTGCGACACCGCGGGCTGGGAGATGCCGTGCTCACGCTGGATGACGGCGGTGACCTCACCGGAGCTCAGCTCGCCGCCGGCGAGCAGCTCCAGGATCCGGCGCCGGACCGGATCACCGAGAATGTCGAACGCGTGCACGAACAGAGTGTTTCAGGCAACGCTTATATAAGTCAAATGTGAAATATTTGGGGTGTCCGCGCAAGGCGACGGCGGCGCCACGCCGGGCGCCGCCGTCACGAAAGAGCCGTCAGTGCCGCCGGGAACGGAACTTGTCCAGGAAGTGCCTGGCCTTGTGTTGGTTACGGGGGTCGCGGGCCATCCGCTTGGCCGATTCGACCGTCTGCCTGCCTTTCGGGCTGCGCATGTACGCGCGCACCCGGTCCATGAGCGATGCCATGGCCGTCCCCTACCCCACACGGCCGCGGCTACCGCCCGACCCCGTAACGCAGGAAGATCACCCCGTTGCCGAAGCGCCGCTCGTCCAGCAACTCCAGGTCGGCGCGCACCCCGGCAGGGAAGAACGGGACGCCGCCGCCGGCGACCGCCGGCCCGACGAAGAGCTGGAACTCGTCCACCAGCCCCGCCCGGATCGCCTGCGCCGCCAGGTTCGGCCCGTCGACGGTGAGGTCGCGGTCGGAGGCCGCCTTCAGCTCACGCACCCGCTCCGGGTCGAAAGCCTGCTCGATCCGGGTCCGCCCGCTGGACACCTCCTCCAGCGTCGTCGAATAGACGACCTTGTCGGCGGCCTGCCAGACCTTCGCGCACTCCAGGATGAACGGCGGCTGGTCCGGCAGCGTGTGCGCGGTCTCCCAGAAGACCATCGTCTCGTACATCCGGCGGCCGTAGAGGTAGGTGCCGATCGACCGCATGTGCTCGTTGACGAACGTGTGCGACTCCTCGTCCGGCGCGCCCCAGCCGTAGTCGCCGTTCTCGTCGCTCACGTAGCCGTCCAGCGAGGTGATCATCGAGTAGATCAGCTTGCCCATCGCGGGCCTCCCGTCCTTCCGTCACTTCCCCGGGCAGACCTCGGGCCGCCCGGAAACTCATCGGGGTCAGCCCTGCCGGGTGGCGATGAGGACGGTGGCGTCCCAGTCGCCGGAGTGGGCGACGCGCGGTGTCAGGCCATGGCGGGCGATCGCCTCGACGGCGTGCGCCGCCTGCCGGCCGCCGGTCTCGAACAGGAGGTGACCGCCGGGGGCCAGCCATCGCCCGGCGGACGCGGCCACCCGGCGCAGCACCTCCAGCCCGTCCCCGCCGCCGTCCAGCGCCACCCGGGCCTCGTGCAGGCGGGCCTCCGCGGGCAGCAGCGGGATCTCGCCGGTGGGCACGTACGGGACGTTGGCCAGCAGCAGGTCCACCCGGCCGCGCAGCCCGGCGGGCAGCGGATCGAACAGATCTCCCTCGTACACCCGGGCGCCCGGCAGGTTGCGGCGGGCGCAGGCGACGGCGGCGGGGTCGATGTCGGAGGCGTGCAACTCGACCTCGCCCAGCGCCGCCACCAGGGCGGCGCCGAGCGCGCCGGACCCGCAGCACAGATCCACCACGACCGCCGCCGGGCCGGGCGCGGCGGCGATCGCCTGCTCGGCCAGGAACTCGGTGCGCGGGCGCGGCACGAAGACGCCAGGATCGACCTGGATACGCAGACCGCGGAAACGGGCCCAGCCCAGGACGTGCTCCAGCGGCTCGCCGGCGGCGCGGCGCTCCACCAGGCGGGCCAGCTCGGCGGGATCGGGGGCGGCGGCGGCCAGCAGGCGTGCCTCGTCCTCGGCGAAGACGCAGCCCGCGGCGCGGAGCCGGGTGACGATGGCGGCAAGGGACATGAGCGCCTTTCGGTATGTCACGGGCGCTCTCCCCCGGCCGGCTAGACCGGGCAGATGTCGTGAGGTGAGAGCATCCGGCGGGTACGTGCGGGAATCGGTCTCACCTCCTCGTCCATCGCTGGGATGGCGACATTAGCCGAGCCGCGTCCCCGCCCGCAAACACCGGGACGGGATTTGACAGCCGTCGAACGGGCGGCGTTGAATGATCGGCAGGTCGCGTGACGCCGCATGGGAGGACTGCGGCGGCATGGAGGCCGCGACGCAAGGGGACGACACCGTGACCACTTCACACGGACGCGCCTGACCTGAACCGCGCCTGCGCGCCGTCCCCGCTTCCCCTTTTTTCCTCCATAGCTCCGCCAGCTATGCGCTTTTCCGCGCGGTCGGCGTGCGGGCTTTCCCACCGATCGGAGAAAGCACCGCATGACCATGGACTTCAACCAGCACGTCATCGAGCAGTTCAGAGCCGGCCAGGGCCGGGTCGGGCCGCCCTTCGAGGACGCCCGCCTGCTCCTGCTGACCACCACCGGCGCCAGGACCGGCACCCGCCACACCACCCCGCTCGGCTACCTGCTCGACGAGGATCCGGGCCGGCTGTACGTCATCGCCTCCGCCGGCGGCTCCCCCCGCCACCCCGCCTGGTTCCACAACCTCCGCAAGAACCCGCGCGTCACCGTCGAAACCGGCGCGTTCACGTACGAGGCCGACGCGCGCATCCTGGAAGGCGCCGAACGCGACCGGATCTTCGCCCGAGCCACCGGGACCGACCCCGGATGGGCGCGGTACGAGACCGCGTCCGGCCGCACCCTGCCCGTGGTGGCACTCGACCCCGCGGGCCCGCCCGCCCCCGCCGCCGCGCGGCCGGGCGACGGGCTCAAGCTCATCCACGACGCCTTCCGCAAGGAGCTGGCCATCGTCCGCAAGGAGGTCGCCGAGTCCGGCGGCGGCCTGGGCGCGCAACTGCGCATCAACTGCCTGGCCGTCTGCCAGGGGCTGAGCCACCACCACACGATGGAAGACGCCCACATGTTCCCGCACCTCGACGAGCAGTACCCGGAGATCGCCGACGTCATGGCCCGGCTGCGCCGCGAGCACGAGGAGATCGCCCGCCTCCTGGAGGAGCTGCAGCGGCTCGTCGCGGGCGAGCACACCGACCGGGCGGCGGTGTCGGCGGAGGTGGACCGGCTGACCGCGCAGGTGGAGGCACACCTGGACTACGAGGAGGAGAACCTCATCCCGATCCTGAACGCCAACGCCCCATGACGTCTCCGGCCTAAGCTTGACCGCCCGCACCGCCAGAGGCGTCCGGTGGTCAGTGGGGGGATGCGGTGATCCGGACGCCGTCACTGTCGCCGTCGGACAGGAACGTCGCCAGTTGCTGTCCCTGGTCGGCCACGGCTGTCCGGTCGGCCGAACTGAGGCGGCGCAGCGGGGTGACCGTCACGGTGCCCGACTCGACGGTCCAGGTCGCGGCGACCCGGCCGTCGACCAGGACGACGCGGGCGCCGGCGACCGACAGGCCCCGGTGCGCGTCGTCGATGATCCGGCCCCGGGCGTGGTAACCCAGGATCGCGTTGTCGAACGCCGGCAGGAACCGCACCGGGGCGGGCGTGTCGGGGTCGGGGCGCGGCGCGTCGGGCAGGTCCAGCAGCTCCCGGCCCCGCTCGTCACGGAAGGAGACCAGCTCCTCCCGTACCGCGCCCACCGCGCCCGGCAGCCCGGCCAGGCCGGACCAGGCGCGCAGATCGGCCGTGGCGGCCGGGCCGAACGCGGCGAGATAGCGCCGCACCAGCGCCTGGCCGACCGGATCGGAGCCGTCCTGGGCGTGCGGGTCGATCTCCCGCCCCAGCCAGGACGAGAGCAGCACGTTGCGCACCCCCGCCCTCGCGCGCCAGAGCCCGCGCGGGGGCGCCTGCGCCACCGGGACGAGGGCGGAGATCACCATCTCGCCCAGGGCCCGCCGTCCTGGCTCCGGCCAGCGCCCGGCGAGCGCCTCCACGACCTCGGCCATCGAACGCGGCTCGCCGTCGGCCATCACCGCCCGGCCCACCGCGGCCAGCTCGTCCAGGTCCACCCCGGCGAGCTCGCGACGGTAGACCCCGAGCACGCGCTGGCGCAGCATGGCGTCGTGGCGCGCCCGCCAGGCCAGCACGTCACCGGCCGTGACGAGATGGACGGTACGGCGCATCAGATGAACCCGCACCACGCTCCTACGGACCAGCAGACCGGAGAGCGCCGCCGGGTCGAACGCGCGCAGCCGCGACCAGAGGCCGACGAACGGCTCCTGAGGCTCCTGCGCCTGCAGCCCGCACAGGTGCGCCACGGCGCCGGTGACCGGCAGGTCGGCGCGATCGAGCAGCAACTGCCGGGCGAGCGTCGCGCGGTTCAGCGCCCGCTCACCGAGAACGGTCCGCACCGGGGGCCGCATCGTCATGGTGGTCACTTCCTCGTCGTGCTTCCGGGGGCGTCGTTTCCAGGAATGTGGTCGTTTCCGGTGTCGTCGTTCTGGGACGTGTCGTCGTTCTGGAGGGTGTGGTCATTCTGGGGGTGTCGTCGCGAGAGTGCGGCGTACGCCTGTGGCTCAGCCGCTGTATTCGCTCACCACGTCCAGGACCCAGACGACGCCGAAGCGGTCCGTGAGCATCCCGTAGAGAGGCGCCCATTCCGCGGGCGCCAGCGGCCGCGCGACGGTCGCTCCGGCGGAGAGCTTCTCCCAATATGTGGTGACCTCCTCGGCGGTCTCGCCGCGGAGGGAGACGAAGAACGAGTTCTCACCCCGGTCCCACGGCATCCCGGCGGGCACGTCGTAGGCCATCACGTGGAAGCCGTCGCCGGCGATCACCTGGCCCCACATCACCTGGTCCGCCTCGGCGGGGTTCCGCACGTTCCCGGCGTCCTCGTACGTCACGGCGGTGAGTTCACCGCCGAAGACGGAACGGTAGAACTCGAGCGCCGGGCGGGCGTCGCCGCGGAAGTTCAGATGAGTCACGGACTTGACGGACATTTCGGCTCCTGACCTCTTCATGGGTTTCGTGGTGTTCCGGGGACAACAGTCGCAGGGGTAGCGGTCAGGTTGTGGCCGCTATTCACGGCAATATGGGGGACATGCCGAAGACCTCAGCACGGCTGCTGGCGTTGCTCTCGCTGCTCCAGGCGCGCCGCGACTGGCCCGGCGCGGTGCTGGCCGAGCGACTGGACGTCAGCCCGCGCACCGTCCGCCGCGACGTCGACCGCCTGCGCGAACTCGGCTACCCGATCGTGGCCGCCAAAGGTCCCGACGGCGGGTACCGGCTCGACGCCGGCGCCGACCTGCCCCCGTTGCTGTTCGACGACGAGCAGGCCGTCGCGCTGGCCGTGGCGCTCCAGACCGCCGCCGCCAGCGGCGCCGGCATCGGGGAAGCGGCGGCACGCGCGCTGACCACCGTCCGCCAGGTCATGCCCGCCCGCCTGCGCCACCGGATCGACACCCTCCAGATCACCGCCGTCGAGCGACCCGCCCCCCACCCGCTCCCACAGGTCGACAGCGGCGTACTAACTGCGCTCGGCACCGCCGTCCGCGCCCGCGAAGTCCTCCGCTTCGACTACGCCCCCGCCTCCCTGATCATCAACCCCGCCTCCCGGCCACCAACGGACGATCACCCTCCCACGTCCCCGAAGGACGACAACATCCGCCCACCCCGCCGGTACGCCCCCGCACCGCCGACCGACGATCACCCTCCCGCGTCCCAGACGGACGATCACGCCCCAGCGCCGCCAGCGGACGATTACGCTCCCGCGTCCCTGAGGGATGATGACATCCGCCCGCCTCGCCAGCACGCCTCCGCGTCCCCGATGTCCGACTGCGCCCCCGCGCCATCGACGGACGACGGCATCAACCCGCCCCGCCGGTACGCCCCCGCGCCGCCGACCGACGATCACGCTCCCGTGTGTCCGACGGACGACGTGCCCGCGTCACCGACGAATGAGGGCATGCGGCCGCCTCGCAGGGTGGAGCCGCATCATCTTGTCACCTGGGGTGGGCGGTGGTATCTCGTCGCCTGGGATCTTGATCGCGACGACTGGCGGACCTTCCGCGTTGATCGCATCAACCCCCGCACCCCCAACGGGCCCCGCTTCGCTCCGCGTGAGGTGCCCGGAGGCGATGTGGCCGCGTTCGTGGCGGGCCGGTTCCGCGGGGGTGGCTCCGGTGACTGGCCCTGCCGTGGTGAGGTGGTTCTCCGGCTGCCCGCCGCCACTGTCTCGCGCTATCTCCGTGACGGCGTCGTCGAGGAACTCGGCGCGGACCGCTGCCGGCTCGTCCTGGGCTCCTGGTCGTGGGCCGGCCTCGCCGCGAGCGTCGGCAGGTTCGACGCCGACATCGAGGTCGTCGGCCCGCCCGAGCTCAAGGACGCCTTCGCCCAGCTGGCCCGCCGCTTCGCCCAAGCCGCCACCGCCCCTCTGCCGCCACCCTCGCGAGAAGGCGCCTGACCGGCCGTCGCGGGGCTCAGGCGGGGTGGTCGATCCGAAGGGAGGCGGCGGCGTGGCCCGCGCCGAAGCCCTCCGCGCGGGTGACCAGGCGGCCCGACGCGACCCGTACCGCGCTCTCCGTGGCGTCGGCCGGGACGCCCGCGGCCGCCCCGGCGTCGCGCTGGATGATGGGATCATCTGATTTGACCATGGGAGATGACGATGGCCGGCGTTCCGGAGATCCTCCTCGGCGACCCCGAGGCGCTGCGCGACCCCTTCACCGCCTACGGGCGGGCCCGCGAGCAGGCGCCGGTGGCACGTCTCGTCACTCCCGGTCACGGCGCGATGTGGGCGGTGACCAGGTACGACGAGGCCAGGGCGATGCTCGCCGACCGCGTTTCCGGCTGAGCTCCGACAGCTTCATGCGCCCCCCGGTGCCCGACGAGTACGTCCCGTACATGCGCACCATGCAGGAGATGGACGGCGCCGAGCACGCCCGGCTGCGCAAACTGGTCGCGCCCGCGTTCACGCCACGCCGCGTCGCCGCGTTCGCCCCGCGCATCGAGCGGATCGTCGACGGCCTGCTCGGCGCGCTGCCCCCGGGCGAGCCCGTGGACCTGGTGGCCGACCTGGCCAGGCCGCTGCCGATGGACGTGATCACCGGCCCGCCTGGCGCGATCCCGGCGCCGCCGTCGCCACCGGAGACGTGCGCAAGCTCACCGGGCCATCCCGGCAGTCATGGAGGGCGCCAAGGCCGCCATCGCCCGCAGGCGGGCCGCACCAGGCCCCGACGTGATCTCCGACCTGATCCGCGTGCGCGACGGCGACCGGCTGAGCGAGACGGAGCTGGTCACGCTGGTGTGGCAGCTCGTCCTCGGCGGCCAGACGCCCGCCAACCTCATCGCCAACGCCGTCGAGGCGCTGCTCGCGCACCCTGATCAGCTCGCGGCGCCGCGCGCCGACCCCGACCGGCTCGATCTGGCCCGCGACGAGGCCGCCCACCTGGGTTACGCGCACGGCCCGCACTTCTGCCTGGGCGCGTGGCCGGCCCGGCTGCAGGTCCGCATCGCGCTGACCGCCCTGCTGCGCCGATCCCCCGGCCTGGCGCCCGCCAAGACGCCGGAGCGGATGCCCGACCCCGGCACCTGGCGGCTGGCCTCCCTGCCGGTCGTCCTCTGACGCGCGATCAGGAACGCAGGCCGGGCCGGTCCACGATCGCGGCCTCCAGCTGCGCGGTCAGGCTCGCCGTGCCCGCCTCGAAGGTCTCCTTGGTGCCGTCGGACCACTCGTAGGTGCGGTCCTTCAACCGCGTCGAGCTGGTGCCCAGATACCGGTAGGTCTCCGGGTCCAGGACGAGGTAGCTGCGGGACTCGGCGTCGGTGAGGCTGAAGGCGACGCCTCGCCGTCCGTCGGCGACGGGCACGTCATGGGTCACGGTGATGCCCTTGATCGTGGGCAGCGCGCGGAAGAGCGCGGCACGCACCTCGGGGGCGAGCCACTGCTCGGAGATGAGCTGGTTGATCTCCATCCAGAGGATCCCCGGCGGGACCTGGCCGTTCAGCTCCTGGGAACCCCTGCGGTCCTCGTCGAGGACGGCCGCCTCGATCTTGGCGAGCACCCCGGCGGGGGTGACAGGCGGCCGGGCCAGTTCGGCCGGGTCGAAGCTCGTGCTTCCCGAGAACGTCAGCTTGCCGTCCTGGTACCAGGCCGACCGCTTGCCGTCCACCCGCGTCCATCGTTCCCAGGTGTCACCCTGGTCCCCTGCGACGCCGGTCAGTCGCAGTTCCTTGGTGTAGAACCACTGGGCGGGGTCCGGGACGGGCGTGGGGTCGTTCTCGGCCGCCCGGGCGGCGTGCTCGCCCAGCTCGGCCACCCCGGCCACCGGCGCCATGTCCGGCCGGCCGCCGAACACCACGGCGGTCCCGCCGACGGCCAGGGCCAGCGCCGCCGCCACCACGATGCGCCGGCCGAGCCCGTGGGTCACGGCTCGCTTCGGTGCGGCTTCCGGCTCGTGGATCGCCGTCATGAGCCGCGCCCTCGCGGCGGCCTCGGCTTCGTCGGTCATGGCCGGGGTGTTCCGGCGAAACTCCCTGATCGCGTTCATGACAGCTCCTCGTCCCCGAGCACGTTCCTGGCCTTCTTCCGTGCGCGGTGCAGCCGTGACCGCACGGTCCCCACCGGGATGTCCAGCGCTCGCGCCGCTTCCTCGTACGACATGTCCTCCCACGCCACCAGCAGCAGCACGTCCCGGTCCCCGCGTGACAGCGACGCCAGCGCCCCCGCCAGCTCGCGATCCCTGCCCTGCGCCGTCACCCGGCGCGTCACGGTGTCGGCCAGCGCCTCGGGCAGCGGGTCCACGCCGGTACGGCTCAGCGCCCGCAGCATCCGCTCCTCCTGCCGCCGATGCCTGGCGATCAGCGTGGTGGCGATCCCGTACAGCCAGGGCCTGGCCAGCGCGAACGACGTGTCGTACGTCCCGCGCCTGCGGAAGGCGGCCAGGAACGTCTCGGCCACGATGTCGTCGGCGGCCTGCGTGCCGAGTCGCCGGGCCGCGTACAGATGGATCTGTCTGGCATAGCGGTCGAACAGCGCCGCGAACTGCTCTGGGTCGTGCGCCGATCGACGGATCAGCTCTCCGTCGTCGATCTCGACCGTCTCAGCACCCAACGCCTCTCCTTCGTGAGTCGGTGTCTCACCGTGCTGTCTCCCGAAGGGCGGCACCGGGTTCACCGCGCGAACCGCACAGTGATCGACAGGCCGCCTTCAGTGCGTGTGCTGGTGGTGAGTGTGGCGTGGTGAGCCTGCGTGACGGCGTTGACGATGGCGAGGCCGAGGCCGTAGCCGTCGCGGCTGCCGTGACGATCGGGCGCCAGCTTCTGGAAGGGATGGAAGAGGCGCTGGATCTGGTCGTCGGGGATGACCGGCCCGCTGTTGGTGACCGTAAGGGCCACCTGCGTGTCAGAGGCCTGAGTGGTGACCTCTACGTGCCCGTCCGCGTGGTTGTGACGGATGGCGTTGTCGACGAGGTTGGCGACGAGGCTTTCGACCAGTCCCAGGTCTCCCGCCATCACCGCGGGCGCCAGGTGACAGGCGAGGTCGATGCCCTTTTCCGCTGGATCGGCGGCCTCGTCCCAGACGCGTTCGAGCAACTCCTCGGCCGAGATCACCAGCCCGGGCCGGGCGAGCAGGCATTCGAGCAGGGCGAACTCCTTGGGGCTCAGCTCAAGGCGCCGCCCGGCCCGGGACGCGACGCGGCGGGCCGGATCGAGGGTGATGTCCCCGCAGGTCAGGGTGGGCGGCAGCGGCGGGGTGGCGCGGCGGGCCAGGGCGCGGACGCGGGCGACCAGTTCGGCGAAGGCGAAGGGCTTGGGCAGGTAGTCGTCCGCACCGAGGCTGAGCCCGTCGACGCGATCCTCGATCGTGCCGGAGGCGGTGAGCATGAGCACCCGGGTCTGGCAGCGGCCCTGGGCGAGTCGCCGGCAGATCTCGTCCCCATGGACGCCGGGCAGGTCGCGGTCGAGGATCACCACGTCGTAGCGGGTGACGGCCAGGCGGCGAGGGCGGCGGTTCCGTCCAGGACGACGTCGACGGCCATGCCCTCGCGGCGCAGCCCGGTGCCTATGGAGCGGGCGAGGACCTCGAAGTCCTCGACGAGGAGGACCCTCACCGCCGCTCACCGGCGGTCGTCGTGCGGGTGGGGCAGCCGAGCCGGCCACCGGGTCGAGGTGCCATGGGTCAACGATGCCAGAGCCCAGGTTCCGGCCGGGTCGCAGCCGCTGCGACCCGGCCGGAACCTGGTGCCGCGTACAACCGTCGGCATGAGTCCATCTCGGACTGCTGGTCGCCGGAGGTGCCCGCACCACCTGCGTGACCGGGCAGGGCGAAGGCTCCTGCCCGGCGCCCTTGCTGGGACCCGACGGCACGGCGGTGGCAGTACAACTACGTCCACGACATGCCCGGCGGTCCCCACAACGGCCCGCGGTGGCTACGGCTGACCAGGTCGGGCGACACCATCAGCGGGTACGAGTCGGACGACGGCAGGACGTGGACCGAGGTCGGCACGGTCAAGCTGACCGGCCTGCCGGAGACGGTCGAGATCGGGCTGTTCGTCACCTCACCAGGCGTTCTGTGGGACATGGCGAAAGCCTTCGCCCAGGCGACCGCCACCTTCGACCAGATCACGCCGCAGGGCGCGAACGGATCGTGGCGGCACGACGACGTCGGCGCCGTCCTGGAGTCCGACGGCAGGACCCCGCATCACCCGGGCGGGGTCGTGGAGTCCGGCGGCAAGCTCATCGTGACCGGCGGCGGTGACATCGGGCCCGCCACGGTGGAGGGCGGTATACGCGCCGACCTCATGCTGATCGGCGGGGCCTTGGGGCTGATCCCGGTACTCGTGGCGGCGGTGACGTTCTTCACGGCGGACCACCGGCGCGGGCGAATCGGCCTGCCGGCGCGGCGGCTGGCGGCCAAGGCCGCGGTGGTCGGTGCGGTCGCGTTCGTGGCGGGGCTGGTCGCCTCGGGAGTCGTGGTCCCCGCCGGCCTGGCGGTGTTGCGCGCCCATCAGAACCCGATCCAGCCGATCACCCTGGGTACCGAGGTGCGGATGATCGTCGGCTTCGCGGCGCTGACCGCGGCCGCAGCCGTGCTGGCTCTGGGCCTGGCCGCGCTGGTCGAACGGGGCGTCGTCGCCGTCGGACTGGCCGTCGCGCTGGTCGTCGTGCCCTATCTGCTGGCCACCGCCGGTCTGGCGCCATGGCTTCTGGCGGTCACCCCTGCCGCCGGGTTCGCGATCACGCAGAGCGTCGCCACGTTCGCGCATGTGGATGTGGACCGGTCACTGCTCGGCGGCTATTACCCGCTCCCGCCATGGGCAGGCTTGACCGTGACGTGCGGATATGCCGCCCTCGCGCTCGGGGTGGCGATCACCGCCTACCGCAGGAAAGGCCGACCGGGTGCAGCGGTGTCTTAGAGCGTGACGCCCGGGCGTCTGCCGGACATCCACTCGACCGTCAGCACGGTCGCGTCGTCCTGCAGCCGGCCGCGCTGGTAGCGCATGATCGACTGGATGAGCCGGCGCAGCGTCTCCGGCGCCGGCAGGCCGTCGGCCTCCCTGCGGACGATGAAGTCGATGAACCGCTCCAGCCCGAACGGCTCCCCCTCGGGGCTGCGCGCCTCGACGATGCCGTCGGTGTAGAAGAGCAGCCGGTCGCCGGCGTGGAGCTGGTAGTGCTCTACCACGGCGGGCCGGCCCAGCCTGAAGCCCATCGGCGGCGCGGGCTTGGCGCTTCCCAGGGTGGCGGCCAGCTTGCCGTTGCGGACCACCAGCGCCGGGTGGTGGCCGCGGTTCACCCAGGACAGCGTTCCCGTCGACATGTCGAGGTTGGCGATGATGCCGGTGGCGAACCGGCTCAGCTGGAAGTGCTGGGCGATCGCCTCGTCGATGGCCTCGCTGATCGCCACCAGGCCGGCGCCTTTGAGCCGGTTGCTGCGGCAGGAGCCGACCGCGATGCTCGCCGTCAGCCCGGACGCCAGATCGTGCCCCATCGCGTCGAAGATCGACACGTGCAGCTGGTCGTCCTCGATGCCGTACTCGAACACGTCACCCCCCACCTGGTAGGCGGGCTCCAGCGCGGCGGCGATCACCACTTTGTCGTTGGCGAAGCTGCCGTTCGGCAGCAGGTTGTGCAGCACCTCGGCCGACAGCGTCATCGGCTTCTCGCGCACCATCCGCGAGTAGGTGTCGCTGGTCTGGCGCTTGCTCACCACCAGCAGCGACAGCAGCGTCGACAGCCGCTTGAACCGCCACTCGATGACCTCGTCGACCCGTTGCGTGATGCCGCCCACCACGCCGACCCGCTCCGTGCCGTCCAGGAGCGGCGACCACAGGCGCAGCCCGTCCTCCTGCTCGCAGGGCGGGAGGTCCTCGTCGGGCCGGGCGTGCACCAGCTCGACGTTGCGGAACGCGCGACCGGCGATCGTGGTGTCGATGTTCAGCCGCGTGAGCGGCTCGCCCCCGGCGCTGAACTGGTTCGGCAGCGGCACCAGGTACTTCTGCTGCAGGTCGGAGACGTAGACCATGGGGTTGCTGAAGCCCGCCATGGGGGCGTGCTCGTTGAGCAGCGGGACGATGTCCTCGAAGGAGGCGGTGTGGCTGTTGCGCAGCAGGCCGCCCAGCATGAGCTCGCCGTCACTCCGCATGACACCCCTTTCCCCTCCGGCATCAGAGCATCTACCCCGGCGGCGGCGCCTTGCACGTGGGAGGACGCTCAGCCGGAGTGGCCGAGCTGGGCCGACAGCCGGGACGCCGACTCCACGACGAGGGGCGCCTGCTCCTGCATGCGCGGCTTGAAGCGGCTGCTCGGCCCCGCGACGCTGACCGCGGCGATCACCAGCCCGTCGTGGTCGAAGACGGGGGCGGCGATCGACGCCGCGCCCTCCAGGCGTTCCCCGAGCGAGGAGGCGTAGCCGCGCCGCCGGATCGCCGCCAGCTCGGCCCGCAGCCTGACGGCGTCCGTGATCGTCCTGCCGGTGAGGGCGGTGAGCTGGTGCCTGGACAGGAAGCCCTCGATCTCCTCCTCGCGCAGGAACGCCAGGATGGCCTTGGAGGAGCTGCCCGCGTGCAGCGGGTAGGGGATGCCCAGCGAGACCTCCATGCGCAGGTCATGGTCGGGCACGACCTGCTCCACGTAGAGGCGGGTGTCGCCGCGCCGCACCGACAGGGTGGCGGTCTCGCCGGACTGGGCCGACAGCCGGCGCAGCTCGGGACCGGCCATCGCCCGCAGGTCGGTGCGCGCCAGGTAGGCCCGGCCGAGCGCGATGGCGGCGTGGCCCAGCGAGTATCGCCTGGTGACCGGGTCGACGGCGATGAGGTCGCGGTTGCGCAGCGCGGTGAGGATGCGGTGGACCGCCGCCTTGGTCAGGTCGAGCTCGGTGGCGATCTCGGTGACCCCCAGGTCAGGGCGCGTGCTCCGGCCGAACAGCAGCAGAACGTCCATGGCGCGCTCCACCGCGGCGATGGAACGGCTCTGGTTCTCCGACTCGGCCTGGGCGTGCACCTGACCCCCTCGTAGATCGACGACACGCCCAGTCTATTTCCCTTGGGGAAACGCCGTCACATTGACACGAAAATGGCCGTTCGTTACCTTCAGCGTGACACTGTTTCCATCAATGGAACATATGGAGACCGGTGACTGCAGACGGCGAGTCCTTCCGCGCGGCCATGGCGCAGTGGCCGAGCGGCGTGGTCATCGTGACCACCGGGGCCGCGGGCGCCTGGCACGGCATGACCGCCAGCTCCTTCGCGAGCGTGAGCCTCGACCCGCCGATGGTGCTCATCTGCCTGGCACGCGGCACCAGGACCCACCGGCTGGTGACCGAGCACGGCTTCTTCGCCGTCAGCGTGCTCGGCAAGGACCAGGTCGCGATCGGCCGCAGGTTCGCCGGCCAGGAGCCCGCCGCCGACAGGTTCGCCGGCACCGCCTGGACCCCGGGCCCGAGCGGCTCCCCCGTGCTCGCCGACTCCGTCGCCTGGCTCGACTGCCGGGTCGCGCACGCGTACCCGGGAGGAGACCACACGATCTTCGTCGGCGAGGTGCTCACGAGCGCCACTCCGCGCCGGGTGGCGCCGGTGCTGTTCCACTCGCGCGCCTGGGGCCAGCTCGCCGACCCGCTGCCCGACCACATCGGCGTGGCCGACACCGGGCTGCTCGCCGTGCTCCGCGCCCGCGGCTTCACCGGCGCCCGGATGGGCGGCATCGCCCGCGCCCTGCGCGCCGCCGGCAGCCGCGTACGCCTGTTCGACCCGTACGAGTTCGATCCGTACGCGTTCGCGCGGGACCTCGACCCGGCCACCGCCTCGGCCCTGATCACCGAACCCGCCCAGGTGCGGGCCGTGGCCTCGGCAGGAGCGGGGGTGGCCGAGTTCACCGCCGCGGAACCCGGACCGGCCGCCCGCGTCCTGGAGGCCGCCCGCCGCGCCGGACTGGCCACCGTCGGGCACGTCCCCGAAGCCTTCGCCGCGGACCGCGCCGAACAGGTCATGGCCACCGTCGCCCGGCTGGCCGAGCTCGGCTGCGACGAGATCGGGCTGGAAGAGGGCGCCGTCCCCGCGACCCCGGTCCGCGTCCGCGGCCTGCTCCAGGACGCCGCCGCGGCCGCACGACAGGCCACCGTCCGCGTCGGCCTGCGCGAACGCCACGGCATCGGCCTGGTCAACGCGCTGGTCGCGATGAAGAGCGGGGTGCGGCACTTCGACACCACGCTGGGCGGCCTCGACGGCGCGCTGCCCGCCGAGGACGTGCTGTTCCTGGCCGGCCAGCTCGACGTCGACACCGCCGTCGACCGGTCGGTGCTGGTCGCCAGCGCCGCCGAGCTGGAGAGCACCTGGGGGTCCGTGCTGCCCGGACGCACCTACAGATTCGCCAACTAAGGGGAGAACGTGACCCACGATCTGACCGGTGAACGGCTCGTCGACGACATGACCGAGGCCGAACGCGCCCGCGCGGAACGCGTCGAAGCCGTGCTGCCCGCGCTGCGCGCCGCCGCCGTCAAGGCCGACGAGGAGGCCCGCTTCCCGATCGAGCACGTCGCGCTGCTGCGCGACGCCGGGCTGCTCGGCCTCGTGGTGCCGGAGAAGTACGGCGGGCTCGGCGGCACGCTGCGCGACCTCGCCGCCGCGACGTTCGCGATGGGCACCGCCTGCCCGTCCACCGCCCTGGCCTACTTCTTCCACAACACCAGCGCCTCCCGCGGCCTGCTGCCGCTGGAGGCGATCGAGGCCGGCCTGTTCGACGACGGCGAGATCCCCGCCGTACGGGCGTTCGCCGAGAAGGTGCTGACCAGGATGGCGTCCGGCGTCTGGCTGGCCAACTTCGCCTCCGAGTCGGTCAAGAGCTCCACCGCCAACATCACCATCGCCACCACCGCGCGCCGCACCGACGGCGGCTGGCTGCTGGACGGCGAGAAGTCGTTCGGCTGCGCCACCGGCGTCGCCGACTACTACCTGACCACGGCCAAGCTGGAGGGCCACGACACCGCCGAGGGCCTGGTCACGTTCCTGGTGCCGCGCGACGCGGCGGGCGTCTCCACCCGCGCGCCGTGGGACGGGCTCGGCATGCGGGCCACCGCCAACAACGGCATCAGGCTGGAGCGGGTGTTCGTCCCCGAGGACGAGGCGCTGACCGTGCCGGGGGCGTTCACCCGGATGCTCAGGATGAGCCGCGGCAGCTTCGTCGGCAACCAGCTCGCCATCGCCGCCGTCTACACCGGCTGCGCGCAGAACGTCTACGACGTCACCGTCGAGCAGCTCACCCGCAAGACCTTCGCCGACACCGGCCGGCCGATCGCCTCCTCGCCCATGCACCAGCAGCTCATCGGCGAGATGACCGTCCAGCTGGAGACCGCCTACCTGTGGCTGCGCCGCCAGCTGCTGCTGGAGACCTCCGAACCGCCGCTGCGGCCCAAGCCCGAGGTCTTCCGCCAGTGGCGGATGGGCAAGGGGTCGGTCACCGAGGCCTGCTTCCAGGTGGCACTCGGCGCGTTCAAGGCCTCGGGCACCTCCGGCGCCATGATGGGCGGCACGGCCGGCCGGGCACTGCGCGACCTGGCGATGGGGCTGGTCATGACGTTCCCCGCCGAACGCGGCAGGCTGGAGGTCGCCCAGCTGGTGACCCAGGCGCAGGAGAACGCGCTGTTCGCCACCGCGGAGCGGCCATGATCGAGCTGCCGGAGACCGCCGACCTCGTCGACGGCCGCTGGGCCCGCTGCACCGAGGACCTCGGCTTCGACCTGGAGAACCCCGCCACCGGCGAGCCCGCCGCCCGCGCGCTCGGCTCCTCCGGCGCGCGCGCCGAGGCGGCGCTCACGGCCGCCGGCCGGGTGGCCGCCGCCTGGGCGGGCACCCCCGCCGAGCGGCGGGCCGACCTGCTCGACGCCGCCGCGGCCGCGCTGCGGGACCGCACCGGCGAGATCACCGCCCTGGAGTCCTTCGCCACCGGCGTGCCGATCCGGCAGACCACCGGGCTCGGGCTGATCGTGCACGGCGCGTTCGCGCTGGCCGCCGCCCAGATCAGGCAAGGGCTGCTGCGCGCCGACCGCGACGGGGTCGAGGTGCACCATCTGCCCTGGGGCCCCGCCCTGTGCCTGGTGCCGTGGAACGCGCCCGCCCCGATGGCCGCCCACAAGGCCGCGAGCGCGCTGGCGGCGGGGTGCCCCGTCGTGCTCAAGGTCAGCGAGTACGCCCCCTACGGCACCCGGGTGCTGGCCGAGGTCCTCGGCGAGATACTGCCGCCCGGCGTCTTCCAGCTCGTCATGGGCGACGCCCGCACCGGAGCCCTGCTGGCCGCGGACCCGCGGATCCGCGCCGTCTCCTTCACCGGCGGCCTGGCCGGCGGCCGCGCCGTCGCCGCCGCCTGCGCGAGCGCGCTCCGGCCCGCCCAGCTGGAGCTCGGCGGCAACAACCCGCTCGTGGTGCTGCCCGACGCCGGCACCGGCGCCGCCGCCGCGTCCGCCGCCGAGCTGCTCACCTCGCTCAACGGCCAGTGGTGCCGGGCGCTGGGCCGGCTGATCGTGCCCCGCCCGCGCCTGCCCGAGCTGGTGGCGGCCGTCGGCGAGCGGCTCGCCGCGCTGCGCGCCGGCGACCCGCTCGACCCGGAGACCGAGTACGGCCCGCTCGTCCACTCCGCCCACCTCCGGCGGGTACGGGACGCGACGGAGAACGCCGGAGGACAGGCCATCTCGTACGGTGACATGCCCGGCAAGGGCAACTACCTGGCGCCCGCTCTCATCACCGGAGCCGACCTGGCCGACGAGATCTTCGGGCCGGTCGCCGCCGTGGTGCCCTACGACACCGAGGAGGAGGCGGTCGCGCTGGCCAACGCGACACCGTACGGGCTCGAAGGGTATGTCGTCGGCGCCGACGAGGAACGGGCGCTGGACGTCGCCCGGCGGGTGCGCGCCGGCGAGGTCAAGGTCAACGGGTCCAGCGTGCTGAGCCTGCACCTGTTCACGCCGCGACCGGCGTGGGGGCTGTCCGGGCTGGTGGACGAGGGCACGGCGGAGACCATCCGGTTCTTCACCGGCACCCGCGTGGTCGGCGTCGAGCGGGCGCCGTGAGCCGCGTGCTGATCGCCGGGGCCGGGCCGGTGGGGCTGACCGCGGCGCTCACCCTGGCGCGCGGCGGGGCGCCGGTGACCGTCCTGGAGGCCGGGCCGGGCCTGGCCGCCGAGTCACGGGCCTCCACCTTCCACCCGCCGACCCTGGAGATGCTCGCCGGGCTCGGCGTGCTGCCGGAGCTGATGGCCCTGGGCCTGGTCGCGCGTACCTTCCAGTACCGCGACCGGCGGGGCGGCGCCATCGCCACCCTCGACATGGGCGTGCTCGCCGCGGACACGCCGTACCCGTACCGGGTGCAGTGCGAGCAGAGCAAGCTGACCCCGATCCTGATGGAGCACCTGGTCCGGCACGGCGGCGAGGTGCTGTTCGGGTCGGCGGTCCGCGAGGTCCTGCCGCGCGGCGGCGGCGTGCTGGTGACCACCGCGGGTGGCGCGCGGTTCGCCGCCGACCGGCTGATCGCCGCCGACGGCGCCCACTCGGCGGTACGGCGGGCGCTCGGGATCCCGTTCGAAGGCATCACGTACCCCGAACGGTTCCTGGTGGCCTCCACGGACGAGGACCTGGACGGGCTGCTGCCGGGCATCGCGCCGATCAACTACGTCTTCGACCCCGAGGAGTGGCTCGTCCTGCTGCGCACGCCCGACCACTGGCGGGTGCTGCTGCCCACCCCCAGCGGTACCTCCGACCAGGCGGAGCTCGCCCGGCTGGCCGGTCGGCTGCGGGCCGTCGCCGACCCCGGGCGTGAGTGGAAGGTCGCGCACGCCTCGCTCTACCGGGTCCACCAGCGGGTGGCCGCCCGCTTCCGGCACGGGCCCGTCCTGCTGGCCGGGGACGCGGCCCACGTCAACAACCCGCTGGGCGGTCTCGGCATGAACAGCGGCATCCACGACGCGGTCCTGCTCGCCGGCGCCCTGCTCCAGGACGATCCCGGGGCGGTCGACGCGGTCGCCGCCAGGAGGCGGGAGGTGGCGCTCCAGCACGTGCGCGCGATCAGTCACGGCAACTGGGAGAAGCTGCGCTCGGCCGCCCCCGCCGCCCACCACGCCGAACTGCGCGCCCTGGCCGCCGACCCGAAGGCCGCCAGAGCGCACCTGCTGCGCGCCTGCCTGATCACGTCCCTCAGATGACACCCGCTCCCCGCCAGGGGCAAGCACCGCTCGGGAGAGGCCGCCCTCGAAAGGGGCGGACACGCACCTTTCGGGAGAGAAACCCGCTCTCAGAGGGGGCGGGCAAGCACCGCCTGGGCACCCGCTCGACGCCCGGGTAGCGCGCCGACGAGGCGGAAAGGAGATGTGGTGGACGTGATCAGGCGGGAGAACCCCGCACGGGTCGCCGAGGTCGTGGGCCGGGTTCCCGTCACCGATGCGGACGGCGTGGACGCGGCGGTGCGGCGGGCCGGCGAGGCGTGGCGGGAGTGGGCGGCGCGGCCGATCGGGGATCGGGTGGCCGTGCTGCGGGAGGCCGCGGGGGTCATAGACGGCAGGACCGGCGAGCTGGCCGTGCTGCTCGCGCGCGAGTCGGGCAAGCCGCTGGCCGACTGCCGGGGCGAGATCTCGTTCGCGCTCACGTACCTGCGCTGGGTGTGCGACAACGCGCCCCGGGTGCTCGCCCCGGCCGAGATCGACGACGCCGCGGGCCGCCTGGTCGTGCGGCGCGCACCGTACGGGGTGGTGGGGTGCGTCACGCCGTGGAACGCCCCGGTCATCCTGGCCATGGTCAAGCTGGCGCCCGCGCTGGCGGCGGGCAACGCGGTGGTGCTCAAGCCGTCGCCGCTGGCGCCGCTGGCCGTGAGCGAGGTGGCCGCGGCGCTGCCCACAGTGGAGGTGGTGCACGGGGGCGCGCCGGCCGGGCGGGCGCTCGTCACCCACCCGGCGGTCCGCAAGGTGGCCTTCACCGGCGGCGACGCGGCCGGGCGGGAGATCGCGGCGGCGGCCGGTTCGATGCTCACGTCTTCGGTCATGGAGCTCGGCGGCAACGACCCGGCGATCTTCCTGCCGGACTTCGCGCTGTCCGGCGACGACTACGAGCGGCTGGTCATGGCGACGTTCGCGACCAGCGGGCAGGTGTGCATGGCCGCCAAACGGCTGTACGTGCCGCGCGCCCGGATGGCGGAGTTCACCGAGGCGTACACGGCGGCGGCGGAGCGGGTCCTGGTCGTCGGCGATCCGCTCACGCCCGGGGTCACCATGGGGCCGGTCATCTCCGGCCCGGCCGCCGACCGGATCCGGGCGCTGGTCGCGGGGTCGCTCTCCCGTGGGGGTACGGCGGTGCCGCTCGGGCGGGCAGTCGGCGGCCTCGAATCCGGATATTTCGTGACCCCAACCCTCGTGACCGGGCTGGACGACCAGGCGCCCCTGGTCACCGAGGAGCAGTTCGGCCCGGCGGTGCCGTTGCTGCCCTACGACACCGAGGAGGAACTGCCGGCCAGGGCCAACGCGGGGGATCTCGGCCTCGCCGCCTCGGTGTGGTCCGCCGACGAGGACCGCGCCTTCGGCCTGGCCGCCCGCCTCGAAGCCGGCTACGTCTTCGTCAACACCCACAACCGTACCGGCATGTCCCTGCGCGCCCCCTTCGGCGGTGTCAAGCGCAGCGGCTACGGCCGGGAGTACGGCGAAGAAGGGCTCCTGGAGTACGTCCAGAGCGCGGTCGTGCACGCCCCCGCGGCCTTCCGCGACGGCGGCGCCGGCCTGCCCGCGACCGCCTACCCGGCGTGACGAGCACCGACCCGGTGCTCGTCAGCCTGCCTGGCCGAGCAAGGCTCCGGACAGGTGCCAGGGGCGGCCGTCCACCAGATCGGTGCCCCGGGAGACGTGCCGGTTGACCGCCTGCTCCGGCCACACCACGGCGTGCACGACCTCGTCCGCGTTCTTCACCGTGGTCACCACGGGGTGGCTGATGCGGCCGGTGAACGGCCCCTCCCAAGCGGTCCAGAGCGTGAAGTCCCGGGGCGCGGCCAGGACGAGCCCCGCCACCCCGTCCGGGCCGTCCTGCCCGGCCACCACCAGGTTGAGCCGGTTCTCCGCCGCCCTCTCCAGCAGGCCGAGCCGCAGTTCCCACGGCTCCCTGGCGGTGTACGGGACCGCGACCACGTCGGCGTCGGCCAGCGCCGCCAGCCGGAACTCCTCCGGATGCCGCGCATCCTCACCGGCGACGATCGCCAGCCGTCCCCAGGGCAACCGGTGGATCGGGCAGGGGCCGACGCCGGAAGCGTCCCCAGCGGACCCGCCGGGGTCCCCGACGCTGGGCCCGGGTGGGTCTTCGCGGGGTACCTCGCCGGTGGCATTCACCAGGGCGCCGGTGCCGGTCACCACGTGGGCCGGCGTGTCCCGTACCGCTGCCGAGGCGTCCGCCGCCGACAGCGGGGAGCCTTCCGGCAGGACGATGAGCAGGGCGCCGTCGCGGGCGGCCCGGCGGACGGCGGGGGCGCCGGCGCGGACCACCGCGACAGGGAGGACGGCCGCGCCCGGCGGGGCGGTGCGGCCGCGCGGGGGCCGTGTGATGGCGGCGTAGCGGGCGGGACGGCGGGTGGCGAGGAGGCGGGCGCGGTCGGCGTCGGCGGCGGCCGGGTCGATGTCGGCGACCACCACGGCCTCGCCGGTGCGCGGGGCCCGGGCCACGACGGTGCCGTCCGGGGCGACGATCTGGCTCTCGCCCGCGCCGTGCAGCCAGCCGACCGGCACCCCGAGACCGGCGCCGACCTGCGCCAGCCGGTCGGCGGGGATCAGCGGGCCGACCTTGTTGGCCGCGACGACCCACACCTTGTTCTCGGCCGCGCGGACCGGGACGTGCAGCGAGGCCTCGTCGGTGGCGAACGAGTTCAGGCTGTTGAGCAGGATCTGCGCGCCACGCACCGCCAGCCCTCTGGTGACCTCGTTGATGACGCCTTCCATGCAGGCGTACATGCCGACGCGGCCGGCGGCGGTGTCCACCACCGGGCCGGGAGCCGTCGCCGGGTCGAGGTGGTCGTTCTCGGCGCCCATCAGGATCTGCTTGTCCGCCTCGCCCAGCAGCTCGCCGTCCGGGCCGTAGAGGAGGGACGCGCCGGTGGTGCGGCCGTCGTCGCGGGCCAGGGTGACGCCGATCTTGACGTGGGCGCGGTGCCGTCGGGCGGCGCCGGCGACGGCCGTCAGGAAGGGGTCCCCGTGCCGGCAGGCCATCGCGCGGGCGTGCTCGCGGCTCTCGTACCAGGACAGATGGTTGCAGAACTCGGGTAACACGATCAGCTCGGCGCCCCGGCCGGCGGCCTCGCCGATCATGCGAAGGCTGGTGGCGAGGTTCGCGGCGACGTCCTGGCCGGCCTCGAACTGCACCGCGGCGACGCGCACCACAGCGCCTCCCTGTTACATCTAGAGAAACGGCGTTTCCAATGCCTACAATCTCGCGAAACAGGGCGAGATGTCCAGAGGAGGCAGCCTGTGCTGACCCACGTCGTGCTGATGAAGTTCACCGATCCCGCCGACGCGCCCGAGGCCAAGGAGCGGCTCGAAGCGCTGGCGGGCAGGGTGCCGCAGATCAGGGGGCTCTCCGCGCACCTGGACGTGGTCCACTCGCCCGTCTCCTACGACCTGTGCCTGGTCACCAGGCACGAGTCCGCCGACGAGCTGCGCAGCTACCAGCAGCACCCCGACCACCTGGAGCTGGCCGGCTGGCTGCGTCCGAGGCTGGCCGCGCGGGCGGTCGTCGATCACGAGGGATAGCCCGATGTCCTGGACACGGGTCACGCTTTCGGGGGATCCTGCAAAGGAAACACCGTTTCTTTACCGGTAACAGACTGGGGAAGATCAGCTGTGAAGGAAACGCTTCAGCACGTCGAGCAGATGCTCGACGAGTCCCCGGTGGTCGACGTCACCGAGACCTTCGAGCAGATGCGCGGCATCCTCGCCCGGCTCAAAGCCAGGATCGAGGCGAAGTTCGTGCTCACCCGGGACCCGTCGAGCGAGCAGTTCGACAGCTACGGCACCTACCCCGACGGCCCCGGCGGCCGGATCGAGGCCTACACCGGCCCGGAAGTGGACTGGATGGTCCACTCCTGGCTGGGCAACCCCACGGCGAGCTTCGCCAACCTGCACCTGACCGTGTGGCTCGGCCCGCAGATCGACGTGCCGCACCTGGGCATCGCGCTGCTGGTGTGGCCGGAGGGCTGGTTCTACACCGACGCGATCCCCCGGGTGAACCTGACCGAGGACGGCGACTACTACGACCGCTACTACGCGCCGCTCGACGCCGACTGGCTCCGGTTCAAGGAGGAGCACCCGGACTTCACCTGGTTCACCAGCCGCGCCGGGTTCATCCGGGCCAGTCTGTCGCCCGTCGCGCACTGCTACTCCTTCCCCCGCGCGCAGGACAACATCGACCTGGTCGCGAAGCTGCTCGACGACCGCGTGGACCGCTGGCTGACCTGGGTGGACGAGGCCGAGCCCGTGCCGGAGGAGCGGCGGCCCGCGCTCGCCGCCACCGACCTGGCCATCCGCCGCAACATCGCCGACCGCGACCCGGCCAACGTCATGGGCGTGCGGTTCTTCGGCGAGGAGCTGACCGGCAAGCTCGTCCGCGCCCTGTGGGGCGGCGACCGGGTGCTGCCGAGGCCGTCGTGATCAGGTCGCTGTGGTGGGCCGCGGAGACGGGTGGCGAGCCCCCGTTCGGCACCGCCCATCTCAAGGTCCACTACCCGGCGGCCGCCGAGGGCGACCGTCTGACCGGCACGTTCCCGCCCGACGGCGGACCGTACCCGGTCGTGCTGTTCCTGTCCGGGATCAACGTCGGGCAGGACGCCTACCGCTGGCTCGCGGTCGAGATCGCCGCTGCCGGGTTCGTGTGCGTGACGTTCGACCGGGTGGGCGAGCTGTTCGGCGGCGAGTACGGGCTCACCCCCGGCGTCGACCTGGAGGCCGCCACCCCCGGGCGGTACGGCACCCGCCCAACCTGCCCGGCCATCGGCGCCGTCCTGGCCTCGCTGGCGGAGATCGAGCTGCTCAAGGGCGTGCTCGACCTCGACCGGGTGGCCATCGGCGGCCACTCCGCCGGCGGCACGGTGGCGATGCAGTCGGCCAGGTTCTTCCCCGGCGTCAAGGCGGTCTTCTCCTACGGGGCGCACACCATGGTCGCCACCATGCTGGGCTGGCCCGCGGGCACCGTGGTGCCCGCCCAGGCCGACTGCCCCGTACTGCTGTCGGTCGGCACCCGCGACGGCGTCATCATGGGCAGCGCCGACCGCTACGGCCAGGACGGGCACGCCACGGACCCCGTCACCCGGACCTTCGAGGAGGCGCTCGGCGACGGCGAGCACCTGCTGGCCGTCTTCGACGGCGCCAACCACTTCATGATCGCCGACCCGGTGGATCCGACGGCCGCGCGCGCCTTCCTGGATCTGCCGGCCACCGCCCAGCCCCGGCCCGAACTGGCCCGGCTGGTCACCGCGTTCCTCCGTACCCATCTGCACGACGATCCGGAGGCACGGGCCGTCCTGTCCGGCCTGCCCGTAAGGAGGAAGCATGCTTAAGAACTTCTGGTACGCGATCGAGTTCAGCCACGTCGTCGAGCACCGGCCGCGCAAGGTCACCTGCCTCGGGCAGGACTTCGTGATCTGGCGGCGGCGCGACGGCTCGGTGGCCTGCCTGTCCGACCTGTGCGTGCACCGGGGCGGGGCCCTGTCGCTGGGCACGCTGGTCGAGGACCGCGTCGCCTGCCCGTACCACGGCTGGGAGTACGAGTCGGACGGCACCTGCGTGAAGATCCCCGCGAACCCGCCCGGCCGCGGCATCCCGAAGAAGGCCCGGGTCGACGCCTACCCGATCGTCGAGAAGTACGGCCTGGTCTGGGCCTATCTGGGCGACCTGCCCGAGGACAAGCGCCCGCCGATCCCGCACATGGCCGAGCACGACGACCCCTCCTTCCGCGCCGTCTACTGGCAGACCGTCGTCGAGGCGAACTACGAGCGGGCGATGGAGAACGTCGTGGACGCGGCGCACACCCCGTTCGTGCACGGCACCGCCTTCGGCAACCCCGACAAGCCGGAGATCCCGGACTACGAGGTGACGCAGGGCGAGTGGCACGCGGAGGCCGACATCCTGCTCAACCCGCCGGCGCCCAAGGGCCTGTGGGGCATGCTGTCCCCCAAGCGCCTCGACCCCGTCGTGGTCACCAACGGCTGGTACCTGCCGAACGTGGTCAAGCTGCACATCCGGCTCCCGTTCGGCGACCTGATCATGTACGACCACAACATCCCGATCTCCCAGGGCCGCACCATGGTGAAGCTCGTCGGCTACCGCAACTTCTTCACCGGCAAGTGGGCCGACCGCAACGCCGTCAAGCGGATCCAGCGGATCTTCGAGCAGGACCGGGTGGTGGTGGAGTCGCAGCGGCCCGAACTGCTGCCCTTCGACCTCGCGGCCGAGCTGCACCTGCGCAGCGACGCCCTGCAGATCGCCTACCGGCGGCGCCGCCAGGAGCTGATCGACGACGGCTGGTGGCTGGGCGGCGACGACATCGTGATGGGGGACGTGCCGCGCCGCGAGGCCACCGTCATCCCTTCGCCGGCCCGCCGGGACAATCCCGAACTCGCCCGTGCGTGGGTGCACAAGACCCGAGGAGACAGCCATGAGCCTGCCCGAAGCGCTGAGTGAGCGCGTCCTGGAGCGGCTGACCGACGCCCTGAAGCTCCGGCCGGCCCGCGACGTGCCGCTCACCTCGCCGATGTCGCCCGCCCCGGTCGGCCGCCTGCGGGTGCTGCGCCCCGCGGACGAGACCGTCGTCGACAAGGCGGTCGCGGTCGGCCTGGTGGTGCCGCAGATCGGGCTGGACAGCCACATGATCTTCGTGTTCACCCGTCCGGGCTCCGCGGTGCCGCACTTCACGCTGGACTCGGTCGCCTCCGCCGAGTACCACGCCATGCACCTGGACCTGATCCCGCGGGCCGAGCTGGCCGTCAACCTGGAGTATCTGGACGCCTGCTTCCTGCCGCTCACCGAGCCGCTCGACGGCGCCTGGCAGCTCGACGGCCTCTCCCCCGCCGCCATCGGCCCCCGGCAGCGGGCCATGATGTCGCCCTGGATGCTGGTGTGCCGCGCCACCGAGGACGCCTTCGCCAAGCTCGGCGGCACCGTGGACGCCTACCTGGACCACTGGCTCGCGCTCGTCGCCGGCGGCGTGCCCGAGCCCTCCGGTGACCTGGCGGGGCGCGACCGCGTCAACCGGGCCAACCTCTTCTCCCCGGCCGTGGACCCCGTCTGGCACCAGGTCACCCGACTGATCGGCGAGGAACAGGCCGAGACCGTACGTGAGGAGCTTCTGCGTTGACCGAGCCGAGCGAGTGGCAGCGGCGCATCGAGGGCGAATGGGTCGGCAGGCCGTCCCTGTTCGACGCGACAGGGACGTGGCAGGGGTACGAGGACATCCGCCGCTCCTCCGTCCACGAGGACGGCGTGACCACCTACTACATGGACGGCGGCCTGGAAGGCGGCGGGCCGATGGCGGGCCGGTTCCGGCTGGGCGCCCCGTTCGCCTTCGGGGTGGTCGACTCCGACGCCAGCCGGATCTACACCGGCCCCGACTTCTACGGCACCGGCCAGCCGTACGGGACCTTCGTCGACGCGCACTACTACGGCCCCGGCTGGCAGGTGGACCTCAACACCTGGAACCAGGTGATCGGCGACACCCAGGTCTACTCCTCGATGCTCTACCAGGGGCCGGCGGTCGTGGGCTGCTTCAACGGCCTCTACACCCGCGACCCGGCCAGGACCGCCGACTGGCTCGCCGCCGAGACGCGGAACGGGCCGGTCCCGTACATCCTGCCGACCAAGACCGGCGGCGCGTTCGCCGGCGCCTGCGAGCTGTTCGGCGCCGACCAGAAACCCGCCGGCACGGTCGAGGTCCGGGTCGAGCTGGAGCCGCTCGACCTGCTGAGGACCCGCCGGCGCGTCACCTGGTCGGGCGCGCTGGAGCGGGAGTACGCGGCCGACGTGCGGCGCGACGGCTGCCGTTCCTTCTACGAAGGGCCGGACGCGTGGGGCAACGCCCAGGCGTTCGGCCGGGCCGACTACCCCAGCGTGCACTTCGCGGACGTGTGGAAGCTGAAGGGCCGGGAGTTCATGCTCGACGCCACGCCCGACATGGGCTCGGGGACGGAACTGGCGGTGGTCTACGAACTGTTCGAGGGCGGCACGCTCGCCGCGGTGATGCACGGGGTGCTGACGTGGTCATCGTCGTGACCGGCGGCAGCCGCGGCATCGGGCGCGGCCTGGTCAGGGAGTTCCTGGCACGCGGCCACCAGGTGGTGACCTGCGGCAGCGCCACGGCGCCCGAGGACGGGCTCGGCGTCGTCGCCGACGTCACCGACCGGGCCCAGGTGCGCGAGCTGTGGGACACGGCCGTCGCCGAGTACGGCCGGGTGGACGTGTGGATCAACAACGCCGGCGTCACCCAGCGGCGCGTGCCGCTGTGGGAGCTGACCGAGCAGGAGACCCGCGCGGTCGTCGACGTCAACCTCAACGGGGTGATCAACGGCTGCGCGGTGGCGCTGGCGGGCATGGCCGGCCAGGGCCACGGCCACGTGTGGAACATGGAGGGCCTGGGCAGCGACGGCCGGGCGGTGCCCGGACTGTCGGTGTACGGGTCCACCAAGCGGGCGCTGAACTACCTGACCAAGGCCCTGGCCAAGGAGGTGCCCGACGGGGTGTCCGTCGGGCTGCTCAGCCCCGGCATGGTCGTCACCGACCTGCTCGTCCGCGACCTGAACCCGAAGTCCCGCAAGGTCTTCGACATCCTGGCCGACCGGGTCGAGACCGTGACCCCGTGGCTGGCCGAGCAGGCGCTCGCCCGGATCGGGAACGGCGCGCACGTCCGCTGGCTGACCAACCGCAAGGTCATGGCCCGCTTCGCCACCGCCCCCTTCACGAGGAGAAAGGTGCTGCCGTGACCGACGCGCTCGGCTGGCGACGCAAGTTCGGCGTGATCGCGCCGTCGACGAACACGATCGTGGAGCCGGACTTCTCTGCGATGACCGTGCCGGGGGTGACCGCGCACTTCGGCAGGATCCACATCAGAGATCAGAACATGTCCGGAAATGAGGGCATGGAACGCCTGCTCGGCCAGATCCGCGACGAGCTCGGCGCCGCCTGCGAACGGGTGATGACCTGCGAGCCCGACTACATGGTCATGGGCATGTCCGCGGAGACCTTCTGGGGCGGCGTCGAGGGCAACCGGCAGTTCGTCGAGCAGATCCACGGCCTCACCGGCCTGCGGGTCGCCACCGGCGCCGAGGCCTGCGAGCGCGCGCTGAAACTCTTCGGCGCCCGCCGGATCGGCGTCGTCACCCCCTACCAGCCGGTCGGCGACGAGAACGTGGTCCGCTTCTTCTCCGAGATCGGCTTCGAGGTGACCGCGATCAAGGGACTCAAGTGCCCCACCGCCGTGTCGATCGCGCACGTGGGCGAGGCCGAGCTGCGCGACGCGCTGGTGGAGGTGAACTCCGCCGAGGTGGACGTGCTGGTGCAGTGCGGGACGAACCTGTCGATGGTGCGGCTGGCCGACGAGGCCGAGCGCTGGCTGGGCAAGCCGGTCATCGCCATCAACGCCGCCACCTGGTGGATGGCGCTGCGTGACAACGGCATCGAGGACAAGGTGTACGGCGCGGGCTCCCTCCTGCGCGATCACTGAAGGGCCCGGAGGGCGGTCCCCCTGTCGTCCTCCAGGCTCGCCCTGCCACGGAACGCCAGCAGCGCGCCGGCCAGCAACGGGACGGCGAGGATGGCGTACGCCCAGCGCAGCGATCCGGTGGCGTCGGAGAACGCGCCCACCAGCAGCGGTCCAGCCGATCCCGCCAGGGAGAGCAGGAACTGCAGCAGCGCGAACCCGAGCCCCCGCCGCGCGGCGGGCACCACGTCGGCGGCGGCCGCCGTCAGGTTGGGGATGGCCACCAGGAACCCGCCCGAGGCGACCGCCAGGCAGAGCAACTGCACCGGCAGCACCAGCAGCAGGGCGACACCCGTCAGGGCCAGCGCCCCGACGAGCAGCCCCCAGGCGCCGACGGTCACCCGCCATCCCGGCCTGACCAGGTGCCCCCTGTCACCGAGCCGGGCGCCGAGCACGCTGCCGGTGACCATGCCGAGCAGTCCGACGCCGCCGGCCAGCCCGGAGGCGGCGCCCACGGACAGGTCGAAGGCGCGCTGGTAGAAGGTGGGCAGCCAGAACATCAGCCCGCCCAGCCCGAAGAAGACCGTG
This sequence comes from Nonomuraea sp. NPDC050478, assembly GCF_044458265.1. Classification (NCBI taxonomy): domain Bacteria; kingdom Bacillati; phylum Actinomycetota; class Actinomycetes; order Streptosporangiales; family Streptosporangiaceae; genus Nonomuraea; species Nonomuraea sp. NPDC050478. The sequence goes on along the minus strand of NZ_JBITHT010000007.1, from coordinate 104,483 downwards.
CCGAGCCCGACGGCGATGGCGCGCAGGGTCCTGATCCGGAGCAGCTCCCGCATCTCGGCCAGGACCGGGCCCCGGCGATCCGGCGCGGCGGCGGGCTGCGCCTGCCGGCCGGTCCTGAGCATCTCAATGCGGTCGCCGGTGCCCCGCTCGGGCTCGCGCAGCGTCAGGCAGAGCAGGGCGATCACCATGCCCGGCACCGCCACGAGGAAGAACATGGTCCGCCAGCCGTACGCCTCCGCCAGCGCGCCGCCGGCGACGATGCCGACCGGCGGCCCGGCGAAGTAGCCGAACCGCTCCAGCGAGAACGCCCGGGTCCGGCTGCCGCCCGGGAAGTAGTCGGCCAGCAGGCTGGAGGCCGCCGGGTTGTAGAGCAGCCCCGTGCCGCCGAGCAGCACCCGCACGGCGAACAGCATCGCGTACGAGGTCACCAGCCCGCTGCCGAGGGTCAGCAGTGACCAGACGGCCACCACCAGGAACAGCGTCCAGGTCCTGCGGCCGTGGTCGGCCAGCCGCCCGGCGGGGATCAGCAGGATGACGCCGGCCAGCGCGGCGGAGGTCGCGATGGCGCCGCCCGCCGTGTCGCCGAACCCGAGATCCCGCTGGATGTCGGCCAGCGCCCCCGCCATCAGGTTGTACTCCACCCGGTCGACGAAGGCGATCAGCGCGACGCAGATCGCGGGCCACCATCCGAACGGCGCCGCCGCGTCCAGGCGCACCCGCCGGGGGCCCCTGCCCGCGACGGGGATCTCGACGTAGTCGTCAGCGCCCGCCATGCGCACATCGTTATGGAAACACTGTTTCCCGTCAATGGATCTCGTGTCTTACTTGGAAACGACGTTTCCCCAATGGGAGTTGCCATGGAATACCCACTCTCCCTCGCCCTCGTCGACTTCCTGCCGGTCATCGCCATGGCCGTCGGGGTCGCGCTGCTCGTCCCCTACGCCCGCCATCCGGCCGTGGCCGCAGGCGGCTGGCTCACCGTGCTGGGCGGCGCGCTCAAGGCCGTCTGGAAACTGATCATGGCGATCCGCGGGCCGGACCTCGTGTGGCTGGCCGAGGCCCAGTTCTTCCTGCTCGGCATCGGGTTCACGCTGATGGCCTGGGCGCTGCTGGGGACCGGATCCGGCCGGCGTCCGCCGGCGTGGGCGTTCGCCGGCTTCGCCCTGCTGGGCGTCGCCGCCGCGATCGCGGTCATGGACACCTGGCCGATGCTGATCGTGACCACCGTCTCGGCCACCCTCGTGGGCATCCGGCTGCTGCTGCTGTCCCGCCGGGCCGGGGCGGCCGCCGCGGTCTACCTGTTCGGGTTCAACCTTCTCGGCACGTACGTGATGGGCCTGCTGGCCTCGCGGCCCGAGCAGACGATCGCCTTGCAGTGGGCGGAGGAGATCCTCAACACGCTGAACTGGTCGGCCTTCGCCCTGGGGGTCTGGTTCCTGACGCGGACGAAGTCGCCTGTGGCACATTCGCGGAGGTTCACGTGGAGTCGCTGATGCGGCCCATCCGCGGGCCGGTCCTGCTGTCCGTGCTGGGCACGTGGCTCCAGGCCCTGGCCACGACCGCGCTGCTGCTGTTCACCGGCCACGCGATCGGCCGGATCGCCGCGGGCGGGCCGCCTGACGGCGGCGTCGTCACCGGGCTGGCCGTCGCGGCCGTCGCCCGGGCGCTGTTCGCCGCCTGGGTGCCGGCGATCACCGTCAGGGCCGGCGGGCGGCTGGAGCTCGACCTGCGCGACCGGGTCTACCGCCACCTGCTCCGGCTCGGCGCCCCGCTGCGCTCCAGCGAGCAGACCGGCCGCCTGGTCTCCACCGGAACCGAGGCCGTCGAGCTCGTCGCCACCTACTACGCCACCTTCCTCGGCCCGATCCTCGCCTCGATGACCGTGCCGATCCTCGTGCTGGCCGCCATCGCGATCCTCGTCGACCCGTGGACCGCGCTCGTCCTGGCCGTCGCGGTCCCGGCCATCCCGCTCACCGTCGGCGTCTTCCAGCGGGCCTTCGCCAGGGTCAGCGACGGATACCGCGACACCGCCAACCGGCTGGCCGCCCGCTTCCTGGACGCCCTGCAGGGCCTGACCACGCTCAAGCTCTTCAACCAGGGCACCGCGCACGGCCGGACCCTGGCCAAGGCCTCGGAGGACCTGCGCCAGGCGATCATGCGGCTGCTGGCCGGCAACCAGGTCATCCTCTTCGTGATCGACACGGTCTTCTCACTGGGGATGATCACCGCGGCGACGGTCCTGGCGATGATCCGCTTCCGCGACGGCGCGATCGGCACGGGCGAGGCGGTCGCCCTGGTGCTGCTGGCCACCCAGCTCGTCGAGCCGCTGGACAAGGTCGGCCAGTTCTTCTACGTCGGCATGGGCGGCATGGCCGCCGCCAAGGAGATCAGGACCCTGCTCGCCGAGCGGCCCTCGGTCACCGACGCCGACACCGGGCACCCGGCAAGGACCACCTCCGAGGTGACCTTCGACGCGGTCGGCTTCGGCTACCTGCCGGACACCCCGGTGCTGCGCGAGGTGAGCTTCACCGTCGCGCCCGGCGAGAGACTGGCGCTGGTCGGGCCCTCGGGATCGGGCAAGACCACCGTCGCCGCCCTGCTCCAGCGCAACCTGGACCCCGGCGAGGGCACGATCCGCGTCGGCGGTCACGACGTCACCGCGGTGCCCGCCGCCTGGGTGCGCGAGCAGATCAGCGTCGTCGCCCAGACGACCTACCTGTTCACCGGCACGCTCAGGGACAACCTCAAGGTCGCCGCGCCCGACGCCGACGACGACCGGCTGCGCGAGGCGCTCGCCGTGGCCGACCTCGACCTGGACCTCGACACGCCGGTGGGCGAACGCGGCCTGACCCTCTCCGGCGGCCAGGCGCAGCGCGTGTCGATCGCGCGGGCCGCGCTGAAGGACGCGCCCATCCTCGTCCTCGACGAGCCGACCTCCAACGTGGACTTGGAGTCCGAGGCCGCGATCCTGGCCGCGCTGGACCGGCTCACCACCGGGCGGACCGTGCTGATGATCGCGCACCGGCTGTCCACCGTCCGCGACGCCGACCGGATCGCGGTCCTGGAGGACGGAGCCGTCACCGAGCAGGGCACGCACGAGGAACTGATGACAGGCGACGGCCACTACGCCAGGGCGGTGAGGTCACGATGACCAGGATCCAGATCAGCCGGCGGCTGCTGGCCTTCGGCCGGCCCCTCCTGGTCCCGCTCGCCGTCTCGGTCCTCTTCCGCGTGTTGCAGCAGTGCCTGGGCATCGCCCTGTACGGCGTGGGCGCCTGGGGCGTGGTCAGGGTCGTGTCCGGCGAGCCGGAGGTGATCGGCGAGATCGCCGTGGCCATGGTCGTCATGGCCTTCGCCAAGGGCCTGTTCCGCTACGTCGAGCAGTACTCGGGGCACTTCGTCGCCTTCAAGCTGCTCGCCCTGCTCCGCGACGACTTCTACGAGCGGATCGAGCCGCAGGCGCCCGCCGGGACCGAGGGCGGCCGCTCCGGCGACCTGCTCGCCCGCGTGATGAAGGACATCGACCGCATCGAGGTGTTCTACGCCCACACCATCGCGCCGGCGCTGGCCGCCGCCGTCGTGCCGGTGATCTCCCTGACCGTGCTGGGGACGGTCTTCAGTCCCGTGGTGGCGCTCGTGCTCGCGCCGTTCCTGATCGGGGTGGGCATCGGGGTCCCGTGGCTGAGCCACCGCGCCGCCGCCACCGCCGCCACCGAGCTGCGCCGCTCGCGCGGCGAGGTCTCCCAGCACCTCACCGACGGCGTCCAGGGCATCAGGGAGGTGCTCGCCTTCGGGTACGGGCCGCGCCGCCTGGCCGAGCTGGGCGCGCTCGGCGGCGCCGGCGCGTCGGCCGTCGGCCGGCTCGGCCGCCTGATCGCGCTGCGCCGGGGCCTCAACGAGCTGCTCGTCGCCGCCGGGATGATCGCGGTCCTGTTCACCGGCCACGCGCAGGGCCTCGGCTGGCAGGACATCGCGATCACCGTCGCGATCGGCCTGGCGGCCTTCGGGCCGGTGCTGGGCGTGGAGGAGTTCGTCGCCGACCTGGAGCAGGCGTTCGCCGCCGCGCGCCGCCTCTGGGAGATCACCGACCGGCCACCCCTGGTCGTCGACCCCGGCTCCCCCGAGCCCCGGCCCGCCGGCCGGTCGATCGCCTTCGAGTCGGTGACCTTCACCTACCCGGGCGGGCCGGCTCCCGCGTTGCAGGACGTCTCCTTCACCGTCCCCGAGGGCGAGCGGTACGCCGTCGTCGGCGCGTCCGGCTCGGGCAAGTCCACGCTGGTCTCGCTCCTGCTCCGGTTCTGGGATCCGGACTCCGGCAGGGTGCGCGTCGGCGGCGTCCCGGTCGACCGGCTCGGCCTCGGCGACCTGCGCGACCTGGTGGCCGTGGTCGGCCAGCGGACCTACCTGTTCAACGACACCGTGGCCGCCAACCTCAGGCTCGCCCGGCCGGCCGCCACCCAGGACGAGCTGGAGGCCGCCTGCCGCCGCGCCGCCCTGCACGACACGATCACGGCGATGCCCGAGGGCTACGACACCGTGATCGGCGAGATGGGCGAACGGCTGTCCGGCGGCCAGCGGCAGCGGCTGGCGATCGCCCGCGCCCTGCTGAAGGACGCCCCGATCATCGTCCTGGACGAGGCGACCTCCGAGCTCGACACGCACACGGAGGCCGAGATCCAGCGGCAGATCGACGACCTGGCCGAGGGCAGGACCCTCCTGGTCATCGCGCACCGCCTGGCCACGGTGACCGGCGCCGGCCGCATCCTCGTGCTGGACCGCGGCCGCCTGGTGGAGCAGGGCACCCACGAGGAGCTCCTGGCCCGCCAGGACGCCTACGCCCGCCTGTACGCCCGCCAGGCCGACGACCTCGACCGGGCGGCCGGCTGAGGATTGTATGCATCAAAACCAGATATCTCCCTTTATGACCTTATATCTGGATTTTTTGCATACATGTTGGTATCCAGGAAGCATGCATCCCCCCGAAGTGAACCTCGTCGAAGTCGGCCCCAGGGACGGGCTCCAGAACGAGTCCGTCCTGGTGGGCACCGATGACAAGGTCGCCTACATCGAGGCCCTGGCCGACGCCGGGCTGACCCGCATCGAGGCGGTCAGCTTCGTCCACCCGCGCCTGGTGCCGCAGATGGCCGACGCCGAGCAGGTGATGGCCCGGGTGCCGAGACGCGACGGGCTCAGCTACATCGGCCTGATCGTCAACGCGCGCGGCCTCGACCGGGCGCTGGACGCCGGAGTCGACGAGGTCAACATGACCGTGGTCGCCACCGAGACCTTCTCCCGGCGCAACCAGGGCATGAGCATCGCCGAGGCGCTCGACTCCTTCGCCGCCGTCTCGGCCCGCGCGCACGCCGCCGGGCTGCCGGTCACCGCGACGGTCGGCGCCTCGTTCGGCTGCCCCTTCGAGGGCGAGGTGTCGCCGGACCACGTGGCCGTCATGGTGCGGCGCTGCGCCGAGGCGGGCGCCGACGAGATCGCGCTCGCCGACACGATCGGCGTCGGCGTGCCCGCCGACGTGCGCCGCCTGGTCGAGGCGGTGCGCGCCGTCACCGGCCTGCCCCTGCGCTTCCACTTCCACAACACCCGCAACACCGGGTACGCCAACGCGCTGGCCGCCGTCGAGGCCGGCGCGAGCGCGCTGGACGCCAGCAGCGGCGGGATCGGCGGCTGCCCGTTCGCCCCGGCCGCCACCGGCAACATCGCCACCGAGGACCTGGCCTACGCCCTGCGCCGGTCGCGCGTCCGTACCGGAGTGGACCTGGGCCGGCTGACCGAGGCCGCGGCCTACATCGGCGAACGGCTGGGCGCGCCGGTGCCCGCCCTGCTCGGCCGCGCCGGCGACTTCCCGGCCTGAGGGCCCCGCCCTGCGGCGAGGGCGCGATCCCGAAGTGGTCAGGAATCGAGAAGCGTCGCCCTCCAGGCTGGACCTAGCGTTGCCCGCGTGAACAGCACAGCCACCCCAGCTTCCATGGGCCTCACGCTCGACGTCATCACCCTCGGGACGCCCGAGGTGGAGGCCGCGCGCAGGTTCTACAGCACGACGCTCTCCCCCACCGTCGCCGACGACGACGACTCGGTGAACCTCGACCTGCACGGGACCGGGCGACTCACTCTGTCCGCGGCCGAGAGGCTCGCCGCGGGCGCGGGCGCGCAACCGGCGGCGCCGGGATTCCGCGGCTACGTGCTGACCTATGTCGTCAACCAGCCCACCGAGGTCAAGACGCTGATGGACGCCGCCGTCCGCGGCGGCGCGGAGGTTCTCAAGCCCGCCAAGAAGGCCCTCTTCGGTTCGTTCTCCGGGGTGTTCCGGGCACCGGACGGCGCCATCTGGAAGCTGGCGGCGGCCACCGGCAAGGACACCGGCCCCGCGGCGGAAAGTCCGCTGCCGACTGAGACCACCCTCATTCTCGGCGTATCCGCGCCGAAGGCGTCGAAGGCCTTCTACGAGGCCCTGGGCATGTCGGTCGACCGGGACTACGGCAGCAAGTACATCGACTTCCACCCCGCCGCAGGCGCGGCCAGGCTGTGCCTGATGGAAGGCGGGGTCCTGGCCAGGGATGCGGGCACGGCCAAGGACGGCGACGGCTTCCCCTCGATGGTCCTCACCCACAGGGCCGGGTCCCGGGAAGAAGTCGATCTCCTCCTGTCAGCGGCCGCCGCTGCCGGAGGCCGGACCACCGTCGCCGCCACGCGGACTACCGAGGGATATTCCGGTTTTTTCACCGACCCGGACGGCTTCTGGTGGCAAGTGACGCACTGAGCCCCACGAGCCGGTGTCCATCGCGTCGTCGGCCTCCCAGGCGATCTCCGAGACGACGAACTCCACCATCACCAGAACCGCACCTCGGGATAGTCCTTCGACGGCTTGTCCAGCAGGGGCCGGCGCTCGCCCTTCAGGTGCAGGTCGAGGAAGGCGGTCACGTACGCGCGGGTGATCCCGATCGACCGCGCGCCGTCCATCGGCGCCGCGGGCAGGCCGAGCTGGGGCTGGAGCACCGCGTAGTCGGTGAAGCTCGCGTGCTCGGCGCCGGTCACGGTCAGCCAGCGCTTCCAGTCGCCGGTCACGTGCGGCCAGAACGTGTCCCACGAGCCGTCGCTCCCGCCGTGTCCCGGCGCGTGCCGGGGATTGCCGATCATCATGAAGGGCTTGTCCAGCGGCTTGGCCGGGGTGCCGGGGTGGTAGGTGCCGTCGAGGTTGACCGCGGCCTTGATCCGCTTGGAGGAGGGCAGCAGGTGCGCGGCGCTCTGGCCGCCCGCCGAGTGCCCGACCATCGCGATCCGCCTCTCGTCGATCAGCCGGTTCCAGCGCTTGCTCCCGGCCAGCCGGTCCAGCACGAACTCGGTGTCGGCGGCCCGTACCCGGGCCACCTTCGCGCCCGTCTCGGGGGTCTGACCGGCCTTTCCGGCCTCGAAGGTGACGGTCCGGCCGCCGGGGAACGTGGTCGCCAGCGACTCGTAGGTGTGCTCGATGCCCGCCACCAGGTAGCCGCGGCTGGCGAACTCCTCGGCCAGCGAGGTCATGGTCGCGCGGGGCATCGTCATGCCGGGTGACAGGACCACCAGGGGCCGGCCGCCCTTGCGCGGCAACGCGGGAGCGTCGGCGCGGGCGTGCGTCCTGGTCTTGGCGAGGGTGTCCGCCGGTACGTCCTTGAGCTGCGGCACGCTTCTGATGACCAGTTCTGATTCCCGTGGTGTGAGGTACCGGGAGGGCTTCCCGGTGGCCTTGCGCGCCGGGTACCAGATCGAGACCATCAGCTCGCGCGCCTTCCGGCTGGGGACCCACGGGTCGGGGCGGCTGGAGTCGATCAGGTGCAGGTCCGTCCTGCCGACCGGGTGGTCACCGGTCGGCGCCGGCAGGGCGGTCACGGGCTTCTTCGCCACGGGGACGGCTTCTGCCGGCAGGGCGGCCATGGCCGGGGTGGTGAGTGATGCGGAGAGCGCGAGCGTGGCAACGGTTTTCCTCATGCGTCCCACCGTGCCGGGTGGTCCCGCCGTACCGTCCCCGACGAAAGCTGCGCGGTGTCTGCGACTTTCGTAGGGGATGTCTGGATCGGTGCGCCTTGTAGTCTCTGGCCATGCTTGACCGGGCATCGAGGATCGCCGGACGGATCACCCCCTGGGCTCTGGGGCTGACGGTGTTCCTGCTGTCCATGGCCGCGGTCACCGGGTCCATGGGGGTGCGTTCGGCGCTGCCCGCGCCGGTGCTCGTGGCCGTGGCGGCGTGCTGCGGTGTGGCCGCGGCCTTCGCCGGGCGGGCGCTGTGGCCGCTCGTCGCGGTGGCGGCCGTGGCCCACCTCTGGCTGGTGATGTGGCCGGCCGCCGTCGTGGCCTCGTACTACGCCGGCATCCGGTTGCGCCGCCGCGACCTGTGGCTCTACGTCGCCGGCGCGGTCGTGGTGCACGCGCTCGCCGGGCTCGTCTCGTACTGGAACGAGGGTTATCGCGCCCTGGTCGCCGGCACCCCGCTCAACGCGCTGCTCATGGGCGGCGCGATGCTCGGGCTTCCGCTGGTCGCGGGGCTGTGGGTGGGCGCCAGGCGGCAGGTGCTCGACGCCGCGCGCGAGCAGGCCGCGCAGCTGCTGCGCGAGCAGGTGCTCCGCGCCGGGCAGGCGCGGGAGCAGGAGCGGTCGCGCATCGCGCGGGAGATGCACGACGTGGTCGCCCACCGGGTGTCGCTGATGGTCCTGCACGCCGGGGCGCTGGAGGTCAACGCCTCCGACGCCCGTACGGCGGAGGCCGCCGCGCTGATCGGCCAGGTCGGCAGGGAGGCCCTGACGAACCTCAGGGAGGTGCTCGGCGTGCTGCGTTCGCCGGATCCGGTGAGCGGCCCGCAGCCCACGCTGGCCGACCTGGACCGGCTGCTCGACCAGTCCCGGGCCCTGGGCATCGTGGTCAACCGCCACGACGAGGGCGAGGCCCGCCCGCTCCCGCCCACCGCGGAGCGCACCGCGTACCGGGTCGTCCAGGAGGCTCTGACGAACGTGCACAAACACGCGGGCGACGCCGAGACCGACGTGCACCTGCGGTTCCGGAGCGCCGAGCTGGAGGTCCTCGTCCGCAACCGGCCCGCCACGGCGGCGGACGGCGGCCTGCCCGGCTCCGGCTGGGGGCTGGTCGGGCTGCGCGAACGCGTCGAGCTCCTCGGCGGCAGGCTGGAGGCCGGGCCGCAGGAGGAGGGCGGGTTCCGGGTGCTGGCCGGGATACCCACCGCATGATCCGCGTACTGGTCGTCGACGACGAGGCGCTGGTCAGGTCAGGACTGCGGATGATCCTGGAGGCGTCCGGCGACATCGCGGTGGTCGGCGAGGCGGGCGACGGCGAGGCCGCGGTGACCGCCGCGGCCCGGCTCAGGCCGCAGGTCGTGCTGATGGACGTGCGCATGCCGGGCACCGACGGCCTGACCGCCGCCGCCGGCATCCTGGCCCTGCCCGGCCCGCCGAAGCTGATCATGCTCACCACGTTCGACCTCGACGAGTACGTCCACGAGGCGCTCCGGCTGGGCGCCGTCGGCTTCCTGCTCAAGGACACCCCGCCGCGGGACCTCGCCGCCGCGGTCCGCACGGTCGCGGCGGGCCAGGCCATCCTCTCCCCCGCCGTCACCAAGCGGTTGATCAGCTCGTTCGCCGGCAAGGCTCCCTCGCGGGCCGTGTCCGCGAGGGAGCGGCTGGCCGCGCTGACCGCCCGCGAGGAGGACGTGATCAGGGCTGTCGCTCGCGGCCTGTCGAACGCCGAGATCGGCCGCCAGCTCCGGCTGACCGAGGCCACGGTGAAGGCGCATGTCAGCCGGGTGCTGGCCAAGCTGGGCCTGGCCAACCGGGTGCAGGCCGCGATCCTCGTCCACGACGCCGACCTCTAGGGGCGGCTCAGATGGTGATAGCGATCTTGCCGGCGACCTGGCCGGTGGTGAGGTAGGCCAAGGCGTCGGGCGTCCGGGCGAGGGGGTAGGTGCGGTCGAGAGCCGGGGTGAGGGCGCCGGAGTCGATGAGGCCGGTCAGGGTTTCCAGGTCGGCGGCGGACTCGGTGGACATGAGGCCGGTCAGGCGCTGGCCGACGAAGAGCGACAGCAGCATCGCCCGGATCTGGCGGTCGGCGCCCTGGAGCACGCGCCCGCCTCCGGGCCCGCCCACGATGACGAGCGCGCCCCGGGGGGTGAGGACGCGGCGCAGCCGGCCCAGGCGGCGGTTGCCGGCCGTGTCGAGGATGAGGTCGTACCGGTCGGCGCCGGTGGTGAAGTCCTCGCGGGTGTGGTCGATGACGTGGTCGGCGCCGAGGGAGCGGACCACGTCGGTCTTCGCGGTGCGGCACACGCCGGTGACGTGGGCGCCGTCGGCCTTGGCGATCTGGACGGCGTAGCTGCCCACGCCGCCGCCCGCGCCGGTGATGAGGACCCGCTGCCCGGCGGCGAGCCGGCCGGCGTCGCGCAGCCCGTGGAGGGCGGCGCAGGCGGAGATGGGCACGGTGGCGGCCTGGGCGAAGCTGAGGGAGGCCGGTTTGGGGGCGAGCTTGTCCTGGTGGGCGCGGGCGTACTCGGCGTAGGCGCCGTCGCAGGTGCCGTAGACCTCGTCGCCGGGACGGAACCGGGTGACGTCGGCGCCGACGGCCGCGACGCGGCCGGCCACGTCCATGCCGGGGACGGGGTTCCTGGGCCGGCGCAGCCCGAAACCGGCGGCGCGCACCACGTAGGGCAGGCCGGTGACGACGTGCCACACGCCCTGGTCGACGCCGGCGGCCTCGACGCGGACGAGCACGTCGCCGGCGCCGACGGCCGGGACGTCCATGTCACGCAGCTGGAGCTGCGCCGGTGCGCAGTAGGCGTCGCGGGCGATCGCGGTCATCGTCTTCTTCGTCATGGTCGTCTCGATCCTGGCCGGGGTGGTCATGGGGTGTGGTTACTCCTGGGAGTCCGGGTACTGGAAGACGTCGTCGAGCGGCACCCCGAACACCCGGGCGATCTGGAACGCCACCTCCAGCGACGGCGAGTAGCGGCCCTGCTCGATGGCGATGACGGTCTGCCTGGTGACCCCGATGCGGTCGGCCAGCTGTGCCTGCGTCATCTCGCCGTGCGCGAACCGCAGGGCCCGGATCGAGTTCGTGACCTTCGTGGGCTTGACCATGGTCAGAAGCCCCGGCGGTACAGGACGATCTTCACGGCCGAGGAGACGACGGTGGCCAGGACGAACGCCAGGTACAGCGCGTTGGCGATCCAGAAGTGGGCGGCCTCCGCCATGGCCAGGGCCATGGGCACGAGTGCCGCGATGCTCATGACGTAGAAGCCGACGTAATCGCCCAGCCGGTTGATCTGCCGGTCACGCTCGTCGGTCCGGCCGGCCTCCTTCGGCGAGGCGACGGCGGCCGCGATATTGGCGACGATGCCCAGGCCGATCCCGGCGGCGATCGCGATGAGCATCGGCCGCACGTAGGCGATCCGCGCGACGTCCGCTCCCGGCACCTGCGACAGGACGACGACGAAGTAGACCGCGTAGACGCCGACGCCCACCACGAGGTAGATCCACGAGCGTTTCTCTTCGGAGGACATGCCCTGCTCCCATGTAAAGAAATTTTTACAAGGTCAAAGGTAAAGCAGCGCAGACATGGTGTCAATAATCTTTAACACGAGGCGGCATGCCGAAGCCGGGTGCCGGCCGAGCCGGCACCCGGCTTTCTAGGCGTCCAGGCGCCGGAGCACCGCCTCCTCGTCCCAGATCTCGCCGTACTTGGCGCCGATGTCGAACAGGTTCGCCTCGTGCGGCCCCGGGTCCCGGTCGCCGACCGCCTGGCGGACCACGACCGGGACGAAGCCGTGCTGCACCGCGTCCACGGCGCTGGCCCGTACGCACCCGCTGGTGGACACCCCGGCGATGAGCAGCGTGTCCACCCGCAGCGAGGTCAGCGTGGAGGCGAGGGTGGTGCCGAAGAACGCGCTCGCGTACTGCTTGACGATCACCACCTCGCCGTCGGCGGGCGCCACCTCCGGCATCAGCTCGCCCAGCGGGCCGGCCAGGTGCCGCAGCGGCGGCACCTTCCGGTAGAACAGCCCGCCGTCGAGACCGCCCGCGCCGAACGCGACCCGGGTGTGGACCACCGGCACGCCGGCCGCGCGGGCCGCCGACAGCACCCGGGCGGCGCTGTCGAGGCAGTCGCGCGACCCCATGTAGAGATCCGCCCCGGGCTCGAAGTAGGCCCGCATCAGGTCGATGAGGATGAGCGCGGGACGCTCCCCGAACGGGAGCGTCCCGTCGAACGGGTTCACGCCCTGGCCGGGGGCCGGGGGGCGGGCAGGCCGGTCTCCTCCTCGCACCTGGCCAGGATCTCCGCCATCGGCGGGCCCATGTCGAACACCTTGAGCTCCGGCCTGGTGCCCTCCAGCTCCGCCCGCAGGTCGCGGGTGGCCGCCTCGTCCACCGTGCCGTCGGCCGCGCAGACCACCCCGTACCGGCGGGCGCCGCCGGCCGTCAGCAGGCCGCGCCGTACCTCCAGCCCGACCAGGGCGGGGTCGCGGGCCAGCGGGTCGCCCCAGCCGCCGCCGCCCCAGGTGACGAAGTGCAGGACGTCGCCCGGCCGGACCGGCACGTCGTGCACCTTGCTCGGCAGGATCTCCTTGCCGCCGTCCGCCCGCTCGATCCACTTGCGGCCGCGCGCGCCCGGCTCGCCGCCGTTGACCCCCCACGGGTAGGTCAGCCAGCGGTCGTCGTGGATGGCGATGGTGCCCGGCTTCAGGAACCGGTACGCCACGTCCACGCCGTTGCCGCCCCGGTGCAGGCCCGCTCCCCCGGTGTCGGCGACGGTCTCCCAGCGTTCGATACGCAGCGGGTAGTACGACTCCAGGAACTCGCACGGGATGTTGGTGAACGACGGCCACAGCGAGTGCCCGTCGGGGCCGTCGCCGATCGGCCTGCCGGGGATGCCGCCGAAGCCGATGGAGTACAGCTGGAACCCCTCGCCCGCGTACATGAAGTGGGGTGAGGAGGAGAAGCCGGCCGCGTTCAGCAGGTCGGGCGTCTTCTGCCCGAGCAGCCCGCCGAACAGGTCGAAGATGCGGCCGATGCCGTGGTTGCGGGCGTTGAGCGCGGCCGGATACTCCGGCTTCCAGAAGCTCTTCTCCGGGATCCGCACGTCGACCAGCGGGTAGAAGCCATCGTTCCAGAGGATCTGCGGGTCGGCCACCGTGATGAGGTAGATCCCGAAGAACATCCGGGCGAGGTTCTCGTTCAGGTAGTAATTGATCGGCCCCTCGGCCTGCTCGGAGCTGCCGGTGAAGTCGAGCAGCACCTTGTCGCCGGTCCGCGTCAGCGACAGCGACAGCTCGTACGGGCCGTTGCCGACGCCGTCGTCGCAGATGTAGTCCTTGAAGGTGAGCGTCTCACCGTCCTCGAACAGCGTGGTGAGCAGGACGCGCATCGCGTCGTGGTTGCGCTGGAGCAGCGCCCGCAGGGCCGAGGTGTAGGTGTCCGCGCCGAAACGGGCGCACAGCTCCTGGATCCGGCGCCCGGCGGTGCGGCAGGCCGCCACGATGCCGTTGAGGTCGGCCCGGTTCCAGTCGGGCCTGCGCACCTGGTTGAGGATGATCCGCAGCGCGTCCTCGTTCAGCACGCCCTTGGAGTAGAGCTTGAAGGGCGGGATGACCACGCCCTCCTCGAAGATGGTGCGCGCGTCGGTGGGCATCGAGCAGGCGGTCTTGCCGCCGACGTCCGACATGTGGCCGAACATCGAGGCCCAGCCGACCACCCGCCCGTCCACGTACACCGGCATGACCACCAGCCAGTCGTTGGCGTGGCTGATCGCGCCGTCGCAGGAGTACGGGTCGGAGGTGAGCAGCACGTCGCCCTCCTCCACCGTCCCGTCGAACCGGTCGAGCAGGGCCGGGATCGACAGGCCGAACTGCCCGGCGACCATCCGCCCCTCGGCGTCGGCGATGAGCGGGAACTCGTCGTGCTGCTCGCGGATGCCCGGCGACAGGGCGGTGCGGAAGAGCACCTCGTCCATCTCGTAGCGGGCGTTGCGCAGCGCGTTCTCGATGATGTCGAGCGTGACGGGGTCGACCTCGGTCTCGGCCAGGGGTCCCGTCGCGGTCTGGATGATCTGGGCCATCATGCCTCCAGTGGCCGGATGAGCAGGCTGCCGCTCTCGTGCACGTCGGCCACGTGGCCGGGCAGGACGAGCGTGGTGGAGTCCATCTCGGTGACGATCGCGGGACCTTCGATCCGGTTGCCCGCGAGCAGGGTGCCGCGGTCGTAGATCGAGGCCTCGGCCCAGCCGCCGTCGATCCAGACCTCGTGCTTGTCGACCGGCTCGGCGGCGGGGCCGCCCTGGTCGAGGCGGACCGGCCGGACGTCGGGGCGCGGCCCGCTCACCGAGGCGCGGGCGCTGACGACCTCGTGCTCGTTGCTCAGCAGGAACGAGAACAGCCGCTCGTGCTCGGCGTCGAACGCCTTGCCCAGCGCCTCCAGCCCGGTGTCCAGGCCGAGGTCGATGGGGATCTCGAAGCCCTGGCCGTGGTAGCGCACGTCGACCTGGTACGTGACGGTCTGGTCGGCGCGGCCCACCCCCTCGGCCTCCAGCGTGGCGGCGGCCCGCTCGGCCAGCTCGGTCAGCATCTGCCGCAGCTCGTCGTCGGTGAGCTGGGAGAAACGCTTGATGCTGGTCCTGGACGCCTCGTCGCGCAGGCACGTGGTGGCGTCCCCGTACGCGCAGAGCACGCCGGGCGACGGCGGGATGATCACCGGCCACGAGCCGGTCAGCCGGCCCAGCGCGTTGGCGTGCAGCGGCCCGGCGCCGCCGAAGGCGACCAGCGCGAAGTCGCGCGGGTCGAAGCCCTGCTGGACGGAGACGAGGCGGAGCGCGCCGAACATGTTCTCGTTGACGATGTCGACGATGCCCTGCGCGGCGGCCTCGACCGACAGCCCCATCGCGTCCGCGACCTGGGCCACGGCCGCACGGGACCGTTCCCGGTCCAGCACGATCTCGCCGCCGGCCAGCCGCGACGGCAGGTAGCCGAGCACCACGTTGGCGTCGGTGACGGTGGGATCGGTGCCGCCCTTGCCGTAGGCGGCCGGTCCGGGCTCCGCGCCCGCCGACTGCGGGCCGACGCGCAGCGCCCGGGTCAGCTCGGGGACGTGCGCGACCGAGCCGCCGCCCGCGCCGACCGTCCGCACGTCGACCGAGGCCGAGCGGACGGTGAGGTCGCCGACCTTGGTCTCGCGGCCGACCCGCGGCCGGGCGTCCTGGACGAGCGCCACGTCGGTGGAGGTGCCGCCCATGTCGAAGGTGAGGAAGTCGGTGAATCCGGCCTGCTCGGCGACCCAGGTCGCGCCCGCGACCCCGCCCGCCGGGCCGGACAGCAGCATGTTGACCGGCGCCGCCTTGGCGCTCGCCTGGGAGGCCAGGCCGCCGTCGCTGCGCAGCGCGTACAGGTCCAGGCCCAGGTTGTCGAGGTACCTGGCCACCCTCGGCTGGACGTAGGCGTTGGCGACCGTGGTGACGGTCCGCTCGTACTCCCGCAGTTCGGGCAGCACCTCGGAGGAGATCGAGACGGGCACGCCCGGCAGCTCCTCGGCCGCCAGCTCGGCGATGCGGCGCTCGTGGCCGTCGAAGGCGAAGGAGTTGATCAGCGAGACGGCCAGCGCCTCCACGCCGCGCAGGGAGCGCAGCTTGGCCCGCAGGTCGTCCTCGTCCAGCGGCGTCACCACCGAGCCGTCGGCGGCGACCCGTTCGACGGCCTCGACGGTGTCCTCCAGCGCGGCCAGCGGCTCCGGCTTGGGCCAGATGATCCATCCGGCCAGGCCGCCGGGCACGAACGAGCGGGCGATCTGCAGCACCTGGCGGAAGCCCGCCGTGGTGACCAGGCCCACCCTGGCGCCCTTGCCCTCCAGGATGGCGTTGGTGGCGACGGTGGTGCCGTGCAGGATCTCCCCGATCTCGTCCGGGGAGACGTCCGCCACCGCGCACGCCTTCCGGATGCCGGCCAGGACACCGATCGACTGGTCATGGGGAGTGGACGGAGTCTTGGCGCGGTAGGTCTGCCCTGACTCCTGATCGATGAGAAGGATGTCGGTGAACGTCCCTCCGACGTCCACCCCGAGCCGGTAGCGCATGGGGGGTTCCTCGCTTCTAGATGATTCCGGCCGTGGAAAGGCCGGCGATCTCCTGGGGGGAGAGACCGAGCAGTCCTCCGTAGACCTCGTCGTTGTGCTGGCCGAGCGCGGGGCCCGCGCTGCGCACCCGGCCGGGGGTGCCCGACAGCTTCGGCACCACGTTCTGCATGGCCACCTCGCCGAAGTCCGGATGCGGCACCCGCACGATGGCCTCGCGGGCCTCGAAGTGCGGGTCGGCGAACATGTCCTGGGCCGTGTAGATCCGCCCGGCCGGCACGCCGCCGTCGTGCAGCAGGCGGAGCAGCTCGTCGGCCGGATACGTGACGGTCCAGGCCGAGATGAGCTCGTCCAGCTCGGCCATGTGCTCGCCCCGCGCGCCGTGGGTGGCGTACCGCTCGTCGTCCGACAGCTCCTTGGCGCCCATGACCTGGGCCAGCCGGGTGAAGACGCTGTCCTGGTTGGCGGCGATGAGGATCGCGTCGCCGTCCCGGGTGGGGTAGACGTTGCTGGGCGAGACGTTCGGCAGCACGGGGCCGGTGCGCTCGCGCTGGTAGCCGGCCTGCTGCCACTCCGGCAGCAGCGACTCCATCATCGCCAGCACCGCCTCGTAGATCGCCGAGTCGACCACCTGGCCGCGGCCGCTGCGCTCGCGCTCGTGCAGCGCCACCAGCGTGCCGACGCACGCGTGGGTGGCGGCCAGGGAGTCGCCGATCGAGATCCCGGCCCGCGACGGCGGCAGGCTGGGGTCGCCGGTGACGTAGCGGATGCCGCCCATGGCCTCGCCGATCGACCCGTAGCCGGCGCGCGGCGCGTACGGGCCGGTCTGCCCGAACCCGGTCACCCGCGTGATCACCAGCCGGGGGTTGACCGCGTGCAGCTCCTCCGGCGACATGCCCCAGCGCTCCAGCGTGCCGGGGCGGAAGTTCTCCAGCAGCACGTCCGCCTCGGCGACCAGCTTCCTGACCAGGTCCTGGCCCCGCGGGGTGCGCAGGTCGCAGGTGACCGACTTCTTGTTGCGCGCCACGACCGGCCACCACAGCGACTTGCCGTGCGGCTTCTCCCTGCCCCACTGCCGCATCGGGTCGCCGCGGCCCGGGTCCTCGACCTTGATCACTTCCGCGCCGAAGTCGCCGAGCAGCTGCCCGCAGAACGGCCCGGCCAGCAGCTGGCCGAGCTCGATGACCCGGACGTCGTCCAACGGGAGATGTGTCATGCCTGCTTCCTCGGCTTCCTAAGCTTCCTCGGGCCGAGCAGGGACGCACGGGCCGAGAACAGATGGGCCCGCATGACGGCCTCCGCCCATTCGGGGTCCCCGGCCCGTACGGCCGCCGCGATCTCGATGTGGTGGTTGACGCTGCGCCGCATCGCCTCCTCGTCGAAGGCGCTGTACGTGCGCAGCAGGACGGGCGAGTGGACCAGGGCGCTGATCGACTGGGCGAGCACGGTGCTGCCGCCCAGGCGCACCAGCTCCTGGTGGAACTCGGCGTTGAGCCGGTAGACCGCGTCGAGCTCCCGCCTGCCGGCGTGCTCGCCGAGCGACACGGCCACCTCGTGCAGCCGCTCGACGTCCTCATCGGTGGCGGTCGCGGCGGCCTGCCGCGCGGCCAGGCCCTCGATCCTGGCCCGCAGCTCAAAGATGGTCTCCAGGTCCGCCGCCGGATACTCGATGACCCTGGCGCCCTTGTTGGCCGTGACCTCGACCAGGCCCTCCGACTGCAGCTGGCGCAGCGCCTCACGGACGGGGGTGCGGCTCACCTGGAGCAGCTGGGCGAGCTCGACCTCGCCCAGCCGGTCGCCGGGCGCGTAACGGCCGCCGAGTATCAGGGACCGAAGATCATCAATGACGGACATGCATACATCCTCACGCCGAATTCCCCGATTATGAGGACTGCTGAGGAGAAATGGCAAGGTTTTGCATACATCTGGTTCAGTGGGCGTCGAGGAACACGGCGATGTCCGCGGCGACCTCCTCGGGGTGCTCGCCGTTGATCGCGTGCGAGGCCTCCGGGTAGACCTTCACCGTGCCGTTCCGCAGCACGCGCCCGGCGACCTCGCGGGAGACGCCGGGGTCGTGCATCACGGACTCACCGGCCAGGATCGCCAGCACCGGCATCGTCAGGCCGCTCAGCGCCCCTTCGGCGATGAGCGAGGGCTGCGGCAGGCGGAGCGTGTAGTTCTCCATCCCGGACTCGATCATGTCCGCCACCGGCACGTCCTCCACGGGAGCGCCGCCGGCGGTGTAGGAGTTGAACGAGTCGCGCCAGGACTTCGGCAGCCACGGCACGGACGCGGGGATGGCGCGGATCGCGGTGCCGGCCGGGATGCCCGAGAACGTGTACACGGGGTCGAGCAGGGTCAGCGTGGCGACGTGCCGCGGCCGGTGGACGGCGAGGTTGACGGCCGTCCAGCCGCCGATGGACAGCCCCACCAGGTGGAAGGACTCCTCCGGAAGCTGCGCGAGCACCTGGTCGAGCCAGGCCGCCTGGTCGGCGTCGGAGGTGATCGGCGCCTCCTGCACGCTCTTGCCCGGCTCGCCCAGCAGGTCGATGGTGTAGACGTCACCGATCTTGAGCAGGTGCGGCAGGTTGTCGGCCCACACCGGCGACGCGGACGCCCTGCCGGGCAGCAGCACCAGCGGCCCGGCCCGGCCGGAGGCGCCCTGGTAGCGGTGGACCCGCACGAACCCGAAGCCGGTGCGCACGTCGATCGTCTCGGCGGCCCGCGGCATGTCGGCCATCGCCCTGTCGTAGGCGGCCGTGAAGCGGGCGTGGCCCTCGGCGCTGTTCCAGTGTCCCACCGGTGACGGCTGGCGAAAGGCGAAGGCCAGGGCGACGGCCGCCACGGCGACCACGACACCCGCGATCTTCAATCTCCGGCGACGGCGCTTCGGCGGTGCCGTTCCGACGGTCTGCTCGGTCATCCTTCCCTCCCTGCTGAACAAGGGTCAATTTTTTGACCACACGGTCAGAGCATACGCGAGGGGCGGGTACGGTGGTGGCCATGGCAGGAAGGCGAACCGAGGACCGGCCGCTCAGCTTCATCGAGCAGGCGCGGCGCGACCAGCTCGTGGAGGTCACCATCGGCGTGGTGGCCGAGCACGGTCATGCCGCCGCCTCGCTGGCCCGGATCGCGGAGGCGGCGGGGATCACCAAGGGCGCGGTGCTCTACCACTTCGCCTCCAAGGACGCGGTCGTGGCGGCGGCCCACGCGCACGTGCTCGACGCGCTCGTGGCCGACATCGGGGCGGCGGTCGACGCCGCGCCGGCCGACGGGGCGCCGGCCGCGTACGTGCGGCGGATGGTCGGGCACCTGGCCGAGCGGCCGGACCACGCCCGGATGATCATCGAGGCGATGATCCACGACCACCGCCCCGACTCCTCGGCCCGCTGGAAGCCGCTCGCCACCCTCCTGGGTCATGCCCGCGAAGCCCGCGGTCTCGGCCCCGGGCCCGACCTGCGCACGATCGCGATCATCACCGGCGGCGCGATCGACGCGATCGTCGGCGAGCGCCTGCAGGACCCCGCCTATGACGCCGGGGCCGCGGCCGAAGCGCTCGTCACGATGCTGGAGTCGGCGGCCTTCGCCTGAGAGCGGACGCCCCTTTCGATCCTGGCTGAAAGGTCTCGCCGGGCTCCCGCGGCGATCCGTAGGTTCCCCTTGTCCGCGGCTCTCGCCGCGGACCGAAACGACTGGGGGAACGATGAAACGCACGCTGCGAGCCGCCGCGGGGGCCGGCTTGACCCTCGCGACGCTCCTCGTCGCGCCCGCGCCGGCCTCGGCGGGGTCCGACGTGAAGGTCCACACGCTTCCTGTCATGCAGTACCCGAAGTGGGGCCCGCCGAAGGCCCAGCTCCAGAACGTCCGCGTGACCTGGCGCAGGGACCGCGCCGACCGGCGGGTCTGGGTCACGGTCAGCGGCCGGCTCCGCGACTCCGGCCCCGGTGACGGCTACTGCGCCCGTTTCGGGCTGCACACGTCGATCAACAGCTGGAAGATCGAGGAAACGTCGACCAGGGAGTGCGACGGGGTGTGGCGATCCGCCTCCCTGGCCCTCGAGCCCGGCAGCGGGGGAATGGTCTTCCTGGATCTCTACACGAAGCCCGGGGCCGACAGGACTTCGACGCCGCTGCGGGACCCGTGGCGGACGGACCATCACCCGTACTGACCCTTACCGGGCCGCCGGGTCCCCCCGCAGGAGTGACTCGCCCGACGGGGTCAGCGTGTGCAGGACGGCTCCCCGA
The DNA here is from genome assembly GCF_044458265.1 of Nonomuraea sp. NPDC050478. Taxonomy (NCBI): domain Bacteria; kingdom Bacillati; phylum Actinomycetota; class Actinomycetes; order Streptosporangiales; family Streptosporangiaceae; genus Nonomuraea; species Nonomuraea sp. NPDC050478. The sequence continues at coordinate 84,139 of NZ_JBITHT010000007.1, read as the reverse complement.
TCCTGGACGTGCGGATCAGGCCGGCGTTGCGCAGCACGGTGGCGTGCTGGCTGGCGGAGGGGAGGGAGATCCCGACGCGCTCCGCCAGCGCCGTCGTGGTGGCCGGAACGCGCAGGGCGGCCAGGACCGCCGCCCGGGTGCGGCCCAGCAGCGGGCCGAGGGCGTCCGCTGAACCCGACGACTCCTCGCCGCGGCATATCGGGTACACGAGCACCGTGGAGTCGTCGGGCCGGTACGTCAGTACGGGCGACGGCGCGAAGTACGAGGGGATCAGCAGCAGCCCGCGCCCGCACAGCCGGACGTCGTACGTGTGAGCCGAAGGGATGTGCAGGACGGGCGGGTCCCAGCGCCACGTGACGCTGAGCGTGGCCAGCATGGCGTCGAGCCCGCCGCGGAGCATGGTTTCGAGGCGCACCGAGCGGCCGCCCGCACCGCCGGCCACATGGGCGCCAGCGACGAGGCGAAATAGGCGCGCAGGTCGGTCGTCAGCGTCCGCCGCCCGGCGGCCGACCCGGCGGCCAGCTCCCGTAGCCCCCGGCTCGGGTCGCGGGCGGACAACAGCCCTACTTCGGCGGCGATCCGGTCGGCGGGGATCTGGCCGATCCGCTCCACTGCGGCGGCGAAATCATGGCAGTCCGGCTGCAGCAGGAAGTCCGGCACGAAGCCGTCGGCGCGGACCAGCTCCATGATGACGCCCGACCGGGCCGGTAAGTCGCCGCGGGGCGGGCGTCGTGCGCCGGGCCGCCACCGGCCTCCGCCGCGGGCGCCGGACAGCAGCCGCACGCTGAGCGCCGTCTCGAACACGGCGTTCGGCTCGGGGGCGAAGGTGATCCTGCGCAGATCGGCTTCGGTGAACGTCAGTCTCAGCACGGGGGTTGATTTTCGCACGCCCGCGCGGGCCCCGGGCGTGCCGTCATCGCCGGGCCCGCCGTTCCCGGTAGGCGCGCTGGCGGCAGGCCCTGGAGCAGTACGCGCGCGGCCGGCCGGTCATGGCGCCCGGCAGAGGAGTGCCGCACACACCGCAGGTTTCGTCACACGTTTCGTCACCCACGAGCAGCTCGATGGAGTCCAGCAACCGAGCCAGGCCGAACTCGAAAGGGTCGGCCGGCTCGTCCCAGGCGCCCGCCTCCCACAGGGCGGTGACGACCGGGTAGGCGCTCAGGCGCTCGTAGAGCGAGTCCCGCGCGCCCCACCACTCCTCCTCCCCCACGCCGCTGGCCCGCTCGGCCGCGGCGACCTCGACCAGGCGCAACGCCTCGGCGTCCACGAACCTCCCCAGCAGGTCGGCGGCCGCGACCGTCCGGGCGGGGGCGAGGCCGGCGCCGGAGAGTATGCCGAGCAGGCGGTCGTAGACGGCGACGGCGTTCGGTCCGGGAAGGTGCCGGGTGCCCCGGATCTCCGCCAGCCACGGATGCCGCTTGCGCAGCTCCCAGCTCTGCCGCAGGCACCCCTCCAACTCCTCCCGCCAGCCGCCGGCCGCTCGGACGCCCACCCTCTCAGCGGCCTTCGCCGCAACGGTGTCTGCCTTCTCGGCGGACCTCGCCGGAACAGCGTCCGCTCCCTCGTCCGTCTCCTCCCCAGCGGCGCCCGTTCCACCGGCGCGCGACCGAGAGGACGGCGCAGCGGCGCTGGGGGTTGGGTCCGCGGCGTCTGGAGACGGCGCAGCGGCGCTGCGGGACAGCGCGGCAGCGCCTGGTGGCGGCGCGAAGGTGCCGAGGGGTGGCGCGGAGGTGGCGGGGGGTGGGAGTGCGCCGATGGCGGTGTCGCGCATGAGGTCGACGAGGTGGTCGCGGCTGGGGACGTGGCGGTAGAGGGACATCGTGGTGAAGCCGAGCCGCTCGGCCACCTTGCGCATGGACAGCCCCGACAGCCCTTCGGCGTCGGCCACCTCGATGCCCGCCCGCACGATCGCGTCCACGCTCAGCCCCTGCCGCGGATCGCCGTCCGCGTCCCGCCACAGCAATTCCACCGGATCTACGTACGCCATGGTTTATGGTATATACCTGTGTACGCCATAAACGACATCTTCGTGTCCCCCACCGGCGACGACGACGCCCCCGGCACCCTCGACCGGCCCTTCGCCACCATCCCCCGCGCACTTGAGGCCGCCAGGAAGGGCGGCGAGGCCGTCATCCACCTCAGGGCGGGCTCGTACCCGCCGTTCGAGCTCACCGACCAGGACCGCGACCTCACCCTCCAGCCCCACGACCAGGAGGAGGCCGTCATCAGCGGCGGCCGGACGATCACCGGCTGGACCTGGGAGGACGGCGTGTGGGCCGCCGACGCGGGCGACCTCGACACCCGCGGGCTGCACGTCGACGGCCGCAGGGCCGAGCGCGCGGGCATCGAAGGCTTCCCCGGCGACGCCACCCAGACCGTCACGGGTTACGTCACGTCCGAGCCGCTCACCTGGGAGAACCCGGCCGGCGTCGAGTTCGTCTACCGCGGCGTCTATCCCTGGACCGAGGCCAGATGCCCGGTCGCCGCCGTCACCGCCGGAGGCACCGAGGTCGTCATGGCGCAGCCCGCCTTCGGCTGGGCGCTCGACCTGTACAACTCGGCCTGGGACGGCCAGACCCAGTCAGGCCCCGGCCTGCCCACCAGGATCGAGAACGACCCGTCCTTCCTCACCGAGCCGGGCACGTTCGTCCTCGACCGCTCCCGCCGCAGGCTCCTGTACCGCGGCGAGCGGCCCGGAACGGCCGTCGCCGCGGAAGCCGGGACCGTGCTGCGCGCCACCGGAGCCAGGAACGTCACCGTGCGCGGCCTGACCTTCGCCGACACGACCTGGTCCAGGCCCGGCTCACCGGAGGGCTTCCTGCATTACCACAGCACCGGCTACTACGACGGCGGCCCCGTCGAGAAGGTCGTCGTGGTCGAGGACCAGGCGTGGGTCACCGTACCGGGAGAGTCGAAGAGCATCCCCGCCGCCGTCACCCTCGACGGCTGCGCGGATGTGACGTTCGAGCGGTGCCGGTTCACCCGGATGGGCGCCACCGCGCTCGGCCTGTCCGGCGGCTCCGGCCTGGCGGTGCGGGCCTGCGTCTTCGACGACCTCTCCGCCTCGGCCGTCTCCGTCGACGGCGGCGCGGGCGTCGTGATCGAGGACAACCTGATCGAACGCCCCGGCCTCGACTACCCCGGCTCCCCCGGCATCGCCGTGTCCGGCGCCACCGGGTGCACCATCGCGCACAACGAGATCACCGACGCCGCCCACTGCGGCATCGCCGCCGGGCCCGCGAACGGCACCCGGATCCTGCGCAACCTGGTCACCGGCGCGATGCGGGTGCTCGCCGACGGCGGCGGCGTCTACGTCTCCGGCCCGCAGGGCGCGAGCGCGGCCGACGCCGCGCTGATCAGCGGCAACGTCATCACCGACACCCGCACCCCGTACCACTTCGCCCTCTACACCGACTACGGCGCCGCCTGGGTGACGGTCGAGGGGAACGTCGTGGCGCGCGCCGACAACACCGCGGTCCTGCAGGTCTTCCCGCCCTTGGAGAACGTCACGTACCGGGGCAACTTCTGGGACGCCGACCCGGTCGGCAGCGACGCCGTCCCGCCGGGAGTGACGTACGAGGACAACACCACCCTCACCGGGGAGGCGCTGGAGGACGCCACCGCGCACATCCGGGCGCGGGCGGGCCGCCGCCTCGATCCGCCGGGGCCGCTGGAGGCTCCGGCGATCAGGCCCTAAGCTGATCCGATGCGCCTCGGGGTGAACGTTCCCAACTTCGGACCCGGCACCGATCCCGGCACGCTCGAACGCTGGGCGTTGACCGTCGAAGGGCTCGGCTACGACCTGCTCATGCTCTCCGACCACCTCGTGATCACCCCCGACGTGGCCGGACAGTACCCCGCGCCGTTCTACGAGCCGTTCACCACGCTGGCCTGGCTGGCGGGCGTCACGCGGCGGATCCGGCTCGGCACCACCGTGCTGGTGGTGCCGTACCGGCATCCCCTGCTGACCGCCCGCATGGCCGCCAACCTGCAGCAGCTCAGCGGCGGGCGGCTGGTGCTCGGCGTGGGCGTCGGCTGGGCGCGGCAGGAGTTCGACGCGCTCGGCGTGCCGTTCGGGCGGCGCGGCGCGCTCACCGACGAGTACGTCGAGGCGATGCGGGCGGCCTGGGCCGACGAGGGCGACTACGGGCCCGGCCGCATCCCGATCTGGGTCGGCGGCAACAGCGACGCCGCCCTGCGCCGGGCCGCCCGGCTCGGCGACGCCTGGCACCCGCTGCGCTTCCGGCTCCCCTGGCTGCGCGAGACGCTCGGCCGGGCGGAGGTGCCGGAGCTGGTGCCGCGCATCGCCCTCCGGATGACCGACACCCCCGTCACCGGCCCCGACCGGCTGGCCGGCGAGGGCACCCTCGACCAGATCATCGGCGACCTCGCCGAGCTGCGCGACCTCGGCGCCGCCACGGTCGTGCTCGACCCGTTCAACGGCGACCCCGCCGAGACCGCGCACCCCGAGACGGCCTGGCACGCGCTGGCCGCCGTCGCCGCCCGAAGGGAACTCCGGTGAACCACGACGACGAGCGCCGCCTGCGCAGGGCCATCGAGCTGGCCGCCTCCGCCCGCGACGCCGGCAACCCGCCGTTCGGGTCGCTGCTGGTGGGCCCCGACGGCACCGTGCTGGCCGAGGAGCGCAACACCACCGTCGCCGACCGCGACATCACCGCCCACCCGGAGCTGAAGCTGGCCCGCTGGGCCGCGCGCGAGCTCGACCCCGCCACCGCGGCCGGCACCACCATGTACACGAGCTGCCAGCCGTGCGGCATGTGCGCGGGCGCCATCGAGCGCTCCGGCCTCGGCCGCGTCGTGTTCGCCCTCTCCGGAGAGCAGCTCGACGCGATGAAGCCGGGCGGCGGCTTCCCGCCGGTGCCCCAGGAAGGCCCGGCGCTGCCGCAGGAGGCGCGGGCCCCGGTCGAGGGCTACTACAGCCCACATCCGTGATCACTGGCGGCCCGCTCACGGTCTCCATCCTCCACTTCGCCTGACGGCACGCTGACCGCTGCCGGAAAACGGGCCGGCCCGCTGTCGATCCCGGCGGGGGCCGTTCGTATAACGGGTGAGAGAGAGGAAAAGCCGATGAAGCAGTATCTGCTCAGCATCTACCAGCCTGACGGCGACCCGCCGCCGCCCGAGGTCCTGGAGCCGGTCATACGGAAGCTGGACGCGCTCAACGAGGAGATGCGGACGGCCGGCGCGTGGGTGTTCGCCGCCGCCCTGCACCCGCCGAGCACCGCCACCGTACTGCGGGCGAAGGACGGCGACGTGCTGATGACCGACGGCCCGTACACCGAGGGCAAGGAGCACCTGGGCGGCTTCACCGTCATCCAGGCGCCCGACCTCGACGCGGCGCTCGGCTGGGGCGGCAGGCTGGCCGAGGCCGTCGGGCTGCCGATCGAGGTCCGCCCCTTCCGATGACCGACGTCGAACGCGTCTTCACCGAGGAGTACGGCCGGGCCGTGGCCGTGCTCACCCGCATGCTCGGCGACATCGACCTCGCCGAGGAGGCGGTCCAGGACGCGTTCGCCGTCGCGGTCCGGCGGTGGCCCGAGGAAGGGCCGCCGCCCTCCCCCGCCGGATGGATCATCACCACCGCCCGCAACCGCGCCGTCGACCGGCTGCGCCGCGAGTCCGCGCGGGCCGGGAAGCACGCCCAGGCGGCCCTGCTGCACGCCCGTGACGAACCCGCCGAGGAGGGGCCCGTGCGCGACGACCGGCTGCGCCTGATCTTCACCTGCTGCCATCCGGCCCTGTCCAGGCCCGCCCAGGTGGCGCTGACGCTGCGGCTGCTCGGCGGCCTCGGCACCGCCGAGATCGCGCGTGCCTTCCTGGTGCCGGAGACGACCATGGCGCAGCGGCTGGTGCGCGCCAAGGGCAAGATCCGCGACGCGCGCATCCCGTACCGGATCCCGCGCGAGGCGGACCTGCCGGACCGGCTGCGACCGGTGCTGGCCGTCCTCTACCTGATCTTCAACGAGGGGTACGCGGCCGGGTCCGGCGAGCGGCTGGTGCGCGAGGACCTGTGCGCGGAGGCGATCCGGCTGGGGCGGCTGCTGGCGGAGCTGATGCCGGACGAGCCGGAGGTGCTCGGCCTGCTGGCGCTCATGCTGCTGCTGGAGTCGCGCCGCCCGGCCCGCACCACCCCCGACGGCCGGCTCGTCCGGCTCGCCGACCAGGACCCGCGGCTGTGGAACGGCGAACTGGCCGAGGAGGGGCGGGAGCTGGTGCGCCGCTGCCTGCGGCGCGACCGGCCGGGGCCGTACCAGATCCAGGCGGCGATCAACGCCGTGCACAGCGAGCCGCCGACCGACTGGCGGCAGGTGGTGGCGCTGTACGACCTGCTGATGGCCGTCGCGCCGAGCCCGGTGGCGGCGCTCAACCGCGCGGTCGCGGTCGCCGAGGTGTCCGGCCCGCGAGAGGCTCTCGGCCTGGTCGAGGCCCTCGACCTGGACCGCTACTACCTCTTCCACGCCGTACGCGCCGACCTGCTCAGGCGGCTCGGCCGTACGCGGGAGGCGGCTCGGGCGTACGAGGAGGCGATCGCCCGTACGGAGAACGGGGCGGAACGGGCGTTCCTGAGCCAGGCCCGCGAGGCGCTCACGAACGCGGAGTCCCCCTCCTCAAGGCAGTGATCGACCACGTGCCCGGGGCGACGGCGGGTGTCCCGGGCAGTCCGGTGTCGCAGACGCCGTCCTTGTTACGTGGCCCGCCGGCTCGGCGACGAGACGGCCGACGACGTCGTCTCCGAGACGTTCCTCGCCGCGTTCAGGCAGCGCCGCGCCTGCCGTACGCCGCCCTCTCGCCCGTCTGGACCTGCGTCCCCGGTGGTCGAGGAGACCTCGTAGTCCATGACGTACGGCCGCTCGACGTCGTCGCGCACGCGTAAGGATCTATCGAAAGGTGGACGACCGGCGGCAGCCCTCTCGGCGAAGCTGAGGGCCATGAAGAAGGCGATCATTGCCGTGCTCGGCACCATGTTGCTTCCCGTGGCGATGGCGACGCCCGCGGTGGCGGATACGGGGCTGTCCTGGCAGGACTGCGGAGACGGCCTGCGATGTAGCCGGATCATCGTGCCCGCCGACTGGGCCGCGCCCCGAGGAAAGCAGATCACGCTGGGGCTCGCCAAGCTTCCCGCACGTGACCCGGCGACGAGGAAGGGCACGCTTGTCCTCAACCTGGGCGGTCCCGCCCAGCAGATCTCGATCCTGCGCCAGGCAAAGGGCACCTTCGCCGACCTGACCCGATGGTTCGACGTGGTGCTCTACGACCCGCGCGGGTTCGAGGCGAGCACCGAGGTGCGCTGCCCCGATCCGGCGCCGTATCCCGCCAACGGGAAGTGGGTGTTCACCAGTCGCGCCGCCTTCGCCCGGTACACGAAGCAGAACCATCGCTTCGCCTCGGGATGCGCCGAAGCCGCCGGCCCGCTCGCGGGCAACCTGGACACCTGGCAAGGGGCCCGCGACCTGGAGGCGGTCCGGGTGGCGCTGGGCGAGCGGAAGCTGAACTACTTCGGCAACTCCTATGGCGGCGTCCTCGGTGTGGCCTACGCCGAGTATTTCCCGTCCCACGTCGGCCGCATGTACCTGGACAGTCTGATCGACCACACCAACCGGTCGTGGGATGAGTGGGTCCTGGTCAGGGCGAAGGTCAAGGAAGACAACCTGCACCGCTTCGCCGATTGGTGCGCCACCGACCGGAGTTGCGCGCTGTACGGTCGCGACGTGCTCAAGGTGTGGGACGGGGTCATGGCCCGCGCCGCCAGGCGGCCCATTCCCGCACCCGGTGCCGGAGCGGGTGCCACGGCCGACGCGGCCCTGATCGCGTCCCGCGCGGCTGTCTCGTTCGATGCGACATGGCCCGGACTGGCCAAGTCCCTGGCCGAGGCGGACGCGGGTGACGCCAGCCGGTTCGCCGAGCCGTTCGCCGGGGCTCCTGACCCGGACCTCAGCAGGATCACGATGTGCGCCGACTTCCCCTTCCCGAGCACATACCGTGAGGTCGAGGCCATGGAGGCGCGGCTGAGAAAGACCACGCCACGCATCGGCTGGACCTCGGCCTGGCCGATGGCCGCCCTGTGCGCCGGACTCCCGAAGAAGACGTCCTACCCGCCCCATCCCATTCGCCCACGCGGCCTGCCGCCGATCCTCATCGCCAACGGCGAGTACGACGACACATCGACGCCCGCGTACGGACGCCGAATCGCCGTGCAGCTCGACGGCGCCCGCTACCTCCCGGCCAAGGGCGGTCACGCGCTCTACTGGAGCGGCAACCTCTGCGTACGCGACCAGGTGCACCGCTACCTGACCACCGGGCAACTCCCGCCGGCGGGCACGACCTGCGGTCCGGCATCATCGTGACATGCACTGGCTGAGGGAGGTTCTGCTCGTCGCCGGTGCCGCGGCCGCCGCGGCGCTGCTGACCGTACTGGAGCGGCGAGTCCCGGTCGACCTGCCGCTCCTGGTCCTCTTCAGCGCCGGGGTAAGCCTCCCTCTGCTGATTCGGCGGGTGCTGCCGCTGACCGCCGCCGCGACATCGGCGGTGATCGCGCTGGTCGGGATGGCGCAACTGCACCGCTGGGAGGGGATGCTGATCGCGATGTCCCTGTTCTGCGCGGCCGTCTACCACCGCCCGCGGCGTCCGGGCCTGGTGCTGACGGTCTCCTCGTGCTGGGTTCTCGGCACCCTGGCGACGATAGGGGGCGAGGGTGTCCCGGAGCTGACCAGCATAGTGATCATGAGCATCGCGCCCGTGGCCACCGGCTACGCGCTGCGACTGCACCGGGATCAGGCCGACCAGTCACTGCGGCGGCAGCGGGCCGAGGCGGAGCGCGTGCTGGCCGAGGAGCGTACCTGGCTGGCCAGGAACGTGCACGACAGCGTCGGCCACCACCTGACCGCGATCCGGCTGCAGGCCGCGGCGGCCCGGCGGGCGCCCGGCGACGCGCCCGCGAAGCAAGCCCTGCGGACGATCTCGAACCTGTCGCAGTCGGCGCTCACCGAGGTACGCGGCCTGCTGCGGACACTCGACGAGCACCCGGCCGCCATCCAGCCCGGCGCCGCCGACCTGGAGCGGCTGGCCGGACGGCTCACCTGCTCAGAGCGGACGATCACCGTGCGCCGCTCCGGGACCGGATACGCGTTACCGCCGGCCGTCGATCACACCGCCTACCGGTTGGTCCAGGAGGCGCTGACAAACGCCGTACGACATGCGGACGCGACCGAGGTCACCGTCCACCTGCGGCAGGACGAACGCGGCCTGCGCATCGAGGTCCTCGACAACGGCGCCCCGGCCGCAGCGCCCCAGGCCGAGGGGCGGGGAATCCGCGGCATGCGCGAACGGGTGCGCCTGCTCGACGGCACCCTGTCGGTGGGACCGGTCGAAACGGGCGGCTGGCGGGTCCGCGCCGACCTGCCCAGGGATAACGCGTGGTGACGATCCGGGTGCTGGTCGCCGATGATCAGGAGGCGGCGCGGGAAGCGTTGCGACTCATCCTCGACGGCGAACCCGACATCGACGTGATCGCGTCGGCCGCCGACGGCGCCGAGGCGGTGCACCAGGCGCTGTCGCGCCGGCCGGACGTGGTGGTGATGGACCTGCGGATGCCGGGTATGGACGGCATCGCCGCCATCGACCGCCTCGCCGCCGCCGAATCCGCCCCCCGTGTGCTCGCTCTGACCACGTTCGACCTCGACGAGTACCTGTTCGGCGCGCTGCGCGCCGGGGCCGCCGGTTTCCTGCTGAAGGACAGTGATCCCGACGTGCTCGTCGCGGCGGTCCGCGAGCTGCACCAGGGCAGGGGCTTGATCGACCCGCAGGTGACCGGCCGCCTGATCAACCGCTTCGCCGCGCTGTCCCCGCGCCCCGCCACCCCCGAACTCGACCTACTGACCCCGCGCGAACACCACGTGCTACGCCTCCTGGCCCGAGGACTGAGCAACGGCGAGATCGCCGCCGCGTGCACCATCGGGGAAGGCACGGTCAAGACACACGTCAACCGAATCCTCACCAAACTCGGCCTCCGGAGCCGCGTGCACGCCGCGATCTATGCCCACGAACACGGCCTTGTCGCCCGCGAAGCTCCTTGACCGCCCGCCGTCTTGAGCCCTGTCCCGTGGGACGAACGTCGGGCCGCCCGGCCCGTACACCCCCGACGGCCGGCCCTTCCGGCTCGGGCGTACGGGGCGGAACGGGCGTTCCTGCAGGAGTCCCGCGCGGCGCTCAGCCGCTGACCCCGGCCGCGCTCGCGTAGCGGGCGGCCAGTTCGCGCAGGTGGGCGCGGAGCTCGGGCGGGTCCAGCACCTCGAACCCGACGCCCAGGCTGCCGAGGAAGCCCGCCAGGTCGTGCAGCGAGTCGCCGCCGGTCTCCAGCAGGGCGCCGTCGCCGTCCGCGGTGAGCAGCCCGGCGGCCGGGGTGAGCCGATCCGCCACCACCCCGACGGGGGCGTGCAGGCGGACCCTGGCCTGGTGGCGCCAGGCGGTGGAGCCCGCGCCGCGGACCACGCGGGTCGCCGCGTCCTCGTCGGGCAGCTCGCGGGGGGTGAAGCGGGGGCCGTTGGGGACGCGGAGGGTGAGGCGGTCCGCGCGGAACGTCCGCCAGTCGCCCCGCGCGGTGTCCCAGGCCAGCAGATACCAGCGGCGGCCGGTGTGGACCAGCCGGTGCGGCTCGGCGGCCCGGGTGCTGACGGTCCCGTCATGGCCCCGGTAGTCGAAGCGGAGCGTCTCCCTGGCGCGGACGGCGTCGGCGACGGCGGTCAGGGTCGCCGCGTCCACGGTGGGGCCGCGGCCGGTGACCGAGACCGTCGCGTCCCGTACCGCCTCGATGCGGTGGCGCAGCCGCGACGGCAGCAGCTGCCGCAGCTTGGCGAGCGCGCGCAGCGAGGTCTCCTCGATGCCGGTGACCGTGCCGCCGGCGGCCGCGTGCAGGCTGACCGCCACCGCGACGGCCTCCTCGTCGTCGAGCAGCAGCGGCGGCAGCGCGGCCCCCGCCCCCAGCCGGTAGCCGCCCGCGGTGCCGGTGGTCGAGGAGATCTCGTAGCCCATGAGGCGCAGCCGCTCGACGTCGTTGCGCACGGTGCGGGTGGTCACGCCGAGCCGCCCGGCCAGCTCGGCGCCGGTCCAGCCGGGGCGGGCCTGGAAGAGCGACAGCAGCCGCAGCAGCCGTACCGAGGTTTCCAGCATGACCCGATGATGCCAGTCGTTGAGGAAACGCACGTTCCTCAACGACTCCTAGCGTGGTACCTACCGAACGAAAGGGGCAACACATGTTGCGCGGACTCGCGACGATCAGCTACTGGGCCGACGACCTGGAGGCGGCCAAGCGGTGGTACACCGAACTCCTCGGCGTCGAGCCGTACTTCCACCGGAACGGGCCCGACGGGCGGCTCGGCTACACCGAGTTCCGCATCGGCGACCACGAGGCCGAGCTCGGCCTCGTGGACAGCGCCTGGCGCCCGCACGGCGGGGAACAGGCCGGGGTGGTCGCGTACTGGCACGTCGACGACGTGCGGGCGGCCTACGAGCGGCTGCTGGCGATGGGCGCCAAGGAGCACCATGAGATCACCGAACGGGGCGCGGGCTTCGTGACCGGGTCCGTGGTCGACCCGTTCGGCAACATCCTGGGCGTCATGTACAACCCGCACTACCTGGAGCAGGTGGGCTGATCCGGGCTAGTGGCTGCGGCCCGGCAGCCGCACCACGGTGACGAAGAACTCGTCGATCTGCCGGATCACGGCCATGAACTGGCTCAGGTCGACGGGTTTGGTCACGTAGGCGTTCGCGAACAACTTGTAGCTGCGCAGGATGTCCTCCTCGGCGGAGGACGTGGTGAGCACCACCACAGGGATGGCCCGCAGCTCAGGGTCGCTCTTGATCTTCTCCAGCACCTGACGGCCGTCGTACTTGGGCAGGTTGAGGTCGAGCAGGATCAGGTCGGGGCGCGGCTTGCCCTCGTAGCCGCCCCGCCGGTAGAGGAAGTCGAGCGCCTCCAGGCCGTCACGGACCACGTGGAGGTTGTTGCCGATCTTGTTGTCCTCGAAGGCCTCCCGGGTGATGAGCTCGTCGCCGGGGTCGTCCTCGACGAGGAGCACTTCGATGGGTTGTCCGATGGAGCTCATGTACGGGATCCTTCTGAGCTGGCTGTGGCGGCCGCGAAGCGGGCCTCCGAGGAGAGCGTGTCAGAACGAAGCGTAAAGCAGATCCGGATTCCGCCGTCCTGATATGCGGTGTCCAGCCAGATTCGTCCGCCGTGGTTCTCCACGATCTTCTTGCACATCGCCAGGCCGATCCCGGTGCCGCTGTAGGCCTCGCGGCTGTGGAGACGCTGGAAGATGACGAAGATCTTGTCGGCGAACTCCGGGTCGACGCCGATGCCGTTGTCGGTGAGTGAGAAGCGCCACTCACTCTCCTCCACCTGCTCATGGTCGATCCGGATGACCAGCGGGCGGTCCGGGTGGCGGAACTTGATGGAGTTGCCGATGAGGTTCTGCCAGAGCATGGTCAGCAGCATCGGGTCGCCGGTGATCTCCGGCAGGTCGTCCGGCCGCTCGATCGTCGCGCCCGACTCCTCGATGCCGGTGGCCAGGTTGTCCAGCGCCTTGTCCAGCTTCAGGTTGAGGTTCACCGCCCGGCGCGCGTCGTACAGCCGGCCCACCCGCGAGTAGCTCAGCAGGTCGTTGATCAGGCCCTGCATGCGGGTGGCGCCGTCGACGGCGAAGCGGATGTACTGCCGGCCGCGGTCGTCGAGCGCGTCGGTGTAGCGCTTCTCCAGCAGCTGGCAGAAGGTGGCGATCTTGCGCAGCGGCTCCTGCAGGTCGTGCGAGGCCACGTAGGCGAACTGCTCCAGCTCGGCGTTGGAGCGGCGCAGCTCGACCGCCTGCGCGTCGAGGTCGGCGGCCTGCGTGCTCAGCGTCGCCTCGTGCTCGCGGGAGGTCTCCAGCGCCGCCACGAGCTTGGTACGCATCGCGTCCACGTCCAGCGCGACCTCGCGGATGTCGGCCGGTCCGTGGGCCGGGATCGGGTGGTCGAAGTTGCCCTCGGCCACCTCGCGCGAGGCCATGCGCAGCTCGTCCAGCGGCCGGACCACGGCCCGGCGCAGCAGCACGGCCATCGCCAGCCCGGCCACCAGGAACGTCGTGATCATGGCGACGAACATCCAGTTGCGCAGGGTCTGCGCCTGGATCAGCTCGTCGCGCGCCTGCTGACGGCTCTGCGCCAGGCTGTCGTTCAAGGTCTCGGTCAGCGCCCGGATGCGGTCGAACGCGGGCTTGCCGCTCTCCATCTGCGCGTTGCTGATCGGGCTGGCGGCCTGCCGCTCCGCGACGAGCGGCTCGGCGTAGTCGCGCCGCCAGGCGGCGGACGCCTCACTGATCTGCCGCAGGTGGGAGAGGATCTCCGGCTCGTCGCGGACGAGCTCCTCGACGCGCTCGTACTGGCGCTGCTCGTCGGCCATGCCGCGCTCGTACGGTTCGAGCAGCTGCCGGTTCCCCGTCAGGAGGAACCCGCGGACGCCGGTCTCCTGGTCGAGCAGGGTGCCCTGGAGCTCGGCGGCCTCGATCCGCGCCGGCGAGATGCGGTCGACCAGGTCGTCCGCCAGGTCGGTGGTGCGTTGGAGCATCACCGCGGCGATCACGCCGAAGATCATGACCACGATCATGATCGCGGCGAGCACGAGCAGGAACCACTGATGGACGGTGAGTCGCCGCCACGCGGTGCTGGCGTTCACTGCTCCTCCTTCCAGCGCAGATGGACGACGGCGACGTCGTCGGCGGACGCGTCGGGCGCGGTGGCCTGCTCGGTGCCGGAGATCAACGCGTCCACGAACTCCTCTCCGTTCAGGTGGGCGTGCCTGCGCGCCACCGCGAGCAGGCCCTCCTCGCCCAGCAGTCGCATGCCGTCGCCGGGCAGCCGGCGCTCGAACAGCCCGTCGGTGAACAACGTCAGCCCGCCGCCCGCGGGCAGCTCCAGCTCGGTCGGCTCCCACTCCGACTCCAGCGGCAGCCCCAGCGCCGGGCCGATGCCGGGCTCGGCCCAGGTGACCGAGCTGCCGGAGTGGACCAGCAGCCCCGGATGGCCCGCCCGCCACACACGGACCGTGCGCTGGTCGGACTCCAGCGCGAGCGTCGACATGGTCACGAAGATCTCGTCGCCGCCGCGCTCGGCCCGCAGGACGCGCTCCAGCTGGCGCAGCAGGGCGGTGCCCGTCACGCCGCTGAGCACGAGCGTGCGCCAGGCGATGCGTAGGCACACGCCGAGCGCGGCCTCGTCGGGGCCGTGGCCGCACACGTCTCCGATCATCGCGTGCACGACTTTGTCGTCGTCCTCCACCACGTCGAAGAAGTCGCCGCCGAGCGTGCCCGACACGCGGCTGGCGCGGTAGCGGGTGGCCACCTGGATCGGCATCTGCTGCAGCAGCGGCGTCGGCAGCAGGCCGCGCTCCAGGCGGGCGTTCTCCTCGGCGCGCAGCCGCTCGGCGTGCAGCGCCACCGCCGCCTGCTCGGCCTGCTTGCGCTGCATCGCGTAACGGAGGGTGCGGCCCAGCCACTCGCCTTCGACGCGCCCTTTGACCAGGTAGTCCTGGGCGCCCGCGGTGACCGCGGCGAGGCCCGCCTGCTCCTCGGCCAGCCCGGTCAGCACGACCACCGCGGCGTCGCCGCTCGCCTCCCGCATCGCGGCCAGCGCCGACAGACCGCGCGCGTCGGGCAGGCCCAGGTCGAGCAGCACACACTGGACCCGCTGCCGCGCGAGCAGGTGCCGCGCCTCGTCCAGCGATCGCGCCCATTCCAGCCGCACCGACAGGTCGCCGTCTTCCAGCAGCTCCCGCACGATGAACGCGTCTTGGGGGTCGTCCTCCACCAAAAGCACCAGCGGAAGAGCGGGGGGATCCCCAGCGATCATTCCGGCACCGCCACCCTCTCCAGACAGCGCCGTGTGGCTGTCGTCCTCTTCCGGTCGATGGACAGTGCCCGCAGCAGGGGTCATCACACGTGAACCGCGGGCCCATCCGGTAACGATCTGGACTCAGCATAAGGGCTGTTCGTACCTGTTCATCCTCCTCTGAGCTGCTGACGGTCCCTTGGAGGACGCTCTGGAGCCGGCTGACAGGAGCTTGTGCGTGATCTGACAGCGCGTCCACGCAGCCTCGGAGACGACACCACACCGGGAAGGACAATCATGCTTTTCATCGAGGTCTACGCCCGCCGGGGCGCGTTCGGTCAGGAGGAGCTGCGACAGATCGCCGCCAGGCTGGCGCCCAGCCGGATCTTCGCCGCGACCGAGGGCGACGAGGAGGCCGCCGACCCCGGCGTGCTGGCCCTGTTCGACTCGCTCGGCCACGTGGTGGTGCACGAGCCCGCGATCTGGGTGACCGAAGGTTCGGCGCGGTGCGTGGTGAACGTGTACGCGCCGGCCTGGGCCAAGGAGATGAGCGAGCACCTCGTCTCCGAGGTCACCGCCGCCGTGCCGGGCGGCGACGTGATCGTGCACGTCTTCGGCGTCCCTCAGGGCGGGTACGGCATCGGAGGGCGGGTGCGCCGGTCGTCCGACATGCTCACCATGATCGAGGACGCCAAGCGGGAAGCGCCCGCGGAGGCGCCACCGGGGACCTACGTCGACCCCGTGTGCGGGGCCACGGTGGCGAAGGAGAAGGCGGTCACGCTGGAGCTGGACGGACACACGTACGGGTTCTGCTGCCCCCACTGCCGCGGCCACTTCGCCAAGCGCCGCCGTGAGGAGGCCGCCACCTGACCGCCGTCGTATGACTCGCTTATGACGCCGCTGCGGACACTGGGGGAAACCCCCTGAGGAGGCGCCATGAAGCGATTACTCATTCCCCTGCTCATGGTCACGGTGCTGGTCGCGTCGGCGTGTAAGTGGGACGAGTCGTACGTCCTCGTCGGCGGCAAACGCGTCGGGGAGTGGACCCTGCGGTACGGCGATCCGCAGTCATACGACATCACGCTCTACAGGAACGGCAGCGGCCGTTATCTCGGAGTCTCCTCGATCATTCTCGGGCACTACAAGAACCTGCGGGCCCGGGGCCGCTCCGTCGAATCCGCCGCCAGGAAGACCTTGAGCGACATCCTGCGGCCCGCGTGCCGCGACATCCGCAACCAGGCCATCAGGGCCAAGTGCAACGAGGCGACCGGCGGCGGCCGGTGGTCGGACTTCCGTGGGGCGCTCGTGGACATCGACCACAACAGGGGCGGGTGCCTCACCATTTCCATCCGCGGCAGGACGACACCGAACTGGACCTGGCGTCCCCGTACGGACCGGCACTGCAGGCCCGGCTGAGCGGCCGGCGATCGCCAGGGCGCTCGGCGGCTGGCTGGCGGTCACGGAACGCGCGCACATCGCGGTGTCCGGCGGCGACTTCGCCACCTTGCACAGCGACGCGCCGCGCTGGACCGCGGGCCTGCCGGACCTGCCCGCGGATCCGCTGGCCTGGTACGACCTGGAGCGGCTCAACCTGATGACGGCGGTGCACCAGGCCGCCGCCGCGGGCCTCGACGAGCTGTGCTGGGACCTGGTCGCCAGCGGTTACACGCTCTTCCTCACCCGCGGGCACAACGACGACTGGGAGGAGACGCTCAGGGCGGCACTGGCGTGCACCCGTCTGGCGGGCAACGCGCGCGGCACGGCGACCATGCTCATGGGGCTCGGGCTGCTGGGCACCTACCGGCACGACTACGCCGGCGCGGCCGAGGCGCTGGAGGAGTCGATGCGCCTCTTCCGCGAGATCGGCGAGCGGCAGGGCCTGATGTACGCGCTGGGCGTGGCGGCGCACGTGGACGGGATGCTCGGCCGCTACGACCACGCGGTCGCGCTGCACGAGGAGGCGCTGGAGGTCCACCGCGCCTCCGGCGACCTCGGCGCCGAGGTCCTGCTGCTGCGCTCGCTCGGGCAGCTCCTGGTGGAGATAGGCCGCCTGGAGCACGCCAGGCCGCACCTGGAGCGGGCGCTCCTGGCCGGACGCGACGGTGACCGGCGGGTGCACGCCGAGGTCCTGTACTGGCTGGGGCAGCTCCACCTCGCCGCCGCGGAGGTGGGACCGGCCGAGTCGGCGTTCAAGGACATGCTCGCGATCGCGGAGGACCTCGCCGACCCGCGCGAGGAGGCCGAGGCCCGCTACGGTCTCGGCCTGGTCCGTCTGAACACCGGGGCGCTCGGTGCCGCGGCCGGCCTCTTCAGGCAGGCCCTGGCGCTGAACCGGCCCCTCGGCGAACCGCTGACCGAGGGCCGGATCCGGACCGCGCTCGGCATCCTGCACTGCCGGAACGGCCAGCCGCGTCAGGCGATCGGCCATCTCACGGAGGCCGCCGGGATCTTCGACGCGATCGGCATCCCGCTGTGGAGCGGGCGGGCGTACCGGGCGCTCGCCGACGCGCACGAGGCCCACGGCGACCGGACCGCCGCCCACGCCGCCAGGAAACGCGCCCTCACCCTGTTCACCTCGGTGGGCGCGCCCGAAGCGGCCGACATCGCCGGACCCGACGCCGACCGACCACCCTGAGACCGCCTGATGTGATCATTGGAGCAAACCACCCTACGGTTCTGACGTACTCGGTCTGGTCAGGTGACGGTCTCAGCGGTAGCGTTCGGCGAGCGCGTTGCCGATCGAGGCCAGGTGGTCTCGGACACCCGGAGGACCGGTCACCTCGAGCCATTCGACCAGCCCCGCGAGCTCGCCGGCGAGCGTGTACTCGTCGTAGCCGCGGATCACGACCTCGATGCGGCCGTCGGCCGTGGAACCTCCCACCTCGAGCCGAGCACCGAGCCCCATCCGGAGTATGCCGATCCCGTGGGGAGCGCAGACCGCCTGGACCTCCACCGGTGTTCGTCTGCGGTCGACCTCGTCGGCGATCTCGCGCCAGCTCTCGGCGAGGTCGAAGTCCTCGGGCCGGTGCACGGGATCGCCGGTCGGGTCGGCGGATGACACGCGGTCGATCCGGAAGGTCCGCCGGCCGGTCTCGGTGGTGGAGACGAGGTACCACGACGGGCCTTTGGCGACGATGCCCAGCGGGTGGACGGTTCTCTCGGTTTCGGCGCCGTCGCGGTCGACGTAGCCGAGCCGCACCTGGACGCCGCGGATCACCGCGTCCTGGAGTTCGTCGAGGAAGCGAGGCGGTCGGCGCTCGACCGGGCTCGACCCCCATCGCTGCGGGTCCATGACCAATGACGACGCTGCCGCCTCGGCCTGCGTCCGGAAGGGCTCCGGCAGGGCATGGACGAGCTTGCGCAGAGCCGCTTTCACGGCCGGCGTCGCAGCCGAGGCCGGGCCGGCGACCAGGAACAGGGCGCGGGCCTCGCTCGCGGTCAATCCGGACAGGTCGGTACGGGCGCCGCCCACCAGGCGCCAGCCGCCACCTCGGCCCTGCACCGAGTAGACGGGCACCCCGGCCATGGCCAGGGCGTCGAGGTCGCGGCGGGCGGTGCGCTCAGAAACCTCCAGCTCTCGGGAGACCTCTGCTGCTGTCACCTGCTCGCGCCGCTGCAGCATCAGGAGGATGGCCACCAGCCGGTCGGTTCGCACGCCGACAAAACTCTCACACGAAACCGGTCGTGGGGTGACCGGTTTCGGTCGGCAGGATGGCGATACGACCTCACCGGCGAGGTCGACCGCAAGCGAACACCCGGGCCTGTCAAGGGTGCGCCGGCGCCCGATCATCCGCAAAGACAATGAGGAACACGCGATGCTGAATCCAACCGATTTTCCCGAGCCCACCCTTATTCCGGTCAACGGTGTGGAACTCGAAGTCTTCGAAGCAGGCCGAGAAAACGTGGGAAAGCCTGTCGTGCTTTGCCACGGCTGGCCGGAGCACGCCTTCTCCTGGCGTCACCAGATGCCGGCCCTCGCCGCGGCCGGTTACCACGTCATCGCACCGAACCAGCGGGGTTACGGCAACTCGTCCCGCCCGACGGAGGTGACGGATTACGACATCGAACACCTGTCGGGTGACCTCGTCGCGCTTCTCGACCACTACGGATACCAAGACGCCACCTTCGTCGGCCATGACTGGGGTGCGTTCGTCGTCTGGGGACTGACCCTGTTGCACCCCGGCCGTGTGAACAAGGTGATCAACCTGAGCCTGCCCTACCAGGAGCGCGGAGAAAGGCCGTGGATCGAGTTCATGGAAGACCTGCTCGGCGGCGACTTCTACTTCGTCCACTTCAATCGGCGGCCGGGCGTCGCGGACGCCGTATTCGACGACAACACCTTCCGATTCCTCCGCAACTTGTACCGCAAGAACGTGCCCTTCGCGGCCCCTGAGCCGGGCATGGCGCTGATGAATCTCGCCAGGGCGGACACACCACTCGGCGAGCCCGTCATGAGCGACAGCGAACTGGCCGTCTTCGTCTCGGCATTCGAATCATCGGGATTCACGGGCGGCATCAACTGGTACAGGAACCTCGACCGCAACTGGCGTCTGCTGGCGGACGTGAACCCGATCATCCAACAGCCCGCCCTCATGATCTACGGCGACCGGGACCTGGCGATCCCGAGGTCCGAGAACCTGACAGAGTTCGTGCCCAACGTGGAAGTGGTCGGCCTGGACTGCGGTCACTGGATCCAGCAGGAAAAGCCCGAAGACACGAACCAAGCGATCCTCAAGTGGCTGGAACAGCAGGATGTAGTGTCTCGCGACCCGGTTCGTGTCACCGGAAGCTCGTCGCCCTCCAGCACGCATGAGCCTCGGACCCACCATGAGTGAATCTTGACAAGGCCCAGATTTCACGCGAACTGAAGGTGGTCGGCTAGGTCAATCGGTCGTGCCGGCGTGCACGGCGATGATGCGCCAGCCGTGCTCCTCGCCGTACAGCCACGTACGGGTGTAGCGCATCCTGGCCGCGAACGGCGTACCGGAGACGGTCCCTTCGACGGTGCCGAGAAACCACGTCACCCCGGTGTGCCCATCGGCGAGCACGGTCAACTCCTCCTCGGCCACCTTCGTCATCACCTGCGCCCGAGTGCGGTGCAGCTCCAGGTCGTCCGCCTTGGTCGCGACGTTCCCACCGAAGGTGAAGATCAGCCGATCATCCAGAAGCCGATCCAGCGCCTCGGCATCTCCAGCGAGCTGCGCGGCCTGGAGTCGGCGCTCGGCGTCCCGCAAGTCCTCCATCATGAGGTCCACCCTCCCAGCCGGCGCCGTACCCGCGCCAGGACGTTCACGCTCGGCTGATCTTCGCAGTCCGATCCAGGGACTCCGATCGTCGGTGAGCGGGTGCCGGGTTCAGAAGGCACCCGCACTGACCCCGGCGCCCGCCTGGGGCGGCCTAGTGCCGGGCGTATTGCGCGGACCACGTGGCGATCTCGGCAAGCGGAGAAGGCGCGAGGGTGTAGATGCGGCGACCGGCGTGCTCGGTGTAGCTCACCAGAGCGGCCCGACGCAGGATGCCCAGGTGTTCTGAGACGGTCGACTGGCAGGTGGTGAAGCTGTTCGCGAGCTCCCCGGCCGTGCGCGGCCGTTCGAAGAGCAGTTCGATGATCTTCCGTCGGGTCGGATCGGCGATCGCTCGAAACGGATCTCCATCAGCCTGTGGTCGCCCCATCCCTCAATGATAGGGTATCGGCGAAACCCGATAGAAGGAGCGCCGTGCAGTTCATCTCCGTCGTGTCGGTGCCGGTCAGCGACCAGGACCGAGCCAAGAGCTTCTACCTCGACAAGCTAGGCTTCGACCTCATCGCCGAGTCCACTTTCGGCGATGAGATGCGCTGGATTCAGGTCGGCATCCCCGGCGCTCAGACCAGCCTGACCCTCGTGACCTGGTTCGATGAGATGCCGCCCGGGTCGCTGCGCGGCCTGGTCATCGATTGCGAAGATCTTGACAAAGAGTACCGCGCTCTCACCGAGCGCGGCGTTGCGTTCCTCGGCCCCCCGAGTCAGCAGCCCGGCGGTGTCTTCGCCATCCTCAGCGACCCCGATGGCAATCTCATCAGCCTCCGGCAGGCCGGCAGCTAAGGCCCCTGACGCCCAACGGCGATCGAGAGAGTGGCCTGCTACCGCATCGTTCGCCCTCCTGACGATCCGGCACAGGCGGGGATTGTCGGTGTTGCGGTTGCGCCAGGCGATGCAACGGCGGACCATGCTGCCCTGCTCGCGGTGGCGGGCGTGGCCGGTGCCGTTGAGAGTGAACGCCCGCAGCGCGGTGAACTGGTCCTCGATTCGGTTCATCCCCGAGGAATCGGTCGGCGTGTAGGCGATCTCGACGTTGTTCGCCTGCGCTCACCCGCCGAGCCGCTCGTCCTTCTTGGTGCTTGTGCGGGCTGAAGTTGTCACAGATGATCGCCATCCGGACGTCGGTCGGGTAGAGGCTGCGCAGGTAGCGGCAGAACTCCAGGAACTCACCGCGCCGCTTGCGCCTCTTGATGTGTCCGTACATCTTGTTGCGGCCCAGGTTCAGGGCGGCGAACAGGTGCCGTACCCCCTCGGTGCGGGTGTAGGTCGCGCGCATACGTGGTCGGGGTCCTTGTGCCTGCCGCCGCGGTCGGTGGCCGTCCACCGGCCCTGGACACTCACGGCGTCGAGATGGCCCGAACCCTGTATGACATCACGGGCGTCGACGGCGGGCGGGGGCTACGTGGCCTCCGAAAGGATCGAGGGCGTGCTGGACGGTCGGCACGGCACCATCGTCATCCAGCACGGCGGCCTGGCCGACGGCCCTGATCAGTCCAGCTACGGGAACATCATCCCCAATTCCGGGACCGGGGACCTGGCCGGGATCTCCGGCCAGGTGATGGAGTTCGAGCTCCAGGTGCTCACGCTCGCCTACAAGCTGTGACGCGTCAGGGCACCGGACTCCATCGCGACCCAGATCGCCCCGTCCGGACCGACGGCGAGGCCGTGAGGTTCCGCGCCCTCCAGCGGGAACTCCTCGATCTTCCCGTCGGTCGTGACACGGGCCAGCCTGCTGGCACCCCACTCGGTAAGCCAGAGCGCGCCGTCCGGCCCGGCCACGATGGCGTGCGGCCGGGCGGCGCGGTCGGGCAGCGGGAACTCGGTGATCGCGCCCGAGGTGTCGATCCGGCCGACCTGGCCGGCGCCGATCTCCACGAACCACAGCGCGTCATCCGGTCCCGCGGAGATGCCGACCGGTGCCGCGCCCGGTGTGGGCAGTGGGTACGTCGACGCCTCGCCGCCGGTCGTGATGCGGCCGATCGCGTTGCCCTGGTTGAGCGTGAACCACAGCGCGCCGTCCGGCCCTGCGGTGATCGCGGAGGGCATCGCGCCGGTGCCGGGCAGTGGGTACGACGACACCTGCCCGTCTGGGGTGATGCGTCCGATCCGGTCGTCCTGCAGTTGGGTGAACCACATGGCCCCGTCAGGGCCGGCGGCGATGCCGTACGGCGAGGCCACATCGAACGTGGTGACAACGCCGTCCACGGTGATCCGCCTGATCCGGCCGCCGGCGAACTCGGTGAACCACAGCGCGCCGTCCGGTCCCGGGGTGATGACCGTGGGCTGACCGTCGGCCGGATCGAGAGGGAACAGCGTGGGTTCCGCACCCGGCACGACCCGGCCGATGCGGCCCTGATGGACGAGGGTGAACCAGAGCGCGCCGTCGGGGCCGCAGGTGATGCCGTACGGTGAACCGTCGATCAACATGAAAGAGCGATCTCCTTACCGGTGAAGCGACGCCGTAGCGCCCGGTCGTGCGTGACCACCACGAGCGTGCCCTGGTAGTCGCCGAGCGCCTGCTCGAGCTCCTCGACCAGGGTGAGCGAGAGGTGGTTGGTGGGTTCGTCCAGCAGCAGCAGGTCGTGTTCGCCCGCCAGCACTTCGGCCAGCGCCAGTCGCCGCCGCTGGCCCTCGGACAGTGCGCCGACTTTGAGGTGCAGCGCCTCGCGGTGGAACAGGCCCGTCGCGAGCAGGGCTTCTGGGTCGCCGCCGTAGGTCTCCATGACCGTCTTTTCGGGGTCGAAGGTGACTTCCTGCGCGAGGTAACCTGCCCGCCGACCGGCCTGGGCCGCGATAGCCGCCAGCAGCGTCGACTTGCCCGCGCCGTTCGGCCCGGTGATCAGCAACCGGTCGCCCGGTTCGATCCGCAACCTGCCGTGGTCGACGTGCGTGCCGGCGCCCGCGAACCTGCCGCGGAAACACAAAGGCTTGGGCGGTCGCGGTACCGGGTCGGCTTCTAGGCGGCGCAGGCGTTCTGTGGCTTGCCGTACCCGCGAGGCGACCGAGCTTTGCACGCGGCCGGCGTTGCGGTCGTAGGCCATCTTGTTGTTGTCCTTCATCTCGCGGCCCCGCGCGACGCGGCGCGCCGTGGTCGCGGCGAACTCCTTGACCTGCTCAACCTCCTCCCGCCAGGCGGCGTAGGCCTGCTCCCAGCGCTGCCGGGCGGCCGCCTTGTCGGTCAGGAATCCGGTGTAGCCGCCGCCGAACCTGGTGATCGTGCCGCCCTCGACCTCGAGGATCGTCGTGGCCACCCGGTCCAGGAAGGTCCGGTCGTGTGAGATTGCCACCACCGTGCCCTTGTGGGCGCGCAGCCGGTCCTCCAGCCAGGTGAGCGCCGCCTCATCCAGGTGGTTGGTGGGCTCGTCGAGCAGCAGGATCTCTGGCGAGGCGGCCAGCACGCAGGCCAGGCCGAGCCGGGCCTGCTCGCCGCCCGACAGGGTCGACAGCTCGCGTGAGCGCTCGATCTGGGCCAGGCCGAGCCCGTGCATGGCCTTGTCGACACGGGCGTCGGCCTCGTATCCGTCACGGGCCTCGAAGGCGGTGAGCAGCTCGCCGTACAGGGTCAGGTCCTGCTCCTCGGCGGCGCGCTGCATGTCGCGCTCGAGTGCGCGCAGCTCGGCCAGCGCGGCGTCGACGGCCTGCTGGACGGTGTGGTCGTCGGGCAGGTTGAGGGTCTGGCCCAGGTAGCCGACGCCGCCGGCGGCCGCTACCGTCACCTCACCGTCGTCTGGCTGGTCCACCCCGGCGATGATCTTGAGCAGCGTGGACTTGCCGGAGCCGTTCTCGCCGACGACTCCGGCGCGCTCGCCGGGCCGGATGCTGAAGGTGAGCTGGTCAAGGACGCGGTGCTCGCCGTAGGACTTCGAGACTCCCCGGAGGGAAAGCTGTGTAGTCAGAGGTACTCCAATCGCAACTACTGTTGCTTTAAGCTAGCATGGAAATCCCTCCTAACGCAACTGGAGTAGACTTTGGACAAACGTCCCGGCGGTCGCAGCGCCCGCGTGCGCGACGCCGTACGACAGGCGACCCTCACCGAGCTGGCCGAGCACGGCTACAGCAGGTTGACGGTGGAGAACGTGGCGATCCGCTCGGGCGTGCACAAAACCACCGTGTACCGGCGATGGGGCAGCGCGGAGGGCCTGATCGCCGACGCGCTCGAACTGGCCAGGGAGGAGCCGTGGCCGCTGCCCGACACCGGCTCACTCCGCGAGGACCTGCGGGAGATCGCCGGGCTGGTGCGAAGCGGGTTCGCCGATCCGGTCGCCGGGCCGATCTCCGCCGCATTCGTGTCGGCCGCCGTACAGAGCACCGGGCCCGCGCAGGCGCTGCACGACTTCTTCGCCGCCCGCCACGAACAGGCAGCCGAAGTGGTGCGGCGGGCGGTCGCGCGGGGCGAGCTCCCTGCGGACACTGACGTGGCAGACGTGATCAGAACGGCCGTCGCGCCCATCTACTACCGGCTGTTCATCACCCACGAACCGGTCACCGAACGCGACGCTGAACGTGCGGCGGATGCTGCCCTCGCCGCCGCCCGCGCCGGCGTTCTGCACTCCTGACGCCCGATACGCAGGGGGTGGAGAAGCTTCAGGGGTGGAAAGGAAGCCGCAACGGGGGCCGTTGCGCGTCCGGACAGGCTCGCATGCGTGGCGAACACGCGGCACTCACCGGGCCCCTCCCTGGTCAGTCGCTGCGCATCGACGAAGCAGCGGCCCTTCCCTCACCGCCGGTCGTGTTGTCCGGCCGACTGATAGCGGTACTACGGCCGGGCCTCCTGGCAGCTACCCGGGCCGGACTTCCACCGGCGAGCGACGACGAGCCCACGAACAACCGGATCCACCAGTACGTCACGGCTTCACCTCCTGCTCTGCTGGACGCACGGAAGAGCCTCACTGATCGTGGTGCGACGTGGTGAGCTGACCGACAAGGCGTGGTCGCGGATCGAGCCGTTGCTGCCGGTGACCGATGGCCGGGTTGTCCCTGGCGCGATCACCGGCAGGTGGTCGACGGCATTTTGTGGCGGCTGCGCCCATCAACACGCGGCCGGAGCCCGCAAAAGGGGGACGACGGCGGGACGATCGATACGAAGCAATCGCAAAACCGGCAGGCGCTCGGACGATCCCGCAGCGGACTGACCACCAAGCTGCATCTGCTCGTCGAAGCCCGCGTCCGCCACACCGAATTGTCAGGCACTCCCTAGGGGGCCGGGCGCCCGCCTGGGTCGTCGGAGGCTTCCGCCGCGCGCGGGACACGGATCAGCTCCTCCACCCTGGCGCTGATCAGCGCGAGCGCCTCGTCCGGGGTGCGGCCGCGGGCGTAGGCGGTCTCGTACCGCCGCGCGCCGAGGGCGGCGCGGAGTTCGGGGGCGAGGCGTACGAGGTCGTGGTCGAGCGCTTCGAGGGCGCCGATCAGGACGTGGGCGGCGCCGAGCAGCTCAGCCGCCTCGATCCGGCGGCCCTGGAACGCCAGGAGGTGTGCCAGGTGGGCGGCGGTGATGGCGGCCAGTGACGGCTCTCCTGCGCAGGCGTCGAAGGCCCGGGCGAAGCGCTCCCCGGCCCGCACCGGGTCGTCCCGCTCCATGGCCAGTCTGGCCCGCGCGCACGCGAGCGTGACGGCGAAGACGGGGTCCTCGGACGGCCGGAGACGCGCTTCGGCCTGCTCGTAATGGGCCTCCGCGCCCGCCAGGTCGCCGTCTCGGCGGGCCAGGTCGCCGAGCGTGACCCGGATGTAGACCGGCAGGCCGTCGGGAACGCCCGGCAGCGCGGCCAGCGTTTCGAGCTCGGCGCGGGCGGTCGCCGTGTCGCCCGCGCGGGCCCGGGCCTCGGCCAGCCACACCCGCTGGGACGCGGCCTCGTCGGACGGGTCCAGCTCCCGCAGCAGCCGCACCGCCTCCTCCAGCGCGGCCACCGCCTCCCCGTACGCGCCCCCGTTCGTCAGCACGTCGGCCAGCGACGTCAGCGCCCACGCCAGCCCGGCCCGTTCCCCGCCGGCGCGGAACCCGGCGACCGCCACCTCCAGATCGTGGCCCATGCCCCCGGCGTCGCCCGCATTTCCCCGCAGAACGGCTCTGACGAGCCGCAGCATCGCCCTCGTCCAGGCGTCGGGATGCGACAGCCGCCGCTCGATCGCGTCCAGCGCCGCCGCCTCGTCCCCGCACGCGGCAGCCAGCACCGGCTCGACCAGGACGACGAGCGGATGCCCCGAAAACCACCCGGACTCGGCTCCGGGACGCCGCTCCCCCTGCTCCGGAATCAGGCCGGGTTCCGGGTGGCCGGGTGCTTCCTCCGGCAGCAGGTGGCGGACGTGGGCGGCGTCCCGCGCGTCCATTTCCAGGCCCGCCCAGGTGGTGGACGCCAGCAGGTGGAGGGCGGCCGTCACGGCCCTGGCCTCGGCGGGGGCGCGGCCGGGGGTGTCCAGGGCCAGGCGCGTCCAGGATTCCATGGCCGCCCGGTCGCCTCGTACCAGCCAGAACACCCCCAGCGCCACGCAGAGCCGCAGCGCTCCCGCGGCGTCGCCGGTCTCATGCGCGAAGCGGAGGGCGGCGAGCAGGTTGCCGCGTTCGGCGGCGAGCCGGGTGATCCACCGGAGCTGCCCGGCCTCGCGCAGCTCCGGTTCGGCGCGGGCGGCCAGGCCGGAGAAGTAGGCGGCGTGCGCGGCGCGCACCCGGGCGAGCTCCCCGGACTCGACCAGCTCGCGCAGCCCGTACTCCCTGATCGTCTCCAGCATCCGGTAGCGCTCGCCGTCGAACCGCAGCAGCGACCGGTCGGCGAGGGCCGCCAGCAGGTCAGGGCGGGCGGCGGCGACCGCCTCCGCGCTCTCCACGGTGATGCCGCCGGGGAAGGCCGCCAGCCTGCGGGCCAGCCGCCGCTCGTCCTCGTCCAGCAGGTCCCACGTCCAGGCGACCACCGCGCGCAGCGTACGGTGCCTCGGCTCGGCGGCCCTGCTGACCCCCGAGAGCAGGGCGAACCGGTCGTCCAGCCGGGCCGCCAGCTCGTCCAGCGGGAACGAGCGGAGCCGGGCCGCGGCCAGCTCGATCGCCAGCGGGAGGCCGTCCAGCCGCCGGCACACCTCGTCCACCAGTCCCGGGTCGCGCACCGTGAACCCCGGCCGCGCGGCCGCCGCCCGCTCGGCGAACAGCCGCGCCGCCGCCTCCGGCTCCAGCGGCGGCACCTGCAGCACGGTCTCCCCCGGCACGCCCAGCGGCTCCCGGCTGGTGGCGAGCACGCGCAGCCCCGGCGCGCGGCCCAGCAGGTACGTGACCACCCTGGCCACCTCGCCGGCCACCCGCTCACAACCGTCGAGCACCAGCAGCGACCCCGACAACGCCTCGGCCACCCGATCGAGCAACCGCCCCCCGCCGAACGCCCCCTCACGCACCCCGGCCACCCGCGCGAGAGCGACCACGACCCCGCCCTCCCCAGCATCCGGGAAGGGCCCCGCACGCCCCCGCTCGGGTGGAGGCGAAGCACCAGCGGATCCGGCAGCGCTGCTCCCGTGGGACCGAAGAGCCTCGCGGGCCTGAGACGGAGAGCTCTCGGCCGCGAGGTCCCCCACGGATCGAGGGGCGCCCCCGGCCGCGCTGCTCTCTCTGGGCTGAGGGGTGTCATGGGAAACGTCATGGGACGGGAAGCCGCCGGCCGCGCCGGGCTCGGGGGTGTCGCGGAAGCCGTCGTGGGGCGGAGAGCCGCCCGCTGCGGGCCGGGCGAGGTCAGGGGAGCCCGCTGTGCCGGGCTCGGAAGGTGCCGTGGGTGCGCGTTCCGGGGCGGTGGGGTCGCTCGTCGGCTCGCCCAGGGGGGACAGCTCGACCAGCCAGGCCGTGGGCGTGTGGCCGGCGACCTCGATGGCCAGGCGGGTCTTGCCGACGCCGCCCGGCCCCGTGAGCGTCACCAGCCGACCGGCACGCAGCGCCTCGGCCGTCGCCGCCGCGTCGTCCTCCCGTCCCACCAGGGACGTGAGCGGGGAGGGCAGGTTGCCGGAGCGCGGACGCGGCTCGTCGCGCAGCAGCTCCAGGTGGATCTCGCGCAGCTCGGGCCCGGGGTCGGTGCCCAGTTCGTCGGCCAGGAGCCGGCGGACGTCCTCGTACGCGGACAGGGCCTCGGCCCGCCTGCCCTCCGCGTGCAGGGCCCTGATGAGCAGACCGCGCAGCCTCTCCCGCAGCGGGTGCGCGGCCGCGAGCGCTTCCAGCTCGGCGACCAGCCCTTCGGACCGTCCGACGGCGAGCGACGCCTGCGCGTGGTCCTCGCGGGCCGCCAGCCGCAGCTCCTCCAGCCGCCGCCGCACCGGCTCGGGCACCTCGCCGGGCAGGTCGCCCCGCCACAGCCCGAGCCCCTCCCCCAGCAGCCGCAGCGCCGCCTCCGGCCGGCCGCCGGTCAGGGCCCGCCGCCCCTCTCCTGCGAGCCGCTCGAACCGGCGCGCGTCCACCGCGTCCGCCTCGACGTCGAGCCGGTAGCCGCCGTCCGCCGACACCAGCAGCCCGGCGGGCAGCGCCCGCCGCAGCCGGGACACCAGCGAGTGCAGCGAGTTGACCGGATCGCCCGGCGCCCCTTCGGGCCACAGCGCCTCGGCGAGCGCCCCCGCCGTCACGGTGCGCCCGGCGTCGAGCGCGAGCCGGGCCAGCAGCGTACGCAGCCGTCCACCGCCGACGGGCACCCGCTCCCCGCCGGCCACGACCTCGACCGGCCCGAGAATGTGCACCCGCATGCCCTCCAACGTAGTGCCCTGGCGCCCGGTAAAACTTCCGAGAAGGATGTGTCCGGACGGGGCGGGCGGCTCCGACGTCTCCGGTGAAAGGCATCGAGAGAAGGAGAAACCCGTGAAGTACATGATCATGCTGTACGGCTCGCAGCGGGACTACGACATGCTCACCGGCAAGGCCGTCGACGGCAGGCCCGCCTGGACGCAGGAGGAGATCGGCGCCCTGCACGCGTTCATGGGCAAGTGGAACGGCGACCTGGTCGAGTCCGGCGAGTTCGTCGACGCCCAGGGGCTGAACTCCCCGATGCTCACCCGGCGGGTGCGGCTGAAGGACGGGGTACCGGTCGTCACCGACGGCCCGTACGCCGAGACGCAGGAGGTCCTGGCCGGTTACACGATCGTGGAGTGCGACAGCTTCGACCGGGCGACGGAGGTCGCCGCGAGGCTGGCCGGCGCGCCGTACCCCTACGCCGCGCTCGACTCCGAGTGGCATGTGGACGTGCGGCCCATCCACGGCGGGGTGGACGAGATCGAGTGACTCCAGGCGGGGTCGAGGACCTGCTGCGCGAGCTGGCGCCGCAGGTCCTCGGCGCGCTCGTGCGCCGCTACGGTCACTTCGACACGGCCGAGGACGCCGTCCAGGAGGCGCTGCTCGCGGCGTCCCGGCAGTGGCCGGCGGAGGGCGTGCCGGACAGTCCGCGCGGCTGGCTGATCACCGTGGCCGCGCGCAGGCTCACCGACCTGCTCCGGGCCGAGCAGGCGCGGCGGCGCCGCGAGGACGTCGTGGCCGCGTGGCGGCTGCCCGAGGAGTGGCTGGCCCCGCCGGCCGACCGGCCGCCGCAGAGTGCCGACGACACGCTGGTGCTGCTGTTCATGTGCTGCCACCCGTCGCTGTCGCCGGCCTCGCAGATCGCGCTGACCCTGCGCGCGGTGGGCGGCCTGACCACGGCGGAGATCGCCCGGGCGTTCCTGGTGCCGGAGCCGACCATGACCAGGCGCATCACCCGGGCCAAGCGGCAGATCAGGGAGAGCGGCATCCCGTTCGGCCTGCCGCCCGCCGCCGAACGGGCCGAGCGGCTGCGGGCGGTGCTGCACGTGCTCTACCTGATCTTCAACGAGGGGTACGCGAGCACGTCGGGCCCCCGGCTGCGGCGGGACGAGCTGTCGGCGGAGGCCATCCGGCTGACCCGCGTCGTGCGCCGGCTGGTGCCGGACGATCCGGAGGTGACCGGGCTGCTGGCGCTCATGCTGCTCACCGACGCCCGCCGCCCGGCCCGTACCTCTCCCGACGGGGCGCTGGTCCCGATGGCCGAGCAGGACCGCGGCCGGTGGGACGCCGGGCTGGTCGCCGAGGGCGTGGCGCTGGTCTCCGAGGCGCTGCCGCGCGGCCCGACCGGCCCGTACCAGCTCCAGGCGGCGATCGCCGCCGTGCACGACGAGGCGCCCAGCGCCGCGGAGACCGACTGGCCGCAGATCGTGGCCCTGTACGAGCTGCTGCTGCGGGTCTCCGACACCCCGGTCGTCAGGCTCAACCACGCGGTCGCCGTCGCCATGGCCCGCGGCCCGCACGAAGGGCTGGAGCTGCTCGGCGGGCTGGCCGCCGACGAGCGCATCGCCGGCGACCACCGGACGCACGCCGTCCGCGCCCACCTGCTGGAGATGGCGGGTGACCGGAAGGCGGCGCGCGAGGCGTACGAGGAGGCGGCGCGCCGCGCCGGCAGTCTGCCCCAGCAGCGGTATCTGAACGGGCGCGCTGCCCGGCTTGAGTGAATGACTTCAATTGCGAATGTTCGCAATTGCTGAGGTACCCTTCCTCATGTCGGACGTAGATATGGGGTGAGATGTGAGCGGGCCTTTCGCCGCCGCCATCAGGGAACGGGCACGCCAGGCGCACGCGGCGCTGGAGACGGCGCGCGCCGAAGACGACCCGGAGGCGCTGATCGTCGCCGAGGGCGAGTGGGACGACGTGAGGCGGATGGCCCGCGAGCACGACATCGAGCTCGGCCCGGAAGGCACGGTGGCCGAGTGAGGTCGGTGCCGCTCTACGAGGCCAAGGCGGAGCTGTTCCGCCTCCTCGGTCATCCCGTGCGGATCCGCGTCCTGGAGCTGCTGCAGGAGCGCCCCATGCCGGTGCGCGACCTGCTGGCCGCCATCGAGGTCGAGCCGACCGGGCTCTCGCAGCACCTGGCCGTGCTGCGCCGCTCCGGCATGGTGACCGCCCAGCGCGACGGCTCCACCGTCGTCTACTCCCTGGCCGGCGGCGACGTGGCGGAGCTGCTGCGGGCCGCCCGCCAGCTGCTGACCCAGCTGCTCACCGGGCAGCACGAGCTGCTGAGCGAGCTGTTGCAGGCGGAGACCAGGACCCGGTGAACCAGTTCTTCTCCTCGGTGCGTTCTCTCCTGCCCGCCCGCGCCGACCTGGTCGCGATGACGCGCCGCCCGCGACGCGACCTGCTCGCCGGGCTCACCGTCGCGATCGTGGCGCTGCCGCTGGCGCTCGGCTTCGGCATCTCGTCCGGCATGGGCGCGGAGGCGGGCCTGGCGACCGCGGTGGTCGCCGGCGCGCTGGCGGCCGTGTTCGGCGGCTCGGGGCTGCAGGTGTCCGGGCCGACCGGGGCGATGACCGTGGTGCTGGTGCCGATCATGGCCCAGCACGGCGCGTCCGGCGTGCTGACCGTCGGCGTGCTGGCCGGCCTCATGCTCATCGCGCTCGCGCTGGCCAAGGCCGGCAAGTACATGGCGCTGGTGCCCGCCCCCGTGGTCGAGGGCTTCACCATCGGCATCGCCTGCGTGATCGGGCTCCAGCAGGTGCCCGCCGCGCTGGGCGTGCCCACGCCGGAGGGCGAGAAGGTCGTCGTCGTCGCCTGGGAGGCCGTGCGGGACTTCGCGGCCCGGCCGCAGTGGTGGGCCGTCGGCATCGCGCTGGCCGTCGCCACGATCATGATCGTGGGGGCGCGGTGGCGGCCGACCGTGCCGTTCTCGCTGCTGGCCGTGGCCGCCGCCACCGTCGCCGTCGCGCTGGCGGACCTGCCGGTGGCGACGATCGGCGAGCTACCCGCCGGGCTGCCCGCGCCGTCGATCGGCTTCATCGACCCCGCCGCGCTGTCGTCCCTGATCGCCCCGGCGATCGCGGTCGCCGCGCTGGCCGGGCTGGAGTCGCTGCTGTCGGCGGCGGTGGCCGACGGCATGAGCGTCAACCACAAGCACGACCCGGACCGCGAGCTGTTCGGGCAGGGCCTGGCCAACCTGGTCTCACCCATGTTCGGCGGCGTCCCGGCCACGGGCGCCATCGCCCGCACGGCGGTGAACGTCCGCTCCGGCGCCTCCTCCCGGCTGGCGTCCCTGGCGCACGCCGGCATCTTGGCCGTGATCGTCTACACGGCGGCCGGGCTGGTGGCGAAGATCCCGCTGGCCGCGCTGGCCGGGGTGCTGCTGGCCACGGCCGTGCGGATGGTCGAGGTCGGCTCCGTCAAGGCGATGGTCCGCTCGACCCGCGGCGACGCGGTGGTGCTGGTGCTGACCGCGATCGCCACGCTGGCGCTCGACCTGGTCCAGGCCGTCATCCTCGGCCTGCTCGTGGCCGGGGCCCTGGCGCTGCGGTCGATCGCGCGCAACGTCCGCCTGGACGCGATGCCGATCCACGACGACCTGACCGGCGACCATACCGACCAGGAGCTCGACCTGCTGGCCGAGCACATCGTCGCCTACCGGCTGGACGGGCCGCTGTTCTTCGCCGCCGCGCACCGCTTCCTGCTGGAGCTGTCGGAGGTGGCCCACGTGTCGGTGGTGATCCTGCGCATGTCCCGCGTCACCACCATCGACGCCAGCGGCGCGCTCGTCCTCGGCGACGCCATCGCGCGCCTGCGGCACCGCGGCATCACCGTGTACGTCTCCGGCATCAGGAACGGGCACCACAAGCCGCTGCGCGCGCTGGGCGTGATCGAACGGCTGGCGGAGGAGGGCCGCGTGTTCGCCACCACGCCGGAGGCCATCGCCGCCGCCCGCGACCACCTCCACCACAAGGGCGTCATCCCCGCCACCACCGGCTGAGGCCCACGGGTTGCCGTTATGGCAAAGATGTTTGCGATCAGGTGGGGTGCGGGCAGACCATTTCCCCGGAAGGGGAGGTGTCATGAGTCGTACGTACGAGGTGGTCGTGGTCGGCGGTGGGGTCGCCGGGCTGAGCGGGGCGGTCACGCTGGCCAGGGCGCGGCGGACGGTGCTGGTGGTGGACTCGGGCCGGTCGCGCGAGGAGCCCGCGATCCCGGGCGTGGGGCGGGAAGAGGTGGCGCGGTACGGGGGCGAGGTCGCCGACGGGACGGTCACCGAGGTCGGGCGGGTGGACGGCGGCTTCCGCGTCGCGCTGGCCGGCGGTTCCTCGGTGGTGGCGCGGCGGCTGCTGGTGGCCACCGGGGTGAGCGAGGAGCTGCCCGGCGTGCCCGGCCTGGCCGGGCGGTGGGGGCGGGACGTCGTGCACTGCCCGGACCGCCACGGCTGGGAGATGCGCGACCGGCGCGTCGCCGTGCTCGCCACCGGCCCGATCGCGGCGCACCAGGCGCTGACGTGGCGGCAGTGGAGCGCGGACGTCACGCTGTTCCTGCACACCGCGCCCGAGCCTGCGGGCGAGGAGTACGAGCGGCTGGCCGCCCGCGACATCGCCCTGGTCAACGGGAAGGTCACCGGCCTGGAGGTGACCGGAGACGCGCTCACCGGCGTCACCATGGCCGACGGGCGGGTCATCGCCTGCGAGGTGCTGGTGGTCGCCCCGCGCGCCTCCGCCCGGGCCGGCTTCCTCGCCGGGCTCGGCCTGGAGACCGAGGAGCAGCGGGTGGCCGGCGTCCCGGCCGGCGTGCGGCTGGCCGCCGACGCCACGGGCGCGACCGGCGTGCCGGGGGTGTGGGCGGCGGGCGGCGTCACCGACGTGACCGAGACCGCGCTGGGCGCCGCCGCCGCGGGCGCCCGCGCGGCCCGTGCGGTCAACGCCGACCTGATCGCCGAGGAGGCCCGCCACGCGGCCGAGACCCGTCCCGTCCCGTTCTCCGCCGAGGCGGAGCGCGGGGTCTCCGAAGGCGTGCAGAAGCGGCGCCTGCACAACAGGTACGCGGCGGACCAGGAGATGTCCGGTCAGCAGTGGTGGGACGCCCGCTACAGCGGGAGCACCCGGGTCTGGAGCGGCCGGCCGAACATGATCCTTTCCAGGGAGGTCCCGGCGCTGACCCCCGGCACCGCGCTCGACCTGGGGTGCGGTGAGGGCGGCGACGCGATCTGGCTCGCCGGTCAGGGCTGGCGCGTCACCGCGGCCGACATCTCGGGCGTGGCGCTGGAGCGCGCGGCCCGGTTCGCCGCCGAGGCCGGGGTGGCCGATGCGATCGACTTCCAGCGGCACGACTTCGGCGCGTCCTTCCCCGCGGGCAGCTACGACCTGGTCTCGGCGCACTACCTGCATTCGTACCAGGACCTGCCGCGCGAGCGGATCCTGCGCGCGGCAGCCGGTGCGGTCGCGCCCGGCGGCGTGCTGCTGATCGTCGGCCACGCCGGGTGGCCGTCATGGCAGGACGACCACCCGGACGTGCACCTTCCGACCGCGCGGGAGGTGCTGGACTCGCTGGAGCTGGCGGAGGGCGAGTGGGAGGTGGAGCTGTGCGAGGAGTTCGAGCGCGCCCAGGACGCGCCCGACGGCACCCCCGGCACCCGCACCGACAACGTGCTCAAGATCCGCCGACTGGACCCGGGCCGATGATCACGCGACCATGAGATGTGCTCACATCGTTCTGGTACGCCAATCCCGCCGCCCGCCACTGGAGCTGCGCGCTCCCGTCGGACCAGGCCAGGAAACTCCACGCCAAGCTGCCCGGCTACTCCCCCACCCCCCTCACCGAGCTGCCCGCGCTGGCCGGAGACCTGGGCGTGGGGCGGGTGCTGGTCAAGGACGAGTCGTCACGGCTGGGGCTGCCGGCGTTCAAGGCGCTGGGGGCGTCCTGGGCGATCCACCGCATCCTGGAACGGCGGGAGGGGCCGCTGACGCTGGTCACCGCCACCGACGGCAACCACGGCAGGGCCGTCGCCCGGATGGCCCGGCTGCTCGGGCAGCGGGCGCGGGTGTTCACCCCCGGCGGCGTGCACCCCGAGGCCGTGGCGGCCATCGCCGCCGAGGGCGCCGAGGTGACCGAGGTGCGCGGCAGCTACGACGAGGCGGTGCAGCGGGCGGCGTCGGCCGCCGGGGAGCCGGGCGCGGTGCTCGTGCAGGACACGGCCTGGGCCGGGTACGAGGAGACGCCCGGCTGGATCGTGGAAGGGTACGCGACCCTCTTCGCGGAGCTGGACGAGCAGCTCGGGGAGGCTCCCGGGCTGGTGGCGGTCCCGGCGGGCGTCGGCTCCCTGGCCCAGGCGGCGGTCGCCCACTACCGGGCCCGGCCGGGCGGCACCGCCGTCATGACCGTGGAGCCGGAGACCGCCGCGTGCGTGCTGGCCAGCCTGCTGGAGCGGCGGCCGGTGCGCGTCGAGACCGGCGACACCATCATGGCGGGGCTCAACTGCGGCACCCCGTCCAGCCTGGCCTGGCCGTACCTGCGTGACGGCCTGGACGCGGCCGTCGCCGTCGGGGACGCCGACAGCACCCGCGCCGCGAGAGAGCTCCTGGCTCTGGGCGTCGACGCGGGACCGTGCGGCGCGGCCTCGCTGGCCGGGGTCCGGGCCGCCCTGGACTCGGC
Source organism: Nonomuraea sp. NPDC050478 (assembly GCF_044458265.1). Classification (NCBI taxonomy): domain Bacteria; kingdom Bacillati; phylum Actinomycetota; class Actinomycetes; order Streptosporangiales; family Streptosporangiaceae; genus Nonomuraea; species Nonomuraea sp. NPDC050478. The sequence continues at coordinate 48,559 of NZ_JBITHT010000007.1, read as the reverse complement.
CGAGCGCCGCGCGTCGCTCGGCGTGCGGCCGGGCTCCACGGTGGTGCTGCTCAACACGGAGGGGACCACGGCGAACCCGGCGCTCTGCCCCGCGGGCAAGGACTGACCGCGGCTTTCAGCGGACTCTCAGACAGTGGCGGTATCCAGGAGGCCATGGACGCGAAGGTGCTGGTCGTCGACGACGAGCCGAACATCCGCGAGCTGCTCTCCGAGGCGCTGCTGCTCAACGGCTTCACCGTGACCACCGCGTCCAGCGGGTGGCGCGCGATGGACGCGGTGGCGCGGGAGAGGCCGGACATCGTGGTGCTCGACGTGATGCTCCCCGATCTGGACGGGTTCGCGGTCGCCCGGCGGCTGCGGGAGCGTGGCGAGAGCCCGATGGTGCTGTTCCTGACCGCCAAGGACGCGGTGTCCGACCGGATCGCCGGGCTCACCGCGGGTGGCGACGACTACGTGACGAAGCCGTTCAGCCTGGAGGAGGTGGTGCTGCGGGTCCGGGCGATCCTGCGCCGCGCCCGCCCGCCGGAGGACCGCGCGGGCGACGGCGTGCTCCGCTACGCGGACCTGGAGCTGGACGAGGAGGCGCACCAGGTGCGGCGGGCGGGCCGGGCCATCCACCTTTCGCCGACCGAGTTCAGCCTGCTCCGCTACCTGATGGTCAACGCCGAGCGGGTGGTGTCGAAGGGGCAGATCCTCGAGAGCGTGTGGGACTACGACTTCGACGGCGACAGCCGGATCGTCGAGTCGTACATCAGCTACCTGCGGCGCAAGATCGACGTGCTCGGCCCGCCGCTGATCCACACGCTGCGCGGCGTCGGCTACCGGTTGCGGGACCCGTCATGAGACGGGTCGTGAACCGGCCGTGGCCGCTGCGGCACCGGTTGCTGGCGGCGCTGGTCGGCCTGTCCGCCGCCGGGCTGGCGATCTTCGCGGTGTCCGGGGTGCTGCTGCTGGACCGTTCGCTGATGGCGCGGGCGGACGGCCAGCTCGCCGAGTTCGCCGACCGGGTCGGCAGGCGCCCGCCGCCGATCGCGCCGCCGCCGCGCCCTGACGAGGTGCGGGTGCCCACCCGGTTCGACGTGGACGTCTACAGCCCGGCGGGGACGCTGCTGGAGGACGTCCCCACCGGCGCCCAGGACGGCCCGGCCGTGCCCGCCGAGCTCGTCGCCGGGCCGCCGCGCGGCCCCTTCACCGTGCCGGGCGAGGACGGCACGGGCGATTGGCGGGTGCTCGTCGTCCCGCTGCCGGACGGCAACCGGGCGGCGGTGTCGATGTCGCTGGAGTCCGACGACTCCACCGTGCGGGAGCTGCTGGTCATCCAGCTCGCGGCGGGCGGGCTGGTGCTGGGCCTGCTCGCCGCCGCCGCCCTGGCGGTGGTGCGGCTCGGGCTGCGCCCGCTCACCCGGATGGAGCGTACGGCCGAGGCCATCGCGGCCGGCGACATCGACCGCAGGGTCGCCGACAGCGACCCGCGCACCGAGACGGGCCGGCTCGGCACGGCGCTCAACGTGATGCTCGAACGCCTGGCCCGCGCGCTGCGCGAGCGCGAGCGCTCCGAGCGGCGGCTGCGCCACTTCGTCGCCGACGCCTCGCACGAGCTGCGCACACCGCTCACCTCCATCCGCGGCTTCGCCGAGCTCTACCAGCACGGCGACGCGCCCAGGGACCCGGCGGCCGAGCGGCTGCTGCGCCGCATCGGGAGCGAGGCCGAGCGGATGGGCGTGCTGGTGGAGGACCTGCTGCTGCTCGCGCGCCTGGACCAGGAGCCCGCGCTGGAGCTGACCACGGCCGACCTGCACGTGCTGGCAGGTGACGTGGTGCACGCCGCGCACGCCCGCGACCGCGACCGTCCGGTCCGCCTGACGCTGTCCGACCGGCCGGTGCGGGTGAGGGGCGACGAGCACCGGCTGCACCAGGTCATCGCCAACCTCGTCGGCAACGCGCTCACCCACACCGCGCCCGGCACACCGGTGCGGGTGACGGTCGGGCACGCCCGTGTCGGCCCGCCCGAGGGCGTGCACGCCGGGCCGGGACCGGCTCCGGGCACCGAGGCCGCGCTGGTGGAGGTGGCCGACGAGGGTTCGGGCATCGACGCCGAGCACCTGCCGTACGTGTTCGACCGGTTCTACCGCGCCGATCCGAACCGCTCCCGCGACCAGGGCGGCACCGGCCTGGGGCTGGCCATCGCCGCCGCGCTCGTCAGCGCCCACGGCGGCCGGATCGAGGTTTCCAGCTCCGGGCGGGGCACCCGCTTCCGCGTTCTGCTCCCGTCCGCCTGACCTTCGCGGCGGGTTCACACACTATTCCCAGGTTCGTTGGGTCACATATCGGCATGCTGCGCCTTTTCAACCGGTACGAGATCAAGTACCTGATGGACGCGGGCCTCGTGGACGAGCTGCGAGAGGAGCTGGAGCGGCGGCTCGACCGGGACCGGCACTGCCCGGACGAGGGCTACGCCATCTGGAGCGCCTACTACGACACCCGGCACCTCCGGTTCTACTGGGAGAAGATCGAGGGCCTGAGGTTCCGCCGCAAGCTGCGCATCCGCCACTACGGCGACCGTTTCTCCGCCGCCGGGGACACGCCCGTGTTCGTGGAGATCAAGCAGCGGGTCAACCGGGTCACCCAGAAGCGGCGGGTACGCGTGCCGTACCTCGACGCGCTGCGGCTGTGCGACGGCCGCGAGATGATCGCCCACGAGCCGTCCCAGCGCGCCTTCCTCGAAGAGGTGCTGGACCTGGTCTGCCGCCTGGACCTGCGGGCCACCGCCATGACCGGCTACACCCGCCACGCCTACCTGGGCAGGGACGCCGACACCGGGCTGCGGGTGACGTTCGACCGGCGGGTGCGGGGCCGCGACCGCGACTTCGGCTTCGGCACCGACGCGCGGAACCGCTTCATCGTCCCGCCGCACAAGGCGATCATGGAGGTCAAGGCGAACGAGCGCGTCCCGTATTGGCTGACCGACCTGACCGCCAAGCGGAACCTGCAGGTCGTGCGGGTCTCCAAGTACTGCCAGAGCATCGAGGCGCACGGGCTGGCCCCGCGCTCCGTCTTCCACGTCCCCGATCATGATCTCTCGGAGGCATGACCCCCATGGACTTCTCGTTCCAGGATCTCTCGGGCACGTTCAGCGTGGCCGACGTCGCCATCGCGATGACGCTGTCGTTCGTGCTCAGCGCCATGATCGGCTGGGTGTACCGGGCGACGCACCGCAACGTCTCCTACAGCCAGTCGTACGTGCAGACGCTGGTCGTCCTCGGCATGCTCATCTCGCTGATCATGCTGGTCGTCGGCTCGAACATCGCCCGCGCGTTCGCCCTGGTCGGTGCCCTGTCGGTGGTACGGTTCCGCAACGCCATCAAGGAGACCCGCGACGTCGGGTTCATCTTCCTGGTGATGGGCGTCGGCATGGCCGTCGGCACCCGCTTCTACCTGCTGGCGGTCGTCGCCGCGGTGACGATCTCGCTGATCGTCGTGGTGATGCACCGGTTCGACTGGTTCCAGCTGAACGTGCGCCGCCAGGTCGTGAAGGTGCAGGTGCCCGCCGACGAGGACTACACCCACGCCATCCAGGACGTGCTGATCCGCCACACCGACGAGTTCGAGCTGGTCAGCATGGAGTCGATCAGGGGCGGGGCTCTCACCGAGCTGATGTACACGGTGAAGATCAAGAAGGGTGGCGAGCCGGCCGACCTGATGGCGGCCCTGCGCGAACGCAACCACGGCCAGTCGGTCACCGTCCTGACCGGCTACGACCAGACCGACCTGTGACGAGGCTCAGGCGCCGGCTGCCGGTCAGGCTCCGGCAGAACGGGAAGCTCCTCGCCGCCTGCGCGGCCTTCCTGGGCGTGTGCTGGGGGGTGTTCGGCAGCGGCACGGTCCGCCCGTACGCGGTCTCGGCGCCGGACACCACGGCCGGCGCCGTCACTCAGGACATCACGGGCACCAAGGACCTGTTCGACACCTCGGTCGCGCACCAGATCACGCTCACGTTCCGCGACGAGAGCTACCAGGACATGCTGACCGCGTACGTCAAGGACGGCGAGAAGGAGTACGTCGAAGCGGACCTGACCGTCGACGGCACCACGATCCCGAGCGTCGGCATCCGGCTCAAGGGCAACTCGACGCTGGCGGGGCTCACCTGGAAGGGGGAGAGCGCCGGCCGCCGTCCGGCCGGGAGACCCGGCGGCGAGCGCCCCGAGGGCTTCCGGCCTCCCGAGGGTTTCCAGCCACCTGACGGTTTCCAGCCACCCGACGGGAACCAGCCTCCCCGCGAGGGCCGGCCCCCTGCTGAGGGTGATGAGCAGACCGGTGACCGGGGCCGGAGGCGCGGCGGCATGGGCGGCTTCGGCGCCGCGCTGAAGGCGGAGGAGCCGGAGACGCTGCCCTGGCTGATCAGCTTCGACGAGTTCGTGGAGGGCCGCCGCTACCAGGGCCACTCGCAGGTCGCCGTCCGCCCCGTGACCGGCCGGGCCCCGACGATGCTCAACGAGGCGCTCGCCATCTCCACCGTCGGCGCCGCGGGCGAACCCACCCAGAGCTTCGCCTACAGCGCGTTCACCGTGAACGGCCGCAGCTCGGCGCCCCGCCTGGTGGTGGAGTACCTCGACGAGGGCTACGCCGAGAACCTGGGCGACGGCGTGCTGTACAAGTCGCTCGCCACCGGTTCCTTCACCTACAAGGGCGAGGACCAGACCCGGTACGCCTCCGACTTCAAACAGGTGAACAAGGTCGGCGGCACCGACCTGCAGCCCGTGATCAACCTGATCCGGTGGGTGGACGAGGCGTCCGACGAGGAGTTCGCGGCCGGGCTGCCCGCACGCCTGGAGGTGGAGTCGTTCGCCCGTTACGTGGCGCTGCAGGAGCTCATGCTCAACTTCGACGACATGAGCGGGCCTGGCAGGAACTACTACCTCTGGTACGACCTGGGCACCCGCAGGTTCCGAGTCGTCACGTGGGACCTCAACTTCGCCTACAGCGGCGACGCGTTCGGCGGCGGGCGGACGGGCAGCCACAAGCTGAAGGAACGCTTCCTGGCGACCCCCGCCTTCAAGAAGCTGTACGAGGAGCAGTACGCCGCACTCCACCGGAAACTCATGGCCGGCGGCATCCTGTCGGGCCTGCTCGACGACATCGTCCGCGGCTACAAGCTCAACGCCGGAGCCGGCGCGGTCGACGCCGACGCCGAGACGCTCCGCGCCCTCCTGCGCGAGCGCGCCGAGGCGACGAGCGCCGGCTGAACCTGCCTCATACTTCAGGACCAACGGCGAATGAGCTCTCCAGCGGGATTCGGGTCAGGGGCGGCGGTTCCTAGGTTCTCCTCATGCCATCCCTGGTCGAACTCGTCCACCGGATCGACACCGCCACCCCGCCGGGCCGTGACCGCGCCGTCGACGGGCTGCGCGCGCTGGCGATCGCCGGCGTCGTGCTGGGCCACTGGCTGGTGACCGCCCTGGTGGCCGGCGGCGACACGCTGCGCGCCGGCAGCCCGCTGCGGGTCATGCCGGAGCTGGCGCCGGTGTCCTGGGTGCTCCAGACGCTGGCGGTGTTCTTCCTGGTGGGCGGGCTGGTGAACGGCCGCCGCCGCGGCCCGTACGGCGCGTGGCTGAAGGCACGGACGGCGCGGCTGTTCCGGCCGGTCGGCGCGCTCGCGGGGGTGTGGGCGGTGGCCGCGGGCGCGATGTTCGTGTCCGGGGCCGAGCTGGAGACGGTGCGCACGCTGGGCACGCTGGTGGTGTCGCCGCTCTGGTTCCTGCTGGTGTTCGCGCTGCTCACCGCCGCCACGCCGCTGGTGTCGCGGCTGCACCCGGCGTGGCCGCTCGCCGCCGTCGCCTGCGCCGACCTCGTCCGGTACGGGCTGGGCGGGCCTTCCTGGGCGGGCTGGGTGAACGTGGTGGCCGGCTGGCTGGTGCCGTACTGCCTGGGCCTGACCTGGGCCGCGCGCGGCCTGCCGGGGAGGGCGGCCGGGTGGGGGCTGGTGGCCGGTGGCGGGCTGGCGGCGATCGGGCTGGTGGCGTGGGGCGGGTACCCGGCTGCCATGGTCGGGGTGCCGGGCGCGCCGGTGTCCAACCTCGACCCGCCGACCCTGGCCGCCGTCGCCTTCGGGCTCGCCCAGTGCGGGGCGGCGGCGCTGCTGGCCGGCCCGCTGCGGCGGCTGCTGGCCAGGCCCGCGGCGTGGGCGGCGGTGGCCGCGGTCAACCTGGCGGCGATGACCGTCTTCCTCTGGCACCAGACCGCCATGATCGCCGTCACCGTCGCCGGCCTGCACGCCGGTGGCCGCCTGCCCGGCCTGCACACGGCGCCCGACGGGCTCGGCTGGGTGGCGGCCCGGCTGGCCTGGCTGCCGGCGTTCGCGGTCGCGCTGGCCCTGTGCTGCCTGCTCTTCCACACCTACGAGCGATCTTCCGTACGGGCTCCGCGCCGTAGGGTGGAGCCGTGATCGGGACCCTGCGGTCGGACCTGTGGACGGCGGCGGCCGATCCGCTCCCCCGCATGCGCGGCCCGCGCCCGCTGGCGCGGCTGCCGCACGTCCTGGTGGTGCTGTACGCGGTCGTCATGGTCGATGCCGCGGGCGGCCACGGCGACCCCACCTATTCGCCGCTGGCGATCGGGCAGGCGGCGGCGGTGGTGCTGGCCCTGTTCCGCCCGGTCCCGGCCTGGTGGGTGTCGCTCCTGGTGATGGCGGTCGGCTCGCAGACCGGCCTGCCGGTGCGGGAGCACCCGATCTACCTGTCGCCCGGCACGCCGTTCTCGTGGTCCAGTTTCGCGGCCGCGCTGCAGGCCATGCTGTTCCTGCTGGTGGCGTTGCGGGTCAGGCCGAGAGTGCTGGCCGAGATGGTGGCGATCACCGTGCTGGTCGCGCTGGCGTTCCTGGTCGGCGAGCCGTGGGGCCACCACACGGGCGCGGCGGCGGTGTGGCTGGTCATCGTCCTGGCGGCGGCGGTCATCGGGGCCGCGCTGCGCGGCGCGCGGGTGGCCCGCACGCAGCTCGTCGTGCAGGAGGAGGTCACCGCCGAGGAGCGGGCGCGGCGGGCGGTGCTGGAGGCGCGCAACCGGATCGCCCGCGAGCTGCACGACGTGGTGGCCCATCACATGTCGGTGATCTCCATTCAGGCGCAGGTGGCCCCGCACCTGGTGGAGAACCCGTCGCAGGAGTTGAAGGACAATCTGGCGGGCATCCGGCAGAACGCGGTGGAGGCGCTCGCCGAGCTGCGGCGCGTCCTCGGCGTGCTCCGCTCGGCCGACGGACCGGCGGACGACGCCCCGCAGCCGACGCTGGACCAGGTCGACGACCTGATCGCCAAGGTACGGATTGCCGGGCTCACCGTCACCGCCACGACCACCGGCGAGCCGAGGCCGCTGTCGCCCGGCATCGAGCTGTCGGCGTTCCGCATCCTGCAGGAGGCGCTCAGCAACGCCATGCGGCACGCCCCGGGCGCCTCCGTACGGGTCGAGATCGCGTACCGGCCCGGAACGCTCGCGCTCACCGTGCGCAACACCGCGCCGCGGCGCCCGGCCCCGTCCTCGCACGGGGCCGGGCTCGGACTGCTGGGCATGCGCGAACGCGCCCACATGCTGGGCGGCGAGCTGGCCGCTGGTCCCACCCCCGACGGCGGCTACGAGGTCACCGCCGCGCTCCCCGCCGAGGACACCCCATGATCCGCGTGCTCGTCGCCGACGACCAGACGATGGTCCGCCAGGGCTTCACCGTGCTGCTGAACGCCGAGCCCGGCATCGAGGTCGTCGGGCAGGCGGTGGACGGACTGGACGCCGTCGCCAAGGTCGCCGAGCTCTCCCCCGACGTGGTGCTGATGGACATCCGCATGCCCGGGCTGAGCGGCATCGAGGCGACCCGCCGGGTCAGCGGAGCCGTCAAGGTGCTGGTGCTGACGACGTTCGACCTGGACGAGTACGTGTACGAGGCGCTGCGGGCGGGCGCCTCCGGGTTCCTGCTGAAGGACGCCTCGGCGGCGGAGCTGGCGCACGCGGTGCGGGTGGTGGCCGCCGGTGACGCCCTGCTGGCGCCGGGGGTGACCAGGCGGCTCATCACCGAGTTCTCCCGGATGGCCGGGCCCCGGCAGCGCATGGACCGCCTCTCCGGCCTGACCGAGCGCGAGACCGAGGTGCTGGCGCGGATCGCGCAGGGCCTGTCGAACGCGGAGATCGCCGAGCGGCTGGTGCTCGCCGAGCAGACGGTCAAGACCCACGTGAGCCGCATCCTGGTCAAGCTGGGCCTGCGCGACCGCACCCAGGCCGCCGTGTTCGCCTACGAGACCGGGTTGGTCCGCCCGCCGAACCCGTAGGGATTTCCGCTTATCTGCGCTTCGGCGGGCAAATGCTTCATGTCACTTCTGCGGCATGGGTGGTCGCTCGGCGTGACGGCGTGTTGACTGAAATGTGCCGGCTTCGGGTGCCGGTTCAGGAGGTGGCGGGTGGCGGCGTTGTTCGTGGGGCGTAGCGAGGAACAGGACCGATTCCGGCTGGTCCTGGCCGAAGCCGCAGGCCAGACCGACGACGGCCCCGACGAGGGATACGTCGTGTTGGTGCAGGGTTATGGAGGGATCGGCAAGTCGACGCTTTTGCGCCGGTTCGCCGAGATCGCGGCCGGGCGGCTGCCCGAGGTCTCCGCCGGCAGATTCACGGTCTTCCTGGTGGATTGGGAACGGGACCGGGAGCTGCACGCGGAGGAGTATGTGGAGTTCGCCGGCCCGGCGATTTGGCGGATCATGGAACGGATCCGCACCCGCATCGAGAACTCCACCACCGCCTGGGGGCCTGTCAAACGGCGGCGTCTGAAGGGGTTCGCCGCCTTCCAGCAGCAGGTGACCAAACTACCGGAGCTGGAAGCCGAAGCCGCCCGGCTGGGCCTGGGCAAACAAGTGGGTCATAGGCCCCTGACCTTCACGCAGATCGCCGCGATGGTCAAAGCCGGAGGAGAGATCGCCAAGGCGGCGGGCGTCCCATCAGCGATCACCGACGCCACGAGCACCGTCGCGGGCACGGGGGCGCAGATCGCCACGAGCTTCCAGCAGAACCGGGCCACTCAGATCGACCCCGCCGCCTACCGGGCACTGGTCGACCAGATCGACGGGCTGGTGACGGCATTCACCGACGGTTTGAAGACCCTGTCGCGCAAGCAGCCGGTGGTATTGGTCCTGGACACCTGTGAGCTCCTGGGTGGATCCGGGCCTTGGCTGCGGGAGGTGATGAGCCGTTCCGGCCGCCGGGTGGTATGGGTGATCGGCACCCGCCTGGAATCCGATCTCGTGGCCGCCGGAGACAGCGAATCCATCCGATACGAGCGTGAGGTGGACGAGCAACGGCTGCGGACCATCACGCTGCGCCGATTCGACGACCGCACCGCGGCCGAATACCTGCAGCAGCGGTTAGGTTCACTTCCGCCCGAACTGGACCTCGACCGAGTGATCGCGTTGACCCAGGGCGTACCCCTGGCGCTGCACATCATGAGCAAGATGATCGCCGACCAGGTCCGCACCGGCCGCCCTCTCGAACAGCTCTACGACGAGGTCGCCCCGGACGGCACCGTCTCCACCGTCGTGGCCCGGATGGCCGAGCGCTACCTCCACCACGCCACCTACGATCCCGATTCCGACCTGCACCGGGATCTGCCCGCCCTCCACGGGCTGGCCCTCGTCAACGTCGAGCAGAACCCCACCCGCCCGAGCGCCTTCCCGCCTGACCTGTTCGACTCCCCCTGGGCTCCGCGCCGCGAGGACACCGTGGTCGCGATCGACCGTGACCCCGCCATGCTCGCCGCCCTGTGGGGCATCGAGGCCGGAGACGTCGCCGCCCGCCTCCGGGAACTCGGCCGGCACCATGACTTCGTCCACAGCGGCGACGGGACCCTGCACCGCGACGTCCGTGACGCCATCCGGACCTTTCTCCTGGTCCCCAAGCACCGCGCCACCGTCACAGACATCAATACCCGCGCCGTCGACCACCTCCGGCAGCAACTCGCCGGCCATCAGCACAGCAGCATCGAGGCCCAGCTCACCGACACCGCCTGGCGCACCACCACGGCCGCCTTGCTCTGGCACACCTGCTGGATCAATCCCTCCGACGGCATCCCTGTCCTGCGGCACCTTTACGCCCCCGCCCGTGTCCTCCAGCCTTCCTACGCCCGCCTTCTGATCGGCATCACCACCTACTTCATGCCGTACCTCACCGAAAGCGACCAGAACCTCCTCACACAGCTCATGGACCTGAGCTCCCCAGTTCCTCGCCGCGCGTCAGCCAGAGCCGCCATCCACGCCCTCACGGCCGCCCCCTCCCCAGAACCTCCTCTCCTCCATGGCGACAGCCGGCCCCTCCTGCACCTTCTTCGAGCCGAGATCGCTCGCGCTCTCGGCCTCGACCTCGCGGACCAGGTCAGCTGCTTCCGCCGCGCCGCTCGTGTCTTCACGCCCGGCAGTGGTCCCACGGCCATGAAGATCGGCCAGCTCGCCCTTTCATGCACTTTGGCGGACCCCGAGACACAACCCGTACGACTGCAGAAGGCTCTGGTCGAGGCAAGAAGAATCGCTGTCCGCTACCGGCCCGACGACGTAGTCGCCCACCTCAATTTCGGGTACCTGCTGTACGACCTGGGGCGGTTCGCTGAGGCTGAAGGTGTCTACCGCACGGCCGTCAGGATCGATCCCGATTACGCCGTCGCCTACAACGGTCTCGGCAACGTGCTGCACGCCCTGGGACGGTTCGCTGAGGCTGAGGATGCCTACCGCGAGGCGATCAGGATCGATCCCGACTACGCCTTCGCCCACAACGGTCTCGGCAACCTTCTGTACGACCTGGGACGGTTCACCGAGACCGAGGATGCCTACCGCGAGGCGATCAGGATCGATCCCGACTACGCCTTCGCCCACAACGGTCTCGGCAACGTTCTGTACGGCCTGGGGCGATTCACTGAGGCTGAGGATGCCTACCGCGAGGCGATCAGGGCCGATCCCTATTACGCCTTCGCCCACAACGGTCTCGGGATCATGCTGAAAGAGCAGGGCCGATACACCGAGGCTGAGCGTGCCCACCGCAGGGCGATCGAGAGCGATCCTGGCTATGCGATCGCGCATGGGTGGCTGGGCTTGTTACTGATGTGTGTCGGGGAGTTCGAACGGGCGCGGCTGGAGCTGGAGCAGGCCGACGCCCGGCCGCGCAGCGAACTGTCACGGTGGATCCTGGACAGGGCCCACCCTCCCAGCGGTGCGTCCGTTCACACCCCGGATTCCGTGCACGCCGCCTTCGACGAGCCCCTGCCGCCTCGAACGGTTCTTCCGTCGACGTTCACGATGGCCGAGATCCGCGCGCTGGCCACGGCCGGCAAAGGCGACGGGCCGAGGGCTGTGGAGATCCTCCGGTCCGTGGTGGACCAGCGCCGCCCCAGCGATCGGTTCGTACGGCCTCTGTATGACCTGCTGGCCCGCCCCGAGCCGATCGCCGGGCTGGAGCAGCTACTGGATGTGTGGCGGGAGATCATCGCGGCGGATCCGTCGGCGGTGGGCCCGTGGGGCGGCCCGAATCCGGCCTGATCCATCCATCCACGCGGCGGCTTACGGCTTCTTAACATCCATACTCCTAAAGTACTAGGAGACTAGATGAATGGAGAAGCTGTTGATCGAGTTCTACCTCGACAGCCGGTCCGGCGTCTCGCCCTATCAGCAGCTGGTCCAGCAGGTGCGGCACGCGCTGCGGCTGGGGCTGCTGCGCGTGGGTGACCAGCTTCCGACGGTCAAGGACGTGGTGGCGGGGCTGGCGATCAACCCCAACACGGTGCTCAAGGCCTACCGGGAGCTTGAGCACGAGGGCCTGGTGGCCGCCCGGCCGGGGGTCGGCACGTTCGTGACCGCGACGCTGGCCGGCGCCTCGCTGGCCGCGCACGGCCCGCTCCGCGCGGATCTGCGGCGCTGGCTGGAGAAGGCACGCAGGGCCGGGCTCGACGACGAGAGCATCGAGGCCCTTTTCATGACCACCTTTCGGACCGCCTCCCAGGAGGAAATAGCGTGACTTCTGTCCTGCAAGCCCAGGAACTGGGCAAGAAGTACGGCAAACGCTGGGCGTTACGCGAGTGCACCGTCGACATCCCGGCCGGGCACGTGGTCGGCCTGGTGGGCCCGAACGGGGCGGGCAAGACCACACTGCTGAAACTGGCCGCCGGCCAGCTCGAACCGACGGCGGGCGCCATCACCGTGCTGGGCGGCCGGCCGGCTGGCGGCCCGGCGCAGCTGGCCAAGGTCGGGTTCGTCGCCCAGGACACCCCGGTCTACGCGGGGCTGACCGTCGCCGAGCACCTGCGTCTGGGCACCCGGCTCAACCCCCGCTGGGACGCCGGCCTCGCGCGGGAACGGATCGCGCGGCTCGGCCTCCCCTCAGGCCACCGGGCGGGGAAGCTGTCCGGCGGCCAGCGCGCCCAGCTCGCCCTCACCCTGGGCCTGGCCAAGCGGCCCGAGCTGCTGATCCTGGACGAGCCGGTCGCCTCGCTCGACCCGCTCGCCCGCCGCGAGTTCCTGCAGGGGCTGATGGAGGCCACCGTCGAGCACGAGTTCAGCGTGGTGCTCTCCTCCCACCTGGTCGCCGACCTGGAACGGGTCTGCGACTTCCTGATCGTGCTCGTCGACTCGCGCGTGCAGGTGGCGGGAGAGGTCGACCGGCTGCTGTCCACCCATCACCGGCTCACCGGCCCCCGCCGCGACCCCGCCCGGCTCCCCGCCGGCCAGCAGGTGATCTCCGCACGCCACACCGACCGGCAGAGCACGTACGTGATCCGCACCGACGCCCCGATCCACGACCCCGCCTGGACGGTCACCCGGCTCGACCTGGAGGACCTCGTCCTGGCCTACATGGACAGGTACGTCGCCGATGACCGGCGGCCCGTGCTGGAGGTGCGGCGATGATCTGGCTGACCTGGCGGCAGTTCCGCGGCTCGGCCGTGATGATGGCCGCCGTTCTCGGCGTGCTCGCCGCCGTCCTGGCCGTGACCGGCCCCGGCCTGGCCTCCGGTTACGCCTCCGGGATCGCCGCCTGCGCCCAGGACGGCAGCTGCGGCCGCTTCTACGACCGCTTCTTCGACACGTACCAGCTCCCGTTCATGGCCCTGACCCTCGTCGTGCTGCTCCTGCCCGCCCTGGCGGGGCTCTTCTGGGGGGCGCCGCTGATCACCCGCGAGCTGGAGGCCGGGACGCACCTGCTGGTGTGGAACCAGAGCATCACCCGCGCCCGCTGGCTGACGGTCAAGCTCGGGCTCGTCGGCCTGGTCACGGTGGCCGCCGCCGGCCTGTGCGGCCTCATGGTGACCTGGTGGTCCGACCCTCTGGACAAGTCGGCCGCCGACGGGCTGGGCCTGATGGCTCCCCTGGTGTTCGGCGCGCGCGGCATCGCCCCGATGGGGTACGCGGCCTTCGCCTTCGTCTTGGGGGTGACCGTGGGCATGCTCGTGCGCCGCATGCTGCCCGCCATGGCCCTCACCCTGGCCCTGTTCGCCGTGGTCCAGCTCGCGATGCCGATGCTGGTCCGGCCCCATCTGATGTCCCCGGTCACGGCGACCTTCGAGCTCGGCCAGGCGAACGTGGACGGCATCGGCATGGACCGCGACGAGGGCGGCGCCGTGCACGTCATGCTGAGGTCGGCCGTCCCCGGTCACGCCGGCGCCTGGGTCCTGTCCAGCGAACTCGTCGACCCGTCCGGGCGCACTGCCGGCGCGGAAGGCACCGTCGGCGTCTCCACCACGTCAGGACCCTGCGCGCCGTCCGGAGGCATGGACACGTGCGTGGCCGAGATCAACCGCCTCGGCTACCGGCAGCAGGCGACCTACCACCCCCTCGACCGTTTCTGGCCCTTCCAGTGGATCGAGACCGGGATCTACGCCCTGCTCACGGCCGGCCTCGCGGGCTTCTGCTTCTGGTGGACCAGGAGGCGTCTGTCATGACCGCCGCCAGGATCGCGGCGGCCGGGATCGCGCTCCTCCTGGCGGCGGCCTGCGCCGCGCCGACGCCACCGCGCGGCGAGGCGGGCACGGCGGCCGGCACGGTCTGCGCGCGGCCCCAGGATCCGCCCGCTGCGGAGACGGCCACCACGATCGACGTCATCGAGCAGGCGTACTTCTGCATCCTCGGCAACTACTACGGCGGCGCCACGCTGGACGCCCGCACGCTGCTGCTCGCCGGATTCGCCGCCCTGACGCAGGAGCTCAACCGCAACGGCCGCGACGTGCCCGAGGCGGCCATGCCGGCGCTGACCGGTGACAGGAAAGCCGACTGGACCGCTTTCGAGACCGTCTACCGGAAGACCACCGACCAGGTGCCCGGCCTGCGCGACGAGCTGGCCGTGGTCACCCTGGAGGCCATGGTGGCGGCGCTCGGCGACAACCACGCCCGCTGGGCGCACGGCGTCGAACGGCACCCCGACGCCTACGACGGCGACGGCTACGGACTCGGACTCCAGGCGAACGTCGACGGCCCGCAGGTGACGGGCAACCCCGGCACGGCCCTGCCCCCGCTGTTCGTCACCGCCGTGGAGGGCGGCGCGGCGCACGCCGCCGGTCTGCGCCCCGGCGACGTCGTCGAGTCGATCGACGGCTCGGCGCCCTTCCTCGACGGGAAGGCCACCGCCGCGATCGCCGCCCTCTACCCGCGCTACCCGCAGGCCCGCCCGGTCCGGCTGCGGCTGCTGCGGGAGAGCACCGGCCGCCGCTGGAGCGTGACGCTCAAGCCCGGCCTCTACCAGCGGGACCTGGCCACCTTGCAGGCGGTGCGGTCGAAGCTGCTGGACGACGTCGCCTACGTGCGGTTGCGGGGGTTCGGCTCCGACGCCGCGAACAGGGTTCTCAAGGCGGTCGCGCGGCTGCGTACCGGCCGGACGCTCTCCGGCGTCGTGCTGGACCTGCGCGGCAACGGCGGCGGCAGTCCCGTCGAGGCGGTCCGGCTGGTGAGCGCGTTCGCCCACGGCAAGATCACCGCCTACCAGTGCACCGCGGAAGGCGACTGCGAGGCCATGCGGACCGACAACACCGTGGAACTGGTCGGCCTGCCGCTGGTGGTGCTCACCGACCGCGGCTGCGCGTCGGCGTGCGAGCACTTCAGCTCCGCGATCAAGGACCTGGGCGCCGGCCGGCTGGTCGGCACCAGGACCGCCGGGGTCGTCTCCGGCCCGGCGCAGCCGTACCTGCTGAGCGACAACACCCTGCTGAGCCTCCCCTCCAGGCACCACCTCGGTCCCGATCGCGAGGTGATCGACCGGATCGGCGTGCCGCCCGACCACCACGTGGCCCCGGCCCCGCGCGACGCGGCCGCCGGGCGCGACCCCGCGCTGGCCAAGGCCCTGACCTTGCTGCGGAAGTGAAGGGACCCTGCGATGAGACACCTCCTGGCGGTCCTGGCCGTCCTGGCCGTGTCGGCCTGCGCCGCGCCGACGCCGCCCCGCTCCGCCGCCCCGTCGCCCACGCCGACGGGCCCGGCCGTCCTGCCCGAGCCCTCCGGCGCCCATCCGGTCGGCACCACCGTCCTGCACCTGAAGGACACCTCCCGCCCCGACCCCTGGGACCTCGACGCCGAAGCCAGGGAGCTCAAGGTCACCCTGTGGTACCCGACCAGGCAGCGCGACGGGGAACGCGCGCCGTACATGACGCCGCGGGAATCGGAGCTGTTCCTCAAGGGCTCCAGGATCACGGGCGTTCCGTACGACGCGCTCAGCCGGACCCGCACCAACGCCGTCGAAGACGCCGAACCCGCGGGGCGGGACCTTCCGCTGGTCGTGCTGTCCCCCGGCTTCACCAAGCCGTTGAGCACGCTCACGTCCCTGGCCGAGGACCTGGCCAGCCGGGGGTACGTGGTGGCGGGGATCGACCACACCCACGAGAGCTACGCCACGACCCTGGCCGACGGCCGGGTGGCGGAGTGCCTCGCGTGTGACAGCGACGCCGATCCGGGCTTCGGCGCGGGGGTGGTCCAGGTCCGGGCGGCCGACGTCTCCTTCGTGCTCGACCAGCTGCCGTCCCGGTGGGACGGCGCCGGTCTGATCGACCGCTCCAGGATCGCGATGGCCGGCCAGTCGATCGGCGGGGCGAGCTCGGTGGCCGTCATGGTGAAGGACTCCCGGGTACGCGCCGGCATCGACATGGACGGCACCACCTACGCCCGGATCCCCGAAGGCGGGTTCTCCAGGCCGTTCATGTTCATCGGCTCGCCGGAGCACGTCCCCGGCGGCCGGGACACCACCTGGGAGCGCGACTGGAAGCTGCTGACCGGGTGGAAGCGGTGGATCGTCATGAAGGGCGGGGACCACCAGTCCTTCACCGACCTCCCGGTGCTGGCGGGCGCCCTCGGCATCGGACCCGCCGGCCCCGAACTGGCGGCGGCGCGCGCCGCCGAGCTCACCCGGACGTATGTGGCGGCCTTCCTCGACCAGCATCTGAAGGCGGAACGGCAGCCCCTGCTGGACAAGCCGTCAGCGCGGTATCCCGAGGTCCAGCACTGCGCCCCGGACGGCGGGGCCTGCCTCTAGCCGCACGTCCCGCCCGGCGCTCCGCGAGGTTCGCCCCGGCTCAGGCGGCCGGGGCGAACCTCGCGGCGTGGTCGCGGGCGAAGTCGGCGACGTCGCGCGGCGGGCGGCCGAGCAGGCCGGCGACCGCGTCGGTGGTGAAGTCGCCCCAGCCGGAGACGTACGCCCGCGCGTACTCCTCCAGCATGTCGGCGATCCATTCAGGGACACCGTGGCCGAGCAGCGTCTTGTGCTTGGCCTCGTCGCTGACCGGCAGATAGGCGACCGGCCTGCCGAGGACGCGGCCCAGCTCGGCCGCCACCTCGTCGAAGGTCAGCGAGCGCGGGCCGGTGAGCGTGTACGTCCGGCCGTGGTGACGGTCGGGGTCGTCGAGGAGCACGCGGGCGGCGCATTCGGCGATGTCGCGCACGTCGATCATGCCGACCCTGGACGAGGCGACGTTCAGCGAGAACGTGCCGGTGGCCGCGATGTCGCCCGTCTCGTTCAGCAGGTTCTGCATGAACCAGTGCGGGCGCAGGATCGTCCAGCGCAGGCCGGACCGTTCGAGCTCCTGGTCCGACAGCGCGTGCAGCCTGCCGCTGCGGTTCGGCGCGTCGTGCGCCGCGCCGATCACGGACAGGCGCACGACGCGCTCCACGCCGGCCTGGCGTGCCGCCCACACGGCGTTCATGCTGTTCTCCGGAGCGCGCGGGCTGTTCGGGGTGAGCAGCCACAGGTCCTGCACGCCCTCGAAGGCGGGCGTCAGTGACCGGGGGTCGCCGAGGTCGCCGACGACGACCTCGGCCCTGTCCCTCAGCCCGTCCGCCCTGGACGCGTCGCGGACGAGGGCGCGCAGGCGGACGTCGGCCCCTTCCAGCGCGTCGATCAGCGCGGTGGACACGGTTCCGGTGGCTCCGGTGATCAGTACGGTGCGTGACATGTTCGTTCTCCTTGTGACTATTTGGCAGATCCGGCGGTCGCCGGGTGGGCGGCGGGCCGCGGGGGTTTCCCGGCGGCCCGGCCGGTGGTGAGGCGCTCCAGGACCCAGAGCACGACGGTCCCGGCGGACAGGACGGCGCCCAGGACGCACACGGCGGTCCAGCCGCCGTGCACCCAGACCACCGAGGTCAGCGCGGAGCCCACCGCGCCGCCGACGAAGAAGGAGGTCATGAAGGCGGAGTTGATCCGGTTGCGGGCCTCGGGCCGCAGCGCGTAGATGACGTTCTGGCTGCTGTTGAGCACCGCCTGGTGCGCCAGGTCCAGCACGACCACGCCGGCGAGCAGCCAGATCAGGGAGCGCGTCCCGGCGGCGAGCGCCAGCCAGGACGCCGCCAGCAGGACCGTCCCCGCGCCGGTCACGATCTGCACGAGACCGCGGTCGGCCAGCCGTCCCGCGACCGTGGCGGTCAGCGCGCCCACGACGCCGACCAGGCCGAACAGGCCGATGCCCGACTCCGACCACTCGTACGGCGCCCCGGCCAGCAGGAAGGTCAGCGCCGTCCACAGCACGCTGAACGAGGCCAGGCTGAGGGCGCCGATGGCCGCCCGCCAGCGCAGCAGCGGCTCGTACCGGAACATCGCCATCGTGGAGCGCAGCAGCTTCGGGTACGACAGGCGCCCGCCGTCGCCGCCGAGCCGGGGCAGGAAGACCCGCAGCAGCACGGCCGTCAGCGCCATCAGGGCGGCGTTCACCCAGTAGACCGTCCGCCAGCCGCCCAGCTCCGACAGCGTGCCGGAGGCGGTGCGCGCCAGCAGCAGGCCGAGCATCAGCCCGGTCATCACCGTGCCGACCACGCGGCCGCGTTCGGCGGGGGCCGCCAGCGTCGCCGCGAACGGCACCACGACCTGCGCGCCGACCGAGGCCAGGCCGGTCAGGGCCGTGCTGACCAGGAGCACCGTGCCGTCGGCCGCGGTGGCCGACACCAGCAGGAACACCGCGGTCGCCGCGTAGAGCGACACGGCGAGCCGCCGCCGCTCCACCAGGTCGCCGAGCGGCACCAGCAGGATCAGCCCGAGCGCGTACCCGGCCTGCGCGGCCGTCACCGTGAGCGCCGCCATCGAGGGTCCGAGGCCGAGCTCCCTGCCGATCAGGTCGAGCAGCGGCTGCGCGAAGTAGTTGCCCGCGACCGCCAGCCCGGTCGCCACCGACATGAGCAGGAGCAGCCCGTGCGACAGGCCGCCCTCAGGATGGGGTCTTGGCGTCATGCGTCCCAGCCTGAGGCATGAGCGATCAATGAGTCCAACGCATGTTTGTCATCTCAACGATCGTGAATCACGATTGATCCATGGAGCTTCAGCAAATGCGCTACGTCGTCGCCGTTGCGGAGACGGCCAACTTCACCCGCGCCGCCGAGCAGTGCCTGGTCGTCCAGTCGGCGCTGAGCCACCAGATCGCGCGGCTGGAGCGCGAGCTGGGCGCCAAGCTGTTCGACCGCACGAGCCGCAGCGTCCGGCTGACCCCGGCGGGCGAGGCGTTCCTCCCCGCCGCCCGCCAGGCTCTCGACGCCGCCGAGCGGGCCAGGGCCGAGGTGGCGGCCGCCGCCGGCGAGATCCGCGGCCGGCTCGCCATCGGCGCCATCCCCACCGTCACGGCGGTCGATCTGCCGGTCGCGCTACGGCGCTTCCACCTGCGCCACCGGGAGGTACGCATCAGCCTGCGCTCCGGCGCGAGCGAGGAGTTCGTCGAACGGGTGCGGCAGGGCACGCTCGACGTCGCCTTCCTGGGGCTTCCCCTGGGCGTCCGGCCCAAGGGCGTCCGCGGCCGTGAGCTGGCACGCGGCGACCTCGTCGCCGTGGTCGCGCCCGGCCACCCGCTGGCCGACAAGGAGCACGTGAAGCTGGACCGGCTGGCGGACGAGCGGTTCGTCGACTTCCCCGCCGGCAGCGCCGGGCGGATCCAGTCCGACGAGGCCTTCGCGGCGGCCGGGGTGCGGCGCGAGGTCGCCTTCGAAGTGTCGACCCCCGATTTCATGGCTCGCCTGATCCGGCAGGGCCTGGGCGTCGGGATGCTGCCGGCGGCCTTCGTGTCCCAGCTCCCCGACCTGCCCGTGGTCCGGCTCAGCGACGCTCCGGCCCGCGTGGAGCATCTCATCTGGAGCCGGCACCGGCCCTCCCCCGCCGCCGCCGCGTTCCTGTCGGCGCTGGGCGTCCAGGTGTCCGAATCCGGCGCGTGAGACGCGCCGGGCGGCTCACCCCCGGTCGTTCCCGTGGAGCGCCTTGCGGAGCAGGGTGGCCAGCTGGTCCTGCTCGCGGGCGCTCAGGTTGGAGACGGCGGAGCGGGCGAACGCGAAGGACTCCTCGAAGGCGGCGTAGAGGCCGGCGCCCTCGGGGGTGCGGACGATCTGCCGGGAGCGGCGGTCGTCGGGGTGGGGCTGACGGCGGACGAGGTCGCGCGCCTCCAGCCTGCGGATGATCTGGGTGATGTTGGAGGCGTCGCATCCGAGCTCGTCGGCCAGCTCGCCCATGCCGCGCTCCCGGGTCAGGCGCCCCAGCACGCAGGCCTGCGCCACGCTCAGCCCGTGTCGCAGGGCGGCGGTCTCGAAGGCGCGGTCGTAGGCGTCGACGAAGTCGAACATCGCGCGTTCGGCGTCGGTCGACGCGGTGACGGGCCCTGTGGGTAGCGCCATGGCACCACCCTACCAAGAACTTGACTCACTCAAATATGTGTGCCAGGTTGAATGCTTGATTGACTCAAGCATCTACGAGAGGCATGCCGATGACGGTTACCAGCAAGGGACGGGCCCGGGAGTGGCACCTGGCCCGACGGCCGCGAGCACAGGCGTCGGCCGACGACTTCACGCTGGTCGAAGCCCCGATTCCCGACCTGCGGCCCGGTGAGGTCCTGGTCGCCAACACCCACCTGTCGGTCGACCCGTACATGCGTGGCCGGATGGACGACCGTCCGTCCTACATCCCGCCGTTCCCGCTGAACGCGCCGCTGGAGGGAGGAGCGGTCGGCGTGGTCGTCGAGTCCCGCGCCGGCGGTGTCAAGCCGGGCCAGGTGGTCGAGCACTTCCTGGGGCTGCGCGAGGCCGCCGTGGTCGACGCGGCCGGGGTCTCCCCGATCGACACCGGCGATCTGCCCGCCGAGAGCTATCTCGGCGTGCTCGGCACGACAGGCCTGAGCGCGTGGCTGGGCATCACCCGGATGGCGGAGGTACGGCCCGGCGACACGGTGTTCGTCACCGGAGCGGCGGGGGCGGTCGGGAGCGTCGCCGGTCAGATCGCCAGGCTGCGGGGAGCCGGGCGGGTGATCGGCAGCGCGGGATCGCCGGCCAAGGTGCGCCATCTGGTGGACGACCTCGGTTTCGACGCCGCCTTCGACTATCACGACGGCGCGGCCGACGAGCTCCTCGCGCAGGCCGCGCCGGACGGCGTCGACGTGGTCTTCGACAACGTGGGCGGCGTCCAGCTGGAGGCCGCGATCGGCCGCCTGCGGGTCGGCGCCCGCCTGGCCCTGTGCGGGATGGCCAGCCAGTACGACGGCCGGGAGCCGCACGGCGTGCGCAACCTGTACGAGCTGGTCACCAGGCGGGCGACCGCACGCGGCTTCCTGGTCGGCGACCACCGGGACCAGATGCCCGCCTTCCGGGCCGAGGTGGGCTCCTGGGTGCGCTCGGGCCAGATCGTGCACCGGCAGACGGTGCTCGACGGCATCGAGCGGGTGCCCGAAGCCCTGCTGGGCCTGCTGCACGGCGGAACGTCCACGATCGGCAAGGCCGTCGTCCGGCTCGGGGAGCAGGCGTGACCCGCACGGTGCTGGTGACCGGGGCCCGGGGCAAGACCGGCAGCGAGGTGACGGCCCGGCTGCGCCGCTCCGGGACCCTCGTCCGGGCCGGGGCGTCGCGGCCCGCCGCCGATCAGGTCCGCTTCGACTGGCACGACCCGGCGACCTGGCGCGAGGCGGCGGACGTGGACGCGATCTACCTGGTGCGCCCCGACCTGCCCGCCGCTCCCGACCTCATGGCCGGCCTGGTCGAGGTGAACCCGGACGCCCATGTCGTCCTGGTGTCCGAGCAGGGAGCCGAATCGCTCGCGCCGGACCACTGGGCTCGCCGGGCCGAGGACGCGGTCGTCACCCGGGCCGCCTCCTGGACGCTGCTGCGCCCGTCCTGGTTCCATCAGGTCCTGACCGACCCCCGCTTCTACCGGGACGCCATCCGTGACGACCGCGTCCTGAGCCTGCCCTCGGGCGGCGGCCCGATCGCGTGGGTGGACGTGCGCGACATCGCCGACGTGGCCGTGGCCGCGCTCCGCGCGCCGGAGGATCACCGTGGCCGGGCGCACACGATCACCGGCCCGGAGGCGGTTCCGGTCGCGTCCGTCGCGCGGGAGCTCTCCGCGCGCCTGGGCCACCGGATCCGCGCCGAGGACCCGCCCCCGCGGGAGACCCTGCACGGCCTCGACCCCTGGACGGCGGGCATCCTCGACGACCTCTACCACCGCGTCCGGCACGGCGGCTTCGCCGAGCTCTCGCCGGCCGTGAAGCGGATAACCGGGCGTGAGCCCACCTCGATGCGGGAGTTCATCGACGCCCACCTGGACGAATGGAGGACGAGCGCGTAGCGCTCAGCCGGCCGCGGCGCCGAACCACCGGGACAGCCCGCTGGTCAGCTCCCGCTGGTCGTCGCCGGCCCACGCCACGTGGCCGTCCGCCCGCAGCAGCGCCGCGGGCACGTCCAGCTCCTCGCTGCCGTCGACGACGTGGTCGACCCGATCGGCCCACCCCTCCACCGAGAGCCGGCCGGTCCGGTCGAGCAGCAGCCCGCGGCCGCCGCGCATCAGCTCGTAGAGGCGGCCGTTCTTCAGCGGCACGTCCCGCATCCGCCGGCCGAGCAGTTCGTGCCCCTCGCCGAGGTCGTAGCGGATCCCGATCGCGACGATCTTCTCGATCAGGTGGCGGTTCACGTCCTCGAAGTCCATCAGCTCCGACAGCAGCCGGCGCACCGCCTGCGGGCCGGGTTCGGTGGACATCAGCTCCGCCTGCGCGCGGGTGTTGTCGAGCACGTCGGCCGCCACGGGGTGCCGTTCGGCGTGGTAGCTGTCCAGCAGCCCCTCCGGCGCCCAGCCGGCGACCTCGGCGGCCAGCTTCCAGCCGAGGTTGAACGCGTCCTGAATGCCCAGGTTGAGCCCCTGCCCGCCCATCGGCGGGTGGACGTGCGCGGCGTCGCCGGCCAGCAGCACCCGGCCGGTCCGGTACCGTTCGGCCAGCCGGGTGGCGTCGCCGAAGCGGGACAGCCAGCGGGGTGAGTGCACGCCGAAGTCGGTGCCGGCGACCTTCCGCAACTGCCGCCTGAACTCCTCAAGGCCAGGCGGGACCGAGCGGTCCTCGGCCACCCCCTCGGCCGGCACGACGACCCGATACAGGCCGCCTTCGCCGAAGGGCCCGACGCCGAACCTCAGCTGGGTCCTGCGGACCTCGGCCACCACGGCGGCCACCGTCTCCTGCGGCACCCCCACCTCCATCTCGCCCAGCAGCGTGTCGGCCCTGGAAGGCTCGCCGGGGAAGCCGACGCCGAGCAGTTTGCGCACCGTGCTGCGGCCGCCGTCGCAGCCGACGAGGTAGCGCGCGCGCAGCCGCGAGCCGTCGGCCAGCTCGGCGGTCACCCCGTGCTCGTCCTGGCTCAGCCCGGCCAGCTCGCGGCCGCGCCGGACGTCGGCGCCGAGCTCGGCGGCGCGCTCGGCCAGCAGGCGGTCGGTGACGGGCTGCGGGATGCCGAGGACGTAGGGGTGGGTGGTGTCCAGCAGGCCGGGCGACGGCTTGGCGATGCCGGCGAAGAACCCGCCGAGCGGGTGCTTCCGGCCCTCCGCCAGGAAGCGTTCCAGCAGGCCGCGCTGGTCCATCACCTCGATGCTGCGCACGTGCAGGCCGAGGGAACGGACGTTCGGCGTCGGTTCGGTCTCCTTCTCCAGCACGACCACGTGCACGCCGTGCAGCCTCAGCTCGGCGGCCAGCATCATGCCGGTCGGCCCGCCACCGGCGATGATCACGTCAATCATGGAATCCCCCATTGTCGAGCTCGCGTGTCGGCCGACGATTCTGCGGCACGACCCGGGTCTTGCCGCAAGCCCCCCTGTCCGCTATACGTTGAGAGTGGCAAGAGGTGGGTGATCCCTCTTTGTCACGTCCTCCCCCCGTACCGTGCGCCGTTCGGCGCGTGATCCGTGCGGGATGTGCGACGGATGGCGGCTGACCCGCGGGAGTGGCGGCCGGGAGGATGCTCGGCATGGCTCCCGAACTCGCAACGAGGCAGCGGTCCGCGCCACCACCGGTGGGGCTGTTACGCCCTTACCTGGGAAGTTTCGCCGCCGTGGTCGTCCTGCAGGTGATCGGCTCGGTCGCGGGCCTGGCGCCGCTGCTGGCGGTCGCCGAACTGGGCCGCGCCCTGCTCTCGCCCGGCCCGCTCGATCACGGCCACGTCCGGATCGTGGTGATCGCGGGCGCGGCCGGCCTGCTCGTCCGGCTGGTGTTCACCGCGGCGTCGTCCGGCATCGGACATCTGCTCGACGACCGGGTGCAGCTGGCGTTCCGCCGGCGGCTGGCCGAGCGGCTGGGGCGCGTGCCGATCGGCTGGTTCTCCCGGCGCCGTACGGGCGAGCTGGCGAAGGTCGTCGGCGACGACGTGAGCGCCGTGCACCCGTTCGTCGCCCACGCCCCCAGCGAGCTCGTCGCCGCCTTCGTGGTGCCGCTGGTGTCGCTGCTCTACCTGTTCGCCGTCGACTGGCGGCTCACCCTGATCACGCTGGTCCCGGTGGTGCTGGCGGTGGCGCTGGTGCCCTTGATGATGACCCCGGCCCGGCTGCGCGAGCAGAAGGCGTTCGACGCGGCCATGGGGCGCGTCGCGAACACGGTGGTCGAGTTCGTGCGGGGCATCGCGGTGGTCAAGGCGTTCGGCACGGGCGAGCGCGCCCACCGGAGGTTCGTGACGGCCGTGGACGAGTTCGTCGCCGTCTTCTTCCGCTGGGTGCGCGGCATGTCGGTGATCGCCGCGGGCATGCAGCTGGCGCTGTCGCCGCCGTTCGTGCTGCTGGCCGTGCTGGGCGGCGGCGCGGCCCTGATCACGTCCGGTGACCTGCCCCCGGCAGACCTGCTGCCCTTCCTGCTGCTCGGGCTGGGCCTGACCGCCCCGGTGGCGGCTCTGGGCCACGGCTTCGACGACATGCAGGCCGCCCGGCGCGCGGTCGGCCGCATCAAGGAAGTGCTCGCGGTGCCGCCGCTGCCCGAGCCCGTCCACCCGGCCGGACCCCGGGGGCACCGCGTGGAGCTGCGTGACGTCCGCTTCGGCTACGAAGCCGGCCGCGAGGTGCTGCGCGGGATCGACCTGGTGCTGGAGCCCGGCACGGTCACCGCGGTCGTCGGGCCGTCAGGAAGCGGGAAGTCCACGCTGGTCCAGCTGCTGCCCCGGTTCTACGACCCGACCGGCGGGTCGGTCACGCTCGGCGGCGTCGATCTGCGCGAGATCGGCAGCCGGGACCTCTACCGGATGGTCTCCTTCGTCTTCCAGGACGTCCGGCTGCTGCGCGCCTCGGTGGCGGACAACATCGCGCTGGCGGTGCCCCACGCCGGCTTCGACGACGTGGTCCGCGCCGCCCGGCTGGCGGACATCCACGACCGGATCCTCGAACTGCCTCGCGGATACGACACGGTCATCGGCGAAGAGGCCGGGCTGTCGGGCGGCGAGGCCCAGCGGATCTCGATCGCCCGCGCGCTGCTCGCCGACGCGCCCGTCCTGGTGCTCGACGAGGCGACCGCCTTCGCCGACCCCCGGACCGAACAGGCGGTGCGCCGGTCCCTGGCGACCCTGAAGGACGACCGGACGATCCTGGTCATCGCCCACCGCCTGGAGACCATCGCCGGCGCCGACACGATCGTGATGCTGGACGACGGGGTGATCGTCGAGCGGGGAAGCCCCGCCGAGCTGCTGGCACGGGACGGGGAGTTCGCCGCGTTCTCGCGGACCTACCGGTCGGCGACCGCCCTGCCGCGAGGAGGAGAGCTTCGATGATCCGCATGTTGATGCGCGTGCTGGGCCCCGAGTACGCCGGGCCGGTGCGCCGCACCGTGGCCCTGATGACGGTGACCGCGATGGTGGAGGGCCTGTCCTACGGGCTGCTCGTCCCGGTGCTGCGCGCCCTGTTCGGCGGCGATCCGGGCGGGGCCCGGCCCTGGCTGGTCGCGTTCGGGTCCGCGGTCGCCGTCTACGCCGTGCTGCGCTACCTCAGCGACCTGTCCGGCATGCGCGGCGCGACCGTGCTGCTGCGCGGCATGTTCCACCGGCTCGGCGACCACCTGGCCCGGCTGCCCATCGGCTGGTACGGCGGCGCCCGGGTCGGCGAGGTGTCGGTGCTGGCCAGCCGCGGCGTCCTGGAGGCGATGGGCGTGCTCGCGCACCTGCTGGCGCCGTACGTCTCGGCCTGTGTGACCCCGCTGACGATCATCGTGGTGATGCTCGGCTTCGACTGGCGGCTGGGGCTGGCCGCGCTGGCCGCCGCCCCGGTCGTGGCGGCGATCCAGGTCTGGACGGGACGCTCGATGGCCGCGACCGACGCCGAGCGGCACGAACGCGGCCACGAGGCCACCGGGCGCGTCATCGAGTATCTCCAGGCCCAGCCGGTGCTGCGGGCCGGCGGCCGGACCGGCGAACGCTTCCGGCTGCTGGACGACTCGCTGCGTGAACTCCAGCGCGCCTCCCGCCGCACCGTGCTGTCGGCGCTGCCCGGCGTGCTGGGGCTGACGCTCACGGTCCAGGCGGTGTTCACCGCGCTGCTGGCCCTGGGCGCCTACCTCGCGCTCGGCGGGGACATCGGCGCCGCCGAGCTCCTGGCGATCCTGGTGCTCGCCGCCCGCTGCGCCGATCCGCTGCTGTCGCTGTCGGACCTCGGCGGCAAGCTCCGCGCGGCGCGGGCCGAGCTGGGCAGGCTCGACGCGGTGCTGAGCACCGAGCCGCTGCCGGAAGCCTCCGACCCGGTCCGGCCGGCGCACCATGGCCTGGAGTTCGACTCCGTCACCTTCCGCCGGGACGGCCGTACGGTGATCGACGACCTGTCCCTCTCCGTACCGGCAGGACAGCGGCTCGCCGTCGTCGGGCCGTCGGGCGCGGGCAAGAGCACGCTGCTGCAGCTGATCGCGCGGTTCCACGACGTGGACGCGGGCGCGGTGCGGGTGGGAGGTGCCGACGTGCGCGACGTCGGCACCGAGGTGCTGATGTCGCGGATCGCCATCGTCTTCCAGGACGTCTACCTCTTCGACGGCACGATCGAGGAGAACGTACGGCTCGGCCGTCCCGACGCCGGCGAGGCCGAGCTGCGGGCGGCGGCGACGGCGGCGCGGCTCGACGAGGTGATCGAGCGGCTGCCCGGCGGCTGGGCGGCGAAGGTCGGCGAGGGCGGCGCGCTGCTGTCGGGCGGCGAGCGTCAGCGGGTCTCGATCGCGCGCGCCCTGCTGAAGGACGCGCCGATCGTGCTGCTGGACGAGGTGACCTCGGCGCTGGACCCGGTCAACGAGGCGGCCGTGCACGAGGGCGTCGAACGCCTGATGGCAGGCCGCACGGTGGTGATGGTGGCGCATCGGCTGCGTACCGTCCAGCGCGCCGACCGCGTCGTCTTCCTGGACGGCGGCCGGATCGTGGAGGAAGGCGGCCACGACGAACTGCTGCGCCGCGGCGGCCGCTACGCCGGCTTCTGGCACGGCTCCACCGCGCCGGATATTCGTTGGCGTCGCGGTCGCCGGGCGGGTTAGCGTTGCCGCCGTCACGCGTCGGCGGATTGGAGACACCGGATGCCTTCCCAGCTCATCGCGCTCTGCTTCGATGCGCACGACCCGCGAAATCTCGCACGCTTCTGGGCCCGAATCCTGGGCTGGGAGACGCGTGACGGCGTCACGCTCCTGCCGAACGACGACACCGGGTTCCAGATCCGGTGTCTTCCGTCCCAGGAGAAGAAGACCACCGAGAACCAGATCCACTTCGACCTGACGAGCCAGTCCTCCGAGGAGCAGGAGCGGACGGTGGCCAGGGCGCTCGAGCTCGGCGGCCGCCACATCGACATCGGGCAGAGCCCGGACGACGGTCACGTGGTGCTCGCCGACCCCGAGGGCAACGAGTTCTGCGTCATCGAGCCGGGCAACAAGTTCCTGGCCGACTGCGGGTTCATCGGTGCGCTCGCGTGCGACGGCTCGCAGGAGGTCGGATACTTCTGGAGCGCGGCGCTGGACTGGCCGCTGGTCTGGGACCAGGACCAGGAGACCGCGATCCGCTCGCCGCACGGCGGCCCCAAGATCACCTGGGGTGGTCCGCCGGTCGCGCCGAAGAACGGGAAGAACAGGCTCCACTTCGACCTCGCTCCGCCCGCGGACGGGGATCAGCTCGCCGAGGTCGACCGTCTCGTCTCCCTCGGAGCGACCCGGCTCGACGCCGGCCGGCCCGAAGGCGGCCGGGTGCTGATGGCCGACCCCGACGGCAACGAGTTCTGCCTGCTGACCCCCCGCTAGCGGCGCGGACCTCTCACGGCCGCACGCCGCCGGGAAAGCCGGTCCAGCGCAGGTCGGGCGGAAGATGGCTCATGTCGTTGAACATCACGACCGTGGGCGGTAGCCCGCTCCGATACTCGATGACCGTCAGCGCGGTGTTGGCGCTGTTGAGCCCAAGCCACCGCGACGGCGGCGCGTCCAGCGCGTGCCGCACCAGCCAGGCGATCTGGTAGGCGTGCGTCACCAGGACCTCGTGGGTGTCGGGCTGAGCCTTCTCGGGCGCCTTCGCGAACCGGGCGACCAGCGCCTCGGCCAGCCGGTGGCCCGAGGCCGCCTCGCTCTCGTCGTAGCCGTCGAAGAAGCCGGCCCAGGACGGCGGTGTCTCGGCCGGGGCGGGCACGTAGGGCACGTGGTCGACGAGTTCGGCGGCCTCGGCCACGGGCACGTCCGGCAGGTGCCGGGAGAGTTCGTGCGCGCTCGCCGCGGCGCGTGACAGCGGGGAGTGCCACACGGCGCCGACCGGGAGGGCGGAGAGCCGTTCGCCCAGCAGTTCCACCTGCCGGCGTCCGATGCCGGTGAGTTCCCCGAACGCGTCGGCCGCGCCGTGGCGTGCCAGATAAAGGTGTCGTGTCGGCATGTTCAGGCGCGGGCGCGCGGCCCGCTTCCCCTTTCTCTGTGGTGGAAGGTCCGGTCACGCGTCCGTCGCCGTGACGGTGCCGCCGGTGCCGTCGACGGTGATGACGGCGCCGTCGCGCAGGCTGCCCGTCGCGTCCCGGACGCCGAGGACGGCGGGGATGGCGTGCTCGCGGGCGACGATCGCCGCGTGCGAGAGCACGCCGCCGGTCTCGGTGACGACACCGGCGGCGATGCGCAGCAGCGGCGTCCAGGCGGGGTCGGTGAAGGGGCAGACGAGGATGTCGCCCGGCCGCACCCGCGCGAAGTCGCCGGGGCCGCGGACGATCCTCGCGGTGCCGGTCACGGTCCCGTGGCTGCCCGGGGTCCCGGTGAGCGCGCCGGCCGGGGCGCCGGAAGACGCCGGTGGCGGGGGCGTCGCGGTGACCGGCCGCGCCTGCAGAACCCAGACGCGGCCGCCGGCGATCGCCCACTCGACGTCCTGCGGCCCGCCGAGTATGGCGGCGATGTCCTTCCCGAGCTCGGCCAGCCGGGTGGCGGTGGCGTCGTCGATCGCCGGTCGATCCCGCGTACGGGCGGGCACGTCGCGGGTGACGAGCCGCGCGCCGCGCCGGTCGAGGCGCGTGCGTTTGTCCGCGACGGTGCGGGTGACCGGCCCGTCCGCGGCGACGCGGTAGGAGTCGGGGGTGACCGTGCCCCCGACGACGCTCGGGCCGAGGCCGAAGGCCGCCTCGATCTCGGTCGCGCCGTCCGGGTCCGCGGGGGTGAACATGACCCCGGCCACCTCGGCGTCCAGATGACGTTGCACGATGACGGCCATGGCGAGATCCTCGGGCGGCTCGGCGGCGGACCGGTAGCCGATGGCGCGGGCCGAGAACAGCGAGGCCCAGCAGGCACGTACGGCATCGCCGACGTCGCCGGCCCCGCGCACGGCGAGAAAGCTCTCGTGCTGCCCGGCCGCCGACGCCTGCCCGGTGTCCTCGCCCGCCGCCGACGACCGTACCGCCACGGGCGGATCGCCCAGCTCGCCGAGCCCGCGTCCCAGCGCGTCGATCACGCTCGCGTGGACGGGACGCGCCTCGATCGCCCGCCGGGCCGCGTCGCCGTCCAGGCGGCCGAGGCCCAGGTCGCGGACGGCGGCGCGGTAGACGGCGAACGGGACGACGAAGCCGTCGGGAACCGGCCGGCCCGCGCGGAGCAACGCGCCGAGCGCGCCGGCCTTGCCCCCGCAGGTCTCGGCGACGGCCTCCTTGAGGGGTACGATCATCCGTGCCCTTTCAACGAAAAGTTGACAACATTTCGTTGAGTGTGGAGCATGAGGCGCATGTCACGCAACCACGACCCCGGTAGCGGCGCGCACGACGACCACGCCCAGGCGCGCCGTGAGCAGGACGCGCGGGAGCATCTCCTGAGCCTGGGGGCGGACGCGATCGGCGCCCGCCCGTGGCGGCCCGCACCCGTCCCTCCGTCGGCGGTCGACCTCGTGCAGTTCGTCCTCTGGCGCTCCGGCGACCTGGGGCCGGAGGGCATCCTGAGCGCGCTCGCCCTCCTGCCCGCCGCCCGCGCCGAGGTCGAAGGACTCGAGTCCGGCCTGTTGTTCACGGCCCGCGCCGCGGGGCTGACCTGGGCGCAGATGGCGCACGCGATGGGGTTCAACTCCCCGCAGGCGTGCCAGCAGCGATACATCCGCCTGACGACCCGACAGGACTCCGACTCATGACACCCGACTCCTCGCCGGACCTCCTGGCCCTGCACGCCGTGCGCATCACCGGGTTCGCCGACACGCCGGTGCTCGCCCGGCGGTACGGGCTGGACCCGGCCGAGACGAAGGAGGCGCTGCTCGACGCCGAGGCACGCGGCTGGGTCGCGCACACCTCCTTCGCCGGCGACGGAGGCTGGTCGCTGACCGAGCGGGGCCGCGCCGAGAACGAGCGCCAGCTCGCGGCCGAGCTCGCCCGCGTCGGCGGCGCCGAGGAGGTCCAGGCCGTCTACCGCGCGTTCCTCCCGCTGAACGGCCGCCTCCGCAAAGCCTGCACCGACTGGCAGCTCCGGCCCGCCGCCGGCGACCGGCTCGCCACCAACGACCACTCCGACCCCGCCTGGGACGCCGCGGTGCTGCGCGAGCTCGCCGCCGTCGGCCACGCGCTCACACCGCTCGCCGACCGGCTCGGGAACGTCCTGACGCGCCTGCGCGGATACGACACCCGCTTCACCGCCGCGCTCACCCGCGCCCGGGCCGGGGACGGAGCCTGGGTCGACCGCACCGACGTCGACTCCTGCCATCGTGTCTGGTTCGAGCTCCACGAAGACCTCATCGCCACACTCGGCCTCGACCGGAACGCGCACCCCTGACCCAGTCCGTACGCGCGATGGATGAGCGATGCTCGCCGACCGGCCCGCCGACGTGCGCGACCCGCTCATCGCCCGCCATCCGGAGCCTGAACCGGCCGTGCCGGGATGCGTGAGCGCAGCAACCTCGCGGCCGGGCCGGTCCCCGGACCGGCCGCTGATCACCTTCACCGGCTGAGGCCGCGCAGGTCGTGGACGGCCCGGCCACCGTGATCGCCCCCGGGATGGCGTCCTCAAGACGGATGGAAAACATGACATAGGACGTCGGGTTTAAGACCAATCATGGGTTAACCGGTCGGCACCGACGGGGGCCGGGCACCACGGACAGACAAGGACCGCAATGCGCGAAACACCAGAAGATCTCAAGGAGCTTCAGGCCCTCCTGGACGCCTCGCTCTCCCACTCCACCCCGCACCTGCGCTCGATCGTCACCACCGAGCGCACCCTGACGGCGGAGCAGCTCACCCAGGTCCTCACCGGCATGTGCACCCTCGCGCTCTCGACCGTGACGGCGAAGGGCGAGCCGCGGATCAGCGGCGTGGACGGACACTTCCTGCACGGAAAGTGGCACTTCGGCACGGCGCCCGGCGCCGCCAAGGCACGCCACCTCGCCGCCCGTCCCGCCGTCAGCGCCGCGCACATGCGCGGGGAGGATCTGGGCGTGTTCACCCACGGCACGGTGGAGATCCTCAACCCCCGGCACGGCGAACGGGACGCGGGCTGGCCGGACCTGCTCGCCTACCTCAAGGGCTTCTACGGCGACGATTCCTTCGACTGGGACAACGACGTGGTCTACTACCGGCTGCGTCCGCACTGGATGACCGTCTACGCCCCCGACATCGACAAGCTCACCGCGGCGTCCCGGTCCTGATACGCGGCACGGGCGGCATCGAGATCGGCCAGGCGCTGAGAGACCTGGTGAAGCGGCCGCCCAGTGCCATGGTGACGAGCGCCGCCGTGCAGTGGCGTGATCGGTTTGTTCGGCATGGGTGGGGTGCGTGCCCGCCCATGCTCTGCTGTGTCGCGAGAGGATGGACGAAGGTTGACTGCGTTCGTACGGGACGTCGTGTGTGTGGACGGCGAGGCCATCAAGGTGGTGGGGGCTCGTACCAACAATCTGCGGGACGTGTCGGTGAGCATACCCAAGGGGCGGCTCATCGCCTTCACCGGAGTGAGCGGCAGCGGCAAGACCTCGCTGGCCATCGACACCCTGCACAACGAGGCCCAGCTGCGGTATCTGGAGGGACTTTCGCCGTTCGTGCGGCAGTACATCACCCAGCGCAATCGGCCGAAGGTCGACCGCATCCTGGGACTCGGCGCGACGCTCGCGGTCGACCAGCGCCGTCTGAACCGCAACCCCCGGTCCACGGTCGCCACGATCACCGGCATCGACGGGCATCTGGGACTGCTGTACTCGCGCCTTCCCGCGATCGGCGCCGACCCGGCGGAACACGGGAACGGGCCTCTGACCACCGCTCATTTCGACCGCAATACGCCGGAAGGGAGCTGTTCGGACTGCCACGGGGTGGGCGGGCGCTGGCAGGCGCAGGAGG
Source organism: Nonomuraea sp. NPDC050478 (assembly GCF_044458265.1). NCBI lineage: Bacteria > Bacillati > Actinomycetota > Actinomycetes > Streptosporangiales > Streptosporangiaceae > Nonomuraea > Nonomuraea sp. NPDC050478. The sequence goes on along the minus strand of NZ_JBITHT010000007.1, from coordinate 16,069 downwards.
ACCTGGTCATCACCCATCCGGAGCTTCCGCTCTTCGAGGGGGCCTCCCCTTGGTACGCGAAGTGGCGGTCGGGGGAACACGCGTTCGTGCCCGCCCTCGCCGAGAAGCGGGGAGTGGACCTCGGCCGGCCGTGGCAGTCGCTGCCTGAGGAGTTCCGTCGCTGTGTGCTGTACGGCACGGGAGAGGAGAAGATCGAGGCCACCGTCGACATGACGAACAAGAACGAGACGGCCCAGGTGACCTACACCTCCAGCCAGCCGCTGCGGGGCGCGCTCGCCGAGGTGGAGCGGGTGTTCGTGAACGCCCAGACCTCCAGCGCCAAGGAGCGCTACCTGCCGTACATGCGCAAGCAGCCGTGCGGCACCTGCGGCGGCAGCGGGTACGACCAGGTGGCCCGGTCCGTGCGGCTCGGCGGGTTCACCTATCCCGACCTGATCGAGGTAGAAGTCCGGGAGGTGCGCAGCTGGGCGAAGCGCGTGGCGGACGACCTGGACGCCCGGCAGCGCGAGGTGGGTGAGCCGCTGCTGCAGGACCTGGACCGCAGGCTCGGGGTCCTCGACCGGCTCGGCCTGGCCCATCTCCAGCTGTCGCGGAGTGCGGCGACGCTGTCCGGGGGCGAGTTGCAGCGAACCCGGCTCGCCGCTCAGCTCAGTACCGAGCTGAGCGGCCTCGTCTTCGTCCTGGACGAGCCCGGGACCGGGCTGCATCCGGCGGACAAGGCGCACCTGCTCGACATCGCCCTGGAGCTGCGCAAGGCCGGCAACACGGTGCTCCTGGTCGAGCACGACCCCGAACTGATCGCCCGGACCGACTGGGTGATCGATATGGGGCCCGGTGCCGGCCGCCTCGGCGGTGAGATCCTGGTGTCGGGACCTCCCGCCGACGTGGCCGCCCACCCGGCGTCGCTGACCGGACGCTATCTGGCCGGTGAGGGGCCGCGGCTGCGTCGGACCCGCCGTCCGATCGGTGACGGAACCCGCTGGGTGGAGCTGCACGGCCTGCGCGCCCACAACCTGACCGCCGACCTGGTGCGTTTCCCCGCCGGTCGGCTCACCTGCCTGACCGGGGTGAGCGGCAGCGGCAAGAGCAGCCTGCTCGGCGCGCTCGCGGTGAGTGTGGAGGCCGCCCTGAACGGGACGATGACCGACACGGTGCAGCAGGTGATCGGCCTGGAAGGGTTCGACTGGGTCGCCGTCGTCGATCAGGAACCACTCGGGCGGACGCCGCGCTCCAACCCGGCCACCTACAGCAAGGCGTTCGACCTGGTCCGTAAGCTGTTCGCCGAGACCGACGTGGCGCGCGGACGCGGCGTCAATGCCTCCTGGTTCAGCTTCAACACCGCGGGCGGCGGCCGTTGCGAAACCTGCACCGGTTATGGCCGCAAGCTGGTCGACATGCACTTCCTGCCGGATGTGTGGGTGGTCTGCGACGCGTGCGAGGGCCGACGCTACAAGCCGGAGGCTCTGGAGATCAGGTATCAAGGGCTGGCCATCGATCAGGTGCTGGAGCTGACCGTCGCCGAGGCTGTGGAGCGGTTCTCCCGACCCCGGCAACTCGCGGAGACCCTGGGAGCCTTGAACCAGGTCGGACTCGGCTATCTCCAGCTCGGCCAGAGCGCCACCGAGCTGTCCGGCGGTGAGGCGCAGCGGCTGAGGCTGGCCTCCGCTATCCAGCGCGGCGCCGCAGGCCGCAAGGCGGGCCTCGTCGTCCTCGACGAACCCGTCTCGGGCCTGCACCCGTCCGACATCCAGCGGGTGGTGGACGCGCTCGACGTGCTGCTCGACTCGGGCAACACCGTCGTCGTGGCCGAACACGACATCCCCGTCGCCGCGTCCGCGGACTGGGTGATCGACCTGGGGCCGGGAGCCGGTCCGGATGGGGGCGCGGTGATCGCGGAGGGCACCCCGGACGCCGTCGCGTCCGCGGACACCCCGACCGCCGGTTTCTTCCGTCGGTACGCGGCGGGCCTGCCGCTCCTGGAAGTGCAAGAAGGCGCGCGCTGCTGAGGGGCGGGGCTCGGTGCGGCCGCTGGTGGTGGAGCGGCACCCCAAGGGGGGGTTTCCCGTCCGGCGGCGTGCACCTGGGCCTCACCCAGCTTGTTGATCCGCCGATGCACGTCCTGCCGCTGCCGGTAGCCTTAGGCGTCCCGTACACGCGTGCCCATCCGCCGTATCCAGCCGCTCGCCGTACCTCTTGACCTGCGACCTCAGCTGCTCGGCCAGATAGTCCACCACCGGCCACGGCACCGCTGGCGGAAGCCCTTTGTACCGGACCGTCCAGATCTTGACGGCCACGCCCAGGCGATGGGAGTCCTGGCGCGATTCGGCGATCACGCCGAGCCGATCGGGCTCATGGCAGTGGCCCGGCTCCTGGCGGCGAAGACGCTCTCAGCCGAGCCGCAGCTCCGCCGCGACCGCCCGTTCCCGCAACTGCGCGGCCTCGGCGCGGGCCGCCTCCAGCTCGGCACGCACGTCCTCCAGCCTCGCCCGCTCCACCCGCAGCTCCAGCAGCGCCTGGTCACGCTGCCGCACCGCGGCGGCGGCCTCCTTCTCGACCCGCTCCCGCTCCCGCCGCACACTCTTCTCGACCCTGGCCGTCTCCGTCTCCGCGGCCTTGCGCGCCCGCGCCACCTCGACGTCCGCCGTCGCGCGCGCCTGCTCGGCCGCCTGCCTGGCAACGGCGGCCTCGTTCAGGGCGATGGCCCGCTCCCGCTCGGCCGCCGCCGCCGAGCGCTCGGCGCTCTCGGCACGCGCGACGGCCCGGTCACGCTCCTGCCCCGCCGCCTCCGCCCGGGCCAGCGCCCCCGCGACGTCCCGTTCGGCCTGCTCACGGGCGCGCACGGCCGCCGCCGTCTCCTCGCGGGCGCGATCACGCTCCGCCACCGCCCGCTCGACGTCCTGACCGGCCCGTACGGTCTGCGCCCGCGCCTCCTCAGCCCTGACCTCGGCCGCCTCCACCCGCTCGGCCAGCTCCTGAACCGCCTGGTCGCGGGCCCGCTCGGTCATCTCGACCCGGCGGAGCGCCTCCTCGGCCCGCTGATCGGCCGCCTCCGCGCGCCGGCCCGCCTCCTCGGCCGCCTGGAGCGCCTGGCGTTCGGTGCTCGCCGCTTCCCGCAACGCGGCCAGCGCCTGCTCGCGCGCCCGCTCGGCATCGGCGAGCGCGGTGTCGCGCTCGGCCTCGGCCTCCTCCGTGCGTGCCCGCATCTCCTGGGCCTGCCGCCGCGCGTGCTCGGCCGCCTCACGGGCCAGCCGCACCTGCTCGAACGCCTGCTCCCTCTCGGTACGCGCGATGGCCACCCGGGTGTGGGCCTCGGCCTGAACGGCACTGATCCGCGCCTCGACCCCCGCCGGGCTCAGCTCGTCGGCCAGCGCCCTGGCCAGCGGCTCGATGGCCGCCGACAGACCGCTCTCCATACGCTCGTACAACTGCTCGGCCCTGGCCAGCGCCCCTTCCAGCCCGGGCGTGGCCCGCCGCAACTCCCGCTCCCGTTTGGCGGCGGCCTGGCAGTCACCGTCGGGACAGTATTCCTTCGGCCTCCCTCTCCCCCGCCTCTGCTCGATCGGCGCCCCGCAGTGCTTGCACGGCGTCACCACCACGTCGGTTTCCGTCACGCCAAGATCCTAACATTATTGATTTTCTGGAAAACAATGTTCAGAAAATCAGTTCTGTTGCGTACGAGGCGAGCGCAGGTTACTTGCGAGAAGGCAACATTCCCGCAAGTAACCATCCGAGACTCCCTCCATGGCCAATCTCCTCATCATGTGATCTTCACTGTCTTGTCCCACGAGGTCTGTGGGACCAGCCACTTAAATTTCATGGACGTTCGTGCGGATTGCCACGAAGTTGTCCTGGGGAAATGCCACTTGATGTCAGTGGGATTGCCATGAGGTGTCAGCAAGATCCTTTGAATTAGTCGCTTTAAGGGGACGCCCTCGCGGTGCCCAGATGCTATTTCTGCAGGTCAGGGCCACATTTAGGGCGGAAGCCGCGTTGTAGTTCTCCTCTGTGTCCCCGTCTGCGCCTGCGCCAGTAAGCGATGACCTCGCAGTCATGCTGCGTTTTGACAGCGAGATCTGTACAGAAACGACCTGCGCTCCACTGACATGTTGTGGCGATAATGCCATCTGCTGTCATTGCCGATCGAGCGGATGACCTGGCCTTTTGCCATGAGATGTCAGCGAGAGGTGCCAGTGGATGTCGGTACGGATCCAGGACGCCCCAACATGGACCGCATACCCCCTTGAGAGGGGGCATCGCGTGGTATCGGTCCGCGGTTGCGATGGTGGTCGCCGGTCGGGCTCTGCCTTCCGGCGCCGTTCGACAATCGCCGCCCGGCGTGGCTTCGATTCTCAGCCAGTCCCACCATGACATCGGGGCGCGGCATGTCGCGCGAATGTCGTGAGGGGCGCCTCAGGGCTGTTAGCGTGGGTTCATAAGCCTCGGGCCTCGCCTCTGTTCCATGCGTCCCGGGGCACCGCTGTGTCAGCTCATGGTGTCGGCATCTGATGCCCCAGCTACGGTGGCCTGGTGACTGAACATGTGGTGCCTGCGGGCGAGGATGGTGTCCCGGATCGGCACGACGACCTCATGAACATGTGCGCTTGGCGGCACGGCCCTGGCCGGGTGCGGACGAGCCCAGAGGAGTTCCTGGCCGTGTCCGGGCTGCCGGATCACGAGCGGCGGCTGCTCCGGGAGCGTTATTCGCTGCGCGGGGGTGCCACGCCGACGACGGCCAGCGCTGAGGTTGGACGGCGCCGCGCGGTCTGAGCTGCCGGTTCTCACGTTTTAGCTGGTCAGAGCCCTACGTTGCGCATGGCGTTGTCGCGCCAGCGGTCCACGGCCCTGATGTACCGCAACACCACCGGTGAGGCCGGGGCCCAGCGGCCGTGCTTGGCGATGACGGCGACCGGGACGCCGGCGGCGTAGGCGACGGTGGCGCCGCCGGCGCGCAGGCTGTGCGCGGTGACGGCCTCGGCGGAAGGCACGCCGGCGCGGACGGCGAGGTCGCGGACGATGGTGTTGACGGCGTCGGCGCCGAGCGAGGGGCCGATCGTGCCGTGCCGGTTGATCCGGCGCAGCAGCCGCCCGGAGGTGTGCCCGGCCTGGTCAAGGCAGTGGAGCCAGTCGCGCCAGGCGGCGACGGGGTCGGTGAGCGGATGGCTGCCGCGCGGGATGGCGACGGTCTCGCCGGTGGAGTCCTTGTCGGTCTTGGAGGTGCGGATGGTGACCTCGAGCCCGTCGGCGACCTCGCGCACGTCGTCGTGGGTGAGGGCGACGAGTTCGCTGCGGCGGCCCATCAGGGCCAGGCCGAGCACGAGCAGCAGCCGGTCGCGCCGCCCGATAAGGGTGTCCAGGTCGCACGCGCTGACCATGGCGCGGAGCGCGTCGATGGTGATGGGCGGGGCCTCGCGCTGGCCGCGGCCGCCGGTTTCGGCGCGTCGGCGCTTGTAGGCGCGCAGCGCTAGGCGGGCGGATTCGGTGGCGGGCTCGCCCGTGTGCCCGGCCAGCCGGTGCATGGTGCGCACTGCGGCAATGGCCTGCTCGATGCTGGCCGGCGCCTGGCCGGCCTCGCACAGTTGGGAGGTGTATTCGGCCAGCGTGTGCGCGGTGGCGGGCAGCGCGATCCGGCGGTGCTCGGTGCACCAGGCGGTGAAGGTGGCCCACTGCCGGGCGTAGGCGCGGCGGGTGTTGGCCGGTACGCCGTCGGCGATCCGCTCCTGGGTGCGTGCGCTGAGCGTGTAGTCCGCGGCGGTGTGCTCACCGGCACCCGCCGTATTTTCCGGCGGCGCGAAAAACGGCGGTCGCTCCCCCGCCGCCGGGACCGGCAGCGTCTTCCGCTCGTCGTGCACGCCCGTCTCCCGCCCGTTTCGGTGCCCGTCCGGCCTCGTGTTTCTGACCCGCGATAAGGAAGGTTATCACGGGTCAGGCCATTCTCTCTGACCGTTTGCGAACGAACGGAAATGCTACGTTCGTACGCTGCAAACGTTACTCTGCTGCTTGTGGCGAGCAACCAGGAAACTGTGACGGCAGGCGTACCGGCTAAAAGCGACGACAAGGCAAATAGGGGGACGAGTGAGGAGCTACGGTGTGCCGGCCCCGGCTGCGCGAAAGCCCTGCCCGGGCGCAGCAGCCGCGCCAAGTACTGCAGCGACGCCTGCCGGGCAGCCGCCTACCGGGCAAGGACCACCGCGCACGCCGCCCCCGTGGCCAACGCGCTGCTGCGTGCCCAGGATCTGCTCGCCCCGCTGCTGGCCGCCGGGGAGCAGTGGCAGGCCGCCCAGGAGGCGCTGCTTAGCCAGTTGGCCGAGCTGAACAGCGGCGCGCTGGCCCAGGTGGAGGCTGCCGAACAGGCCGCCGATGAGGCGCGTGCCGCCGCCGCGGCGGCTGAGCAGCGCGCCACGACCGCGGCCAACACTGCCGCCACCCGGATCGCCGCCGCCGAGCAGGCCCGTGCTCAGGCCGAGACCGCCCGCGATCGTGCCGAGGAACGCGAGCAGGACGCCTGGCGCCAGGTCGGCGAGCATCAGAACGCCCGCGCCCAGGCCGAGCAGCTCGCCGCCGACTCCGCCGACCGGCAGCGCCAGGCCGAGCACGACCGGGACACCGTCCGCCGGCGAACCGCCGAACTCACCGAGCTGCACGCCGCCGCGGCCGCCCGCATCACCGAACTGGAACAGCAGGCCGGCGCTCGGCAGCACGAGCTCGCCGACCTCCGCCGCCAATTGCAGGAACAGGACGCCCGGGCCCGGAAAGCCGAGCAGGAACGCGACCAGGCCCGAGGCACCGCCGCGGCACACGCCGAGGAGGCCGACCGGTTGCGCCGGGCGCTGGCCGCCGAACAGCAGCGGCGCGAGGAAGCCGTTACTGCGGCCGCCGTGGCCGAGCAGGCCCGTACCCTCACGGACCAGGCCAGAGCTGCCTCTCTCGGTGAGACCGAACGCCTGCGGGGCGAACTTGCCCACCTCGTTGACGCGCTCAAGAGCGCTCAGCAGCAACGCGAAGAGGCCGTCACGGCCGCCGCCGTTGCACAGGCGCTCCTGCGCGAGCAGCAATCCCATCGCGCACCGGATCAGAACGAACCCGAGGCCCCTGCTGGCATCACGACCCCAGGAGCATCGGAGTCATAAGCGGTGGATCGGGGTTCCACCCGCCCTCCGCCTCAAGATGGTGTTCGCTCTTGCGGCCCGGAAGCCTTGAAACGCGGTCCCAGACTGCAGGAGAGGGATCGATGCCTCCGCTGCCGCGAGCGCGATTTCCGCTCCGCTGTGTACAGATCGCCGCGATTGGCTGGCTCCACTGCCCCGCGCTGGGGAATCCACTCGGCGGCGGCGTTCATGCAACCGCTCCAGCTGGTCTGACGAGGAGGCGACACCGGGCCGAACCGACCAAGCCCAGCACCCCGACACCAAGCGCGATGCAGCGGCAGCCTGTCGACGACGCGTGAATACTGGATCAGGCACATATTTCGTGATCGGACCCGTTGTGTGAATCACGGTTCGGGTGTTCCGGCCGGTAGCCGTGCTTCTGATCACGAGCATCTGCAGCGTGTTGATCAAGGATTTGGTCGCCGTCCTGTTCCCTCATCTGGTCGGTGTGTGCGTTGAGCAGGTCTTCCGATCGGGAAGCACGGTGCGGATCCGGGCCAGGACCGGCACCGTGGAGGCCGCCTGCCCGGCCTGTGGAACGCCGTCGCAGCGGGTGCACAGCCACTATGAACGACGGCTGTCCGATACCGCGGTCGGAGGTCAGGAGGTGCTCCTTCACCTGCGGGTTCATCGGTTCTTCTGCCGTACTTCCACGTGTGCGAAGGCGACGTTTGCCGAGCAGGTCCCAGGGCTGACCGTCCGATACGGCCGCCGCAGCGTCAAGGCTGCGCGGGCATTGCAGGCCATCGCGCTGGCCTTGGGCGGCCGCGCCGGAGCCCGGCTCGCCGGTCGGCTGGCGGCTTCGGTGAGCCGGATGACGCTGATCAGGCTGATCCGCGCCCTGCCGGACCCGGCTCTGGAATCCGGTCCGCGGGTGCTCGGTGTGGACGACTTCGCCCTACGGCGGGGTCACACCTACGGCACCATCCTGATCGACATCTCCACCAGCACCGTGGTGGACGTGCTGGCCGACCGGACGGCCGACACCCTGGCCGCGTGGCTGCGCGTGCATCCCGGGGTAGAGATCGTCTGCCGTGATCGAGCCGGCGCCTATGCCGAGGGCATCGCCCGCGGCGCGCCGCACGCGACCCAGGTCGCGGACAGGTGGCACCTCTGGCGGAATCTCGGCGAGGCCGTCGAACGCACCGTCACCCGCCACCGCGACCATCTTCAAGCCCTGACCACTGCGCACAGCACGCGCACCGACACGCTGCCACCTGCGGCGCCGTCCGTCCCGCCCCGCTCGCCCGCCGACCGTCAGGACCGCATCGCCACCCGAACCCGTGAACGGCATGCCGCCATTCACACCCTGCTCGAGCAAGGCCAAGGGCTGCGCCAGATCGCCCACCTGCTGTCTCTAGGGCGTAACACCGTTCGGCGCTTCGCCCGCGCCGCCAGTCCAGAGGATCTGCTCGTACACAACGGAACCGGCCGACGGCCCAGGAACTTGGAAGCCTACGACTCCTACCTGCGCAAGCGCTGGGCCGCAGGATGCACCAACGCCGAACTCCTCTACCAGGAACTGCAAGCTCTGGGCTATCGCGGCAGCGGCACCACCGTCCGCCAGTACGTCCGCCCCTGGCGCGAGGGAACACCTCCCGCACCGACATCCACGCGGCCGCCCACGGTCCGGCAGGCCACCGGCTGGTTCCTGCGCAACCCCGCCAACCTCGACCCCGCCGAACACCGCCAACTCCAGGCGCTCACCAACACCTGCCCCCAACTGGCGGCGCTTCAGCTGCACGTGCGCCAGTTCGCCGAGATGATGACGCACCGCCACGGCCAGAACCTGGAGACGTGGATGAACGCCGTCCTGGGCGACGACCTGCCCGAACTGCACTCCTTCGTCACAGGACTACGCCGCGACCAAGACGCCGTCACCGCCGGACTCACCCTGCCCTACAGCTCCGGACCCGTCGAAGGACACGTCAACCGCACCAAGATGCTCAAGCGACAGATGTACGGCCGCGCCAACCTCGATCTCCTGCGCAAACGCATCCTGCTGGCCGACTGACCAGGGCCCGATCACGAAAAGTGTGCCTGATCCAGAATTCGGCCGTCGTTGACAGCAGCCAAACCACCAAGCCGATCCGAGCTGGGGGCAGTGCAACCGATGAGTACATAGGTGAGCTGTTCGGGCGAGGGGAGCGATCAGGTGCACCTTCTCTTGCAATGACGAAAGTGTGCCTGATCCAAATTGGCACCAGGTTCGCCCGTTCCAGGCAGAGGGCCCGATAGAGCGAGCCGCCCGGAAGGGGCATGGAACGAGCAAAGACCTTAGGAATCCGTTTGGTGTAGCTTCTCTGTCCGAATCGTTACGTCGGAGTATGGGAGATGGGAAATGGCTAGGCAAGTACGTGGACGAAAAGCATGGATCGTGACATGGGAGCGGGATGGGAATCATGCCGCCGTCCGTCAAGAAGATGTGATTGCCGCTATCCGGCCACCGCAGACGGGACCGGCAACCATGAAGCTCCTACTAGAGGTCCTCTATGCGGCTCGCGAGTACGAGGCAGTCGACAAGTTCGATGCCCTCAACCGCAACCCCTATCGGGCTCACTATGGATCCGTCACAGTTGACTTGCCAGGAGAGGGGGAGGTGCAGATTGCATATATGGGACGAATCACATGCGGTCACAACCCGTACCTCATGGCGCGGCTCGTGGACAACTTGCGGGTGAAGGATCCGGCAGACCCGATGGCGGGATTGGAGTGGGACGAGCTCCCGCCGCCGAGGGACAGGAGGTGATCAGGCTCGTCACCTCCTAGTACTCCAGCCGCATTTGATCCGTCGAAGGCCCGCATCTGGACCCGCTGGGGCGGACAGCGGCCAGGACGCGCGTGCGGGTGCCGCTGGCCCTTCCGTCGGCGAAGGCCAGCTGGAAACACGTTGTCGGCGCAGCCCACGGACGTACTCGCCTGAGCGAGGCGGCAGACTCCTCACCTGAGCCGCCCAACGTTTCGGCCGAGCCAACGGCGGGCAGAGCCACTCCAGCCGGCCGTTCAGTTCAATGCCGGCGGGCACAACCCGCGGGACCCATACGTGTCCCCACTGTTGGGCGACCTGGCCGACTTCCGGCCACCATCCTGCTCTCGATTACCCGCGATCCGCTGTTGCTGGACACCGTCCGCAGGCACCGAACTCTTCGCGCCGCAGGCGGGGTCAATTGCGCCTCTTTGAGACCGCCGGCCACGGCCAGTTCCTCGGGGGCCCGCCCGAGGAACATGAACACGCACATGCCGTCGTTCATCGACCGTGTGGGACGTGGTCGTCACCTGTGAGAATGAAAACCAGCAGGTTGAGCTTCTTCGCGCATGGTCAAGCAGGGCTACAAGGTTCGCGCCCTTATGTGAAGTCTATGAAGAACGATCCGCTGCTGTCATTACAGCTGGAATCTGGTGCGGGCTCCAATTCCACTTGGTGAGGCGGTCGCTGAGCGTGCAGCGCTCACACAGCCGCCCGCCCAGGAGCTTGCCCTCGAAGCCGCAGCGTGAGCAGTCGAAGGTTCGGGAGAAGCCGGCGCAGGTGGTGCAGATCGGGACTCCGTCACCGGGGCGGAGCCCAGGCAGGGCCCGGTCCTGGCCGCATCCCGGACAGGTACCCCGTGTCCGGACGGCGCGGTCCGAACAGGTGCGGCAGACGTATCCATCCGGCCAGGTGCCGGCCTTGTGCCTGCGGCGGCCGCAGCGGCAGCACTCGGCCATGTACCGGCGTTCGTACTGCTCGCCGGTGGCGTAGGTGCGGGTCATGCGTCGGGCAGGATGCGGGCCGCGCGGGGCCGCAGCTTCGCGACGTTCGCGGGCGGTGCGGGCAGGTTGTCGGTGGCGGTCTTGCGGACCCCGGCGTTCTCGGCGGTGGTGTCCACCAGGTCGGCCGGAGTGCAGGACAGGATGTCGCAGAGCGCGGCCATGACCTGCAACGACAGGCGTTCCGGGGTGCCGGAGACCAGGCGGTGGACCTGGGAGGCGGACAAGTCGATGCCCCGTTCGCGCAGCAGCGGCACCAGTTCGGTGGCCGTGAAAATCTGGTGCTGGGCCATGACCTCACGCAGCCGCCACGTGTAGCCGACCTTGCGTTTCATGCCTGCCTCCCGGTCTGGGTCCCAAGGGCCGCGGCGATGGTGGCATCCAGGTGCCGCCGCAGGGTGCGGGTGCGGAAGTCCGAGGAGACGCAGGTGTAGAGCGAGGTGGTGCTGGCGTGCTCGTGGCCGACTTGCTCCTGGACGAAGCGCGGGTCCCAGCCGTCCTCGATGAGGTGGGTGACGTAGGACCTGCGGAAGGAGTGGAAGTCCAGCCCCTCGTCGAGGCCCAGGGCCTTGCGGTAGGCGATGAAGCGGGAGTTGAGCCGCTGGCAGCCGATCCGCAGGCCCCGTTCGGAAGGCCAGGCCGCCGGGTTGTCGTTGGTGCCGAACAGCGGGTGGACCTCGGTGAACCACTCGTCCAGGACGTCCGGAGTCCAGTCGAACACGGTCAGCACCCCGCGGCGCTTGGGCGGCGAGCCCTTCTTGGCCTTGCCGAACCGGACCTGGCACCGGCCGTACACGCCGAACTCGCCGCCGTGCGGGTTGCGGCCGAAGTCGGCGGCGTCCAGCATCCGCGTCTCGTTGCGCCGCAGTCCGAAAGCGTAGGCGGTCTTGAACAGGGTCGCGTCGCGAAAAGCGGGCAGCCAGCCCTTGCGGCCGAAGGCCCGGATGCGGGCGACCTCGTCGTCGCAGTGCGCGAAGAAGGCGTGCAGCTCGGCCTTGGTGAACGCGCGCTTCTTCGCGTCCGCCTCGTTGTCCTGGACGTGCATGGCGGTGTTCCACTCGTGCACGACCTGCACCGGGTGGGTACCGAACCGCTCTTCGCAGGTCGCCGTCCACTCGTAGAGCGGATCGGTGATGAAGTGGCAGAACGCCCGCACGGCCTCGGAGTACGAGCGTATCGTGGAGCGCTTCAGGTCCCGCAGCGAGCGCAGGTCACCGAGCCACTCGTCGACCATAGCCGGTGTCCAGTGCCAGGGGTAGGTGTTCACGTAGTCCGCGAACGCCTTGATTGTGTTCTCTCGGCCCTCCACGGTCGTCCGGGCCAGATTCCGCGCGAGCTGCTGGTTGGCGAACCCCATCAGCATCGCGATGGTTATCTTGGGTTGTCAGGCAAACTAGCAGGTCAGCTACCTGAACGCCTGTCAGGCACGTTAGGCAAGCAGGGGGAAGCTCGGCCGCGCCGGGGCATGCTGGAGCCATGAAGATGATCAGGTAGCCCGTGTCCGTGTAGCTGGTCAGCGCATGAGTGCCAGTAAGGCATGTCAGACAAATGGGTTGGCCCGCGCTGCCGCACCGAGGTGTGAGTTGGCCGGAGGTCTACCGCTGCCCTTTGTCGAGCAGAGCTCTCACCACCGCATTTGACCTCAACTTAGGTTGAGCTGATGGGCTGTCCGCCGTCTCTTCCGGACCAGAGAAAGCGAACAGCATGGACACCTCCACACAACCGTCCGGGCATACCGCCGCAGTGGATCGGCCCTCTCCGCTAACGCTTCCGGTGGTCTTGGTCGGCGTCGTGCTGGTAGCGATGTCTATCTCGGGAACCGCGGTGGCGCTGCCTAGCATCGGCCGGGACCTCGACGCATCCGGGTCCCTACTGCACTGGGTCGTCGCCGGATACAACCTGGCCTTCGCGGCCATGACGCTCGTCGCGGGATCGGCCGCCGACCGGATCGGCCGCCGGCGGGTGTTCATCGCCGCGGCACTGGTCTTCGTGGCCGGATTCCTCGCGACGGCGCTGAGTCAGGCGATCATCGTCACCGACATCGCCCGCATCCTCTCCGGCGTCGGCGGAGCCGGGATCATGGCGGCCGGCGGCGCCATCCTCGCCTCGAGCTACGACGGCGCGGCCCGCAACCGCGCCTTCGCCCTGATGGGCACCATGGCCGGCGTCGGCATCGCCGTCGGCCCCACCCTGTCGGGCCTGCTGATCACCGCCGCCGGGTGGCGGGAGAGCTTCGCGATCTTCGCGGTCATCGGCCTGCTGGTCGCCCTGGGCGCGATCCGTACCAGGGAGTCCCGGGCAACCGGCACGGGCCCGATCGACTGGACGGGCAGCATGCTGTTCGTCGCCGCACTGACCCTGCTGATGTTCGCGCTGCTGGAGGTGTCCGCGTTCGGCTGGACCCATCCGGCCATTCTGGTCACCGCCGTCTCCGGCCTGGTCGCGCTGGTGTTGTTCGGCCTGTCCCAGCGGCGCAGCGCCGCCCCGATCCTGGCTCCCTTCCTGGTTGCCAACCGCGCCTTCCTGGGCTGGAGCCTCGCGACGCTGACCACCTCGATCGGATTCCTCGGCGTTCTGGTCTTCCTGCCGACCTACCTGCAGGCGGCCTCGGAACTCTCGCCCGCCGCCGCAGGGGCGGCCATGCTGCTGCTCACCGCTCCCGTGCTGATCACGCCCATGGCCGCCGTCACCCTGGTCAACAAGGGGGTCCCGGCCCGGCTGGTAATGATGATCGCGCTGGCCCTGGTGGTGGCAGGGAACCTGTGGCTGATGGGACTGAACGCCGACAATCCGGTCGCGGCGGCCGCCGCACCGCTGCTGATGATCGGCCTCGGCATGGGAGCATCCTTCGGCATCACCGACGGACAGGCCATGGCCCTGGTCCCGGCCGACGCGGTCGGCATGGCGGCCGGATTCCTCAACACGCTGCGCGGAGCGGCGGAGGCCATAGTGATCGCCGCCTTCAGCGCCTCCCTGACCGGCCTCCTCGCGGTCAGGCTCGACGACACGACCCGTGCCGCCGAGATCAGCGCCGGGCGCCTCACCTCCGGCGCCGAGTCCGCGGAACTGGACGCCTTCACCTGGTCCTGGCAGCTCACCCAGCTCGGCACCGGACTGCTCTGCCTCGTGCTGTCCATCGTCGTGGCCGTCCTCATCCACAGCCGCGCCAGGTCCCGCCACACCGCCTGACACCGCCTTTGCCGCAAGGAGCCGCCGTGCACGCCAGCCCAGAGGACCACCTCACGATCGGTGACATCGTCCGCCGGACCGGCGTGCCCGCCTCCGCCCTGCACTTCTACGAACGCAAGGGCCTGATCTTCAGCGAACGCGACGGCGGCAACCAACGCATCTTCTCCCGGCACATGCTCCGCCGGATCTCCCTCATCATCGTGGCCAAGCGCCTGCACATCCCGCTGTCGGACGTCGCAGAGATCTTCGCCACCCTCCCTACCGACCGCGCCCCTGCCCATCAGGACTGGCAGCGGGTCTCCCGTGCGTGGAAGAAACAACTCGAGGAACGCCGCCGAGCCATCGAGCAGCTCGAACACGAGCTCACGGGCTGCATCGGCTGCGGCTGCCTATCGATGAAAGCCTGCCTGCTGCTCAATCCCGACGACGCCCTGCGCGACCACGGCCCCGGACCGGTGCGGCTCCAGGAGCCCACCGCATCCCTGCCCGGCGACCTGACACGACGTTCCTCGGACGAGCCGAGCCCTTGATCCATACCTGTCGGCCAGGTCCTCGACGTTTACGACGGGTCGGCGCCCGCCCGGCTCGCCGATGGTAACGACGGATCCCGATCTCCCCGACGGTGGCCGCTCCGGATCGGCGGTGAGCCTTTCGAACCCTCAGCGAGATCCTTGGGAGGCGTTTCCATCGGTAACGCACGTGCCTGACACCCCTGGATAACTTGTCAGGGCATCGCCCAGGCGATCGCCGCCTTGACCAACACTCACGGCGGGATGGTCCTGGTCGGGGTCAGCGCCCAGCGGGTGATCGCCGGAGTCAAGGAGAAGACGCTCGAGGCCGTCGCCGAGCACTGCCACAGCACCATCGAGCCGCCCTGGGTGCCGGACATCGTCCCGGTCCCGATGGAGGACGGCTCCGGCCGGTATGTGCTGGTGCTGCGCGTGGTCCCGGGCTTGGCGCCCCGTCCCTTGCTCGTCAAGGGGGCAGCGCCGATCCGCAGCCACAACACCACCCGTCCGGCCAGCTGGCAGGAGTTGGCGGCGCTGTTCGCCGCGAACGACGTGAGCGCCCAGGCCAATCCGTGGATCATCCGGCGGCCCGACGTACCGGTCAACGCGACCGGCCCGGACGAGCGGGTGGATCTCATCGTCCGCTCCGGTCTCAACATCGCCGTCGACCCGCGCGCCGCCTGGCGTCCGCTGGGCGAACAGCGCGCCGAGCGGCTGGCGGAAGCGCTCAATTGCTCGCAGCTGCCCTCCGTCCTGTCCGGTCTGGTCGCCCAGGGCGTCGACAGCTGGCCTTTCGAGCGGCCGGGGCACAACCGCTCGCGCGTGATCCGGCTCCAGTGGCAGGCGCTCCCGCTCGACCGGAGGCAGAATCTGCCGGTCCCCGTCGAGGCGTGCCTGACGGCCGAGGTGCCCGGCGGTTACGGCCACCAGGCCACTCACCTGCGCGTGCATCTGGACGTCACCACCCGCCTGGCGAGCTGGGCCGCGCTGCGGGAAGCGGACTGGCAGCCGGTGAGCGCAGGGCCGCAGCCGCCGCGCGCGCTGTCGCGTGCGCACACCGCGACCCGCACCTGCGGCTGATATGCCCTAACGCCAATAACCATGGACCAACCCGCCGCCAGGGACCTTTGCGCTCCCGCGTGACGAAGTGGACGATGTCCGCGCGCAGGGCACACCCTCGAATGATCACGAGGACGCTCTCGACGGATAAGATCGCCGTGATCGGCACCTCAACCCTCGTTTGGTCGGCGTTCCATCCGATGGGCGCGCCGACCTCAGCCAGGCGCCCGAGTCGGACGTGTCTTTTCCGAGCCAGCGCGCCGCGACCAGGACCATCGTTCCCGCACCAGTTCAGAGAAGAACAGCAACCCCGTTCCCCTCTTTAAGAGTGCGTTCCGCGAGCATATGCCTGTGATGTCGCTATGTGATCGTATGGATTTGTAGCGTTACCGCCGGTCGGTGGGGTCTGCTGTGCTGGGA